>NZ_JBIAWI010000006.1:0-156716 GCF_042895385.1 Streptomyces sp. NPDC001401
AGGTCGCCACGGCCGTCGTCGCGACCGACGGCCGTACGCCCGAAGAAGTCACCCAAGTCGCCCTGGATGCACTGGAGTTGAAGGAAGCATGAGCGGGGCAGTCAACTCCGGGGCGAACTGGGCGAGTTGACCGGAGAGAAGGCCAAGGCCAGCGAGGTCGCCGCCTATTGCTGAAACGCGCTCGGGCAGTCCGGGGGCCGGTGATCCACGCGATATCCCCGAGGCGCCGCGCGCCTACAACCTGCTGGAACAGCGACAGACCAACGGCCGCGTGGAGCCGGTCCCGTGAACGATCCAGTCGGGCGTGGCGAAGCACTCAACGGCGTGACGGAACGGCAACGACCCAGAAAGGGCTCCATGACCCCCGTACAGGACAGCACCGGTGCACGGACGGACCGGCGGCAGGAGGACGTTCCCATCGCGGTCGTCGGCGTGTCCTGTCGGCTGCCCGGAGTGTCCTCGCCGCAGGAGTACTGGAACCTCCTGCGCGCAGGCGTGGACGCCGTCGGTCCGGCCCCCGCCGAACGCTGGGACGCCGAAGCGCTGTACGGCGACGGGGACATGGGCGCACCGGGCCGGGCCGACGTCCGGCACGGCGGGTTCCTGGACTGGTCCACGGTCACCGGATTCGACGCCGAGTTCTTCGGTATCGGCCCTCGCGAGGCACTGGCCATGGACCCTCAGCAGCGGCTGATGCTGGAGCTCGGTTGGGAGGCCCTCCAGGACGCCCGGATCGTCCCCGAACGGATCGCGGGCAGCCGCACCGGGGTGTTCGTAGGCTCTGTCTCGGACGACTACGCCACGCTGCTGCGCAGGGCCGGCACCGAAGCCGTCACTCGCCACTGGCTGACCGGTCTGCAGCGCGGTGTCATCGCCAACCGGGTCTCCTACTGCCTGGGGCTGCGCGGGCCCAGCCTGACCGTCGACTCGGCGCAGTCCTCGTCCCTCGTTGCGGTGCACCTGGCGTGCGAGAGCCTGCGGCGCGGAGAGAGCGAGCTGGCCCTCGCGGGCGGGGTGAACCTCATCCTCGCTCCGGAGAACGCGGTCGCCGCGGCCAAGATGGGCGGCCAGTCTCCGCGGGGCCGGATCCGCGCCTTCGACGCCCATGCCGACGGCTATGTACGGGGTGAGGGTGGTGGGTTCGTCGTCCTCAAGCCCCTCGACCGGGCGCTCGCCGACGGCGACCCCGTGCACTGCGTGATCCGCGGCAGCGCCGTGAACAACGACGGTGGCGGCGACGGGTTCACCGCACCGAGCGCCCGGGCGCAGGAAGATGTGGTCCGCCGGGCCCACGAGCGCGCCGGGACCCGCCCCGACGAGGTGCAGTACGTCGAACTCCACGGGACGGGGACCCCGGTCGGCGACCCCGTCGAGGCCGCCGCCCTGGGCGCCGCTCTCGGCCGTGCCCGCTCCGCGGACACGCCTGCACTGCACGTCGGTTCCGTCAAGACGAACATCGGTCACCTGGAAGGCGCCGCCGGTATCGCCGGACTCCTCAAGGTCGCCCTGAGCATCCGGCACCGTCGGCTGCCGCCGAGCCTGCACCACGAGACACCCCACCCGCGGATCCCGTTGGACGAGCTGAGACTCCACGTCCACACCGCGCTCTCCTCCTGGCCCGACGACCGGCGGGAACTCGTCGCGGGCGTCAGCTCCTTCGGGATGGGCGGCACCAACTGCCATGTGGTGCTGTCCGAGCCATCACGCGGGGAGTTGCCGACGGCCGAGCTACCGACGGCCGACGCGCCGCACACGCGGCGCGGGAAGGCGGTGCCGTGGACGCTCTCGGCCCGGACAGCCGAGGCATTGCGTGCACAGGCTGCCCGGCTGGCCGCCTTCGTGACCGACCAGGACACACTCGACGTCGCGGACGTCGGGCACGCCCTGGCGACCACCCGCTCGCTGTTCGAGCACCGCGCGGTCGTCGTCGGAACCGGTCGCGAGGAGCTCCTCGCGGGCCTCGCCGCCGTGTCCGAAGGCCGGTCCGTCAAGAACGCCGTTGTCGGTACGGGACGGACCGCGGCGGGCCGGACCGTCCTGGTGTTCCCCGGGCAGGGCTCGCAATGGCAGGCGATGGGACGGGCGCTCCTGGCGGAGAACGAGGTCTTCGCCGCGCACGTCGCGCGCTGCGAGCAGGCGCTCGGGGAGTTCGTCGACTGGTCCCTGACCGAAGTGCTGCGCGCCGAAGGGGGAGCGCCGTCGCTGGACCGGGTCGACGTGGTGCAGCCCGCTCTGTGGGCTGTCATGGTCTCGCTCGCCGAGGTGTGGAAGGTCTACGGAGTCGTACCGGACGCGGTCGTCGGCCACTCGCAGGGTGAGATCGCCGCCGCGCAGGTGGCCGGAGCGCTCTCCCTGCGCGACGCCGCGAAGATCGTCGCCCTGCGTGCGCAGGCCCTGGCCCGGCTGTCCGGGACCGGCGGCATGATCTCCGTACCCCTGCCGGTCGCCGAGGTGGCCGAGCGGATCGCCCCTTGGGCGGGCCGCGTCGCCGTGGCTGCCGTCAACGGGCCGGCCTCCACCGTGCTCGCCGGGGAGACGGCTGTCCTGGACCAACTGCTCGCCGCCTACCAGGCAGAGGACGTGCGGGCTCGGCGTATCGACGTCGACTACGCCTCGCACTCGCCCGGAATGGAGGCCGTACGGGACGAACTGCTTACCGCCCTGGCCGACATCGCTCCGCGGGCTGCTACGGACATCACCTTCTACTCGGCGGTGACCGCAGCGCCCGTCACCGACACGACACGGCTGGACGCCGCCTACTGGTTCCGCAACCTGCGGCAGACCGTCCGGTTCGAGGAGACTGTCCGTGCCCTGCTCGCGGACGGACACCGGCTGTTCGTCGAATGCAGCCCGCATCCGGTCCTCGCCGTGGGTGTCCAGGAGACCGTCGACCTCTTCACCAACGACGACGACCCGGCTGTGGTCGTCGGGACACTGCGGCGCGACCAGGGCGACACCGCTCGGCTGCTGACCTCGCTGGCGCAGGCACAGGTGAGCGGAGCGGAAGTGGACTGGAGCCCCGCCGTCCGCGAAGCGCGGCCCGTGGACCTGCCCACCTACGCCTTCCAACGCCGGACTTTCTGGCTGCCGTCCACCCCTCCCACCTCCTCCCCGGCCGCCCCGGGGACCGACCGCAGCGCACCGAGGTCCTTCGCCGAGCGGCTGGCCGCCGCACCGGAACCCGACCAGCATGCACTGCTCCTGGATCTGGTCCGGACGGAGGCCGCCGCGGTACTGGGGCACCCCTCCGCCGCAATGGTCGATGCGGCCCGCGACTTCAAGGCACTGGGCTTCGACTCCATCGGCGCGGTCGAGCTGCGTAACCGGCTCAACACCGCGACCGGCCTGAGACTCCCCACGACCACGGTCTACGCCCGTCCCACGCCCGGAGCCCTCGCCACGTACCTGCTGGCCGAACTCCTCGGCGACGCCCGGGCTGAGAGCTCGGAGCCGACGGCCGCCCCCGTCGTCGCCGCGGCGGACGAGCCGATCGCGATCGTGGGTATGGCGTGCCGCTTCCCCGGCGGAGTGACCGGCCCACAGGACCTGTGGCGGCTGGTCGCCGATGGCGAGGACGCCACCTCCGGGTTCCCGGACAACCGCGGCTGGGACCTCGAGTCCCTTTACGACCCGGACGCGTCGAGGCCGGGGACCTCGTACACCCGGCGCGGTGGATTCCTGCACGACGCCGATCGGTTCGACGCCGACTTCTTCGGGATCTCCCCGCGCGAGGCGCTGGCGATGGACCCGCAGCAGCGGCTGCTCCTGGAGACCTCCCGGGAGGCGCTGGAGCGGGCGGGGATCGACCCGGAGGCGCTACGGGGCAGCCTCACCGGCGTTTTCACCGGACTGATGGCGCCGGACTACGGACCGCGTCCGCACGAGTCCGGTGACGGCACGGATGGCCACCTGCTCACCGGCAGCGCGGCGAGCGTTGCCTCTGGGCGGATTGCTTACACGTTCGGGCTGGAGGGTCCGGCGGTGAGTGTGGACACGGCGTGTTCGTCGTCGCTGGTGGCGTTGCATCTGGCGGCGCAGTCGCTGCGGCAGGGGGAGTGCTCGCTGGCACTCGCCGGCGGTGTCACGGTCATGTCCAGCCCCGGAGTCTTCGTCGAGTTCTCGCGTCAGCGCGGTCTTTCGGCTGATGGGCGGTGCAGGGCGTTCGCGGCGGCGGCCGATGGCACCGGCTGGGGCGAGGGCGTCGGCGTGCTGGTCCTGGAGCGGTTGTCGGACGCGCGCCGTAACGGGCACCGGGTGCTGGCGGTGGTGCGGGGCTCGGCCGTCAACCAGGACGGCGCGAGCAACGGACTGACCGCACCCAACGGCCCCTCCCAGGAACGGGTGATCCGCCAGGCCCTGGCCGGCGCGGGCCTCGAGCCCGCAGATGTGGATGCGGTCGAGGCGCATGGGACCGGGACGCGGCTGGGGGACCCGATCGAGGCGCAGGCGCTGCTGGCGACCTACGGTCAGGGGCGTGCCGCCGACCGGCCGCTGTGGCTGGGCTCGGTCAAGTCGAACATCGGGCATTCCCAGGCCGCCGCGGGTGTGGCCGGGGTGATCAAGATGGTGATGGCGATGCGGCACGGTGTCCTGCCCAGGACGCTGCATGTGGACGAGCCGTCGCGGCAGGTCGACTGGTCGGCGGGCGCCGTGTCCCTGCTGACCCGCGAAGTGCCCTGGGAACGGGGTGAAGGGCCCCGTCGGGCCGGAGTGTCGTCCTTCGGGATCAGCGGCACCAACGCGCACGTCATCCTCGAAGAGGGCGACGGTGCACAGCCGGCCTCAGCACCGGCCGGTGGGGCTGCGGACGCGGCGCTTGCCTGGGTGCTGTCCGCGAAGAGCCCTGAGGCGCTGCGTGAACAGGCGCTGCGCCTCGCCACGCACCTGCGGGGAGCCGGGCAGGAGACACGCGATGTCGACGTGGCGTACACGCTTGCCCTGACCCGGTCGGCATTCGAGCACCGTGCCGCGATCGTCGGCAACGGCCGGGACGAAATGGTGGCGGGGCTCGCCGCGGTCGCCGCGGGCGCCGAAGGCGCCGTGAACGTCTCCGCGTCCGCTCCGGCGCACCGCCTCGCCACCTCCGTCGCCGAGGACTTCGTCCAGGGCGTCGCAGTGGACTGGCAGCTCCTGTTCGACGGCACGGGCGCAGGCCACGTGGAACTGCCGACCTATCCCTTCCGCAAGGAGCGGTACTGGCTCGAGGTGCCCCGGGGGGTGCGCAAGGACGGTCCGTCGACCGGTCCCGACGCCGCGGAGCAGCGCTTCTGGGCGGTGGTGGAACAGGGAGACACGGGCGCGCTCGCCGAGGAACTGCGCCTCGACGCCGCCCCCGACGGCCTCGCCGCCGAAGCCTTGGCCACTGCCCTCCCCGCCCTGTCCGCGTGGCGCGGCCGGCACCGCGCCCACGCCGCTCTGGGAGCTCTGCGCTATCGGATCGGTTGGCACAGGATTGTCGCCGAACGAGGTGTTCCGGCTTCCGGTACGTGGATCGTGGCCGTCCCAGCGGGGGCGGCGGGAACCACAGCAGGCCGGTGGGCCGACGCGGCGGCACGCGCATTGACCGCACGGGGAGCGCGGATCCACCGCGTCGACCTGGACCCGACGGCCGACCGGGCGGCACTCACCGAGCTGCTGCGGACCGCTCTCGACGACCACCGCCCGGTCGGCGTCCTGTCCCTGCTCGCCCTCGCCGAAGGCCATCTCCACGAACACCCCTCCGTATCCCTGGGGTTGGCGTCCTCGCTGGCCCTCACTCAGGTGCTGGGCGACCTGGATTCCGAGGTCCCGCTCTGGTACGCCACGACCGAAGCCGTAAGCACGGGCCCCGCGTCTGCAGGCGCGGACGATCCGTCTCCTCGCGTCCAACAGGCACAGGTGTGGGGCCTGGCCCGGATCGTCGCCCTGGAGCATCCGGAGCGACTGGGCGGCCTGATCGACCTGCCGCACCGGCCGGACGAGGCCTCGACCGAGCGACTCGCGGCCGTGCTGAGTGCGCCGGGCGGGGAGGACCAGCTCGCCGTGCGGTCGTCCGGTGTGTACGCCCGGCGCCTGGAGCGGGCCGCGACGGCGGCACACAAGGGCGCACGGCAGGTGCCGGGATCCTGGCGCACACACGGCACGGCCCTGATCGTCGGCGGCACCGGGGCGCTGGGCGCCCATGTGGCGCGATGGCTCGCGGCCGCCGGGGCCGAGCATCTGCTGCTGGTCAGCCGCCGGGGCGAACAGGCCCCAGGGGCAACGGAGTTGCGTGCCGAGCTGACCGAACTCGGCGTCCGCGTCACCCTCGCTGCCTGTGACGCGGGCGACCGCGACGCGCTGGCCGCCGTACTCGAAACAGTGCCCGAGGACCTTCCGCTGACCACCGTCGTGCACGCGGCAGGACAGCTCGACGACGCCCTGATCACGGCGCTGACACCTGGTCAGCTCGACCGTGCCCTGCGGGCCAAGGCGACAGCCGCACAGAACCTGGACGAGCTGACCAGGCGCTGGGACCTGTCGGCGTTCATTCTCTTCTCCTCGGTGGCGGCCACCTGGGGCCTGCCGGGACAGGGCGGCTACGCACCCGGCAACGCCCATCTGGACGCCCTAGCCGAGCGGCGCCGCGCGGAGGGCCTCGCGGCCACGTCGATCGCCTGGGGCGCGTGGGACGGGGCCGGGATGGCCGCGGACGCGGCCGAGGCAGGCCGGTTCGCCCACGTTGGCATGGATGGCCTCGCCCCCGCGACCGCACTCGCGGCCCTGGAACAGGCCCTCGTGGCCGACGACGCCTGTGTCACGGTGGCGCGCGTCGACTGGGAGCGCTTCGCGGCGGCCCACGCCGTGGCGCGCCCGCGTCCCCTTTTCGACGCGCTGCCCGAGGTCC
This sequence comes from Streptomyces sp. NPDC001401, assembly GCF_042895385.1. Classification (NCBI taxonomy): domain Bacteria; kingdom Bacillati; phylum Actinomycetota; class Actinomycetes; order Kitasatosporales; family Streptomycetaceae; genus Streptomyces; species Streptomyces sp. NPDC001401. The sequence goes on from NZ_JBIAWI010000006.1 coordinate 6,866, forward strand.
GACGCGCACGGGAGGGCGGGGCCGGCACCCGCGAGGAGCCCGTCGGGCACCTCGCGGAACGACTGACGGAACTCGAGGCGGAGGCGCGCGAACCGGCCGTGCTGGACGTGGTGTGCAGCGCCGTCGCCGCCGTACTCGGCCACGGGTCCGTCCACCAGGTCCGCGCGGACCGGGTGTTCTCGGAACTCGGGCTCACCTCGCTGACCACGGTCGATCTGCGCAACCGCCTCAACGCGGCGACCGGTCTGCGGCTGTCGGCCACCCTGATCTTCGACCATCCCACCCCGCGCCGCCTTGCCCGGCACGTCCTCGAACGCCTCACCGGCGAGGGGAACGCCGCGCGGAGTACCGGCCTTCCGCATGGATCCGCGGGCACGGCGGACGAGCCGATCGCCATCGTGGGGATGGCCTGCCGCTACCCGGGCGGAGCCACCTCGCCGGAGGCCCTGTGGGACCTCGTGGCCGCGGGCGGTGACGCGATCGGCGAGATGCCTCACGACCGTGGCTGGGACGTGGAGAAGCTCTTCCATCCCGAGCCGGGCCGTGCGGGCACTTCGTACACCCGGCACGGCGGATTCCTCTACGACGCGGCCGAGTTCGACGCCCGGTTCTTCGGGATCTCCCCGCGCGAGGCGCTGGCGATGGACCCGCAGCAGCGGCTGCTCCTGGAGACCTCCTGGGAGGCCGTCGAGCGGGCGGGGATCGACCCCGGTGCCCTGCGGTCCACCGACACGGGCGTCTACATCGGCGCCTCGGCCGGTGAGTACGGGCCCCGGCTCTCGGAATCCACCGGCACGGCCGACGGCTACGTCCTGACCGGCAGCGCGGCGAGCGTTGTCTCCGGGCGGATTGCTTACACGTTCGGGCTGGAGGGTCCGGCGGTGAGTGTGGACACGGCGTGTTCGTCGTCGCTGGTGGCGTTGCATCTGGCGGCGCAGTCGCTGCGGCAGGGGGAGTGCTCGCTGGCACTCGCCGGCGGTGTCACGGTCATGTCCAGCCCCGGAGTCTTCGTCGAGTTCTCGCGTCAGCGCGGTCTTTCGGCTGATGGGCGGTGCAGGGCGTTCGCGGCGGCGGCCGATGGCACCGGCTGGGGCGAGGGCGTCGGCGTGCTGGTCCTGGAGCGGTTGTCGGACGCGCGCCGTAACGGGCACCGGGTGCTGGCGGTGGTGCGGGGCTCGGCCGTCAACCAGGACGGCGCGAGCAACGGACTGACCGCACCCAACGGCCCCTCCCAGGAACGGGTGATCCGCCAGGCCCTGGCCGGCGCGGGCCTCGAGCCCGCAGATGTGGATGCGGTCGAGGCGCATGGGACCGGGACGCGGCTGGGGGACCCGATCGAGGCGCAGGCGCTGCTGGCGACCTACGGTCAGGGGCGTGCCGCCGACCGGCCGCTGTGGCTGGGCTCGGTCAAGTCGAACATCGGGCATTCCCAGGCCGCCGCGGGTGTGGCCGGGGTGATCAAGATGGTGATGGCGATGCGGCACGGTGTCCTGCCCAGGACGCTGCATGTGGACGAGCCGTCGCGGCAGGTCGACTGGTCGGCGGGCGCCGTGTCCCTGCTGACCCGCGAAGTGCCCTGGGAACGGGGTGAAGGGCCCCGTCGGGCCGGAGTGTCGTCCTTCGGGATCAGCGGCACCAACGCGCACGTCATCCTCGAAGAGGGCGAAGAGACCGCTCAGGCGGTCCAGGACGTCGAGGCCGCACCAGCCGCCTGCGGGGCGTTCGGCGAAGGGCCGGTGCCCTGGGTGCTGTCCGCCCGTACCGCCGAAGGACTCCGGGCGCAGGCCGAACGGATGTCCTCGGCCCTCGCCGAGTACGCGCTGCTCGATCCAGTCGGCCTCGCCGCCCTCGGGCGGGCCCTGGCCACGACGCGCGCGGTGTTCGAGCACCGCGCCGTGATCGTCGGGTCCGGCCGGGACGAGTTGGTCGCGGGCCTCGCCGCGGTCGCCGCGGGCGCCGAAGGCGTCGTGCACGGCTCCGCGTCCGGTCCGGCGTACGGCCTCGCCACCTCCGTTGCCGAGGACTTCGCCCAGGGCGCCGAGGTGGACTGGGCGACCCTCTTCGCCGACGTGTCCGCCGCTCCCGTCAACCTGCCCACCTACCCCTTCCAGCGCAGGCGGTACTGGCTGACACCGGCCGCGCCGCGCACCGGGGCGGCGACACCGACCGCGCCGGGAGGACGGCAGCTCGACCACCCCCTGCTTTCCACGGTCCTGCACCTCGCCGGGACCGACGAGTACGTCCTCACCGGCCGGCTCTCCCACGAGGCCCAGCCCTGGCTGGGCGATCACCTGGTGACGGGGGCGGCGCTGCTGCCCGGTACCGCGTTCGTCGAACTCGCGCGGTGCGCCGGAGAAAAGGTCGGCCGTCCTGTCCTGGCCGAGCTCGGTGTTAGCGCCCCGCTCGTCACGCCCGCGCACGGCGACATCGCGCTCCAAGTGGCGGTCGGACCGGTGGACGAGGAAGGCCGACGGGAGATCCGCGTCTTCTCGCGCGCCGCCGACGACGTGACGGACACCGACGTCGCGTGGACGCACCATGCCACCGGTCTACTCGCCGCCGAGTCCGGCGACGGCCTTGGCCAGGCTCTCACCGACCGTCTCGGCCGGGCCTCCGACGGACCGGTCGAGTGGCCCCCGCGCGGGGCGTCGCCCCTGGACGTGAGCGATCTGTACGAACGACTGGCCCGCCGGGGCTACGGCTACGGTCCGTCCTTCCGGGGGCTGACCCGTGCCTGGCGGCACGGCGCGGACGTCTGGGCCGAAGTCGTCCTCGGGGAAGGCGAACACGCCGAGGCCGGACGATACGGCCTTCACCCTGCCCTGCTCGACGCGGCGCTGCACACTATCGATCTCGCGACGGACGGCACCGACGAGACCCCGGCCGTCCTACCCTTCGCCTGGCAGGACGTGACCTTCACTGGCGGCGGGGCACACCGTCTGCGCGTACGGCTGACCATGGCCGGCCCCGCGCAGGCGGGGCTCGCGGCGTACGACGAGGAGGGGCGGCAGGTGGCCGCCGTCGGGTCCGTCGTCCTGCGCCCGGTTCCCGAGAACCTGATGACAGGACAGGACCTCTACCGTGTCGCCTGGCCTGCCGCCCGTCCCGCGCCGAAGGCCGGCCTCGTCGGCCTGCCGAACTGGGTATTGATCGGTCCGGACTCCGGTGTCACGGACTCCTCGCCTCCCGATGCGGGCACGCCGACGCGGTACGCCGACCTCGCGGCGCTGAGCCGGGCGTTGGACGCGGGCGCACCGCTGCCGGACCTGGTCTGCGCCGTGGCCACCTCGGAACTCGTGGCCGGAAGCACGCCGCCCGACCGCGCCAGGGGGACGGCCGAGTGGGCCCTCACCCTGGTCCAGGACTGGCTCGCGGACCCGCGCTGGGAGCCCTCCCGGCTGGTCCTCGTGACCCGCTCCGCCGTTGCTGTGACTCCGGGCGAGTCGCCAGACCCCGCCGCCGCGGCCGCCTGGGGCCTGCTGCGCTCCGCCCAGACCGAGCATCCCAGACGCTTCGTGCTCGCGGACCTCGACTCCGCCGACTCTCTCCCGTCGGCTCTGGCCGTCGCGTCCGTCGGCGAAGAACCCCAACTGGCCCTGCGGACCGGAACCGTTCACGTGCCCCGGCTCGAACGCGTACCCTCCCCCGCTCCACGGGATGGCCGCAGGGCGCTCGACCCCGACGGGACAGTCCTCGTCACCGGAGGCACCGGGGTGCTCGGACGACTGGTCGCCCGGCATCTCGTGGAGGCGCACGGAGTGCGTCGGCTCGTGCTGGCCGGCCGCCGGGGTCTCGAGGCCGACGGCGCGCACAAGCTGCGGGACGCCCTGACCGCGGCGGGAGCGGACGCCGTCACCGTCGCCGCCTGCGACGTGGCCGACCGCACCGCTCTCGCGGGGCTGCTGGATGCCATCCCCGCCGAGCACCCGCTGACGGCCGTCGTACACGCGGCCGGTGTGCTGGACGACGGGGCCATCGGCTCGTTGACGCCCGAGCGGCTCGACCGGGTGATGCGGCCCAAGGCCGACGCGGCCTGGCAGTTGCACGAGCTGACGCGGCATCTGGACCTTGCGGCCTTCGTGCTGTTCTCCTCGGCTGCAGGGCTCCTTGGTTCCGCGGGACAGGGCAACTACGCCGCCGCCAATGCCTTCCTCGACGCTCTCGCCGCCCGGCGCCGTGCCGAAGGTCTGCCCGGCACCGCGCTGGCCTGGGGACTGTGGGAGGAGCGCAGCGGACTGACGGCAGGCCTCGGCGTGACCGATCTGGCCCGCCTCGCGCGGACCGGCGTCCGCCCGCTGCCCACCGACACCGGCCTCGCCCTGCTGGACGCGGCTCTCGCGACCGACGAGCCGAACCTGGCACCCGTACGCCTCGACCTCACCCAGCCCGACCCCGGCTCCGTTCTGCTGCGCGACCTGGTCCGCCCCCGCCCCGCCCCCAGGAGATCCGCACCCCCGTCCGCAGCGGCCCCCAAGGGTGATCTCGCCCGGCGAGTACGGACCATGGGTGAGACAGAGCGCCGCCGGCTGCTCACCGCCCTGGTCCGCGAGGAGACAGCGGCGGTGCTGGGCCTCGACGCCGAGGACGTCCTCGACCCAACACAGGACCATCGCGCCTTCTCCGAACTGGGCATGGACTCCCTCACCGCCCTCGAACTGCGCACCAGGCTCGGCAGGCTCACCGGCCTGCCACTGCCCGCCGGGCTTGTCTTCGACCATCCGACGCCACGGCACGTCGCCGCCTACCTGGAGGCCGGACTCACGGGCTCCGGGGCAGGGAAGCGGGACAGGCCGGCACCGGAGAAGGCCCACACGGTGGACGAGCCGGACGAGCCGATCGCGATCGTCGCCATGGCCTGCCGCTATCCCGGCGGAGTCATGGACCCCGGTGACCTGTGGGCCCTGGTCGCGAGCGGCTCCGACGCCGTGGGAGACATGCCGCGCGACCGCGGCTGGGACCTCGAAGGGCTGTACGACCCCGAGCCCGGCCGGCCGGGCAGGAGCTACACCCGGCACGGCGCCTTCCTCGACGCGGCGACCGAGTTCGACGCGGGCTTCTTCGGGATCTCCCCGCGCGAGGCGCTGGCGATGGACCCGCAGCAGCGACTGCTGCTGGAGACCTCCTGGGAGGCCGTCGAGCGGGCGGGCATCGACCCCGCCGCGCTGCGCGGCAGCAGGACCGGCGTCTTCGCTGGCGTGATGTACCACGACTACGGCTCGTGGTCGCGCACGCTCCCCGAGGAGGTCGAGGGCTATCTCGGCGCCGGCACGGCGGGCAGTGTCGCCTCGGGCCGGGTGGCGTACGCGATGGGCCTCGAGGGCCCCGCCGTGTCCGTGGACACCGCCTGTTCCTCGTCCCTGGTGGCGCTGCACCTGGCCGCCCAGTCGCTGCGCACGGGGGAGAGCGACCTGGCCCTCGCCGGCGGCGTGACGGTCATGGCGACCCCGACGCCGTTCGTCGAATTCTCCCGTCGGCGCGGCCTCGCCGCCGACGGACGCTGCAAGCCCTTCGCGGCGGCGGCCGACGGTACCGGCTGGGGCGAGGGCGTCGGAGTCCTGCTCATGGAGCGGCTCTCGGACGCGCGGCGCAACGGCCATCAGGTCCTCGCGCTCATACGCGGCTCCGCCGTGAACCAGGACGGCGCCAGCAACGGACTGACCGCACCCAACGGCCCGTCTCAGGAACAGGTGATCCGCCAGGCCCTGGCCGGCGCCGCACTCGCGCCCGCGGATGTCGACGCGGTGGAGGCCCATGGCACGGGCACTTCGCTGGGCGACCCGATCGAGGCGACCGCCCTGCTCGCCGCGTACGGGCAGGACCGGGACCCGGACCGTCCGCTGCTGGTCGGATCCGTCAAGTCCAACATCGGCCACACACAGGCCGCGGCGGGCGTCGCGGGAGTGATCAAGATGGTGATGGCGATGCGGCACGGCGCGCTGCCCAGGAGCCTGCACATCGACGAGCCGACGCCGCATGTGGACTGGTCGGCGGGTGCGGTCTCCCTGCTCACCGAGAGCGTGCCGTGGCCGGTGACCGGCCGCCCGCGACGGGCCGGTGTCTCCTCCTTCGGTATCAGCGGCACCAACGCCCATGTAGTCCTCGAACAGGCCCTGGCCGAGGAGTCGGACCGCGCTGCCGCGGCTCCCGGCTCCACAGGCCGGCCCGACGGCCGTGCCGTGCCGTGGCTGCTGTCCGCCCGTTCGGCCGACGCGCTCCGCTCCCAGGCCCTGCGACTGCGTCAGCGCCTCGACGCCAGGCCCGACCTGCACCCGCTCGACATCGGATACTCCCTGGCCACGACCCGTACCGCCTTCGAGTACCGGGCCGGCCTGGTGGAGGCGACGCGCGAGGACTTCCTCGACCGGCTGGACGAGCTCGTCTCCGGCAGTGGGGCGACCGGCGAAGCGACGAGCCGCGCCACCGGCGATCGGGTGGCCTACCTGTTCGCCGGACAGGGCAGTCAGCGGTCCGGCATGGGACGCCAACTCGCCCTCGCCCAACCGGTGTTCGCCGAGGCGTACGAGGAGGTCCTACGAGAGCTCGACAGCCGTCTGGCGCGGCCGCTGCGCGAGGTGATCGACGCCGATGAGGACGGCGAAGCCGCCGCAGACCCGGTCGGGCTGCTCGCGCGGACCGAATACACCCAGCCTGCCCTGTTCGCGGTCGAGGTGGCCCTCTTCCGGCTCCTGGAGCACTGGGGGGTCCGGCCTGACGCGCTGGCCGGTCACTCGGTCGGCGAGATCGCGGCCGCCCATGTGGCCGGAGTGCTCTCGCTTCCCGACGCGGCAGAACTGGTGACCGCGCGGGGCCGGTTGATGCAGGCCCTGCCGTCCGACGGTGCCATGGTGGCGGTCCAGGCGTCCGAGAGCGACGTCGCCCCGCTGCTGACCGAAGGTGTGTTCATTGCCGCGGTCAACGGCCCGGCGTCCGTGGTGCTCTCGGGCCGGACCGAGGCGGTCCTGGCCGCCGCCCAACACCTGCACTCTCTTGGACGACGGACGACCCGGCTGCGAGTCAGCCACGCCTTCCACTCCCCGCTGATGGACCCCATGCTCGACCGACTCCGCGAGGTGGCAGCGGGCCTGACCTTCCATCAGCCGGTCATCCCGATCGTCTCGACGGTCACCGGCCGCCCCGCGACGGCCGAGGAGCTGGGCTCGCCCGACTACTGGGCGGAGCAGGCCCGCATGCCCGTACGGTTCCACGACGCCGTCCTGCGGCTGACCGGGGACGGGGTACGGACCCTGGTGGACATCGGCCCCGACGGCTCGCTCAGCACTCTGGTCGCGGCACACGGGGATCCGGCCGTCGCGGCCGTGGCCACGATGCGCCGCGACCGGACCGAGCCGGACGCCCTGGCGCACGCGGTGGGCCGACTGCATGTGCGGGGCACGGACGTCGACTGGGGTGCGTACTTCGCCGGATCGGGCGCGCGTCGGGTGGATCTGCCGACCTACTCCTTCCAGCGCGCACGCTACTGGCTGGACCCCGAGGAACCGACGGGTGAAGCGGTGGGGACGAACCCCGCCGCCGTGACGGCCGCGGGCCTGCAGGCGCCTGGGCATCCGCTGCTCGGCGCCCTGCTCGAACTGCCGGACTCCGACGGCCTGTTGTTCACCGGGAGGCTGGCCGGGAACACGCACAGCTGGCCGGCCGACCACCGGGTCCGCGGGAACGTCCTGCTGCCGGGCTCCGCGTTCGTGGAGCTCGCCCTCCACGCCGGAGCCCGACTCGGCTGCGGCCGAGTGGCCGAACTCACCCTGAACAGCCCGCTGCTCCTTCCCGAAGAAGTCGGCGTCCAGGTGCGGCTGAAGGTCGGTCCCGGCGACGCCGACGGACGACGCCCGCTCACGGTGCACACGCGCCCCGAGCACCCCGACGACGGCGAGCCGTGGACCGAACACGCCACCGGCCTGCTCGCACCCGTGACCACGGAACCCGAGGCGACCACCGGCGCATGGCCGCCTGCCGGCGCCACACCGCTCCCCATCGACGGACTGTACGAGCGACTGGCCGCTTGCGGCGTCGCGTACGGTCCCGCCTTCCGAGGCCTGCGCGCCGCGTGGCGACTCGGCGAGCAACTGCTCGCCGAGGTGGTCCTGCCCGAACCCGTGGCGGGCGAGGCCGGACGGTACGCCCTCCACCCCGCGCTGCTGGACGCGGCGCTCCACGCGGCCGCCCCCCTGGACCCCGCCGACGCGCCCGCGCCACGGCTGCCCTTCACCTGGAACGGAGTCACCCTGTACGCCGAAGGCGCGCGGGCGGTGCGGGTGCGGCTGACCCCGCGCGGCGCCGACAGCCTCGCGATCGAGCTCTCGGACGCGCAGGGCCGGCCGGTCGCCGCCGTCGACTCGCTCCTCCTGCGTCCCGCCCCCTTGCTGGAGCACGCCGACGCCCCGCAACGGTCGTTGTACGAGGTCCGCTGGCGGCCCGTACCGATGCCTCGGCCCGCGTCACCGCAGGAGCCGACCGGGACCTGGGCGTCGGTCGGGCCGGTGGACCCGGCGACCGAGGCCGCGTTCGGCCCGGAGGTCGCGCGGTATGCCGACCTGGACGCCCTCCTCACCGCGCTCGACCGAGGCACGCCCGTACCCGACGCCGCGCTGGTGTGGCCCACGAACCCCGCCGACGCACAGGCCGGCGAGCTGCCCGCCCGGACCCGGGCCGCGGTCGACCGCACCGCCGACCTGCTGCGCGCCTGGACGGCGCACCCACACCTCAAGGCGAGCCGGCTCGTACTGCTCGCCCGGGGCGCCGCCACCACAGCGCCGGGCGATCAGGTACGCGACCTCGTGGCAAGCGCCGTATGGGGCCTGGCCCGGTCCGCACAGACCGAGCACCCGGGCCGGATCCTGCTCGTGGACACCGACGGGACGCCGGACTCGGCCCGGGCGCTACCCGCGGCGATCCGCTTGGACGAAGACCAACTGGCCCTGCGTGCCGGGGCGGTGAGCGTCCCCCGGCTCACCGCCCCGCGCACCACCATCCCCGCCGGCCCCCGGGCACGGGCCTTCGGCCCCACCGGAACGGTCCTGGTCACCGGCGGCACCGGCGCGCTGGGCGCGCTCGTCGCCCGGCACCTCGTCGTCGCACACGGCGTACGGCACCTCGTGCTCGCCGCACGCCAGGGCGACGCCGCGCCGGGCGCCGCGGCCCTGCGTGACGAGCTCACCCGGCACGGCGCCGATGCACGGATCGTCGCGTGCGACGTCGCCGACCGCACCGCTCTGGAGGCCCTGCTCGACTCCCTCCCCGCGACGCGGCCCCTGACCGGGGTCGTGCACTGCGCCGGAGTCCTGGACGACGGCGTCCTGGAGTCCCTCACCCCCGATCGCGCCCAACGGGTTCTGCGCCCCAAGGTGGACGCCGCCTGGCACCTGCACGAACTGACCAAGGACCGGAACCTGGCGGCGTTCGTGCTGTTCTCCTCCGTCGCCGGCCTTCTGGGACCGGCAGGGCAGGGCAACTACGCAGCCGCCAATGCCTTCCTGGACGCCCTCGCCGAACACCGGCGCGCCGCGGGGCTGCCCGCCACCGCACTGGCCTGGGGGTGGTGGGAGAACCCGCGCGGCATGGCCGGCGAACTCGACGTGGCCGCCCGGGTCCGGATGGCAAGGTCCGGCATCGCCGCCCTGAACACGGGTGACGCGCTGGCCCTCTTCGACACCGCCCTCGGCGCCGACACGGCAGTGCTGGCCCCTGTCCGGCTGGACCGTGCCGCCCTGCGTGCTCTGGCCGCACAAGACGCACTCGCCCCCCTGCTGTCCGAGACGACCGGTACCAGCCGCACGCCGGTGCCCCAAAGGCCCGCGGACGCCGCGGCCACCGCACCGGACGCGTGGCGCACGCGCCTGACCCAGGCAGCCCCCGAACAGCGCGCACACCTGCTGCTCGACCTGGTGCGCCGCGAGTCGGCCCGCGTACTCGGACAGCCCTCCGCCTCGGCGATCGATCCCCACGCGGGCCTGCTCGACCTGGGCTTCGACTCCCTGACTGCCGTCGAACTTCGCAACCGGCTCGCCGCAATCTGCGGATTCGACCTGCCCACCACCCTGGTCTTCGACCACCCCACGCCCGAACACCTGGCCCGGCACCTGGGGAAGGAGTTCCCGCGCCGGCTCGAACCGGAGACCGACGGCGCACTCGCCGCACTCGACGGGCTCGAACGCGCCCTGGCCGCCGCACCCCCCGACGGCGACCTCGGCGCACGCCTGCGGCCCCGGCTCGCCGCGCTGCTGGCGCGGTGGACCACTGAGGCAGGCGGCACCGGACCGGCCCCTTCCGGACACCCCGACCACACCTCCGCCGACCTCGCCGCAGCCACGTCCGACGAACTCCTCGCTTTTATCGACAAGAACCTCAGAAGGCCCTAGGGGGTCAGGCCCCGATCCGCCGCCCCCGCGTACACCGTCAAGCGTCCGACAACGAATGAGGTTTTGGTTTCCGATGGCCGACGACGAGAAGCTGGTCGACTACCTCCGCTGGATGACAGCCGATCTGCAGGAGACCCGCCGGCGCCTGGACGACGTGGAACAGACGGCCCACGAGCCCGTCGCCGTCGTCGCGATGAGCTGCCGCCTGCCCGGTGGCATCCGGACGCCGGAGGACCTGTGGCGGCTGGTCTCCGAGGGCGGTGACGCCATCACCACGTTTCCCACCGACCGCGGCTGGGACCTCGAGGCACTGTACGATCCCGACCCCGACCGGGTGGGCACTTCGTACACCCGCCACGGCGGATTCGTCGACGGCTTCGCGGACTTCGATCCCGCCTTCTTCGGGATCAGCCCGCGCGAGGCACTGGCGACGGACCCGCAGCAGCGGCTGCTGCTCGAGGTGGCCTGGGAGGCCTTCGAACGGGCAGGGATCCCCGCCGAGCACGTCCGCGGCAGCCGGACCGGAGTCTTCGCCGGCGTCATGTACCACGACTACGGCAGCCGGATCCGGCGTGCCTCCGAGGACACCGAGGGATACCTCGGCACTGGAAGCGCGGGCAGCATCGCCTCGGGACGGCTCGCGTACACCTTCGGTCTCGAAGGTCCGGCGGTCACCCTCGACACCGCCTGCTCATCCTCCTTGGTCGCCCTGCATCTCGCGGTTCAGGCACTGCGCCAGGGAGACTGCGAACTGGCCCTTGCGGGCGGCGTGTCGCTGATGGCGACCCCGGCCACCTTCGTCGGGTTCAGCCGCCAGCGGGGCCTCGCTCCCGACGGCCGGTGCAAGGCGTTCGGCGCCCGGGCGGACGGCACCGGCTGGTCCGAAGGAGCCGGGCTGCTCCTCCTGGAACGGCTCTCCACCGCCCGGGCCAACGGGCATCCAGTGCTGGCCGTCGTCCGCGGCAGCGCCGTCAACCAGGACGGTGCCAGCAGTGCCCTTACCGCACCCAACGGCCCTGCTCAGCGCCGAGTGATCGCGCAGGCCCTGGAAAACGCCCGTCTGACGCCCGCTCAGATCGACGCCGTGGAGGCGCACGGGACCGGCACCCGGCTCGGTGACCCCATCGAGGCGCAAGCGCTTGCGGCCGCGTACGGAGAGGGCAGACCGGCCGGACGGCCGCTGTGGCTCGGCTCGTTGAAGTCCAACATCGGCCATACCCAGGCCGCGGCCGGTGTCGCCGGCGTGATCAAGACGGTGATGGCGATGCGCCACGCCACTCTGCCCCCGACCCTGCACGCCGAGACGGCCAGCCCGCACGTCGACTGGGCGGCCGGCCCGCTGCGCCTGCTCACCGAGTCACGCTCCTGGCACACCACGGGCGAGCCGCGCCGGGCCGGGGTGTCGGCGTTCGGAATCAGCGGAACCAACGCCCACGTACTCCTGGAAGAGGCACCCGAGTTCCTGGAAGAGGCACCCGAGCCCGAACCGGTGCGCCCCGCGCACACGGGTCTCCCGCTGTGGCTGCTGTCCGCGAAGAGCCCCGAGGCCCTGGGCGGGCAGGCCGGCCGCCTCGTCCGGCACCTGCAAAGCCGTCCCGAGCAGGACCCCGCGGACGTCGCCTGGTCCCTGGCCCGTACCCGTACCGCCTTCAGTCATCGGGCAGTCGTCGTCGGACAAGACACGGCCGAACTCCTCGCCGGCGTCGAGGCACTGGCGGCCGGCGCATCCGCACCGCAGCTGGTGCGGGGGACCGCTGGAAGGGGCAAGGCGGCGCTCGTCTTCCCGGGTACGGGCTCGCAGTGGACCGGGATGGCAACCGAACTGCTCGATGCCTCTCCGGTGTTCGTCCGGCGGATCGAAGAGTGCGCCGCAGCGCTCGCCCCCTTCGTGGACTGGTCCCTGACCGACGTGCTGCGCGGTGCGCCGAACGCCCCGGCACTCCAGCGCACCGATGTCGTCCAGCCCGCCCTGTGGGCGGTCATGGTCTCGCTGGCCGCCCTGTGGGAGTCCTTCGGAGTCGAGATCGCCGGAGTCGTCGGCCACTCGCAGGGTGAGATCGCCGCAGCGGCCGTCTCCGGCGCGCTGTCCCTGCCGGACGCGGCACGTGTGGTCGCACTGCGCAGCCGGGCACTCGCGGCGATCGCCGGCCGGGGCGGCCTGCTGTCCCTCTCCCTGCCGGCCGCCGAGGCCCGCGAACGGCTGGAGCCCTGGGACGGCTCACTGGTGATCGCCGCGGTCAACAGCCCCCGCTCGGTGGTCGTCGCCGGCCCGACGGAGGCGCTGGAGGACGCCAGGGCCCGCCTCGACGCCGACGGGGTATGGGCGCGCCGGGTGCCGCTCGACTACGCCTCCCACTCGCCCCAGGTAGAGGCCGTGCGCGAGGAACTCGCCGACTCCCTGGCGCCCGTGGTACCCGGTCCGGGCCGGCTTCCCTGCTACTCGTCGGCCACCGGAGCCCTCGTCGAACCGGCGCTCCTGACGGGCGACTTCTGGTACCGCAGCCTGCGCGACCCGGTGCGTTTCGAAGAGGCTGTCCGTGCCATGCTGGCGGACGGATACGACCTGTTCATCGAGTGCACTCCCCACCCGGTCCTCACCCAGGCACTTGAGGAGACCGCCGAGGACGCCGGAGCCGAGGTCGCCGTCGTCGGCACGCTCCACCGCGACGACGGCACACCGCGCCGACTGTCCCTCGCCCTCGCCGAGGCCATTGCCGCCGGGGCACGCCTGGACGCGGACACGTACTTCGGCGACGCATGGCGCGTCGATCTGCCCACCTACGCCTTCCAGCGCACCCGCTACTGGCTGCCGGCGGACGAGGAGACGGCGCGGCCCCCGGCAGCGACGGCGACCGGCTCCGCGGAGCCCGTGCGCGACACGCACGCGGAGGACTGGCCCGCGCTGTTCACGTTGGACTGGCAACCCGTGGGGCACCTCCCGGACCCGCCGCCGGGAGAGGACAATCGGCAGTCGCTTCTGGCGGTCGCCGGGCAGGACCCGGACGACCCGGCGGGCGGGACGCCCGGACTCGTGGCACGGACCCTGGTCGAGGTCGAACAACATCTGGCGGACGAACGATTCGCGGACCACCGCCTCGTCGTTGTCACCCGGGGTGCGGTGAGCACCTGGAGCGGCGAGCGGGTGCCCGACCCGGCAGCGGCGGCGGTGTGGGGAGCGCTCGGCTCCGTACAGGCACGGCATCCCGGACGGCTGGCCTTGGCGGACACCGACGGCGCACCCGGGGCGCCGGCCCTTGTGTCCGCGGCCGTGGCGGAGGGGGTGCACCGGCTCGCGGTGCGGGACGGCAAGGTCTTCGCCCCGCGCCCGGCATCGGCGGACGCCGAAGGCCCGCTCCCGGCCTCCACCGAGGCGACATGGCGGCTCGAGGTGACCGAGCGGGGCGACCTGGGCACCCTCGCGGCGCTGCCCGCTCCCGCCGCATCGCGCGCCCTCGGCCCGGCGGAGATCCGGGTGGCCGTACGCGCCACGGGCCTTCACTTCGGAGACGTCCTCGCCGGTCTCGGTCTCGGCCCGCACGGTGGCGACGGCACCCCGATCGGCATCGAGGCCTCCGGGGTGGTCCTTGAGGCCGGGCCGCAGGCCACCGGCTTTGCTGTGGGCGACGCGGTGATGGGTCTGTTTCCGGACGGCGCCGCGGGACCGGTCGCGGTCACCGACAGCTGCATGACCCTGCTCATGCCCGCCGGCTGGTCCTACGCGGAGGCCGCGACCACGCCGCTCGGATATCTGACGGCTCATCATGCTTTGTTCGAGATCGGTGAGTTGAAGAGCGGCGAGAGCGTGCTGATCCACGCGGCGAGCGGAGCCACCGGTCTGGCCGCAGTACACCTCGCCCGACGCCGGGGAGCGAGGATCCTCGCCACCGACACCCCCGACAACTGGCAGGCCCTGCGGGCACTCGGGCTTGCCGAGGAAGATCTGGCTTCCTCGGCCTCACCCCGGTTCGCGGCCGAACTGCTGGATGCCACCGGCGGCCGCGGGGTCGACGTGGTAGTCAACTGTCTGGCGGGGGAGTCCGTCGATGCCTCGCTGCGCATGCTGCCGGTCGGCGGCCGGTTCGTGGAGACCGGCCGCAGCGATCCTCGGGACCCGGTCCGTGTGGCGGCTGACCATCCCGGAGTTCACTACCGGGTGGCCGATCTCGCCGATGCCGGGCCCGACCGGATCCGTGCCGTCCTTGCGGAACTCGCTCCGAGGTTCGCCGACGGCACTCTCCCGCCCCTGCCTGCCCCCGTCTGGCACCACCGCCGCGCCCACGAGGCACTGGCCTTCCTCGCCCGCGCCCGCCACGCCGGCCAGGCGGTACTCAGGATGCCCTCCGGACCGGCCCCCGACGGCACCGCGCTCATCACTGGGGGGACGAGCCCCGTCGGCGCCGCAGTGGCCCGGCACCTGGCCACCCGGTACGGGATACGTCACCTGCTGCTCGTCGCCGCTGACGCCGCTGACGCCGGTGCGGCAGGTGCGGAGGACGGGGGACCTGAAGAACTCGCAGCGCTGCGTGAGGAGTTGGCCGCGCTCGGTGCGTCGGTCGCCTTCGCCGAGTGGGACCCCGCCGACCCGGAGGCTCTCGCCCGGTTGCTCGACTTCCACAGCGTGGACCACCCGCTGACCGCCGTGATCCACACGGGCACCGCCGGCTCGCCTCACGGGGCGGCCGCGGCCCTTCACCTGGACCGGGCGAGCCGCGGCCGGGATCTGGCCGTCTTCGCGACGCTCTCCTCGAACGCCGACACCGCCACCGGGGCCTTCGTCGCCGCCCTGACCCGCGACCGGAACGCCGCCGGCCTGCCCGGCGTATCGGCTCTGTGGGACGGCGCGGCCCACGAGATACCCGCCCTCCTGGACCGCGTCCTCGCCTCGCCCGACGGGCTGCTCGCCGCCGACAGCCCGCACGATTCCGACACCGCGATGTCGGCCCGGCTGCGGGAGCTGGACCCCTCCGCGCGCCAGGAGTTCGTTCTCAGTCTCGTACGGACGCAGGTTGCCGCGGTCCTCGGCCACGACGACGCCCGCACCGTCGGAGCCGACGAACGGTTCCAGGACCTTGGCCTCGACTCCCTCACCGCCGTACAACTGCGCAACCGGCTGAACACCGCGACCGGGATGCGTCTGACGGCGACGCTGGTCTTCGACCACCCCACCCCCCGGGCGGTCGCGACCCACATCATGGCCCGCACCGCCGAGGCCTCTCCGTCGCCGGCCGGCGACCGAGCCGGTCGAATCGCGGAGACGGCCGGTGACGACCCGGCCGAGCCGCTGGCCATCGTCGCCATGAGCTGCCGTTTTCCCGGCGGAGTACGGTCACCGGAGCAGCTCTGGCAGCTGGTCGACTCCGAGACCGACGCCATCGGGGACTTCCCGACCGACCGGGGCTGGAACTTCGCGGAGCTCTTCCATCCCGACCCGGACCGGCCCGGCACGACCTACGCCCGTCAGGGCGGCTTCATCGACGACATCGCCGGCTTCGACGCGGACTTCTTCGGGATCTCCCCGCGCGAGGCGCTCGCGATGGACCCGCAGCAGCGACTGCTGCTGGAGACCTCCTGGGAGGCGTTCGAACGCGCCGGCATCGACCCGGAGTCGGCGGGCGACGGTCGGATCGGCGTCTTCGTCGGCACCAACGGCCAGGACTACCCGCGGGTGCTCGCCACCGGCCAGGACGATCTGGAGGGGTACATCGGCACGGGCAACACCGCCAGCGTGCTCTCCGGACGGCTGGCGTACGTGTTCGGTCTCGGCGGCCCCGCCGTGACCGTCGACACAGCCTGCTCCTCGTCCCTGGTGGCGCTGCACTGGGCGACCCAGGCGCTGCGCCGCGGCGACTGCTCGCTGGCGCTCGTCGGCGGGGTCACGCTGATGACCAGTCCGCTGCTGTTCACCGAGTTCAATCGGCAGGGCGTGCTCTCCCCGGGCGGCCGGTGCCGTTCGTTCTCCGCCGACGCCGACGGCACCAGCTGGAGCGAGGGCGTCGGCGTGCTGCTCGTCGAGCGGCTGTCCGACGCCCACCGCAACGGGCACCGTGTCCTCGCGCTGGTCCGCGGCTCGGCCGTCAACTCCGACGGCGCCAGCAACGGCCTGACCGCTCCCAACGGCCCCGCCCAGGAGCAGGTCGTCCTCCGTGCCCTCGCGGATGCCGGGCTGACTCCCGCGGACGTGGAGGCGGTGGAGGCGCATGGCACGGGGACCAAACTGGGGGACCCGATCGAGGCCCAGGCCCTGCTCGCCACCTACGGCGCTCACCACACCTCCGCCGACCCGCTGTGGCTGGGCTCGCTGAAGTCCAACATCGGTCACACCCAGGCGGCTTCGGGAGTCGCAGGCATCATCAAACTGGTCGAGGCGATGCGCCACGAGCGGCTGCCCCGCACCCTCCATCTCAGCGAGCCGAGTCCGCATGTGGCCTGGGCCGACGGCTCGGTCCGGCTGCTCGCCGAGGCCCGGCCGTGGCCGCGCGGCGGTCGCCCGCGCCGCGGCGGCGTCTCCTCGTTCGGCATCAGTGGCACCAACGCGCACATCGTCATCGAAGAGCCTCCCGCCACCGGGCCGGAGCCGGTGCCAGGGGTGCGGGAAAAGCGGGACGGCGACGGCGCCGTCCTCTGGCCGATCTCCGCCAAGAGCCCCGACGCGCTGCGCGGGCAGGCGGCACGGCTGGCCGACCACCTCGCGGCCGAACCGAATGCGCGGTCGCTGGATGTGGGACGGTCGCTGGCCACGACACGGGCCGCGCTGCGGCACCGAGCGGTGGTGACGGGCGGGAACCGCTCCGAAACGCTTGCCGCGCTGACTGCCCTCGCCGCGGGCGAGGACGCACCCGGCCTGATCCGGGGAGAGGCGCGCGAGGGGCGCAGGACTGCGTTCCTCTTCGCCGGCCAGGGCAGCCAGACCGCAGGCATGGGGCGCGAACTCCATGCGGCCTTCCCGGCGTTCGCCGAGGCGTTCGACGCCGCGTGCGCGGCGCTGGACCCGCATCTGGACCGGCCGCTGCGCACTCTCGTCTTCGCCGAGGACGGCGAGGGGACGAACGCCACCCTCGACCGGACGGAGTACGCGCAGCCCGCGCTGTTCGCCTTCGAGGTGGCGCTGTACCGGCTGCTCACATCCTGGGGGATCACACCGGACTTCCTCGTCGGCCACTCGGTGGGGGAGATCGCGGCGGCCCACGTCACCGGTGTGCTCTCGCTGGCCGACGCCGCCGAACTGGTCGCCGCCCGGGGCAGGTTGATGCAGGCTCTGCCCGACGGAGGGGCGATGGCCGCGGTCGAGGCCGACGCCGAGGAGGTCTCCGGGCTGCTGGCCGACGCGGCGGACGAGGCCGACGGCGCGGGGCGGGTCGGTGTCGCCGCGGTCAACGGGCCGCGGGCGATCGTCCTGTCCGGAGACCGGGAGGCCGTGGCCGCGCTCGTGGAGCGGCTCGAGCGGCGTGGCAGGCGCACCTCCTGGCTGCGCGTCAGCCATGCCTTCCACTCACCCTTGATGGACCCGATGCTGTCCGAGTTCGAGCGCGTCGCCGAGAAGCTCACGTACCACCCACCGCTCGTCCCGCTCGTCTCCACCCTCACCGGGCGCACAGCGACGCCCGAGGAGCTGTGCTCTCCAGGGCACTGGGTACGGCACGCCCGCGGCACCGTCCTCTTCGAGCACGCGGTCCGGCACCTCGGCGAGGCGGGAGCCGACGTCTTCGTCGAGGTCGGCCCGCTCGGCGTGCTGAGCCCGATGGCCGCCGACTGCCTGGCCGGCGAAGGGCTGTTCGTGGCGGCCCAGCGCAAGAACCGTCCGCAGCCGGTGGCCGCCCTGCACACCGTCGCCGCCCTGCACGCACACGGTGTCGCGGTCGACTGGCGTGCCCTGTTCGCGGGCCGTGGTGCACGTGACGTGGACCTGCCGACGTACGCCTTCCAGCGACGCCGCTACTGGCCGCGGCGTGCCGTGGCCCAGCATCTGCCGCGTCCCGGCGCCCACCCCGGAGGCACGTTCGGCGCCCACCCGGTGCTGGAGCCCGTTGTACGGCTGGGGGACAGCGACAGGCACCTTTTCGCCGGCCGGCTCTCCGTGGCGGTGCTGCCGTGGCTCGTCGAGCACGAGGTGTTCGGCGCGACTGTCGTCCCCGGCAGCCTCTTCCTCGAACTGGCCGTGCAGGCCGCCGCGGCCGTCGGCTGCCCCGTCGTCCGGGAACTGACCCTGCATGCGCCGCTGGCCCTGACCCCCGACGACGACTTCGAGCTCCAGCTCCTCGTCGGCGAGCCCGGCCCGTCCGGAGACCGGCCCCTGCACGTTTACGCCCGCCCGCACGACGATACGGACGAGGCACCCTGGACCCGGTATGCGAGCGGCGAGCTGGGCGAGGACACCCCGGAGCCCGGCCACGACCTGAGCGTCTGGCCCCCCGCCGACGCGCGCCCCGTGCCGGTCGAGGAACTCTACGAGCAGTTCGCCGCGACCGGCGTCCGCTACGGAGCCCTCTTCCGCGGGATACGCGGTGTGTGGCGCGACGGCGACGTGCTGCACGCCGAGGTCGCGCTCCCGGAGGGCACGGACACGGCAGGATTCGCGATACACCCGGCGCTGTGGGACGCGGCCCAGCACCCGGCGGCGATGGACGGCCTGGCCCCGGGGGCGGGCGCGGCGGTGCCGTTCTCCTGGACCGGGGTTCGCGTCCACGCGGCCGCGGCCACGGCGCTGCGGGTACGGACAGCACCGGCCGGTGAAAACGCCGTCACGATGGACATCGCCGACGCCAGCGGCGACCCACTGGCCACCGTCGGGCGCCTGACGGCGCGTCGTGCCTCCGCGCATGATCTCGAACTCTCCTCGCCGGGCGGTCGGGCCGCCCTGTACCGGCTCGACTGGACGGCACTGCCTCTGCCTCCGGACGCGCAGCCGCCCATGACGCGTTGGCACGACGAGGCGACGGTTCCGGCCGCGCTCGCCGAGACGGCCACACGAGCCACGGAAACGGACGGCGCCGAGTTCGTGCTCGTCCCCGTGCGGGCCGACGGGATGCCTGCCCCCGACGCCGCTGTGACTGCGACAACACGGGCGCTGGAGGCAGTGCGGGACTGGCTCGCCCGGGACCCCTCCGGCAGTGGAGACGCCCGGCTGGTGCTCTTGACCACCCGGGCTGTCGCCTGCACCGGGGGCGAGGAACTGCCCAACCCGGCGCAGTCCGCGGTGTGGGGCATCGGGCGCGCCGCCCAGGCCGAGTACCCCGGCCGGATCGTGCTGGCCGACGTGGACGGGGACGACGCCTCCTGGCGTGCCCTGCCCGACGCACTCGCCACGGGAGAGTCCCAACTGGCCCTCCGGAACGGCCATGCCGCCGTGCCCCGGCTGGCCCGCGCCGACGGTGACCGGTTGTCGGCCGCCAAGCCCGGCTCGTCCCTCCTGCCCGCCTCGGCCGATTCGGCCGACGCGAATCCCGCCGGCCGTGGGCTCGATCAGGACGGTACCGTCCTGATCACCGGCGGCACGGGCGCTCTCGGCGCGCTGGTCGCACGGCACCTCGTCACGCGACACGGCGTGCGGAGCCTGCTGCTGACCAGCCGTGCCGGCCGCTCGGCACCCGGGGCGGAGGAGCTGGCCGCCGAACTCACCGGGCTCGGCGCCCGGGTGGAGGTGGCCGCCTGCGACGTCGCGAACCGGGCCGAACTCGGCGGACTCCTCGCGACCGTCCCGGAGGACCGCCCCCTCACCGCCGTCGTCCACGCCGCGGGCGTGCTCGACGACGGCGTCATCGGGACCCTGTCGCCCGAGCGGTTGCCGGGCGTGCTCGGCCCCAAGGCCACCGCGGCCTGGCACCTGCACGAACTGACCAGGGGACAGGAGCTGGCGGCCTTCGTCCTGTTCTCCTCCGCCTCGGGGGTGCTCGGCTCCGCGGGCCAGGCCAGCTACGCCGCCGCCAACAGCTTCCTCGACGGCCTCGCCCAGCACCGAGCAGCGGCCGGACTGCCCGCGACGTCGCTGGCGTGGGGGCTGTGGAGCCAGGACGAGAAGGGCATGGCGGGCGGCCTGACCGAAGCCGAACGCGCCCGTATCGTCCGCGCCGGATTCGGGGCGATCGAGGGGGACACCGGTCTGGCCCTGCTCGACGCCGCGCTGAACCGGCCGGAACCATTGCTCGTACCCGCCCGCTTCGATCTCGCGGTCCTCCAACCGCGAGGCGCAGACCCGGACTTCCCGCCGGTTCTGCGCGACCTGATCGCGTCCCTGCCGACGCCCGCCCCGGGCCTGACGGCCGTCGAGCCGTCCGGTACCCGGGCGACCGCCCCGGCAGGCCCCGTACGCACGTTGGCGGACCGCCTGCTGCCCCTGGACGACGCCGAGCGGGACCGGATCCTGCTCGACCTGGTCCGAGCCCAGGCCGCCACCGTGCTCGGGCACAGCTCGCCGCACGCCATCGCCGCGGACCGGGCCTTCACCGAATCCGGACTCGACTCGCTCGCCGCGGTCGAGATCAGGGGACGGCTCGACAGCGCCACCGGGATGCGCCTGCCGGCCACGCTGATCTTCGACCACCCCACGCCGGCCGCGCTCGCCGCGCACCTCAAGGGCCGCCTCCTGCCGGCGGGGCCGCCGGTGGGCGTGACCGTACTCGCGGAACTCGACCGACTTCAGGACGCCCTGCCCGAGCTGGCCGACGACCCCGACGCCGCCCACCGGCTGCGGCTGCGGCTGCGCGAACTGCTCGGCGCTCTCGACACCACCGCCATCGGGCGGACGGCGCGGGGCGGCGAACCGGACGGCGCGGCGCGGAAGCCGGGGGACGACGAGACCGACCCGCTCGACTCCACCGACATCGGCGAACTGCTCGCCATCATCGACGAGGAACTGGGGGACGCCTGATGACGGGCACCGACGAGAAGATACTCACCTCCCTCAAGCGGCTCACCGCCGAACTCCGCCAGACCCGCAAACGGTTGAAGGAGACCGAGGACGCGGCCCGCGAACCCGTCGCGATCATCGGCATGGCCTGTCGCTACCCCGGCGGGGTGCGCACTCCCGACGACCTGTGGCAGCTCGTCTCCACCGGCCGCGACGCCGTCTCCGACTTCCCGACCGACCGCGGCTGGGACATGGCGGCGCTCCTCGGGCCGGACGCCGACGCCTCGGGAACCAGCAGCACGCACGAGGGCGGATTCCTCCACGACGTGGCTGACTTCGATCCGGCCCCGTTCGGCATCAGCCCACGCGAGGCCACCGCCATGGACCCACAGCAGCGTCTCCTCCTGGAGACGGCCTGGGAGGCCTTCGAGGACGCCGGCATCGACCCGGCGACCCTGCGCGGCACCAGGACCGGCGTGTACGCGGGGATCATGTACCACGACTACGCCGCCCGGCTGCGCGAGCTGCCCGAGGAGGTCATGGGCTACCTCGGCACCGGCAACTCGGGCAGCATCGCCTCCGGCCGGGTGGCCTACACCTTCGGCCTGGAAGGCCCGGCGGTCACCGTGGACACCGCCTGCTCCTCCTCCCTGGTCGCCCTGCACCTGGCCGCCGGCGCGCTGCGCAGGCAGGAGTGCACGCTCGCCCTCGCGGGCGGGGCCACCGTCATGGCGTCCCCACTGCCGTTCGTGGACTTCAGTCGCCAGGAGGGACTGGCACCCGACGGCCGCTGCAAGTCCTTCTCCGGCGCCGCCGACGGCACCGGCTGGGCCGAGGGCGCCGGCATGCTGCTGCTCGAACGGCTCTCCGACGCCCGCCGCAACGGCCACCCCGTGCTCGCCGTCCTGCGCGGCTCGGCGGTCAACTCAGACGGCGCCAGCAACGGACTGACCGCCCCCAGCGGGCCCTCGCAGCAGCGGGTGATCCGCCAGGCCCTGGCCGACGCGGGCCTGCGCCCTGACGAGGTCGACGCGGTCGAGGCCCACGGCACGGGCACCACCCTGGGCGATCCGATCGAGGCCCAGGCACTGCTGGCCACCTACGGCCGGGGCCGCGCGCAGGACCGCCCGCTGTGGCTCGGCTCGCTGAAGTCGAACACCGGGCACACCCAGGCCGCGGCCGGAGTCGGCGGCGTCATGAAGATGGTGCTGGCCATGCGGCACGGCGTACTCCCACGCACCCTCCATGTCGACCGGCCCACCCCGCACGTCGACTGGTCCACGGGAGCCCTCGAACTGCTCACCGAGCCGCGGCCGTGGCAACGCGGCGACACGCCCCGGCGCGCCGGGATCTCCTCGTTCGGATTCAGCGGCACCAATGCGCACGCCGTCATCGAGGAGCCACCCCGGGACGAGAACGAGACCCAGGACCGCCCCATCGCGCAGACCGACGGCGTACCGGCGCTGTGGGCGCTGACAGGAACCTCGCAGGAGGCGCTGCGCGCGCAGGCCGGGGCGCTCGCCGCGCACCTGCGCCGCGACCCGGCGCTCGGCCTCGTCGACGTCGGACACTCCCTGCTCACCACCCGTACAGCCCTGGAGCACCGGGCCGTCCTGCTCGGGAACGACCGGCGGACGATGGTGCAAGACCTGGATACCTTCGCGGGCGGCGGCACCCCGGCCGGGCTGCTGCGCGGCCGGGCGGTCCCCGGCGCGCTGGCGGTGATGTTCACTGGCGGGGGCAGCCAACGCCCGCTGGGCAAGGGCCTGTACGCCGCACACCCCGCCTTCGCGGAGGCCCTTGACGTCGTCTGCGCCGAACTGGACCGCCACCTGGAGCGTCCCTTGCTGCCGGTGCTCTTCGGCGAGCGGGGCGGGCCGGGCGACGTATCGGCCGACGAGCCGGACGCCGACCCGCTCTCCGGGCAGGCTCTCGCCCAGCCCGCCCTGTTCGCCGTCGAGGTCGCGCTCTACCGCCTGTTCGCCTCCTGGGGCGTCACTCCCGACTACGTCATGGGCCACTCGGGCGGTGAGCTGGCGGCCGCCCATGTCGCCGGCGTGCTCTCGCTCGCCGATGCCTGCGCTCTCGTCGCCGCGCGCGGACGGCTGACCCAGGAACTTCCGGGCGGCGGGGCGATGGTGGCGGTGGCTGCCCCGGCGGACGAGGTACGGCCGCTGCTCACGCAGGGGGTCGAGATCGCGGCGGTCAACGGCCCCGCTGCCGTCGTCCTCTCCGGCGATGAGGCGGCCGTGCTCGCACTCGCCGAGCACTTCGCGGCAAAGGGCGCCAAGACCCGTCGGCTGCAGGTCAGTTACGCCTCGCACTCGGCCCGCGTCGACCCCATGCTCGACGAGCTCCGTAAGGTCGCGGCCGGCCTGGAACTCCGGCCGCCGCGCATCGGATTCCTCTCCACGGTCACCGGGATGCCCGCCGACGAGAAGGAACTCTGCTCGCCCGAGTACTGGGTGCGCAACGCCCGTCGGCCGGTCCTGTTCGCCGACGCGGTACGGCGACTGGAGTCCGAAGGAGTCCGCACCTTCCTCGAACTCGGTCCGGACGCGGTGCTCGCCGCCCTGGCCGAGGAGAACGTCACCCCCGGTACCTCGGCCGCGCTCGCGGCGCAGCGTGCGGGGCGGCCCGAGCCGGACGCGGTCACGGCGGCCGTGGCCGGGCTCCACTCGCGCGGTGTTCGTGTCGACTGGGAGGCGTTCTTCCAGGGCACGGGGGCGGCGCGCGTCGGGCTCCCGCACTACGTCTTCCAGAAGCGACGCCACTGGCTGGAGGCCCCCGCCCAGGGCCCTCTCGACGTCTCGCCCGCCGGCCTCGGCTTCCCCGACCATCCACTGCTCGGAGCCGGGGTCTCCCTCGCGGACTCCGAGGAGTACCTGTTCACCGGACGGCTGTCGCTCGACACCCACCCGTGGCTGGCCGATCACGCCGTCGGCCGGTCCGTCCTGCTGCCGGGCACGGCCTTCCTCGAACTGGCCCTGCGCGCCGGTGACCAGGCCGGATGCGAGCATGTCGACGAACTCATGCTCACGGCGCCACTGATGTTGACTGCCGACGGCGCCGTGGTGCTCCAGATCAGGGTGGGAGTGCCGGACGGCGGCGGACACCGTCCGGTCGAGATCCACGCACGGCCCGAGGACGCGCTGCCCGGACAGCCGTGGGTGCGGCACGCCACCGGGACGGTGTCCGCCTCGACACCCGAGCCGAACTCGACGGGCGCTCTCGCCTCCTGGCCGCCGACCGACGCCAGCCCCCTCGACACGAACGGTCTCTACGACGGTTTCGCCGCCGCCGGACTGCGCTACGGCCCGGTCTTCCAGGGGCTGCGAGCCGCCTGGCGGCGCGGCGACGAGTTCTTCGCCGAGGTCGCTCTGGACGGTGAACAGCACGCCGCCGCACGGTCGTTCGGACTGCACCCGGCCCTGCTGGACGCCGCACTGCACAGCCTCGGCCTCGGCATACCCGACACCGCCGAGGGGCCGAGCCTGCCCTTCGCCTGGCACGGCGTATCGCTGTACACCTCGGGTGCGACGACCCTGCGCGTACGCCTGGCGCCGGACGGTCCGAGCACCGTGGCCCTCGAGCTCGCGGACGGAGCGGGTCGGCCGGTCGGCTCCGTGGACGCGCTGCTGCTGCGGCCCGCCGGACAGCTCGCGGCGGACCCGCCCAGTAAACCGCTGCTCCAGCTCGTGTGGACGGAGCAGGCGGACGCCGAGGCGCCCACGCCGATCGGCACCGTGCCCCCCGTGGTGCTCGGCGGGAACGGCCCCGGCCGCCACCCGGACATGGCGGCCCTCGCCGCCGCGGTCGTCGACGGCGCGCCGGCACCCGAGGTCGTGGTCGTCCCGCTCCTCGACCCGGACGGGGAGAACAGGCAGGACGTCGGCGCCGCGGCCCGGCACTCCACCGCCCAGGCCCTGCAGCTCGTACAGAACTGGCTGGCCGACGACGCCTTCGCCGCCGCCCACCTCGTCGTGGTCACGCGCGCCGCAACGGCCACCGGACCGGACGAGGGCCTCGGCGACCTGCCACGCGCCGCCGTCCGGGGGCTGCTGCGCACGGCACAGTCCGAACACCCGGGTCGGATCACCCTCGTCGACACCGATGACCCCGACACCTGGGCGGACCACCTGCCCGCCGTCCTGCGCTCCGGCGAGCCCGACCTCGCTCTGCGCGGCGGCCGGCTGCTGGCTCCGCGTCTGGCACGCACCGACGTCCCGACGCGGCAGGCCAACACCGCGGACGGCGCGACCGAACCGTCGGACGCCCCGTTGTTCGACCCCGACGGCACCGTGCTGATCACCGGTGGCACGGGCGCGCTCGGCGCGCTTCTGGCGCGGCACCTGGTCGAGCGCCATGGAGTGCGCGGTCTGCTGCTGGCCGGCCGCCGCGGTCCCGAGGCCGAGGGCGCCCGCGAACTGGCCGAAGAGCTCCGCGCCTCGGGCGCGCAGGTCGACCTGGTCGCCTGTGACGTCGCGGACCGTGCCGCCCTGGAACGTCTCCTCGACTCCGTTCCGGCCGGGCGGCCACTGACGGCCGTCGTCCACGCGGCGGGCGTCCTGGACGACGGCGTCCTCGACGCGCTCACCCCCGAACGCCTGGACCGGGTGATGCGGCCGAAGTCCGACGCGGCATGGCATCTGCACGAGCTCACCGCACACCTCGACCTGTCCGCCTTCGTCCTGTTCTCCTCGGCGGCCGGGCTCCTCGGCGCCCCCGGCCAGGCCAACTACGCCGCGGCGAACGGATTCCTGGACGCCCTGGCCGTACACCGCCGCAACCGCGGACTCCCCGCCCTCTCGCTGGCCTGGGGACTGTGGGAAGGCACGGCGGGCATGGTCGCAGCAGTCGACGAACCCGCCCTGCGCCGACTGGCTGCCCTCGGCATGCGGCCGATCCCGGCAGACGAGGGCCTCGCCCTCTTCGACGCCGCGATCGCCCGGACCGAGCCCGTGACGGCGCCCCTCCATCTCGACCCGCGGCGGCTCCGCGGCGACACCGCACCGGCCCTGCTGCGCGGTCTCGTACCGCCCGCACGGCGGCGACGCCGCGCCGAGTCCCGCACGGCGACGGGCCCGCTCACCCCCGCCCAGCGGATGGCCGTGCTGCCGGAGGCCGAGCAGCTGCGGGAACTGACGACGCTGGTACGGGAGGAGGCCGCGGCGATCCTGGGACACCGCGACGCGCGGGACGTCCCCCACGACCACTCCTTCTCCCAGCTCGGCTTCGACTCGCTCGCGGCGATCGAACTGCGCAACCGCCTGGGGGCCGCCGTCGACCTGCGGCTGCCGGCGACCCTGGTTTTCGACCACCCGACACCAGCCGATCTCGCCGGGCGTCTGCAGGGTCTGCTCATCGACACCGTCACCCCGACCCAGCCGCCCGTACGGGACGCCGGCCCCGCGGACGAGCCGCTCGCCATCGTCGCCATGGCCTGCCGCTATCCCGGCGGCGTCACCTCGCCCGACGACTTGTGGGAGCTGGTCCGTTCGGGCCGTGACGCCATCACCGAGATGCCCCGCGACCGGGGTTGGGACATCGACGCCCTGTACGACCCCGAGGGCGCCGGGCGCGGCACGTTCTACACCAGGCACGGCGGATTCCTCGACGACGCCGCAGACTTCGACCCCGGCTTCTTCGGGATCAGCCCCCGCGAGGCCATGGCAATGGACCCACAGCAGCGGCTGCTCCTCGAAGTGTCGTGGGAGGCGTTCGAACGAGCCGGGATCGATCCGCTGTCGATGCGCGGCAGCGAGACCGGAGTGTTCGCAGGCGTGATGTACCACGACTACGGCTCCTGGGCGAAGGATGCTCCCGAGGACGTCGAGGGCTACCTCGGCGCAGGCACGGCGGGCAGCGTCGCCTCCGGCCGAGTGTCCTACGCCCTGGGGCTCGAAGGCCCCGCGGTGACCGTCGACACCGCCTGCTCGTCGTCCCTGGTGGCGCTGCACCTCGCCGCCCAGGCCCTCCGCTCCGGCGAGTGCTCGCTGGCCCTGGCCGGCGGGGCGACCGTGATGTCCACCCCCGGCCCGTTCGTCGAGTTCAGCCGACAACGCGGGCTGTCTCCCGACGGGCGCTGCAAGTCGTTCGCGGCCGGCGCCGACGGCACCGGCTGGGGCGAGGGTGTGGGCGTGCTCCTGGTCGAGCGGCTCTCGGATGCGCGCCGCAACGGCCATCCCGTTCTGGCCGTGGTGCGGGGCACCGCGATCAACCAGGACGGGGCCAGTAACGGGCTGACCGCCCCCAGCGGTCCCGCGCAGCAGCGCGTGATCCGGCAGGCGCTCGGCGGAGCCGGACTGACGGCCGCCCAGGTCGACGCGGTCGAGGCGCACGGCACCGGCACCACGCTCGGCGACCCGATCGAGGCGCAGGCACTGCTGGCCACCTACGGTCAGGGGCGCGCGGAAGACCGCCCGCTGTGGCTCGGCTCGCTGAAGTCGAACATCGGGCACGCCCAGGCGGCAGCAGGGGTCGGCGGCGTCATCAAGATGGTGCAGGCCATGAGGCACGGAGTCCTGCCCCGCACTCTCCACGTGGACAGGCCCTCACCGCACGTCGACTGGTCGGCAGGCGGGGTACGGCTGCTGACCGAGCCCGTCCCATGGCCGGTCACCGGCGAACCGCGGCGGGCCGGGGTGTCCTCGTTCGGCATCAGTGGGACCAACGCGCACGTCATAGTCGAGCAGGCACCGGACCGACCCGCCGCGTCGGTGAAGGCCACCCGCGGGCCCGCTGCCGCCGGCCAGGCGACGGCTGAAGCGCCCACCGCCGCGTCGGCCGGGCCTGGTCGCCTGCCCACGCCGTGGCTGCTGTCCGCCAAGACCTCCGAAGCACTGCGAGCCCAGGCCCGCCGCCTCCTCGACCATGTACGGGAACGGCCGGACACCGCGGCAGAGGACATCGCGTGGAGTCTCGCGACCACCCGACCCTCGTTCCCGCACCGCGCGGCCCTCGTCGCCGGCGACCGCGAAGGACTCGTGGGCCGCCTGGCCCGGCTCGCGCAGAGCACCACCGAGGCCCCCTTCGACGGCCCGACCGGGCGCGCCACCGCGGGCAAGGTCGCATTCCTGTTCAGCGGACAGGGCAGCCAGCGAGTCGGCATGGGGCGCGAACTGGCCGCCGCCGACAGCGCGTTCGAGCAGGCGCTGGCCGAGTCCTGCGCCCCCTTCGACCCGCTGCTCGACAGGCCGCTGTGCGAAGTGCTCTTCGCCGAGCCCGGAACCGCCGACGCGGCACTCCTCGACCGTACCGAGTACACCCAACCCGCTCTGTTCGCCCTCCAGGTGGCGCTGCTCAACCGGCTGGGGGAGTGGGGCGTAAGCCCCGACATCCTGGCCGGCCACTCCGTCGGGGAGCTCACGGCGGCCCACGCCGCGGGCGTCCTCGACCTGGCCGACGCGGCCGCCCTCGTGGCGGCACGCGGCCGTCTGATGCAGGAACTGCTCCCGGGCGGGGCGATGGCTGCCGTACGGGCTCCGCAGGAGGAGGTCCTGTCCCGGCTCACGGACGGGGTCGTCCTCGCGGCTGTGAACGGGCCGGCCTCGGTCGTCGTCTCCGGGGACGCGGACGCCGTCGACGCCCTGATCGCACGTTTCACGGCGGACGGTCGCCGGGCTCGGCGGCTGCGGGTCGGTCACGCCTTCCACTCGCCGCACATGGACGCCATGCTCGGCGCATTCCGGCAGGTCGCCGAAGGACTGACCTTCCACGAGCCGCGAATTCCTGTCGTCTCCACGCTCACCGGCGGGCCGGCGGAGCCCGGTGAGCTCTGCTCGCCGGAGTACTGGACCCGCCAGCTCCGCCACCCGGTGCGGTTCCAGGACGCCGTGGTCCGGCTGGAGAGCGACGGGGTGACCACCTTCGTCGAACTCGGCCCGGACGCCACCCTCACGGCCCTCGCGCGGGACTGCCTTGCTGACCGCGACTGTGCCGTCGTCCCCCTGCTGCGGCCCGACAGGCCCGAGCCGTACGCGTACGTCTCCGGTGTCGCGGAACTCCATGTCCGCGGCGCCGCGGTGGACTGGACGGCAGGGCTTCGGGGCACCTCGACCCGCTCGGTGGAGCTGCCGACCTACCCCTTCCAACGCCGCCGGTACTGGCTCGACCCCGCAGCGCCCGCGCCGCGGGGTGACCGGAAGCACCCACTGCTCGGCCCCGCGGTCGGCGCGCCCGACCTGGGAGGCGAGGTGTTCACCGGCGAGCTGGACGCCCGCGCGCTTCCATGGCTCACGGAGCACCGGGTCGGCGGCGCTGCAATTCTGCCGGGTTCCGTGTTCGTGGAGATGGCTCTGAGCGCGGGCGCGGAGCTGGGGCTCCCGGTCGTGGCCGATCTCGTCCTGGAGTCGCCGCTCTCAGTGCCGGACCGGGGTCGGGTACTCATCAGGCTCTCCGTGCGGAAGCAAGGCACGGCCGGGCGTCGGACGTTCAGCGTTTTCGCCCGGCGCTCGGAGGCTCTGTCCGGGGAGGAATGGATCCGGCACGCCAGCGGTACCCTCGCCCCGGCCGGTCCGGCCGAGGACGCCGGTCCGGGGGACACATCCTGGGCCGCCTCCTGGCCCCCGGCCGCGGCGCTGCCGGTGGACCTTGCGGACGGTTACGAGCGGCTGCGGGAGGCCGGACTCGCCTACGGACCCGCGTTCCGCGGGCTGCGTTCGCTCTGGCGCCGGGACGGGGAGATCTTCGCCGAGGTGGCACTGCCCGAACCGGAGGCCGCAGAGCACGGCTACCGTCTCCATCCGGCACTGCTCGAGGCCGCCCTGCACGCTCTCGCACTCGGGGGGCAGCGCCGCCCCGAACTGCCCTTCTCCTGGAGCGACATCGCGCTTGACAGCGCCGGTGCGCGGGCCCTACGCGTACGGATACGTCCCCTCGCCGACGGTGCGGTCGCTCTGGACCTGGCCGATGCCGACGGAGCTCCTGTGGCTTCCGCCGCATCCCTGGCCCTGCGGGCTCTGCCGGCCGCCCGGGACCGCTCCCTGCTGTGTGTCGACTGGGAGCGGAAGGCCACGGCGGAACTGCCCGCGGGGGCGTTGGACGCCGCTTGGACTGTACTCGGCTCTCCCGTCTCGCCCCTGGCCAAAGCCTGCCGTGCGCAGGGCGTGCGGGTGGAGGTCCTCGCTGAACTTCCCCTTCCTGAAGGCGAGTTCAGCTCGCGTCAGGTCCTCGCGCCCTTTCTCGGGGAGAGCACGGGCGATGTCCCCGAGACTGCTGGCCGCGCCACTCGGGAGGCCCTCGCCCTGGTGCGCTCGTGGATCGGTGATCCGCGGTACGGCACGTCGCGGCTGATCGTCGTGACGCGCGGCGCGGTCGCCGCCTCCAAGGGCGACGACGTAGCGGATCCGGCGCGGGCGCCGTTGTGGGGTCTGCTGAGGTCGGCGATCTCCGAGTACCCCGGCCGGTTCGCCCTGGTGGACGTGGATGGCGAGGATGCCTCTTGGCGGTCTCTGCCACAGGCGATCGCCTCGGACGAGGAGCAGACGGCCGTCAGAAAAGGCGAGGTGCTGGTGCCCCGGCTGGCCCCCGCCGGGCGGAACGCCGCCGCCGTTCCCCTCCCCGGCCCGGCCGCGGCGTTCCGCCCCGAGGGGACCGTGCTGATCACCGGCGCGGCGGGCGCGCTCGGCGGGTTGACCGCCCGGCACCTGGTCGCCGAGCACGGCGTCCGGCGCGTGCTGCTCGTCGGCCGTACCGCCGACGACCCGCGTCTGACGGACCTGGTCGCCGGGATCGAGCGGCTGGGCGGCACGGCGACGACCGCCGCGTGCGACGTGGGCGACCGCGCCGCGCTTGCCGCCGTGATCGCCGCCGTTCCAGACGCGCACCCGCTCACCGCGGTCGTGCATTGCGCCGGTCTGCTGGACGACGCAGTGGTGAGCTCCCTGACGCCGGAGCGGCTCACGCGCGTTCTGCGCGCCAAGGCCGATGCGGCATGGCATCTGCATGAGCTCACCGCGCACCTCGATCTGTCGGCCTTCGTTCTCTTCTCCTCCGCCGCGGGCGTTCTGGGCGCACCGGGCCAGGCCAACTACGCCGCCGCCAACACATTCCTCGACGCGCTGGCCCGGCACCGCAGGGCCCGCGGGCTCGCCGGCCTGTCGCTGGCCTGGGGACCTTGGGCGCTGCCGGACGGGTCCGGAGCCGGGATGGCCGGAGCCGCCGGACTGCGGCGCATGGCGGACGGGGGTGTCGTGGCGCTCACGCCGGAGCGGGGCCTGGCGCTGCTCGACGCGGCGGTGAACCGCTCCGCGGCCCCGCCGGGGGAGCCCGATGGCCTTTTCGTACTGCTGCCGACGGACCCCGCCCGACTGAGCGCGGCTTCCGACGGCCCGTCCCTGCCCCGCCTGCTGCGGAGCCTTGCGCCGGGCACGGCCGCCCCCACCATCCGTCACACCGAACCCGTCGGCGGGCTCTCCGAGAGCGAGGGGGAGTCTGACCTGCAGGCGCTCGTCCGCGCCGCCGTCGCCGGCGTGCTCGGCTTCCCCTCGCCCGACGCGGTCGACGAGAACATCTCCTTCCCCGAATTGGGCATCGACTCGCTCACCGCGGTCGAGCTGCGCAACCGGCTGGACAAGATCACCGGTCTGCGGCTGTCCGCCACCGTCGTCTTCGACCACCCGACATTTGAGTCCCTGACCCGGCATCTGCGGACAGAACTCGATGCCGCGGGTCCTGGCAGCGTCCCGGAGCCCGCCGCACAAGAAGCGGCTGCAGACGGGATCGGCGCGCTGTTTCGGCGGGCGCGGTCGGTGGGTCGGACCACGGAAGGGATCGAACTGCTGCGGATGGCCTCCCAGTTCCTGCCGTCGTTCGCCAAGGCCGACGAACTGGGCGAGGAGCGCCCGCGGCCGGTGCGGCTGGCCGGCGGCCCGTCGCGGCCGGCGCTGATCTGCTTCCCTGCCGTGGTCGCGCTCTCCGGGCCGCACCAGTACGCCCGGTTCGCCACGGCGCTGCGCGGGCGGCGCGATGTGCTGGCCCTGCCGCAGCCCGGTTTCCTGCCCGGTGAACGGCTCCCCGCCGACCTCGATGCCGTGGTCGCGGCACAGACCGAGGCGGTGCACCGGTACACCGACGGCGCTCCCGTCGCCCTCGTCGGCTACTCGTCCGGCGGCTGGATCGCCCACGCAGTCGCCGCCAGGCTGGAACGCGCGGGACGGGCGCCCCGGGCCGTGGTGCTGCTCGACACCTACCTCCAGGACGAGACGAACGAGCGCATGGCCACCGCGCTCACCGAGGGGCTGTTCGCCCGGCGCGGCGAGGTGTCGGCCGCGGGCGTCCACTCCCTGACCGCGATGGGCGCCTACCTGAGGGTGTTCGAGGGATGGCGGCCGGACCGCCTCGCAGCCCCCACGCTGTTCCTGCGCGCCGCGCAACCCCTGCCGGGCGCCACGACTGCGCCCCGCGCCGCAGCGACGGCCGACGCTGTCCGCGAGACCCCCGGCGACCACTTCTCGATGATCGAGGAGCACGCCGATTCCACCGCACAAGCCGTCCATGACTGGCTCGACCGCCGGACGGCGTCCCACGAAAAGGAGCGAACGAAATGACCGCGATCACCCCCGAGCTGATCGAGCAGGCATATGTGGCCCTGGTCTCCCTGGACCGGGAGGAGGCGGCCAGGTACTGGTCCGAGGACGTCAGGTTCAGCGTTCCCGGACACCACGCCCAGGCGGGCTGGCACGTCGGCCTCGACGAACTCCTCGCGTTCCGGCGTGCGTTGGTGGACGCGGCAGGAGGAAAGTTCGAGGTCGAAATGGTCACCTCGATGATCGGTGAAAACGAGTCCATGGACGTGGTCAAGGTCCACGCGGTACGGCCGGAAGCCCCGGAGGGAAGCACCTCGCCCTTCGACGTGCTCGATGCCCTGGGAGTGCAGGTGTTCCGCTGGAAGGACGGCCTGATTGTCGAGGGACGCGCGGGCTTCTTCGGCGACGGGGCGACCAACTACGACCAGTGGTGGTCGCCCCTTGCGGCCGACGGAACACGCAGGGACCGCTGACGGACCCGGCGTCCGGGCGTTGTTCGCGCCCGGACGCGCGGCGCAGGCCCCGCTGCGGGACGACGAAAGAAGGGCGAAGGACCATGACACAGACGCGCCGGGATACCGGGGCGTGGATCCGCCGATTCCATCCGTCGGACGCCTCCGTCCGCCTGGTGTGCTTCCCCTACGCGGGTGGCTCGGCGAGCTACTACCACGGCATGTCGAGGACGCTGTCCGCCGAGACGGACGTGCTCGCCGTCCAATACCCCGGACGTCAGGAGCGGCGGGGCGAGCCCTGTGTCAGAGACTTGGCTGAGCTCGCCGACCTGGTCCTCGAGGAGATACGCCCCTGGGCCGACCGCCCGCTGGCGTTCTTCGGCCACAGCATGGGCGCCCTCTTGAGCTTCGAGGTCGCCCGCCGACTGGAGCACGAGGGAGTCATGCCGGCCATGCTCTTTGTCTCCGGCCGCCGCGCGCCCCGCCTCGCACGCCACGGAGACGTCCATCTGCGCTCCGACGACGAGCTGGTCGCCGCAGTCAGGAAGCTGAACAACGATGACCTCCACCTCTTGGATGAGCCCGAGGTCCGCGACCTCCTGCTCCCCCCGCTGCGCAGCGACTACCAGGCCGTGGAGACCTACCGGTACGAGCCGGGACCGGCCCTCCGCTGCCCCGTCGTGGTGCTGACCGGAGACCAGGATCCGCAGGTGACCTGCGATGAGGCGCAGGCCTGGCGCGAGCACACCACCGGGGCGTTCGAGCTGCGAAGTTTTCCCGGCGGGCATTTCTATCTCGACACGCACGCCACGGCCGTGACCGGGGTCGTCGCCACCCATCTGCGGAATCTCCGGATCCGGATCCCCCGCCACGGGGCCGGTGAGGCATGACCGCCGACAGGCCGGGGCCTGCGGCCCGGCCCGGACGAGCGGTGCAACTGCTGCTGGACCGCAGCTGTTTCAGGCCGCGATGACTCGGCGCGGCGGTGACGGGACCCGGGAGACCACCGCACGAAGCCCCCTGTGCCCCCTGCTGAAAGGAACGTTCCATGGCCACACGTGAAGGTGAGCCCCGCAAGGAGTTGCTCGACGCGAGCGACGAGACCATCGAGGACGCCGTCCGGTACGCCGACCCGATGGTGCTGCGGGGCCTGCTGTACCAGTTGACCGGTGACGAGGAAGTCGCGGCGACGAAGGTCAAGACCGTGTCGGCTGGCGCCCTTGACACCCAGGTCCTGTCCTGTGACGAGGACATCGCGCTCTTGCAGCACAAGGCAGCGCAATTCCTGAAGACGTACCGCGTTGCGGGAGCCGGTGACATCGAGCCGGGTCCGGCCGAGCGCCTGCCGGTCAGCCTGATTCTGGCGGCGGGCCAGGAGATCCCCGAAGAGGACATGGGGCTGTGGCTCGAGGACCTCGCCCTCGACCCGTGGGCACGCGCTCTGCAGTGGCAGGCCCTGCCGCCCCGCCAGCGGCTGGAGGACTTCCACGTCACGGTCATCGGCGCCGGCATGGGAGGTCTCAATGCCGCCGTCCAGCTGAAGCGGGCGGGCATCGCGTATACGGTCATCGAGAAGAACGCCGACGTCGGCGGCACGTGGTGGGAGAACCGCTATCCGGGCTGCCGCGTCGACTCCCCGAGCCGTGCGTACACGCACCTGTACGGCGTCGACTTCGGCCATCCGTACCCTTTCAGCCCAGCAGAGAAGAACGCCGAGTATTTCGACTGGGTCGCCGACGAGTTCGATCTCCGCACGGACATCGTGTTCGACACAGAAGTGCGCGCAATGGAGTGGGACGAGGACTCGGGGACGTGGGCCATCCACGCCGCAGGCCCGCAAGGGGAGCGCACGCTCCGCTCGACAGCGGTCATCTCCGCCGTCGGCTTCCTGAACCGGCCGAACGTTCCGCAGATAGAGGGGGCCGAGGAGTTCGCCGGCCCGTCCTGGCACACCGCCCGGTGGCCGGGGGAGAGCGACCTGGCCGGCAAGCGGGTAGCGGTCATCGGGACGGGCTGCACGGGTTACCAGCTCGTCCCGGAGCTGGCCCTGGACGCCGGGCACGTCACCGTCTTCCAACGCACACCGCAGTGGCTGTTCGAAGTGCCTGGCTACCGCTCACCCTTCCCCGAGCAGGTCACCTGGCTCGACCGGAACCTGCCGTACCACACCAACTTCATGCGGTTCAGGTCTACGTACGCGACCAACGGGCTGGCGAAGGCAACCGAGATCGACCCCGACTTCGACGATCCGCACGCCTTGAGCGCCGTGAACAGGGCGGCTCGGGACAACGCCATGGCCTTCCTCGAACGCAAACTCGGCGACCCCGAACTCGTGGAGAAGATGACACCTCCGCATCCCGTGCTCGCTGCGCGACCGGTCTTGGTCGATCCCGAGTACAGCGTCCTCGACGCCATCCAGCGTGACAACGTCACGCTCGTCACCGACGGCATCCGACGGATCAGCCGAACAGGGATCGAGGCGAACGACGGCACACAACACGACCTGGACGCGATCGTCTACGCGACCGGCTTCCGCGCCAGGGACTATCTGTTCCCGATGAAGATCACAGGTCGCGGCGGACTCACGCTGGAAGAGCTGTGGAGCGAGGGCGGAGCTCGGGCCTACAAGGGCTGCATGATGCCGGGCTTTCCGAACCTGTGGACCATTTACGGCCCGAACACCAGCAGCATGCTCAACATCCCTACGTACCACGAGCTCATCACCGTCCATGCCCTCGAGTGCATCGAGCGGCTGATCCTCGATGGTAAGAAGGCGATCACTGTGAAGGAAGAGCAGTACTGGCAGTTCAACGAAGAGGTCGACCGGCGCAACCGCAGCAAGACCTGGAGTGATCCGCGGGCGCGCAACTACTACTGGACGGAGTTGGACCGCACGGCGACGCAGGGTCCCTTCTCGGGCCCTGAGGTATGGCGCTTCCTGCGCCATCCGAACTTCGCGGACCTCGAGTTCCGCTGAGTCCTGAGCCCCGTGGCGACTCCGGAATACTGACCTCGAAGAGCGACCCATCGCACGCCGCTCAGGGGCTCTGAACCGGGGGGTCAAGCGGTCGCAGGTTCAAATCCTGTCGTCCCGACGGTGTGAAGGGTCTTCGCAGGCAGCAGCCTGCGGGGCCCTTTCGCGTGGTCGCTTCCGGCTTCGAGGCTGGATTGTCACGCTCCGGTCTGCGAGAGCCGAGGGGTGGGAATCCCCTCGGCTGCTCGACCTGGCTCCAGGCGTCCCTACCGCTTCTGCCGGTGCTCGCTCGGGGCCGGTGACGGCTCGCCGCCCGCCCGGACGGCCGACTTCTCGCCCGGGTGCTTGGGGAGGTGCCGGGGCACCACATCCTGCGGGAAGATCAGCTGCTGGCTCTGCCAGGTGAGGGAGGCGGGCATCTCGCTCGTCCAGGTGTTGAAGTTGTGCACGCCGGTGTCGGGGAAGATCGATGCGGTGCGCATCGGGGACTTCGCCAGCCGCAGGAACTCCTGGGCCTTCGGGTAGATGTTCTCGTCTCCGTGCTTGCTCGCGGCGACCAGGACCGACACCTGCGGGATCGGCAGGTGCTTCAGCCGCCAGAACAGGTCGTGGGAGTCGATGCGCTTCTGCCGGACGATGCCGCTGCCGAACAGGTTGCCGGTGGTCAGGTCCTCCTTGATCCGGAAGTCGGGGGACAGGGCCGCCGCCGAGGTGTAGGCGTTCGGGTTGCGCATGGCGAGCTGCAGCGCACAGGTGCCGCCGGAGGAGTAGCCGAGGGCGCCCCAGGCTGTGGCGCTGTGGCCCACCCGGTAGCCGGACTTGAGGGCGTCCGGGAGGTCCTTGGCCAGGAATGTCTCGGTCTGCGGTCCGCCGGGCACGTTCACGCACTCGGTGTCCCGGGGCGGGGCGATCGTCGGCCGGATCTCGACGATGACCGTCGGCTGCATCTTCCCCTGCTTCATCAGCGCCTGCGAGGTCTGCCAGACGCGCAGATTCTGGGCGAGGTTGAAGATGCTGCCCGGGTAGCCGCTCATGGCCACGATGACGGGGAAGCGCTGGCGGTGATACGCCTTCTGGAAGTACTGGGGCGGCAGGTAGACGAACGCCGGGTCGATCACGCCGGTGCGTCGCCCGATGACCCGCACCGACTCGACCCGGCCGTTCACCGCAGCCGGGCCGGTCGGGATGCCGGTGACATGGTTCAGCATCGAGGTGTCGCCCGGCTGGATCAGCTTGGTGTGGATGTTGCTGATGGGGCCGATCCCGCCGGAGTTCGTTCCGGTGAGAGCGGCCGGTGCCGTGGTGCCGGTGCCGAACAGTTCGCCCCAGGAGCCGTAGAACTGGTAATCGGCGTTGACGGCCGCGAAGAGCGTGGTCGTCGTGACCAGCTGTGTCACACCGATGGCGACAAGGCGCGCCGCGACCCGCACCCAGCCTGGCCGGCCGAGGCGCGGCCACTGCCACACCATGAGTGCAACGCACAGGGCTGCCAGGGCGGCCAGTGCGTATACCGTCGTCCAGCTGGTGAGGTCCATTGCGTGTCCCCTACTCGCAGACTTCCGTACGGGTAGAGGGTTGACGGCCCGGGTGCGTTCCGTCCGTTTGTGTGCCCCTCCTCACCCGTATGGCTGACCCGCTTCGCAGAACCGACGGGTCACCGGGAGGGCCCCGCACCCCGCGCACGCGGATTCCGTGCAGCGGCGGGAACCCGGCAACCAATCCGCGCCGGCCGGCCACTCCACGTCGTGACAGTCGCAGCAGTCGTGACAGGCGATCTGGATGATCCGGAGGCAGACATGTCCTTGCGCAGGCGTCGTACCGCAGCCGCCACAACGGCCGCCCTGGCTGCGGTGGTTGTCGCGTTGCTCGCCCCTGGTTTCTCGGCCGCCGGCGCGACCGTGGCGTTCGACGGCGCGGTGGGCTACGGCGCGGGAGCCACCGGGGCGCCGGCGGGACGACGTACCACGTCACCAACCTCAACGACTCCGGGAGCGGATCCTTCAGGGACGCGGTGCGCGCTTCCCACCGCACGGTGGTGTTCGACGTGGGCGGCTACATCACGCTGTCCTCCGCCGTGTCCGTCGCCAGTGACATCACCATCGAGGGCGACACCGCGCCCGGTCAGGGCATCGGCCTGCGCGGCAGGGAGGTGTCCTTCTCCAACTCCTCGAACGACATCGTGCGCTACGTCCGGTTCCGGGAGGGGACGCTCGACCCGGCGGGCGGCAAGGCGAGCGTCGCGCTGGCCAAGGCGAGCGACATGATCTTCGACCATGTGTCGGTGGAGTTCGCGAAGTGGGACGACATCGACGCGGTCGGTGCCAAGGACATCACCGTGCAGAACTCCATCGTCGCCGACCCGATCGGGCAGCGGTTCGCGGCGCACACCGAGGGCGGCCCGTTCACCTGGTACCACGACGTCTTCGCCAACGCGCACAACCGCAACCCGCTGGCCAAGGCCGACACGCAGTTCGTCGGGAACGTCGTCTACGACTACCAGGGCGGGTACACGGCCGGGAACTCCGGCGGGAGCTTCCGGCACGACGTGGCCGACAACGCCTTCGTGGCCGGGCCCGTCACCGGCACGCCGTCCAACGCCTACTACCAGATGGCCCACCAGTCGGTCTGGAACAGCGGCAACGTCCTCGACCGTGACGCCGACGGGAAGCTCGGCGGCTCGGCGCTCGGCGTGGGCGCGGGTGCAGCAAGCCTCGCCTCCCCCTGGTCGTCCACGACCGCCTCGCTGGCGGCCGCCGCGGGCAGCGCGCAGGACGCGTACGCGTACGACATCGCCCAGGCCGGCGATCTGCCCCGGGACGAGGTCGACTCCCTGGTGATCGCCGACGTCGACTCGCTCGGCAGCAGCGGGCATCTGTGGAACTCGCAGACCCAGACCGGCCTGGGCAACGACGGCTACGGGACCATCACCGGCTAGGGGTCCTCCGGCGGGAAAGCGGCGTGGCCGGCCTTCCCGCCGATGGTCTGACGGTGGTGCCGGTCAGCTGCCGATGGTGGTGCGCAGGCGGTCCAGGAGCGCCGTGCCGTCCGGAGTGCCGAGGCCGGTGCAGGGGTCCCAGCCGGGGGCGGCCTTGTAGCCGACGTTGTTCCCCTTGGTGATGTCGTGGAAGCCCGGCGCCGTGTGGCCGGGGGCGGCGCCGGGATACAGCAGGGGCTGGAGCAGACCGAGGCGGCGGCCCAGAGCCTGGGTGAGGCGGCAGGTGAGGGCCGCCCACAAGGGGGCGACCGCGCTGGTGCCGCCGACGACCTGTTGCTGCCCGTCGACGAGGACCCGGTAGCCGGTGCCGGGGTCGGCGTCGCCGGCCACGTCCGGCACCCCGCGTCCCGTGCCGCCCCCGCGGCGGTCCGGGACACCCGCCCCGGTCTGCCAGGAGGGCGGGGAGAACACGTCGCTGACGCCGCCGCCGGTCCCGGTGCCGTTGCTGTGCCAGACGGTCTCGGAGGTGATGGTTCCGGAGGCCGCGTCGCCGATCAGCCGGGTGCCGCCGCAGGCCAGCGCGTGCGGGCTGGAGGCGGGGAAGTCGGTGTGGGTGCGGTGGTCCCGGGCGCCGTCACTGCTGAGGTTGTCGCCCGAGGCCGCACAGACGGTGACGCCGAGGGCGGCGGCGTCGGCCAGGGCCTGGTCGAACAGGTCGCGGCCCTGGGCGGTCCAGGCGTCCTCGTTGGCGCCCCAGCTGATGCTGACCGCGGCCGGGGTCGGGGTGGCGTGGACGGCGGTGGCCAGCGCGTCGACGAATCCCTGGTCGGTGTTCGGGGCGAAGTAGACAAGCTGACGGGCGGCAGGCGCCAGCGCGCCGGCGACCTGGATGTCGAGCAGTACCTCGCCGTCGGCGCTGTCGGGGTTTCCCTCCGGGCTGTTGGTGCCGCCGTCGACGCCCACCGCGGTGACGCTGGGGGCGGGGCTGATGCCGAGGTCCCTGAAGTACTGGTCGAGGTCACCGGTCGTGAAACCGCCGCCGAGTTCGATGATCGCCAGCACCTGGCCGGTGCCGTCGGTGCCCGCGGGGAAGTTGTAGAAGATGCCGAGCTCCGGGGGAGCGTAGGAGGTCTCGGCGGCGGCCTCGTGGCGGCGCAGATAGGGGCGTGCCTGGGGGCGGTCGTCCAGGCCGAGGACGCCGACGACAACGCCTTCCCAGTCGGCGAGGATGTCCAGCGCACCGGTGCGCTGCCGGTGGCGTACGGGCACGCCGGTGTGCGGGTCCGGGCTCTCCACCTGCTGCAGCGCCTGCGGGTCCACGACGTGGCGCAGTTGGCCGAGGGTGCCCGCGATCTTGACGCGGCGGGCACCCTCGTGTGCCTCGGTCACCTGGAGACCGTGCTCCTCGGCGGTACGACGGACCAGGTCGACGTCCTTCGGGTCCGCCCCGTACCGATCGGCCAGATCCTGCGGCGTGACGGTGTCGGTGCTCTCGATCAGGTCGTGCGGGATCGGTGCGCGGCGGCGCAGGACGAGGGTGATCTCGAGGGGCTCGGAGTCCTCCACCGGGCCGATGACGCGCGCGTCCGGGACCGGTGCGCGCAGGCTGGCGGCGAAGGGGATCTTGTGCGTGGCTGCCATCTGAGGATCTCTTTTCTCTTTCCGCCGCAGCTTTCCGCCAAGGCCTCGGGGCGGCCCAGGGCACTGTGCAGCGGTCCGTCAGGTGCGGGGGATGAGGTCGCGGGCGACGAGAGCGGCGTGGACCTGGTCCAGGTGCGAGACCTCGTGCCGGGCCGGGTTTGTGCCGCTGGAGAGGGGGACCGTGACGCCGGCGAGCGGGTCGTCGGTCCTGGCCTCCGTGCGCGTGAGCACCGCGCCGATGCCGGGGGCGGCGGCGTCGCGGGCGGTGAGCGAGGGCAGGTTCCAGTGCTGCTCGACCGTCTTGAGGACGGAGGTGTGGTCCAGCGGGGTGCTGCCGTCGGCGACACGGAAGACCGTGCCGGGCTCGATGAGCGGGGAGACCAGCACGTCGTCGTAGGTGATCAGCAGTGTGCTCGCCCAGGCCGGTCCGTCGCGCAGGGCCCGGTACACGTCGTGGATGAGCTGTTCGCCCAGGGCGACGTCATAGTTGGGGTGCTGGCTGTTGCCGGTGGAGCGCCAGCTGGGCTCCAGGAAGGTGAACGCGGGCAGGGTGCCGCCCGCGGCGACGGCCCGGAAGTCGGTGAACAGGCCGAAGTGCGAGGCCGGTGCGTGCACTGTGTCGGGGAAGTTCCCTCGGGTCAGCGGCTGTTTGGCGTAGCCGTACACCGTCCAGTCGATGCCGTGCTCGGAGAGCCTTCCGAAGACGCTGGGTGTGGTGAAGGTGTGGGTGGCGTCGTCCATGTGGCCCTGGCTGGTGGCCGTGTTCGCGACCAGGGTGTCGGCGTAGTCGGCGGCAAAGCCGTCGTTCGTCGCCGTGGGCGTGGGTGTGCCGGGTGTGGAGGTGCCGAACAGCTGTCTGTCGGTGGGCGCGTAGCCCTCGCCGGGGTCCGCGCCGGGCATGAAGTAGGCGTGCGGGGCGGTGCCGTCGGTCCGGAACACCGTGACATTCCCGCCGCGCCCGTCCGGGTTCGACTCGGCGCCGGTCAGGCCCTCGTACGGTTGCTTCGACGGTGAGACGCTGCCCTCGTCGGCGCAGAGCCAGCCGAGCATGTGGTCGAACGAGCAGTTCTCCAGCATCAGCACGACCAGGTGCTCGATCGCGCCCAACTGCCCTGCGTCATCCGGCATGACACGCCTCCCCCGAGGACCGACCCGGTGCAGCGGCGTGCTGATCCCTCGCCGCACTAGGCCGCAAACCAGTCCCCTCACAGTCCCACGAACCGGCCCGATCCGGGGTGTTTCCGCCGGACCCGGGCGGCTGACAAGCCCTACGTACGACAGGCCGAGCCGCCAGGCCCGTCAAGTGGGCGGCCGGAAAGGCTCCTTGTGGCCGTGGCCGGCGGATCGCGATACTCGTCGGCGGTCAACGTTGTGGCATGGCCACGCCAGCGCATGGGGTCTGTTCCGTGCCACTCGCCCTCCGGTCCTGCCCGCCCAGCGGGCGGGACGCCCCCCTCAGGAGGTCCTCACGTGACATACCGTCCGAGAAGCACAGCCCGCCTCCCCCTCGCGGGCACGGCCGCGGCGACACTCGCCGTCACCGCCGTCCTGCTGCCGGGAGCGGGCGCGGCCACCGCCGCGCCCGCCTCGCCGGCCCTCCAGGCCAAGGCCGCAGCCGCCCTCACCGCCCGGCTCGGGGATCACGCCGCCGGCTCCTACTACGACTCCGCAGCCCGGCAGCTCGTCGTCAACATCACCGACCCGTCCGCGGCCCGGCAGGTCCGCGACACCGGCGCCGTACCCAAGGTCGTGCGCTACTCCACGGCCCAACTGCACGCCGCCATGGCCGACTTGGTCAAGCAGGCCCGGATCGCCGGCACCGCGTGGGCCATCGACCCCCGGCAGGACAAGGTCGTGGTCACCGCCGACCCCACGGTCACCGGGGCCAAGCGCGCCCGGCTCGGCGCCGCGGTCGACGCGCTCGGCGGCAAGGCCCTCCTGCGCCACACGGCCTCACCCTTCAAGCTGCTGATCGCCGGAGGCGACGCCATCTGGGGCGAGTCGGTGCGCTGCTCGCTCGGCTTCAACGTCACGGTGAACGGCGCCCCCTACTTCCTGACCGCCGGACACTGCGGCAACGCCTCCTCGACCTGGTCCGACTCCCAGGGCGGCGCCGAGATCGGCCAGACCGTCGACTCCCAGTTCCCCGGCACCGACTACGCCCTTGTGCAGTACGACGACTCGAGCTCCGCCCCGGCCGGCGAGGTCGACCTGTACGACGGCAGCACCCAGGAGATCAGCGGTGCCGCCGACGCCTACGTCGGCGAGTCGGTCGAGCGCAGCGGCAGCACCAGCGGTCTGCACAGCGGCTCGGTCACCGGCCTCGACGCCACCGTCAACTACGAGGAGGGCTCGGTCTCGGGCCTGATCGACACCGACGTGTGCGCCGAGCCCGGCGACAGCGGCGGCGCCCTCTTCGACGGCACCTCGGCGATCGGGCTGACCTCGGGCGGCAGCGGTGACTGCAGCTCGGGTGGCGAGACGTTCTTCCAGCCGGTGACGGCAGCGCTGAGCGCGGAGGGGGCGACGAT
Source organism: Streptomyces sp. NPDC001401 (assembly GCF_042895385.1). NCBI lineage: Bacteria > Bacillati > Actinomycetota > Actinomycetes > Kitasatosporales > Streptomycetaceae > Streptomyces > Streptomyces sp. NPDC001401. The sequence goes on from NZ_JBIAWI010000006.1 coordinate 50,143, forward strand.
CCCGTAACCCGCCCGCACCATCGACTCGCCCGCACGAAAAGGCGGCCGCTCACTTCGGTGGGCGGCCGCCCCTTCTTCTGCGACGGCTACGAGAGCGCTACGACATCAGCGGCAGCCTCAGCCGATGGCGTACGCCCTGTACACGAACTCCACCGAGCTGTGGCCGGCGGCGTCGGTCACCTCGGAGCGCAGGGCGACGGCGCCGGACGCCGGGTTGTGCACCGACGCCTTCCAGGCCGAGCCGGAACGGGTCACGGCGACCGGATTCCAGGTCTTGCCGCCGTCGGTGGACGCCCAGACGCGGAGGGACTTGGGGGTCACCTTGGTGAACTTCACGTCGGCGCCCTGGGAGCCGCGGCCGGCGCTGACGGTGACCGTCGTGGTGCTGTTGGCCGCCGCCTGGTTGCGGCTGTTCAGGCCGGCGGGCAGGAAACGGGTCATCAACACCGGCGTGACTACCGACTTGGCGGGGTCGGCCCTGAAGCGCCAGTCGAGGGTGACACGCGACGACAGCATGCCGGCGGGGAAGGTGACGCCCGGGCGATAGCGGTGGGTGTCGACGGTCATCCGGTACCACGCGACCGAGTGGATCTTGGCGGTGAAGTCCGAGCCGGAGTCGCCCCAGTTGGTCAGGGTCTGCTTCTTCACGGTGGCGCTGCCCTTGTAGAGGACCACCGTCTCCTTCGTCGGGTCGGCTCCGGTGGTGCCCACGTCGGGGTCGCCGATCAGGGCGTCCGGAACGAACTCGACGGACTTCTGCCAGACGACCGGCAGGTAGTGCAGCGGACTCTACGCGGCCCGGCCGAAGGACTGGGTGGAACTCTGCCCCGCCTCCAGTGTCCTGGCCGCGGGGAAGCCACCCCCGACGTCGTCCCCGTTGTCCGCGAAGATGTCGTCACGCGGCTGCCGGCGCCCGGGTGTCACATGGGCGGAGTATGAACTTCCGGCTGCTGTCGGCCGTGGGGGTTCAGAGCGCCGACGGCAACTGGTTACCCGGGCGTAGCGGATGGCCACTTGTGCCCCTTAGGCTCTGCGCGACCACCAGGCACCGTGAAGGGATCTGTCATGTCCATGATCCGCCGACGATTGTGGGCCGTGCTCCTGTCCCTCTCGGCCCTGCTGCTCGGCGCCTCGGCGCTGCCCGTCGCGCACGCCGACGACCTTGGCGGGCAGACACTGGCCGGGGTGTCCGGGACCGGTATCCACAACACGTACAACGACAAGTCCGCGTACACCTACCTGGCCGACGCCCTGGACACCGGCACCTCGCTGGTCGAACTCGACACCTGGGCCAATGTGTTCACGCGCAAGTGGAACGTGAGCCACAGCAACCCGCTGGGCAGCGACAACAACTGCGTCAAGGCGAGCGCGGCCGCCGACCTCCACACCGGCGACCGCAACCAGAACCTCGACAGCTGCCTCGACGACATCCGGATCTGGCTGCAGGCTCACCCCGCGAGCCACCCGATCATGGTCAAGATCGAGATGAAGAACGGGTTCAACAACACCCTCGGAATGAACCCGACTTCGTTCGACAGTTACGTCAAGACGCACCTCGGCAGCGTCCTCTACACCCCCGCCGATCTGCTGACCAAGAGCGACGGCACGCGGTACCCGGACCTCGACACCGCCGCCCGCGCGAACAACTGGGCCAGTTACGGCTCGCTCGCCGGCAAAGCCCTGGTCGAGATCATCCCCGGCACCTTCGAGCAGGCCATCGACCCCGCCTCCTCCTGGTCGGACGTCGTCTACGCCCAGCACCTCAAGGACCTTGCCGCCGCTGGGAACATCGGTCAGGCCGCGGGCTTCCCCAGCGTCCTCGGGGCACAGGCCGTCGACCCGCGCACCCGCTACAGCGACAGCACGCTGCGCCCCTGGTTCGTGGTGTTCGACGCGGACGCCGCCGCCTGGGTCGGTGACGGCAACACCGAGTGGTACTTCACCAACCACTACCTGACGGTCGTCACCGACGCCCACGACGTCCCGCCCGCCCTCAGTTCCTCCGATCCGTCGCTGGCCGACGCCCGGGCGCGGGTCGCCGAACTCGCCGCGGACGGAGCCTCGTACATCTCCAGCGACTGGATCACCGCCCCGGCCAACGGAGTGCTCGGCGAGGTGCTCGCCCGTGGCTGACGCCCTGCGTCCCCGCGCGCTGCTGCGTGTCGTGGCCGCCGGGGCCGCGGCGCTCGCGCTCGCCGTGTCCGGCCAACTGGCCGGCGCGGCACCGGCGGCGGCCGGGACCGACCCGGCGTCGCTGGTCAACGCCTACATCGGTACCGGCGGCAACGGCGACTTCAGTGCCGGGAACACCTTCCCCGGCGCGGATGTGCCGCACGGCATGCTGCAGTGGTCTCCTGACACCACGTCACGTCCCAAGGGCGGCGGCTACAACTACGCCGACTCGGCCGTCTCCGGCTTCAGCCTCACCCACGTCTCCGGCGTCGGCTGCGACGCGGCCGGGGACCTGCCGATCCTGCCCGTGGTCGGCTCGCTCGGCTCCGACCCCGACTCCACGACGGAGTCCTTCTCGCACGCCAACGAGACGTCCTCGCCCGGGAGTTACTCCGTCAGCCTGGGCAACAGCACCGGCGTCGCGCTGACCGCCGCCACGCACGCCGGGATCGGGCAGTTCACCTTCCCGTCCTCCACCCAGGCGAGTCTGCTCCTCAAGGTGCGGGACACCCAGACGCCGTACGCCTCCTCGACGATCGCCCTGACCGGCGGCAACACGGTCACCGGGTCGATCACCAGCACCGGCTTCTGCGAGGACACCACCCCGATCACGCTCTACTACGCGATCACCTTCGACCACCCCTTCACCGCCACCGGCACCTTCAGCGGCGGCGAGTACCTGACCTTCGACACCACGGGCAGCCGCACGGTGGAGGCCCGGGCCGGCATCTCCTACACCTCGGTGACGGAGGCCGCGGCCAACCGGGACGCCGAGGTGACCGGGAAGACCTTCGCCGCGGTCAAGGCGGCGGCGTCCTCGGCGTGGACTTCCGAGCTGTCGAAGATCGCCGTCACCGGCGGCACCTCGGACCAGAAGGCCGTCTTCTACACCGCGCTCTACCACGCCTCGCTGTTCCCCGCCGTCATCAGCGACGCCGACGGCTCCTACCGGGGCTTCGACGGCGCGGTGCACACGGTGGGCAGCGGCCACGCGGCGAAGTACGCCGACTTCTCCACCTGGGACACCTATCGCTCGCAGGCCCAACTCACCGCGCTGCTCGACCCGCAGGCCGCCTCCGACATGGCCCAGTCGATCATCGACGACTACCAGCAGGGCGGCACGCTCACCAAGTGGGGCATGGAGACCGCCGAGACGCACATCATGGTCGGCGACTCCGCCGTCCCGCTGCTCGCCGACTTCTACGCCTTCGGCGCCCGCAACTTCGACACCTCGACGGCCCTGTCCGCCATGGTCAAGGAACAGACGACGAACACGGACGTCACCCCAGGCGTGACGTACCTGGACTCCTTCGGCTACCTGCCCACCAACTCGCTCTACGGCTGCTGCCACGAGTACGCCACCACCTCCACCCAACTCGAATACGACACCGACGACTTCGCGCTGTCGGCATTCGCGGGCGCGCTGGGTGACACCGCCACACAGAAGAAGTTCCAGGACCGGGCGCAGGACTGGGAGAACATCTACAACACGTCCTCCGGCTACCTCCAGCCCCGGCACTCCAACGGCCGCTGGATGAACGGCTTCAACGCCAAACTGATCACCGGCACGTCGAGCAACGACTTCGCCGAGGGCGACGCCTTCACCTACACGCCGATGATCCCGTTCAACCTCGCCAAGCTGGCGTCGCTGGAGGGCGGGAACGCGTCCATGGCGTCGTACCTGGACAGCGTGCTCAGCGGCTACCAGGGGCTGGGCAGTGTCATCGGCACCCAGTCCAACATGGGCAACGAGCCCAGCATCGGGCTGCCTTGGGAGTACGACTGGGTGGGCAGGCCGTACAAGACGCAGTCCACCGTGCGCGCCGTCCAGGACCAGCTGTGGACCGACACCGCCGGCGGGCTGCCCGGAAACGACGACCTCGGCGAGATGAGCGCCTGGTACGTGTGGTCCGCTCTCGGCCTCTACCCGGAGATCCCGGGCACCGCCGACCTGGCCATCGGCAGTCCCCTGTTCACCTCGGCGGTCGTCACGGCCGGCGGGCACACGCTCACCGTCAACGCGCCCGCGGCGGCGGACGGTTCGCCGTACGTCCAATCCCTCGGCCTCAACGGGAGTCCCTGGAGCAAGCCCTACGTCCCCGCCTCCTACCTCGCCGCCTCGACGAAACTGGACTTCACCCTCTCCTCGTCCCCGAACACCTCGTGGGCCGCGGCCGTTTCGGACGCGCCGCCGTCCTACGACGGCACTCCGGGCACCGGAGCGGTGCAGCCCAGCGGCGCCATCACCGAGACCGCCACCGGCAAGTGCGTCGACGACGCCGGTTCGGGCACGGCGAACGGCACGGCCATCCAGCTCTACACCTGCAACGGCACCGGCGCGCAGAGCTGGAAGGTCGTCCCCGACGGCACCCTGCAGGTACTGGACGACTGCATGGATGTGACGGGCGGCGCGACCACCTCCGGCACGGCGGTCCAACTGCACACCTGCAACGGCACCCAGGCCCAGCAGTGGCGAGCAGATACCTCGGGTGAGGTCGTCAACCCGGTCTCCGGTCTCTGCCTGACCGACTCCAGCAACGGCGCGACGAACAAGACCCGGCTGACCATCGCCGCCTGCACGGGCAGCGTGGGACAGCGTTGGACGCTTCCGGCGGGGTGAACGCGAACGGGGCGACGTGGCTGGGCCGCCCGTATCGCATGTCCCTCGAGGTCACGCCGCGTTCGCGTCCTCACCGGCCAGGAAGGGACGCAGCAGCGTGAGCAGGGCGCGCGGCCGGTGCAGCGGGATGATGTGGCCGCAGTCTTCGATGACGTGTCCGGTGAGATCGTCGGTGACCGGGCGGAGCTGGCGTTCCAGCGCGGCACCGACAGGCCGGGCACCCAACGCCATCGTCGGCACCGTCAGGCGGGCACCGGTGACCGCCTGCTCAATCTGAACGGCGCTCTCGGGCAGGGCCCGGTAGTACGAGAACGCACAGCTCAACGCCTCACGGCCGGTGTACGCGCGGACGAAGGCGTCCCGGACGGCGGGACGCACCCCGTCGCCGAGCGTGCCGGTGCGCAGAAACCAGTCGACGTAAGCGGCCTCGTGGCCCTCCAGCACGGTCTCCGCGAGGCCGGGTGCCGCGGAATGGAAGCCGAACCACCAGGGCGGCCCGTCGGCAAGGAAGTCCTCTGCGCCGGGCAGCCTGCCCAGCAGAGACTCCATGACGACCAGGCGTCGCACGAGACCGGGGCGGCGCAGGGCGAGGAGAAAGGCCGGCGCAGTGCCCGCGTCGATGCCCACCACCGCGGCCGAGGACACACCGAGCGCCGTGAGAAGCGCCGCAGCGTCCGCGGCCAGCGTGCCCGCGTCGTAACCGGAGGCGGCGCGACTGCTCGCGCCGAACCCGCGCAGGTCCGGCGCGATGACGCGGTAGCGGCCGGACAGATCGGCCATGACGTCCGTCCACAGCTCCCAGGTGTGCGGGAAGCCGTGCAGTAGCAGGACGGCGGGGCCCGATCCGGCGAGGGCGACGTTCAGTTCGACACCGTTGACGGGGACGCGTCGCAGCTCGGGCATGGAGGGACTCCAGGCAGGTGGTGAGGGCTGGTGACAAGGTCACCGTAGGGAACTAGCCTGGTCCGCCCAAGACGGCACTTTCCCTTCAGGTGGTGAGCCCCGGGTGACCACGGCGAGGCCCGGCGAACATGAGCGGCGGCCCGGTGAGCGCGGTGACCTGCTGGATCCGCGCTGCCCGACCCGCCAGTTGCTCGACCGCATCGGCACCAAGTGGACGTCGATGGCGGTCAAAGTGCTGGCAGAGGAGGCTCCGGGCGAGCTCCGTTTCGCGGAACTGCGGCGCCGTGTCCCGGGCATCTCACAGAAGATGCTGTCCGTCACCCTGCAGAGCCTGGTCCGCGATGGCCTGGTCGCGCGCCGCGTGGAACCCACCGTGCCGCCCGCCGTCCACTACCGGCTCACCGACCTCGGCCTGTCCCTCGAACGACCGCTCTCCGCCCTGCGGGTCTGGGCCGAGACACATATGCCGGAGATCGACCGCAACAACCAGCTCGCCGACGAGTCACTCCCCAACCAGGGTGTGCCGTCGTGAGACCTCCGGGCGGGGCCTTCGGTAAGGTCCGGCCCATGAGCGAGTCGCTGACCACCCCCGGCGAAGGTTTTCACCCTCATCTCGGTGACAGAGCGGACCACCCGGCGACGCCCCTCCGTACTCGACTGCACCACATCCGCGCCGACGAACTGGACGGTGACACCGCTCAGACCGGAGGTATGCGCAGGTTCGCCGCCGTCAGCGGCAGGACGGTGGGGTCCGAGAAGATCTGGATGGGCCAGACACACGTCGCTCCTTCGACCTCGTCCTCGAACCATCACCACGGAGAGTCCGAGACCGCCATTCATGTGGTGAGCGGACACCCCGAGTTCGTCTTCCTCGACGACTCCGGCGGCACCCCGGAGGAGGTACGACTGCGTACCTCGCCCGGCGACTACATCTTCGTCCCCCCGTTCGTGCCACACCGCGAGGAGAACCCGGACCCTGCCGAGGAGGCCGTGGTGGTCATCGCCCGCAGCACGCAGGAGGCGATCGTCGTCAACCTTCCGCATCTGTAGGTTCAGCCGTCTCGGCCCTGCCATGTGGTCACACAGACTTCGTTGCCCTCCAAGTCGGCGAGCACCCAGAAAGCCGGGGCACGGGTGGCGGACACAAGTCGGCCCCCGGCCGCCAGTGCGGTCTCGATCCGCCGGGGTGCCTCGTCATGCGGAACACAGATGTCGAAGTGGATGCGGTTGCGCTGTGGGCGTGCCCGGTCCATCTGCTGGAACCAGATGGCAGGGCCCTGCCAGACCGGGTCGACGAGCGGAGCCTCCGGCCCGTCGGCGCCCGCCTCGTCGGTATAGCCCAGCACCGCCTTCCAGAACGGCCGAATCCCGGCAATGTCCAGTGCATCGATCGCGATCTCAACAAGCTGGACGGAATGCGGTGCCGCGGTTCCGATTTCGGGCTCCGTCAGAAACCCGGACTCGTCCGCGGTGGCGGAGATCAGCCGCGCGAGTTCGACATCCCGGCCGGTCACCGCTGCCTGGTCCGACGACTGCAGAGCAAAGACGGCCCGGTCAGGACGGACATCGACCCGAAGGTGCCGGTCGGCGTCGTCGCCGCACACCGCGACGGCGCCCGCTGCCAGGCCGATCGCCTGGGTCAGCGAATCGACCGGGACCGACGTTTGCAAAGTACCGAGCAGGAAGCGCCACCCGTAGTCCTGCACCGCCTCCGACGCTTCCCGCCGACTCAGTATCTGGTCCATGACCGCCAACCCTACGGCCGCTTCGGAACGGCACTCACCGGGCTGCCTCCGGAACCGCCGACGACGCGGGGTGCCAGCCCAACTCGGGTGCGATCAGGTGCCGTACGTCGTGCAGGATCTGCTCGTACTCCTCCCGGTGGAACTCGTAGGGCAGCTCAAGGCGCAGTTCGGACACCTCGGTGACCACCGGGTCGGCGGTCAGCTGCTCCAGGATCTGCTCGGCGGTTCCCACGACGTCCGGGGCGAACAGGGTGCGTTTTGGGCCCTGGGGCGCCAGGGTGCGTTCGTGGCGGCTCGCCGCGTAGGCGCGGTAGCGGGCGCGGGTGGCCGTGTCGGCGCTGTCGAGCGGCACGATCACCCGGCCCAGTGCCACGCGCGTCGGGCGGTCTCCCGGCAGGGCGCGCCGGTACTCGGAGAGCAGGTTCAGCTGGGCCGTGCCGAAGTCGTCCGTGCCCTCGCCGGTGACGATGTTGCCGGACAGCAGACCGAGGCCGTTCTCGCCGGCCCAGCGGACCGAGCGCAGGCTTCCGCCGCCGTACCAAATGCGTTGCGCCAGACCGGGATTGTGCGGTTGGAGGCGGGGGCGCTGGACGTTGCCCGGCGAGTGGATGACCGTGTCGGGGGTGCCGAGGTAGTCGCCGCGCAGGTTCTCCACGACCCGGGCGATCCTGCCGTACGACAGGTCGAAGCCGCGCCAGTCACCGTCGTGCACCACGTCGCCGAGCAGGTCGGCGTGCGGCATCCCGGTGCTGAAACCGATCTGGAGCCGGCCCCGGGACAGTACGTCGGCCAGCGCCAGGTCCTCGGCCAGGCGGAACGGGCTCTCGTAGCCGATGGGGATGACCGCGGTGCCGAGGTCGATCCGCCGGGTGCGCTGGCCGGCCGCGGCGAGGAACACGGCGGCCGAGCCGACGCCGTGTTCGAGGTGGCGCTGTCGGATCCAGGCGCCGTCGTAGCCGAGACCTTCGCCGTATTCGAAGAGCCCGAGGGTCTCCTCCAGGCCCGGGTAGGGGTCGTCGTCGGCGAAGTTGCCGGGCGTGAGGAAGGCCAGGGAAGTGATGACGGGAGTGCTCATGCTGGTCCTCGGCTCGTGGTGGTTTCCGCGACGGGGGAGGGCAGACCCCCGCCGGGGATCGCTGCGAGCAGTTCGCGGGTGTACTCGTGGCGGGGCTCGGAGAAGAGGTCCTCGGGCGGGCCCGTCTCGACGACGCGTCCAGACCGCATGACGGCGACCTGGTGCGCGATCTGGCGTACGACGGCCAGGTCGTGGGAGATGAACAGGTACGCCACGCCGGTGTCCGCCTGCAACTCGGCGAGCAGGTCCAGGACTTGGGCCTGGACGGAGACGTCGAGCGCGGAGACGGGTTCGTCGCACACCACCAGGTCGGGGGAGAGGGCGAGGGCGCGGGCAATGGCCACGCGCTGGCGCTGTCCGCCCGACAGTTCCGCCGGTCGGCGCTCCAGTGTGGAGGCGGGCAGCGCGACCCGGTCGAGCAGTTCGCGGGCGCGGCCGAGCCGGGAGGCGCGGTCGCCGACCTTGAACGCCCGCAGCGGCTCGGTGATCACCTCGCCGATGGAGAAGCGCGGGTCGAGGGAGGCGTACGGGTTCTGGTAGATGAGCTGGGCGCGGCGGCGCAGCTGCCTGACCCGGTCGCCTTTGGCGGTGGTGACGTCGGTGCCGTCGAACAGGACCTGTCCGGAGGTCGGGTCGGTGAGACGGAGGACGAGGCGGGCGGTGGTGGACTTGCCCGAGCCCGATTCGCCGACCAGGGCGAGGGTCTGCCCGCGGTGCACGGTGAGGCTGACGTCGTCGACCGCGCGCAGGGTGCGAGCCTCGCCTCCGGCGCGCGGCAGCCTGAACTCCTTGACCAGGTTGCGTACCTCGACCAAAGGCTCACTGGTCGGCGCGGCGGAGACCGGGGTGCGGGGGCGGGCCGTGGTCAGGCTCGGTGCGCTGGCCAACAGGCGGCGGGTGTACGGGTGTTGGGGGTCGGCCAGCACGGCGCAGGTCTCGCCCGCCTCGACCACCTTGCCCTGCTCCATGACCACCAGGCGCTGCGAGCGGTCGGCGGCCACTCCGAGGTCATGGGTCACGAGCAGGATCGCCGTGCCCAACTCCTCGGTGAGGTGCTGGAGATGGTCGAGGATGACGCGCTGCACGGTGACGTCGAGCGCACTGGTCGGCTCGTCGGCAATGATCAGCTTCGGTTTCGCGGCGATCGCCACGGCGATCAGGGCCCGTTGCCGCATGCCGCCGGACAGTTCGTGCGGGTACTGCCGGGCCCGGACGGCCGCGTCGGGCAGCCCGGCCCGGTCCAGCACGGCGATCGCCTCGGCGGCAGCCGTACGACGGGTTGCGAGACCGTGGATGCGCAGCACTTCGGCGACCTGCTCGCCGATCCGCTTGACCGGGTTGAGCGAGACCGTCGGATCCTGCGGGACCAGCCCGATCTGTGCGCCGCGCACGGTGCGCAGCTCCGCCTCCGACAGCGCGGCGAGGTCGTGCCGGCCGAAGCGGACCGTGCCCGCGTCGATGGTGCCGTTCGCCGCCAGCAGCCGGGTGACGGCGTGCGCGGTGGTGCTCTTGCCGGAGCCGGACTCGCCGACCACGGCAGTGACTTGCCCGGGCCTGACGTCGAGGTCCACGCCCCGCACCGCCGCTACCGTGCCGCCGCGAGTGCGGTACGACACGGACAGGCCGCGGATCTCCAGCAGTGGTGTGGTCACGTCCTCACCGTTCTCATGTTCATGGGTCGTCATCGCCGGGACCATTCGCCGTCCAGCGCCCGCGCGATGCGGTTGGTGGCCAGCACGGTCGCGGCGATCGCCAGACCGGGCAGCGCGGTCAACCACCAGGCGTTGGCGAGGTAGTTGCGGCCGTCGGAGATCAACGTCCCCCATTCCGGGGCGGGTGGCGGCGCGCCGTAGCCGAGGAAGCTCAGCGCGGACACGGCCAGGATCGAGGCGCCGAAGTCCAGTGTGGCCAGGACGATCACCGGCCCTGCGGCGTTGGGCAGGACGTGCCGTCCCAGCACCGAGTACCAGCGGGCTCCGCTGGCGCGGGACGCCTCGACGAACACCGCCTGCCGTACCCGCAGGACTTCGGCGCGCGCCACCCGGGCGAAGGAGGCGACGCTGGCGATGCCGACCGCGACCGCCACCTTCACCGTCCCGTACCCGAGCGCGGTGACGAGGGCCAGCGACAGGAACAGCGCGGGGATGGAGAGGAGGACGTCGACGAAGCGCATCAGCACGTCGTCCACCCAGCGGCCCACGAACCCGGCGACCACGCCGAGCAGACCGCCGACCACGAACGCGACCAGGACCGCGATCAGCGTGGCCTTGAGGGAGAGTTGGGCGCCGTGCACCACGCGGGAGAACACATCACGGCCCAGTTCGTCCGTGCCGAACCAGTGACTGCCGCTCGGACCACGGAAGTTCTGGGACGGCACACCCTTGAGCGGGTCCTGTGAGGTGAACAGGTCCGGCCAGAAGGAGGCCAGCACCACCAGCACGAGGACGACGGCCGACAACAGCAGACCGGGGCGGCGCAGCAGGAAGCGCAGCACCTGCCGTACGTTCGCACGACGGCCCGGTGCCGCGGGCGGTCCGGCCTCGACCGGGCGGGCGAGGCCGAGGGCGGCCTCCGCCTGGTCGTCGACAAGGCTCTGACTCATACGAAGCTCGCCCTCCTGTCCGAGGCCACCACGATCCGCGGGTCGAGGAGCGGATAGACGAGGTCGACGACCAGGTTCGTCACCACGAAGATCAGCGCCCCGAACGCCACCACCCCCTGGACCAGCGGGATGTCCTGGGCGGTGACCGCGGCGGCGGTCACCCGGCCAAGGCCGTCGCGGGAGAACACCGTCTCGACCACCACCGAACCGGCGATCAGCTGCCCGACCAGCAGGCCGACGACCGTCAGCGCGGGCAGCGACGCATTGCGCAGCGCGTGCCGCAGATGCACCCGCCACCGGCCGGCGCCCTTGGCGCGCGCGGTCTCCACATAAGCCTGGTCCAGTGCGGTGAGCAGGCTCTTGGCCAGCACCTGCGCGACCTGCGCGCCGGTCGGGATCGCCAGCGTCAGGGCCGGCAGCACCAGGCCCCGCAGCCCGTCGTTGCCGAACGCCGGGAACCAGTGCAGCCGGAACGAGAACGCCTCGACGAGCAACAGCCCCACCCAGAACGTCGGGACCGACACCCCCAGCGGGGGCAGCGACAGCAGCAGCTGCCGCAGCCACCGCTGCGAGGTGTACGTCGCCACCACCGCGAGAGCGCCGCCGAGCAGCACCGCCAACAGCAGTGCGGCACCAGTGAGTTGGAGTGTCTGCGGCAGCGCGTCGGCCAGCGTGGAGGTCACGGGGCGGCCCGTGGAGACCGCGTTGCCGAAGTCCCCACGTACCGCCCGGCCGAGATAGTCGGCGTACTGCACCAGCACCGGCTTGTCGAAGCCGTACTCGTGCCGCAGCGCGGCGAGCCGGGCCGGGTCGACGTCCCCCGAGTCCATCCCGGCACCGGCCATCGCGGAGACCGGGTCGCCGGGCAGGAAGTCCAGCACCAGGAACGACACCGTGTACGCCGCCCACAGCACGCCGACCGCCTGCGCCAGCCGTTTGATCACATAGCGGCGCATGCGCTAGCCGATCCAGGTGTCGTGCAGCTGGATGCGGCTGCCCGAGTCGAAGTCGAGGCTGTGCACCTTCTTCGACACGGCCAACTGGGTCTGGAGCTCCACCACCGGCACGTTGTACGCGTTCTGCACGATCAGCTTCTGCGCCTCGGCCACCAGCTGCGCGCGCTTCGCGGTGTCCGTGGTCGCGGCCTGCCCGGACAGCGCCGTATCCAGGGAACTGGCAGGCAGCCGGTAGAAGTTGGCCAGCTGGGAGGAGAAGGAGCTGCGCAGGATGTCCGGGTCGGAGCGGGTCACGTTGCCCCACACCACGTCGTAGTCACCGCGCTGGAGCGTGGTGGCGAACTCGCTGACCTGGCGCTGCCTGAGCACCACATCGATCCCGACGGCCTTCAGCTGCTGCTGGACCAGCTCCAGTGCGGGCTGGTTGGTGGCCGCGTTGGGGAACCAGGTGATGGTCAGGCTCAGCTTGTTGCCGCTCTTGGCGCGGATACCGCCGCTGCCCGCCTTCCAACCGGCCGCGTCCAGCAGGGACTTGGCCTTGGCCGCGTCGAAGGCGAGGTCCGAGGAGAGATCGGTGTAGTCGGGCGTGGTGTGCGCCAGGACGCTGGTCGCCGGCTGGGTGCCGGTCGGGAACACGGTGTCGGCGATCTGCTTCCGGTCGACGGCCGCCACGATCGCCTGGCGCACCTTCGCGTCCTTCAGCAGCGGCCGCGAGTTGTTGAGCCCGAGGCCGAACACCACGCCGGGGTTGGCCCGGCGCAGGAGGGTGACCTGACCACCCTTCAGTGCCGCCTCGTTGGCCTTGCCGACGCTGCTGATCGCGTCGACCTGCCCGGACTGGAGACTGCCGGCCCGCACTCCCGCCTCGGGCACGACCTTGAACACCAGCTTGTCCAGGTAGGCCTCGCCCTTCTTGGACCGCAGCGAGGAGCCCCAGGCGTAGCCGGTGCGCTTGGCCAGAGTGATCGACTGGTTCTGCACATACTGCTTCAGCACGAACGGCCCGGAACCGATCACGCCGTTGCTGCACTTCTGCTGCGGGGTCTTCTTCACGCTCGCCGACGACTCGATACCCAGCGAGTGGGTCGAAGTCGCTTGCAGGAACTGGGCGTTGGGCTGCTTGAAGACCACCTTGACGGTGAGCGGGTCGACCACGGTGGTGCTCTTGACCCCGCTCAGGAAGCCCTGCGCGAGGACGCCCAGGGGGCCGAGCTTCGGCACCGCGTCGAAGTTGTCCTTGACCACCTGCGCGGTCAGCTTCGAGCCGTCGCTGAAGGTGACGCCCGACCGCAGGTGGAAGGTGAACGTCGTTGCCTTGGCTTCGATGTCCCAGCTCTTGGCCAGCCACGGCACGATCTTGCCGGTCTTGGGGTCCTGGTCGGTCAGGGAGTCCACGGTCTGGCGCACCGAGTAGATGCTCTCGTTGCTGCCGACCTGCTGCGGGTCCACGCAGCCGGCGTCGGACCCCACCGCGAAGGTCAAAGTGCCGCCGGACTTCGGTTGGCCGCTTCCGCTGCCGGAGCCTTCGCCACTCGAACCGCAGGCGGTCAGCAGAACACTGGTGGTCAGAAGGGCGGCCAGGGATGCCCATCGAGAGGTGCGGAAAGACGGTCGGGACAGTCTGGAATCCGGAAGTGCTGTCACGGAGGGGTTTCTCCTACTCGTGTCACCAGGCACGGGGTGCCGTGCGAGGCACGGCCGTGCATGGGCGTGCGGCCCCGGCCGGATCGACACCGGGAACGGGGTGCGCTGTACAGACAGGGGGTCAGGGGGAGGACACCGCGAGAGGCGGCAACGGGAGAGGCGCGATGCAGCTGTGGCCGGTGACGGACGTCAGCCGGCGCCGACCGGGCTCGTCAGGCCTGACAGAAGCAGCTGGTCGAGCGCTTCAGATCGATGTGGCGTCGGCGCGAGAGCCGGGAGAACGCCGTGGCGTCGGCGAAGGAGGCGGGCAGGTCACCGCAGTGCCGCATGCCGGTCCCCCCATCTCCGGCCCCGGTTGCGGGGCCACGCGCTTGCGGGAGTCGTCGATGACCCCGCCGGGCTTTCACCTGGAGCACCCCACCGCGCGGGAGGGTTGCCGGTCAGCGAGCCAGGGCTTGACGCTGACACTCAATGCCGATCGCGATGCTACGGAGCGGTCTTGTCGTACGTCAATGCCGGAATCGGGGGGCCCTGTTCGAGAGAGCGGGGCCGTCTCACGTGCCGGGATGTGTGGCTGACACGGAGGGCGCCCTCGCCGCCCGCGCCGCCGATCTCCCGGTCCGTGGCGACCGGCCGCCCCCTACCCCTGACCACACACCTGCATCCGAGCCGTCCACCGGAGGAACTCCCCATGACGGACCGCCACACCGGCTGCCCGGTGTGCACCTCGCCCTGGAGGCCGACGGCGGCGCCCACCCCGCCGCCCAAGTGACCCCGACCGCACGGGCGGTGCGTGAGGCGGCCGTCTTCGCCGAGCACGCCGGCTTCGCCCTCGTCACCTTCGCCGGCGCGCCGCTCCCGGAACTCCAGAGCCGGGGTGTCCTCCGCACCGAGTACCGGGGCAGCACCCTGTGCGACCACCTGGATCTGCCACCGCTCGCCGCCACGCCGGTCGACTGAGCGAACGGGCTGTGCGCTCCCGCGGTCACAGCATCAGCTGTCGGCGTCGAGGGCACCTGGCTGCGGGTGCCCTCGACGCCGATCAGGCAGGGCTCACATCGTGGCGCCCGACATCGCGCGGCACATCTCGGCGGTGCGGCGACACGCCTCCGCGCAGCGCATCATCATCGGGTCGTCCGGCATGGACATACACGCCTCGGCGCACATGTCGCACGCCTTGGCGCACATCGCGCACATCTCGGCCGACATGGGTGAGCGGCGCATCATCATGTCCGCGCACATCCGGGTCATCTCGGAGCAGTCCATGACCGCGCGCATGATCTGCATCGAGGGCGCGCCGCCCATCTGCATGCAGGCGCTCATGGTCTCCTCGCACACGGCGTGGCAGGACATGCACGCCTCGACGCAGTCCTGCATCTCCTTGCTCATGGCGGTCATGGGGCCGGTCTGGGTCATGGCTCCTCCTGGGGGGTGAGGGGGCCCGGGGCGGGTCCCTTGCCCCTCGTTCTACTTCCTCTCGTGCCCGCTTGCCACGAGGCGGGCGGGAGCATTCCGTGCGTTTTTGCCCGAAGTGCCCGGACCCGGCGTGGACCGCGTCACAGGCTGGCCCAGGCGAGTGATCGACTCACCACTCGCGGTCGATCCCCCGGAGTGGGTGACATCGACTAGCACGGCCTCGACGTCTCGCTCGGCGCGATCGCAGGGCAGGCCGGGGTCGGCGCCGGCACCGTGTACCGGCACTTCCCCAGCAAGGAGATCCTGCTGGAGGCCGTACTCGTCCAGCAGGTCGACGACTTGGTGGACGCCGCACGATGGGCTGCCCGAACTGCCCCTGTGCCGGCGTTCTTCGGCTTCCTCCTCGAGGTCGTCGAGACGTCGTACGGGCGCAAGCACGCGTGTGACGCGCGGACGATGTCGCCGCGCTCACTGTCGGGTGCGGAACGATACGGGCCGCTCACCGCGACCGGACCGGCGGCACTCGCATGGTGCACCTGGCACTGGAGGGTCTGCGGAATTCCGCACCGGTCACGGAAGGGCGGGGTTGTCGTGACAGTCCCGGGACGCTGCACGCTGCACGCTGCACGCGGCGCCACGGTGTGAGGAGTGCGGGGCCCGGCTCGATGCCCGGGCCACCGGCGGCCGCGCGCGTTACTGCGGCGCGACCTGCCGACAGCGAGCACACCGCCGCCGCGTGGGAATGGCCACGGGCGTTGAGCAGCGCGTCGAGGCCGGTGCCGTCGCGGACGGCTAGGGCGCGTCGGGGGAGGCGACGCCGTCGTGGCCGCGGCTGCCCCGGCTGGACGTATGGCTGCGGATCACGAACATCATCACGCCCTCCGGGCTCGTCCACGGCCCGTGCTCCATCCCCGGGTGCCGGTACGCGTACATCCCCGCGGTGAACGTCTCGCCGAGGCGCAGGTCGGTGAGGGAGCCGTCGAGGATGTACACCTCCTCGAAGAAGTCGTGTCGGGCGGCGCCCTGCGGGCTGGTGTCCGTCCCGGGTTCGTACCGCTGGAGCACGGTGGCGTCTCCCGTCTCGGGATCCACGGCCAGCATCTGCTCCCACACGCCGGCGGGCGCGCCGGGCGGCCGCCGCCAGGGTGCCGGGGGACGGTGGAACTCGGATTCGGGTCTGCTCATCGGCAGTACCTTTTCACGGATCGGCCGGAGTGAGGGTTCACGGATCGGCCGGAGCGGGGGCCGCACGCAGGCGGAAGCCCACGCCCCGCTCCCTGGCGAGCAGGGACGCGGCGCACGGCTGCGCCGAGACGTTCCAGGTTTCCGCAATGTGATACCTGTCCGGAACCCATTGACCGAGGGCGCGGGCGTCTGCTCAACTCACGTTCCATGACCCCGCGCGTGGATTTGACTCGGCGGCGCCACATCGACCTGGCGCACGTCTCCAGCGCGTTCTGTTGTCGTTGAGGACCCTCCTCTCTCCGGTCCTCCTTCTTCTTCTTTCTTCTCTCCTCTCGTCCCCGATTCCGGGGCAGAGGTAGGTCCGCGCAGTCGGCTGCCGGTGCATTGACGCACCGGCGGCCGCAAGCTGCGCGTCCTTGACCTGAATCTGACATTCACAGTTCTCGGAGCTCCGCATGTCTCCGTCCATCCGTAAACTCACGAGCCGCATCGGCGCGGTCGTCGAGGGCGTCGACCTCACGGCGCCCCCCGACCCCGCGACGATCACGACGCTCCGTCAGGCCCTCAACGAGCACAAGGCGATCGTGTTCGACCAGGTCGACCTCGACAACGCAGGTCAGGAACGGGTCGCCGGATGGTTCGGCGAGCTGACGACCGCCCACCCGAACGTGCCGGCCGCCGACGGTACGACCAATGTGCTCGCCGTCGACAGCGAGACCTCGAAGGCGAACGAGTGGCACACGGACGTCACCTTCGTGCTCAACCCCCCGCAGCTGACGACCCTCCGGTCCATCGTGATCACGCCGTACGGCGGACAGACGCTCATCGCCAACGCCGCCGCTGCCTACCGCGACCTGCCCGACCCGCTGCGCGCCCTCGCCGACTCGCTGCGCGTCGTACACACCAACCAGTACGACTACGCCCGCTCCGCGGCCACTTCGGCACAGCGCGCGGAGTACGACCGGGTCTTCGTCTCGACGCCGTACGAGACCGAGCACCCCGTCGTCCGGGTGCACCCGCTGACCGGTGAACGCGGGCTGTTCATCGGCGGGTTCGCCAAGCGGATCGCCGGTCTGTCCAGCAGCGACTCGGCGGATCTGCTGCGGCTCCTGCAGTCGTATGTCACCCGGCCGGAGAACGTCCTCACCTGGACGTGGTCCCCGAACCAGCTGCTGATCTTCGACAACCGGATCACCCAGCACTACGCGGTGGACAACTACGACGACCACCCGCGCCGCCTCAACCGCGTGACCGTCGCGGGCGAGATACCGGTCGGTGTCGACGGCCGCCGCAGCGAGCAACTCGTGGGCGACGCCTCGCACTACAGCAGCGTGCTGGAAGTGGAGGTGGCGGCATGACCGAGGTCAGCCTCACGGGCCCGGCGGTAGTTCCGGCCGCCGAGCCGCCGAGTGCCCCGGGGCGCGAGGTCTTCCTGCCGCGTGACGCCCGTCGGCGGACGCCGCTGCACACCCTGCGCGAGCGGCTGCGCTGGCCGCTGGGCATCTACACGACCCCGGTCGTGATCCTCATCGCCTGGGAGCTCCTCGCCAGGGCCGGAGTCCTGAAGAAGACCTACGCCCCGGCGCCCACCTCCATCGTCAAGTCGGCCGTCGATCTGTGGCAACAGGGCGTTCTCGGACCGGACTTGGCCGTCTCGCTGCAGCGGGCCGGCATCGGTCTCGCGATCGGTCTCACGGTCGGCATCGTCAGCGGCGTCCTCGGCGGGCTGCTGCGCAGCGGCGAGTATCTCTTCAACGGCGTCGTGCAGATCCTCAACACCATCCCGCTGCTGGCCGTACTGCCGCTGATGATCGTGTGGTTCGGCATCGACGAGCTCACCAAGGTGCTGCTGATCTCGTTCGGTGCCGGTGTGCCGATGTACGTCAACCTGTTCGCCGCGATCCGCGGTGTCGACCAGCGGCTCATCGAGATGGCGCGGACCACGGGCGCGGGCAACTGGCGCCTGGTGACACGGGTGTTGGTGCCCGGAGCCCTGCCGGGATTCCTGGTGGGCCTGCGCTTCTCCCTCGCCTACAGCGTCCTCGGCCTCGTGGCTGCCGAGACGGTCAACGCCGACAAGGGTCTCGGCTTCCTGATCACCCAGGGACAGACCTACCTGCAGACCGGCCAGGTCTTCGTGGGGCTGGTGATCTACTCGCTCCTCGGTCTGCTCGCCGACCAGTTCGTCCGGGTTCTCGAGCGGGTGCTGCTGCGGTGGCGCCCCAGTTATGAGGCAGCATGACCACCACGATCGCCCCCCAGGACACGCGGCCCCGCCGGCAGGCCGGCGCCGTCGTCGAGCAGGTCGTCCGCCGCTTCGGCGACCGTGTCGTCCTCGACCACCTCGACCTCACCATCGGTGACGAGGAGCTGGTGGTCCTGCTGGGCCCTTCCGGTTGCGGCAAGAGCACCCTGCTGCGCCTGCTCGCCGGCCTCGACCGGCCCGACGGCGGGCGGGTGGAGGTCCCGGCCAAGCGCGCCATCGTGTTCCAGGCCGACCGGCTGCTGCCGTGGCAGCGGGTGCTGCGCAACGTCACCCTCGGCCTGCACGGACCGGACGCCGACCGGCGCGCCCTCGCCGTCCTCGCCGAGGTCGGACTCACGGGCCGCGAGAAGGCGTGGCCCAAGGAGCTCTCCGGCGGCGAGGCCCAGCGCGTGTCGCTGGCCCGGGCGCTGGTCTCCGAGCCCGAACTCGTCCTGCTCGACGAGCCGTTCGCGGCACTGGACGCCATCACCCGGCTGCGCATGCACGACCTCGTACGGGCCCTGCGCAGCAAGCACCACGCGGCCATGCTGCTCGTCACCCACGACGTCGACGAGGCCATCGCGCTGGCCGACCGGGTCGTCGTCATGAGCAACGGCCGCATCGGCACCTCCCACCTCGTCGAGCTGTCGGCCGCCGACCGCGAAGCGAGCGTCGCCCGCGAGGAGCTGCGCTCCTCGCTCCTCGAAGACCTGGGTCTGGCCAACCAGCACTGAAACCAGCCCGGTTACCTCCGCCACCCCCCGACTCGTCCCCGCCCCAGCACAGAAAGCACGTGAGAAACCATGCCCACAACACCCTCCCGTATCGTCGGCGCCCTCGGCCTGCTCGCCCTCGCGGGCACCCTCGCCGCCTGCGGAACGGAGTCGGAGGCGGCGGCCCCGCTGAGTCAGGCGAGCGGATCCAGTGCCGACAGCCACCCCGAGTGGAAGAAGTACACCTTCACCATCGGCGACAACGGCGGTGACGGCAGCCAGGAGCTCGCGAAGATCACCGGCGTGTTCGACAACGCCCCCTACAAGGTGAAGTTCGCCCGCTTCACCTACGGCCCGCCGCTCGTGCAGGCCGCCGCGTCCGGCGACATCGACCTCGGCAGCGTCGGCGACGTACCGCCGATCACGGGAGCGGCGAAGGAGTACGGCTTCAAGGTCGTCGCCGTCAACCGCTCGCTCACGCCCACCCAGTCCAGCGAGAACATCATCGTCCCCAAGGGCTCCACGCTGAAGACGCTCAAGGACCTCAAGGGCAAGAAGCTCGCCGTCCCGCAGGGCAGTTCGGCCCACGGCCTGGCCCTGAACGCGCTGAAGAGCGTCGGCCTCACCCCCAAGGACGTGAAGCTGGTCTTCCTCGACCCGGCGGCCGGCGCCACGGCCTTCAACACCGGCAAGGTGGACGCCTGGTCCATCTGGAACCCCCAGTCGGCGATCGCCGTCAAGAACGGTGCGCGGATCCTGGCCAAGGGCCTCCCGCCCATCGACCAGACCAGCAGCTACTACGTCGCCGGCGAGAAGTCGCTGAACGACAAGACCAAGCGGGCCGCCCTCACGGACGTACTCGAGCGCCTGGCCCACGAGTTCGCCTGGGCGATCAAGCACGAGGACAAGTACGCGGAGGCGATCTCCAAGGAGGAGGGCATCCCCCTGGCCGACGCCAAGACGTCCCTGAAGGCCTTCGAGACCCGCGTGACCCCGGTGGAGAAGTCGGACATCGCGGCCGAGCAGAAGCTCGCCGACGCCTTCCTGGAGGCGGGGCAGATCACCAAGAAGGTCGATGTCGCGTCGATCGCCGACAACCTCCTCCCGGCCGGGTACGACAGCTCGAAGCTGGACGTCCAGTCGTGAGCGGGGGAAGACGCCGGCTCCACCTCAACGCCTTCCTCATGGAGGCCGGCCATCACGAGGCGGCGTGGCGGCTCCCGCACAGCAACCCGCGGGCCGACTTCGACCTCCAACACTGGGTCAGGCTGGCCCAGTTGGCCGAGAGCGCCAAGTTCGACTCCCTGTTCCTGGCGGACGGCCCGGCGCTCATCGGCACCGGCGAGTTCCGCCCGCCGGGCCAGCTCGAGCCGCTCACGCTGCTGACCGCGCTGTCCCAGGCGACCAGCAGGATCGGCCTCATCGCCACCGTGTCGTCGACGTACAACGAGCCCTACAACCTGGCCCGCCGGCTCGCCTCGGTCGACCATGTCAGCGGCGGCCGCGCCGGCTGGAACATCGTCACCTCGGCGGGCGCCGACGAGGCGGCCAACTTCGGCCTCGTCAACCGCCCCGACCACGCCGAGCGGTACGCCCGGGCCGACGAGTTCCTGCACATCGCCAAGGCCCTCTGGGACAGCTGGGAGGCCGAGGCCCTGCTCGCGGACAAGGCCACGGGGCGCTACGCCGACCCGTCCCGGCTCCACCAACTCGACCACCGGGGCACGTACTTCAAGGTGGCCGGCCCTCTCAACGTCGAGCGTCCGCCGCAGGGTTACCCGCTGCTCGTGCAGGCCGGTTCCTCCGAGGACGGCAAGGACTTCGCGGCCCGGCACGCCGAGGCCATCTTCACCGCCCATCAGACGTACGAGCGGGCGGCCGCCTTCTACGCCGACATCAAGGCGCGGACCCGCGCGGCGGGACGTGACCCTGACGGCGTGATCGTGCTGCCGGGCATCGTGCCGTACATCGGGTCGACGGAGGAGGAGGCCCGGGCGCTGGCGAGGCAGTTCGACGAACTGCGCGTGCCGGAGTACGGGCTGCGCCAGTTGGCGGCGGTCTTCGAGACCGAGCCGTCCGTGTTCGAACTCGATGCGCCGCTGCCGGACTTCATCCTCGCCCGGCCCAAGCTGGAGGGCTCGCAGAGCCGCTCCGACCTGATCATCGAGCTGGCCGTCCGCGAGAAGCTGACGGTGCGCCAGATCATCTCGCGGCTCGGCGGCGGCCGCGGCCACTTCGAGTTCATCGGCACCCCGGAGCAGGTGGCGGACACCGTCATCAGCTGGTTCGAGGGCGGGGCGGCGGACGGCTTCAACATCATGGCTCCGGCCCTGCCGTCGGGCCTGGAGTCCTTCATCGAGCACGTTCTGCCGATCCTGCGCGGCAAGGGCCTGTTCCGGGAGGAGTACGAAGGCACGACCCTGCGCGAGCACTACGGGCTGCCGGTGCCGGCCAACCAGTTCCACCGGGCTCGGCCTCATGCGTCCGGCGACTGACATCGAGCCGCCGGCGCTGCGCGTCCAGGGGCTGAGCAAGACGCGCCCGCACTGCGGTCGGGCCCGAGTTCCCCGACTGATCCGGGAGGCCCGACGGCGCGAAGAGCCCGCGCAGGCGGGAGGCTGCGAAGGCCCTTCTTGTGTGCCGTCCTACCTGCCGTAACCGGCTGCGGTGATGTTGGCCTGCACCGCGTTCTCGGTGGCGTCCGACGGATGGCCGGAGGTCATGACACCTTCGTAGAAGGTGCCGGCGGATCCGTGGCTGTTGTCGCCGCCGATGCCGAGGATGATGGCTCCTTCCTTCTTCATCGGGTTGTAGCCGGAGACGTTGGGGCGCGCGCCGTTGTAGAAGGTGGACAGGGAGCCGGACTGGGCGTTGCCGCCGCGGATGGACCAGCGGCCCGGTCCGCCCTTGACGACCGCGGTGAGGTAACGGTGGCTGATCGACGGGTCGCCCGCGTTGTAACGGGCGTTGACGCCTGAGAACAGGCCGTTTTCGAGGTCGGCGCGAGTACCGCGGCGCCCACGGCCTGCCGCCCGGCCAGGACGCGGCACGGCTGCGCGCCCGCCTTGCCGCGGCGGGGCAGGTTCCGGTTCTGCTCGACGGGTCGGGCGCGAAGCCGTGACGGACGACGTTTGAGCCAACCGGGAGACGACGGAAAACGCTTGGACGCCGCGGGTGCGGGCGCGGGACACTCCCATCCCTGGCCTGCCCGTATGCGCGCGATGGCGTCGCCGCGACCGTGCAAGGGCGCTCACTCCGACGGCAACCCCACCGAGGCAGCACGCGCAGGTCCGCCGCAACAACCACACGGGATCGGGATGGGATTACCTGAATCGGGCAAGGTGTCGCCGCGCAGGGGCTCCGTGCTCCTCGCACTTCGTTACTACGGACGGGAGTTGGGCCGGCTGCGGCTGTGGGCCGTGCCCGGCATGCTGCTGCCCGCGCTGGGCAACATCGGGCTCAGCTACATCGCGCCGCTGGTCGTCGCGAAGCTCGTCGGCCGTATCGCCGCGGACGCCGGTATCGGCATCGGCTCGACACTGCCGTACGTCCTCGGCTTCGCCGCTGTCCTGCTGCTGTCGGAGGGGATGTGGCGTATCGGTCTGCACTGCCTGAACCGCGTCGACGCCCTCGGCATCGAGCACCTGTATGTGCTCGGTATGGACGAGCTGTTCGCCAAGGACGCCGCGTTCTTCCACGACAACTTCGCCGGGGCGCTGACCAAGCGGGTGCTGAGTTTCGCCTCCCGCTTCGAGGAGTTCGCCGACACACTGACGTTCAACATCGTGGGCAGCCTCGTACCGCTGGTGTTCGGGTCGGTGGTGCTGTGGCGCTACGAACCGCTGCTCGTCGTCGGGCTGTTGGTGATGATCACGCTGACGGCGCTGTGCGTGGCGCCTCTCATCCGGCGCCGCCAGGCGCTGGTCGACCAGCGTGAGGAGGCCATCGCCCGGGTGTCGGGGCATGTCGCCGACAGTCTGATGAACATGGACACGGTGCGGGCGTTCGCCGCGGAGCACCGCGAGGCCGCCGAGCACCGTACCCGCGTCGCCCACTCGCGGCGGCTCATGCTGAGGTCGTGGGACTACGGCAACCTGCGCATCGACACGCTGGTCGCGCCGATGTCCGTACTGACCAATGTGCTGGGCCTGCTGCTCGCGGTCGCGCTCGGCGGAGGCGAGCACGGCGTGGAGGCGGTCGTGGTCGCCTTCACGTACTACAGCAACGCCACGAAGATCATGTTCGAGTTCAACCAGATCTACCGCCGCCTGGAAAGCTCGATGACGGAGGCCGCGCAGTTCACCGAACTGCTGCTGGTTCCGCCGACCGTGCTCGACCCCGCGTCGCCTGAGCAACTGCTGCCGGGGCCCGCCGATGTCCGCTTCGAGCGGGTGACCTTCGCCCACGGGGGCGGGAATCCGCTCTTCGAGGGCCTCGACCTGGCCGTGTCCAGCGGGACGAAGATCGGTCTCGTCGGCCGGTCCGGCGGGGGCAAGACCACGCTGACCCGGCTGCTGCTGCGGATGACGGACATCGACGCCGGCCGGATCCTGATCGGGGGGCAGGACATCAGCAGGATGCGCCAGGCCGACCTGCGCGGCCTGATCGCCTATGTGCCGCAGGACCCGGCGATGTTCCACCGCACGCTGCGGGAGAACATCGCCTTCGCCCGGCCGGACGCCACCGACGCCGAGCTCCGCCGCGCGGCCGAGGCGGCGCACGTCACGGAGTTCGCCGACGCGCTGCCGGACGGCTTCGACACCATGGTGGGCGAGCGCGGCGTCAAACTGTCCGGCGGACAGCGCCAGCGGGTCGCCCTCGCCCGGGCGATCCTGCGAAACGCGCCGATCCTGCTGCTCGACGAGGCGACCAGCGCCCTGGACTCCGAGAGCGAGATCCTCGTCCAGGAGGCGCTGTGGCGGCTCATGGAGGGGCGCACGGCGCTCGTGGTGGCGCACCGGCTGAGCACGGTCGCCGGCATGGACCGGCTCGTCGTCCTCGACCGTGGACGGATCGTCGAGCAGGGCACGCACCAGGAACTGCTCGCCTCGGAGGGCGCCTACGCGAAGCTGTGGCAGCACCAGTCGGGCGGTTTCCTCGACGACACTGCCGCGGACGACAGCGCCGTCGCAGGCAGTGCCGTAGCAGACGGCCCCGCCCGCGCCGACCTGCACTGAACGACGGGTCACGCCCGTCTCGGCGCCTGTTCGCCCTGCTCTTCTTTCTCGTTCTGCCGGTAGGGAAGCGTGGGGCGGAGGTCGCCGGTGGCCATCCTGGCCACCATCTCGGCGAGCTGCCCGCAGGCCCGGGCGATCTCCTGCTGGGTCTGGTTCCGCTCGCTGACGACCGCCCCGAGCAGCAGCGCGGTCAGTGAGGCGGAGCCGTTGAACGCCTGCAGGGTGATCATGTTGGTGAGCAGGTCGTGACCGTGGAACGGGCCCGTTTCCTGGGCGGCGGCGATGATCGCGAAGGTCGACACGGCCAGGGCGCAGGGCGCGGCCCCGGACAGCTGGAAGCGGAAGGCCGCCCAGATCAGCAGCGGGAAGCCGAGGAACAGCAGCGGCGCGTGGCTGGTCTCGAGGAGACCGACGCCGGCCGTGGCGGCCACCAGCAGCAGCCCCTCCAGCCACCGGGACGCCGGCGCGTCCTTCGGCCGGTGTGCCGAGCGCAGGACGAGCAGCACCGGCGTGACCACCATGACGCCCATCGCGTCACCGGTCCACCAGACCGACCACGTCGGCCAGAAGTCGCCCGTGCCCAGCACACCGGCGAGGACCAGGGTCGCGCTGCCTGTCGTCGAGCTGACCAGCATGCCGGTGAAGGCGCCGAGAAAGATCAGGGCGAGTGCGTCCCGCAAACGGTCCAGCGCGTTGCGGAATCCCACGCGGCGCAGCAGCACGTAGGAGCAGACGGGCGCGAGGGTGTTGCCCGCCACGATGGCGAGCACGGCCGGGACGGACGGCCCCAGCGAGACGTTGACCAGGAACGCGCCGAGGGCGATCCCGGGCCAGACCCGCGGGCCGCGCAGCAGCAGGCTCGCCACCGCGATACCGCTGGGCGGCCACAGCGGGGTGACCTGGCCGCGCACCAGCTGCTGCAGCAGCCCCACCTTGGCCGAGCCGAAATACAGCGCGGCAATGACACAGATCTCCAGGGCGGCCAAGCCGCTGTGCCGGAGCCGTTCATGCCGCGCGACAGCCATCGGGCGACCTCCGTGTCGACCTCGCCCCGAAGCCCATCATCCGTCGGATCCCCCGGATCCTCCACGGTGCCGGACCTGCGGCTCGGCCGTGCCGGTCAGGTGGGCAGGGCGCGCAGGGCGAGGATGGCCATGTCGTCGTGACCGTCGCTGGGGTGGTGATCGGCCAGTGCCTGGACGAACAACGGCAGGGGCAGGGCGGCATGGGCCGTGGCGAGCTCGGCGAGCTCGTTCAGGCTCTCGTCGATGGAGTGGTCGGGATGTTCGACCAGCCCGTCGGTGAAGAAGACCACGGTGGCAGCCGGGGGCAGGAGGCGTGAGTGGTCGGGCCGGGGCTGCTCGATGTCGACGCCGAGCGGCAGCCCGGGCTCGACGAACAGGTACTCCACCGCGCCCTCAGGAGTGATCAGCAACGGCGGGACATGGCCCGCGGTGCTCCAGCGCATCCGCCAGCCCGGGCCCTCCGGTTCGATACGGGCCAGGGTGGTGGTCGTGACGGGGTTGTTCGTCAGGGCCTCCAGGGTCCGGTCGAGCTGGGCGAGGATCGCGCCGGGCGAATTGCGCTGGTCGAACAGCAGCGCGCGCAGCATGTTGCGGGTGGAGGCCATGGCGGCCGCGGCCTGCAGATCGTGGCCGACCACGTCGCCGATGACGACCGCCACCACGTTGTCGGGCAGCGGGATGGCGTCGTACCAGTCCCCGCCGAGTTGGCTGGGCTCGGCGGCGGGCCGGTAGATGGCGGCGGCGGTGAACGGCCCCAGGTCGGGCAGGGTGGGCAGCAGCAGCCGCTGGAACTGCTCGGCTCCCACCCGGATCCGTTCGAAGAGGCGGACGTTCTCGATCGCGATGCCGGCGGCGCCGGCCAGGGCGACGACGACGTTCTCGTCGTGCACGTCGAAGGGCCGTCCGTCGCGCCGCTCGGAGAGGTAGAGGTCGCCGTAGATCTCGCCGCGCACGCTGATGGCGACGCCGAGCAGGGTGTGCAGGTGCGGGTGGCCGGGCGGGAACCCGGCGGAGGACGGATGGGCCGGGATGTCGTCGACCCGCAGGGGCTCGGGGTAGCGGATCAGGTGGCCGAGGACGCCCAGGCCACGGGGCAGACCGGTCTCGGCCAGAGCGCTCCGTTCCTGCTCGGACAGACCGGCCGAGATGAACTGCGCCAGGCCCTCCCCGGACTCGTTGAGCACGCCCAGTGCCCCGTAGCGGGCGCCGACCAGGTCCATCGCGGTGGTCACGATCCGGTCCAGTACCGCGGGCAGTTCCACCTCGCGGCTGATGGCCATCACCGCGTCCAGCAGGCCCTGCAGCCGGTCCATGGTGGACAGCAGGGTGCGCAGTTGCTCGTCGATCCGGCCCACCTCGGAACGCAGGCGCAGCTGCAGGTCGTGCAGGTCCGGCTGCCTCGGCTGTCTTCCCTCCTTGTCTCCCGTCATTCCGGCCTCCTGACACGATCTCGAGACCCCAGCGTCGCACGGCCGACCAGGGCGAACGGCAATTACTCCACCGGCGGCACCGTCCCGGCGCCAAGGATGTGGCACATCAGCCGAACCCCGGTGAGCGGTGGCGCACCGCGGCGCCCTCGGTTCCGCTCGCCGACACCTCGTGTGCGAGCACCGGCAGGTCCGGGACGGCCGGGTGCCCGGGGCCCTCGCGCCAGGCCAGGACGACGGGGACGGGCGGCGCGTCCACGAGCGGCCGGAAGACAAGCGACGGGTGGGTGTGGTTGCTCGGCGTGGCCGTCGTGGAGATGCCCATGGCCGGCCCGCAACGACGTTCGCGGTGCTGACGAGCCTGGCGCGGGCCATTGCAGCACGGGCCGGCTGTCCGGTGCTGGGCCAAGGGCCGTCGCTGCCGCAGTGCGCCGCGATCGGGCCGGTCGTCACGGCGAGCGCGGGCGCGGTACGCACGGGCAACCGCCGAGGCGTCCTTGCGGCGGGTCTCAGGCCGACGGCAGCAGGGCGGCCGTATCGCCGAAAGCCTGCAGAGGGCTCTTGAACAGCGGGTTCAGGACGATCGTGGCGGCCGCCACGACCAGGATCGCCGGTCCGGCATGCGGGAGCGCACCCTGCGCCGCCTCACCATCGACGGCCGCCCCTCCGTACTCCTGGAGCCGACGTCGGTGCCGGAGCCGGTGTACGGGATCGCCTCCGGTGCCTCCACGGACGGCGGGGTCGCCGAGGGGTGATTCAGCGAGCCCGCATGACGTCCAAGGCGGCGAGCGCCACATGCAGTTCGGTGCGCTGTTCACCCGATTCCAGGTCGCAGTCCAGCAGCCGCTCGATGGTGCGCAGGCGTTGGTAGACCGTCTCCCGGGAGAGGTTGCCGCGGCGGGCGGTGGTGGTCTTGTTGCCGGCCGCTTCGAGGTAGTGGCGCAGGGTCGTCAGCAGGTCCGTGCCGTGCCGGGTGTCGTGGTCGACGAGCCGGCCGAGCTGTCGTTCGGCGTAGTCCTGTACGCGGATGTCCTCGCGCAGCGCGTACAGCAGGCGGCGCAGGCCGATGTCGGACAGTTCGTGGAAGGAACGGCCCTCGGGGAGCGGCAGTCCGGGCAGGGCGGCCGCCGCCACGCGGCCCGCCTCGCGGAACGAGCGGGCGGCGTCGGACAGGTCCGCGACCTCGGAGCCGACGCTCACCACCGCCTCGGGGGCGAGCGCGAGCGCGGTGCGGCTCAGCCGCTCGACCATGGCCCGCCACGCCTGGCCGGGGCGCAGGGCGAGAAGGATGCCGAGCCTGCCGGGGGCCAGGACTCCGACGAGCGCCGGCACCCCCGCGGTCCGCAGCTCTTCGGACAGGAGGCCCTCCGCCGACTGCGCGCGGTCGTCCTGCGCGCGCGTGTCCACCAGTACGGCGAGAAAGCCGCAGTCCTCGGTGGGCAGGCCCAGCGCGGCGAAGCGGGCGCGGGCGTCCTCGGGGGAGCGGTGGCGCTGTTCGGCCAGGTCGCGCAGGGCGCTGCGGTGCGCGGTGCGTTCCCAGGGCGTGGTGTGGATGAGGCGGGCGATGGTCAGGGCCATCGCCGTCCGCTCCAGCACGGTGACGTCCTCGGGCCCGAAGCCCGACGGCCCCGTGCGGGCCGGGGACGGGAGCATGACCGCACGGCCCCAGCGCTCGCCCTGGTACTCGACCGGTGCGACGAGCCAGCCCTCGCCGCCGCACACCTCGGTGCGGTCGCGGGACGGCACGGCCCTGGAGCGCTGTTCCCAGCCGGTGAGCGCCTCGTCCACCGTGCTGCCGGAGGGTTCGCAGATCAGCGCCTGGTGCACCAGGTTCTCCAGGACGACGGTACGGCCGCTCATCTCCGCCGCAGCGCGCACGACATCCCCGGGCACCGCACCGCGCAGCGTCAGCGCGGTGAACGCCTCGTGGATGCGCTGGGTCCGGCGCATCGCGTGCGTCTGGTTGCCCAGCAGGAGCGCATGGACGACCTGGGTGACCTCCAGGAAGTTGACGTCCGCGGCGAGCGTGACGAGGGGAAGGCCGCGGGCCCGGCAGGCGTCGACGAGCGCGTCGGGCGGCCGGTGGTAGCGCCGTACCAGCTCGATGACCAGGGCTGCCGCCCCGACGTCGGCGAGTTCGTCCACGTACCGGCGCACTCCGGCCGGTTCCTCGGGCAGGGGCATGCCGGTGGTCAGGACGAGTTCGCCGCCCTTGAGGAAGGAGGCGGGGTCCGTCAGCTCGGTGATGTGGACCCAGCGGACCGGCCGGTCCAGGCGGTCCACCCCGGTGACGACCTGCGGCTGCCCGGCCGCGAGCACGGGCAGGGCCAGCGCGTCGGCGACGGTGAGCGGACGGCTTGCCGGGTCGGCGTTCTCGCGCATGGGGCCTCCGCTCAGGGGCATCGGGCCTCCGCTCAGTGGAATGTGACATGGCACAGTTCAGTGGAATGTGACACGGCACTGATCCCTGCCACCTGCCCGGACACTGTGACAAGCGGTGCTGACCTGCGCAAGGCGCACCGGTCACGCGTCCCGACGCCCCGAATCGGCGCATTGCGGTGCAGCGCGGTTGACACAACGTCCGAACACCGTGCTCCGGCTGGACAGTTCAGGCGTTGTGGCCGCCCGGAGCGGCCGGGACGCTCGTAGGACCGGAGCAGCCGAGACCGTACGGGCCAGGAGACGAACATGACCGCACTGTCGCCGCACCTTCGCCAGGCCACCCCCGTCGTGGCGGCCCGGGGCGAGGGCGTCCACCTCTACGGCGAGGACGGCCGCCGCTACCTCGACTTCACCGCCGGCATCGGCGTCACCAGCACCGGCCACTGCCACCCCAAGGTGGTGGCGGCGGCCCAGGAGCAGGTCGGCACCCTCATCCACGGCCAGTACACGACGGTCATGCACGAGCCGCTGCGCCGCCTCGTCGGCAAGCTCGGCGAGGTGCTGCCGGCCGGTCTGGACAGCCTGTTCTTCACCAACTCCGGCAGCGAGGCGGTCGAGGCCGCGCTGCGGCTGGCCCGCCAGGCCACCGGCCGCCCCAACGTCCTGGTCTGCCACGGCGGCTTCCACGGCCGTACCGTCGCCGCCGCCGCCATGACCACCTCCGGTATCCGCTTCCGCTCCGGCTTCTCGCCGCTGATGAGCGGAGTGGTCGTCACCCCGTTCCCGACGGCCTACCGCTACGGCTGGGACGAGGACACCGCCACCCGCTTCGCCCTCCAGGAACTCGACTACACCCTCCAGACCATCTCCTCGCCCGCCGACACCGCCGCGGTCATCGTCGAACCGGTGCTGGGCGAGGGCGGCTACGTGCCCGCGACCCGCGCCTTCCTGGAGGGTCTGCGCGAACGGGCCGACCGCCACGGCTTCCTGCTCATCCTCGACGAGGTGCAGACCGGCGTCGGCCGCACCGGCCGGTTCTGGGGTCACGACCACTTCGGCGTCACCCCCGACATCCTCGTCACCGCCAAGGGCCTGGCCAGCGGCTTTCCGCTGTCCGGGATCGCGGCCTCCGAGGAGTTGATGAGCAGGGCGTGGCCGGGCTCGCAGGGCGGCACGTACGGCGCCAACGCCGTGGCCTGCGCGGCAGCCTGCGCCACGCTGGACGTCGTACGCGACGAGAAGCTCGTGGAGAACGCCGAGGCGATGGGGGAGCGGCTGCGCGCCGGCCTGGAGGCGGTGGCGGAGCGGACGCCGGCCATCGGCGACGTACGCGGCCTCGGGCTGATGCTCGCCTCCGAGTTCGTCACCGAGGACGGCAGCCCCGACCCCGAGACCGCCGCCCGCGTGCAGAAGGCCGCCGTCGACGAGGGCCTGCTCCTGCTGCTGTGCGGGGCCTGGAACCAGGTCGTACGCATGATTCCCGCCCTCGTCATCGACGAGACTGCGGTGGACGAGGGACTTCAGGCATGGGCGACCGCGGTGGAGACCGGCA
The DNA here is from genome assembly GCF_042895385.1 of Streptomyces sp. NPDC001401. Taxonomy (NCBI): domain Bacteria; kingdom Bacillati; phylum Actinomycetota; class Actinomycetes; order Kitasatosporales; family Streptomycetaceae; genus Streptomyces; species Streptomyces sp. NPDC001401. The sequence goes on from NZ_JBIAWI010000006.1 coordinate 80,982, forward strand.
CATCGGGTTCGTCCGCCCGATGACGGACACCCCTGGCGGACGGGCAGCGCCCCAAAGGGGCGCGGGGAACTGCGCGACCAGCCACGACGAAGCCGCAGACGACCGACGGCACCTCGCCGCACTTCTCGCCGCGCTTCCAGCGGAGCGTCTGCGCGTCGAAACCGGCCCGGGCCCCACCGGCGCCTACGCCTACGACGCCTCCAACTACCGTGTCCCGCCGCAGGCGGTGGCCTTCCCGCGCTCCGCCGACGACGTGGTCGCGGTGCTGCGGGCCTGCCGGGAGGCGGGCCTCGCGGTCACCGCGCGCGGCGGCGGCACCAGCATGGCGGGCAACGCCGTAGGACCCGGTGTGGTCCTGGACTTCTCCCGGTACATGAACCGGATCCTGCACATCGACCCGGATACGTCGACCGCCCGCGTCGAGGCCGGAGTCGTCCTCGACACGCTCCAGAAAGCGGCGGTCCCGCACGGGCTGGCCTTCGGCCCCGACCCGTCCTCGCACAGCCGCTGCACCCTCGGCGGCATGATCGGCAACGACGCGTGCGGCAACCGGTCGGTGCGGCACGGACGTACCAGCGGCCACATCGAGGCCCTGGAGCTCGTCACCGCCGACGGCGTACGCGCGATCGCCGACCACGACGGGCTGCGCGCTGTCGACCCCGCGGACGCCGAACACATCGCCCGGCTCGAGTCGGCCGTACGCAGCCTGATCGACGACAACCTGGCGCCCATCCGCACCGAACTCGGCCGCATCCCCCGCCAGGTCTCCGGCTACCACCTGCACCGCCTCCTGCCGGAGAACGGCTTCGACATGGCCCGCGCCCTGGTCGGCACCGAGGGCACCTGCGCGGTCGTCACGGCCGCGACCGTACGGCTGACGGCCACCGCCCGGCACTCGGCGCTGCTGACCCTCGGCTACGACAACGTCGTCGACGCGGCCGAGGACGTGCCGGAGATCCTGCGCCGGTCGCCCACGGCGGTGGAGGGCATGGACGAGGCGATTGTCGCCACGATGCGCGCCCGCCGCGGCCCGGACTCCGTGACCGGACTGCCCGAGGGGCACGCCTGGCTGTACGTCGAACTCGACGGCGACGACGAGGCGGAGGTGTACCGCCGGGCGGCCGAACTCCTCGACGCACTCGCCGCCTTGGGCCGGACCACCGGCGGGCGGGTCGTCGACAGCCCCGCAGAACGGCGCTCCCTGTGGCGCGTCCGCGAGGACGGCGCAGGGCTGGCCGCCCGCCTCGTCGACGGCGGGGAGTCCTGGCCCGGCTGGGAGGACGCGGCGGTCGCGCCCGAGAACCTGGCCGGCTACCTGCGCGACTTCCGCAAGCTGCTGGCCGCGCACGGCCTGACCGGGGTGCTGTACGGGCACTTCGGCGCCGGCTGCGTCCATGTGCGCATCGACTTCGACCTCGCCTCGGACCCCGGCCGGGCCGCCGCCCGCCGCTTCCTCACCGAGGCGGCCGCCCTGGTCGTCGAGCACGGCGGCACGCTGTCGGGCGAGCACGGCGACGGGCGGGCGCGCGGCGAGCTGTTGGAGGTCATGTACAGCCACCGCATGATCCGCACCTTCGCCGCCTTCAAGGAGATCTTCGATCCCGAGGGGCTGCTGAACCCCGGCGTCATCGTGGCCCCGGCTCCCCTCGACGCCGATCTCGCCCTGCACCAACTGCCGCTCATAGACACGGAGTTCAGCTTCCCGCACGACGCGGACGGCTTTGCCGGTGCCGTGCGGCGCTGCGTCGGAGTGAGCCGATGCCGCAGTGATGCGGGCGGTGTGATGTGCCCCAGCTACCGGGCGACCGGCGAGGAGAACGACTCCACGCGGGGCCGCGCCCGGCTGCTGCAGGAGATGGTGCGCGGCGGGACCGTCCGGGACGGCTGGCGCTCCACCGAGGTCCGCGACGCCCTCGATCTGTGCCTGTCCTGCAAGGCCTGCTCGAGCGACTGCCCGGTCGGCGTCGACATGGCCACGTACAAGGCCGAGTTCCTGCACCAGCACTACCGGGGCCGCCTGCGCCCCCGCTCCCACTACTCGCTGGGCTGGCTGCCGCTGACCTCCAAGCTCGCCGGGTATACGGCCCGCCCGCTCAACGCCCTGCTCCGCGGCCCTCTGGGCAGACTCCTGGCCCGCCTGGGCGGCGTGACGACCCGACGCACCATCCCGCCGTTCGCATCCCGCCGCACCCTGCGCTCCGTCCTGCGCCGGGCCACAACCACCAGAACCGACCGACAGCCGAAGGCAGTTCTCTTCGTCGACAGTTTCACCCGCGCCTTCCGCCCCCGGGTCGCCGGGGCCGCGGCCCGCGTGCTCGACGACGCCGGCCTCCCGTGCACTGCCGAGGCCGGCCTGTGCTGCGGACTGACCTGGGTGAGCACCGGCCAACTGTCCATCGCACGCCGGGTGATGGCCCGCACGGTCGCCCGCCTGGACGACGGCGGCGACCTGCCGATCGTCGTCGCGGAACCCAGCTGCGCCGCCGCCCTCAAACGCGACGTGCCCGAACTCCTCGGCACCGAGGCCGCCGGGCGGGTCGCGGCCCGCGTCCACACCCTCACCGGCGCCCTGACCGACCTCGCCGCGCCCGGCTGGACGCCTCCCCACCTGCCGGACGACGTCGTCCTGCAGCCCCACTGCCACGAATACGCCACCTTCAAGAGCCGTCACCCACGCGAGCTGCTGCACCGCCTCGGCGTACGCAGGGTCGACGAGGCCGAGGGCTGCTGCGGACTCGCGGGCAACTTCGGCTTCGAGGAGCAGCACTACGACACCTCGATGGCCGTGGCCGGCCTGGCGCTGAAGCCACGGCTCGACGCCATCGCCCCGGACACCCGTGCCGTCGTCGTGGCCGACGGCTTCAGCTGCGCCACCCAGATCGACCACCTCGCCGGTGACCGGGGGATCCGTGCCCTGCATCTCGCGGAACTGCTCGACCCGGCCGCCGACCGACCAGGAGAGACCTCATGACCGACACCCCCACGCAGTTGTTCATCGGCGGTGCCTGGGCGGACGCCGCGGACGGCGCCACCATGCCCGTCGACGACCCCGCGACCGGCGAGACCCTCTGCGAGGTGGCCGACGCGGGCCCCAAGGACGCCCGGCTCGCGAAGGAAGCGGCCGTCAACGCCCAGCAGGAGTGGGCCCGTACGGCACCGCGGGCACGCAGCGAAATCCTGCGCCGCGCGCACGAGATCATCCTCGCCCGCACCGACGAACTCGCCCGCCTGATGACGTCCGAGATGGGCAAGCCGCTCGCCGAGGCGCGGGGCGAAGTGGCCTACGCCGCCGAGTTCTTCCGCTGGTTCTCGGAGGAGGCGGTCCGCATCGACGGCGGCTACGGCACCCTCCCCGACGGCCGGGGCCGCATGCTGCTCACCCGCCGCCCGGTCGGCCCCTGTCTGCTGATCACCCCGTGGAACTTCCCCCTCGCCATGGGCACCCGCAAGATCGGCCCGGCGATCGCGGCGGGCTGCACGATGGTGCTCAAGCCGGCCCCGCAAACCCCCCTGTCCAGCCTTGCGTTGGCCGCCATCCTGAAGGAGGCGGGCCTGCCGGACGGCGTACTGAACGTCGTCACCACCTCCCGCGCGGGCGAGGTGTGCGAACCGCTCCTGCGCGGCGGACGCATCCGCAAGCTCTCCTTCACGGGTTCCACCGCCGTCGGCCGGCTGCTCCTTGCGCAGTGCGCCGACACCGTCGTACGGACCTCGATGGAGCTGGGCGGCAACGCGCCGTTCATCGTCTTCGACGACGCCGACCTCGATGCGGCCGTGGACGGCGCGATGCTCGCCAAGATGCGCAACATGGGCGAGGCGTGCACGGCCGCGAACCGCTTCTTCGTCCACCGCTCGGTGGCCGAGGAGTTCGGCCGGCGCCTGGCCGGGCGCATGGGCGCCCTCGTCGTCGGCCCCGGCACCCGCGACGGCGTCGACGTCGGCCCCCTGATCGACGCGGCCGGGCGGGCCAAGGTCGAGGAGCTGGTCGCCGACGCGGTGGAGCGCGGCGCCAGGGTGCTCGTCGGCGGCCGTACGCCTGAAGGCCCGGGCTGCTTCTACCCGCCGACCGTACTCACCGACGTCGACTCCGGCAGCCGCCTGATGGACACGGAGATCTTCGGCCCCGTCGCCGCGATCCTCACCTTCGACGACGAGGACGAGGTCGTGCACCGCGCCAACGACACCCCCTGGGGCCTGGTCGGCTACCTCTTCACCGAGGGCCTGGACCGGGCGCTTCGGGTCAGTGAACGCCTGGAGGTGGGCATGGTCGGCCTCAACACCGGTCTGGTGTCCAACCCGGCCGCGCCGTTCGGCGGCGTCAAGCAGTCGGGGCTGGGCAGGGAGGGGGGCCGGGTCGGTATCGAGGAGTTCCTGGAGTACCAGTACCTGGCGATCCCGGTGAGGTGACTGCGGCAGGGAGCGCGCAGGGGCAGGCGGGCGGCGAAGAAGGATCACTACTCTGTCCGGGTGCTGTCATACGACGAACTGACCCCACCGGAGCGCGAGTTGTGGAACGCGTTCCCCGAGGGGCGCCGCGTGGATCTGCGGTCCGGTGTGGCCGAGGACGACCGGGTGGCCGACGGCGGACAGTGGGGGCCAGGGCGTACCGTCCGGGCCGAAGTGATCGTTGCGCTGCTGCTCGGTGCGCATGCCGTGCAGCCCGGTGCGGTCGGCTCTCTGGCGCTTGCCGGCGCGCGGATCTCCGGCCGGATCAACCTGGCCGGTGCGCGGATCGATCACCCCCTCTGGTTCGAGGACTGCTGGTTCGAGCAGGACGTCAGCCTCTTCGGGGCCGAGACCCGGACCGTCGCGATCACCGGCAGCCGGGTGCCCGGTCTCGAAGCCGGGTCCGCTCGTATCGAGGGACGTCTCGACCTGCTCAAGTCGACCGTGGAGACCGGCCCCGTCTCCGCCTTCCACCGGGAGATCAGCGCCCTGTCCCTCACCCACGCGCACGTGACGGGCGGCATCGTCCTCAACAGGGCCGAACTGCTCGCACCCGAAGGGTGGGCCCTGTCGGCCGGTGGCCTGGTCATGGACGGAGGCGTCTTCTGCGGGAGACTGGTCGCGCACGGTGAAGTCCGGCTGCTGGGTGCGCAGTTGGCGGGCGGACTGTTCATGCGGGGCGCGCGGCTGGAACGCCCCGGTCCGCGCGGAGTGGCTCTCTCCCTGGACAACGCCGTTGCCTCGACGCTCGACTTCTCCCGGGGGTTCACCGCGAACGGCACCGTGCGCCTGCGCGGTACCCGGGTCTCGGACAACGTGACCTTCGAGGGATCCGTCCTGAACGGGCCACCCGACGGTGACGGCCCGGCCCTGCTCTGCGCGCTCATGCAGGCCGTCGACTTCGACCTCACCCTGGCCCGCCCGCCGTCCGGGACGGTGGACCTGCGGGGCGCACAGGTGTCGTATCTCCACGACTGCGACGACAGCTGGCCGGAGACGGTGGAGCTGGACGGCTTCGTCTACGGCTCCATCAAGGTGGCCGTGGCGGGCGAGTGGCGGGAGGCGGTGGGCAGCCCGGACTCCGTGGCCCACCGCATGCGGTGGATACGACGCAGCCCCGGCTACAGCCCCCAGCCGTACGAGCAGTTGGCGAGCTGGTACCGCAAGGCCGGCCACGACGACGACGCCCGCCGGGTGCTGCTGGCGAAGCAGCGTCACCGGCGCCGCACACTGCGGCCGGCAGCCCGCGCATGGGGGCACCTGCTGGACGCGACCGTCGGTTACGGCTACCGCCCATGGCTGGCGGGCGTCTGGCTGCTCGTGCTGATTCTGCTGGGTACGGTGACGTTCGGCGCTCACAGCCCGACGCCTGTGCAGGCGGGCGCAGGGCCCCGGTTCCAGCCCCTCATCTACACACTCGACCTGCTGATCCCCATCGGCGGTCTGGGGCAGCGCACGGCCTGGTACTGGACGAGCGGCAGTCTCCAGTGGCTGGCCTATCTGCTGATCGCCTTCGGCTGGGTGCTGACGACGGCCGTCATCGCGGGCGTGACCCGCGCCCTGCAGAAGAACTAGCCACCCGCCCTCACACCCCCCTGCGCCGCGCCGCGATCTCCGCCGCCGTGTCCACCACCAGCCGTCCCAACTCCGGCAGCCGTTCGGCCTCGTAGCGGGAATCCGGCATGGACACGGCCACCGACGCGAGCGGTGTCGTACCGTCGTCGTCCAGGATCGCCGCTGCCACGGCGCAGACGTCGGGCCGGTACTGATTGCGGTTGAGGGAGTAGCCGTCGGCCCGCACGCGTTCCAGCTCGGCACGGAGCGCAGCCGCGTCGGCCGGTGTGTCCTCGCTGTAGCTCTCCAGGCCGCGGGAGATGAGTTCGTCCACGTCGGCCGGGGGTAGATGCGCGAGGATCGCGCGTCCCGTGGCCGTGGCGTGCAGCGGCGATGTGTCGCCGATGGTGTGGAACGTCCGTACCGCGTGATCGCAGTCCACCCGGTCCACGACCACCATGCACTGCAGCGCGTCGGGCACCGAGAGGTGGATGGTCTCGTTCACTGCGTCCCGCAGCCGGATCATCGGCTCCCGGGCGGCCGCGAACAGGCTGGATCCCTGCAGCGCCGCCGGCCGGACGGCGAGCACCCGTGCGCCGATCTCCCAGCGCGTGGTGTCCTTGCGGTTCGCGCGCAGCCATCCCGCCTCGTTGAGCGTGACCAGCGTGCGCTGCACGGTCGACTTGGGCAGCCCGAAGAGCTTGGTCAGTTCTCCCACTGTCACCGGCTGGTGCTGCGCCACTGCCTCAAGGATTCGCAGTGACCTTGTGACGCTCTTCATTTCCATCTGATTTCCCCCGTTAACTCTGCGGATCCCTCGCGCACACCCCTTGACTCCCTCCGAAAGCCGCTGTCAAGCTCGTGCCAGATTCTAGCACAGCGTTCCACAATGTGGCACGGCCCTTCAAGAGAGTGGCCCGAAGCCCATCGCTCCGGACAGCGCGAGACGTGACCCCGTAGCCGCCGCCTCCGTAGCGGCCGCCTCTTCCGGAAGCCAAGAGTCCGCATACCGGGCGTTCAGCATTTCTGCCCCCGGCGTACGAAAGGAACCTCCGTGTCAGCCAGCAAACGCGTCGCCGTCGTCGGCGTCGGAACGATGGGCAGCCAGGCCGCCTGGTGCCTGGCTGCCCGTGGAGCGGAGGTGGTCGGCTACGAACGCTTCGCCCCGGGCCACGACCGCAGCGCCGCCGGCGGCGAGACCCGGATCTTCCGCAGCGCCCACTTCGAGGACTCCCGCTATGTGCCGCTGCTCCAGCACGCGGACGGCCTGTGGGAACGGCTCCAGCAGGAGACCGGCCGCGAACTGCGCCGCCTGACCGGCTGCCTGCTGATGGGGCCGACCGGGCACCAGCAGATGGCCACCGTCCTTCAGTCCATCGCCGAACACGGCCTGGACCACGAGGTGCTGGATGCCGAGTCACTGGCCAAGCGCTTCCCGCAGTTCCGCATCGAGGACGGTGACGCGGCCGTGCTCGACCGCCGCGCCGGCTTCATCCGCCCCGAGCTGACGATCCAGACCGCAGCGCGCCGCGCCGAGCAACTGGGCGCCCGTATCCACCGATACACCACCGTCCGCGAGATCGTCCCCCTCACCAACGGCGTCGAGATCCGCACCGACACCGGCACCGAGCGCTTCGACACGGCCGTGGTCAGCCCCGGCCCCTGGGTCAACGACCTGCTGCCGGACCTGCCCTGGGAGGTGGACATCCGACGGCTGATCAGCGCCTGGTACGTGCCCACCGCCGACGCCTGGTCCGGCGAGGAGCGCCCCGCCTTCATCCGCACCGCGCCCACGCACTGCTACGGCCTTCCCTCCCCGGACGGCGTCTCCGTCAAGCTCGGCCTGTCCCGCGCCCTGCACCGTCCGGCCGGTGACCCGAACCGGCTGGACCGGACGGTGGAGCCGGAGGAGCTGGAGATCTTCACCGAGCTGATCGGCCATTACCTGCCGGACCTCGACCCCGACCCGATCCGTCTCTCCGTCTACATGGAGGGCTACACCGAGAGCAGCCGCCCGCTGGTCGGCCCGCTGCCCGGCGCCGAGCACGTCGTCCTGCTCGCCGGGTTCTCCGGCCACGGCTTCAAGCTCTCGCCCGCCTTCGGCGACATCGCGGCCGACCTCGCGCTCGACGGCACCTCGCCCCGGCCCATCGACTTCCTCTCCACCCTCGACCGCGCGGAGGCGTGACCACCATGACCGCCCTGTCCGTCGGCGCCCTGCGCGCGGAGTCCGGGACCAAGGTCCGTGTCGGTGTCCGGGCCGACCTCGGTTTCCTCGATCCTGCGGAGGTGTGATCGCCATGCCCGTCGCTCTGTCTGTCGGTGCCCTGCGCGCGGAGTCCGGGACCAAGGTCCGTGTCGGTGTCCGGGCCGACCTCGGTCCCCTCGATCCCGCGGAGGTGTGACCGCCATGACCGCCCTGTCCGTCGGCGCCCTGCGCGCCGAGCCCGGCACCAAGGTCCGTGGGAGCGTCGTGGCCGACCTCGGCACACTCACCGTGGACATCCCGCTGACCCTGGTCAACGGTGCCCGCCCCGGCCCCCGTGTCCTCATCACGGCAGGCGTGCACGGCGGCGAGTTCACCGGCATCGACGCGGCCACCCGGCTCGCGGCCCGGCTCGAACCGGGCGAGCTGCGTGGCCAGTTGATCCTCTGCCCGGTCGCCAACCCGCCGGCCGTCTACCAGGGCCGCCTCGGCGTCTCCCCGCTCGACGGCATCAACATCAACCGTGTCTTCCCCGGCGACCCCGACGGCAGCCGCACCGAGCGGCTGGCCGCCTGGCTCTTCGCGCACCTCCTCGACGGCGCCGACGCATACGTCGACCTGCACTCCGGCGGCATCGACGAAGTGCTCACGGACTTCGTCGGCCTCCGCCTCACCGGAGATCCCGAACTCGACGCCCGGACCGCCGACATGGCCCGCTCCGCCGGCATCGAGGACGTTGTCATCGGCCTGAACGCCGACGGCGGCAACAGCCACGCGGCCGCAGCCCGCCAGGGCGTCCCGGCGATCCTCGTGGAGACCGGCCAACTCGGCGAGCGCAACCCCGAGACCGCCCGCCGGCTCGTCAACGGCATCTACGGAGTGCTCAGCCGCCTCGGCGCCCTGGACACGGAGCCGATGCCGACACCGACCGTCCGCCAATGGGTCTGGGCCGCCGGCGTCACCGCCGAGGCCACGGGCCTGTGGTACCCCGACTTCACCGTCGGCGACGACGTGACGCAGGGCCAGGTCATCGGCCATGTCATCGACCCCGCCGATGGCCAGGAGCACAAGGTCCACACCCCCGCCACGGGGCGGATCTTCTACGGCATGCGCGGCCTGACCGTCGCCCCCGGCACCGAACTCGCCGCCATCGCCGCCCCCGCTCCCCACTGACCCGCCCCCCCCCGCCACGAAGCCCCCGCACGCGACACGAACGAGACGCACCAGCAGCCACCCCCCGACGCTCCCCTCATCACGTACCGCACCACCAGGAGGCCCCCCGGTGAGAGAAGTCCGGACAGACCGCAGAGCGTTCCTTCGCGGAGTCGGCGGCGTCGCCGCAGGCATCGCCGCCGCCACCTCGCTCAGCGCCTGCGGCACCGGCACCAGCCGGTCCGTCGGCAGCGGCGGCAAGAGCTCCAAGACCCTCGTGGTCCGCAACAGCGGCGGCACCTACGGCGACGCCAACCAGCAGGCGATCTACGACCCGTTCACCAAGGAGACCGGCATCCAGGTCAAGGTGGTGAACATCGAGTACGCCCAGATGCTCGCCCAGATCAAGCAGGGCCGCCCGCAGTTCGACGTGATCGACGACTCGATGGCCGACTTCGTGCTCTTCAAGAAGGAGGGCGCCACCGAAGAGCTGGACTACGGCCGGCTGAAGAACTTCAAGAGCGCCGGCATCGCCAAGAACCTGGTCACCTCCAACGCCGTCGGCAAGAACTACTGGGCCAGCGTGATGGCGTACCGTACCGACGCCTTCGGCGGGAAGAAGCCGGCCTCGTGGGCCGACTTCTGGGACACCAAGGCGTTCCCCGGCAACCGCGCGCTGCAGGCCCTGGACGCCGACCTGCCCGAGCTCGAGTTCGCGCTCCTCGCCGACGGCGTGGCACTGGACAAGCTCTACCCGCTGGACGTGGAGCGCGCCTTCAAGGTGCTCAGCGAGATCAAGCCGCACGTCCGCAAGTTCTGGGACACCGGCGCCCTGCCCGGCGTACTGCTGGGCCGCAAGGAGGTCGACGCCTCCAGCGTCTGGCACGGCCGCCTGGATGCCCTGATCAAGGGCGGCGCGCCGCTCGCCTACCAGTGGAACGGCGCCCGCCGGCAGAGCAACGGCCTCGCCATCCCCAAGGGCGCCGCCAACCTCGACGCCGCCTACCGGCTCATCGACTTCTCGCTACGGCCCGAAGTGCAGGCCGCCTACGCCGAGATCTACCCGATGGCCCCGTCCGTGCCCGCCGCGTACAAGAAGCTCTCCGCCACCACGGCCGCCAACCTGGGCAGTTCGCCCGCGCACCTGGAGTCCGGCTTCGACCTGGACGTCGAGTGGTGGATCAAGAACCAGGACGCCGTGTCCAAGCGCTGGCAGGAGTGGACGCATGCCTGAGACCGACGTGCGGCCTTCGCCCGCCTTGCCGAAGACCCTCACCGGCAGCGGAAAACCCTTGTCGGTGACGCGACTTCGCAAGACCTACGGCGGTGTCACGGCCGTCGACGAGGTCTCCATGGAGATCGCCGCGGGCGAGTTCGTGACCTTCCTCGGGTCCTCCGGCTCCGGCAAGACCACCACCCTGATGATGATCGCCGGATTCTGCGAGCCCGACTCCGGCGGCATCGTCGTCGGCGGCCGTGACGTCACCCGCCTCGCCCCGCAGAAGCGCGGCCTGGGTTTCGTCTTCCAGCAGTACCTGCTCTTCCCGCACATGACGGTCTGGGACAACGTCGCCTTCCCGCTGCAACTGCGCGGCACACCGAAGGCGGAGCTGCGCCGCCGCGTCGGCGAGACCCTGGAGATGGCCGGACTGTCCGCCATGGCCCGGCGCCGCCCCCGCGAGCTCTCCGGCGGCCAGCAGCAGCGCGTCGCCCTGTGCCGGGCCCTGGTCTACCGGCCCCCGGTGATCCTCATGGACGAGCCGCTCGGCGCCCTCGACAAGAAGCTGCGCGACCAGCTGCAGACCGAGATCAAGCGCATCCAGCAGGAACTCGGCCTGACCGTCCTCTATGTGACGCATGATCAGGAAGAGGCGCTGGTCCTCTCCGACCGGATCGCGGTGATGCGGGACGGGCGCATCGACCAGTTCGACACCCCGCAGGAGCTCTTCGAGCGCCCTCGCACCCCGTTCGTCGCCGACTTCCTCGGCGCCGCCAACTTCCTTCCGGGCCGGGTGGAGGAGCACACCGCGGACCACACGCGGGTACGGCTCGACGGCGGCGGCCTGCTCGAGGCGCGCCCGCAGTCGGTCCCCGACGGCGCACGCGTACGCGCGGCGATCCAGCCCGGCCGGCTCGCCCTGTGTCCGCCGGGCGACGGGTTCTGTACCGGGACCGTCGAGACGGTCACCTATGTGGGCACCCTCGTGCGCGTCACCGTCCGCCCCGCCGGCGGCGCGGGCACCGAACCCGTCCGGCTGGAACTGCCCGCCGGCCACGCCCCCGCCCTGGGTGAGCGCGTCGGCCTCACCGCGGACCCGGCGAACGTCAGCGTCTTCTCCGACGCGGAACACGGGGGGTGACAGCGGTGGCCGTACTCGCTCCCGTGTCCGGCTCCGCCGCCCCGGTGCCCCGCAAAAAACGGCTGAGCCGCGCGCTGTCCGACCGCCGCACCCGCTTCGGACTGCTCAACGCCGCACCCGTCGTCGTCTACCTGCTGATCCTCTTCGTCTATCCGATCTTCAGCACCCTGATGCTGAGCCTCAAGGGCGCGGACGGCGGCTTCACCCTCCACTGGTACACCGACGCCTTCCGAGGCGCGAACCTGGAGATCCTCCTCACCACCCTGCGGATCTCCGTCGAGACCTCGCTGCTCGCCCTGGTCGTCGGCTTCGCACTCGCCTCCGCGATCTCCAGGCTCAAGCCCCTGTGGGCGGGCCTGGTGATGCTGGTCGTGGTCGTCCCGCACTTCATCAGCGCACTGGTGCGCACCTACGGCTGGATCATCCTGCTCGGCGACAACGGCGTCGTGAACAACGTCCTGACGGACCTTCACTTCCCGGGCGCGCCCTTCCAGTTGCTCTACAACGAGATCGGCGTCGTCATCGGCACCACCGCCGTGATGCTGCCGTACACCGTCCTGCTGCTGTACGCCGTCATGAAGGGCATCGACCGCCGGCTGATGGCCGCCGCGGCGAGCATGGGCGCCGGGCGGATCACCATCTTCCGCCGGGTCTACGTCCCCCTGGTGGCCCCCGGCCTGGTCAACGCCGGCGTCCTGTCCTTCATCCTCTGCCTCGGCTACTACCTCACCCCCGCCCTGATGGGCGGCGAGAAGCAGACCATGGTCGCCTCGCTCATCGACGAGCAGGTCATGAAGCAGAACCAGTGGAACGGCGCCTCCGCGCTCGGCATCATCCTGCTGCTCCTCACCTTCGCCGGACTGCTGCTGCTCAGGCTGCTGAAGTCGGCGGGCGAGGCCCTGAAGAAGCGGGGTACGACCTCATGATCGAGCTCCGCTCCACCCTGGCCGGCCGCATCACCCTGGCCGTGCTGTCCACCCTGATCCTGCTGTTCCTGGCCCTGCCGATCGTCGTCATCGTCGTCACCTCCTTCGGCAAGGACGCCTTCGGCAACTTCCCGCCCAGTGCCTGGACGTTCGGCTGGTACCGGCAGCTGTTCGCCGACGGCAGCAAGTGGCCGGCCGCACTCTCCCTCAGCGCCCTGGTGGCGGCCATGACCACCGTCTTCTCGCTCATCCTGGGCATGACCGCGGCCACCGCCCTGGTCCGCAGCGAACTGCCGCTGCGCTCGGCGGTCTACGGCCTGGTCCTCGCCCCGCTGATCATCCCCCAAGTCGTCATCGCCCTCGGCCTGTTCCTGCTCTTCGAACCGGCCGCCATGCTCGGCAGCCCGATCGCCATCGCCCTCGGCCACACCGTGCTCGCCTCGCCGATCGCCGTGATGATCCTCATGGCCACCCTCAAGGGCATCGACGAACGCCTGGAGGACGCGGCGGCGAGCATGGGCGCGGGCCGCCTCACCATCGCCCGCCGCATCACCTTCCCGCTGGCCATGCCGGGAGTCGTGGCCGCCGCGATCTTCTCCTTCATCACCAGCTTCGACGAGTTCTTCATCTCGCAGTTCCTGTCCTCCGTGGACACCGTCACCCTGCCCGTCCAGGTGTTCAACGTCCTCCAGTACAACGTCGACCCGTCCGTGACCGCCGTCAGCGCGATCCTCATCGCGGTCGCCGTCGTGGCCCTCGCACTGGTCGGCGTGGTCCGCCGGCTCAGCGGCTCCGGCAGCCGGCAGGGCCTGCTGCCCACGGAGCCCGCCGTGGGCCTGCCCGCCGGAAGTGAGACCCCATGACCACCAGCACCCGCACCCCCGCCGGCGAACTGTCCGCCACCGCGGCCAGACACCTCCTGCTCAACATGACCCCCAACGGCTCGCTCGGCAGCGACGGCGAGAATCTCTTCGTCGTCCGCCGGGGCGAGGGCCCCTACGTCCACGACGCGGACGGCCGCCGCCACATCGACGGCCTCTCCGGCCTGTATTGCTGCCAGCTCGGCTACTCCTACGCTCCCGAGTTCGCCGAGGCGGCGGACAAGCAGCTGCGCGAGCTGTGCTTCAGCCCGCTGTGGTCGGCCTCCGCGCACCCCACGGCCATCGAACTCGCCGAACGGCTGTCCCGGATCGCCCCGCCCGGCATCGAGCACACCTTCTTCTCCGGCGGCGGGGCGGAGGCCGTGGAGACCGCCTGGAAGATCGCCCGCCGCTATCACGCCCTGCGCGGCGAGACGGGCCGGGTGAAGGCCATCGCGCGGCGCGGCGCCTACCACGGCCTGACCATCGGCGCCCTCTCCCTGACCGACGACCCCGGGCTGCGCGAGCCCTACGGCCCCGGCGCGATCGAGACCCGGTTCGTGTCCAACACCAACCGCTTCGGCCTCGACCCCGAGTACGCCGACGACGCCGCGTACACCGCCCGCCTCCTCGCCGAGCTGGAGGCCGCGATCCTGGCCGAGGGCCCCGAGACGATCGCGATGCTGATCGCCGAGCCGGTGCAGAACCGCGGCGGCTGCATCACCCCGCCCGAGGGCTACTGGCCCGGGCTGCGCCGACTCGCCGACCGCCACGGCTTCCTGCTCGTCGCCGACGAGGTCATCACCGCGTTCGGACGGCTGGGGGAGTGGTTCGGCGGCGACCGCTACGGCGCCCGCCCGGACATCGTCACCGTCGCCAAAGGCATCACCGCCGGGTACGCCCCCATGGGGGCAACTCTGGTCAGCAGCCGCGTAGTTGAGGTCATCAACCGGCCCGGCGCCGTCCTCAACCACGGCTACACCTTCGCCGGCCACCCGCTCAGCGCCGCCATCGCCCTGCGCAGCCTGGAGATCATGGAGCGCGACCGGATCCTGGACAACGTCCGCAGCCACCAGGACCACCTCGCACAGCGGATGGCCTCGCTCGCCGCCCTGCCCATCGTCGGCGACGTCCGCGGCGCCGGATTCTTCTACGCCCTCGAACTCGTCGGAGACCTCGACGGCGGCGCCTTCAGCGACACCGCCCGCGCCGACCTGATCGCCGGCCTGATCCCGCGCCGGCTGCGCGAGGCCGGCCTCCTCGCCCGCGTCTACAACCGCGCCGCCCCGCTGGTCCAGATCGCGCCCCCGCTGATCAGCGACCGCGAACTCCTCGACCGTATCGCCGAGATCATCGCGGACACCCTCGACGAGGCGTCCGCCCGCCTGTGACCCCGCACCTGAAAGGCATCAACTGATGTACTCCATCGGCCCGTTGACCGTCGCCCCCGGCGAGCGAGCCCAGGGCCTCATCCCCGTCGGCACCAGCACCTACGGCGTGCAGCTCGGCATCCCGCTGATCGTCGTCAACGGCACCGAGCCCGGCCCGGTGCTCTGCGTGGACGCCGGCGTGCACGGCGACGAGTACGACGGCCAGGAGTCCGTCCGCCGCGTCCTAGCCGAGACCGACCCCACCACGCTGCACGGCACGCTGGTCGGCATCCCCTGCATGAACACCCCCGCCTTCGAGGCCGCCGCCCGCACGAGCGGCCTGGACCACCTCAACCTCAACCGCATCTTCCCCGGCGACGCGGACGGCTCGTACTCCCTGCGGCTGGCCGCCACCTTCGTCGAGCAGGTCGTCCCCGCCATCGACGCCCTGGTCGACCTGCACACCGGCGGCACCTTCGGCGAGATCGCCCCGCTCGTCATCCTCCAGGGCGGCCACGAGGACCTGGCCACGGACCTCGCCCTCGCCGCCGGGCACGAACTGGTCTGGAAGGGCGGCAAGTGGGGCGGCACGGTCCGCCACCCCACCCTCGCGGCGGGCAAGCCCGCGATCACCATCGAGGCGGGCGGCGGCACCTACCGCGAGCAGACCGTCGAACTGCACATCGAGTCGATCCGCAACATCATGCGGCAGCTCGGCATGACCGACGGCGCGGCGAAGCTCCGCGACACCTACACGACGGTCTCCGGCACCTTCGCCCGCTCCGCCGCCGGCGGCTTCTTCGTCGGCCACGCCGAGCCGGGGGAGAGCTGCAAGGAAGGCGACCTGATCGCCCACATCGTCGACCACTACGGCAACACGCTGGAGGAGGTCCGCGCCCCGCAGGACGGCATCATCCTGTGGGTGCGCCGCATCCGCACGGTCCGGCCGGGCGACGAGGTCGTCATCTTCGGCGAGGTGCAGGGGGAGATCCGGCCATGACCCGGCTGCTACTCGTCGACGGCAAGGAAGTCCCCGCGGCCGACGGGCGCACCTTCGCCGTCCTCGACCCCTCCGACGGCACCGAGTTCGCCCAGGTGGCGCTGGCCGGTCCGGCGGACGTGGACCAGGCGGTGGCGGCGGCCCGCGCGGCCTTCACCGCACCCGAGTGGGCCCGCATGCGCGCCGCCGACCGGGGCAGGCTGCTGCACCGCATCGCCGAAGCGATCCGCGGCGAGGGCGAACGCCTGGCCCGCCTGGAGAGCCAGGACGTCGGCAAACCGCTCGGCCAGGCCAAGGCCGATGTCGAGGCCGCCGCCCGCTACTTCGAGTTCTACGCGGGCTTCGCCGACAAACTCGGCGGCTCCACGATCCCCCTCGGCCCCGGCCTGATCGACTACACCGTCCGCGAACCGATCGGTGTCTCCGGCCAGATCATCCCCTTCAACTACCCGCTCCAGAACACCGCGAGGGGCTCCGCCCCGGCTTTGGCCGCGGGCTGCACGGTGGTGCTCAAGCCGTCCCCGGAGGCACCACTCACCCCGCTGGAGATCGGCCGGATCGCCCTCGAATGCGGCCTGCCGCCCGGGGTGTTGAACGTCCTCCCCGGCGACGGCGAGACCGGCGCGGCCCTCGCCGGCCACCCGGACATCGACCAGGTCACCTTCACCGGCTCGGTGCCCACCGGCATCAAGGTCGCCCAGGCGGCCGCCGCCAACGTGGTGCCCGCCGTAACGGAGTTGGGCGGCAAGTCGCCGTTCGTCGTCTTCGCCGATGCCGACTTCGACCTGGCGTTGACGGCCATCATGGGCGCGTCCTTCAGCAACGCCGGACAGATGTGCTCGGCCGGGACGAGGCTGCTGCTCCAACGAGGCGCCGAGGACTTCCTGGACCGACTGGTCGAGAAGATCGCCACCCTGCGCGTCGGCCCCGGTCCGACGGACCCGGACATCGGCCCGCTGGTCGCCGCCCGGCAGCGCGACCGGGTGCTGGGCTATCTGGACCTGGCCCGGCAGGAGGGCGCGACGGTCCGCGTCGGCGGCGGCGCCCCGTCCGCCCCCGAACTGGCCGGCGGCTACTACATCGAGCCGACCGTCCTCACCGGCCTGACGAACCAGTCCCGCCTCGCCCGCGAGGAGATCTTCGGCCCCGTCGTCACCGTCATCGGGTTCGACGACGCGAACGAGGCCCTTCACATCGCCAACGACAGCCCGTACGGCCTGTCCTCCTACGTCTGGACCCGCGACCTCGACCAGGCGATGAGCCTGGCCGAGGGCATCCGGGCCGGCCAGGTCTTCGTCAACGCCACCGGCGTCGGCACCGGCGTCGAACTCCCCTTCGGGGGCTACAAACACAGCGGCTGGGGCCGGGAAAAGGGCCTCGAAGCGCTGGCGAGCTACACCCAGACCAAGAACGTCTGCATCGGATTCGGGAGCCGGCCGTGAGATACCGCCCGCTGGGCGAACGCGGCCCGACCGTCTCCGTGGTCGGCGTCGGCGGCAACAACTTCGGCTCCCGGCTGGACGAGGAGGGCACGAAGGCCGTCGTCCACGCGGCCCTCGACGCCGGGATCATCCTGTTCGACACGGCCGACATGTACGGCGGGTTCGGCGAGAGCGGCGGCGTGCGGGGCGACGGCGAACGCCTCCTCGGCGCCGCCCTCAAGGGCCACCGCGACCAGGTCGTGCTGGCCACCAAGTTCGGCATGGAGATGGGCCCGGACACCGACCGGTACGGCCCACGCGGTGCCCGCCCCTACCTCCGGTACGCCGTGGAGGCCTCCCTGCGCCGCCTGGGCACCGACCGGATCGACCTGTTCCAGTACCACGAGCCGGACGGCGTCACCCCGCTCGAGGAGACGGTGGCCGCGCTCCGCGAGCTGATGGACGAGGGCAAGATCCGGTACATCGGCTGCTCCAACCTCCCGGCCGGGCAACTCACCGACGCCTTCGTCTCCACCCAGGCCCGCTACCACCTGCTCGACCGCAGCGCCGAGAACGACCTGATCCCCGCCTGCCTGCGCACCGGCGTAGGCCTGCTTCCCTACTACCCGCTCGCCAACGGCCTCCTCAGCGGCAAGTACCGGCGCGGCGAACAACCGCCGCCCGGCAGCCGCCTGTCCTGGCGGCAGGGCTGGCTGACCGACGCCGCGCTCGACCGCGTCGAGGCGCTGACCGCGTACGGCGCCGCACGCGGCCGCACCCTCCTCCAGGTCGCCGTCGGCGCACTCGCCGCCCTGCCCGCCGTCGGCTCGGTCATCTGCGGCGCCATGACCCCGGAACAGGTCACCGCCAACGCGGCGGCGGCCGACTGGATCCCCGACGCGGCCGACCTGACCGCACTCGACGCGCTCGTCCCGGCCGGCGAACGCGTCGTCTGAAGCCGTCAACTCCCTTACCAATCCCGCGAATTGAGGCAGACCGCCATGCGAGAGATCGTCACCTTCGACGCCTACGGCACCTTGATCGACTTCCAGCTCGCACCCACCACCCTCAAGGTCCTCGCCGACCGGCTCGACCTGGACGGCCTGGACGTCGACGAGTTCCTCGACGACTTCCGCGTCATGCGCTTCCAGGCCGTCCTGGAGGCATACCGCCCCTACCACGAGGTCCTGCACTCCAGCCTGCGCATGGCCATGCGCCTGCACGGCCTGGAGTACCGCGAGTCGGACGGCGACGCCCTCGTCGAGGCCGTACCCACCTTCGGGCCCTTCCCCGAAGTCCCGGACGCCCTACGGGCGTTGAAGTCCCGCTACGAGATCGCCATCATCTCCAACACCGACGACGAGCTCATCGCGCAGAACATCGCCAACATCGGCGTCGAGTTCGACCACGTCATCACCGCCCAGCAGGCCAAGGCGTACAAGCCGGACCGCCAGACCTTCGAGCACGCGTACCAGACCATCGGCGTCGACCCGTCCCAGGTGATCCACACCGCGCAGGGCTGGGAGTACGACCTCATCCCCACCCGCGACCTCGGCCTCGCGCGCCGGGTGTGGATCAACCGCTACGGCCGCCGCGGCAGCACCGCATACCAGCCGTACGACGAACTGCCCGACCTGTCCGGCCTGCCCGCCCTCCTCGGCTGCTGATCAGGAGCCCCGCCATGAAGCAGATCCCGTACTGGCTGGACACCGCCCCGCCCCTGCCCGACCGTTCGGGCCGGGAACTGCCCGAGTCGGCCGACGTGGTCGTGATCGGCGGCGGGCTGACCGGCCTGTCCACCGCCTACCACGCCGCCCGCAAGGGCGCGCGGGTCGTCCTCGTCGAGAAGGACAAGGTCGGTTCGGGCGCCTCGGGCCGCAACGGCAGCATGTGCACCCAGGGCATCACCATCGGCGTCGCCCAAGCCCGCAATCGCTTCGGACAGGAGCGGGCCCGCGAGCTGTACGACTCCTTCCGCGAGGCCGTGGACGTCGTCGAGGAGCTGACGCAGAAGGAGCAGATCGACTGCGACTTCCACCGCTCCGGCCGCCTCGGAGTGGCCTTCAAGCCGCAGCACTTCGAGTCGATGAAGGCGACCCAGCGCGACCTGGCCGAAAACTTCGACCACGAGACCAGGCTGCTGACCCGCAGCGAACTGAGGTCGGAGCTGGGCTCGGACTACTACCACGGCGCCCTGCTCGACCCGCTCAGCGCCGGACTGCACGTGGGCAAGTACGTCCACGGCCTCGCCGAGGCCGCCGAAGGCGCCGGCGCCGAGATCCACGAACGCAACGCGGCCACGGGCCTCACCCGCCTCCCGGGCGGCGGTTTCCTGGTCGAGACCCTGCACGGCACCATCCGCGCCCAACAGGTCATGGCGGCCACGGACGCCTACACCGACAAGGCGATGCCGTGGTTCCGCAAGCGGCTCATCAACGTCGGCAGCTTCATCATCGTCACCGAGCCGCTGGGAGAGGCCCGGGCCAAGGAGCTGATCCCGAACGCCCGCCTCGTGGTCGACTCCAAGAACATCGGCCACTACATCCGCCTCACGCCCGACAACCGCCTCGCCTTCGGCGGCCGGGCCCGCTTCGCCCCCTCCAACCCCGCCTCCGACATCAAGAGCGGAGACATCCTCAAGCGCGAGATGGCGGAGATCTTCCCGCAGCTGTCCGACGTACGGATCGACTACGTCTGGGGCGGCATGGTCGGCTTCTCCTGGGACCGCCTGCCGCACGCGGGCGAGGCGAACGGCCTGTACTACTCGATGGGGTACTGCGGCCACGGCGTCCAGATGGCCACCTACATGGGCCGCGCGGTCGCCGAGATGATGGACGGCCACCCGGAGGCCAACCCCCTGCGCGGCCTCGGCTTCCCCAAGGTCCCAGTCCCCTTCTACAACGGCACGGCCTGGTTCCTGCCGTTCGGCGGCGCGTATTACAGGGCCAAGGACCGACTGCGCTGAGGCATCAGGCAGTTGTGCGGGAGAGGGGCGCCGGACCGGACGGCGGCCACCGCGCAACCCACCGCGAGACCAAAGGTGTTGAGCCGGTGCAGGCTGACTTCGACGTCCGGGGCGAGGGCCCCGGTGAGCCCGACCAGTTGGGCGAACGCCTCGGGGCTCATCGCGCCGGGCCCGTCGAAGAGGGGCAACTCGCCCGCCCTCGGCCACGGTGAGTACGGTGGCCCACTCCTCGTGGCCCTCCTCGGTCGCGGTTCGTCCCAAGCAGGTGGCTCCGCGACCGCGTCGGCGTCAATTTCACCCAGCCCCGACAGGACCGGTTCCTCGACGAGGCGCAGGAGACCGCAGACCCACCCAGGCCTAGCGGGCGCCGGACGAGATCCAGTCGTCGTTGTTTCGGTGGCGGTCCAGTCCCATGGCCTCGAATTCGTCCTCGCCCAGGCTCTTTCGTGCGCCGAGCCGCCGCAGCGCCTGAGAGATCGGGCTGACCGCCCGCGAGAACCGCTTCTTTGCGGGCGTGTCCAGCGGTCCCAGCGCAAGCGCTCCACCGGGGAACCCACACTCCACCAGCGGGTTCCTGCCACGTGAACCAACACACTGACCGTGGGCGTGAGCACGAGCCGAGCCCAACGGAAAGGCCGGCCGGGGGAGTTGTCGTCCCCGGCCGGCCTCCGTCGTCGTACGAATGGCGGGCTACCGCCGGGCCCTGCGGCGGCGTGCCGCCAGGAGCGCGACCGCGCCGATGCCCACGGCCGCGGTCGCCGCGCCGGCGATGGGCAGGACGGGGCCGGAGCCGGTGCTTGCCAGGTCGCCGTTGGCGGAGGCGGACTGGGCGGAGGTGCCGCCCGTCGACGAGTCGCCCCCGGTGGAGGAGCCGCCCGTGGAGCCCGAGCCGCCGGTGGAGGATGTCGAGCCGCCACCGCCCGAGGAGCCGGAGCCGCCCGTCGATCCGGAGCCGCCCGTCGAGCCGCCGCTACCGGCGACGTCGAGTGTGATGGCGGCCGTGTCGTTGGCCTTGTCGGTGTCGAACGGCCGGGCGGCGCCGGCGAGGGACACCGAGCCCTTGGCGCCCGCGACCGCCTTGTCGATCCTCAGCTTGAAGGTGTACGTCTCGCCGGCGCCCTCGTCCTCCCAGGACTGGCTGGTGCCGCACTCGTAGCTGCCGGTGGCCACCTTGTCGCAGAAGTCGTGGGCCTTGGTCACGGTCGTGCCGGCCGGCATCCTGATCCTGACCTTGGTCACCGGGATGCCACCGTCCCGCAGCACCCAGGCCGGTCCGGCGTTGGTGAACTTCACCGTCAGCGGGACCGTGTCCCCGACCTTGCCCTTCAGGTCGGCTCCCGTCACCCGGAAGTCGGCGGTGTTCTTCGCGGTGACCTTGACGTCGACCCCGTCCCAGTCGGGGTGCGGCGAGTAGCCGGGATGCGCCGGAGTGGCGTCCGGCTGCTCGACCAGCTTGACTGCGGGGGCGGTGCCACGGACGGGCGCGGAGGAGCCGTCCTCGGGGGAGGAGTCGTCGGTGGAGACGGTCACCCGGAGCCTGTCGTACAGGGCGTGGTCGAGGACCTTCAGGGTCAGCGCCTTCTCGGGCGCGTAGACGACCCCCGGCTTCACCGTCTGGTCGAACTCGCAGACCGCCTCGGACTTGCTCGGCTCCTCGTCGAACGAAGTGATCTCGTAGCGAAGGCAGTTGGCGGGCAGCTCGGTGTGGCTCAGTCCGCGGGTGACCGAGTACGACAGGTAGACCTTGTCGACCGAGCCGTTGCCGCTGTTGGTGAAACCGGCCGGCACGTCGAAGGTGCTGCCCGGCTTCACACCGTCGATCGCCGCGATGTTACTCAGAGTCAGCACGGCTCCGGTGTCGTCGGCGGCGACGGCCGGCGCGGCGCCCAGTGTCACCAAGGCGACGGCACCGAGGGCGCCGACGGCCTGTCGGAGCGGACGAGGGCCGGAAGAGCTCGAGAGCATGGGGGTCCTTTGCGGTGAAGCATCGGCGGCAGGCGGACGAACAACGGGGGAACGGGAGTTCCCCAACAACAGACAACCGCCGACCGCGAATGGTTGCACCGGGGAACGATGTGGCGGCTGGGACCGAGAAGCCGGTGTCCGGTCGGCCGTCCTGATGCCGGTGTCCGGCCGACTGTCCGCGATGCGGGACGGCCCTCTTGACGCCGCCTCCACCTCGATCGACACTCCAGTGGGGAATCCTAGTGAATAGGTAGGGAAACATGAGGCGCCTGGAACCGGTCACCGTCCGAGTGAGCCGTTCGCCTCTCCTTCTCACCTCCCGCCGTCACATCGACCTGCAGCGCGTCTGCAGTGCGATCCGGCTCCAGGGCTGAGCCGCGCCCATCCCGCGCCGACGGCGTCCCCTGGGGGAGTCGTCCCCACCGGCGCGCACGGGTGAGCCCTGCTCCCTCGCCCGACGTCGCTTCCGCCGCGCGTACGTCCGCGCCCGCTCCCGGGGAGAGTCATGACCGTCACACCGCTGGCCGCACACGCGTCCGACCGGCCCGCGCCCGCCTTCCGCGGCCGCATCGGCAGGGACGCGCGCAGCGGCCACTACGCCGTACCGGGCCGCTACCGACTCCATCTGTCGACCGCGTGTCCCGACGGCCTGCGCATCGCCGTCACCCACAGCCTGCTGGGCCTGGACACCGTCTGCCCGGCGACCTTCCTGCCCGCCGTCCCCGACTGCCCCGAGGGCGGCCACTCGGCCCTGCGCCCGCTGTACGAGGCGAGCGCCCACCGGTACACCGGCCCGGCCGTCGCGCCCGTGCTCAGCGACGACTGGTCCGGACGCATCGTCAGCACGCACGCCCCCGACATCATGCGCGACCTCGCCCGCCGCTTCGGCGGCGACCGCCCCTCGCCGTACCCGTGCGGCGCGGAGTCGGAGATCGAGGCCGTGGAGCGGATGTGCGCGCAGGGCATCGAGGACGCCGCGCAGCGCGCCGGATCGGCCGGCGGCGAGGAGTCGGAGCGCACGGCGGCGCTCGAGACGCTGCTCGAGACGCTGGGTTCCCTGGAGCGGTGGCTCGTCGGCCGCACGTACATGATCCGCGACGAAGTCACCGCCGCGGACGTCGAGTTGTGGGTCGCGCTGGTCCAACTCGACACCGTGCACCGCAATCACCTGGACGCCGGTGCCGTCCAGCGGATCGCCGGCCATCCCACCCTGTGGGCCTACGCCCGCCGGCTGGCCGCCCATCCGGCCTTCGGCAGGCATCTCGACCTGGACGGCATCGCCCTGCGCCACCATGCCCGTTGTCAGGGCCTGGAGGCCGCCGGAGCCGCTGTCCAGATCCTGGACTGGGCGGCCCATGCGTCCGACGGAAACGGGGCCGGACCGCAGGTCAACAGGTCATGAGTCGTTCCACACAGTGGACCGGCGTTGACATTCGTTCGGCCGGTTGTCTTAATTGCCGCTCAGAACGGTCATGAGCGTCAGCGACAAGCCCTGGCTAGCTGACCGGCAACCCTCGCTCCGCGGTGGGGTGCCCCAGGTGACGACCGGACCGGATGACGTTTCGGTAAGCGCGAGGCCCACGGGCCGGAACAGTGACGGTGACGCCATGTACGCAGCTCCCAGGACGGCCGCGCGCCGCCCTCAGGGCTGCGTACAGCCGTACGCGAACCTGCTGAACCTGTTCGCCGCCAACCGCGCCGTCGATCTGCTCCGCGTGAACAGCGCACTGTGTACCGCACCGGGCTGTGCCCGCTGCCGGGGCTGACACCTCCCCTCAGCCTCCGCATCCCCGACGAACACCCGCCCGCACGGCGTGTCGTCGTCCGCCCAGCCCCCGGTCCCGTGCACCCAGTGCGCTGCATCCTGCCGCAGCGTGCGGTGTTCGCGGTCCGGGGTGTCCGACTCAGCCGGAGCCCACCATGAGTGAACCCCCAGGCGTCACCGTCACCGCCCCCGAGGCGCCGCCCGCCGACGAGCCGTCAAAGCCCCTTGCGGCACAGCGAGTTCTGCCGCTGCGCAGGCCGGGGCGCTGGATCGCCACCGCCGTCGTCCTGGTCCTTGCAGCCCAGTTCGTGCACGGCCTGACGACCAACCCGTTCTACCAGTGGGACCGCTTCGGCTACTGGTTCCTGCGGCCGAACATCCTCGACGGACTGCTGATCACCCTCGAAGTGGCCGCCTACAGTGCCGTGTTGGGCCTGATCGGCGGCATTGTCCTCGCCCTGGCCCGGCTCTCCAGGAGCCCGGTGCTGCGCGCCGTCAGCTGGACCTACATCTGGGCGCTGCGCTCCATCCCGCTGATCGTGGTCCTGCTCTTCCTCTACAACTTCAGCGCCCTGTACAAGACGTTGAGCGTCGGTGTCCCCTTCGGGCCGGCCTTCTTCTCCTTCGACGAGTCGAAGCTGGCCACCGACATGGTCGTCGCCGTGATCGGGCTGAGCCTCAACGAGGCGGCGTACGCGGCCGAGGTCGTCCGCGGCGGAATCCTCTCCGTCGACCAGGGCCAGCACGAGGCCGCAGCGGCCCTCGGTCTGCCGAAGAGCTACCAGTTCACGAGGATCGTCTTCCCGCAGGCGCTGCGCTCGATCACCCCGAACTACGTCAACCAGCTCATCGGCCTGATCAAGAGCACCTCGCTGGTCTTCTACGTGTCGCTGCTCGACCTGTTCGGCACCGCGCAGTCCATGGGCGCCACCTACCCCGGCGACATCGTGCCGCTGCTGCTGGTCTCCACCGTCTGGTACCTGATCCTGACGAGCGTCGTCTCCGTCATCCAGTTCTACGTCGAGCGGTACTACGCCCGGGGCGCCACCCGCAGCCTGCCGCCGACCCCGTTGCAGAAGCTCCGCACCGGTCTCACCGGCCTGCGAGCCCGTATCCGCAGGGAGGCCGCCGTATGAGCGCGAAGACTCTCGAGCCTCTGGCGGGCGTCGAGGCCGCCACCGTCGAGGTGCACGACGTGCACAAGTGGTACGGCGCCCACCGGGTGCTGAACGGCATCGACCTGACGGTGCGTCCGGGCGAGGTGACCGTGATCCTCGGCCCGTCCGGCTCCGGCAAGTCCACCCTGCTGCGGGTCATCAACCACCTGGAGAAGCCGGAGATCGGCCACGTCAGCATCAACGGCGAACTGATCGGCGTGAAGCGGCAGGGCGACCGGCTGAAGGAGCTGAGCGAGCGGGCCATCCTGACCCAGCGCGGCCGGATCGGCTTCGTCTTCCAGAACTTCAACCTCTTCCCGCACCTGACGGTCCTGGACAACGTGGCCGCAGCGCCCGTCGCCACCGGCAGGCTCAGCAAGCCCGAGGCCCTGGAACTCGCCCGCGAACTCCTCGGCCGCGTAGGCCTCGCCGACAAGACCGGCGCCTACCCGCGGCAGCTCTCCGGCGGCCAGCAGCAGCGTGTGGCCATCGCCCGCGCCCTCGCCCTGCGCCCCGGCGTCATCCTCTTCGACGAACCCACCTCCGCCCTCGACCCCGAACTCGTCGGTGAAGTCCTCGCCGTCATCAAGGACTTGGCGACCAGCGGCACCACCCTCGTCATCGTCACCCACGAGATCGGCTTCGCCCGCGAGATAGCCGACCGGGTCGTCTTCATCGACGAGGGAAAGATCGTCGAACAGGGCCCGCCCTCCGAGGTCCTCGACAAGCCCCGGCACGAGCGGACCAGGGACTTCCTGAGCAAGGTCCTCTGACCCGCTGCCCTCCCCGCGACCCCACGGCGCGCCCAAGACCTCCCCCCACACCGCCCTCATCACCCTCTCTGAGCGACAAGGAACGGCCATGTCCATCCACTTCACCCGACGCAGCCTGATACGCGGCATCACCGCGGCGACCACCGTCGCCACCCTCGCCACCGGGCTCGCCGCCTGCGGTGGGGACAGCGACGCCGCCACCAAGACCTCCGACACCGCAGGGAGCCTGACCGTCGGCCAGATCTCGAACGGCGCCGCCAAGCAGACCACCCTCAAGGTCTCCGAGGTGAAGTCGATCAGCGCCGAACTTCCCAAGTCCGTGAAGAGCAGCGGCAAGCTGGTGATCGGCATCGGCGCCCTGCCCTCCGGTTTCGCACCGCTGGCCTACGTCGGCAGCGACCAGAAATCCCTGACCGGTGCCGAGCCCGACTTCGGCCGCCTGGTCGCCGCCGTTCTCGGCCTGAAGCCCGAGCTGAAGAACTTCACCTGGGAGAACCTCTTCGTCGGCATCGACAGCGGCAAGGTGAACGTCGCCTTCTCGAACGTCACCGACACCGAGGAGCGCAAGAAGAAGTACGAGTTCGCCTCCTACCGCAAGGACAACCTCGGCTTCGAGGTGCTCAAGTCCAGCAAGTGGCACTTCGACGGCAACTACGAGAACCTCGCCGGCAAGACCGTCTCCGTGGGCGCCGGCACCAACCAGGAGAAGATCCTCCTGGAGTGGAAGAAGAAGCTCGAGAGCGAGGGCAAGAAGCTCGCCGTCAAGTACTACCCGGACCGCAACGGCACCTACCTGGCCCTCAACAGCGGCAAGATCGACTCCTTCTTCGGCCCCAACCCGGGCATCGCCTACCACATCACCCAGTCCGCGAGCACGCCCAACCCGACGCGCAACGCGGGCACCTACTCCGGCGCCGGCGCCTCGCTCCAGGGACTGATCGCCGCCACCGCCAAGAAGGACAGCGGCCTGGCCAAGCCCGTCGCCGACGCCATCAACTACCTGATCAAGAACGGTCAGTACGCGAAGTGGCTGAAGGCCTGGAACCTCTCCAACGAGTCCGTCGCCAAGTCCGAGGTCAACCCGCCCGGCCTGCCCCTCGACAACTCCTGACAACCCGCAGCCGGGAACCCCGCCGTCGCCTCACGGCGGGGTTCCCCCCTCGTGCCACCAGCACCGGAGCCGCCTCCCGATGTCCACCGCCAGCATCGAAGCCACCTCGTCCCACATCCTGGACAACCCGGCCTGGGCCGCACTCACCGGTCCGCACGCCCACTTCGCCGAACGTGCCGGCCGCGCCGCCCGCTACCCGGCCGATGTGGCTCCCTTCTACGCGGTCTCCGACCTCGACGACCCGCGTGCCTGGGCCGACCTGGCCAGCCTCGTCGGCCCCGGCGGCACCGCATCGGTGCGCGGCGTGAGGCGGGCCCCGGCCGGCTGGGAGGTCGTCCGCACCGGCCAGGGCGTCCAACTCGTCGACACCGGCCTGCGTGCGGAGCCCGACCCCGAAGCGGTACGGCTCGGCCCGGACGACGTGCCCGAGATCCTGGACCTCGTCTCCCGCACCGAACCGGGCCCCTACCTGCCCCGCACCGTCGAGATGGGCACCTACCTCGGCATCCGCCACCACGGCCGCCTCATCGCGCTGGCCGGTGAACGCCTCCACCCACCCGGCTGGACCGAGATCAGCGCGGTGTGCACCGACCCGGACCACCGGGGCCGGGGCCTGGCCACCCGCCTGGTCCGCGCCGTCGCGGCAGGCATCAAAGAGCGCGGCGAGCAGCCCTTCATGCACGCCAGGGCCACCAACGCGAACGCGATCCGGCTGTACGAGTCGATCGGCTTCACCCTGCGCCGCCGTACGGTCTTCTCGCTCGTACGACCGACCCAAGCCGCCGTCCTGGAAGAAACGGCATAGCCGTGCCGTTGTCCCTGTCGAAGGCGATGTATCGAATCGAGCGGAGGCAGGACGCATGACACGTGTATTCCGTGCCGTCCGCCTCCACACCCGGCCCCACATCGACCTCCAGCGCGTGGCCGGCGCGCTGTGTTGCTCCTGATCCCGTTTCCCCAGCCGCCGTGCGCCCCACTTCCGCGGGCCCGGCGATCTCGTACGGACCTCCAGGAAGGCACCCCCGTGTCCTCAACTCCCGCTTCCCATCTGCACCTTGCCGTCGCCCTCGACGGCACCGGCTGGCACCCCGCCTCCTGGCGCGAGCAGGTCGCCCGCCCCCGGGACCTGTTCACCGCCGGCTACTGGGCCGACCAGGTCGCCGAGGCCGAGCGCGGCCTGCTCGACTTCGTCACCCTCGAGGACGGGCTCGGCCTGCAGTCCTCGCACTACGGCGAGTTGGACGGCCGCACCGACCAGGTCCGCGGCCGCCTGGACGCCGTACTGACCGCGTCCCGCATCGCACCCCTCACCCGGCACATAGGCATCGTGCCGACCGTGATCGCCACCCTCACGGAGCCGTTCCACATCTCCAAGGCGATCGCCACCCTCGACTACGTCAGCACCGGCCGGGCCGGCCTGCGCATCCAGATCACCGCACGCCCGCACGAGGCCGACCACTTCGGCCGCCGCACCTTCCCGCCGATCAACCTGGAGGAACTCCGGAGCCCGGCCGGACAGGAACGGCTCACCGACCTCTTCGACGAGGCCGCCGGCTACGTCGAGGTCGTCCGCCGCCTCTGGGACAGCTGGGAGGACGACGCCGAGATCCGGGACGTAGCCACCGGCCGCTTCATCGACCGCGACAAGCTGCACTACATCGACTTCGAGGGCAAGCACTTCAGCGTGAAGGGTCCCTCCATCACCCCCCGCCCGCCGCAGGGCCAGCCCCTCGTCACCTCCCTCGCCCACCAGACCGTCCCCTACCGGCTGGTGGCCCGCCAGGCGGACGTCGGCTACGTCACCCCGCACGACGCCGACCAGGCCCGCGCGATCGTCGCCGAGATCCGCGCCGAACAGGAGACGGCCGGGCGCGCCGACGAACTCGTCCACGTCTTCGGCGACTTGGTGGTCTTCCTGGATGACGACCAGGCCGCCGCGGAGGACCGCCGCGCCCGCCTCGACACCCTCGCGGGAGAGCCGTACACGAGCGACGCACGCATCTTCGCCGGTACGCCCGCCCAACTCGCCGATCTGCTCCAGGAGTTCGCGGAAGCGGGACTGACCGGATTCCGGCTGCGGCCCGCCGTCGCCGGGCACGACCTGCCCGCCATCACCCGGGGCCTGGTCCCCGAACTCCAGCGCCGCGACGCCTTCCGCACCGCCTACGAGGCCGACACCCTGCGCGGCCTGCTGGGCCTGACCCGCCCCGCCAACCGCTACGCCGCCGCCACCGCCTGAGCCGGAAGGACCGTACCGACATGAGCAAGCCGCTGAAGCAGATCCATCTGGCCGCGCATTTCCCCGGCGTCAACAACACCACTGTGTGGAGCGACCCGAAGGCCGGCAGCCACATCGAGTTCAGTTCCTTCGTGCACTTCGCGCAGACCGCCGAACGCGCCAAGTTCGACTTCCTGTTCCTCGCCGAGGGACTCCGGCTGCGCGAACAGGGCGGAAAAATATACGACTTGGACGTCGTCGGCCGCCCCGACACCTTCACGATCCTCGCGGCGCTCGCCGCCGTCACCGAACACCTCGGCCTGACCGGCACCATCAACTCCACCTTCAACGAGCCCTACGAGGTGGCCCGCCAGTTCGCCAGCCTCGACCACCTCTCCGGCGGCCGCTCCGCCTGGAACGTCGTCACCTCCTGGGACGCCTTCACCGGCGAGAACTTCCGCCGCGGCGGCTTCCTCCCGCAGGACGAGCGCTACTCCCGCGCCAAGGAGTTCCTGGCCACGACCAACGAGCTCTTCGACTCCTGGCACGGCGACGAGATCGTGGCCGACCAGGCGACCGGCACCTTCCTGCGGGACGCCAAGGCCGGCTCCTTCGTGCACACCGGCCAACACTTCGACATCCACGGCCAGTTCAACGTCCCGCGCTCCCCGCAGGGCCGCCCGGTCATCTTCCAGGCCGGCGACTCCGACGAGGGCCGCGAGTTCGCCGCCTCGTCCGCCGACGCCATCTTCAGCCGGTACGCCACCCTGGACGGCGGCCAGGCCTTCTACACCGACGTCAAGAACCGCCTCGCCAAGTACGGCCGCCGGCACGATCAGCTGCTGATCCTGCCCGCCGCGAGCTTCATCCTGGGCGACACCGACGCCGAGGCCGAGGAACTGGCCAAGGAGGTGCGCCGCCAGCAGGTCAGCGGGGCCACCGCCATCAAGCACCTGGAGTTCGTCTGGAACCGGGACCTCTCCGGCTACGACCCGGAGGGCCCGCTGCCCGACATCGACCCGGACGTCAGCGACAACCACATCGCCAAGGGGCGCGCCCAGGTGCGCATGTACCGCGACCCGCTGGCCACCGCCCGCGAGTGGCGCGAGTTGGCCGCCGCGAACAACTGGTCCATCCGCGACCTCGTCATCGAGACCGGCAACCGCCAGAACTTCATCGGCTCCCCGGCGACCGTCGCCAAGACCATCAACGAGTACGTCCAGGCCGACGCCAGCGACGGCTTCATCCTCGTCCCGCACATCACACCCAGCGGCCTCGACGTCTTCGCCGACAAGGTCGTCCCGCTGCTTCAGGAACAGGGCGTGTTCCGCACGGAGTACGAGGGCCCGACCCTCCGCGACCACCTGGGCCTCGCCCACCCGGACGAGGCGTCCAACGAGCGGGCGGCGTCGTGAAGTTCCTCGCGATCACCCTGATCGTGCACCGCCCGGACCCGGTCACGGGCGTCCAGAAACCCACCCACGACCGGTTCCGCGAGGTCCTCGACAACGCGGTGCTCGCCGAGGAGCTGGGCTTCGACGGCTTCGGCGTGGGGGAGCGGCACGAGCGGCCGTTCATCTCCTCGTCCCCGACCGTCGTACTGAGCCATGTCGCCGCTCTGACCAAGCGGATCCGGCTGTTCACCGCCGTGACCACGCTCAGCCTCCTCGACCCGGTCCGGGCGTACGAGGACTACGCGACCCTCGACCACCTCTCGAACGGCCGCCTCGACCTGATCATCGGCAAGGGCAACGGGGCTGCCCAGCGCGACCTGTTCCACGTCACGCCCGAGGACCAGTGGGACCGCAACGCCGAGAGCTACGAGGTGTTCCGGCAGATCTGGCGGCAGGACAAGGTCACCGCGGCGACCCGCTTCCGCCCCGGGCTGACGGACGCGGAGGTGTGGCTGCGCCCGTACCAGCAGCCCGTCCGGGTCTGGCACGGCAGCGCGACCAGCAGGGAGTCCGTCGACCTCGCCGCCCGTTACGGCGACCCGCTCTTCTCGGCGAACGTCACCAACCCCATTGAGCCGTATGCCGAGTTGATCCGCCACTACCGCGAGCGCTGGGAGGTCTACGGCCACGACCCGGCGCAGATCGCGGTCGGCGCGGGCACGGCGGGCATCTACGTCGCACCCAGCTCCCAGGAGGCGCTGGCCGCCTACCGGCCGATCTTCGAGTCGAATCTGGCGTTCTTCAAGAAGGCCGGTCTGCCGGTCGTCTTCGAGACGCTGGAGGACTTCGTCGAGCGCAGCTCGGCCCTGATCGGCAGCCCGCAGCAGGTGATCGACAAGGTGCACCGCTACCACGAGCAGTTCGGCCACACGGTGGTGCACCTGCACGCCGACGCGAGCGGCCTCACCGACACCCAGCACCGGGACTCGCTGGAGCTCTTCCAGTCGGCGGCGGCCCCGGTGCTGCGCAAGGACATCCCGGACCCGCCCTTCGACTGGGGCCCGGTGCTCCCGTCGGCCACTGAGGAGGCCGCCCGTGTCTGACATCCCCCTCGGCGTCCTCGACCTGGTCCCGGTCTCCTCGGGCTCGACGGCCGCGGACGCCCTGCGCAACTCCATCGACCTGGCCCAGCAGACGGAACGCTTCGGTTACGCCCGCTACTGGTTCGCCGAACACCACCTCAACCCGGGCGTCGCCGGCACCTCCCCGGCGGTGGTCCTGGCCCTGACCGCCTCCGCCACCTCCACCATCCGCCTCGGCTCCGGCGCCGTACAACTGGGCCACCGCACCGCCCTGTCCACGGTGGAGGAGTTCGGCCTGATCGACGCCCTGCACCCCGGCCGCTTCGACCTGGGCCTCGGCCGCTCGGGCGGCCGCCCGCCGGGCGAGAAGGCGACCGGACCGACGACCACCCCGGTCGTCGACGGCCGCGCCCCCAACGGCCTGCTCATCCCGCCCCGCTTCTCCTTCGAACGCCTCCTCGGCTCACCCCGGATCGCCCTGCAACGCAAGCTGCTCCTGCTCCCGAACGCCGAATCGCAGGACTACGCCGAGCAGATCGACGACATCCTCGCCCTGCTGGCCGGCACCTACCGCTCCCCGGAGGGCGCCGAGGCACACGCCGTACCGGGCGAGGGCGCCGACCTCGAGCTGTGGATCCTGGGCAGCAGCGGCGGCCAGAGCGCCGAAGTCGCCGGCGCGCGGGGCCTGCGCTTCGCCGCCAACTACCACGTCAGTCCGGCGACCGTGCTGGAGGCGGTGGACGGCTACCGGTCCTTCTTCCAGCCCTCCGACGTCCTCGACAAGCCGTACGTCAGTGTGTCCGCGGACGTCGTCGTCGCCGAGGACGACGAGACGGCCCGCGAACTCGCCACCGGCTACGGCCCGTGGGTGCGCAGCATCCGCACGGCCGAGGGCGCGATCGAGTTCCCGACGCCGGAGGAGGCACGCGCCCACGCCTGGACCGACGAGGACCGGGCCCTCGTCCAGGACCGCCTCGACACCCAGTTCGTCGGCTCCCCGGCCCGGGTCGCCGACCAGCTGGAACAACTCCAGGAGGCCACGGGCGCCGACGAGTTGCTCATCACGACCATCACCCACGACCACGCGGACCGGGTGAGGTCGTACGAGCTGCTGGCGCAGGAGTGGCGGCGGCGGTGAGACTCAGCAGCCGGTGCCGGCCGGGATGAACTCCACGCGCGCGTGCTCGGCCGCCGCCGAAACCTGGTCGTAGGTATCGCGGGTGACCCGGTACCAGACGTCGTCCTGCGAGGTGTCGCGGTTCACGTCGTCCAGGCTCACGCACCACCGTTCCGCGCGGACGACCCGCCGGTAGCTCTCCGTGCCCTGACGGACCTTCCTACAGCTCTGGTAGTGCTCGGTGGTGTACCAGACGCGGGTCGTCTTGCGGGTGCCGGTGCCCGAGCGCGTCGTGTGCCTGACCTGCCTGGTGCCGGGCGTGCACTTCGTGACCAGGCGGGCCCGGGTGTCGGCGACGGTCTTACGGGAGACGTGGCGGACGGTGTCCCGGAGCCCGGAGACGCGCTCCGGGCTCGCCTGGGCCTGCTTGGCGACGCTTCCGTGCCCGGCGGTGGCGTCGGTCCCTCCGTCACCGCATGCGCCGAGCCCGGCCATGAGGACGGCCGTCACCCCGGCAGCCAGCAGCCGACGAGTCATGAACATGTCTCCCCCTGAGGTCGGCGGCCAGCGTAACTGATCTCTGGCCGAAAACGATCGGTCCGCAGGTCTCGGTAAGGGTTCGGCATGAGCTCGGTATGACGGGCGCCGATCGCCGGGCACGGCGCGGTCCGGCCGGTCGCGGGCGGCGTAAAATGCCTGGCCGGGTCCGGTCAGGTGTCCCACATGCCGTGGAGGGAGTGCGCGATGGCGAGTCCGCCGGAACTCACCGTGGGGCGGCTGCTGTCCGCATGGGAACCGGACGTGCCCGCACTGCTGCTCGTCCTGCTGCTGGGTGCCCTGTACGGCTGGGGCGTACTGCGGCTTCGGCGCCGGGGCGAACGCTGGCCCATGTCCCGCACCGCCGCCTTCGCCCTGCTCGGCCTCGGCACCCTCGTCGTGGCCACCATGTCGGCCCTCGCCGTCTACGACCACGTGCTGTTCTGGCCGGCCGCGGTGCAGAACATCCTGCTCGACCTCGTCGCTCCGCTCGGCCTTGCACTGGGCGACCCGCTGCGACTGGCCGTCCGTGCCCTGCCCGAAGGCGCAGCCCGGCGCGTCCAGCGGGCGATGACCGGGCGCCTGGTGCGGCTGCTCACCTTCCCCCTCGTCAGCACGGCCCTGGTGCTGGCAACCGAACTGACGGTGTACTTCACCCCGTACTTCGCCACGGCGCTGCGCGACAACTGGCTGCACCAGCTGATGTATCTGCACCTGCTGCTCGCCGGCTGCCTGTTCGTGGTGCCAGTGCTGACCCGCGAGGAGACGCTGCCCGCCTGGTGCACCCATCCGGTCCGGGCGGCGCTGGTGTTCCTCGACGGAATCGTCGACGCCGTACCCGGCATCGTGGTCATGACCCACGGCACGCTGATCGCCGGCACCTGGTACCTGCACCATGCCCCGCCCTGGTCGCCGGATGTGCAGCACGACCAGCAACTCGGCGGCGGCGCGATGATCGGCATCGCCGAACTGGTGGCCCTGCCCTTCCTGCTCGCCATCCTGTTCCAGTGGGCCCGCACCGAACGCGAGACGACCGCCGCGCTGGACCGCCGCCTGGCGACGGAACTGGTGCCCGCCGCGCCGACACAGGGACAGACACAGTCGCCCGACCTCGTACGCCCGTGGTGGGAGACCGAGAACAGCGAGGTCGCCCAGCGCATCCGGCAGCAGCGACCGGCGCGCTGACCCACGCCGGACCGGCCGGGCGTCGGTGGCTCATTCCTTCCGGTCGAGCTGATGCCCGCGAGCTCCCACCGACCTTCCGTACGCCACCACCCCGGCCCGGCCCGCCTCGTGGCCGCGCCGACAACGGAGCCAATCCGTCGGCTCTCGACGAGCGTCCGCGCCCGCGGCTGTGCGTCCGTCGCACTTCAAGCCGCCCGAACTGCTTGAGACTGCCGTGTGTGGTCGCCGGAGGCGCATCGGCTCCAGGTGCCGCCAGCCTCGGTGACGAGCCGGGTAGCGGTTTTGTCGTGGTTCGGCCTCGGGGAGCAATGGAACAGCGGTTGGCGTTGAGCATTGACCGACGTCATGGACGCCGTTGACGGCGGGCGTTCCCGCCGGTTACCCGTGCTTGTCCGGTTCGGCGTCGGCGAAGGCGCGGTATCCGCCGAGATCTCGGGCTGGGCGAGGACGTCGCCGCGGTGTACGACTCGGACCGGACCCGGGGCCATCATCGGATGCTGATCCGCCGGCGTAGCGAGATCGTGTCGGACATTCAGCAAGACCGCCGTCGTCATTACCGCGAAGTCCGCCGGGTGCAAGGTCTTCGGCCTCGCCACCGCAGGCGTCCGTCTCGCTTGACCTCTTGCCCGTCAGTCCGGCAGCCAGTGCAGCTCGTGCGCCAGGGTTTTGGCGACGGCACGGATGCGGCGGTGCAGCGGCGACTGCTCGCGTGGGAGGACCAGGTGGATCGTCAGGCTGGGCGCGCCCCGCAGCGGTCTCCAGGTGAGACCGGCCGGTTGTGTCGTGATCGCGGCTTCTCCGGCCGGGGCGAGGGTGACCCCGTCGCGCAGGTCGCGCTGTGACATGTCGAAAGAGACTGTGGGCGTGTGGAATCGGGGATGTGGCCGGGTACCGCGGAACAATGCGGCCAGCTGGTCGTGGATCACGGGGTTGGCCGCACGGTCGGGGAGTCGCAGCGGATACGCGGCCGCGTCGGCGATCTCGATCTCCGGGTGTTCGGCCAGCGGATGGTGCTGCGCCAATTGGACGCCGATGCGCGCACGCCGCAGCAGGTACCGGCGCACGCCACGGCCCGGCTGTTCACCGCGGGTGATCCCGGCATCGATGCGGCCGTCGGCGACCGCGGGGGAGATCTCCGGTGTCGCCATCGGGACCGCGCCGACCTCGAGTCCGGTACTGCTGCGAATCAGCCTGTCCACCAGGGCCGGTGCCGTCTCGGCCCCGGCGCTGAGGCTGTATCCGATGCGCAGCGTGCCCAGTTCACCGGCCGCCGCGCTCCGGGCGGTGTCCCATGCCCGGTCCAACGCCGCCAGCGCGGGCGGCGCGGACTCCGCCAAAGCCGCACCGGCCGTGGTCAATACGACGCTGCGCGTGTTGCGGACCAGCAGGGCCGTACCGAGTTCCGCCTCCAATCGGCGCATCCGGGCGCTGAGTGCGGGCTGTGCGATACCGATCCGTGCGGCCGCGCGGGTGAAGTTCAACTCCTGCGCCAGCACCAGGAAGTACCGCAGGCTCACCGTATCCGGCGCCACGTGCCCTCCCTGCCGATTGATAACGATCCGTTCTGAGTCTATCCCGTATTGATCTTTCCCTCGACCCCACATCAAGCCCTAGCCTGCGCATATGACGGTTCAACTGACCGCAGTAACCGTCGCCGGGATCGATCGATCTGAGTGTCAATTCGAAGTCGGACGTGTCCGGCCGAACACAGGAGGTTTCCATGGCCAAGGGCTACTGGGTCAGTGTCTACCCCGCCATTTCCGACCCTGAGACGCTGACTGCCTACGGCGACCTGGCCCGTCCGGCTGTCCAGGCTGGGGGCGGGCGCACCCTGTCCCGTGGCGGTCGAGTCGTCGCCCACGAGGCCGGAATCACGCACCGCGTCGTTCTGGTCGAGTTCGACAGCTTTGAACAGGCCGTCGCGGCATACGAGAGCGAGGCATACCAGAAGGCGCTGGTGGCCCTCCCCGACGGCTTCGAGCGCGACTTCCGCATCATCGAAGGCATCGACTGACCGGCGGGCCCAGCCATCGCTGAGCATCCCGTTGTGCAAGCCCGGCGCTTTAAGGCCGGGTAGTTGACAATATGCCCTGGCCAGGCGCCAGGATCCCGCACGGGTCGTACCTGTGCTTCGCCGACTCCAGTCGCGGCCAGGCGGAACCGAAGTGGGTGCGCCAGTCCGCGTGGGTGAAGGGGATGCTGCCCACCGGGTACTGCGTGCCGCCGGCCCCCGCGGTGGCCTCGTAGGCCCGGCGGTTGGCGGCGAGGAGGCGGTCGACGCTGGCGGTGTCGTCCGGCGGTGTGGCGCGCAGGACGGCGAAGAGGTACGGCACGGGGTCGTCGGGGGTACGGAGCAGAGGCGTGGTGAGGCGCTTGCGCAGGAGCGGGTAGGCGAGGACGACGCCGGGGCCCAGGTCGTCCGCGGTGAGGGCGTCCAGCACGTCGCCCGTGAGGCCGGCCGCGGACCGTCCGGGGAGCAGCAGGTTGAGCCAGGGATGGGCGTACGTCCAGAGACCGGCTTCCTTGAGGGCTTCGACCCCGGGGGCGATCCGGTCGAGGAAGTCGTAGTAGGGGAGGTCGGACTGCTGGACGCCGGACGGGCTGTGGCGCAGGCCCCGCAGCAGGACCGTGTCGTCCGGAGCGGGGCCGACCGGCGGGCCGTAGGCCACGGCCTCCAGGGTGTGGACGCGGAAGGCTCCGTCGGCGTCCGCCGAGACCTGGCCCTCGACGTAGTCGAATCGGCCCTCCTGGACGAGGGCGCGCTGATCGTCGAGGAAGGTCTGCAGGTCGTCGTAGGGCAGCAGGTAGTGCCGTACGGTCTCCGGCGCGCGCACCAGGCGGAGGGTGGCGCCGACGATGACGGCGCACTGGCCGAGACCGGCCAGGACGGCGTGGAAGAGGTCCGGATGCAGGGTGGGGGAGCAGCGTAAGAACTCGCCTGCTCCGGTGACGACTTGGAGTTCACTGACGTTGTCGACCTGGGCGCCGTGCCGGTGGGTCTGGCCGCCCAGACCGCCCACGGACAGGGTGCCGCCGACGGAGAGTTCGAGGTAGTCGGTGAAGACAGGCGGGGTGAGGCCGTGGGCGATCGTGGCCTTGGCGACCTCGCTCCATCTGGCGCCCGCGCCGACGGTGAGGGTCGTGCTGCCCGGTTCCAGGGGGTCGATGTCCGCGAGGGTGGCGGTCTCGATGACCAGGCCGTCCTGGACCTGTGCCTGGCCGTCGGTGGTATGTCCCTGGCCGCGCGGTGCGACCGGCAGGCGGTGCGTGTTGCAGAAGCGGACCATGGCGACGACGTCACGGACCGAGCCCGGGCGCAGGACGGCGGTGGGGCGGCGGTGCACGATGTGGCCGTAGTCGTCGGAGGCGGCGGCGAGTGAGGCCTCGTCCATGACGAGGGTCCCGTCCAGCGCGGGGATCTCCGCGAGGTGCGGGCCGGATCCGGTCACGGCCCAGCTCCGGGCGGCGGGGTCGAAGCCGACCACCGCCGCCCCGGATGCCGTAAGGCCGCGCAGCAGGGCACGTCGTGACGGTGTGTGGGGCATGGGCACAACCACTTCGCACGCAACGTTGGATGATCAATTCCTCGTCATCCTAGGCGAGTTGGGCGAGTTGCGGCGGTGTGCGGTGTCACCGGCGGGGGAGCGGATCAGGTCATTCCTCAGCGGCGAGTGACGCGCGGGTCGGCCTGCCCAGTGCCCAGAAGAGCACGCCGAGGAACATGAACCCGACCAGTGGGACGGCCTCCGTCAGCAGGTACTTCCAGCGCTCGCCGTGACTCCAGCCGTCCGGGGCGTAGTCGGAGCCGAACCAGTGGTCGCCCAGCCCGGGGGCGACCAGCTGCACGCTGGCGAACAGGATGAGCACGGTGAGTACGACGCTGATGGTGCGGGGGATGGGCGCCTTGTACGGGCGGGGGACGTCCGGGGCCTTGCGGCGCAGTACCGCGAGCGCCGGGAAGATGCCCAGGTAGCTGACGAGGGTGGTGGAGACGGCGAGGCCGAGGACGGCGCCGAAGAGCTTGGCGGCGCTGCCGTTGGTCAGTTCGTGCGCCAGGACCAGGACGAGGGTGGAGACCAGCCCGCTGAGGATGTTGACCCTTACCGGGGTGCCGAACCGGCTGGAGATGACGCCGAGGAAGCGGGGCGCGGCGCCGTCGTAGCCGGAGACGGCGAGGGCGCGGTCGGAGCCCATGACCCAGGTGACGCCGGACGACAGCACCGTGAGGATGAACATGATCGCGGCGAGGTCCCCGAGCAGGCTGCCGGCACCGCTGAGCGTGGCCGTGCCGTCGGAGGCGACGTGGCCGCCGTACACGGTGAAGACCTGCCGGATGGCGTCGATGAAACCGCCGAGGCCGCTGATGGCCTTGACCGGCAGGACGAGCAGGATGCCGAGGATCGGCAGCGCGTACAGCGCAACGGCGAGGCCGGCGCTGCGGAAGATGGCGAAGGGCACGTCCTTCTGGGCGTCGGTCATCTCGTCGCCCGCGGTGTTGGGCAGTTCGAAGCCGACGTAGTTGAACATCAGGACCGGCACCAGACCGACGAAGCCCGCGTACGTCGGGGAGAAGTCGCCGAACCCGAAGCCGTGCAGGCCGTGCTTCACGCCGTAGATCACGACGGTGATCGTGAACAGGCCGAGGAGGACGAAGCGGCTCCAGGCGCCGATGGTGGGAATCCACTTGCCGATGTCGAAGGAGAGGATCGCGGCGAGCACGCCCACCCAGACGAAGATCAGGGTGAAGACGTAGAAGGCCGGGGTGCTCAGGTCCTTGCCGTCGTTGAAGAAGGTGGTGAAGGCCGTGACGGCGGAGACGGAGAGTGTGCCGCCCAGCCACACAGGGTTGGTGATCCAGTACAGGAAGTTGTTGACGGCGCCCGCGAGGCGTCCGAAGGCCCGGCTGGTCCAGATGTACGGGCCGCCCTCGTCGGGGAACGCGGCCCCGAGTTCCGCGGTCAGCAGCGCGGACGGCACGAAGAACACGACGGCCAGCACGATGAGCCAGGTGAACGCCTCGGCACCGGACGAGGCCACCGTGCCGATGGTGTCCACACCGACGATGGTGCACAGGAGGAAGAAGAGAATGTCGAAGCGGCCGAAGTGCTTGCGCAGCTTCTGCCGCTCCGTCTGGGCTGCCGCCGGCGCACCGGCCGGCTCCATTGCTACTTGCTCAGCGGCCACCGGGAGCTCCTGCGTGCTCGGGGTACAGGTTCGATCCGGCCAATGATCTGCGTCGCCGCACAACCGCACAAGCGTTCATGTACAAGTTTTGACCATCGCCGCAGCGCCTTGCTGCAGCGGAAACCCCGCCGAAACATCGAACGCCACAGGCGCAGGCCACACAGGGGCGGCAACTGACCCGCACCCAGCTCACTCCTTCCAGTCGAGCTGATGCTCGGGAGTCCCCACCGACCGCCCGTACGCAATCGCTTCCGCGCGGGCCGCCGCATCGCCGCGCCGATACCGGCTGATCCGATATGCGGCTAGCGCCGCGTGGCCTTCCCGGCGAAGACGACCACGCGCTCGTCCCCGGCGCTGAAGTCCGCGTACCAGCCGTTGGCCGGCTCCAACGCATCGGCCAACGCCTGCCCGAGCCCGCCGACGTCGTCGCCGTCGGCCTCCCACTCGACGAGCGTCCACAGCCCGGGCTGCGCGGCGCTCGCACTCGCCGAGACGTCGAGCCGGCTGACCTTGCGCAGCCGCAGCCCTTGGGGCTGGAAGACCGCGCCGGGCCGCAAGCTCTCCCCGATGACGTATCCACTGATCACGTGCGGTCTCCCTGAGGTCGGTGGCTGTGGGCACCTCTCCAGTGCGGAGAGTGATGCACTCATGTCTCGAAGTTATCGGCCGCCACTGACATCACGGCTTCGAGCAGACCGGCCAGCGACTCCTCGGGGCTCTCTCCCGCCGTGTCGACGACGATGCGCTCGCGCTCCCACGGCTCGTACTCCCGCTCCACGACCTGATCCCAGTCCGGCAGCGGCAGATCCGGGATGTCGACCGACCGTGAGGTCACTCGCCGCCGGTGCTGGACCGGATCGGAGCACACCACCTCCACCTCGACGCAGGACACCCCCGCCCGCCCGGCCGCGTCACGCCAGGCGTCCCGCGTGACACCCAGCGGATTCACCGACTCCGCGATCACGGTCAGGCCCTGCCGCAGATGCTCCTCGGCCAGCGCGTATGCGACGACGTAACCCGCAGGCCCGACGGGATGCCGCGCCAGGCCGGAGCGGACGAGGGCCTGCTCGATGGTGTCCACCCGCAGGTGGACCGCGCCCATCCGCCCCGCGAGGAGCCGCGCGAGGGTGGTCTTTCCGGTGGCGGGCAGGCCGCCGATCACGACGAGCATGCGGTCATCCTGCCCGGCGCTGGTCCGCAGGCTGACGGCCCGAAACGGGTCGGAGCACATCTCCCTCCCCCGAAGGTGATGTGCTCCGACCTTCCCCCGGCGCCGGACTGATGGTCCAGCTACCGCGTGGGCGGTCATGCGCCGTCACCAGCACATGACCGCTGTCTCCCCCGGACCCCACGCGGAGTACAGACGTACTCGGACGAAGTAGCGGCGGCCCTTGACGAGCCGGGCCTTGATGGTGGCGTTGTGCGGTGCTCCTCCGTCGTCCCGGCCGGTGAGATAGCGGGGCTCCCCGTCCCGCTCCTCGAAGACCACGAGAACGGAGTCGCTCGCGCCGAAGGTGCCGATGGTGTACTCGCGGGTCTCCGGCGGGTCGACGGTGAAGTCGGCCTGCTCGCCGGGGGCGAGGCCGAGCGGCGCGGAGCGGAAGGGCACCAAGGCGGGCGGCCGATGGGGAGTGTCGGCCGGCGGGTACCAGCGCAGCACGAACTCCTTGTCGGCGGGCGAGAGCGTGCCGGGCGGGTTGAGGCCCCCGCGGAACTGCTCCGGCTCCAGGATCAGCCCGCCCGAGAACGGATACTCCATGATCGACTGCGGGTCCCAGACGGAGCCGTTGACCTCGTCCGGGTCGAGCTTGCGCAGGATGTTGAAGAATGTCTTGTCGCGGTTCCAGAAGTTCGGGGCGCCCGCCAGATCGGCGTAGACGGCCTCGTCGTCCCAGTGGATGCCGGCGAACGGGCTCTGGTGCTCGTGCAGCATGCCGAGCGCGTGCCCGATCTCGTGCAGGGCCGTGCCGCGCTCCCCGGGCGCGGTCAGGTCCCAGCCGAAGTTCATGGTGCGTTCGTTCTGCCCGACCTGCAGGCAGTCCTTGCCCACGGTCGACCAGGAGCCGTCGCCGAGCTGGAAGCCGATGCGCAGCTCGGCCTCCGAGCGGTCGCCGACCTCGACGAAGGACACGCCGATGCCGAGGCCCTGCCACTCCTCGAAGGATTCACGCACCACGTCCCGCTGCTCCTTGGCGCCGACCCACGACACCCGGCGGGACTGCCCCGTTCCCGGTACGGGAATGACCGACCCGTCGGTGTCGCCGTCGAAGAAGCAGTAGTGCAGAACGGTGACGTTGACCCACATCGACCGTCCGCCGATGAGCGCACTGAGCCGCTCGGCGGTCAGCCCCGGTGTGAAGGCGGGGGCCGACTGCTGCGCGAGGGAGCAGTAGCGTCCGGTCATGCGCACAGGTTGCCGCGGGCAGGGGCACAGGCGCCTGAGTCGGGGGCTACTCAAGTCACCCTGTATCAGGCGTGAGTACTCGCGCTCATACTCCCGTGACGATTTTCGAACGCGACGCGAAGACCCTTGAGCTGCCCTGGCAGTTCACCGGACGTGAGGGCGAGCTCGAGCTGATCCGCCGGTCCCTGACCGCCGGCCGGCACGGCATCGTGGTGACCGGCCCGGTCGGCTGCGGCAAGACCCGGCTGGTCACCGAGGCCGTGCGGGGCAGCGACCGCGCCCGGGCGGCCGGGACACCCGAGACCCGGCACATCCCCTTCGCCGCGTTCGCCCACCTGCTGCCCGAGGCGGTCTCCCTGCACCGGGCGGTCCAACTCCTGTCCGGGGTACGGCTGCTGGTCGTCGACGACGCACATCTGCTCGACGACGCCTCGGCCGCCCTCGTGCACCAGCTGGCCGTGCACGGCCGCACCCGCCTGATCGTCGTCGCCGGCGACGGCGGCCCGTACCCCGGGGCGATCTCCCGGCTGTGGACCGGTGAGCTGCTGCCGCGCCTCGCGCTGGAGCCGCTGCCCCGCGAGGACACCGAGCAGCTCCTCGCGGCGGGTGTCGGCGGAAGCATGGAGCCGCTCACCCTGAACCGCCTCCACCACCTGTGCCAGGGAGACCTGAGGCTGCTGCGCGAACTGGTGGACGCGGTGCGTGAGCGCGGCCTCCTGACCCGTCTCCGTCCGGACACGGACGAATGGGCGTGGCGGGGCCCGGTGCCGGTGACGGCGACCGTCCGCCAGCGCACCGCCGAGATCCTCGAACGCCCCGGCCCCGACGAGCGCAGGACGCTCGAACGCCTGGCCTTCTCGGAGCCCCTGCCCCTGCCCGTGGACGACCTCGACCTGCGGATCCTGGAAAACCTCGAGGCCGACGGCCTGATCCGCATCGACGACCAGTGCGACCAGGGCGCCGTCCGCCTCGCCCGCCCCCTGTACGGCCCGGTGCTGCGTGCCGCGGCCGGCAGGCTCCGGGCCAGGCGGCTGGCCCGCACACCGGCCCAGTGCGCTGCGGCCCTCGCCGCCGAGTCGGCCGCGCTGACCCGACGGATCGAGCAGGCGGACGTACGGTCGCTGCCGACGCCCGTGGGGGAGTGGCTCGCCCAGGAGGGCGCACCGGTGCCCGCCGGGTATGCGGCCGTACGCGCGCGGTTCTCGCGGCTTCGGGGGGAGCTGCGGGAGGCGGCGGCCTGGGCGAGGGAGGGGCTCCGAGGTGCTACGGACGACGCGCCGTGCCGCACCGAACTCGCCCTGGCCGCCGCGCAGTCGGGGGATGCGGCCACCGCGCAGGAGGCCGCGGCGGGGTGCCCGGACCTGGACCGGCCGTCCGCGTGGCTGATCGCGGCCCGCGGGGATGTGGACGGGGCGCTGGCGGCGATCGGCGACGCCACCGACGGCATGGTGCAGCGGTACGGCGACGGCCGCGACCGCATGGGCGCGTCGAGCGCCGACATCACCGGCGCCGACACGGCGTTCGCCCTCTACGACGCCGTACGGCTCGGAGCCCCGGAGAAGGTCGCCGAGCGACTGCCGGCCGACGGTGTGTTCGCCGCGCATGCCCAGGCGCTGGCCCGTGGCGACGGTCCGGCCCTGGACGGGGCCGCGGAGGCGCTGGAGGGGTGGGGGTTCCTGCTGTTCGCGGCCGAGGCGCACGCGCAGGCCGTACGCGCGCACCGCGACCC
This sequence comes from Streptomyces sp. NPDC001401, assembly GCF_042895385.1. Taxonomy (NCBI): domain Bacteria; kingdom Bacillati; phylum Actinomycetota; class Actinomycetes; order Kitasatosporales; family Streptomycetaceae; genus Streptomyces; species Streptomyces sp. NPDC001401. The sequence goes on from NZ_JBIAWI010000006.1 coordinate 124,863, forward strand.
GCGCGCCGCACGCACCTCACGCACGCGTGCCGTCGCCCTGGCCCGCCGCTGCCAGGGCGCCCGCACCCCGGCCCTGTCGGGGCTGGTCCTGGGTGAACTGACCGCCCGCCAGCGGCAGATCGTCACCTTGGCGGCCGCGGGCCTGAGCAACCGGCAGATCGCGGAACAGCTGACGCTGTCCATCCGCACCGTCGGCAACCACCTCTACAGCGCATACGCCCGGCTCGGCGCGAGCGACCGGGGCGCGCTGCCGTGGCTCGTGGAGCTGCCGGACGCGCAGCCGGCCTGAGCCGCGCCCATGAACCGGCGGTCTGACCCCCAGTATTCGGGGGAGGGGTCAGGCCGCCGACCCCTGCCGGGAGCACCGGGCGTGTCGCGTCAGGCGTAGGCCCAGCGCCACGCGTTCGAACTGTATGTGCACTTGATCGTCGCGCCGCTCGCGGTGGTGGTGACGGCCCCGTGGTCGCTGTTGCGGCAGAACTGTCCAGCCGAGTAGCAGTTCCCCGAGTTGGACTTGATCGAGCACGTGCCCACGCTGTCCTGGCTGCTGCTGTTGCTGCCCGTACTGGCGGCCTTGGCGGCGGCGGTTCTGGTGACGGTGACCGTGGGGCCGGGCTTGGCTTTGGCCTTGACGGTTTCGGTGACCGTCGGACCGGGCTCGGGGGTGGCCGTCACGGTCGCCGTGATCGTCGTCGCGGGCTTGACCTTGGCCTCGACGGGCTGTTTGTCGCTGTTCGCGGGGGAGGCGATGAGCGCGCCCGCGAAGAGCAGGCCCGCGCCGCCGAGCCACACGCGCTTGCGTTTGCGCAGCGGACGGATGTCCGGCGGGCGTGGCGCGGGCGGTATGGGTGCCGTGTACGGGTTGGTCATCTCGTCCCCCCTGGGTGTTTCTGGTGGAGTGACCGTAGTGCCCTACAAGGCGACATGTGAAGGATGTGTAAGGGGAGTGATCATTCTGTGATTGTCGTCCTGGGCTGCTGAGTACAGAACTGGGGCTCGCATCCTGCGAGTTCAGGCCGCCCCGAACGCCGTGAACGCCCACCCCGTCGCCTGGTGCAGCGCATCCCCCGGCAGCGAGGCGCGCGCATCGCGCAGGGCCTCGGCCAGTGACAGGCCCGCGCTCAGGCCCTTGTGCAGGGCGAGCATCAGCTCCACCACGGCGTGGTCGTTGACGGGTGCGCTGCTCGCCACCACGCCCGCCGTGCCGAGCGGCAGCAGGGCGGTGACCAGGCCGAGGAGTTCGTCCGCGCCGACCGAGGCGAGGCGGGCGGTGTCGCAGCTGGACAGGATGATCCGGTACGGGCTGCGGTCCAGGCGTTCGAAGTCGTGGACGATGAGCGGGCCGTCGGCCATCCGCAGTGCGGAGAACAGGGGGCTGTCGGCGCGGAAGGTGCCGTGCGCGGCGATGTGGGCCAGTGTGGCGCCGTCGAGTTCCTCCAGCACGCGTGGCACGCGCGCGTCGTCGTGTTCCAGGAGGGTCGCTCTGCCGTAGCGGTCGGCGAGTTCGGGCACTTCCGCGCCGCCGGTGGCGAGCCCCGGTCCGCGCACCAGGACGTGACGGCCGCCGGGCGGCGGTTCGGTCTCGTGGGCGCGCAGCCAGCTGCTCGCCGACGGCGACACGCTGAGCACCCGCTCCCGCAGCGAGGGCAGCAGCGCCCACGGCACGCGGTTCAGCCGGCCCGGCGGCACGACCACCACCGGGCCGCAGCCCAGATGGGCGGCGGCCGGGCCGAGCAGCAGCTCCTCCAGGCGGCGGCCCATGGCCTCCACCACGGGAAGCCGTGCCTCCGCGCCCGGGTGGGCCAGCCGCCGCAGCCCGGCCTGCACATGCTCGGCCTCGGTCTCGGCGTCGGCGAGCAGCCCCGCCTCGAACCGCCGCACGCGTCCGTCCCCGCACAGCAGCACCTGGACGCGCCCGTCGAGCACCGCGAGCTCCACCAGCCGCACCTCGCCCAGTTGCTCCAGCAGCCTGCCGATCTGGAAGCGGTCCTCGGCGCCGGGCGCGTCGCCGCGCATGTGCAGGGTCCGGGAGCGGATCTCCCGCTCCAGACGCCGCTGTTCACGCTCCAGGGCCGGAATCGGGCGGCCGTCGCTGCGGGCCTCTTCCGCGCGGGCGGCGATCTCCCGGAACGCGGTCAGGTTGCCGAGCAGGGCCGGGTCGGCGGGCGGCCGGGTGGGCGGCGTGGACAGGACGGTGGCCCGCCAGCGCTCGCTCCACATCAGCAACCGGCGCGGGCTGCCCGAGTCGAGGCTGGCCCGCTGGGCCAACGCGGCCAGCTCCGCGCCCTGTTCGGTGGCGCGGGCCCGCAGCTCGGAGGCGCCCAGCGTCATCCGGTGGTCGTCGAGCACGTCGAGCCCGCGCCGGCACGCCTCCAGGACACCCCGGCCGGAACCGGCGGCCCGCGCGCGCAGCGCCTGCGCGGCCCAGCCCGTCATCCGCGCCAGCGGCGGTCCGCTGTGCCGGCTGCGGGCGGCGACGGCCAGATGCCGCTCCGCGTCCGCCGTCCAGCCGAGGTCCAGCGCGATCCGGCCCGCGAGCAGCGAGGCCTCGGGGGCGGCCGGCGCGCCGAACGACGCGAGCCGTTCGGCCACCGCCGCCGCGTCCGCGACCAGGCGTCCCGAGCCGCGCCCGGCAGCCACCCGCGCCTCGATCAGCACCAGCCGGGCATGCGTCTCCCACCAGGTGCGCCGCTGCCCGGCGAACAGCCGCACCGCCAGCGCCGCGCGCGCGATTGCGGTGTGCGGATCGCCCGCGAGACGGGCCGCGCGGGCCGCGACCAGCAGCAGCTCCGCCTTGCGCGTGGACTGCCCGCCGATGCCGTCGAGCGCCCCTATGGCCGTGTCCGCCTCGGCGAGCGCCTCCGGGGCGAGCCCGGCGGCCATCAGGACCTCGCAGCGCCGGATGTAGAGCATGAAGGACGGCGTGCCGAGCTTGGCGTAGCGCTCCTCGGCCTCGTCCAGCAGCCGCAGCGCAACGGGGATGTCGCCCGAGCGGAAGGCGGCCAGGCCCCGGCTCTCCACCACGTCGGCCTTGTCGTGCTCCTGGCCGGTGGTGTCCCACTGCGCGTGCGCGGCAGTGAAGTCCGCCTCCGCCCGGTCCACCGCACCGAGCGCCAGATGCACCGTGGCCCGCAGGGTCAGCGCCCGCGCCGTCCAGATGACGTCGTCCGCCTGCCGCAGCACGGGAATCGCCTTGCGTACGTCCTCCAGCGCCTCCCGGTGCCGGCCCAGCACCCAGGAGGCGTAGGCCCGCCGGAACAGGACACGCGCGCGTGTGTGCCCGCTGCTCACCGCGACACCCCGCTCCAGCGCCTCCAGGCCCTGCCGGGTGCGGCCGGAGTGCACCAGCGCCACGCCGAGGGTGGCCAGGATGTCCCCCTCCCGGTCGGGCGCCTGGGCGCGCGCCGCCAGATCGCGGGCGCGGCGCAGATGGTGCAGCGCGATCCGCATGTCGCCCCAGTCCCGCTGCCAGATGCCGATCACCTGGTGCGCGACGGAGGCGCGCCACGGCGACGGGTCGCAGTCCAGCACGCCCTGTGCCCGCGCCAGAGCCTCGCCCGGGTCGGCGAACACCATCGGCAGCAGTTCGAGAACCGAGTCGCTTCCCGCTGTCACTCAAAGGATGGTAGTGGCCGTGGTTGCGCCCCACACCGGTTTGGCGCTGTATCAATCGACGGCTGCGCGACTCTGATTCACGACTGTCGCCTCAGCGGGAGGACACGCCATGGCACCTCAGCGATTCCACGAGCAGTTCGACCAGATCCAGCGATCCATGCCCGACGTCTCCCTGGCGATGGGGCCCGACGACGCGGCGGAGTTCATCTACGAGAAGGGCGTCGTCCTGGCCCGCGACGGTGAGGAGGCGCGGCTGGTCGAGGACACCGTGCGCGGCCACTTCACCGAGGCGACCGGCCTGACCGCCGACCATGTGCAGCGGGTGAGCCCCGAGACCAACCGCTCCGGCATCACCCGTATCCAGGTCGGCGACCCGGGCCACGGCGACCGGCGCGGCGACCGGGCGGTCGCGCACGCCCTGCGGGCCATGCGCGAGCACGAGGGACGCGCCCAGCGCCGGCTGGTCAGCCGCAACCACGTGGTGTCGATCGCGGTCAACTCGTGTCCCGGCGACGAGCCCGTGCCCGCCCCGCTCACCCAGGGCACCAACCCGGTCGCCGCCGCGGCCGGTTACGACACGGACACCGCTGTCGGCGTCCTCGTCATCGACAACGGCCTCACGCACGACTACGGGATGGTCCCGCTGCTCGCCCACGTCCAGGGCGACCTGCACGGCACCGAGACCGACGACCAGGGCAACCTGCTGCAGTACGTCGGCCACGGCACCTTCATCGCGGGCCTCCTCGCGGCCGTCGCACCCAACACGAACGTCACGGTGCGCAACACCCTCAACGACGCCGGTGCCGTCCTGGAGTCCGAGTTCGGGCAGCGGCTCTTCGACGCGGTCGACGAGCACGGCTGGCCGGACGTCATCAGCCTGTCCGCCGGCACCTCCAACGGCCGCACCGACGGCCTGCTCGGCGTCGAGAGCTTCATGCAGGAACTGCGCACCCAGCGCACCCTGTTGGTGGCCGCGGCCGGCAACAACGCCAGCGCCACCCCGTTCTGGCCCGCCGCCTACGCCTCCCTGCCCGACTACTCGGACGTCGTCCTCTCGGTCGGCGCGCTGCGCAGCGACGGCGAGTACGGCGCCTGCTTCAGCAACCACGGTGCCTGGGTGAACGTGTACGCCCCCGGCGAGCGCCTCACCAGCGCCCTGACCGGCTTCGACGCGCCCGTCCCGTACGTCTACCAGCACTCCACGTACGACGCCTGCCGCTTCGGCTTCACCTACGCGTGCACCTGCCAGTACCCGCGCCACACCGGCGTGCTGAGCGAGGCCGGCACTCCCACCTCGGCCAAGGCGGACCAGGTGATGTTCGAGGGGTACGCGCACTGGAGCGGCACCTCGTTCTCCGCTCCCGTGGCCGCCGGCATGGTCGCCGCCTACATGACGGCCAACAAGATGAGCGACGCGCGTGCGGCCCGCAAGCAACTGCTCGCGGACAACACCGGGTTCGCGGAAGTGCGCGGGGCGCACGTACCGGCGCTGCGCCCGGCGGGCTGGCGCCCCGGTCCGGTCGTGCAGCTCTCTCCCGGCGTATGAGGTCCGGAACGGTCCCCTCCACGGCGTACGATGACATGCCGTACACGAGGGGTGGGGCCGTGGACCGAGCAGATGTCGGCGCGTTGGTCCAGTCCGCCGTCGACGGCGACGCGGCGGCCTGGAAGGCGCTCGTGGAAGGGCTGAGCCCACTGGTGTGGTCCGTCGTGCGCTCGCACCGGCTCTCCGACGCCGACGCGCACGAGGTGTACCAGACGGCGTGGTTCCGCTTCGCCCAGCACCTGGGGCGGATCCGCGAACCCGAGAAGGCCGGGGCGTGGCTGGCGAGCACCGCGCGGCACGAGTGCCTGAAGGTCCTCAAGAGCTTAAGGCGGCTGACCCCGACGGACGATCCGCAGCTGCTCGACCGGATCAGTGAGGACCGTACGCCCGAGCAGTCGTTCCTCGACCTGGAGGAGGCGGCCGCCGAGACCGAGCGCATCCGGCATCTGTGGCAGGAGTTCGAGGAACTCGGCGATCGCTGCAGGCAGTTGCTGCGCGTCCTGATGGCCTCGCCGCCGCCCAGCTACCAGGAGGTGTCCGCGGCGCTGGGCATCGCGGTGGGCAGCATCGGACCGCTCCGCCAGCGCTGTCTGCGGCGCCTGCGGGCACGACTGGAAGCACGGGGAGCGGTGTGACCGACATGAACAACGGCAACATCGGCAACAACGGCAACAACAACGACGACATCAACGACCTCGACGACATCACCGCCATCGACGAGGTGGCGTACGACCTGTTGGAGGAGGAACTCCGCCGGGCCGCGGCCATCCTGGACCCGGTGCCGGCCCAACTGCGGCAGATCGCCGTCGAGGCCTTTGCGCTGCACGACCTCGACGCCCGCATCGCCGAGCTGACCTTCGACTCGGTGGTCGACGCCATCCCCGTGCGGGGAGCGACGGATGTGCCGCGGATGCTCACGTTCCACGTCGGCGGCGTGACCGTGGACGTCGAACTGACCGCGCAGGGGCTGATGGGGCAGGTGCTGCCGCCGCAGACGGCGGGTGTCGAGGTGCTCAGCGGCCCGCAGGCCGGCTCGCCGCTGACCACCGACGACATGGGGCGCTTCACCTACGGCGAACCCCCCGCCGGTCCCTTCGCGCTACGGCTGCGGACCGGCGAGGGAGTGCTCGTCACGGACTGGCTGACGGCCTGATGCACGGCCCTGCCCTCACCAGGTGACGGGCAGGGTCTGCGGACCGCGGATCATGGTCTTGCGGCGCCAGACGACCTGGTCGGCGGGGACCGCGAGGCGCAGCCCGGGCAGCCGCTCCAGCAGCGTGTCGACGAGCAGTTCGGTCTGCAGACGGGCGAGCACGGCGCCGGTGCAGTAGTGTGCGCCGTTGCCGAAGGCCACGTGCGGGTTGGGGTCGCGGTCCGGGTCGATCCGGTCCGGGTCGGGGAAGACGTCCGGGTCGCGGTTGGCCGCGAGGTAGGAGACGTACACCGGCTCGCCGGCGCCGATGCGGTGGCCGTGCAGCTCGACGTCCTCCAGGGCGATGCGGGCCAGGCCGACCGAGGTGCGGTGCGGGATGTAGCGCAGCAGCTCGTCGAGCACACGCCCGCGCGCCTGGGGTTCCCGCATCCGCTCCCTCAACTCCGGCCGGGTGAGCATCAGGAACAGCATCTGGCCGCAGTTGTGGGTGACGGCCTCGCCGCCGATCTGCAGCGGCCCGGCCAGGCCCACGGCCTCCTCCTCGCTGATCTCGCCGCGGCCGACGGCGGCACCGAGCAGCGTGTACACGTCGTCGTCCGTGCTCTGTGCCCGCGCACGGATGGTGTCGGTGATCCACCCGTACATGCCCTTCTTGGCGCGGTCGGCGGCCTCGGACCCACCGGAGGTGGAGATGATCTGCCGCGTCCAGGCATGCACCTGCTCCCGGTCCCCGGCGGGCACCCCCATCACCTCGCTGACCACGGTGATCGGGAAGGGCTCGAGGACCCGCTCGATCAGATCGGCCGGCGGTCCGTCGCGTACGACTCCGTCGAGCAACTCGTCGAGGATCTGCTGGGCGCGGGGCCGCAGCCGCTTCATCGCGCCCACGGTGAAGGCGCCGGCGATGGGCCTGCGCAGCCGGTTGTGGTCGGGCTGGTCGGCCCAGGCGAGCGAGCCCGGCCGGGGAGCGAAGTTGGGGGCGAGCCGGGTCACCTGACGGCTGGTGACCTCCGTGCGGCTGAACCGCGGATCGTTGGTGATCAGCTTGACGTCGTCGTAGCGGGTGGCCAGCCACGCCCAGCCCTCGCCGTGCGGCAGCCGGATGCGGGTGAGCGGGCCCTCGTGCATGAGGTCCGCGAGCACCGGGTCGAACTCGGTCCCGGCCAGGTCGTGCGCGGGCCAGTCCCGTACCGGGGGCGGGGCCTGCTCCGTCAGCGTGGTGATCTCCTCGGTCATGCCCTCCACCCTCACCGCGGCCCGGGCGCCTGTCGCGCGGGAGTGCTCCAGCCGGAGGTCGCAGCCCGTGCCTCAGCCCGTGACGGCGCCGACGAGTGCGGCCAGCGCCGACGCCAGCGGGCCGAGTCCGGGGCCGGCGGGCCCGCCCGGCTCGGACATGTACGTGTCCCGGCGGATCTCCACCATCAGGGCGCTCACCCGCGGATCCCTGCCGTAGAACTCCAGCGGCACATACGTCCCGCTGAACGGGCTGTCCAGCCCCGTCTCCCCGAACGACGCGAAGGCCTCCCGCGCCGCTGCGAGCAGCTTAGGCGGCGTGTGGAAGGAGTCGGTGCCCAGGCAGACCGGCGGCCGGGGGCCCTCGGCGTGCAGCTCGTAGGGCAGCGGGGCGGTCGGGTAGGAGTGGACGTCGATGATCACAGCCCGTCCCGTGGCGGCCAGCCGGTCGGCCACGGCCTCCGTCATGGCCTGTGCGTACGGCCGGAAGTAGCGGTCGACCAGCGGTTCGGGGTCGGTGTCCGCGGGCCGCAGGGCCTCCCGGTGGGTGGTCCGGGTGTAGACCGCGCCCATCCCGACGGACCGCATCTCCTCCCGCTCGTCCGGGAACCGCTCCGGATCGACGACCAGCCGCGAGAGCCGGTTGACGAACCGCCACGGGGTGACGCCCGACAGGCCGGCCGCCGCGTCGGCTAGCTCGGCCGTGTGCGCGTCGGTGATGTGGTCCAGCTCCCGCTCCAGCGCCGCGTCGTCCAGCACGATGCCCGGGCGCACCGCGGCCGGTATCTCCCGCGCCGAGTGCGGAACATGCAGGATCACGGGGGAGCCGGCCGCGCCGGGCAGGAACTCGAAGGATGGTGCGGCGGAGGGCATGGGGCGGCTCCCGGGGCATGTCGGTGAGGTTGGTGGATGATCTGCATCCTGCCGGTCGCCGGGGCGAGCTCAGCGCTGGCTCGCGGGCATGCCGGGAAGCCGGCTGCGACTGCCCCGGCAGGAGTAGACGATCTCCACCGCACCTCCGGGGAGGGCACGTTCGCGCTGGAACGCCAGGCCGGTGTCGGGACTGAGCGCGGGTGTCAGCCGCATTCCGCTGCCGAACAGGAGCGGCAGGACCACCAGCTCGAGGGTGTCGAGCGCGCCGAGGGTGTGGAAGGTCCCGATCGTCCGCGGGCCTCCGATGAGGTGGACGTCGCCGCCCCGGTTGGCCGCGCGGAGCTTCTCCAGCAGCCGTAGGGGATCGCTGTCGGTGACGACGTGGTCGGGGGTGCCGGCCGGACGGTGCGAGCCGAGCACGAACACGTCCAGGTCGGGCCAGGGCCAGCGCTCGTTGGTCAGCGCCGGCTCGAAGGTGGTACGGCCCATCAGAGCCGCCTCGCACCCCTTGAGGAACTCCCGGATGCCGTGGCTCTCGCCGGACACGAACGCGGGATCGGCCGTCAGCGAGGGCCAGCCGGTCGGCGTGGTCACAAAGCCGTCGGCACTCATGCTCATACGGGCGCGGATCTGCATGATCTCTCCTTGCAGGTCGACTGCTGTCATCCGTGCGTCGAACGGGAAACCCGCCGATCGACACAGCGCCGAGAAAACTTTGTGGCGTGTCCCTCGGTCACCGCCGCCCGCCGAACTCCCAGGGGTGCACCTCGATGTCGGCGTACCGCCCCGCGGTCAGGACGGCGCGTGCCGTGCCCGGGTCCGGGGCCCGGAGCAGCACCGCCGTACCGAGCCAGGAGGCGCCGTCGTCGGACAGCAGCGGCCCGTACGCGATCAGGTCGTCCCGGTCGGCCGGCACGGCGAGGTCGGCGGCCGGCCCCGAGCCGAGACCGAGCACCAGGTAGCAGCTGCCGCCGGTGCGGCCGCCGCCGAACTCCCACATGGTGCGCCCCAGCAGGTTGCGCCACCGGCGCAGCAGCACGTCCCGGTACACGCCGGCCTGGTGGTTGGGCTCGTCGAAGGCGAACGCGCGGGCGGCGGCGGGATCCGGCAGGTCGACGATGTGCACGCTGCCGGTGGGCGTGTCACCGTCGGCGGCGAAGGTCGGGCCGCGGGCGATCAGCTCCTTCGTGTACCGGTCCATGTAGGACCAGTGCTCTTCCAGCAGCTCCTCGCGCAGCGGGACGGAGCCGGGCCGGTCGCGGTGGTAGCAGAAGAACTCCATGGCCGCAGACTCTTCCCAACGCGCGACGGGATCTCAAAGGGTTATACCGAGTGACCGACCTGCCGTTGTCACCCCCCTCTCCTAATCTCGTGCCATGACCGTGCATGAGCTCTCGCGCACCGAGGCCCGCCGGATCGCCGTACGTGCCCAACTCCTGGACGCCGTACGGCCGGCCGGGCTGCTGGATGTGGTGCGCGGGCTGACCCTGCTGCAGATCGACCCGACCGCCGCCGTCGCGCCCAACGCCGACCTGGTGGCGTGGAGCCGGCTCGGATCGCCGTACGCACCGGGCCAGTTGAGCGCCGCGCTGGAGAGACGCACCCTGCTGGAACTGCAGGCGATGATCCGGCCGGCCGAGGATCTCGCGCTGTACCGCGCCGAGATGGCCGAGTGGCCGGAGCGGGGGACGCCCTCGTCGTGGCGTGAGTACCACCGGTCGTGGGTGGCGACCAACGACGTCTGCCGTCGGGACATCCTCGACCGGCTCGGTACCGAGGGGCCGCTGCCCTCGCGCGCCCTCCCGGACACCTGCGCCCAGCCGTGGAAGTCGAGCGGCTGGAGCAACAACCGCAACGTCACCAAGCTCCTGGAGCTGATGGTGCAGCGCGGTGAGGTCGCCGTCGCCGGACGCCGCGGCGGTGACCGGCTGTGGGACCTTGCCGGCCGGGTCTACCCCGACCTCCCGGCGGTCCCGGTGGAGGAGGCGCTGCGCATCCGCGACGAGCGGCGGCTGCGCGCCCTCGGCATCGCCCGCGCCCGCGGTCCTGAGTGTCAGGTGGAGCCGGCGGACGTGGGCGAGGCGGGTGAGCCAGCGGTCGTGGCGGGCGTGCGGGGCAAGTGGCGGGTGGATCCGGCCCAGTTGGGCCTGCCCTTCGAGGGGCGGGCGGCCCTGCTGTCACCCTTCGACCGCCTCGTCCACGACCGCAGACGCACCACCGAGCTGTTCGAGTACGAATACCAGCTGGAGATGTACAAGCCCGCCGCCAAGCGCCGCTGGGGGTACTTCGCGCTGCCGGTCCTGTACGGGGACCGGCTGGTCGGGAAACTCGACGCCACAGCCGACCGCAAGGCCGGGCTGCTGCGGGTCGGCGCCGTCCATGAGGACGTCCCGTTCACCACGACCATGACGGCGGAGATCGGCCGGGAGATCGAGGACCTGGCCCGCTGGCTCGGGCTGGAGCTCGTACCGCCCGGCCAGGCACTGCCCGACTCGGCAGTGTCAGCCGCCGTCGCTGACCCCGGAGGCCACGAAACGCCGGTGGAGCGGTGAGAACGTGGACTGAGGCTCACCGGTGATGCCGGCTTCCTTGACGGCGGGTGCCAGCCGCCCGCCGAAGAACCGCTCGAAGTCGGATTGGGCATTCCATACGTCGGTGACGTGCAGCGCGCCCCCGTCGAACCAGGCCACGTGCAGGACGGCGCCGTCTGGTTGGTCCTGCTCCCAGTCGACCAGTTGCCGGACGGTGTCGTACTGCTGGGGCGTGACCCCTGTCCAGGTCAAGGACAACACAACAGCCATGGACTGCCTCCTCTGATTTACTCGCTTCCCCCGTTCAGTAGACCGAGCCGGGCCACCGGTCACCTGCCGTGGTAGGCCGTTCGTGGCGCGGCTTTGCGACGTCTCGGCGGCGTCGCGTCTTCGAGGGCGGGCGGCATGGGCGCGGAGATCAGCCGGGAGATCGAGGACCTGGCCCGGTGGCCGGAGATGGAGTCGGAGGCTTGAGGGCCGAGCCGACCCACTCCCACACCCGGTGGCCGGGCGGAAACCCCATCGTCGTCAGGGCGCCCAGCAGCATCCCGCAGGCCATGAAGGCCGAGGTCTCGGTGGTGTCGGCACCCAGTGGCGTGTGCACCGTCTCCCAGAGCCCGGTCCAGCCGGCCCGGATCGCCTCGCCGAACGTGTGGTCTCCAGCCGCCTCGGCGGCGGCCACGGTGACGTAGGACTGGAGTTGCATGGCCAGCCGGTCGGGCCGCTCCGTGATCAGCCGGGCGTAGGCCTGCGCCATGGCGCGGCGCGCCTCGGTGCCCTCCAGGCCCCAGGCCGCCTCCTCCATGACCAGGCGGGTGTCCTCCAGGGACCTGAGCGCGGCGGCGACGAAGATCGCCTTCTTGTCGGGGAACAGCCGGAACAGATACGGCTGCGAGACGCCCACGCGCCGGGCGATCGCTCCGGTCGAGGTGGCGTGGTAGCCCCGCCGCGCGAACTCGGCCTCGGCCGCGCGCACCACGGCCTCCCGTCGTTCCGCCGCGCTCATCCTCACCATGCGGCCGGGCTCACCCCTCCACGTCCGCCGGGCGGGGCCGGCGCGGGATGCCGAGGGCGCACAGCGCGCCGCCGAACACCACCGCCACGCCGACCCAGACCGCGGGGTGCAGCCCGTCGATGAACTGCTGCGGGCTCTGCGTGCTGCCGTACGTCACGAACACCGTGCTCAGTACGGCGATGCCGAGCGCGCCGCCGATCTCCCGCACCGTCGTGTTGGCGCCGGACGCCTTGCCCGCGTGTTCCTTGGCGACCGAGCCGAGCACGACGGCCGCCGTGGGCGCGAACACGAAGCCCATGCCGACACCGGCGACGATCATGGGGCCGACGAGGGAGGAGTACGCGGTGTCGGTGTCGGCGACCAGGTTGATCCAGCCGAGGCCCACGCCCTGAAGGAACAGCCCCAGCGCCATGAGCCGGCCGCCGCCGACCTTGTCGGTGAGCAGCCCGGCGACCGGGGCGACGAACATCGGCATCAGGGTCCAGGCGAGGGTGCGGACACCGGCTTCCAGCGGGGTGCGCGGGGGCACGATCTGGAGGTACTGGGCGAGCAGGAACAGGGAGCCGAAGACGCCGAAGTACATGGTCGCGGAGACGATGTTGGTGAGGGTGAAGGCGCGTACCCGGTAGAAGGAGAGCGGCAGCATCGGCTGCGGGGCGCGGGCCTCCCAGACGACGAAGGCGGCCAGCAGTACGGCACCGGCCGCGAACGCCCCGAGCACCTTCGCCGAGGTCCAGCCATCGCTCTCGCCGTGCACGATGGCCCACACCACGGCGCACAGGCCGGCCGCGGCCAGCAGCATGCCCGCCAGGTCCAGGCGCACGGCGGGCAGGGAGCTCTCGCGCAGGGCGAAGAGGACCAGCGGGACGGCGATCACGCAGACCGGCACGTTGATCCAGAAGATCCACCGCCAGTCCAGGCCGTCGACCACCGCGCCGCCCACCACCGGGCCCATCGCCACGGCGAGCCCGCTGACCCCGGACCACACGCCGAGCGCCATGCCGCGCAGCCGCTCCGGCACCGCGTGGGAGAGCAGGGTCAGCGACAGCGGCATGACGGCCGCCGCGCCGAAGCCCTGGACCGTGCGGAAGGTGATCAGCTGCGCGCTGGTGTCGGACAGGCCGCAGCCGATGGAGGCCAGCGTGAACACGGCGATGCCGAGCACGAAGACGCGGCGGCGGCCGAACCGGTCGCCGAGGGCCGCGCCGGTCATCAGCAGACAGGCGAAGCTGAGGACATAGGCGTTGACGAACCACTGCAGCTGCTGGGTGGACGCCTCGAGGTCGACGGCGAGGGTGTGCAGGGCGGTCGATACGACGAGGTTGTCGAGCGCGACCATGAACATGGGCACGCTGCACGCCACGATCGCCAGCCAGAGCGGGATGCGGCGGCCGGCGGGGGCGGCCGGTGTGTCGACCTGGTCGGCGAGGGCCGGGTTCTGTTCGGACAGGGTCATGGTGGGTCTCTCCTGGGGAGCCGGTGGGGGGATCAGGCCTCGGTGGTCTGCTGCTCGGCGAGCCGGCGCCGGGCGTCCGTCCAGTCGATGGGCAGGTCGGCCGCCTGGACCTGCCAGAAGGTGAAGACCGAGTCCTTCATCGTGGGCCGCAGCCCGGTCATGATCGAGCGGTGCGGCTCGGTCTTCGCGTACGTGTACAGCGCCTCCTTGTCGTGCCAGGCCGACAGGGTCCAGAAGGTGCGGCTGAACGGCTCGGCGATCAGCGAGGCGCCGTACGCGCCGGGCGCTTTGGAGACCTGCTTCCACGCGGCCAGGGACTTGAGGAAGAAACGCGGTACGTCCTTGAGGGAGCGCACCTCCAGGCGGGACGCCATGACGAACGCCTGGGCGTCCGGTGCGGGGGTGGAGACGGTGGTCCAGGGCAGTGTGGGCATGGCTGCGGCCTTCTTCGGCTGCTCGGAGGGATAGAATTGGATACCTCTACTATCCAGACTAGACAGTAGAGGTATCCAATTTCCAGAGCGGAGCCGTTTCCGATGCGTATGTCCGAACTGAGCCGCCGCAGCGGTACCTCGGTCACGACGATCAAGTACTACATCCGCGAGGGCCTGCTTCCCCCCGGACGGCAGACCGCCGCCACCCAGGCCGAGTACGACGATCAGCATCTGCGCCGGCTGCGCCTGGTCCGCGCCCTCGTCGGCGTGCGGGGCCTGTCCGTGAGCACCGCCCGGGACGTGCTGAGCGCCCTGGCCGAACACACCGACGACACCCACCGCGTCCTGGGCCTCGCCCTCGGCGCGATCCGGCTGGCCGAGGAGCCCGCGGCGGGCCCGCCGGAAACGGCGGAAGTCGACGAACTGGTCAAGGAGTTGGGCTGGAACGTGCACCAGGCGGCACCGGCCAGGGCCGACCTCGCCGAGACCCTGACCTCGCTGCGCACCCTCGGCGCCCCGCTGGACCTGCGCACCCTGCTGCCCTACGCCCGCCTGGCCGAACAGACGGCATCTCTCGACCTCGACCAGCTCGACGGCATGGAGGACCCGTTGGAACTGGCGGAACGGGCGCTGCTGCTGACCGTCCTCCTGGAGCCCGCGCTGCTGGCACTGCGGCGCATGGCCCAGGAGAACGAGTCGGCGCGACGGCACGGTGAGCACTGAACCGCCCCTCGAACCGGTCCGGTTCAGCCCAGTTCGCGCAGGAGCTGGGCCGCCGCCTCGGCGCCCGCCGCGAACGCGGCCTCGTGCGAGCCGATCTGGTCCGGGCCCAGCTGCTTGGAGTGGAAGTAGGACCCGCACAGCTTCAACCGGGTGCCCTCGTTGGCGTCGTAGATCGCCGACTGCCGCTGGCGCAGATCCATGTCGATGACCGGGTGGGTGTAGTCGAACTCGGCGAGGACCGAGGCGGCGTCCACCGGGCCGGGCGGGTCGAGGGTGACGAAGTAGTCCCGCTCGGCCGTGAAGTCCTGCAGCTGGTTGAGGTAGTAGGTGACGAAGCAACGGGTCTCGCCGTCCACCCGGAGTTTGCCGTAGTTCCAGGACATCCAGCTGTCCCGGTCCGTGGGCATCAGGGACGGGTCGGTGTGCAGGACCACCCGGGAGCGGCTGTACCGCACCCCTTCCACCGCCGCCCGCTGGGCGTCGGTGGGGTTCTGCAGCAGGGCGAAGGCCTCGTCGGCGTGCGTGGCGAGCACTGCGTAGTCGAACCGCTCCGTGCCGGCGGCCGTGGTCACGGAGACATGATCCGGCTCCTGCCGTACGCCGGTTGCCGCAGCGGAGACCCGCAGGTCGGGGCCGATCGCCGCGAGGGCCTTGCGGACGTAGGAGATCGAACCGCCGCCCACCGTCCGCCAGTCGACCCGCTGCCCGCCGAGACCGCCCTCGTCGTGGCCGACGAAGAACGCGATCACCGTCGCCGCCGGCATCTCCCAGATCAGCTCGGCGGGCACCGACCAGACCGCCGAGCACAGCATGATCAGGAACGAGTGGCGGAACTCCTGGCTGTAGCCGCCCTGGTCCAGGTAGGCGCCCAGCGACATGTTCGCCCGGCCGCGCACGAAGTCCCGGCGGCTCTCCTCGTGGAAGCGGCGCGCCTCCCGCCAGACCGTCGGGAAGGCCGGGTGGTCGGCGGCGTAGCGCTCTTCGATGGCGGACTCGTCCCACTCGAGTTCCTCGGTGCCGAACTCCAGCCCGCTGTCGAGGTCGAAGAAGGTGAAGCCGCCCGGGTGGGCGACCGTCTCGACGCCCAACTCGTCGAAGAAGGCGGTCAGTTGCGGGTAGAAGCGGCGGTTGCAGACGATGAACGCCGTGTCCAGGCCGATGGTCCGGCCGTTCTCCTCGACCTCCACGGTGTTGGCGTGGCCGCCCGGCCGGTTCTCGCGCTCGAAGATCGTGATGCGGGCGCGGTCGCGCAGGTGGTAGGCGGCGGACAGGCCGGCGGGGCCGGCCCCGATCACGGCGATGTTCAGCGGGGTGTGCTGGGGCATGGCAGGTCTTCCTTCCGGGAGAGAGGCGGCATGGGGGGCGTGGTCTTCCGGCCCCAGGCGGGGTGGCGGTGGCGCAGGGTGCCGCCGCCCTCGGTCGCCACGGCGACGAGGTGGTCCGGGTACGGGCGCAGCAGCTGGAGCTGCCATCGCGCGGCGGCGGCCGGCCGGCGGTGGTCGATGACGGTGAACCGTCCGGCACCGGCCCGCCGGAAGTGCACGCCCGCCGGGCCGTCGGCCAGGCCCACACCGAGTCCCTTGAGGTAGGCCTCGGTGAGCACCCATCGGTTGGTCGGGTCGAGGGCCGAGGTGGCGGACCGGTAGGGGCCGGACCGGTCGGCGGTGTCGAAGTAGGCGCTCACGAAGCGCGTCTTGTCGGGGTCGAAGGGGACGCGCTCGACGTCCACCCCGCAGGCCCGGCCCCGCGTGACCACGCACACGATCAGGCCATCGGTGTGCGACAGGTTGAACCGCAGTCCGTGATCCGGGCGAGGTTCGGGCCGGCCGGTGCGGGTGAGGGCGAACTGCCAAGTGTCCGGCGGAAGTTCGGCACGGGCGCTGAGGGCGAGCCGGCTCAGCAGACGGCCGCCGAGAAAGCGCCGCCGGGAGGCCGGGCGGCGCAGCCGCTCATGCCGCTCCCGCTCCGAGGAACTCAGCAGCGCGGTCCCGCCCATGCGGGAGGCCAGCTCCGCCACCCGCTGCTCGGGCAGCGTCCACAGGTCGATCGCCCGCGTGTCAGGGGTCACCGGGCTTCCGCGCACCGGGCCCCCTCGGTGGGGGCGGTGCGGTCCGCCAGGGTGATCGGCCAGTGCGACAGCAGCCGGTTCTCTTCGTGCAGCCGGGTGAGTACGGCCAGCACCTCGTCGGCGGCGGTCGGGTCGCGATAGGGCTCGTACGGGTGGAACTGCCGGTTCAGCCGCTCCAGTTGGAGCAGCAGCAGGGCAGCACTCGGCAGCGGGGCGGCCATCGACTCCTGCGAGTGGACGTAGGTGTGCACGCACGCGGCGGCCGCGTGCACCAGGCAGTACTCCTGCGCCAGGTCGAAGAGCTCGGCCGAGGTGGCGTACCCGCGGCCCAGCTCCGCCCGCAGCCGCTGCGCCCGCTCCTCCAACGGGCCGAGCCTGCCCAGCAGCTGGCCGGCCACGTCGGCGGCGAGCAGCAGCCGGTCGCGGTCCTTGTCGGCTGCCCGGTCGGCGAGCAACCGCAGCCGTACCAGAGCGTCGGGTGAAGCCAGGATCGCGTCGTCGAGACCGCGGCTGGACAGCTCCTGCAAGTGCGGCCGGTAGAGGGGAAGTTCGGCGTCCATGGCGTAGAGCAGGGCGGTGTGCTCCGCGGCCTCGCGGCGCAGCTCCGGGCTCGCCGTGCGCGCCCTCTCCAGGAGGGATGCCAGCTGGTGGCCGATATTGCGCAGATTGACGACGGTGTTGCCGTCGGCGACGTTCGTCACCGACAGGTCGCGCAGCATCTTCTGGTGCATGCCGAAGCGGGGATGCGTGCGCAGGAACGTCCGCGCGCCGAGCACCACGCTCAGCCGGGAGTGCGTCTGCTCCAGCAGCGTCGGCACCACGTACTTGGCCACCGACGACCACACGCTCACCTGCGCCGGCGAGGCCTGCACGCTGCGCACCGCGCCCAGGCACACCGCGTCCGCCACCATCAAGTCGGCGAAAGACTCGGCGAGCTGGCGCCCGGTGTACGGGGAGTCGATCACAGGGGTGTTGAACAGCACCCGGTCCTGCGCGAACTCCAGCGCGGCACGCAACGAGGTGTCCACGCCCGACAGGGCAAGGCTGAGGATCACCAGCCGTGCCGTCTGACTGGTTTTCAGGGCGATCTCCAGTCCCTGCCCCTCGGCCCCGATGCGGTCGGACTCGGGCACGAACACCCCGTCCATCCGCAGGCCGCTGAGATCCAGGGCCCGCACGCCGTGCAGCTTGAGCAGCGGCGTCTCGCGCACCGTCTCGGCCTCGGCCCGCCACTTGTCGACGACGAGGATCGAATAGTCCCCGGCGCCGCCGCGCGGCCCGGTGCGGGCGAAGACGACCATGCGGTCGGCGAAGGTGGCGTTGCCGATCGGCCACTTCTCACCGGCCAGCCGGTAGCCGCCCGGCACCTTCTCGGCGACCACCTCATTGCTCAGCAGATCGCTGCCGTGCGCGGCCTCGGACAGCCCCCACGCGATGCTGACGCCGCCGTGCACGTCGTCGATCTGCCGGCGCTTCTGCTCGTCGGTGCCTGCGATCCACACCGGCGTGAACGCGGCATTGGTCAGGCCCAGCGCGATCGCGGTCGCCCCGTCCCGGCGTGCGACCAGCCGCATCAGCGTGAACCCGGTCTCCGGGTTGCCGGCCTTGCCGCCCTGCTCGGCGGGCAGCCCGTAGTCGAGGAAGCCCCAGCGGTGCAGCATGCTGACGAAGGCGTACGGGAAGCTGTCGCGCTCGTCGTGGTCCAGTACGGCGGGGAAGGACATCCGGCTCGCCGGGTCGTGCGGATCGCCGAGGTACTGCTCGAGCCGCTCGGCGAGTTCGGTCAACTCGGCCTGGGACATCAGGAGTTCTCCATCCGGTGCGAGGCGGGAGCGAGAGGGACGGGCAGGGCGGTCAGCAGCCGGTTGTCGCCGGTGAGCGCCAGGGTGGTGTCCAGGGCGGGCAGCAGTTCGGGGCCCGCGCGGCGGGGGTCGACGCCGTCGGCGCGGGCCAGCAGGAAGGCGAGGGCCGCGCGCAGCCAGCCCGCCTCGCCCGGCTCACCGCCGTACAGCGAACGGCCGCGGTTGGCCCACCACAGGTGCACGCACGCGGCGGCGGCGTGCAGCCAGGCGTAGCGCTCGGCCAGGTCGACCAGGGCGGTGGGACGGGCGCCGGGCCGCCGTACCGCAGCGGCCTCGAGCTCCAACGCGGCCAGTCCATCGCCGAGTTGCCAAACGAGCGCCGCGGTGCGGTCCTCCAGGACGTCGCAGACATCGGGCAGTTGGCCCATCACGGGGTCCGCGCCACGGACGACCAGGTCCAGCCGGGTCGGCTCGTAGGGCGGCAACTCGGCGTCGAGGTCGAAGATCCGATGCAGGGCGTCCTGACCCGGTGTGCCCGCACGCCCGGCGAGCGAGGGGATCTGGGCCGCGTACGCGCGCAGGTTGGCCAGCGGGCTGGCGTCGATCACCCGGACCACGCCCACATCACGCTGCAGCTTCTGGAACAGTCCGGCGCCCGGCGCCTGTTCGCGCAGCACCGAGCGGGTGGCGAGGACGCCGGCGCAGCGCCGGACCAGTTCGTCGGTGGCCTCCGCCACCACGTGCTTGGCGGCGAGCGCCCAGACGCTGAACGCCCCCGGGACGACATGGATGCCCCGGGCGGCGGCCAGCGCCACCGCGTCCGCGGCCAGCAGCGCCGCGGAGGCGATCGCCAGGTCCCGGCGCGCATGCGGTGATTCGGCCAGCGGCCGGCCGGAGACCTGCCGCTCGGCGGCGAAACGAAGCGTCAGACGCAGGGCGCTGTCCGCGCAGCCGAGGCTGCCGGCCATGCTCATCAGGCGTACGGCCTGCTGGGCGAGGACGGCCACTTCGAGCCCCTCACCCTTCTTGCCGACCAGAGCGCCGTCGGGAACCCGCAGCCCGGTGAAGCGCAACCGCGCGGTGTCCACCCCCCGCATGCCCCCGGTGCGGGCGCCGGGTTCACGGACCAGCCCCTCACCCTCCGGGTCCAGCAGGAACGCCGAGAAGGCCCCCGGGCCGCGCTTGCCGGTGCGGGCGAGCACATAGACGGCCTCGCAGCGCAGGCCGTTGCCGACCATCCACTTCTCGCCGTACAGCCGCCCGTCCTCGTCGAGCCGCACCTCGCCCGACAGCAGATCGCTGCCGTGCTCGGCCTCGGTCAGGGCGAACGCCACCGAGCCGCCGCGGGTCAGGATGCCGGCCACCCGACGCCGCTGCTCCTCGCTGCCGTGCAGTTGGAGGCAGGTGGCGGCGATGATGCCGAACATGGTCCCGGGCATGACGTTGACGTCCCGGCGGGCCGCGGCGCGCACCAAAGTCATGCTGTCGGCGAAGGAGTCGAGGGTGCCGCCCCACTCCCTGGGCAGGTAGTTGAGGTGGAAGCCCGCCGAGACGAGCGTGCGGCACAGCTCGTCCGGGTGGGCGTCGCTCTCGTCGCGGGCGACGGCGGCGGCGAAGCCGTACGGGTTGGCGGGGTCGTCGGGATCCCCGAGGAGCTCCTCCACGGCCTGTGGCGTCAACTCGCCCATCGGGCCGCCTCGGTGAGGGCGGGCAGCTCCAGCGGAACGGGCTGGTAGTCGGCCGCGGAGGAGGGGATGGTCACGCCCGCGGTGGCCAGCTGGGCCAGGCGGGTGTGGAAGGCGGCGCCGCGCATCAGATGGTGGGCGACGTCGGCGACCGTCCGGTTCTCGGGGGTGCTGAGGTAGCTGCCGGCGACCCAGGCGTTGAAGCTGCCCATCGAAGGGCCGCACCAGATCTGGTAGTCGGCCGTGCGGTCGGCCTCGCCGGTCACCGCCCAGCGCGAGGCCATGCCCAGGTACCAGCGGAACACCAGCGCCATCCGGCGCTTGGGGTTGTCCGCGGCACGCGCGAGCTGGTCCGGGTCGCGGCGGCTGAAGTACGCCACGCACTCCTGCCAGATCGCCTCCAGCGGACGGCGGAACAGCTGCGACTCCAGCCGCGCCCGCTCCTCGGCGGGCAACGCCTCCAGGCCGTCGTAGGCCTGGTAGAGGCGGTAGAGCTGCTGGGCCCGCATCGCGAACATCGAGCCGCGGCGGAGCACCTGGAGCTCCACACCCATCTCGAACATGTCGGCCGCGGGCGCCATCACGCAGTCCGTGACCTCCGCCTGGGCGAGCAGCGCCCGGGCGGCCGGTGAGGTCCCGGACTCAAGGCAGGACTGGTTGACGGAACCGGTCACCACGTACGCCGCGCCCATGGTGAAGGCGGCGGCGACGGCCGACGGGGTGCCGAGGCCGCCCGCCGCACCGACCCGGATGGGGGTGGCGTAGCGGTGTTCGCGCTGGATGTGGTCGCGCACGCGCAGGATGACCGGGAAGAGGGCCGGCAGCGGACGGCGGTCGGTGTGGCCGCCGGAGTCGGCCTCCACGGTGATGTCGTCCGCGAGCGGCACATGATGGGCGAGCTGCGCCTGCTCCGGAGTGACGAGCCCGTCCCGCAGCAGGGTGTCGACCAGCGCGGCCGGGGCGGGGCGCATGAAGCGTTCGGCGGTCTCCGCCCGGGACACCTTGGCGATGAGCCGGTGCTCGGCGACCACCCGGCCGGACGGGTCGCGCCGCAGCCCGGCCAGCCGGTAGCGGACCAGGTGCGCGGTCAGCCCGAGGTACGCGGAGGCCTCCACGCACCGCACACCGTGCCGCAGGAACAGCTCGACCGCCTCGCGTTCCAGCCGTTCCTCGCTCGGGCTGTGAATGAGATTCACCGCGTACGGCAGCCCGGGGATCTCGGCGGCGAACCGGCCCAGTACCTTCGCGATCGTCTCCGGCAGCAGGCCCGCCGCGCCGAAGGAGGCGAGGAAGCCCTGCCGGGCCAGCGCGATCACCAGGTCGGCGGAGGCGATCCCGCCGGCCATGGCGCCCGCCATGTACGACTGCCGTACGCCGTGCGCGGCCCGGAACTCGGCCGAGCCGAGCCGCTCGGGCGGGAGGGCGGGTACGGCGGCCAGGACGGCGGGGCCGTTGCCGCCGGGGGCCGCCGTACCGCCCGCGACCGCGCCGATGCCGCGCGCCGTCGAGACGATGAAGCAGGGCTGCTCCACCTGGGCCAGGGCCTGGTGGATTCCGGCCGAGTCGACGCTCGGACATCCGGTTCCGGACCAGCGGAGCGGGTCCTGTGTCGTGCTCATGGGTAGTCAAACTCCTCGGCTGAGGGGACGTCAGTCGGCTTCGGGACGGACTTCGATGGCCACGTCTGTGAGTTCGTAGATGCGCAGGCCCGGCTTCCACAGGTCCGCGTCGGCGATCAGCAGCAGCCGGTCCGCCTCCCTGCGGACCTCCTTGACGTGCACGTCGAAGAACAGCTCGCGGTCGTCGCGCAGGATCTGACCCCGGTACTTCCACTTGGTCTCGACGCCGGTGGCCATGGCGAAGCTCGGCCGGGCGATGCCCTCGGCGAGGTTCCCGTCCAGGACGAACAGGCGCATCGCCTGCAGCACCGCCTCGACGCCCAGCGAGCCCGGCATCACCGGGTCCCGGTGGAAGTGGCAGTCGAAGTACCACTCGTCGGGGCGGAGGCTGCGGTGGCCGTGCAGATATCCGGCGCCGTAGCGGCCGCCGTCCGCAACCAGGTCGACCCGGTCGACGAGGTCGAACCGTCCGGCGGGCAGGTGCAGTCGACCGCCCGCGGAGTCGCGGAAGACGGGTGAGCCCTCGCCCAGCTCGATCCGCTTCACCCGGTCGGCCGCCGGCTGCTCCGCCTCGATCCACGGCTTGCGGTAGGTGCCGCTGTCCAGGCCGACCTGGTTGGACAGGGCAGCGGCGTTGAAGTACCCGAAGAGGGACTCGCCGGTGTAGAACACCTCCCCGTCGGCGCTCAGTTCGTACGAGAAGTTCTGAAGTACCGCACCGGAGACGACACTTGTCATCAGCAGCTTCGAGTGGTGCCGGATGGTCCTGCCGCGCAGGTCGATGTCCTTGACCAGGGTCGCCCGGCCGTCGAGGTTGCGGATGGCGTACTCCTCCTCGGGCTGGCGCAGCGTGGCGCCCAGGTAGTAGCCGAGGAAGATCGCCGCCTGCAGCGAGGACTCCATGTACACGCAGTTCGGCATGTACGGCGAGGAGTTCTGCGCGTAGTACCAGGCGTCGTCCGGCGAGTCGTACTCCGTGATCATCTCCGAGCCGGGGCTCAGGTCGCCGCGTGTCCCGGTGAGGGACATGACCCGGTCGACGAACTGGAAGTCGCCGTTGGGGATGTAGGGGGCGCGGGAGTTGCGGTAGATCTCGAACTCCGGGCCCATCGCCATGTCCAGCAGGCCCTTGGCGGAATGGGCCAGATGCAGCTCGTTGATCATGGCGGGTTCGCCGTTGCGGTTACGGCGGCCCAGGAACTTCGGCACGCCGCCGATCTCCGGCCGGTACGGCGTGCCGGGCTTCTCCACGATCTGCAGACCGAGGTTCTGCATTCGCACCACCGGCTTGTCGCCGAGGTAGACGAGGACGTCCGCGATCACGGTCGGCCGCGGCAGCAGCGTCAGTTCGGTGACCTCGACCTCGTAGCGGATCTCGGCGTCCTTCGGGGTGACCTGGCCGCGCACCTGGACGTCGATACGGCGCCCGGTCACCGTCTGGAAGCGGGCGTCCGGGAGCGTGAGATGCATGCCCTGGTGCAGCAGGTAGATCTGCAGCAACTGGACCGCGCCCTCGGCGATCAGCGAGCCGGCGAGCACCGGGTCGTCCGGGAAGTGGCAGGTGAAGTACCAGCCGTCCGGCCGAAGGCGCTTGACCGCGCCGATCGAGCCGAGCTCGCAGGGGCCGCCCTTGCGGTCGATGGTGACCTCGTCGACCATGCGCAGCCGTTCGTCCGGCAGCCGCAGCGCCGGGTTGATGCCCGGGTCCTGCGCGTGGTCGGGGCCGAAGACCTCACCGGGCCGGCCCTGCGCCAGCAGCTCCAGGTCGTTCGCGTCGAGCCGGTCCTTGCGGGCGTACGCCAGCGGCTTGAAGGTGCCCTTGGGCAGCGCGGCCCGGCGGGCGCGGTCCTTGTCGGTGAGGACGACACCGAGCGGGGTCTCCAGCTCGCGCTTGCTGAAGAACCCGGCGCAGGCGTCCTTGAGTTCGAGGATCAGCTCCCCGTCGGCGTAGCAGTGGTAGCTGAAGAAGAAGATCGTGGTGTCGCCCTGGTGGACGAACCGGTCGATGGAGATCTCGTAGCGCAGGGTCTGTCCGGTCGTGGGCAGTCCGCCGTGGAAGATGAGCGAGCTGTCGAGCAGGCGGTAGACCCGCTCGCCCTTGTTGCGGAAGTCGATGCCGAGATAGCTGACGAGCAGCAGGTCGCACTGGCCTGACTCCACGGTCACGGCCGGGGGGACCCCGCCGTCGACGGCGTACCAGGCGTCCTCGGGGACGTCGTACTCGGTGGTGATGCGGGACGGCTCCAACACCCCCGGCCTGGCGTCCAGTTCGGTGACGCGGGTGACGAAGTGGTAGGGCGGTGCGGGCAGCCGCACCCGGGCACCGTAGGTGTCGATCTCGGCGAAGTCGGGGCCGAAGACCTTGGCCACGGAGCCGGTGGCGAACTCCAGCAGGTCAGCCTCGTCCCAGACGACGCCCTCGTGGACCGTGGGCGGCTCCTGCGTGGGGGGCTCTTGAGGGAGGGCCGGGGCTGAAGCGGGCGTGGCAGGACGGTGGCTGGGGGGCGGCGCCGGCCTGTCAAGGAGAGTCTCGTTGCGGTCAGGGAGGGTCTCGGGGCGGTCGAGGAGAGTCTCGGTGCGTTCGAGGGTGGCTTCCTGGAGCACCCGGTGGGTTTCCATCACCACCTCGTGGGTGGCCAGCATCTCGCGCCGCAGGTCCCGCACCAGGTCGGCGACTTGGCCGCGGCCGGCGGTGGTGGGCTCGGAAGGCGCAGGCGCAGACGCCGGCGGTTCGACGAGCGGGGGTGCGGTCTCGGCCGGGGTGGCGGCCACCGGCGGCTGCGGGCCGCCCCAGGCGAGGACCGTGACCGGATCGCCGTCGAAGGTGATCACCTCGGAGATTTCCAGGGTCGGGTCGGCGGGCATGTCGGCGGACTCCTCCGGCGGGACGGAAAGGACGGGTACGGCGGGCAGGTACGGCGCGGTCGCAGGGACGGCGGAGGCGGGTGCGGGGTCGGCGGATGGTGCCGAAGTCGCCGGGGCGGCGGGTGTGGGGGTGGTGGACGGCTCCGAGGCCGTCGCAGCGGCGGAAGCCGCGGCGGACGATCTCGTGGTTGCCGGAGCGGCAGGTGCGCGGACGACGGGCGCCTCGGCGCGGCGGGCACTCGGTGGGGCGACCGTCTCGCGGAGCGCGTGAGCCGGCGTCGTGGGCTCCTGCCGGCCCGCCCCCGACAACGCGGCCACGGCCTCACGGGCGATGCGCTGCGGGATGGCTTCTCCCTGGCCCAGCCGGATGGTGGGCAGACGGCGGGTCTTCGCAGCGGCCTCTGCGGCCGGCCCCAGCAGGGCGGTCAGGTCCACCGGCAGACCGTGGCCGACGAGCCGGGCCGCCAGGTGGGCCAGCGGTGTGGTGGCCGGAACGCCCCGGCGGTCTACGCAGGCGGCCACGTGCGGGGCGTCGCCGAGGGTGTCCCGGATCCAGCGCGAGCAGGTGGCGCCCGGGCCGACCTCGATGAAGTACCGGTAGCCCCGCTCGTACGCCGCCCGCACCAGGCGCGGGAAGTCGATCTCGGAGCGCAGGGTGTGCGCGATGCGCCGAGGGGACTCGGCCAGCCGCTCGGCGGGCAGCGGCTGGTAGTCGTAGGCGCTGAACAGTTCCAGGTCGCCGAACGAGCCGAGCGGGTAGTCGTTCATGCGGGCCAGGGCGTCGAGTTCGGGGTCCACGACCGGGCAGTGCATGACGACGTTGACGGGAGAGCGGGCGGCCGGGCAGCCCAACTCCGCGATGAGCGCGCGGCATTGGTCCGGGTCGCCCGCGATCACCAGCTCCTGCGGGGTGTTGACGTGGGTGAGGTGGACGCGGTCGTAGCGGGCGAGCGCCTCGCGCACCGGCT
Source organism: Streptomyces sp. NPDC001401 (assembly GCF_042895385.1). Classification (NCBI taxonomy): domain Bacteria; kingdom Bacillati; phylum Actinomycetota; class Actinomycetes; order Kitasatosporales; family Streptomycetaceae; genus Streptomyces; species Streptomyces sp. NPDC001401. The sequence continues at coordinate 150,449 of NZ_JBIAWI010000006.1, forward strand.
CGGCGGGGGACAGGAGCACATGGGACGCCCACACCTGGGCGTCGGGGGTGTCCTCGGACAGACCCCACGACTCCCGCACCGTGCGCCGTGGTCCGCACAGCCGGTCCTGGAAGACCGGGCTGTCGCTGATCAGGGCGTCACTACGGCCGGCCGGGTCCCAGCCGCCCGTCGCGAACAGCATGCTCGACTCGCCGAGGCTGTAGCCGAACCCGCCGTGCGCGGTGATGCCGAGCACCTCCCGCACGAGCGCGGTGTAGAGGATCGAGAAGCTCGTGCCGGTGGCCAGCATGAACGGGACGTCGTCGCCGAGCCGCTCCTCCAGCCGCATCAGGCCACGCCGGTCGAGGGCTTCCAGAGTGCGGGGGTAGAGGTGGGCGGCGCGCAGCATCCGGGCCGGCTCGGCGGCCTGCCGCTCGAAGCGGTCGAGCAGGCCGGGGAAGGCCCGGAACAGGTCGGCGCCCAGGCCCGGGTAGCTGTTGAAGGCCCCGGGGTAGACCAGCGCAACCTTGCCGGAGGGGCCGATGGGCCGCGGCGTGAAGAAGGAACCGGCCGGAGTGGCCCACTCCCTGCCCTCGGCGTGAGCTGCCGGAACATCGCGGATGGCCAGCTCCAACTGCCGTATCAGCGCCTCGCGTTCACCACCCACGAGCACGATGCGCAGTGCCCGCGCCGCCAGGCCTTCGGCCGCCTGGCGCGCCAGCACCCGCGGGTCGGCCCCGTCGGTGAGCAGCGCGCGGTGCCGCTCGGCCTCGGCCAGCAGTCCGTCCGGTGTGTCGGCGGCCAGTGCCAGCAGTACGGGACCGCCCGCCCGGTGCCAGTCGGCGGCGGGACGGGGACGTTCGGCAGTCGGTACGGAGGACAGCACCACGTGGGCGTGGGAGCCGCTCGCGCCCACGATGTCCACGGCGGCACGACGACGGTCCTCGGACCGCTCCCGCAGCCAGGGACGCGAGGCGTCGGGCACGTACAGCGCGGAGCCGGCGAAGAGCTCGGCGAGGTCCTCGGCGGGGCGGCGCCAGCCGGGCGTGCCGGGCAGATAGCCGTGCCGGACGCACAGCACGGCCCGGATCAGACCGGCCAGCCCGGCGGCGCAACCGGTGTCGCCCAGCTGGGACTTGGCGCTGCCGAGCGCCGTGCTGCCGGATCCGTGCCGGTAGACCCGTGACAGGGCGGCGAGCTCGGCACGGTCGCCGTCGACGGTGCCGCCCGCGTGGGCCTCCAGGTATCCCACGTCGGTGGCGGCGACCCCGGCCTCCTCCAGTGCCGCCGTCGCGGCCTCGGCCAGGGCGTCGGATGTGTCGCCGTAGCGCACCGCGACCGCGTCGATCCGGGCGTGCACCCGGCCCGGCAGCGCATCGGCGCGCGTGACGACCATGGCGCCCGCGCCGTCGCCGACACGCCACCCACGGGAGCCCTCGTTGAAGGACAGCCCCGCCTCGGAGGCCGGCCGGGGGCCCGTCAGCAGGCTTTCCGCCGAACCCGCCAGATCCACGGCGCCGACCAGCACCGCCTCCAGCTCCGGGTCGAGCAGCAGCAGTCGGGCGACCTCCAGGGCCTCCGCGGTACCCGCGCCCTCGGCCGAGAGCGTGAACGAAGGGCCGGTGAGGTTCCAGCGGGAGGAGATCCGCCCGGCCATGACATTGCCGATGTAGCTCAGGACCTCGTTCGCGCCGATCGGGTCCACCACGGCGTCCCGGGCGACCTCGGCGAGTGCCGCCCGCTGTTCCTCGGTGAGCTGGATCCCGGCCCGGTCGAACTCGGCGCGCAGGAACGCCGCAAGGCCGTACCGGCTCAGCCGGGCGTGCGTGTACGGCTCCAGTTCCGCGGCCACCACCACGGCCACCCGGCGCGGGGCGGGCGTGTCGCGCCCGGTGCCGAGCTGGAACCCGGCGTCGCGCAGGGCCTCGTCCGCGACCCTGGTCATCAGGGCGTGCTGCGGGTTGTAGATGCGCAAGTCAGCGGGAGGAACGCGGAGTTCGGCGGGGTCGACCTCGACGCCGTCGACGAACGCGCCGTGCGGTGCGGTGAGTCCTGCCTCGTCGAGGGTTCCGCCCTCGGTGGCGTCCAGGCCCCGCCAGCGCCGCTCGGGCAGCGGCCGTAGCGCGTCCTCGCCGCGGTGGACGGCGCGCTCGAAGGCGTCCAGCGTCTCCAGCGATCCGTAGGAAGCCCCGAGGCCCACGACGTCCAGCCCGGGCAGCTTCCTGGGCTCGGCGTCGGCGTGCGCCGCCGTGTCGGGCGCGGCGGAGAGCACGACGTGCGCGTTCGTGCCGCCGAAGCCGAAGGCGGACACCGCCGCCCGTCGGGGACCTGGGTTCTCCGGCCACGGGCGCGGGGAGCGCACCAGGGTCTGGGCACTGACCTTTCCGTCCGGGGAGCTGATCGGCTCCGCCACTCCGACGGTCGGCGGGATGGTGCCGTCGGCCATGGCCAGCACGACCTTGAGCAGGCTGCTCAGTCCGCCGACGGTCAGCAGATGCCCGATGTTGCCCTTGGCCGACCCGAGCAGCGGCACCCGGCCGTGCGCGCCGAAGAACTCCGCGACGGACTCCGCCTCGGTCGCGTCCCCGATGGGCGTGCCGGTGGCGTGGCACTCCAGGTAGTCGATGTCGGCCGGGTCGACGCCCGCGTCGGCGTAGGCCCGGGCCAGCGCGTCGAGCTGGCCGTTCTTGCGCGGTACGAGGGGGTGGCGGCCGGCGCCGTCGTTCGACAGGCCGATGCCGTCCACCACGGCGTGGATGCGGTCGCCGTCGCGCAGCGCGTCGGCCAGCCGCTTGACCGCGACCATGCCGGCGCCCTGCCCGGTGACGATGCCGCGGGAGCGGCCGTCGAGGGGCTGGCTGAAGCCGTCCTCGGGGTAGGCGTGCAGGTCGGAGAAGGACAGGTGGATCAGGGTCGGGTCGGGCGCGCAGACGGCGCCCGCCAGCACCACGTCCGCCCGGCCGGAGGCGAGGTGACCGCAGGCGAGGCTGAGGGCGTACAGCGCCGACGAGCAGGCCGCGTCCAGGCAGTAGCGCGGTCCGCCGAGACCGAGGGCGGCGGCGGTGACCGCGGCGGGCGAACCGCTCACCCGCAGGTTCTCCGGAACGATCGCGTCCCGGTCCACCAGCGGGCGCGCCCCCTCCAGCCCGGCGAGCTCGGGCAGCCCGGCCCGGCGCAGCCCGGCCAGCACGGCCTCCTGCGCCAGCGGGACGCTGACCTTCGCCGAAGTCGGCGTAGGAAAGGAGTAGTTGCCCATGACGAGGCCGGTGCGGGCCAGGATCTCGGGGCGGTCGGCCAGGCCGCAGTCGCGCAGTGCCTCGCGGGCGGTGTGCATCGACCAGTGGAAGAGGCGGTCGAGGCGGGAGAGGCGGTCGGCGTCCAGGCGGTAGCCGGCCGGGTCGAAGCGGAAGTCCGTGACGAAGCCGCCGCGGCGCGACGTGATGCGGTGGCGGGGGTCGAGGTCACGCTCGTCGAGCGGTGCTCCGAAGACCTCCTCGCCGCCGTCACGTCGGCTGTCCGTGCCGGTGCGGAGGTTGTGCAGGAAGTCGTCCGGGGTGTGGGCGCCGGGGAACAGACAGGAGATCCCGACGATGGCGAACTTGCTCATTGCAGCTGTCTCCTCCAAGGGGCCGGGCCCGGCGGGCGGTCGGGGGAGGCCGTCCGCCGGACCCGGTGGTCCGTAGGTCGGTTCAGCGGCTCGCGAACTTGGCGGCCAGCTGCGGGGTGGACACAAGAGAGACGCCTGTGAACCGCATCAACACGCGTCCGTCGGGCGCACACGCCGTCACTGTGAGCGCCGCGCTCCGACCGTTCGTCGACTCCGGCTCCACCACCACGAGGAACGGCTCGCCGTCGGGCAGCGCCTCGAACAGGTCGACCTGTGCCACCGCCATCGGCAGGCTCGCCGTCTCCAGGTTCAGCCGCATCCACACCAGCGCGGCCTGCAGCAGCAGATCGGCGGTGCCGGGCGCGTACCGCTCGCCCCCGAACGCCCCACCGGCGGGCCGGTGTTCGGCCAGCGCGCACTCGAGGACCAGCCGCGGGGCACCCGACTCCAGCAATCGGCGCAGGCCGCGCAGCGACTCGCCGTGGAACAGCGTGCCGTCGGCGTAGAACCCCTGGGCGTCGCTGCCGCCGCCGAGGACGGGCAGCCCGGACAGGGGCTGCGGCCGCTCGGACGCCGCACCGAGGCTCACCCGAGCCGCGAAGTGCGGTCGCATGGCGCCTTCCCCGTTCACCGACCGGATCGAGACGTCGGCCTCGGCCCCGTCAGGCGTCGGGTCGACGGACAGCTGGAACCGGCCGGCGTCCAGGTCACCGTCGAAGACGACGCCCTTGTGGACCGAGAAGTCCCGTATTCGGGCAATGACTTGGCCGGTCAGCCGCTCGAGAGCGCCCACCGTCCAGCCCAGGGCCGCCGCCGCGGGCAGCACCGGTGCGTCGCCGATGACATGGTCGGCGACCAGGGGATCGGTCAGGAGGCCGGACAGGTCACGTTCCATGACGGTCGGCGCGGTGGCTGCGGAGTGCTCGGGCGCGGACAGGGGAGTGGTCGGCCCGAGGACGGTGACCACGTCACCCGCCCGCTCGGGGGCGAACTGCTCGGTGAACAGCCGGACTCCGGTCCCCTCAGGGATGAGGGTGATGCCGCGCTCCTCGAACACCGCCTTGATCTGCGGCGACACCATTCCGCTGTCCCAGGCGCCCCAGTTGAGCGCGGTCACATGGGCCTCGGGGTGGTTGCGCTTGTAGGCGGTGGCCCAGGCGTTGAGCACCTCGTTGGCCATCGCGTAGTCCGACTGGCCGCGGTTGCCGAAGAACCCGGCCACCGACGAGAACAGCATCACGTGCCGCAGCGGCCGGTCCCCCAGGGCTGCGAGCACCGAACGCAGTCCGCCGAGCTTCACGGCGAACACCCGCTCGATCTCGGCCGCCTTCTTCGCGGAGATCAGCTGATCGGCGAGGACTCCGGCACCGTGCACCACACCCGTGATCCGGTCGAGGTACGGCGCCAGCGCGGCGGCGGTGGCGGAGACGTCGGTGATGTCGACCGCCAGGTACTCGACCTCGCTGCCCGCTGCCCGTACCTCCGCCAGGGTCGCCCGGATCTCGCGCTCGCCGACGACCGACTGGTAGAGCTGCTCGACACGCTTGGGGGTCGGCTTCTCTCCCGCCTGCCGCAACTGCTCCACGGCCGCGGCCTTCAGCGCCGCCGCATCGGTGAGGCCGGCGGCCCACTCGGGCTCCGCGCCGAGTGCGGTACGGCCGAGCAGCAGCAGCCCGGGGCGGTGTGCGGCGGCGAGCGCGGCGACGCAGCGGGCGGTGATGCCGCGTCCGCCGCCCGTGACGACCAGCAGATCGTCCGAGGCGAGCACGGGGACGCCGGTGGCCGGGGCGGCCGGCTCCTCGCCGAGCGTGAGGGCGACCCTGCGGGTGCCGTCGTGGCCCACCTGGACCGAGGTGGCGCAGGCGTCGTGGATCTCGGCCAGGACCAGTTCGGCGGCCTGCACCGGGCTGAGGGCGGGCGCGAGATCCACGGCCCGGCAGAACACCTCGGGCGCCTCCACGGCGAGGGTCTTGACCAGGCCGGCGACACCGCCGGCCGGGGCCGTGTCCTCGGCCACTCCGTGCAGGCCGAAGGAGCCGTCGAGCCGGGTGGCGGTCACGAACGCGGCCCGCTGCCCGGTGCCGGCGGCGGCCGTCAGCGGTCCCACCACGTGCTTGGCGACGAGCAGTGTGTGCGCGAGCCGGCGCACCCCCTCCGCCCACGGCAGTTTGTCCGCGGCGGCGAAGAAGGCGACAAGATGCAGCGCATCCGCGGCCAACTGCTCGATGTACGAAGCGAGTTCCTGGGCGCCCCAGCCGGTGAGGGCCGCGTCCACGGCACCGGTGATCCGCTGCGGCACACCGGGCAGGCGCAGCACGCGCACCTGCCAGCCGTCCGCCACGAGTCCGGCCGCCGCGGCCTGAGCGACCTCGCTGCCGTCGTCCACGACGAGGGCGACGGCACCCTGCGGATAGGCGCCCACCAACCGGTCGGGCTCGGGCAGTTCCACGAGCGCGGCCTGCCCACGACCCAGCGCACCCGGCGTGGGGGCGTCGGCGACGGCGGTCTCCGACGGCACGTGGGACCGCTGCGGTTCAGGGGCCGTCGCCCCGGCCAGTCCGCCGACGAAGCCCACGATGTCGCCCAGTGTGCGGAGTTCGGCGAGTTGTTCGGGGCCGACGGGGGTGGGGCTGGGGAAGCGTTCCTGGAGGACGCCCATGATCTCGACGCGCTTGATGGAGT
>NZ_JBIAWI010000006.1:156812-483820 GCF_042895385.1 Streptomyces sp. NPDC001401
TTCGGCGAGTTGTTCGGGGCCGACGGGGGTGGGGCTGGGGAAGCGTTCCTGGAGGACGCCCATGATCTCGACGCGCTTGATGGAGTCGATGCCCAGGTCCGCCTCGACGTCCATGTCGAGGTCCAGCGTCTCCGCCGGGTAGCCGGTCTTCTCGGAGACCACGCCGAGCAGTGCGGCGGCGATGGCCTCGCTGTTGACGGCCGGAACGGCGGAGGGCGTCACCACCGCCTCCGGACGGCCGTTCATGAGGCCGCCCAGGCTCAGTACGAAGTCCACGATCTCGCTGAGCGTGCGGAGTTCGGCGAGTTGTTCGGGGCCGACGGGGGTGGGGCTGGGGAAGCGTTCCTGGAGGACGCCCATGATCTCGACGCGCTTGATGGAGTCGATGCCCAAGTCCGCCTCCACGTCCATTTCGAGGTCCAGCATGTCCGCGGGGTAGCCGGTCTTCTGGGACACGATGTCGAGCAGGGCCGCCTCGACGTCGCCGGCCGAAGTGCCGGTGGCCGTCGGCTCCTCGGGCACGGCCGGCGCCTCCAGGGCGGCGGGTTCCGAGGCGGGCGGGGACGGGGGAAGCGCGGCCGGGGCAGGCGGTGCCACCAGGGGTGCCGGAGGCTCGGGAGCGAGTACGGGAGCCGGCTCCGCGATGGCGGCAGACGCCACCGGGGCCGACGCGCCCAGCTCCAGGGCCGCCATGTCCCGCAGGATCTCGTTGGCCCGCGTGTGCGCACGCCCGATCGCCAGCCCGTGCTCCTTGACGGAGGCCACACCCGGCAGCACCGCGTCGATGCGGCCCTGCTCGTCGGCCCGCTCCAGCAGGCCCATCATGCGCTGGGCGCTGGTGAGCTGGCCGGTGAGGTAGTCGTCGTGCAGGGCCAGGTGGTCGGCGATCAGGCCGGTGAGCCGGTCGTCGGCCGACTGGGCGGGGGTCAGGGGTTCGTCTTCCATGAACTCGCTCTCCAGGACGTCCAGTTGGGCGGACGGCGCCGCCGCCACGAGCGGCGGTGCGGCGGCGGGCGTCTCGGCTGCGCCGGGATGCAGGGACAGGGGCGCGGCGGCGGGCACCGGGGTCGGCTGCACAGCCGCCACGGGCTGCTGCGGCGCGGGGGCGGCCGGAAGGGAGACGCGGTAGCCGTTCTCCACGGCATCCCGGTACGCGGCCTTGCGGGCCTCGGGCACATGGTTGATGCCGTTCAGCGGTACGGTCATGCCCTTGGCCGGCTCGGTGGGCGCAGGCTCCGCCACGTAACGGTCTTCGGTGGCCAACGGCAGTCCCAGTACGGCCAGTTGGGCGAGGGCCCGCTTCAGGGCCGGCTCGGCGTCCCCCTTGTCGCCCGGGTCCAGCTGCACCGCGAAGTGCTCGCGCTCACCGAGGATGCGGCGCACCAGCTGGGTCAGCACGCCCTTGGGGCCGAACTCGACGAAGGTACGGAAGCCCGCCGCGTACATCTCCTCCACGCGATCGGCGAACTCCACCGGACTGACCAGCTGGTCGACCAGCGTGCGCCGATTGGCTTCGACGTCGGGACCGTACGAGGCGCCGGGCGAGTTGGCGTACACGGGGCGGCGCGGCTCGCCGATCTCGGCCTGTGCCACCCGCTGCCCGAACTCCTCCACGGCGTGCGCGACGAACGGTGTGTGGAAGGCGGCCGACACCGGCAGCCGCAGCGCCCGGATTCCGGCTGCGCCCGCCGCCGCCACCAGCCGCTCCACCGCGTCGGTGGCACCGCCCACCACGATCTGGTCGGCCGCGTTGCGGTTGCAGACGGTCAACTCCGGGTGCTCGGCCAGGAGTCGGCGAACCTGGTCCTCGGGTGCGGACACGGCGGCCATCGCCCCGGCGTCGAAGTCCGGGTCGGCGGGCGGGGCCATCGCCGCGCCCCGGGCGCGGGCCAGCGCGAAGAACGTGTCGTCGTCGACCGCCCCGGCCGCCCACAGCGCCGCCAGCTCGCCGAAGCTGTGCCCGAGGAACCCGTCGGCGGCGAAGCCCAGTTCGCTCAGATAGCGGTAGTGGCCGGCCGCCAGTGCGCCGATCGCGGGCTGCGCGTACTCGGTGCGGCGCAGTTCGCTCTCCTGGGCCGCACGGGTCACCTCGTCGAAGGCCGGCGGCGGGAAGGCGACCCGGGACAGTGGCCGCTCGTGCTCGCCGAACGCCGCGTTGGCCCGGTCGAAGGCCGCCCGCAGCGGGGGTAGCGCGAGCACCGCCGTGCGGCCCGGTTCGACGTACTGGCTGCCCTGCCCGGCGAAGAGCGCGGCCACCTTTCCTGTGGGGGCGGCACACGCGCGGAAGTAGATGCCCTTGGGGTGCGACCAGGCGTCGGCGGTCGGCTTGGCCCGCAGCTCGGCCGCGGCCAGGGCGCGCAGTTCGGCGAGCTCGGTGTCGCCGCGGGCGACCAGGGCGAGCCGGGGGTGGCCGGCCGGGGCGGGGTCGGTGCGCGGGTCCGCTCCGCCGGCGACGGCCCGCACCAGGCTGTTCATGTCAGGTTCATGCCATACATGAACCCGGCTCACTGGGAACAGGACCTGCATGTCGCCGCCGTCGCCGTGCTCCTCCAGTACCACATGGAAGTTGGTGCCGCCGAAGCCGAACGACGAGACGCCTGCCCGCCGTCGGGGGCGGCTCGGGTCGAGGACCCAGGGGCGGGTGCGGGTGCCGACGTAGAACGGGCTCTCGGGCCAGTCGACGGCCGGGTTGGGCCGGTCCACGTTGATGGTGGGCGGCAGCAGCCTGTGGTGCAGCGCGAGCGCCAGCTTGATCATCCCGGCCGCGCCGGCCGCCGCCTTGGTGTGGCCGATCTGCGACTTCACACTGCCGACAGCCGCGAACTGCCGCTCCTCGGTGAACTCGGAGACCACCGCGGCCAGTGCCGACAGTTCGGTCGCCTCGCCGACCGCCGTCCCGGTGCCGTGCGCCTCGAAGAGCTCGACGGAGGCCGGAGAGCAGTCGGCGTCCTCGTACGCCCGCCGCAGGGCCGTCATCTGGCCTTCCTTGCGCGGGGCGTAGATGGACTTGAAGCGGCCGTCGCTGGAGGAGCCGATGCCCCGGATCACCGCGTAGACGCGGTTGCCGTCCCGCTCGGCGTCGGACAGCCGACGCAGGGCCAGCATGCCGATGCCCTCGCCGATGAGGGTGCCGTCCGCGTCCGCGTCGAACGGGCGGATGCGGCCCGCCTTGGAGAACGCCGGCGTCTTGCTGAAGCACAGGTACATGAAGATGGTGTTCTCGGCGTCGCAGCCGCCCACCAGCATCGTGTCCGAGCGCCGTTCCAGCAGGTCGCTGATCGCCGACTTGACCGCGCCGAGCGAACTGGCGCAGGCCGCGTCGATCGTCATGTTGGTGCCGCCCAGGTCGAGGCGGTTGGCGATGCGGCCCGCGACGACGTTGCCGAGCATGCCGGGGAAGGAGTTCTCCTCCCAGGGCGCGTAGGCCAGCTTGAACTTCTCGGCGATCTCCTCGGCGTCCCGCTCGCTCAGCCCGCAGGAGCGCACGACCTCCTTGAGGACCGGCGTCTGCAGCCGGGCGGTCAGCGGCTGGGTGAGCTGGTTGGCGCCGGTCACCCCCAGGACCACGCCGGTGCGGGAGGCGTCGTACCAGTCCTGGTCGGCGCCCGCGTCCTTGAGCAGGTCACGCGCCACGACCAGGCTCAACAGCTGGAGCACGTCGGTGACTTCGAGGGTGTTGGGCGGCAGCCCGAACTCCAGCGGGTTGAAGTCGACGGTCGGGATGAACCCGCCCCGCCTGGCGTACGTCTTGTCGGGCGCGGACGGGTCGGGGTCGTAGTGCTCCGACAGGTCCCAGTGGGTGGCTGGGACGTCCTCGATGCAGTCCGCGGCCGAGACGACGTTGGCCCAGAACTCCCGCAGATCACGCGACTTGGGATACAGGGCGGACAGGCCGACGATCGCGATCGGATCCCGGGCGAGCCGGCGGTCGAGGTCGGAAGGATGTGAAGCGTTCACGGAGAGGCTCTCTTCGTCGTACGGCGGGCCCTGGAGCGGCCCGGATCGGGTCGGTGGCCCTTTGGGGGACGTACGGGGATGTGAGCAGGGCAGGGCAGAGCGACGCGCGGACGCGCGGATGGCGGGAGGAAGCGGTGGGGATCAGGCGGGGGCGAGCAGGGGAGCGAGCACGCGCAGTGCGTCCGGGCGGTCGAGCATCGTGTAGTGATCGCCCGGAGCGGTGTGCGTGGTGAGGCCGTGCGGGGCGAGCGGCTGCCAGCCGAGCGTCGGGTCGCCCGGGATCAGGCTGCGCTCGGCCTTGACCAGGGTGAGGGGGAGGGGGGCGGGAGCCGGACGGTGGGGAGCCGTCAGGCGGTTGTTGCGCAGCAGCCCGTCGACGTACGTGTCGTAGAGCTTGCGCAGTCCCGGCAGCGGAGTGTCCGGGAGGAGGGCCCCGGCGGCGACGCCCTCGTCGAGGACGACGGTGAGCCCCTCGTCGACGCCGAGGCCGGCCAGCCGCCCGGCGGGAACCGGGACGGGGCGGCCGCGCTTGGCCCCGAGGTACATGGCGAACCAGCCGAGGAGCAGGTCGGCTTCGAGCGCGTCGTCGGGCTGCTGGTACTCCTCGGTCGGGGCGATGCTGTCCAACAGGACCAGCCGCTGCGGCAGTTGGCCGGCGGGCAGTTGTCGGGTCATGGACAGGGCGAGCACACCGCCGAAGGACCAGCCGACGAGTGTGTACGGCCCCTGGTGCGGCTCCATCGCGGCCAGCAGTACGGCGGACAGGTCCTCCACGGTGGTGGCGGCCCTGCCTCCGGTGAGCGCCGCCTCCGCGTACTCGGGCACCGCGCCGAGGTCGAGCACGGTCAGCCCGGCGTCGGCCGGCAGCGCGTCGGCCAGGCCCTGGTACACGGAGGCCGCAAGGGCGCCGGGGTGGACGAGGTACACGATCCGCCCCCCGGAGGCCGCGGCCCGCAGGACCCGGGCCACCGGCGGCCGTACGTCACGCGGTGGCCGCACGCTGCCCGCTCTCCTCGGCGAGATACGCGGCCAGGTCCTTCACCGTCGGGTGGTACCAGAGGGTGGTCGTGCTGAGCTCGAAGCCGAGCCAGTTCTCCAACTCGCCTGCCAGGATGAGGGCTTCGGTCGAGTCGAGGTCCAGTTCGTCGAAGTACACCTCGCGCGAGACCTCGCCGGTGGCCACACCCAGACGGTGGGCGATCTTCTCGATGAGCCAGGTCTCCGCCTCGGCGGCGGTCACTGCGGCCATGATGTGTCGTCCTTTCCTGAGTCGCTCCTGGGCGCACGGGCGCGCCCAGGAGCGTGCGGTCGGGTAAGGGCATACGTCGTCCTCGACGGTGGCGCCCAGGGTGATGACACGTGTTTTGACGCAGGGCTTCGCGGGACGCCGGCGGGGGAAAGGGGACGATCTGACACACCGGAATCGAAAACGCGGTAAGCAGTAAGGGGGGAGCGAAGCCGTTTCTGCGAAACGCCGCCGCGGTGCGACGAATGACAACGTGTCAGTAATGCGTGGTCTGGTCCATTCCGTGCTCGATGGGTCAAGGCTTGCGGGCCCGCAAGCCTGCGATGCTTTTGGTTGGTCGCCCGAAGCACGCAGGTCACAGTCTTGCCAGGATCTGGAATCTTTAACAACTGGCCTTCCAGCCAGTGGAAAGAAATCCGCGTTTACGGGCGTGGACGACCGCGGTCCAAAGTAACGGGCGGGTTAAAAGGCACTCGTGGATGGCGGGTTACTACTGGTTACCCGTCTTCGCCTCACGCCGGAAGGCGCCCGGTGTCATACTTACGCGGCGGGCGAAGAACTTGCCGAAGTTGGTGACTTCGGAGAATCCGAGCTGGCGGGCGATGGCCGTGATGGGCAGATCCGTGTGGACCAGCAGGCGCCGAGCCTCCAGTGCGACCCTGGCGTCGATCACGTCCTTGGCGGAGGTGCCGGCGACGGTCCGGCAGGCCCGGGTCAGGGCGCGCGTACTGCAGTTGAGGGCGGTGGCGTAGTCCTCCACCAGCCGGGTGTCGCGGTATTGCCGGTCCAGTTCGCGGCGGAAGCGGAGGAAGAGCTCGCTCTGCTCGGTGCTGAGGGTGCTGGCTGCCACCTCGTGGTGGCGGCTGCGGCAGAGCTGGTCGATGTGGAGCAGTACCACGGCCAGCAGGTGCTTGAGCAGTTCTTCGCCGAGCCCTTGGTCGGGTCGCTCGAACTCCTCCCTCAGGACACTCAAGACCCGCTGGAACGCGGACAGTTCGACGGGGCAGAGCTGCCAGTGCGAGGGGCGCAGGGCATCGTCGAGCATGCCCATGTGGGCGCTCATCTGCAGTGGGAACGCCTCGGTGAACATGATGATGTCCGCTTCCATGTCCGGCTGCGGGCAGGACCGGATCACCTGGCTCGGCCGGGTCCACAGCAGTGTGCCGGCCTGGCACTCCAGCGGCGTGGAGTCGATCTCGTACGTTCCCCTCCCCGCGGTGACCAGCACGATCTGGTGGAAGTCGAGCCGGTGGGGAGAGGCGAGGAAGTCCATGTCGCCCATGCCGCGCAGCCCGCACAGGCTCGCCACCGCGATGGCGAGGCCTGGTCGGCAGACAGGTCTGTAGGGCACGACAGGGATCGGTAACGATGCGAAATCGACCATGAGCGTTCCGGAATCGACCTTTCAGATTCAACTTTCGGCTTGAATCATAGAGGTGGTCGCCCAACACAGGTAATCCCTGCTCAGCACGTGTCAATGCTGCTCTCTGAAGTGCACGCGAAGGGACTCTGAACGGGATGACCACCCCCCACTCCGCCGCTCCGGAGCGTTCCGTCGTCGACCGGACGCTCAGCATCCTCGGTGCCTTCGACCGGGACAACCCGACGCTGACACTCAGCGACATCAGCCGGCGCGCCGGACTCCCCCTCGCCACCGTCCACCGCATCGTCAGCAAGCTCCACTCCTGGGGAGCCCTGGAGAGGTGTGCCGACGGCATGTACAGCATCGGGCTGCGCCTGTGGGAGACGGCCGTCCTCGCACCGCGCTCCTCCGCACTGGTCGAGGCGGCGCAGCCGCATCTGATCGCCCTGCACGGGCAGACCTCGGGCGCCGCGGTGATCGCCATCCGGGACGGCGGCGAAAGCGTGTGCCTGTCCTTCGTCTCGGACGACCCCGAATTCCCCAACCGCTACAGCCCCCAGGGCTGTCGCGTTTCCCTGCACGCCACCTCCGTCGGCCTGGTGCTGCTCGCCCACGCCGACCAACTCCTTCAGAGCGAGGTCTGCGGTGGCCCCTTGCACGCCTACACCCCGCGCTCCCTGACGGACGGCGCCGCACTGCAACGTCTCCTGGGCAGGATCAGACGTGAGGGGCACGCGGCCGTCCACGGCACGCTGACCGAAGCGCGGGGCGGATACGCCGTCCCCGTCCGCGACGGCCGCGGCGTCGTGGTCGCGGCCGTCGCGGTCGTGGGCCCCCCTGACCTGGTCCGGCCGGCCCGGCTCGCCCACCACGTCCACGCCGCGGCCAATGCCATCTCGCAGAGTCTGCGGGCGCTGCGCTCGGGTGCGGCGGAGGTCGGGGCATGAGGGCCGACCGGACGAGCACCTGACGGCACCAGCACGGGTGATGTCTCGTCAACTCGTCGTAAGCGCCCAGCCGTTCACGCCGAGGGTGGCCGGGTCGGGCAGCGCACGGGACGAGTCCGCCCCGGCAGGCGGGACGCCTGCCGGGGCGGGGAACCTCACGGGCCCGTCGGGCCCGGGCGTCAGCTCAGGGACGCCAGCGCCGCGTTCCAGGTGGCGGACGGGCGCATGACCGCGGCGGCCTTGGCCGGGTCCGGCTGGTAGTAGCCGCCGATGTCGGCCGGCTTGCCCTGGACGGCGAGCAGCTCGTCGACGATCTTCTGCTCGTTGGAGGCGAGCGTCTCGGCGAGCGGGGCGAAGGCCTTCGCCAGGTCCGCGTCGTCGGTCTGCGCCGCCAGCTCCTGCGCCCAGTACAGGGACAGGAAGAAGTGGCTGCCGCGGTTGTCGATGCCGCCGACGCGACGGGTCGGGGACTTGTCCTCGTTGAGGAAGGTCGCCGTGGCGCGGTCGAGGGTGTCGGCCAGGACCTTGGCACGGGCGTTGCCGGTGGCCGTGGCGTACTGCTCCAGGGACGGCACCAGCGCGAAGAACTCGCCCAGCGAGTCCCAGCGCAGGTAGTTCTCCTTGACCAGCTGCTGGACGTGCTTGGGCGCGGAGCCGCCGGCGCCCGTCTCGAACAGGCCGCCGCCCGCCATCAGCGGGACGACCGACAGCATCTTGGCGCTGGTGCCCAGCTCCAGGATGGGGAAGAGGTCGGTGAGGTAGTCACGCAGCACGTTGCCCGTGACCGAGATGGTGTTCTCGCCGCGGCGGATGCGCTCGATCGACAGCTTGGTCGCCTCGACCGGGGAGAGGATCTTGATGTCCAGGCCCTCGGTGTCGTGCTCCGGCAGGTACTGCTTGACCTTCTCGATGATCACGGCGTCGTGGCCGCGGGTCTCGTCCAGCCAGAACACCGCCGGGTCGCCGGTGGCGCGGGCGCGGGTGACGGCCAGCTTCACCCAGTCCTTGATCGGGGCGTCCTTGGTCTGGCAGGCGCGGAAGATGTCACCGACGGCGACCGGCTGCTCCAGGACGACGTTGCCGGCCTGGTCGACCAGGCGGACCGTGCCGGCGGCCTTGATCTCGAAGGTCTTGTCGTGGGAGCCGTACTCCTCGGCCTTCTGCGCCATCAGGCCGACGTTCGGCACCGAGCCCATGGTGGACGGGTCGAAGGCGCCGTTCGCGCGGCAGTCGTCGATGACGGCCTGGTAGACGCCGGAGTAGGAGTGGTCCGGCAGCACCGCGAGGGTGTCGGCCTCCTGGCCGTCCGGGCCCCACATGTGGCCGGAGGTGCGGATCATGGCCGGCATCGAGGCGTCCACGATCACGTCGGACGGCACGTGCAGGTTGGTGATGCCCTTGTCGGAGTCGACCATCGCCAGCTCCGGGCCCTCGGCGAGCTCGGCGTCGAAGGAGGCCTTGATCTCGGCACCCTCGGGCAGGGCCTCCAGGCCCTTGTAGATGCCGCCCAGACCGTCGTTCGGGGTCAGGCCGGCCGCGGCGAGGGTCTCGCCGTACTTCGCGAAGGTCTTCGGGAAGAAGGCGCGCACCACGTGACCGAAGACGATCGGGTCGGAGACCTTCATCATCGTCGCCTTGAGGTGCACGGAGAACAGCACGCCCTCGGCCTTGGCGCGGGCGACCTGCGCGGCGAGGAACTCGTTCAGCGCGGCGGCGCGCATCACGGAGGCGTCGACGACTTCGCCGGCGATGACCTTCAGGGGCTCGCGCAGCGCGGTGGTGGAGCCGTCCTCGCCGACCAGCTCGAAGCGGAGGGTGGTGTCCTCGGCGATGACCGTGGACTTCTCGGTGGAGGCGAAGTCGTTCTCGCCCATGGTCGCCACGTTGGTCTTGGACTCGGAGGTCCAGGCGCCCATGCGGTGCGGGTGGGTCTTGGCGTAGTTCTTGACCGAGGCGGGGGCGCGGCGGTCGGAGTTGCCCTCACGCAGGACCGGGTTCACGGCGGAGCCCTTGACCTTGTCGTAGCGGGCCTGGATGTCCCGCTGCTCGTCGGTCTTCGGGTCGTCCGGGTACGCCGGAAGGGCGTAGCCCTGGCCCTGCAGCTCGGCGATCGCGGCCTTCAACTGCGGGATCGACGCCGAGATGTTCGGCAGCTTGATGATGTTGGCCTCGGGCGTCTTGGCCAGCTCGCCCAGCTCGTGGAGGGCGTCCGGGATCCGCTGGTCCTCGGTCAGGTACTCCGGGAACAGGGCGATGATGCGCCCGGCCAGCGAGATGTCACGGGTCTCCACGGAGACACCCGCCTGCGAGGCGTACGCCTGGACCACCGGCAGGAAGGAATACGTCGCCAGGGCCGGGGCCTCGTCAGTGTGCGTATAGAAGATGGTCGAGTCAGTCACCGGGTGCTCCGCTCCACGTCTGCAACATTGCTCGACATCAAGATATCTCGTGATCGAGGCGGGCTCGACAGGGGTCCGGCCACGCGTCCCACACTCCGGAACCCCAAAGGCCTCACCGGCGTGCAACCAAACGTCCGATCCCATGGTCCTGGATGTAGATCGTGCATCTGATCGTCGACGGCCGGAGCTGACCACCCGGCCGCCCGAGCGAAAGCTGACCATGAGATATCGCACCAGAGTGACGGCCCCCGCGGCCGCCCTGATCGGTACGGCCGCAGCACTGACCGTGGGGGGTACGGCCCAGGCAGCCCCGCGCGACACGGGCACCCCGGGTCCCGAGACCCTCGGTGACTCCGTCTACCCCAGCCTCGGCAACGACGGCTACCGCGTCTCGGCCTACCACCTCGACCTCTCCTACGACGCCACCACCAAGCTGGTGGACGCCACCGCGACCCTGCGGATCACCACCACCCAGGCGCTCACCCGCTTCTCGCTGGACGCCCTCGGCCTGGACATACGCACCGTCCGCGTCGGCGGTCGCACCGCCGCCGTCGAGCAGGCAGACGAGAAGCTGCGGATCACGCCGGCCCGCCCGCTGCCCGCCGGGTGCCGGGTGACGGTCTGCGTCGAGTACGGGGCCGACCCGAGCCGCAGCCTCCCGCACACCGCCTGGGTCGTCACCCCGGACGGCTTCGCGATCTGCCCGCAGCCGAACTCGGCGCACACCGTCTTCCCCTGCAACGACCACCCGTCGGACAAGGCGGACTTCACCTTCCGCGTCACCGTCCCCGCCGGCCTGCAGGGCGTCGCGAACGGCCTGCTCGTCGGCACCGAGACCCTCGCCGACGGCCGGACGGCGTACTCGTACCGCTCGCGCGAGCCGATGGCCACCGAACTGGTGCAGATCACGGTCGGCGACTACGTCGTCAAGGACCGGCAGGGCCCGCACGGGCTGCCCCTGCGGGACGTCGTGCCGACCGCCCGGGCCGCCGCCCTGGAGCCGGCCCTCGCGCTGACCCCCGGTCTGGTCGACTGGATCGAGCAACGGCTCGGCGCGTTCCCCTTCGAGACGTACGGACTGCTGCCGTGCAACTCCGACAACCCGAAGGCCTTCGACTTCACCGGCCTGGAGACGCAGACCCTCACCCTGTACAAGCCGAACTTCCTGCTCCAGGAGGAGAAGAAGATCGGCTCGCACATGATGCACGAGCTGGTCCACTCCTGGTTCGGCAACCTCGTCAGCCCCGCCAACTGGGCCGACCTGTGGCTGAACGAGGGCCACGCGGACTTCTACGGACTGCTGTACCGCTACGAGCGCGGCTGGACCGACTCGCTCGGCTACAGCACGTTCGAGGACCGCATGAAGTACACCTACGGCCTCGGCGACCAGTGGCGGCACGAC
This sequence comes from Streptomyces sp. NPDC001401, assembly GCF_042895385.1. Taxonomy (NCBI): domain Bacteria; kingdom Bacillati; phylum Actinomycetota; class Actinomycetes; order Kitasatosporales; family Streptomycetaceae; genus Streptomyces; species Streptomyces sp. NPDC001401. Next base: position 168,127 of record NZ_JBIAWI010000006.1, read on the forward strand.
TCGGGCCCGGTCGCCGCGCCCAACGCGGTCAACCTCTTCGACAGCCAGCGCTACACGGGCGGAGTGCTGGTCCTGTACGCGCTGCGCCAGGTCGTCGGCGAGGACGTCTTCCACGCCATCGAGCGGTGCTTCCTGGACCGGCACCGCAACTCGTCGGCGACGACGGACGACTACATCGCCGTCGCCTCCGAGGTCTCCGGCCAGGACCAGTCCGGGTTCCTCAAGGACTGGCTCTACGGCACCAAGACGCCGCGGATGCCCGGCCACCCGGACTGGACGGTCACGCCGGTGAACTCGGCGCTGGCCTCACCGCACAGCCGCAGGGGCGGGCACTGGCACGAGAACTCGGCGACTCTCTGACCTCGCCCAGCTGTCAGTCGAGGCGGGCCGAGGACACCTCGCCCGCCTCGACAACCGCCTCCTGCGGGCCGCGCTGCTGCGGGATCGCCACCGACCCCGGCTGCAGCGCCACCGTCCGCGCGGGCGCCGGGATGCGGATGCCCTCCTCGCGGTAGCGCTTGTGCAGCGCCTTGATGAACTCGTGCTTGATCCGGAACTGGTCGCTGAACTCGCCCACGCCCAGGATGACCGTGAAGCCGATCCGGGAGTCGCCGAAGGTGTGGAAGCGGATCGCCGGCTCGTGATCGGCGACCGCGCCGGTGATCCCCGTCATCACCTCGGCGATGACCTCCATGGTCACGCGCTCGACCTGCTCCAGGTCGCTGTCGTAGGCGACCCCCACCTGCACCAGGACGGTCAACTTCTGCTCGGGACGCATGAAGTTGGTCATGTTCGACTTCGCGAGCTCCCCGTTGGGGATGACGACGAGGTTGTTGGAGAGCGCGCGGACGGTCGTCTGACGCCAGTTGATGTCCTCGACGTAGCCCTCCTCACCGCTGCTCAGCCGTATGTAGTCGCCGGGCTGCACGGTCTTCGAGGCGAGGATGTGGATGCCCGCGAAGAGGTTGGCGAGGGTGTCCTGCAGGGCGAGCGCGACCGCCAGACCGCCCACGCCCAGGGCGGTGAGCATCGGGGCTATCGAGATGCCCAGCGTCTGCAGCACCACCAGGAAGCCGATCGCCAGGACCAGCACCCGGGTGATGTTCACGAAGATCGTGGCCGATCCGGCGACCCCGGAGCGGGATGTGGTGACCGTCCGCACCAGGCCGGCGATCACCCGGGCCGCCGTCACCGTGACGACGAAGATGAGCACCACTGTCAGCACCTGGTTGACGTGGTTCTGGACCGTTCTGGTCAGCGGCAGCGCCGCTCCCGCGGAGGCGGCGCCGCCCACGATCGCCGCCCACGGCACCACCGTGCGCAGTGCGTCGACGATGACGTCGTCGCCGCTCCAGCGGGTGCGGTCGGCGTGCTTGCCCAGCCAGCGCAGCAGCATGCGCAGCAGGAACGCGGCCAACAGGCCCGCTGCCAGCGCGACTCCGGCGATGACCAGGTCGTCCACGGTGAGCGCTCGGTTCACCGGATACCTCCAAGTTCGGGATGTGCAGCCGCTCATCCTGCCTTATTCCGCACAAGGGTTCGTACCTGGTGGTTGCCCGGACGGTGCGGTTTCAGACGATGCCCTCGGCCAGTTCCGCCTGGTCGCGGTCGGAGCCGTACGCGGCGGTCTCGGGAGTTCCGTACGAACGGCGGGCGAGGTACCACCACACACTGGCGAGAACGAGTACGACGGCGAGGGCGATGGAGGCGTAGTTCATCGAGTCGACGGTGACCGGCGAGGACTGCGGCAGGCAGAACAGCACCGTCACACAGGCCACCCACGCCACCGCGATCCAGCCGACCGGCCTGCTCCAACGGCCCAGGTTCCAGGGCCCCGGCGTGAAGCGGTCGCCCGCACGCAGCCGCAGCAGGACGGGGATGGCGTATGCCGGGGTGATGCCGATGACGTTGATGGCGGTGACCGCGCCGTACGCCGTCGCCGAGTACAGGGACGGCAGCGCGAGCAGACAGGCGACCACGATCGACAGCCAGACCGCGGCGACCGGGGTCTGGGTGCGGCTGCTGACCTTGCGCCACAGGCCCGAGCCGGGCAGCGCCCGGTCCCGGCTGAACGCGAACACCATGCGGCTGGCGGCGGCGACTTCGGCGTTGCCGCAGAACAGCTGGGCCACGATCACCACGAGCAGCAGCGCGCTCGCCCCGTCGGTGCCCAGACCGTCGAGCAGGATCTGCGCGGGCGGCACGCCGGTCTCGCTGCCGCGGGTGGCCTCGTAGTCCTGGATGGCGAAGGTGAGGCCCGCGAGCAGCACGAAGCCCGCGATCCACGACACCCAGATGGAGCGCACGATGCCGCGGGCGGCCGACACCGAGGCGTTGGAGGTCTCCTCGGAGAGATGGGCCGAGGCGTCGTACCCGGAGAAGGTGTACTGCGCGAGGAGCAGGCCGACCGCCGCCACGTACAACGGGTTGGACCAGCCGGTGTCGTTCACGAACTTCGTGAACACGAAGGACGGTGACTGGTGGTGGTCGGGCACGATCGCCAGTGCGCCGACGATGAGGGCGACACCGGCCAGGTGCCACCACACGCTGACCGAGTTGAGCACGCCGACCAGGCGGACGCCGAAGAGATTCAGCACGGCATGCAGCAGCAGGATCGCGATGAAGATCAGCATCGTCCTGCCGGGAGTGGGCTCGAAGCCCCACTGGATGCCGGCGAACGCGCCGGTGAACAGGGCGGCGCCGTAGTCGATTCCGGCGATCGCGCCGAGCAGGCCGAGCAGGTTCAGCCAGCCGGTGTACCAGCCCCAGCGGCGGCCGCCGAGCCGGTCGGCCATGTAGTACAGGGCGCCCGACGTCGGGTAGGCGCTGGTGACTTCGGCGAGCGCGAGGCCCACAAACAGCACGAACAGACCGACGCCCGCCCAGCCCCACAGCATCACGGCGGGGCCGCCGGCGCCCATCCCGAAGCCGTACAGGGTCATGCAGCCGGACAGGACCGAGATCACCGAGAAGCTGATCGCGAAGTTGCCGAAGCCGCCCATGCGGCGGGCCAGCACCGGCCGGTAGCCGAGTTCGCGCAGGCGCTGTTCCTCATCGTGCGGGTCGGGGGTGCTGGGGCTCGACATGCGGAAACCTCCGGGGCAGCGGGGGAGTCAGGGGCGGTGGTCGGTGTCGTGGACGGCCGCATGGCTGCGGGCGCGGGCCTGGAGAAAGACCTCCACGGCCTGCGCACGATCGCCCGGATCCGAGGTGCGGCAGGCCCACGGCAGAGAGGTGCAGTACGGGCCGAGGGCGTCGAACACCCGCGCGGCGTCCCGGAATTGGAGGGCGCCCCACAGGGCGTGGGCGAGGTGGTTGAGGTCCAGCAGGGAGCGGTCGGCGGGGTGGGTGAGTGCGAACCACGAGTGCAGGGCCCGGCCCGCCTCGCGGGTGGCGTCCTCGGCCACCCAGTGCAGGTCGAGTGCGGCGTCGTGGCCGCCGGAGCGGCGGTAGCGCTCCACGCGAACGTAGAGCGGCAGGACGTGCAGTGCGGAGCCCGGCGGCGCCGCGCCGGCGGCCCAGTGCGCGAAGGCGGCGGCCTCGGCCGGCGGTCCGGAGGAGCTGCGGCGGTACAGGAACTGCAGCATCCGGTGGTACGCCTCGCGGTTGTACGGGTCCCGCCGGCCGGCCTCCGCGAGCAGGCCCCACGGGCCCGGCGGCAGCGTCGGCTCGGGCGCGGCCACCCGGTGCTCCGGGCGGCGCTGCTCCCGGTCGAGCACGGCCAGCGCGAGCAGACACACCCACGGCACCGGGTCCCGCGGGGCGAGGCGGGTCGCCGCGTCGGACACCTGCCAGGCCTCCCGCCACAGCTCGGGCGTACGTCGGTGGTCCTCCCGGTGCGCCCGCAGCGACCGCTCCACGGTGACCCGGGCGTGCATCACGGCGGCCGGGACGCTGGACGGCTCCTCCGCGAGCCAGGCCCGCACCACGTCGGTGCCGGCCGCGGCGGCCGCCAGGACCTGGGTGCGCTGCGTCCACTGCCACCAGGTTCTGGTGTCCGCGAGCAGGCTGCGCATCGTCATCCAGCGCCCGGTGCGCAGCTCCTGCAGGGCGGCGCGCAGGGCCTGGTCGTGGCCGGCGGGATCGTAGGCGGGACGTGCTCCTTCTCTGGCCATCAGCCGTCCGCCCCCGGGCGGGGGACGTGCGGCGCGACGGCTAATGGGAGTAACAACAGCCCTCCAGTGGGCGGCAGTTGTGGATGCGCGTCGGTTCGGCGGTCACGATAGAGGCGGACGTTCCGCCTCTCCACCGGTTTGCGCATCCTTTCGAACACCTGTGAGGCAGTGCCTGGTCGGGCATTGCTTGACGCGGCGCGCGGCACGGCGGCAGGCTGGCGTTCAGTGATCGCCGGGGGCTTCGAGGGGGAGAGGTGCGATGACAGGTCCGGTGCTCGCGGTCGACCAGGGCACCTCCGGCACCAAGGCACTGGTCGTCTGCCCCGAACGCGGCGTCATCGGCACCGGGTTCGCCGACGTGCACCCCCGCCATCTGCCCGGCGGCCTGGTGGAGGTCGACCCGGAGGAGCTGTACCGCTCGGTGCTCGACGCGGGCCGTTGGGCCCTGGCCGAGGCCCGCGAACCCGTCGTCGCACTGGGCCTCGCCAACCAGGGCGAGACCGTCCTCGCCTGGGACCCGGCCACCGGCCGCCCGCTGACCGACGCCCTGGTCTGGCAGGACCGCCGAGCCGCGACCGTCTGCACCGAACTCGCCCCGCACGACCAGGAGTTACGGGAGCTGACCGGCCTGCCCCTCGACCCGTACTTCGCCGCGCCAAAGATGGCTTGGATACGACGGCACCTCACCCGCGAGGGCGTCGTCACCACCAGCGACGCCTGGCTCATCCACCGCCTCACCGGCGCCTACGTCACGGACGCCGCGACCGCCGGCCGCACCCAGCTCCTCGACCTCGACCGAGCACAGTGGTCACCACGCGCCCTCGACCTCTACGGCCTGTCGGACGAGCGACTCCCCGAGGTCGTAGACAACGCCCAACCAGTCGGTACGACAAGGGAATTCGGCGGGAGAGACATCCCGCTCACCGGACTGGCCGTCGACCAGCAGGCCGCCCTGCTCGCCCAGCGCATCACCGCACCCGGCGGAGCCAAGTGCACCTACGGCACCGGCGCGTTCCTCCTCGCCCACACCGGCGACACCCCGCGGCGCGGCACCTCCGGCCTGGTCAGCTGCGTGGCCTGGCGCCTTGCCGGACACACCAGTTACTGCCTCGACGGCCAGGTCTACACCGCCGCCTCCGCCGTCCGCTGGCTCACCGACCTGGGCGTCATCAAGGGCGCCGCCGACCTCGACACCGTCGGCACCACCGTGCCCGACAGCGGCGGCGTCACCTTCGTACCGGCGCTCGCCGGGCTCGCCGCCCCCTGGTGGCGCGGCGACCTGCGCGGCTCGCTCACCGGCCTCGGCCTGGACACCAGCGCCGGTCACCTGGTGCGCGCCCTCTGCGAGGGCATCGCGGCCCAGGTCGTCGAACTCGCGGACGCCGCAGCCGCCGACCTGGGAATGCCGTTGTCCGCCCTCCGCGTCGACGGCGGCCTGACCCGCTCGACCCTGCTCATGCAGACCCAGGCCGACCTACTGCAACGCCCCGTCGAGGTCTCCGCCCTGCCGGACGCCACCGCACTCGGCGTCGCCGCCCTGGCCCGCCTCGGCGCACAACCCGGCCTGACGATGACGGACACCCTGCCGAACTGGAAGCCGGCCACCGTCCACGAGCCGCGCATTACCGGCGACGAGGCCGCCGAACGCCTGGCCGCCTTCCGCACCGAAGTCACCGCACTGCTCGACCGGTCCGCACTCAAGAAGGCGGGGCGGGCGTGACGGCCACTGTGAGCGGGCGGCTGCCGCAAACGCCGTATGACGTGGCGATCGTCGGTGCCGGGGTCGTCGGCAGCGCGCTCGCCCATCACCCGCGGCTGCGCATCGTGCTCGTCGAGGCTCGGGGCGATGTCGGCCAAGGCATCTGGCGGGCCGGCGCCGCGGTGCTTGACGCGTCCGTGGCCAAGAAGGCGGGGCGGGTGTGACGGTCACTGTGAGCGGGCGGCTGCCGCAAACGCCGTACGACGTGGCGATTGTCGGTGCCGGAGTGGTCGGCAGTGCGATCGCCCGCGCGCTCGCCCATCACCCGGGGCTGCGCGTCGCGCTCGTCGAGGCTCAGGACGACGTGGGTCAGGGCACCTCGAAGGCCAACACCGCGATTCTGCACACCGGGTTCGACGCGGTCCCCGGCTCCCTGGAGGCGCGGCTCGTTCGCGAGGGGGCCCGCCGACTCGCCGCGTACGCCGGTGAGGTGGGCATCCCCGTCGAACGGGTGGGCGCGCTACTCGTGGCCTGGGACCGGGAACAACTCGCCGCGCTTCCCGCCCTGCTGAAGAAGGCGGAGCAGAACGACTACCAGGACGCACGACTGTTGGAGCCCGCCGAGCTCCACGACCGCGAACCCCGCCTCGGCTCCGGCGCGCTCGGTGCCCTGCACATCCCCGGCGAGAGCATCATCTGCCCCTGGACGACCACGCTGGCGTACGCCACTCAAGCCGTCCGGCACGGAGTCGACCTGCACCTCAACTCGCCTGTGGAGCAGGCGAGTCGGGACGACGGCGTCCATCACCTCCACACGCCCCGAGGCACGCTCCGCGCCCGCCACCTCGTCAACGCCGCCGGTCTCCACGCCGACACCCTCGACCGCCTGCTCGGCCACCACGATTTCACCGTCACCCCGCGCCGCGGCCAGCTCATCGTCTACGACAAGTTCGCCCGCACCCTGGTCCGGCACATTTTGCTGCCCGTCCCCACGGCACTGGGCAAGGGCGTCCTGGTCGCCCCCACCGTCTACGGCAACGTCCTGCTCGGCCCCACCGCCGAGGACCTGCGCGACAAGCGCGCCACCGGCTCGACGGCCGACGCCCTGGCGCTGCTGCGCGAGAAGGGCCGCCGCATCCTCCCCGAACTGGTCGACGAGGAGATCACCGCCGTCTACGCGGGCCTGCGTGCCGCCACGGAACACGACGACTACCGCATCACCGCGCACCCCGACCAGTCGTACGTCACCGTCGGCGGCATCCGCTCCACCGGCCTGACCGCCTCGCTCGCCATCGCGGCCCACGTCACCGGCCTACTGGCCCACAACGGGCTGGAGTTGGGCCCGGCCCGCGCCCTGGAACCGGTCCGCATGCCCAACCTCGGCGAGGCCTTCCCCCGACCCCACCAGCAAGCCGAACTCATCGCCGCCGACCCGGAGTACGGCACCCTCGTCTGCCACTGCGAGCGTGTCTCCCGCGGCGAGATCCGCGACGCCCTGACGAGTACGATCCCGCCGCGCACCCTCGACGGACTGCGCCGCCGCACCCGGGCGCGGGCGGGCCGCTGCCAGGGCTTCTACTGCGGGGCAGCGGTACGCGCACTGTTCGAGGGGGCTGAGGCGTGAGGAACGTCGATGTCCTGGTCGTGGGCGCCGGCCCGGCCGGTCTCGCGGCCGCCGCCCGACTGGCCGCCACCGACACGGGCCGCATCGAGGTGCTCGACCGGGAACGGCAGCCCGGCGGAGTCCCACGGCACTGCGCCCACGGCGGCCACGGCACCTGGCTGCACCCGCTGACCGGCCCCGCGTACGCCCGCCTGCTCGCCGACGCGGCCGTACGCACCGGAGCGGTCGTCCGCACCGGGGTGACCGCCCTCGACTGGGCGGGCCCGCTCGCACTGACCACCGTCGGCCCGCAGGGCCCCGAGACCATCACCGCCCGCGCGATCGTGCTGGCGACCGGAGCCCGCGAACGCCCCCGTGCCGCACGCCTGGTGCCCGGCACGCGCCCCGCCGGCATCTACACCACGGGCGAACTCCAACAGGCCGTGCACCTCTACGGGCAGCGGATCGGCAGCCGGGCGTTGATCGTCGGCGCCGAGGACGTCTCGTACGCGGCCGCCGACACCGTACGGGCCGCCGGAGCCGACGTGATCGCCATGGTCACGGAACTGCCGTACCCCCAGACGACACCGGCCCGTGCGCAACACGCCCGGCTGCGCCACCGCATCCCCCTCCTCACCGACACCGCGGTCACCGAACTCCTGGGCCACGGACGGCTGTCGGGCGTCCGCATGCGGCACCGCGGCGGCCGTACGGTCACGCTGCCGTGCGACACGGTCGTCTTCACCGGCGACTTCGTGCCCGACCACGAACTCGCCCGTCGCGGCGGCCTGTTGCTGGACCCCGGCACGCGCGGCCCGGCCGTCGACGGCGCCCTGCGCACCTCACGTCCGGGCGTGTTCGCCGCCGGCAGTGTGCTGCACGCCGTGGAGAGCGCGGCGACGGCGGCGGGCGAGGGCGCGCAGGTGGCGGGGGCCGTCCGGGAATGGCTCGCGGGCGCCGTGGGGGCACCTCCCACGCCCTTGAGGCAGTGGGGGAGGATGGCCGGCATCCCGCTGACCGTGGACCCGCCCCTGCGCTGGATCGCCCCGAACCGCATCACGCCGCCGACCGCCACCCGTACGTCCTGCGCACAACGACCCTGCTGACGCACGCTGTTCTCCACATCACCCAGAACGGCCGCGTCCTGCACCGCCAACGCCTCCACACGGCCGTCCCGAACCGCCCCATCCGGCTGACGGCCCGCTGGAACGGCCGGGTCGACCCGAAGGGCGGGCCGGTCACGGTGAAGGTCCGCACGTGATCCATGGGACCCGTTCTCGATGTATCTGTAGGACATGGAAGTTGTTGCGACGAGCGTCATAGCCGTGCTCGGCACGCTCCTGGGGTCCGGGCTGACGTACCTGTTCCAGCGGCGCACGGTCGGCCGGGCTGAGCAGTTCACGCGGAGCGAGCGGCTGCGGCAGGAGCGAATCGACGCCTACTGCGCCTTCGCGGGTGCGCTCGCGAACTATCGCCGTGGGCAGATGGACCTCTGGTTCGCGAAGCACGAGCAGCAGGCCGAATCCGACCTGCGTGATCTGCGGAGGGAGGAACAGAGGCTGAGGGCCGCCGCGTTGGAGGCGATGTTCCGGGTGGAACTGCTCACCGATGAGCCGGGGCTGGTCGCGGCCAGTCGGCATGCGCTGGAGTCGATCGACCGGATCAACCGTGCGGAGACACGCGCGGAGCTCGATCAGGAGCGAGCGGCATCCCGGACGTTGCTCTACGACTTCGTCACGTCTTCGAAGCCGCACGTCTCCGGCCCGACCGCAGGCACACCCGTCACAGGTCCGTGAACGACCCGCCCCGCCCCGCCCCGGCCGCGAACCGCGCCGCTCCTTCCAGGCCCTCCGCCAACACCCCCATGCCGTAACGGAGTTCGCCACGCATGGCCTCCTCCTCGTCCAGCCCGTCCTGCTCCAGCGCCGATGCCCGGTCGCCCCGCAGACACGCCTGCGGGAAGCGGGCGATCTCGGCGGCCAGCGTCTCCGCCTCGGTGCGTGCCGTGCCGGTGGGGACGAGGCGGTTGGCGAGGCCCATCTCGTAGGCCTCCCGCGCCGGCACCGCACGCCCGGTGAGGATCATGTCCAGTGCGTGGCTCTGCCCGATCAGCCGGGGCAGCCGTACCGTGCCGCCGTCGATCAGCGGGACGCCCCAGCGGCGGCAGAACACGCCGAAGACGGCATCCTCCTCGGCGACCCGCAAGTCGCACCAGAGCGCCAGCTCGAGGCCGCCGGCCACGGCGTGCCCCGCGACCGCGGCGATCACCGGCTTGGACAGCCGAAGCCGCGTCGGTCCCATCGGGCCGTCGCCGTCCTCCGCGACCCGGTTGCCGCGGTCGGTGCCGAGTGCCTTGAGGTCGGCGCCCGCGCAGAACGTGCCGCCCTCGCCCCACAGCACCGCCACCCGCGCCTCGTCGTCCGCCTCGAACTCCCGGAAGGCGGCGACGAGTTCGACGGCCGTCGGTCCGTCCACGGCGTTGCGGACCTCGGGGCGGGAGAGGACGACCGTGGTGACGTGTCCCCGGCGCTCGGTACGGACCGGCATGCTGCGGCCCCTTTCTTCGACAGTGCCGGTGCGGGCGGCGACCGGCGGGGCGATCGTGGAACGGCTGTGCGAGGCTGGAACACCGTACAGAGGGAGTGTTCCTGATGGCAGCTGCACATGCGGGCGCGCTACCGGTCGCCGTCGTGACGGGCGCCAATCGCGGGATCGGGTACGAGGTGGTGCGGCAGCTCGCCGGGCGCGGCCACCGCGTGGTGCTCGGCTCGCGTGACCTGGCCAAGGGGCGCACCGCCGCCGCGCGCATCGACCCGGGCGGGGAGCGGGTGAGCGCCGTGCAGCTCGATGTCGCCGATGAGGCGAGTGTGGCTGCGATGGCCGACTGGGTCACCCGGAACCTGGGGCGCGTGGACGTGGTCGTCAACAACGCCGTGATCCTGTACGACACCTGGGCGCAGGCCCGGTCGGCCGACCTCGGCGAGGTCCAACGGGCCCTGGACACCAATCTGTTCGGCGCCTGGCGGGTCACCCAGGCGCTGCTGCCGCTGCTGCAGCGCAGCCCGCACCCGCGGGTGGTCATGGTGAGCAGCGAGGGCGGTTCGCTGCAGTCGATGAGCGGCGGCACTCCGGCCTACAGCGTCTCCAAGGCCGCGCTCAACGCCCTGACCTGTCTGCTGGCCGGTGAGCTGCGCCGGCATCGCATCCTCGTCAACGCGATCTGTCCCGGCTGGGTCGCCACCGACATGGGCGGCGGTGGCGGACGCCCCGTCGCCGAAGGCGCCGCCGGGATCGTGTGGGCGGCCACGCTGCCCGACACCGGGCCGACCGGGGGCTTCTTCCGGGACGGCAAGCCGGTGCCCTGGTGACCTCGGCGGCGCGGCTCAGATCACCTTCAGTCGTACCAGCGCCCCCAGCGTCAGTGCGCCCGGCAGCAGCGGCAGCCACACCGTGATGATCCGGTAGGCGAGCACCACCGCCGTCGCCACGGCCACCGGGCCGCCCGCCGCCACGAGCGCCACGACGAGCGCCGCCTCCACCGAGCCGAGCCCGCCCGGCGTCGGCACCAGCGCGACCGCGACCGTCGCCGCCAGATACGCCACCGCGATGTGCACGGGCGGCACCGGCAGCCCCAGCGACAGCCCGACCAGGACCAGCCCGGCCGCCTGCAGCGCGGGGAAGGCGAGCGAACCGCCCCACAGGGCGAGCGCGCGGGACGGACGGGTGTGCACCGAGCGCAGTTCGCCCAGCGCCGTGAGCAGGAAGGACGCGACGGCCGTACGCAGCCGTCGTACGAGAACCAGGACGCCCGCGGCCACCACCAGGGCCCCGGCGACGGCGAGCAGCAGCGGGCCCATCGCACCGTCGGGCAGCAGCGTGCCCAACCGCAGCGCGCCGGGGAAGGCCAGCAGCAGCCCGGCCAGCAGGCTCAGCCGGGCGACCGTCTCCGCCAGCAGATACAGGGCCAGCGCGGCCGAGGAGCGGGCGAGCGGAATCCCGCACACGGTCATGAACCGCAGGTTGACGGCGCTCGCGCCGAGGCCCGTCGGCAGCAGGTGGTTGGCCGAGCCCGCCGCGAACTGCGTGGCGAGCAGCCGCCTCTTGGGCAGCCGGTCGACGACCGCGCCCTGCCGGGTGAAGGCGGCCGCCACCCAGGTCAGACAGGTGGCGCCGGCCGCCGCCAGCAGCCAGGGCCATTCGGCGGCCCGCAGATGGCCGAAGCCCTCGGCGAGCACGGACCGGTGCTGCACGGCCACGACGGACACGAGCAGCAGCGGCAACAGGCACAGGATCTGCCGGAGCACGCGGGCCGGGACGCGTCGGGGGAATCGTCCTGGGGGGAGTGGCCCTTGGGGAAGGTGTACCGCAGTCACATCCGCAGAGGCTTCCCAGGCCGTGCCAACGGCGGGTTGCGGAAGCGGGGACAGCGGTTGAAGCGGGGACAGCGGCTTACGTACGGTCATCGGGTCCTTCGCGGGGGACGTCAGGAAAACATTGACCTCAATGTTGCTTGAGGTCTTACGGTCTCTCTCATGAGCATGGAGACCACAGCCTGGATGCAGTTGCACAGTGTCATGAACGCCGAGCAGGAGCGCCGCCCCTTCGCGCGCGCCACGCTGCGCCGCATCGCCGCGTTCGCCCGCCCGCACCGCGCCCGCATGGCGCAGTTCGTGGTGCTCGGGGTGGTGACCGCGCTGCTCGCCGTCGCGACCCCCGTACTGGCCGGGCGTGTCGTGGACGCGATCGTGTCGGGCGGTGACGAGGGCAAGGTCGTACGTCTGGCCCTGCTCATCGCACTCATCGCGGTCGCGGAGGCGGCCCTCGGCATCCTCGGCAGGAGGCTTTCGGCGACGCTCGGGGAGGGGCTCATCCTCGATCTGCGGACGGCTGTGTTCGATCATGTGCAGCGGATGCCGGTCGCGTTCTTCACACGCACACGTACGGGAGCGCTGGTCTCCCGTCTCAACAACGACGTCATCGGCGCGCAGCGTGCGTTCAGCAACACACTGTCCGGAGTGGTCAGCAACCTGGTCACCCTCCTGCTCACGCTCGCCGTCATGCTGACGCTGTCCTGGCAGATCACCCTGCTCGCGCTGGTGCTGCTCCCGGTGTTCGTGATCCCCGCCCGGCGCATGGGCAGCCGCATGGCCCGTATGCAGCGGGAGGCGGCCACGCTCAACGCGGCGATGGGCACCCGCATGACCGAACGCTTCTCCGCCCCCGGCGCCACACTGGTCAAGCTGTTCGGGCGCCCGGAGGAGGAGTCGGTGGAGTTCGCGGCCCGCGCCGGACGGGTCGCGGAGATCGGCGTGCGCACCGCCACGGCCCAGTCGGTGTTCATCACAGCCCTGACCCTGGTCTCCTCCCTGGCCCTCGCCCTGGTCTACGGCCTCGGCGGCTGGTTCGCGCTGCGCGGCAGCCTGGCGCCGGGCGCGGTCGTGTCGCTGGCGCTGCTGCTGACCCGTATGTACGCGCCGCTCACCGCGCTCGCCGGGGCGCGCGTCGAGGTGATGAGCGCCCTCGTCAGCTTCGAGCGCGTCTTCGAGGTGCTCGACCTCAAGCCCCTCATCGAGGAGAAGCCGGACGCACGCGCCGTGCCCGACGGCCCGGTCTCCGTCGAGTTCGACGACGTCCGCTTCGGCTACCCCTCCGCCGACAAGGTCTCCTTGGCCTCCCTGGAGGAGGTGGCGACCCTGGACACCCGGGGCGGCGCCGAGGTCCTGCACGGCATCTCCTTCCGCGCCGAACCGGGCCAGACCGTCGCACTCGTCGGCTCCTCCGGCGCCGGCAAGTCGACGATCGCCGGACTGCTTCCGCGCCTGTACGACGTCGACGGGGGTGCCGTACGCGTCGGCGGCACCGACGTCCGCGACCTGACCGCACAGTCCCTGCGCGCCACCCTCGGCATGGTCACCCAGGACGGCCACCTCTTCCACGACACGGTCCGCGCCAACCTCCTCCTGGCCGCCCCCACCGCCACCGAGGCCGACCTGTGGGACGCCCTGGGCCGCTCCCGCCTCGACGATCTCGTACGGTCCCTGCCCGACGGTCTCGACACGGTGGTCGGCGAGCGCGGCTACCGTCTCTCCGGCGGCGAACGCCAGCGCATGACCATCGCCCGGCTGCTGCTGGCCCGCCAGCGCGTGGTCATCCTCGACGAGGCCACCGCCCACCTCGACAACACCTCGGAGGCCGCCGTCCAGGAGGCACTGGCCGAGGCCCTGGAGGGCCGCACCGCGGTCGTCATCGCCCACCGCCTGTCCACGGTGCGGGCGGCGGACGTGATCCTGGTGATCGAGGGCGGACTGATCGTGGAACGGGGGACGCACGAGGAACTGCTGCTGGCCGGCGGCAGGTATGCGGAGCTGTATCGGACGCAGTTCGAGGAGCGGGGCGGCGAGGAGCGGAACGGCGAGGGGGGTGCGGCGGCGGTCGAGGCGGTGGCATAGGCCCGATGCGCAACCGGCTGGTTGCGTGTCGGGCCGGGGATGTGCAACCGTTGGGTTGCACATCCGGAGGGTCCGATCCGGATGATCCGAAGGAGACGAGGTGGCCGTGATCCCCGACGTGATCGAACGTTCCGTCGTGATCAACGCATCCCGGGAGAGGGTCTGGACCGTGCTCACCGAACCCGCCTTCCTCGGCCACTGGTTCGGCAACGGTGAGCCGGTCAAGGTCGACCTCCGCCCGGGCGGCCTGCTCGTCTTCGACCACGGGGTGCATGGAGTCATCCCGGCCCGCATCGAGACGGTGGACCCGCCCCGCACCCTCTCCTGGCGTTGGTCCCAGGGCGCCGCGGGCGAAGAGCCGGACGACCTCAACGCCACCCGGGTCGAGTTCACCCTGGTCGAGGACGAGTCCTCGGCGAGCACCCGGCTGACCATGGTCGAGAGCGGCTTCGCGCGACTGGGCCTGCCCGGCGACGAGGCGGCCGTACGCCATCGGGCCAACAGCAGCAACTGGCCCGGCAAGCTGGACCGGTTGCGCGCGGAATGCGAGCAGACCGAGGCATGACCCGTACCGCCGACAGCGTTCCGGCCCCGGACGACGTCCTGGTGGCCGTGGCCGACCCGATCCGCCGGCAGATCCTCGCCGCCCTCGCCCGCGACGGCGGCGCGACGCCGACGACCCTGGCGGCCGGCCTTCCCGTCACCCGGCAGGCAGTGGCCAAGCACCTGTCCGTCCTGCACCGCGCAGGACTGGTCCGCGCCCACCGTGCCGGGCGTGAGGTCCGCTACGAGGCCCAACTGGAGCCGCTCAAACAGGCCACACGATGGATGGACGCACTTGCCGCCCGCTGGGAGCACCGCCTGCAGTCGATCAAGGAACTGGCAGAGGGCGATACCGGGCCCTGAGACGGACCCGGTATCACCCGCCAGTGCCCGGTCCTACGACGAGACCAGCGCGTCCCGCTTCCGGCCCACCCGCTCGCGGACCAGCGCGAAGACCACCACGGCCAGCGCCACCAGCGTAGACAGGACCACCTGGTCGCGCCCGCCGCCGTCGGCGGTGTCGGTCAGCATGTAGCCCAGTACGAAGGTGATCAGGGCGATCGTGGCCCAGGTCAGGTACGGGTAGAGCCACATCTTCACGACGAGCTTCTCCGGCGCCTCCCGCTGGATGATCTTGCGCATCCGCAGCTGCGAGAAACAGATCACCAGCCACACGAACAGGGCGATCGCACCGGAGGAGTTGAGCAGGAACTGGAAGACGGTGTCCGGCCACAGGTAGTTGAAGGCGACCGCGACGAAGCCGAAGACCACCGAGGCCAGGATGGCCGTACGCGGCACGCCGCGTCCCGTGGTGCGCCCGAAGGAGGCCGGGGCGTCACTGCGGCCGCCGAGCGAGAACGCCATGCGCGAGGCGGTGTACAGGCCGGAGTTGAGACAGGACAGCACCGAGGTCAGCACGATCGCGTTCATGATCTGGGCGGCGTGCGGGATGCCGATGGAGCTCAGGGCGGCGACGTACGAGCCGTCCTTGAGGATCGCCGGGTCGTCCCAGCGCAGCAGCGAGACCACGATCAGGATCGAGCCCAGGTAGAACACCGCGATGCGCCAGATCACGCTGTTGGTGGCCTTGGTGACCGCACCCTGCGGGTCCGCGGACTCACCGGCCGCCAGCGTGACGATCTCGCTCCCCATGAAGGAGAAGACCACCATCAGGACACCGGTCAGGATCGCCCCCGGCCCGTGCGGCAGGAAACCGCCGTGCGCGGTGAGGTTGGAGAAGCCGGACGCCGGGTGGTCCGAGCCGGGCAGCAGGCCGAAGATCGCGAGCCCGCCGACCACGATGAACGCGGCGATGGCGACGACCTTGATGCCGGCGAACCAGAACTCGAACTCGCCGTAGGAGGCGACCGAGGCCAGGTTGGAGGCGGTCAGGACGAGCATCACGATCAGGGCCCAGCCCCATTGCGGGACCGCCGGTATCCAGCCGGCCAGGATCTTGGCGCCGGCGGTCGCCTCGACCGCGAGCACCACGACCCAGAAGAACCAGTACAGCCAGCCGATGGTGAACCCGGCCCAGCGCCCCAGCGCACGGTCCGCGTACGCCGAGAACGAGCCGGAGGTCGGGTTGGCCGCGGCCATCTCGCCCAGCATCCGCATCACGAGGACGACCAGGACGCCGACGAGCGCGTACGAGACGAGGATGCCGGGGCCGGCGGCGGCGATGCCGGATCCGGAGCCGACGAACAGACCGGCGCCGATGACGCCGCCGATCGCGATCATCGACAGGTGGCGGTTCTTGAGCCCGGCCTTCAGACCGGGCTCGGCGGGCGGACTCTTGGTGAGCGTTGAGGTCATCGCGACATCCATGAGGGGAGAGGGGACGGTGACCCGGAAATTAGTTCAGTACGATCTAAAAGAACAGTCTTGTTTAACTGTTCACCATGCTCTATTTTCCGTGCATGCACAGGACGCCGCGTCATCGCCCGCCCTAGCCCCGCTCGGCCGACCGTTAGGGTGACGTCGTGGTGAACGCAGCGGGCAAGTTCGGGCCCTACAGCCAGCCGGGTCCGGCGCCGGAGGCCGGTGTGCACGACGCCCGTGTCCTGCCCGGCCGGGGCCAGACCGGCTCGGAGCTCGTCCGCTCACGCATAGCCCTGCAGGTGCGCCTGACGTCCGTGGCACCGGGGGACCGGCTGCCGGACGCCGGTGTACTGGCGGAAGAACTGGGCATCGGCGAGATCACGGTGCGCCGCGCGCTGGAGGGGATGTGCCAGGACGGCCTGCTCGACCGCCGACGCGGCCGGGCCGGCGGAACCTTCGTCGCACAGGGCTGGGACACGGTCGTCCCACTGCTGCACGACGCCGACGAGGCGGCCTCGCTGGACGCCTTCCACCTGCTCCTGGAGTGCGGTCTCGTGGCCCACAGCGCGGGCGAGGTTCCGGCCGAGCGGCTCGAAGGACTCCAGGCGCTGGTCGACGAGATGGACCTGGCCGACGACCCGGCACAACTGCTCATGCTGGAGACCCGCTTCCACCTCGACCTCGCCCAGGCGCTCGGCGGAGCGGGCATCCGTGAACTCACCGCCGACCTCCTCGGCCGACTGTGCCTGGTGCTGCCCGCCCCGAGTCCCGAGGCGGTACGGGCGCGGAACCGCTGCCACGCCGATCTGCTCGCCGAACTCGGCCGCGGCGCGCTCGACCCCGCCGTCCAGGCGGTCAAGGCACACCACCACACCCACCCGAGCTGACATCCCCTGCGCATAGCTTGCACCGCCCCGGAGCAGAAGGAGCTGCCGCCATGCCCCACCCCGAAACCGTCGGCCCGCCGCCGGCGCCGGGTGCCGTCGGCGGCACGCCCCAGCGGCTGCGCGGCGGCGTCCTCGGCATGGCGGACATCGCCGCCGCCACCATGGCCAACGTCGGCCCGGCCATGAGCTTCTTCTTCGGCTTCGCCTTCCTGGCCACCACCGCCGGTGTCGCGTCCCCGCTGACCATCCTCGCGGCGGGCGTCGCGGTCGCACTCCTTGGCAACACGCTCGCCCAGTTCTCCCGGGCCCACCCCTCGGCGGGCAGCTTCATCACCTTCGTCGGCAAGACCTTCGGGCCGGTCAGCGCGGTGACCACGGCCCTGCTGGCCGGTCTCGGCTACATCATCGCGATGGCCTCCGTCATCGCGATCTCCGGTGGCTTCGTGCAGATCACCCTGCACCACTACACCGGCGTCGACCTGCCCTGGATCATCTGGACGCTGCTGCTGACCGGCCTGTCGGTCGTGCTGATGCTGCGCGGAGTGGTGGTCTCCACCAAGTGGGCCGGCTACTTCTTCGGCGTCGAGATGCTGGTGCTCGTCGTGGTCTCGGTCGCGGCGCTCGTGGAACACCGCGGCAACCTCTCCGCCGCCCCGTTCCTGCCCGACCACATCCACCACGGCCTGCGAGGCCTGGCCGCAGGCTTCCCGCTCGCCGTCTACCTCTTCATCGGCTGGGAGAACTCCGCGGCCCTGGCCGAGGAGACGGAGAACCCCCGGCGCAACGTCGGCCGCGCCGTCTTCTCCTCCATCGGGATCATGACCGTGAGCTACATCCTCTTCTCCTACGCCACGGTCACCGGCTTCGACTACGACGTCGCCAGACTCGGCGAGGCCCGCATCCCGTTCATCGACGTCGCCCACGACACCCTCGGAGCGCTGGCCTTCCTCGCCTACATCGGCGGCCTGACCTCCACGCTCGGCGTGCTGATCGCCGGCATCAACTCCCAGGCCCGCCTGGTGTTCAACGCCGGACGCGAGGGACTGCTCCCGTCCTTCTTCGGCTACGTCCACCCCACCCGCCGTACACCGAACAACGCGATCGTCACCTTCGCCGCCATCTCCCTGCTGATCATCGGCGGCTGGGGCCTGGGCCATCTGCTCGGCGCCGACGGCGGCCCGATGAACCCCGTCGTCTTCTTCACCGAGTCCTCGAGCCTCGGCTCCATCCTGATCCTGCTGGTCTACCTCGCGTCCAACATCGCCCTGCCGCTGTACTACCGCCGCTACCGTCCGCAGGAGTTCCACACGGTCCGCCACCTGGTGCTGCCCGCCCTCGGCGCCCTCGCCATCCTGGTCCCGCTGTACTACCTCGCCAAGCCCGGCCAGCCCGCGCCGTACAACTGGTTCCCCCTCGCGGCACTCGCCGCCCTGCTCCTCGCCGTCGGCTACGCGACGCTCCTGGTCCGCCGCGACCCGGGCCTGGCCGAACGGGTCGGGTCGGTGGTCGCCGACGCGGAGTGAGGGCGCCGGCGAACTGCGAACACGGGCAGCGCAGAGCCGCCACCGCGCCCGCCCCAGTGCCCGCGACTTCATGAAGGGGATGCCATGAAGCGAGTCCAGGAGTTCTCGGCACAGCTGCCGGGAGAGCCGAGCCCGAGCACTGACACCGAGGCGGTCGACAGTGTTCTCCCGGATCTCCAGGACACCCCGGTGGACGACCTGTGGATCATGGGCGAACGGACCCTTGGTCGTCTGCTGCCGGCGCGCCGCCCGGGCCACATCGGATTCAATTCGGCGATCTGAGCTGCGACGGGTCCGATCCGGGCGACGCGTCTCATGCTGACATCGAGCCGGCCCCGGCCGTTCAGGCAGTTCGTCCTGAAGGTCCACAGCCGCTGCGACCTGGCGTGCGATCGCTGCTACGTGTACCGCCATGCCGATACGACGTGGGCGGGCCGGCCGCAGGTGATCGCCGACGACACGCTGCGGCGCACCGCGCGCCGGATCGCTGAACACGCCGCCGCGCACCGCCTCGCGCAGGTCCATGTGGTCCTCCACGGAGGAGAGCCGCTCCTGGCCGGCCGGGAACGCCTGCGTCACATTGCCCGGGAACTGCAAGAAATGTCTCGCAGACTCATGCGCCTGGCCACCGGGTAGGGGGCATTCCGGCGGTATTCGTACAGAAGGCCACCGCAACTCTCGGAATTCCACCGTCCCGACGACAGCGTCACGCGGGTGGCCGGCCGGTGGGCGTCTCCCGCTCCAGCAGTGCGGCGCGCAGCTCGAGCGGGGTCACTCCGTGCCACCGGCGCACCGCCCGCCGCAGTGCACTCACGTCGGCGAAGCCCGCCTGGCGGGTGATGTCACGGAGCGTCAATTCCGGTCGTCGCAGGAGTTGTTCGACCTGCTCGCGGCGTACGCCGTCGACGATCGCCTCGTACGTGGTGCCGCACTCGGCCAGGCGACGGCGCAGGGTGCGTTCGCTGGACGCGTGCCTGCGGGCCTGCTCCGGGAACGAGGGGACGTCCGGGAGGCTCTGCGCGATGGAGATCTCCAGCACCTCGAGCAGGTCCTGCTGGTCGCGCCGTGACGCCATCTCCTTCTCCAGCACGTCGAGCACCGAGGCGTACGTGATCGGGTCCCGTCCCGGCATGGTGGCACGGGCCCACCGGGCGGGGATCACCATGCGGTTGCCGGCGGCGTCGAAGCGCAGCGGGCAGCGGAAGAGCTCGTCGAACGGGCGCATGTCGCGCGGGGCGGGGGAGGCGAACTCGACCGCCTGCGGGGCGAATGCGGCGCCGACACTCAGCCGGGTGAGGGTGACGACGCTGGAGTAGGCCTCCTCGATCAGGAAGACGGCGACCGTCGGATCCAGTGCCGGGTCCGGCAGATCGGCGCGCAACACGTAGCCGACGTCCTCCCAGCCGGCCGACCACACCGTCATCGCCCCGGAAAGGTTCTGATAGCGCACGCCGGTCTCGATGGCGTCCTGAAGAGTGTCCGCGGCCATCATGGCCAAGCCGAGCAGCCCCCACGCGGTCAGGTGCTGCGCCGCGCCCACGCGCAGCCCCAGGTGTTCGTCCCCGGTCAGCTGCACCGCCGGGCGGATGACGTCACTGCCCTGCCGGTAGGAGACCCGCAGCGCGGCGGAGCCCATCACCGTCGGGTCCAGCCCGACCCGGGTCAGCAGCGGCTGCAGGTCGACGCCGCACTCGCCGGCGACCCGGGCGAGGTAGCGGAGGATGTTCGGCGCGATGGTGGCCGAGGTGCTGCGGCTCGTTCCCGGAGAAGTGACCGGAGCGGGAGCATCGGGCATCGCGTCCCCTCTCACCAGGGCGTCTCTCGCCCCACTGTAAGCAGCCGGGCCCCGCCTGTCGCGGGTGTGGCCGCCGGGGCCCCCTTTTCGGCCTCCGGCGCGCTGCACACGGTCTTTTCGCCATCCCTACCTTTTGCGGAACCCGCCCGTTGTGCGCTCTCGCGCCGGCGCAACGAACGAAGGCTCACCATGACCGCACCTGTTCAGACCCCGGCCCGGCGACGATACCTGCGCCGCAGCCCCCATGCGGCGGCCCGACGGGCCGTGGCGACGGTGTTCGCCGCCCAGGGAGCGGCGGTGGCCGCCGTGGCCACCACGGTACCCGCCGTCAAGGAGCGCCTCTCGCTCTCCCCGCTGACGATGACCGTGCTCGTCGTGACCGTCGCGCTGAGTGCGGGCGTCGGCAGCTTCGCCGGACTGGCCGTGATCCGGCGGGTGGGGCTGGTCGCCGCGATGCGGACCGCCGTCGTGGCGACCGCCGCGTCCCTGCTGCTGATCGGCTGGGCTCCCGGCCAGGCCGTGGTCGCGGTGTCCTACGGGCTGTTCGGCATGGCGCTGGGCTGCATCGACGTGTCGGCGAACACCCGGGCCGCGGCCGTCGAACGCCACTACGGCCGGAGCATCTTCGCCTCCTTCTACGCCGCCTGGAGCGCGGCCGGCATCGCGGCCGCACTGCTGACCGCGGGCACCGCGCACCTCGGTTGGCCCGCCGAGTACACGCTGACCGCACAGGCCGGGCTTGTCCTGGCCCTCGCCCTGACCGTCCGCACACACGAGCTGCCCACCGACTCACCCCTCGCCGTGTCCGACCATGAGGAGTCCCACGGGGAGTCCGTCGTGCTGGGCCGTGGACTGTGGGTCAAACTCGCCCCGTTCGGCCTTGTCCTCCTGGTCGCCTACGTCATCGACTCCACGGTCTCGTCGTGGTCGACGCTGTACCTCCACCAGACCCTGGACACCGCCCTGTCCATCGCACCCCTGGCCTATGCGGCCTACCAGGTGGGCACCGTCACCGGGCGGGCCTGCGCCGACCACCTCGTACGCACCATCGGCCCGGTGGCCGTGATCCGTGCCGCCACCCTGCTCACCGCCGCCGCCCTGGCCGGACTGGCGGCCGCCCCCGCCTGGCCGTACGCGGTCCTGGCCGCCGCGTGCACCGGGCTCGGAGTCTCCGCACTCGTCCCCCTGTGCCTCGCCTCCGCCGGACGCCTGCGACCGGGGGCGACCGAAGCGGTCCTCGCCCGTATGAACGTCTTCAACTATGCGGGCGTGCTCGCGGGCGGCGCAGCCAGCGGAATCCTCGGGTCCACCGGCCACTTCCGCCTCGCCTACGCGATACCCGCCGCACTCGTCCTCGCGCTCCTGACGACCGCACGGTCTTTCGCATGGCCGCCCAAGCCCCCTCTCTGACCGCACGGACCATTTCGCGCTGAACGGCAGATGAATAAGTTTCCCTCAACCCCTCAACCCCTCAACCCCTCAACCCCTCAACCCCTCAACCCCTCAACCCCTCAACCCCTCAACCCCTCAACCCCTCAACCCCTCAAACCTTCAGCCCTTCAGGAACGGGCCTGCGAACCGATAGAAAAGGGATCCGCC
Source organism: Streptomyces sp. NPDC001401 (assembly GCF_042895385.1). Lineage (NCBI taxonomy): Bacteria > Bacillati > Actinomycetota > Actinomycetes > Kitasatosporales > Streptomycetaceae > Streptomyces > Streptomyces sp. NPDC001401. Next base: position 190,161 of record NZ_JBIAWI010000006.1, read on the forward strand.
TCATGGGAAAAATCCAGTACGACACCTGCGTGATCGGAGCGGGACCTGCCGGGCTCGCGGTCGCCAGAGCCCTGACGGAGCGGAACCTGCCGTACACGCATCTTGAGCGGCACACCGGGCCGGGCGGCATCTGGGACATCGACAACCCCGGCAGCCCGATGTACGAGTCGGCCCATTTCATTTCCAGCAAAACCCTCTCGGGTTTCGGCGGATTTCCGATGCCCGAAGAATTCGCCGACTATCCGCCGCACCGGCAGATCCTCTCCTACCTGACGTCTTTCGCCGACGCATACGGACTGACGGAGCGCATCCAGTTCGGCGTCGAGGTGGAAAGTGTGGAAAAGAACTCGGACGGCACCTGGACGGTCACCCGGACCGACGGACGCCAGACCGTGCACGGCCAGGTCGTGGTGTGTACGGGGTCCCAGTGGCACCCCAACGTCCCTGAACTGCCCGGCCACTTCACCGGCGAGGTCCGCCACACGGTCGGCTACCGCAGCGCGCAGGAACTGCGCGGCAAGCGGGTCCTGGTCGTGGGCGCCGGGAACTCCGGCTGCGACATCGCCTGCGACGCGGCCCGCAGCGCGGACCACGCGGTGATCAGCATGCGCCGCGGCTACTGGTTCATCCCCAAGCACCTCTTCGGCCGGCCGGTGGACACCATTGCGGCGGGCGGGCCGCACCTGCCGATGTGGCTGGAGCAGCGGGTCTTCGGCACCCTCCTGCGGATCATCAACGGCGACCCGACGCGTCTGGGCCTGCAGAAGCCGGACCACAAACTTTTCGAGACCCACCCCGCGATCAACTCGATGCTGATCCACCATCTCCAGCACGGCGACATCACCGCCAAGCCGGGGATCGCCCGCACCGAGGGCCGCACGGTCCACTTCACGGACGGCACCCGCGACGACTTCGACCTGATCCTGCTGGCCACCGGCTACGTCCACCAAGTGCCGGTCGCGCAGAAGTACTTCGGCGACGAGCAGCACCCCGACCTGTACCTGTCGTCGTTCTCCCGCGAGCACCAGGGCCTCTTCGGAGTCGGCTTCATCGAGACCAACTCCGGCGCGTACCAGCTCTTCGACACCCAGGCCCAGCTGATCGCCGGGCACATCGACGACGTGGCGCAGGGGCTGCCGAACGCGAAGCGCTTCGCGGGCATGATCCGTACCGACCGCCCAGACCTGACCGGCGGCCTCAAGTTCGTCGACTCGCCCCGGCACACCGGCTACGTCGACAGCGGGGCCTACGTGAAGCACCTCGCCAAGGTCGCTGCCGAGATGGGCTGGCGCACCGAGGGCCTGCCGCCGCGCGTGCGGTCCCTGCGCGGCGTGGAGGCAGTCTCGTGAGCGGCTTCGACTTCCGTGACAAGGTCATGCTGGTGACCGGCGGCGCCGGCGGGATCGGCAGCGCGATGTGCCGCCGCTTCGCCACCGGGGGCGCCCGCTGCGTGGTGGTGGACATCGACGAGGCCCGCGCCAAGCGTGTTGTCGCCGAGCTTCCCGGCGCCGGCCACACCGCTCTCGGCTGCGACCTCGTCGACCGCGCCCAGGTGGAGCACCTCTTCGACCAGGTGGCCGATGCGTACGGCCGTCTCGACGTCCTCGTCAACAACGTGGGCATGACCAGCGCCGAACGCTTCGACGTGCGCAGCGTCGAGAGCATCGAGCAGGAGATCACCCTCAACCTGACCTCGCCACTGGTCGCCACCCGGATCGCGATCCCGCTGCTGCAGGCCTCCCGGGACGCCCGCGTGGTCACCACCGTCTCCCTCGGTGGGATCTTCCCGCTGGGGGAGACCCCGATCTACACGGCCTCGAAGTTCGGGCTGCGCGGGGCGATGCTCGCCGTCGGGCTCGATCTGAGGAGCAAGGGCATCCTGGCCGGATCGGTGCTGCCGTCGGCGACGGACACCCGGATGCTGCGCCAGGAGGCCGTGGATGGCGGGAACTCCATGCAGTTCCAGGATCCGCCGCAACAGCCCGCCGACGTCGTCACGGCCGTGGTGAGCCTGCTCGACAAGCCCCGCCTCGAGGCCTACCCCCGGACCGGCGAGTCCCGCCTCGTCCGGTTCGCGATGCTGGCGCCGAACCTGCTGCCGAAGGTGTTCCCGCTGTTCCAGCGGAGAGGGGAGCGCGGCATGGCCCGCTATCTGGACGACCTGCGTCGCCGGGGACTGGCCCGGCAGACCGACGGACGCTGGGAACTGGTGGAGGAGAAATGACCGCAGTCGAGAGCCCCGCCACGCTGAAGGTCGTGAACCCGGCCACCGGGGAGCTGATCACCACCGTGCCCGCGACCAGCTCGGAAGACGTCACCAAGGCCGCCGAGCGGGCCGAGCAGGTCTTCGCATCCGGCGTGTGGTCCGGGCTGCCGGTCCGGGAGCGCAGCGCGGTGCTGCTGCGACTGGCCGACCTGATGGAACGCGACACCAGGATCCTGGCCCGGCTGGACAGCGAGGATGCGGGGAAGCCGATCACCGAGTGCCTCACCGGCGACGTACCCGGTGCCGTCGAGTCGATCCGCTGGTTCGCCGAAGCCGCCGACAAGGTGTTCGGCAGGATCGCTCCCGGCGGTCCGGACGGCCTCGGCCTCATGACCCGGGAACCGGTCGGGGTGGTCGCGGCGATCCTGCCCTGGAACTACCCGCTGGCCATGACCGCATGGAAGGTCGGCCCGGCGCTGGCGGCGGGCAACAGTCTGCTGGTCAAGCCCGCGGAGGCGACCCCGCGTTCGGCGCTGCACCTGGCCGAACTGGCCGCCGAGGCGGGCCTCCCCGAGGGGGTCCTCACGGTCCTGACCGGCCACGGCTCCGTCACCGGCACCGCCCTGGCCCGCAACCCCGTCGTGGGCGCCCTCTCCTTCACCGGCTCCACTGACACCGGGCGCCGCATCCTCAAGGACGCCGCCGACACCAACTTCAAACGCGTCTCACTGGAGATGGGCGGTAAGAGCCCCCAGATACTGATGGCCGACGCGCTCGCCTACGGCGACGAGCTCATCGACCACATGATCGAGGCCGCATTCCTGACGATGGGGCAGAACTGCACGGCGGGTTCCCGCGTCCTGGTCCACCACAGCATCGCCGACGAGGTGCTGGAGCGGTTCACGGCCGCCGCGAAACGCCTGGTCATCGGCGATCCCGTGGACCCTCGCACGCAGCTGGGGCCACTGATCGACCGGGCGGCCTTCGACCGGGTCGCGGCGGCGGTCGAAGCCGCCCGGGCCGGTGGAGCCCGCATTCACACCGGAGGACTGCCGCACGGCCTCCCGCAGCGTGGGGCCTACTATCCGCCCACCGTGATCACCCACGCGCCCGAAGGCAGCGACGTACTCACCAGGGAACTGTTCGGCCCCGTCGTCACCGTCCAGACCTTCACCTCCGAAGAGGAGGCCATGTACCTGGCCAACGCCACCGAATACGGGCTCGCCGCCTCGGTGTGGACCCGCGACCTCGACACCGCCCTCCGGCTGGCACGCGGTGTGCAGGCCGGCGTGGTCTCCGTCAACGCCTACAGCGAGGGCGACATCACCACCCCCTTCGGCGGCTGGAAACAGTCCGGCTTCGGCGGCGCGGAGAAATCGACCAACGCCTTCGCCCAGTGGACCCGGGAGAAGACCGTCTGGATCCGCACCCGCTGATCCCGTCGGGGAGTCGGCAACGGGTCGTTGTGAGCCCTCAGACACCGGAAGACGGCTGACCGGACACGCGCAGGGTGGCCCATCGGGTGGTGCGGGCCGCCCGGCTGAAGATGCCGTGCTGAATGGAGAGTGCCGCGATGAGGCCCTCTCCGCGGCCGTGTTCTGCAAGAAGGGGATCGGAGCCCACGGGTACGGGCTGAGCAGGGTCAGCGGGTCCGCTGTCGGTGACCTCCACGCGGACGTGTGGTCGGCATGCGCCGTGTCAGGGATCGGTGTGTGCGGGGGAAGAGGCTGCATCCGGTGTCTCATGGCGAGCAGGGATCATTCGGCGTTCGCCAGGATGTCGGTCAGGGCCGCGACGGCGTTGCGTGCGTCGGGTCCGGTGGCCCCTACGGTCTCGGTGCTTCCGGCGGTGGCGCCCAGCCCCATGACGCCGAGCACGAGGCCGTAGATGCCGTCGGCGCGCAGCCCTGGGCCGATGTCGTGCTCTCCGGAGCCGCCACGGTCGATCAACTCACGAGCAACCTCGCGGCAGCGCGCGTGCAGTTCCAGCCCGCCCACCTGGAGCGGCTCACCGAGCCGGCCAGGTCCGCGGACACCCACTGGGCGCACCGACTGTCAAGCACTGCGCACACCACCCACCGACGCCATCCGGACGCAGCGATTCAGCTCGCATCCACGGTGAGGTGTGACTGCTCGTCGGCGATACGTCCGGCCCCGTCGGGGGTGCCCCCGCGGCCGGACGTCAGGGTGCTCAGGGCGAGTACGGCAAGGCCGCACCCTGCGATGATCCACCAGGGCGCCGTCCTCGATCCGGCGGCGACCACGGCGCCGATCACCGCGATGCCGAGTGCGGAGCCGACCTGCCGACTCGTTGCGGCGACCGCGGCGGCCACCCCCGCCCGGTCGCGGGGCAGGCCGGCCACCGCCGTGTCGGTGATCGGAGCGTTGACGAAGCCGAAGCCGAGGCCGAACAGCGTGTACGTCAGGGCGAGTAGTGCGTACGAGGGGTGGGCGGAGCGGGTGACGAGCACGGCCAGCACACCGCTGGCGGTGATACCGGCCCCCGCGATCAGCAGCGGCAGCCGCGGGCCCCGACTGCCCACCATCCGCCCCGACAGCGGCGGGCACACCAGCGACAGCACCGCCATCGGCAGCAGCCGCAGCCCCGCCTCCAGCGGACTCAGCCCCAACTCGCCCTGCAGATAAAGGGCGTTGGAGAAGAGGAAGCCGCCGAGTGCGGCGAACGCGAAGATGGCTGTCAGGGTGGCCCCGCTGAAGGGGGCGCTGCGAAAGAGCCGCGGATCGATCAGCGGTTCGGCGCGCCGGTTCTCGTAAGGTACGAGCCCGGTGAGCGCGCCCGCCGCGGCGATGAGGCAGGCCACGATCAGCGGCGAGGTCCAGCCCTCGCCGGGGCCTTCGATGACGGCATACGTCAGCGCGCCGAGCAGGACGATCACCAGCAACTGCCCCACCGGGTCCGCGCGGCGGGCCCGGGCAGCGCGTGACTCGGGGACGAACAGCGCGGTGAGGACCAGTGCGGCCAGCCCGATCGGTACATTCAGCCAGAACACCGACCGCCAGTCGACCGACTGGACCAGTACGCCGCCCAGGACCGGCCCGGCCGCCATGCTGACGCCGACCACGCCACCCCATACACCGATCGCCCGTGCCCGCTCCCTCGGCTCCGGGAAGGTGTTGGCGAGGATGGCCATGGCGACAGGCGTGAGCATGGAGCCGCCCACCGCCTGCACCATGCGGAAGACCACCAGCCACCCCGTGCTCGGCGCCAGGCTGCACAGCGCCGAGGCGCCGGTGAAAAGCACCAGGCCCAGCTGGAAGACCCGCCGCCGCCCGACCCTGTCGGCCGTGGAGCCGGCCGCCGTCAGCAGCGAGGCCAGCACGATGGTGTACGCGTCCAGCGTCCACTGCAGCCCGGAGACCGAGGAGCCGAGGTCCCGCCGGACGGCGGGCAGGGCGACGTTGAGGACGGTGGTGTCGAGACTGACGAGCAGGACGCTCAGACAGCAGACGGCCAGGACCGACGTCCGTCGGCCGCCACGGGGTCGGGGCACGGGACGCTTCCCTTCAGGGCCGGTTCACGGCGTGGGAGTCGGCGAAGTCCCAGACCACGGTCAGGAGTTGCTCGGGCGTCTCGATCTGCGGCATGTGGCCGGTGTCGGGCAGCAGCTCGAACCGGGCCTGGGGGATGGCCTCGGCATACGCCCGCCCGTACTCGGCGTCGCAGACCTCGTCGCTCTCGCCCCATGCCACCAGGGCCGGGTGCGTGACCTTGGCCAGGCGCTCGCGGAGGGTGGGGTCCTCCATGACGTACGGCCCCGAGTAGACCTCCAGGGCGGCGCGGTTGGCGGCCATCACCGCGCGGGCGGCCTCCGGGAGGGTGGTCGGGTCGACAGCGAACTTCGTGGGGTCGTGGAAGGCGAGGCGGGACAGCTCGGCCGGAGTGATGGAGAAGGTGTCGGCGATGGGGTGGCCCGGGACCTTGATGCCGGCGGCGTTGACCAGGACGACGCTGCTGATCCGGTCGCTGCCGAGCAGGGCGATCTCGGCGGTGATCCAGCCGCCGATGGAGTTGCCGACGACTGTGACGTCGGTGAGGCCGAGTTCGTCGAGCAACTGGACGTAGGCCCGGGCGAGGGTGGCGACGTCGGTCAGCCAGTCGGGCCGGGCGGTGCCGCCGAAGCCCGGGTGGACCGGGGTGACGACCCTGGCGGGCCGCCGTCCGGCGAGCAGTCCGGCGAACGGCGCGACCGTCTGCGGACCGCCGCCGCCGTGCAGCAGGAGGAAGGGGTGGCCCTGGCCCTGGTCTTCGACGGTGACGTCGACGTCGCCGGAGGGGAGGGAGAGGGGGTGGACGGTGCTGGGCATGGTGTCTTCTCCGGAGAGTCGAAAGGTGGGAGTCGGTCGGTCAGGCGAAGTCGGTGGCGGGAACGGTGGCGTAGCGGCTCATGACCTTGACGGTCGACTCGGCGTTCAGCTCCTGGCCGCCGGCGATCATGTCCCGCAGGTCGCGGAAGTACTGCACGTACAGGTCGGGCGTGAAGGTGTTGAGCATGACGGCCGGCTCGTCGCCGGGGTTGGCGAAGGTGTGCGGGGCGCCGGGCGGGATCATCGCGAGCGTGCCGGCCGGGGCGACGTGCGTGGTGTCCCCGATGGTGAAGTGCACGGTGCCGGAGACGACGTAGAAGCCCTCGTCGTGCTGGGCGTGACGGTGCTGCGGCGGGCCTTCGGTGTGCGGGGCCAGTGTGATCTCGCCGATCCCGATGCGGTGTCCGGTGGTGCTGCCGTCCTCGAGGATGCGCATCTGTGTGGGGCCCAGCCGGATCGTCTCGCCGTCGTCCGGGCCGACCACCGAAACCGTGCTCATTGCTCCTCCTTCACGCTTCGTGAGAGCTGACTCTCATGAGAGTAGAGAAGTCGAGTCTCGTAATGCAAGAGAACTCTCACGAAGAGGGTCGACTGCTAGGATGTGAGTGAACCGACAGGAGGAGCTCGACGATGACCGCACAGGTGGACACGGGCCGCAGCAACCAGAAGCAACGCACGCGGACGGCGATCGTGGCGGCCGCCCGCGAACTCATCGGTACGGGCGCCGAGGTGACCATGCCCGCGATCGCCCGCGCGGCTCTGGTGTCCGAGGCCACCGCCTACCGGTACTTCCCCGACCTTCCGTCGCTGATCAGTGAGGCCCTCGCCGGCGCCTGGCCCGCTCCCGCCGACGCGCTCCGCCCTGTCGCGGACTCCAGCGATCCCGTCGAACGCGTCGCCTTCGCCTGCGAGTTCCTGCTCCGCGGCATACTCGCCCGCCAGGGCGCGGTGCGCGCGATGATCGCCGCCACCATCACCCGGCCCGAAACGGTGGCCACACGACCCGGCATTCGCTTCGGCCTCATCGACCATGCGCTCGTGCCCCTGGTGGACACGCTGGGGGCGACCAACCCGGAGGCGTTCGCCCAGCTCAAGCGGGACCTGGCGGTGGTGGTCAGCGCGGAGGCCCTGTTCTCCCTCACCGACCTGTGCGGCCTCGCCCCCGACGAGGCCGTGGCCAGCGCCGTGCGGACCGCGACCACCCTGACCGAGGCGGCGGTCCACGCGGCGGGTTCACCGCACCGTGGTGACGCCTGAGGCGCATCGCCGATACGAATGGCCGGGTCCCCCCGGTGAGCGTCGTCAGGCCGACGGCAGTACAGCCTGCCGTACCGGCACTCGGGGCGTGTGCACGGCAATCATCCGCGGTCACGACCCCCATCGTCGCCGGCCGGTACTTCAAGGCCCAGCGCCTTCGCGCCAACAAGGCTTACGACCGGCCGGACCTGCGAAAAAGGTTGCGCCGGTAGGGGATCGGAGTGCGCGTCGCCGCAGGGACGTCGAGTCCAGCGAACGCTTGAGGCGCCGGAGGCGGATGATCGAGGGCGCGACGTCGTGCCCGTCCGGCCGGCGCAGACTCAACCCCCGGTATCTCGTGGACAACGGGGGCAAGTGGCGGGCGATGCCCGCCGATTTCCTTGCTCAGGGAGTTCCATCACCGGCCGCGCAGTCAGGCCCGCGAGCGTACGGGACGGGATACGGAGATGGCGCCGGTCACTGTGCGACCGGGTTCCAGCAGGTCTGCCGCGCCGATCTCTTGGGACACCAGGACGAGCGGCTGCCCTTCGCTCCAGCGGCCGGTGGCGTCGCACGGCCAGGTCGGGTAGCTGCTCGGAAGGTACGCTTTTCGCGTCTAACCCGAGGCCGATCCACAGGTCATGAGCATTGCTCCACCGTTAAGTTTGGGAAGGCTTGCTGGCAACGCCGGGATGTCGGACGGGCGTTCAGCAGTTCTGTACGTACCAGACCCATGACCAGTCGGCGAAGTTGTCGGAGCTGTACGCTCCGGCGTCGTGCCAGCGGTTCAGGTGAGCGGAGTCGCGGAACTGCGCGAAGGTGCCTTTGGTCTGATTGTTGATCCACGAGCCGGTCCCGGACCACGGGATGCTGTATTCGGCGCACTTGTACATGTCGATGACGTCGCCCGTGTATTCCGTGCCGCTGTAGGCGCAGAAGTGCCCGTACCGGCAGGCGTACAGCGCAGAGCGAGGCGCGCTGGGCGCTTGCTCGCCCGCCCCGGCAGACTTCTGGTTCGGCAGCGCCAGAACGAGCGTCGCTCCGGCTACGAGCCGGATTTTGTTGGCACCGAGCTGTTCGCCGCCTTGCTTCGCGATAAAGGCGGCGACCCGGTTCTGGAGAGCCCTCGCCTGGTCCGCGTCGAGGCCGAGGTCCTTGGCCTGCGCCGCGAAGGACTCTGGGGAGGAGGGGGTGCGCACCGTCTCGGATGCGTGGATTGTGCGGCTGCCCGCGCTCGCCAAGGGCTGGGCGGCCGAGGCGAGGCCGGTGGCGGTTGCTACCAGGCTGCTTGCGGCGAGAAGAGCAACGACGGCACGGCGAAGGAGATGGTTGCCCACAGTTCCTCATTTCTCATTTTCTCGTGCCCCGATGACGGAGAGATCGTTTAACGCACTGCTCTGCCGGGCCGCTCAGGGGCGCGGCATGGGCGGACCTCCATGCCGCTTCCCCCTCGGCGGGCCGGACCGCGCCCTTGGTCACGCTTGGTGACGGGCTGCTACTGATGGCAGCCGCCCATGCACAGCACGGTGATGGTTTCGCCACCATGGGGCGCGATGGAGGCAGTCTCGTGGGTGGTGGCTGCGGGGGTCTTGCTGGTCTCCCAGGGCATGTGGGCGGCCATGGCCTGACGGGCGAGGGAGATGAGCTGCGGTGGTCGCGAACACGGCGGCAACTGCTCCCTTGCGCGGACGCATGGTGACTCCTCGGTCGATGTTTCTTCGGACAACAACGCTGAGGGCCGGGAGGCGCAGCCGGGCACACTTGCCGGTGGGCGGCTACGGTCGGTTCAGGACGATCGAGTTGATGGGCGTGAGGTAGAAGTTGCCGAACTCGTTCAGCCCGATGGTGGTCACGCAGTCGGCGCCGTTGTAGCCGTTGCACAGCTCGGCGGTGGCTTTGGCGCTGCCGTACTGGTTGTTGAACACATAGTGGTAGCCGAACTGGTTGCTCAGATTGTGGGCGCCGTAGCTGTAGAAGATGTTGGTCGGTGTGCTGTTGTGGATGTCCGCGCCCTGGGGGTAGATGCAGACTGCCCCGCCCGGACAGCCGTATGCGGGCTTGTCGCTCGCGTGTGCCGAGCCGGTGGCGATAGCTGTCACGGCGGCCGTGGCGATGGCGAGCGCGGCAGCGCCCCGCATAATCCTGCGCATAGAGGTGTTCCTCCGTCCGCGGCCGACTTTCGTCAGTCGGCCACCCTTGTTGAATTTCGCGTCGTGCTGGGGTGCCTGGCGGGCGAACAGGTCAGGGACCGTCCACGTGTGACCGCTAGGCAAGCGTGGTCCTCTCATCCCCCGAGCTGGCACCAGCCTGCGACGTCAGAAGAGCGCGGTCCATCTCTTCGACGAGCATCGAAAAGATGGACTCCGGGCGTGCTCCTGTCGAGGGCAACCGCCATGTCACCGACAGTCCGTAACTTCGGTGCTTGGTCCCGGGTGTGGGTCAGCGCGCTAGTGTCTCGTGATCCCGTTGGTATCACTTCGAGTTGTTTGCGACGAGCTTCTTGATGTTGGTCTGGACGAGACGGACTTTCGCCAGGATCTCCTCGGTGGTTGCGTCCCATGTGAACGGTTTGGCATCGGAGTTCCAGGTGTCGATGCAGTCGCGGATCTGCTTGATCAGGACGCTGACGCCGGCGAAGGTGCCAACGGCGGATCGACTGACGGGTCAGGATTCCAAACCAGGTCTCGGCCTGATTGACCAGGAAGACCCGACGGGGGTGAAGTGGAAGCGGACCTGCGGGTTGCCTGCCAGCCATGTCTTCACCTCCGGCGTGGTAGGCGTGGAGCGGTTGTCCAGGACGACGTGAATTTCTTGCAGTTGCGGCTCGGCTTGCACTCGCCGATCACTTCGCCGGTGCCGACGTTGAGCGCGGCGAACAGGTTGGTGGTGCCGTGCCGGACGTAGTCGTGGGTGCGTTTCTCGGTCGATCGAGAGCACGACCGCCCCGCCCGGCGGGGCGAGATAGAGACCGACGACATCGGCGACCTTGTCCGCGAACGCGGGGTCCTTGGAAATCTTGAAGGTGCCGCTGCGGCACGGCTTCAGATTCTCCTCGCGCCAGACCCGCGCGATGTAATGCCAGGACACGGTGACGTACCCGACGGCGGCGTCATACGCGTCAGCGCAATCACCCGGGCCCGAACCCTCGCCGGCACTTGCTTCCTCGCCCCTCCGGGACGGTTGCCTTCCAGTCCGGCCGGCCCGCGCTGGGCGTAACGGGTTTTCCAGCGGTCCACGGTCGGCAGCGAGACTCCGAGCAGCTCGGCAATGTCCTTGCGCCGACGTCCCTCGGGCTGCATCGTGCCCTGCGGAAGATCTGCCACGACTTCGGTCGCGCGACACCGCGCTGGACTGGCGCTCGCGCCGCGGACAGCGCGCGGTTGACGGTCTGCCGGGTGGGCGTGAGACTACGGCCCGGCGGGCGTCTGAGGGACGTCGTCACCCAGGGGCCGGCTCCCATGTAGGCGCGGTCGGCGAGGACTGGAACGCCCTGACGTTCGTGCGCACCCGACCTCAACCCGGTCGAGGGCATCTGGTCCGTCCTGCGACGCACCACCGTGGCCAATCGTGCCTTCGCCGACCCCGATGACTTGATCACTGCCGTCCGACGCGGCCTCCGCCAGCTCCAGTACCGCCATGACGTCCTCGACGGCTGCCTCACCGGCACCGGCCTCCGACGCCAGCCCCCATGACGACATCACGCATTCAAGGTCAAGTAGCCGTGGCGGGCTCCAATACTTCGCTGGGCGAACTTGTCGACGGCGGTGACAACCATGGCGGGGCGAGGCGGTAGAGCAGGCACAGTCGGCGCTCCTCCGGCTCCTCGGAGACCCCCGGCGGACCGGGGCCCAGCGGGTCGTCGATCGGCAGGAAGACGGATGCCCGGTCGTCGGGGAACGCGGCCGCTCGATCCTTGAGGTACCGCCGGACCTGTCGCTTCGCCCGCGGCGCACGTCCGTGGTGCGATGGAACTGGGGGCGGAAAGGAGAGCGATCATGCCCGCAGCGAAGCGAACGAGTGTCGCCGCCTCGGTGTCGGTCCGCCCGCTGGTTGAGCCGGACCTGGATCGGGCCGACGAGATCTTCAGGGTCGCCTTCGGGACCTTCCTCGGGGTCCCTGAGCCGGAGACGTTCTTCGGGACCGCCGACTATGTCCGCACCCGCTGGGCGGCAGATCCGCACGCGGCCTTCGCGGCGACCGTCGAGGGCGAGGTCGTCGGATCGAACTTCGCCGCCAACTGGGGCAGCGTCGGGTTCTTCGGCCCGCTGACCGTACGTCCGGATCTGTGGGACCAGGGCATCGGCAGGCGCCTCATGGAACCGGTCATGGCCTGCTTCGACACCTGGGAGAACCGCCACCTCGGCCTGTTCACCTTCTCGCACAGTCCCAAGCACCTCGAGCTCTACCGCCGGTACGGTTTCTGGCCCCGATTCCTTACAGCCATCATGAAGAAACAGGTCGCCGTCAGTGCCGCAGTCCCCGGCCGAGTGCTGTACGGCGAGCTGACCGCCGCTGAGCGGCCCGACGCACTGAGCCTCAGTCGCGCACTGACGGGGGCCGTGTACGAGGGCCTGAGCTTGGAGCGCGAGATCATGGCCACACAGGCGCAGGGGCTCGGTGACACCATCCTCCTCGAGGGCGCCGACTCCGACCTCGACGGGCTGGCTGTCTGCCACTGCGGAGCGGGGTCGGAGGCCGGTGAGGACGTGTGCTTCGTCAAATTCGGCGCCGTACGCCCTGGCCCGGACGCCGCGGACCGGTTCGAACGACTGCTGAATGCGTGCGAGCAGCTGGCCACCGAGAAGGGACTGGGGCAACTGGACGCCGGAATGAGCCTGGCCCGCCAGGATGCCTACCGGCGCATGGTCGACCGCGGTTTCCGTACCTGGCTGCAAGGCGTGACCATGCACAAGCCCAACGAACCTGGCTACAGCCACCCAGATGCCTACGTGATCGACGACTGGCGCTGAGTCCACCGCCATACTCGGCTTCGGGGAAGACCCGATGCCGTCACGAGACGTCAGCCCCTACGACACCACGCTTTGAAGGTCAGTGACCGGCGATGCGCGGCTGTGTTGCGCGCTGCCGGATCAGAGGACGGAACTTGTTCGACCTCATGGTCGGCTGGTTGAGCCCTGCTGTGGCGATCGTCACGAAGGTCCCCGACGGTCATTGCGTACGCTGATCCCGGCCGCTCGTGAAGGGCGGCCGGGGGAGTCGGATCCCCGCCAACGCCCTGGATCAAAAGCCCTTGACCTGCAAATACGCAGGCAGGGAGCAGACAAATCAGGAGTTATCCGTGCTTCGAACCATGTTCAAATCGAAGATCCACCGCGCCACCGTCACCCAGGCCGACCTGCACTACGTGGGATCGGTGACCATCGACGCCGATCTCCTCGACGCCGCCGACCTGTTGCCCGGCGAGCTGGTGCACATCGTCGACATCACCAACGGTGCCCGCCTGGAGACGTATGTCATCGAGGGCGAGCGCGGCTCGGGCGTGATCGGGATCAACGGGGCCGCCGCCCATCTCGTCCACCCCGGCGACCTGGTGATCATCATCAGCTACGCTCAGGTGACCGACGCCGAGGCGCGGGCGCTCGAACCCCGCGTCGTGCACGTGGACCGCGACAACCGCATCGTGGCCCTGGGCGCCGACCCGTCCGAGCCGGTACCGGGCTCGGACCAGGAACGCAGCCCGCAGGCCGTATCGGCCTGATCACCGTCCTCCCCGACCTTCGGACCAGGAGCGTGTCCATGAGCGAGATCGAGATCCGCGACGACCGGGCGGCGGGCCGCCTGGAAGCGATCGGTGACGGTACGGACGGCGAAGTCGTCGGCCACATCGAGTACTTCGTCCTCGAATCCCCCGAGCGCGCCCTGGTCCCGGTCCACACGATCGTGGAACCGGCCCACGAGGGGAAGGGCATCGCGGGCTCGCTGGCCCGTGAGCTGTACGCCATCGCCGAGCGCGAGGCAGTCGTCGTCGCCCCGCTGTGCCCGTACGTCACCAAGTGGGCCGTACGCCACCCCGACGAGGCCCCGGCGGCCGACCCGGAACTGCTGCGGGCGGCCAAGGAGTGGCTCGTGGCGCACCCAGGCCGGTTCTGAGACCTCGTAGTCCTCGTAATCCTTCGCGTCCTCGTTTCCGCGCCTTGGCAGAAAGGCCCCTGCCCGTATGCTCGCCCTCCTGCACACCTCGCCCCTGCACGTCCCGGTCTTCGACACCCTGCGCGACGAGGACCACCAGGGCCTGGAACTGCGGCACTTCGTCGACGAGGAGCTGTTGGCCCGGGCCCGCCGCGAGGGGCCCGAGGCGGTGGCGGACGGGGTGCGGGCCGCGCTGGACAGGGCCGTCGCCGAAGGTGCGCGAGCCGTCCTGTGCACCTGCTCGACCATCGGCGGGGTCGCGGAGGCGGCCGGCGCCGGGGCGGGCGTGCCGGTGCTGCGGTCCGACCGTCCGATGGCGGCCGCCGCGGTGGCCGCCGGTTCACGGATCGTCGTCCTGGCCACCGTGGAGAGCACGTTCGGGCCGACGGTGTCCCTGATCGAGGAGGAGGCCCGTCGCGCCGGCCGCCCCGTCCAGGTGCGGACCGGTCTCGTCGAGGGGGCCTGGACCTGCTTCGAGGCGGGAGACACCGAGGGCTGCGCCCGTCTGGTGGCGGCCGCCGTCGACGCGGTCACCGACGCCGACGCGATCATCCTCGCCCAGGGCTCCATGGCCCCGGCCCAGCACCTGACGAGGACCGCTGTCCCAGTGCTGTCCAGCCCCCGCCCCGGCCTTGCCGCGGGCGCCGCGGCGGTCAACGCCGCACAGGCCCACCTGGGCCTCTGCCGTCCTACGGGCGGGTGAGTGGGGAGGCGGCCGTCGGGTACGCGGGGGAGAAGTCCAGAGCCCACGTCGACCGACTGGCCGGAGGACATCATGACCGAGCCGTACCCCAGCCCCGTACCCCCCGGACCCGCGCCGGGCCCGGACCCCCAGCCCCCCGACCCGTACCCTTCTCCGGTCCCCACGCCCCAACCGCCCCCCGGCCCGGAACCCACCCCGCCGCCACCTCCGCCCTCACCACCGACTCCGACACCACCCCCGGAGCCCTCCCCGTCACCGATCCCGCCGGGCCCGGAACCGGTGCCGAATCCGGAGCCCGGGCCACCGCTGACCTGAACACCGCCAACTCGCCTTGCACGGAAGGGAATTCGGGCCCCTCGCAGGCCGGTTGTCGCGTGTATGACCCTTGGCGTAGCGCTCGCTCTCCAGAACCGGATCGATCCCACGGTGCAGCTCGCACGGGAGGCCCACGAGGCCGGAGTGCGCTCCGTGTGGTTCGGGCAGACCTTCGCGTACGACTCGCCCTCGCTCGCCGCGATCGTCGGCCGCGAGGTGCCCGGACTGCACGTCGGTACCGCTGCGATCCCCGTCTTCGGCCGGCATCCGCTGCTCGTCGCCAGTCAGGCCCAGACCGCCCAGGCCGCCACCGGTGGCCGCTACCACCTCGGACTCGCACTCGGCACCAAACACCTCACGGAAACCGGCTTCGGCATCCCGTACGAGCGTCCCGTCGCCCGGCTCCGCGAGTTCCTCACCGCCCTGCGCCAACTCGTGGAGACGGGCAGCGCCGACTTCCACGGAGAACTGCTGACCGCCACCACACCGCTGCCCGCGTCGGTGCCCGGCGCCGAGCCGCCGGTGCCGCTGCTGGTCGCCGCCATGGCGCCGCAGGCCCTGCGCGCCTCCGGCGAACTCGCGGACGGCATCCTTCCGCTCCTGGCGGGTCCGCGTGCCCTCGCCGAGCACATCGTCCCGGCCGTCACCGCGGCGGCCGAGGCGGCGGGCCGGCCGGCACCCAGGATCGTCGCGTTCGTGCCCGGCGTGGTCACCGCCGACGTCGAGGCGGTACGGGAGACGGCGACCGAGACGCTCGCGTTCTACGAGCAGTTTCCTTCCTACCAGCGCGTCATCGGCCTCTCCGGCGCCACTCGCGCCGCCGACGTGGCGGTCATCGGCGACGAGGAGACCGTCGCCACCGAGGTGCGCCGCTACCGCGAGGCCGGGGCGACAGAGGTGGTGTTCACCGCGACGGACCTGGGCGGCGAGGAGGACCAGCGCCGTACGTGGAAGCTCCTCGGAGAACTGGCGGCCGGCTGAGCGGCCTGACGAAGTCCGGTGCGATCCCGCGCCCCTTATAAGGGGCGCGGGGAACTGCGCGACCAGCCCCCACCGGCCCGCGGTTTCAATTACCGCGCTTCCAGCGGAGCGCTATGCGTCGACCTCCGACCGGTCCCCGCCCCACAGCGTGTGGAACGAGCCGTCCCGGTCCGTGCGCCGGTAGGTGTGCGCACCGAAGAAGTCACGCTGCCCCTGCGTCAGCGCGGCCGGCAGCCGCTGCGCGCGCAGGGCGTCGTAGTAGGCGAGGGCCGCGGCGAAGCCGGGGGTCGGGACGCCCTGGCGGGTGGCGGCGACGATGACCTCGCGCCAGTCGTCCTGGGCGTCCGCGATCTCCTGCGCGAACGTCTCGTCGGACAGCAGGCTCGGCAGATCGGCCCGCGTGTCGTACGCGGCGCGGATGCGGTCCAGGAAGGCCGCCCGGATGATGCAGCCGCCGCGCCAGATCGCGGAGACCGCGCCCAGGTCGATGTCCCAGTCGTACTCCTCACGGGCCGCCGCGATCTCGTGGAAGCCCTGCGTGTACGACACGATCTTCGAGGCGTAGAGGGCCTGCTCCACGCGGTCCGCGAACGCCGCCGCCTCGGATTCGGACAGCGGGGACGCCTTGGGGCCGGCCAGCCCGCGCGAGGCCTCCCGCAGGGCCGCGTGACCGGACAGCGAGCGGGCGAAGACCGCCTCCGCGATGCCCGAGACGGGAACGCCCAGGTCGAGGGCGATCTGGACCGTCCAGCGGCCGGTGCCCTTCTGCTCCGCCTGGTCCACCACCACGTCCACGAACGGCTTGCCGGTCGCCGCGTCCACATGGGACAGCACCTCGGCGGTGATCTCGATCAGGTAGGAGTCCAGGCGGCCCGTGTTCCAGGTGCGGAAGATCTCGGCGATCTGCGCGGGGGAGTATCCGGCCACGTCGCGCAGCAGCTGGTACGCCTCACCGATCAGCTGCATGTCGGCGTACTCGATGCCGTTGTGGACCATCTTCACGAAGTGCCCGGCGCCGTCCGGACCCACGTGCGTCACGCAGGGCGCGCCGTCCTTGGCCTTCGCGGAGATCTTCTCCAGCATCGGGCCGAGCGAGTCGTACGACTCCTTCGGGCCGCCCGGCATGATGCTCGGCCCGTTCAGCGCGCCCTCCTCGCCGCCGGAGACGCCCATGCCCACGAAGTGGATGCCCTGCTCGCGCAGTTCGCGCTCCCGGCGGCGGGTGTCCGCGAAGTGCGCGTTGCCGCCGTCGATGATCATGTCGCCGGGCTCCAGGAGCGGGGCGAACTCGTGGATCACCGCGTCGGTCGGGTCGCCGGCCTTGACCATGATGACCAGGCGCCGCGGCCGCTCCAGCGCCGCCACGAACTCCTTGGCGGTCTCGGCCGCGATGAAGTCGCCCTCGTGCCCGAACTCCTCGACCAGGGCGTTCGTACGCGCCACTGTGCGGTTGTGCAAGGCGACCGTGTAGCCGTTGCGTGCGAAGTTACGGGCGAGATTGCGGCCCATGACCGCGAGTCCCGTGACGCCGATCTGGGCTGAGTTGCTCATTCGGTTGGCTCCTAAAGGATCCGGTATCGGTGGTGCCGGTCGTGCACGCCAGTATCGCCCCACCGACCATCCTGACTTGCCGGTACGCCGAGCGCATGTCCGGGGTGCCCGACCTTCCGCAGGCAGATACGCACGACGGGCCCCACCCGCCTCAGCCGTTCGGCAACTGGCGTGAGGCACTGGTTGTTTGAGGGGCAGGGCGGCCGATTGCCGTCTTGTCATGGCCTGTTCGGGGCGCTTACTTTTGGCCCTCCTGGCATATGTCGAGGGGGATCTTCATGGCCGTACGCGGCCGGCACCGCCGGTATCAGCCGAACAGGATCAACCGCGCCTCACTCACCGTCACGGTCGGCGGCGCCGGCATGGCGATCCCGCTGATCGGCACCGGCACCGCCCACGCGGCCGACGTGTCCACCTGGAACAAGGTCGCCGCCTGCGAGTCGACCAACAACTGGAGCATCAACACCGGCAACGGCTTCTACGGCGGACTTCAGTTCACCCAGTCCACCTGGGAGGCCTACGGCGGCGGGAAGTACGCGCGGCGCGCGGATCTGGCCACCAAGGACCAGCAGATCGCCGTGGCCGAGAAGGTCCTGGAGGGCCAGGGGCCGCGTGCCTGGCCGGTGTGCTCGCAGAAGGCCGGGCTGGCCCGGGGCGGCGGCACCCCGGACGTCCACCCGGCTGCCACCACCAGGAAGACCTCCGCGAAGACCTCCGTCGAGGACGTACGGCCCCAGTCCACGCCCCAGTCCCGGGCCGGCACGGCCGAGATGTACACCGTGGTCCGCGGCGACTCCCTCTCCCAGATCGCCGAGACCGAGCATGTGCCGGGCGGCTGGCAGCGCCTGTACGCCGGGAACCGCAGGACCATCGGCACGGACCCGGACCTGATCCTGCCGGGGCAGCGGCTGAACCTGCGCGCGAAGGCCCCCACGACGCACACGTCCGGGACGGGCGACACATCCGCCAAGGCGTCCAAGTCGGCCACGGAGAAGGCCTCTTCGGCCACCGAAAAGAAGGCCACGACCGGCCACTCGCTCGTTGCTCCGGTGGGCGGCCCGATCGGCACCCCGTACCACGTGGCCGGCTCCTCCTGGTCGAAGGGCTACCACACCGGGGTCGACTTTCCCGTGGCCACCGGCACGACCGTGAAGGCGGTCGCCGCGGGCCGGGTCGTCACCGCCGGCTGGGGCGGCTACTACGGCTACCAGGTGGTGATACGGCACGCCGACGGCCGCTACAGCCAGTACGCGCACCTCTCGGCGATCTCCGTGAGGGCCGGGCAGAGCGTGGGCGGCGGGCAGCGCATCGGCCGCTCCGGTTCGACGGGCAACGCAACGGGCCCTCATCTGCACTTCGAGGTGCGGACGGGGCCCGGTTTCGGTTCCGACATCGACCCTGTGGCCTATCTCAGGGCCGGTGGCGTCAGGATTTGACGCGTTCCCGGTGCCGGTCGACGTCCGGCGACGGGATGTACGAGCCGCCGTAGAAGGGGCCGTAGAAGCGGTAGCGGGCCGGGTCCGGGGGCAGCTCGTCGCCCTCGCTGTAGGCCACGGCCATGACGGTGGGGCCGACCTGGGCGGGCACGAGGACCTCCTCGCGGAGCGCGGCCACCGGCTGCCCGGGAATCGTGGCGAGCAGTTCCTCGACGGATTCCTCGATGGATGCGGGGACCGGCTCGGTGAGGGGCTCGGCCGGCTGCGGCGCGGCTTCGGTGGTGGTGCGGGCGATGCGCTCCGTCGTCAGCAGGATCAGGCCGCCGGCTGCGACCACGCCGCAGCTCAGGGCGAGCGCGGTGCCGGTGCTGCCGTATCGGAAGGTCTCGCCGAACATCGTGATGCCGACCGCGGCCGCCACCACCGGGTTCACGACGGTCAGCGTGGCCAGCGGGGCCGCGAGTCCGGCGCCCCGGTAGGAGGCCTGGGACAGCAGCATGCCGGCCGTGGCGAAGACACCGATCACGGCCAGGGAGGGAAGGTCGGTTGCGGTGACGCCGCCCGTCCAGTCGACCGCGACGGTCTTGGTGAACACGGACGACATGCCGAAGGCTATGCCGGACGCGGTCGCGAGCAGCATGCTGCGCACCGCCGGATGCCGGTGGGCGGCCCGGCCCGCGATCATCAGGGACATGACCACGCCGCCGGAGACCACGGCCACCGCGATCCGCTGGGCGGTGTCCAGCGACTGCGCATCGGAGGTGCCGACCAGGGCCAGCAGACCGGCCAGGCCCACGGTCGCCATGATCGCGCCCCGCCAGGCGGTCGCGCCTGCCCTGCGGCCCACGAACAGCGCGGCCATCGGCAGCGCGAACACGATGGTCAGCGCACCCAGCGGCTGCACCAGGCTCAGCGGGCCGTAGGCGAGCGCCACCACGTGCAGCAGTCCGCCGAGGCCGTTGAGGGCGACCGCGGCCCACCAGGTCGGCCGGCGCAGCGGCGCGTACTCCTGAACGGGGGAGGACACCGCCACGTACTCCTGCACGATCGCCCCGCCCGCGTAGGCGACGGCGGAGACGAGCGAGAGGAGAACGGACAACGCGAGGGCACTCATGTGCTGCTCCTCTGCGTGTGGCGGGGGCGGTGCGCCCTGCGCGACGAACGGTCGGCCTTCATAGCCAACACGATGCCTTGTCGATCTGTTCCCGTCGTCGTCCCTGAGCAGGCAATGGGTCCTACTACCGATGGAGTACGAATCGGGCGCCGTCCTCCCCAGGGTGGGCGACTCCGGGTGCAGACCCCCCAGTGGGAACCCCTAGGGACCTTGGTACTACTGCTGTTCGTGGACCTCGATCAGGATCTCGCCGCCCTCGGACCGCTCGGCGGCTTTTTCGTACTACGGACAGGCGGAGCGCCGCACACGCCACTGCCGACGCTCGCCCACGCGTACGAGAACCGGACTTCGAATGTGTACGGAAATGCTATTACTTTTCGGGTTGAAAAGGTGGCGAACGCCCTCCGTGCCCCCGAGTTGCGGATCGCCGCCTCCGTGGCCCAGCAGGGGCTGGCGGCCCGGCTCTGGTCGGTGACGCTCGGCTGCGCCGCGGTGTACGGCCGCGTGCCCGACCTCGACCCCGGGCTGCTGCACTGGGACCCCGACGCCTCCGCCCCCGACGACCTGTGGCTGTCCGAGATCCGCCCGCTGCCCGCGGACCCCGCGACCATCGCGGACGTAGTCCTGCACGGCCACCTCGCCCCGCTGGCGACGGCCCTGCGGGCGCACCACCGGATCGCGCCCGGCCTGCTGTGGGGCAACGCGGCCTCCGCGCTGGCGGGAGCCGCCCGCCAGCTGGAGCACTGGGCGGGCCTGCACGGCCGTACCGAGGCCGCCACCCGCACCCGTACCCTCACCGCCGAACTCCTCGCCCACCCCCTCCTGTCGGACACCGGCACCCTCACCGGCACCGCCTTCCGGCGCCGCAGCTGCTGCCTCTACTACCGGGTGCCCGGCGGGGGAGTGTGCGGTGACTGTTGCTTCACACGACCGCCGCGCTCTTCCGCGCACGGCGCATCTGGGTGACCATGAGGGAACCGGTCGCCGAGAGCTGGGGGTTGCGGGTGCGAGTGGGACTGCTGACCCGGGAGTACCCCCCGGATGTGTACGGCGGCGCGGGCGTCCATGTGGAGTTCCTCGCCAGGGAGTTGAACTCCCTGGTCGACCTCGAGGTGCACTGCTGGGGCGAGGGCCGCGGCGTGGGTGTCGTACGCCACCGCTCCTGGGCCGCCCTCGACACCGCCAACGACGCGCTGCGCACCTTCTCCGTGGATCTTGCGATGGCCGCCGGCCTCGAAGGCCGCGAGCTGGTGCACTCCCACACCTGGTACGCCAACCTCGCCGGCCACTTCGGCAAGCTGCTGTACGGCATACCGCACGTGATGACCGCGCACTCGCTGGAGCCCCTGCGCCCTTGGAAGGCCGAGCAACTCGGCGGCGGATACGCCCTCTCCAGCTGGGCCGAGCGCACCGCGATTGAGACTGCCGATGCCGTGATCGCCGTCTCCGGGGCCATGCGCGAGGACATCCTCACCTGCTACCCGACACTGGATCCGGCCAAGGTCCAGGTCGTGCACAACGGCATCGACACCACGCTGTACCGGCCCGACCACGGCACCGAGGTGCTCGCCCGCATCGGCCTCGACACCGGCCGCCCGTACCTCCTGTTCGTCGGCCGCATCACCCGCCAGAAGGGCGTGCCGCATCTGCTGCGCGCGGTGCGGGACATCGACCCGGGCGTGCAGGTCGTGCTGTGCGCGGGGGCGCCCGACACTCCGGAGATCGACAGAGAGTTCCGCGATCTCTACCAGGAGCTGAGCCGCGTCCGCGAGGGCGTGCACTGGATCCCGCAGATGCTGCCGCGTCCCGAAGTGATCCAGCTCCTGACACACGCTGCCGCCTTCGTCTGCCCGTCGGTGTACGAACCTCTCGGCATCGTCAACCTCGAGGCGATGGCCTGCGGCACACCCGTCGTGGCCTCCCGGGTCGGCGGCATCCCCGAGGTCGTGGACGACGGCAAGACGGGCCTGCTCGTCGACGTGGACGACGACTTCGAGGCAGGCCTCGCGCGGGCGCTGGACCAGGTCGTCGGCGACTCGGAGGCAGCGCGGCGGATGGGCGAGGCGGGGCGGGAGCGAGCGGTGGGGGAGTTCGGCTGGGATGCCGTCGCCCGCCGTACGGTCCGGCTTTACGAGGAGATCCTCAAACAGGAGTAGACAGGAAGAGAACGGTCGGGAGTTCCTCGAACAGGCTTACACCGCTCTGCTCAGGGGCAGGCATGGATCAACCACGGTGAGGGGAGCGGCCATGCGTCGTGGCGGACCTTCGGTGCTCGGGATCGTACTGGCGGGCGGAGAAGGCAAGCGCCTGATGCCCCTGACAACGGACCGCGCGAAACCAGCGGTCACCTTCGGCGGCACATACCGCCTTGTCGACTTCGTCCTGTCCAACCTCGTCAACGGCGACATCCTGCGCATCTGCGTGCTCACGCAGTACAAGTCGCACTCGCTGGACCGGCACATCACCCAGACCTGGCGGATGTCGAGCCTGCTCGGCAACTACGTCACCCCGGTCCCGGCCCAGCAGCGGCTCGGCCCGCGCTGGTACCTGGGCAGCGCCGACGCCCTGCTGCAGTCCCTGAACCTCGTGCACGACGAGGGGCCCGAGTACGTGGTCGTGTTCGGCGCCGATCACGTCTACCGCATGGACCCCCGGCAGATGCTGACTCAGCACATCGAGAGCGGGGCGGGCGTGACGGTGGCCGGCATCCGCGTGCCGCGCGCGGAGTCCTCGCAGTTCGGCGTGATCACCCCCGGTTCGGATGGCCTGACCGTGGAGCGCTTCCTGGAGAAGCCCGCCGATCCCCCGGGCCTCGTGGACGACCCGGAGACGGTCTTCGCCTCGATGGGCAACTACATCTTCACCACCAAGGCCCTGATCGAGGCACTGCAGCGGGACGCCGAGGACGAGAACTCCGTGCACGACATGGGCGGCTCGATCCTGCCCCAGCTCACCGACCGCGGCGAGGCCCAGCTGTACGACTTCAGCGCCAACCACGTGCCCGGCGAGACCAACCGCGACCGCGGCTACTGGCGCGACGTCGGCACGCTGGACGCGTACTACGACGCCCACATGGACCTGATCGCAGAGCGCCCCGCCTTCAACCTCTACAACCGCCAGTGGCCCATCTACACCCACGCCAACCAGCTCTCCCCGGCCCGCTTCAACGCGGGCGGCATGGCCAGTGAGTCGATCATCAGCGCCGGCTGCCTGATCCGCGGCCAGGTCACGCGGTCGATTCTGTCGCCGGGCGTCAGGATCGACCCGGGTGCGGTGGTCCAGGGCTCGATCCTGCACGACAACGTCCACATCGGCCGCGGCGCGGTGGTGCGCGGCGCGGTTCTGGACAAGAACGTCGAGGTGCCGCCCGGCGCGACGATCGGCGTCAACCCGGAACGGGACGCGGAGCTGTACACGGTCTCCAAGGGCGGGGTGATCGCGCTGGGGAAGGGGCAGCTGGTCACGTAGGCGCCGGGAGGTGTCGGAGCCTCAGCCGGGCGGCCGCATCGACTCGAAGTTCTTCATGATCACCTCGCTGGTCCGGCGCAGCTCGTCCTTGGGGCTGATCTGCAGATACTCGCTGCCGGGCTCGGTGTGGACGGGCACATGGCCGGGCGGGGCGTAGAAGGCGTCCCCGCTCTGGTAGGTCTCGTCGTGATCCGCGTAGTGGAAAGTCAGCTCGCCCTTGAAGACATAGCCCCAGTGCGGGCACTGGCACCGGTCGTCGGGCAGCCCCTTGAGCAGCGGCCGGTGGTCGACGTCCTCGCGGAACGTCAGGAAGTCCACCGTGTAGTCGTCGAACTCCTCGGAGCGGTCCACGACCATGCCGTAGTCGCCGCCCTGGGTGGCCGTGTCCCTGGAAACCTTCGGCATCTTCGTCGCCTTCTCTCCGCCGAGGTGGCCTCTCCTGCCCATCCTCCGCGTCCGCCCGGCGAACGGCATCCGGTGGGACTTGTCATGTCCCTGGACGCAATTCGGAATCCGTGTTGTCATGCCAACTGCTGTCCATGACAACGTTGTTATGGGGGTTCCGTGCACATCAGACGCCTCAGAGACCGACTCGCCCTACTGCTCGCAGCGGCCCTCGGCGCGGCCGGGCTGGCCACCGCCGCCCCGACCGCGACCGCCGCCGAGGACCCCGTGGAGATCCACGGCCTGAAGGGCGAGTACTACACCCAGTCCGCCCCCGGCGCCTTCGACTTCGACCAGCTCAAGGCCACCGGCTTCGACCCGAACCTCGACTTCGACAACCTGGAGCCGCGCCTCGCCTTCACCACCGGGCAGTCGGACGACGTCAGCGTCCGCTGGACCGGAAAGATCGTCCCGGAGAGGACCGGCCCCCACACCTTCTCGATCACCGGCGACAACGGCTTCCGGCTGTGGATCGACGGCAAGATCGTCATCGACCACTGGGTGGACGACTGGGACCGCGAACAGACCGGTGAACCCGTCGAGTTGACCGCGGGCAAGGCCTACGACATCAAGGTCGAGTACTTCGAGCACTACGGCGGCTCCAACCTCCACCTGCGCTGGACCCAGCCCGGCGGCAGCAAGGAGGCCGTCCCCCAGTCGGCCTTCCGCCTCCCCGACGGCTGGGCCTACGACGGCGCCACCGCCGCCACGGTCACCGGCACCGGCCGCACCCTCAAGCTCGACTTCGGCCGGCGCCTCGCCGCACCCCCGGCCGGCCTGACCGACCACCTCGAAGCGGTGATCGGCGGCGCCAAGTGGCCACTGGAGGCCGCCCAGCTGGATCCCGCCGACCCGAGGGCGCTGCTCGTCGCCCTGAAGGAACCGGTCGTCGGCAACAAGACCGGCAGCGCACGCGGCACCGCCGACGTCCGCTACGACGGAAACGGCGGCCTCGGCACCGCGGACGGCAACGTTGTCAAAGCGTTCTGGAGCAGCGGCCCCAACCACTCCACATACGAACTGCGCACGAAATGGGCCGACCAGGTGGGCCCGGACAACGCCCTCCCGGAGTACCCGCGCCCGCAGCTGACCCGCGCCGACTGGCGCAACCTCAACGGCCGCTGGCAGTTCGCCGCAGCCCGGGCGGGCGAGCAGCCACCCGTCGGCAGGACGCTCGCCGAGCGCATCCTCGTCCCGTACCCGGTCGAGTCCCAGCTGTCCGGGCTCGAACGGCACGAGGACCGCATGTGGTACCGCCGCACCTTCACCGTCCCCGCCGACTGGGAGATCGGCTCGGGCAAGCGCCTCCGGCTCAACTTCGGCGCGGTCGACTGGCGGGCCGAGGTGTACGTCAACGGCACCAAGGTGGCCCAACACCAGGGCGGCTACGACAAGTTCAGCGCCGACATCACCGACGCCCTCAAGCCCGGCCGCACCCAGGAACTCATCGTCGGCGTGTACGACCCCACCGACGCGGCCGACGGCGAGAACCCGCCGCTCGGCAAGCAGCGCCTGGACCCGAGCGGCATCTGGTACACGCCGACCTCGGGCATCTGGCAGACGGTGTGGATGGAGCCGGTGGCGGCCGATCACGTCGACTCCCTGAAGCTCACCCCGGACGTCGCGCACAGCACCCTCACCATCGAGGCGCAGGGCGTCCGCGACGGCGTACCGATCACCGCGACGGCGTACGACGGACAGCGCAAGGTCGCCACGGCCCGCGGCCGCACCGGCGGCTCGCTGACCCTGACCATCGACAACCCGCACCTGTGGTCGCCCGACGACCCGTTCCTCTACGACCTGAAGGTCACCGTCGGCGCCGACCGGGTCGGCAGCTACTTCGGGATGCGCTCGATCGCCGTCGAGAAGATCAACGGCGTCCCGCGCACCGTCCTCAACGGCAAACCCGTCTTCATGATGGCCACCCTCGACCAGGGCTTCTGGCCCGACGGCCTGTACACGGCACCCACCGACGAGGCCCTCGCCTACGACCTGAAGGTCCACAAGCAGCTCGGCTTCAACGCCGTCCGCAAGCACATCAAGGTCGAGCCCGACCGCTGGTTCTACTGGGCCGACCGCCTGGGCCTCATGGTGTGGCAGGACATGCCCGCGATGACGGCCGGGGTGAACCCGAGCACGGCCGCCCGCGCCGAGTACGAGCGCGAGATGAAGCAGATGATCGACGAGCACATCAGCAGCCCGTCGGTCGTCATGTGGGTGACCTTCAACGAGGGCTGGGGCCAGTACGACGAGGCCCGCATCGCCGACCAGGCGAAGTCCTGGGACCCGACCCGGCTGGTCAACTCCATGTCCGGGCTCAACCTCGGGGCCGACGGCGGCACCGGCGACATCATGGACGAGCACGGCTACCCCAGCCCCGCCCTGCCGCCCTACCCCGACGGCCAACGCGCCCTGGTCAGCGGCGAGTACGGCGGCCTCGGCCTCGCGGTGCCGGGACACGCCTGGTCCGTGCAGCAGTCGTACGTCGACGTCGACCCGACGGCCTACACCGACGACTACCTGGCCAAGCTCGCCGAGGTGCACGCCCTGGCCTGCAAGGGCGGCAACGGCGCGGTCTACACCCAGATCTCGGACGTCGAGGGCGAGCTCAACGGCCTGCTGACGTACGACCGAAAGGTCCTCAAGCCCGACGCGCAGCGGCTGAAGACCGCCCAGCAGGCCTTGATCCGAGATGCTTCGCAGGCGACTCCCGCAGGCTGCCCGACCACCTGAACCCCACGTCTTTTCGGAGGACTCCCGACATGAGATGGACCCGGCGCCTGCGCCTGTGCGTGGCAGGTGCGCTGGCAGCGTCCGCGCTGTTCGCCGCACCCGCCGCCGCGCAGGCCACCGAGCCGAGCGACGCCCAACTCACCGATCTGGTCAACCCGTTCATCGGAACCGAGAACGAAGGCAACACCTATCCCGGCGCCGCCGTGCCCTTCGGCATGGTGCAGCTGTCGCCGGACACCGGCCACAACACCGGCTACGACTACTCCCAGAACCACATCCGCGGCTTCTCCCTGGTCCATCTGTCGGGCGTCGGCTGCGGCCTCGGCGGCGATCTGCCCGTGCTGCCGACCACCGGTGACGTCACACAGACGGACTACGCCAAGTACGCCGCCGAGTTCGGCCACGACGACGAGGCCGCGAGCCCCGGCTACTACCGGGTCGGCCTGAGGACCGGCATCGAGGCCGAGCTCACGGCGACCGCGCGCACCGGCGTACAGCGCTACACCTTCCCGGCCACCGACAAGGCCAACGTCCTGCTCAACGCGGCCCAGTCCCTGCACACCACGGTCTCCACCAAGGTCGAGATCCTCGACAGCCGCACCGTGCGCACCGCCATCACCGGCCGCGGCTTCTGCCAGGACACCAAGCCGTACACCGTGTACACGATCACCCGCTTCGACCGTCCGTTCACCGCGTACGGCACCTGGGACGGCTCGACCGTGACCGCGGGTTCGAAGAGCGGGGCCGGCGGCGCGTACGTCCGCTTCGACACCACCAAGGACCGCACGGTCGAGGCGACCACCGCCCTGTCCTACGTCGACGCGCGCGGCGCGGCGGTCAACCTCCGTGCGGAGGGCGGCCGTTCCTTCGACGCCGTACGCCACAGGGCGCAGCAGGCGTGGGAGGACCGCTTGGACGACGTCCGCGCCCAGGGCGGCAGCGACATGCTGCGCCGGACCTTCTACTCGTCCCTGTACCGGTCGTTCCTCGCCCCGAACATCGGCAGCGACGCCGACGGCCGCTACACCGGCTGGGACCAGAAGATCCACCGGACCGACGGCTTCACCTACTACCAGAACTGGTCCCTGTGGGACACCTATCGCACCCAGTCCCAGCTCCTGTCCCTGCTCGCGCCGCGCGAGGCCCGGGACATGGCGATCTCGGTGATCAAGATCTCCGAGGAGAGCGGCTGGCTGCCCAAGTGGGGCTACGGCACGGTCGAGACGAACATCATGACCGGCGACCCGGTCACCCCGTTCCTGACCAATGCCTACCAGCAGGGGCTGCTCAAGGGATACGAGGAGCGGGCGTACCGGGCGCTGAAGCAGAACGCCGACGGGGTGCCGCCCGCCGACTCGCCGGCGGTGGGCCGGGAGGCGAACAAGGAGTACATCGCCGAGGGCTTCGCGCCGTACATCAAGGGCCGCCCGCATGTGAAGCCGGGCGACTCGGACTACGACCACGGGGCCTCGGCGACCCTGGAGTACGCCCTGTCGGACGCGATGCTCGCCCAGATGGCGCGCGGCCTCGGCCACGACGCCGACGCGGCGCGCTATGCCGCCCGCGCCCAGAGCTACCGGCACATCTTCGACCCCTCGACCGGCTTCTTCCGCGCCCGCGACGCCTCCGGCGCCTTCACCGGCCCGGCCGACCCGGCGCAGAGCGAGGGCTTCCACGAGGGCACGTCCTGGCAGTACCAGTGGCTGGTGCCGCAGGACCTGCCCGGCATGGTCGGCCTCATCGGCGGCAAGCAGGCGGCCAACGACCGGCTCGACTCGTTCTTCGCCTACGACCAGCTGCTGGCCGACCCGGCGAAGACGGCCCGCGAGGTGTGGGTCAACGGCCCGTACGACTACTACAACGCCGACAAGTACAACCCGCAGAACGAACCCGACCTCATCGCCCCGTACACCTACCTGTCGACCGGCGAGCCGTGGAAGACGACCGACGTCGTGCACGCGGCGCTGACCCTCTTCACGGACGCGCCGACCGGCATGACCGGCAACGACGACCTCGGCACGATGTCCGCGTGGAACGTGCTGTCGTCGATCGGGATCTTCCCGGTGCAGCCGGGCTACGACACGTGGGGGCTGTCCACGCCCGTCTTCGACCGGGTCGATGTGACGCTGGACCGCCGCTACTACCCGCGCGGCGCCCTGACGATCACCGCGCGGGGCACCTCCGCCGCCGAGCGGTACATCCAGTCGGCCCGGACGGACGGGGCTGCCTACGACCGGACCTACCTGACGACCGGTTCGCTGCGCTCCCTGCGCTCGCTCGACTTCACGGTCGGCCCGCGCCCGTCTGAGTGGGGTACGTCACCACAGGCGGCGCCACCTGCACTGAAGTGACCTCAGGTGTCTCTTGAGTCCCGCCTCTCACAGAGGGGCGGGACTTAATCTGCTGTTAACTGTGCGTAGCTTGATCGTACTTGACCGTAATCGCCCAGGGGGGGTTGACTGCTGGCTCACCCTTCGTCGACGCGAGGCAAGCCATTGACTTCTGACCTGCTCGCTCCTCTCGACCTTGCGTTCTGGAACATCGAGTCCGCCGAACACCCCATGCACCTCGGCGCGCTGGGGATCTTCTCGGCGCACTCGCCCACCGCGGGCGCCCACGCCGCCGACCTGCTCGCTGCGCGGGCCGCGGCCGTACCCGGACTGCGGATGCGCATCCGGGACATATGGCAGCCGTCCCCCCTGCAGCCGCTGTCCTTCGGCAGCGCCAGCCGCGAGCCCGACCCCGACTTCGATCCCCTCCACCATGTGCGGCTGCACGCCCCGACCGCGGACTTCCACGCCGAGGCCGGCCGGCTCATGGAGCGGTCGCTGGAGCGCGGCCGGCCGCCGTGGGAGGCGCATGTGCTGCCGGGGGACGACGGCGTCTCCTTCGCCGTGCTGTTCAAGTTCCACCACGCCCTGGCGGACGGCCTGCGCGCGCTCACGCTGGCCGCCGCCATCCTGGACCCGATGGACATGCCCGAGCGCAAGCCCCGCCCGGAGGAGCCCAGGCGCGGCCTGCTGCCCGACGTGCGCAAGCTGCCCGGGCTGGTCAGGGGTGCTGTGTCAGACGTGGGCCGCGCCCTCGACATCGGCGCCTCGCTGGCCGTCTCCAGCCTGGGGGTGCGCTCCTCGTCGGCGTTCACCGCGGAGGCCACCGGCACCCGCCGCACCGCCGGAGTCGTCCTCGACCTCGACGACGTGCACCGCGTGCGCAAGGCCCAGGGCGGCACCGTCAACGACGTCCTGATCGCCCTCGTCGCGGGCGCCCTGCGCCGCTGGCTCGACGAGCGCGGCGACGGCAGCGACGTCCGGCCGCGCGCCCTGATTCCCGTCTCCAAGCGCCGCCCGCGCACCGCGCACCCACAGGGCAACCGGCTCTCCGGCTACCTGATACGGCTCCCCGTCGACGACCCCGACCCGCTCGGCCGGCTCGACACGGTCCGCTCCGCCATGGACCGCAACAAGGACGCCGGCCCCAACCGCGGCGCGGGCGCCGTCGCCCTGCTCGCCGACCATGTCCCCGCGCTCGGCCATCGGCTCGGCGGACCGCTGGTCAGCCAGGCCGCCCGGCTCTGGTTCGACATCCTGGTCACCAGCGTGCCGCTGCCCAGCCTCGGCCTGAAGCTCGGCGGCAACCCGGTCACGCAGGTCTTCCCGTTCGCCCCGCTGGCCCGCGGCCAGTCCCTGGCGGTGGCCGTCTCGACCTACCGCGGACACGTCCACTACGGCCTCGTCGCCGACGCCGAGGCCGTACCCGACCTGGACCGGCTGGCCGCCGCCCTCACCGAGGAGGTGCAGACGCTGATCACCGCCTGCCGTTCCTGAGCCGCATCCTTTTTGCTCGTTCGCGGGCGGGTTTGGTGGACCGGCCCGGCGCTCCGTAAAATTCGCCCTTCGAAAGCGAGCGCGACCGGAGCGCCGCGACGGCAGACCAGGGAACGGCAGCGGCGATGACGGTGACAGACAACGGCTCGGCGGCCATGGACGAGGTCGTGTACGGGCCCGGCATCGACCCGGAGCGGCTCGCCGTCTGCCTCAGCGTGCTGGAGGAACTCGACAAGCTGGAGGTCGACCACCCCGACGCGATCGCCGTGCGCCGGGCCACCGCCGGCATCTACCGCACGGTCAAGCAGCGCCGCCGCCAGGAGCGCCGGGCCGCCAAGACCGCCCATGACAAGGCGGTCACGGAGGCCACGGCGACCGGCTCCGCCCAGCGCATCGACGACGAGACGGAGGGCATCCTGCCGTCGTCGGTCACCGAGGAGGGCAAGATCGCGGGGATACTCCAGCGCCCGCGCTCCTGCTACACCTGCAAGACCCGGTTCGTGGAAGTCGACTACTTCTACCACCAGCTCTGTCCCGACTGCGCCCGCCTGAACCGCGGCAAGCGCGACGCCCGCGCCGACCTCACCGGCAAGCGCGCCCTGCTCACCGGCGGCCGCGCCAAGATCGGCATGTACATCGCGCTCAGGCTGCTGCGCGACGGTGCGCACACGACGATCACCACGCGCTTCCCCAAGGACGCCATCCGCCGCTTCAAGGCCATGGACGACTCGGCGGACTGGATGCACCGCCTGGAGGTCGTCGGCATCGACCTGCGCGACCCGGCACAGGCCGTGGCCCTCGCCGACCAGGTCGCCGATGCGGGCCCGCTCGACATCCTCGTCAACAACGCGACCCAGACCGTGCGCCGGCTGCCCTCCGCCTACGCCGCCCTCATCGACGGCGAGAGCGCCCCGCTGCCCGCCGGGGAGCTGCCCGCACACCACGTCATCGGCGCCTTCGGCTCCGGTGCGGTCGACGGCCTGGCCGCATTGCCCGTCGGGATCTCCGGCCTCGACGCCCAGCAGGTCGCCGACCTCGCGCTGGTCGCGGGCAACGCCAGCGTCGCCCGGCATCTCGACGGCACCGCCATCGACGCGGGCGGCCTGGTCCCCGACGTCGTCGACACCAACACCTGGGTGCAGACCATCGAGCAGATCTCCCCGGTGGAGCTCCTCGAAACCCAGCTGTGCAACTACACGGCCCCGTTCATCCTGATCAGCAAGCTCCGCCCGGCCATGGCCGACGCCGCCAGGAAGGCGACGAGCGGACGCGCGTACGTCGTGAACGTCTCCGCGATGGAGGGCGTCTTCGGCCGCGGCTACAAGGGCGCGGGCCACCCGAACACCAACGCCGCCAAGGCCGCGATGAACATGGTCACCCGGACCAGCGGCCAGGAGATGTTCCAGAGCGACGGCATCCTGATGACCTCGGTCGACACCGGCTGGATCACCGACGAGCGCCCGCACTACGACAAGCTGCGCCTCGCCGAGGAGGGCTTCCACGCACCGCTCGACCTGGTCGACGGGGCCGCACGGGTTTACGATCCGATTGTGCGCGGCGAACAGGGCGAGGACCTGTACGGCGTCTTCCTCAAGGACTACGCGCCCGGCAAGTGGTGAACCACCGGCCGTGACGTGTGGCCCGGCGCCCGTGGGGAACTCGGGCCCTGGTGAGTACCGCGCCAGGGAGTGACCATGGGCAGTCCACACAGCATTGATCCGCGAGCGTTCAACGATCCGCGCAATCGCTACGAGACCGACGAGGAGTTCTACGCGAGCGATCGCCCGGAACACGCCGTAATCCCGGAGGACCGGCCCCGCGGAGGCGGGACCGGGTACGCCCCGCTCAAGCACCGCGGCACGTGGGCCACGGTCGCCCTCGTCGCCGGCATCATCCTGCTGATCCTTGTGGGGATCGCGCTCTTCCCGTGAGGGATGCAAAGCCCTCCCGGGAACACATGGCCACCGTCAAGAGCGAGGTGGTGCGTATGAGCGAAGGCGGTCGTGGACGGCGTACTCCCGCGCGGAGTGCGCCGTCCTGACGCGTGTGCCCCCGTCCACCAGCAGATCCGCCCCGGTGATCCACTGCGCGGCGTCCGAGGCCAGCCACACCACGGCCCGTGCGACGTCCTCCGGCTCACCGATCCGCCCCAGCGGCAGCCCTGCGGCCAGCTGTTCTTCGCCCGGCTCCCACACGAACCGCGCCATCTCGGTGCGCACGAGCCCGGGGGAGACCGAGTTGACCCGCACCTTCGGCGCCAGCTCCCCGGCCAGCTGCTGCGTCAGGTGCAGCAGGGCCGCCTTGCTCGTGCCGTACGCGCCCACATGGGGCCCGACATGCCCGGCGCCCTCCGTGCACACATTGACGACCGAGCCGCCGTGCTCCCGCATCCAGGCCCGCCACGCCCACTGCACCAGCCGCAGCGGCGCCTCGACGTTCACGGCGAACGCCTCCCGCCAGGCATCGGGATCGGCATCCATGAGCGGCCCGTACGGCTGGTTCGTCGCCGCGTTGTTGACCACGACGTCGATCCGGCCGAACGCCCGCAGGGCCAGCTCCGTGACCTCCCGCAGATGATCCGGATCCCCGACACTGCCGCTCACACCGATGCCGCCCAGCTCGTCGGCCGTGCTGCGCACCTCCTCCGCATCCCGCGCGGTCACGCACACCAGCGCCCCCGCCGCGGCCAGCTGCCCGGCGACGGCACGTCCGATCCCGCGCGTCGCTCCGGTGACGACGGCGGCCCTGCCCTGGAGCCCGTACCCCTCGAGTGCGTACGACGACGTCATCGCCGTACCGTCTCATGACGGACCGTCAGTCGACAGCCCCGAGACGGGAGTTCCGTGCCGCGACGAGCTCCAGCACCGTGCGCCAGTCCTCCAGCACCCCCGCGTCGAAGCCGGCGCTGCGGCCCTCCTCGTCCGCCTGCCGCAGGCGCAGCAGATCGTCGTCGGCGGGCAGCTCGCAGCGATGGTGCTCGCGCACGAGACGGGCGACCCGCTCGCCGAGCAGGCCCCGCACCGCGTCGGCCGCGCAGTCCGGGTGGGCACTCTCGTCGCCCGGCCGCAGCAGCGGGCCGATGGCGTGGACCAGGCCCGCGACCTGGAGCTCCTTGTCGGCGGGGCGGCGGCGCCGCAGCAGTGCGGCGGTCTGCAGCGCGTGTTGATGCAGATCGACCCGGCGACTTCGCAGGCCCGGGGCGTCCCATGAGCCCCGGCAGGCGTACAGCAGATCCATCAGCTCTTCGACACTGCGCAGCTCCATGCGCCAGTCCTTCCGCCGGACAAGCCGTTGCCGTCCCGCCAGCAGATCATGGCCGCCTTGCGATTCGGCCAACGGGACTTGAACTGCGCGGCCAGTTCACGGCTCTGCGTGACCTCACCGCAACGGCGAGGCGTCCGCGTCCTCGGGAAGCCGCCGTCCCGTCACGGCCGAGAAGCAGTGCACGCCGTCCGCGCGGACGGCCACCCGCAGCGTGGCTCCCTGGCCGTAGGTGGGACGTCCCGGTAGGCGGACGACGATGTGGGCGAGCCCCTCGCCGGACCACGCGGTCGTGTGGAGGTAGACGACGGCGCCGGTGTCCTCGACCGTCTCCACCACGAGGTCCAGCCCCGGTGTCTCCCGGTCCTGGGGCGAGAGGAACTCGAACTGCTCGGGCCGGACGCCGAGCACGATCTCGTCGGCGCCCCCGGCACCGGCCGCGCGCAACGTGCCACGGGGCAGCGGCACGTCGAGGGCGCCGAGCCGGGCCCCGGCCGCGGACAGCGGAAGCCTGAAGAGATTCATCGCGGGCGAGCCGATGAAACCGCCCACGAACGTGTTGACCGGATGCGCGTAGAGCTCCTTCGGCGTGCCCACCTGCTGCAGCACACCGTCCCTGAGCACGGCGAGGCGATCGCCCACGGCCATCGCCTCGGCCTGGTCGTGGGTGACGTACACCGTGGTGATGCCCAGATGGTTCTGCAGCCGGACGATCTGCATGCGGGTCTGCGCCCGCAGCCGGGCGTCGAGGTTGGACAGCGGCTCGTCCATCAGATAGACCCGCGGGTCCCGCACGAGCACCCGCCCCGTGGCGACACGCTGCTGCTCGCCGCCCGCCAGCGATCCGGGCCGGCGGCCGAGGAACTGCTCGATGTCGAGGACGGAAGCGGCGTACTCGACCCGCTGCCGGGCGCGCACCCTGGACATGCGGGCGATCTTGAGGGCGAAGCCGATGTTGTCGGCAGCCGACAAATGCGGGTAGAGGGCGTAGTCCTGGAACACCATCGCGATGTCGCGGTCCCTGGGCGGAAGATGGGTGACGTCCCGGACGCCGATGAGGATCGAACCCGAGTCGACGTCCTCGAGTCCGGCGAGCATGCGCAGGCAGGTCGACTTTCCGCACCCGGAAGGACCGAGCAGGACCATGAACTCACCGTCCCCGATCTCGAGGTCGAGCGAGTCCACGGCCGGCCGGTCCGCCGACGGGAAGCGCCGGGTGGCCTTGTCGAAGGTGACGGACGCCATGACATCCCCCTCCCGGACATGTCCCTCGCACCCAGCATGGAACGGGTGTTGCCCCTTCGGCACGCCTGTAGGCCGAACGAGTGACAGGAGAGGGGTCTGAAACCGGACGACTTATGACAGTAACCCCAAATTTTCAGCCCCATAGAGCGGATGCCCGCTCATTTGGTTAATCTGGAGTGGACGGACAGTACCACCGGGTCCAACCCACACCCACGTCCGTCCCGGGGCAGGCCGGTCGACAACGGCCTGTTCTCACACGAGTTACCGGCGCCACCGCGTCCTAACTGCTTTCGACTCACACCCGAGCGGGCGTCAGGCGCCGGAACGCCAAGGGACCGGCCCGCCCCGAGGGTGACCCGACACATAAGGAGTGCGCGGTGACACCGGAGAAGACGAATCGCGAACAGCGCCCCAAGGAACGCACGGAGCGCCCCGGCCGACGGTCGGACGAACTCGGCAGCCTGGAAGTCTGGGCCCACGCGGCCCCCATCCGCCTGGCAGGCTACGAGGACGACCTGGCCGAGCCCCACATCCTGCCCAGCGTGGACTGAACCCGGCAGGACCTTCGCGATCGCCGACTGCATGGGCGTGCGACACTCACGCCCATGCAGATCAGAGAAGCCGCGGCCGAGGACTGGCCTCGGATCTGGCCTTTCTGGCACCGCATCGTCGCCGCCGGCGAGACCTACGCCTGGGACCCGGACACCTCCGAGGAGGCGGCCCGGGCCCTGTGGATGAACCCGGCCAAGCGCGTCTACGTCGCCGAGGACGAGACCGGCGCCGTCGTCGCCTCCGCCTACGTCACCCCCAACTACGGCGGCCCCGCCGCCCACATCGCCAACGCCGCCTTCATGGTCGACCCCGACCGGGCAGGCCGCGGCATCGGCCGCGCCCTCGCCGAACACATCCTGGCCGCCGCCAAGTCCGACGGCTACGACGCGATGGTCTTCAACGCGGTTGTCGAGACGAACCCGGCCGTGCAGCTGTGGACGTCCCTGGGCTTCGAGATCCTGGGCACGGTGCCGGACGCGTACGAGCACCCACGGTACGGGCGGGTGGGGCTGCACGTGATGTACCGGGCGCTCTAGGCCTTCTCCGGCCCGCCCGGACCTCACCCGTCCTTGCGCCCCGTCACCGCCACGGTCACACCCAGACCGATCATGGTCAGTCCGCCCGCCCCGCCGACCGCCGAGAGCCGTCGTGGCGAGCGGGCGAACCAGTCCCGGGCGGTTGCCGCAGCCAGGCCCCAAAGGCTGTCGGAGGCCACGGCGATGGCGTTGAAGACCAGGCCGAGCAGCAGCATCTGCAGCGTGACGTGGCCCGCGCCGCGGTCGACGAACTGCGGCAGTACGGCCGCGAAGAAGACGATGGTCTTGGGGTTGGTGACGCCGACGGCGAACCCCTCCCAGAACGTGCGCAGACCGCTGTGCGCCGCCACCTCGCCGCCCGCGAACACCGCACGCAGCGAACCGCGTTCGCGCCACGCCTTGACGCCGAGGTACACCAGGTAGGCCGCGCCGGCCAGCTTTAGCACCGTGAAGACGAGGACCGAGCGTTCCACGACGGAGCCGATGCCGAACGCCACCGCCACGACGAGCAGATACGCGCCGAGGGTGTTGCCCACGACGGTGGTCAGCGCGGCCCGGCGCCCCTGCGCGAGCGCCCGCCCGATCACGAACAGCACACTCGGCCCGGGTATCACGATCAGCAGGAGGGACAGCGCCGCGAAGGCGAGCAGACGGTCGGTGGACATCATGCGGTCCATGCAAGCACGGGCAGGGGCCGGTCTTCAGCCCGATTTATGCCGGGGCCCACCGACCCGGGACTTACGCCTCCGCTTGCGTCGCGGACGCGGGCCGTGCGGTGCGCCGGCGCAGGCGGTCGGCGAGGGGGAGGGCCGCCGCGCCGAGGAGGAAGCCGTAGACGGCGACCAGGCCGTGGCCGTTGTCCTGGGCCAGCCACATCGCCAGGCCCGCCGCGGGCACGCTCAGCGCGAGCAGGCGCTGCCTGGTGTCGGCGGTGGTCAGGAGGAGGGCCGCCGCGAGGGTGGCGGCGAGGAAGTACGTCGCACCGGAGCTGCCGGCGAAGTTGCGCGGGTCGGTGCTGCGGGAGCTCTCGCCGAACAGCGCGTCGATCCGCTCGGGCAGCAGGATGCCGGCGGCGAAGAGGGCCACCATCAGGGGGCCGCGCCAGAACCACTGGGCCAGCGCGGCCATCGCCGCGAGGGTGACGATGTTCCACGCGGCGCCGAAGAAGCCGCCGTTCTGCATGAAGACCGACGTCACCACACGCCACCAGCCAGATTTCCGCGGGTCGCTGTCGAGCGCGTCCATCGCCCCGGACCAGCACTGCTGGAGCACCACGCCGCCGACCGCCACCGCCGTGAGGCCGACGGCCGCCCACGGGACGGGGCGTCGGCGCAGGGTGTCCTCGCCGATGAGCGCCAGGCCGCTCTTGAACATCAGCACCATCAGTGCTGCGGTCGTCAGGTTGAACACAATGGTGCCCACGCGGATCAATCCCCCGTTGAAAGATCGTGATTGAAGGTCGGGGGGAACAATAACGCCTAGTCCAGCGGCGCCGTCCGCTGCCACGGATGCAGCTTCTCCAGCTGCTGCGCCACCTCCAGCAGCATCGCCTCCGAGCCCGGGCGGCCCACCAGCTGGACGGCGCAGGGGGCGCCGGAGGGCAGGGTGCCGAAGGGGAGGGACATGGCAGGCCAGCCGGTCAGGTTCCACGGCGGGGTCAGCGGCGAGTAGTTGGTGTTGGCGAGGACGTTGGCCAGCCAGCCGCGCTCGTGCCAGGCCACCGACTTGGGGGAGCGGCGGGCGAGCGCGGGGGTGAGCAGGACGTCGTACTCGGCGAAGAACGGCTCCATGCGGCGGCGCAGTCGCTCCCGGCTGTCGCCGGTGCGGACGCTGCTGAGGAAGCGGCGGCCGATGGTGGCGTGCACGCGGGTGCGGCGGGTGAGCAGGCGCGGATCCAGGCCCTGGGCGTCCACCGCCGTGCCCGCGGTCCAGTGGGCGAGGGACATCGTGCTCAGGGAGAGCGGGTAGGGCGGGTCGGCGCGGCGGACCTGGTGACCGGCCTTGATCAGGACGCCGGCCGCGTCGCGGGCCGCGGTCGTGTACGGCTTGGTGATCGTGACGCCGGCCAGGGGGCTGCGCAGCGAGACGGCGATCTTGCGCATGGCGGGCTCGGAGGGCGCCGCCGCCTCGGTGTCCGCCAGCACCGCCAGCATCAGGCGCGCGTCCTCGACCGTCGTGGCGAGCGGCCCGTTCTCCGACATCCCGAACCAGTCGCCGTCGCCGATGCCCGCCGGGACGATCCCGTGGCCCGGCTTGATGGTGACCAGGCCGCAGTTGGCGGCCGGGATGCGCAGCGAGCCCATGCCGTCGTTGCCGAGCGCGATCGGCACCAGGCCGGCGGCGACCGCGGCCGCGCTGCCGCCCGAGGAGCCGCCCGCCGTGCGGGTCGGGTCCCATGGGTTGCGGGCGGTGCCGTGGACGCCCTCGGTGGTGCCGAAGATGCACAGCTCGGGCACGTTCGTCAGGCCCACGACCACCGCGCCCGCCGCCCGCAGCCGGGCCACCGTGATGTGATCGTCGGTGGCGGGCGTGTCCGGCGTCGCGGCCGAGCCGACGCGGTTGGACTCGCCGCGCACGGCGAGGTTGTCCTTGACCGCCACCGGCACACCGGCCAGCGGCAGTTCGGCCAGATCGTCGCGGGAGGCCAGCTCGTCGGCCTCGGCGAGCGCCGCCTGCGCCCGCACGACCCGGAATGCCCCGATCCGCCCGTCGAGCCGCTCGATCCGGTCGAGGTGCTCGGCCACCACTTCACGGGGCGTGGCCCGCTTCTCGCGTACGGCGGCGGCGATCTCGGCGGCGGTCCGGCCGACCCAGCTGGTCACGGGCGCTCCTCGGGGTGCGGTACGTGGAACTACTCATGAGTACGCAGAGCACTCTGCCCCGCTGCGGCCTCCGCGTCGAGAGCACTCGCTCTTGGACATTCGGGCGGCTCTTCTTGGACTTTTCGCGGGGCGTCGGTCGGCCACGGCACCTTCGCCCGCAGGTCATCCGATCAATGGGGTAACTCCCGCCAGATCACGCCCCATTGACAGGCATCAGGGGCCACCCAATCATCAGACATCGGATGAATCGGGAGCCGCTCATGAGTATGAGTCCCTGTCCAAGACGTCAGGTCCTGACTGCCGCGGCCGGAGCCGCCGCCGCGGCCGCCCTGCCCCTCACCGCCGCGACCGAGGCGCACGCCGCCGAACCGGTCGACGCCCCTGCCGGATCCCCCCAGTGGGTGCCCGTCCCCGCCCCGGTGCCCGTCCCGCTCGACAGCCTCTACGACAACGACGGCATCGACACCGCCTCCGCCGGCGGCGGCGACTTCGACGGCTCCGGCTACACGTTCCCGGGCGAGGAACTCCCCGCGGGCCGCGTCGAGGTCGACGGCATCCCCTTCCTCTTCCCGGCCGCGACGGCGGGCGCCAAGAACAACGTCGTCGCGCTCGGCCAGCGCATCGAACTGCCCAAGGGCCGCTATCTGTCGGCCGTCTTCCTCACCGCCGGCAGCTACGGCAACGCCTCCGGCAAGGCCACCGTCCACTACGCCGACGGCTCCACGAGCACCGCCGGTCTCGGCGGCGCCGACTGGTACTCGGCGGGCGGCTCCCTGTCCGCGCCCTACCGCTACAAGCCGGACGGCAGCAAGGACGAGCACGGTGTCGGCATCGGCACCTCGGAGGTGTGGACCGACCCGCAGCGCGAGGCCGTCGCCGTCACCCTGCCGGTCACCAACCCGGCCGAGGCGAACAAGGCCTCCCTGCACATCTTCGCGCTCTCCCTCCAACCCGTCGCCCAGGGACGGGCGTTGGCCCTGCGGGACGCCCGCTCCACCCACTCCCTGCTGCCCTCCACCGGCGCCCAGAGCATCGAGGCCACCGTCGTCAACGCGGGCACCGTCGCGATCCTGGCCGCCGACGACGTGTCCGTACGTGTCGACGTCCCCGGCGCCCGCACCGTCGAACCCGCCCGCATCCGCCGCCTCGATCCCGGCGAACAGGCCCGCGTCCGCGTCGGCATCCGCAACCGCACGGGCACCGCACCCGGAACGCAGCGGGACGGCTCGGTGGCGGTCGCCGGACGCGGCGCTCAAGTCGCCGTACAAAAAGGCCGGTTGACACTCGGCACCGCCGACTACCAGCCCACCGAGGCCTCCCTCTCCGGCCACCAGGCCCCGTACTGGTTCCAGGGCGCCAAGTTCGGCATCTTCATCCACTGGGGCGTCTACGCGGTGCCCGCCTGGGCGCCGGTCGGCAAGCAGTACGCCGAGTGGTACTGGGACCAGATGCAGGACCCGAACAACCCCACCCACGCCTACCACCGGGACACCTACGGCGAGGACTTCGCCTACGACGACTTCATCCCGCGCTTCACCGCGCAGAAGTTCGACCCGCGCGCGTGGGTGGAGCTGTTCCGGGACGCCGGCGCCCAGTACCACGTGCTCACCTCCAAGCACCACGAGGGCTTCGCCCTGTGGGACACCAAGGTCTCCGACCGCAACGCCGTGAAGCTGGGCCCGAAGCGGGATCTGGTCAAGGAGCTGTTCGAGGCGTCCCGGCGCTATGCCCCCGAACTCCACCGCGGCCTCTACTTCTCGATGCCCGAGTGGTTCAACCCCGACAACCCGTGGATGGGCCACGCCCCGCGCAATCCGTACACCCTCGAGCCGGTCCCGTACACCGGATACACCGCGGGCAAGGACTACGTGAAGGACTACCAGGCCCCGCAGCTGCTCGAGCTGATCCACGGCTACGACCCGGAGCTCATCTGGTGCGACATCGGCGGCGTCAACGACAGCCTCCACGTCCTCGCCGAGTACTTCAACCACGCCAAGAACCGGGCCCGTCCGGTCGACGTGACGGTCAACAACCGTTCGGGGATCGCCTTCCACGACTTCACGACGCCCGAGTACACGACGTACGAGAACACGGTCGTCGCCAAGTGGGAGTCCAGCCGCGGCCTCGACCCGTTCAGCTACGGCTACAACAGCGCGACACCCGACGACGCCTACATGACCGCCGAGGAGGTCGTGCACAGCCTCGTCGACATCGTCTCCAAGAACGGCAACTTCCTGCTCGACATCGGCCCGCGCGCCGACGGCACCATCCCCCAGATCATGCAGACCCGGCTGCGCGAGACGGGCGCCTGGCTCGAGGTCAACGGCGAGGCGATCTACGACACGACGTACTGGTCGCGGATGGCGCAGCTGGGCGACGACCTGCGCTTCACGGTCCGCCCCGACCAGGCCTTCTACATCCACTCCCTGACCCGGCCGGGCGCCAAGCTCACCGTCGAGGCACCTGTGCCGGTCCGCGCCGGCGACAGGGTGACGATGCTCGGCCACGACCGGCCCCTGACCTGGACCGTCAGCAAGGGAGCACTGGTGATCGACGTACCCGAGGCAGCCCGGAAGGCGGGACAGCACGTGTGGGTGTTCAAGGTGGAGTGGCATGGGTGAGTTCAGAAAGAGACTGCTGCGGCTGCTCGGCGCCGCGGCTGCCCTGACGCTGCTGGTGGCGCCGACCTCGGCGGTCGCGCAGGACCGGCCGAAGGCGCCGGTCACCGTGCCGGCGCTGAGCAACTGGGCTGCGGAAACCGGCAGTTACCAGTACGGCAAGGGCGTACGGCTGGTGGCCGACAGCCCGGCCGAGCGCCGTGTCGCGGACACCCTCGCCGACGACCTGCGCGCGGCCGGCCACGGCACCGTCCCGGTCGTCCGCGGCGGCGCCCGCACCGGCGACATCGTGATCGACGTACAGCCCGCGACGACCTCACTCGGCACCGAGGGCTACGAACTCCACGCCGGCCGACGGCTTTCGGTGACCGGCGCCACCGAGACCGGCGCCTTCTACGGCACCCGCACCGTCCTCCAGCTCCTCGCGCAGGGCGACCGGATCCCCGCCGGGCGGACGGTCGACGTGCCGCGCTACAAGGAACGCGGCGTCGGCGTCTGCGCCTGCTACATCCACATCACGCTGCCCTGGCTGGAGAACCTGGTCCGCGAGATGGCGTACAACAAGCTCAACCAGCTGCTCGTCGAGCTGAAGGTGAAGAGCGACGCCCACCCCGAGGCCAACACCTGGGGCTACTACACCAAGGACGAGATCCGCCGGCTCGTCGCCCTCGGCGACAGGTACCACGTCGAGATCATCCCGGAGATCAACTCCCCGGGGCACATGGACCCGTGGATCGAGAGCCGCCCGGACCTGCAACTGACCGACTCCGACGGCAACAAGCAGCCCGCCCGCCTCGACGTCACCCAGCAGGCCGCCTTCGACTACTACACCAGCCTGATGGACGAGTACGCGCAGGTCTTCACCGCGAAGTCCTGGCACATGGGCGCCGACGAGTACATGCTCGGCTCCGACTACTCCAAGTACCCGCAGATGCTGCGCTACGCCCAGGACAAGTACGGCCGGAACGCCACCCCGCAGGACGCCTACATCGACTTCATCAACCGTGTCCAGGCCTACGCCGCGAGCAAGGGCAAGCAGCTGCGTATCTGGAACGACGGCCTCACCGGCGCCAACACCGTCCCGGTGGCCGCGGGCACGACGGTCGAGCACTGGCTGAACGTGACCACGAAACCCAGCCAACTCATTGCCCAGGGCTACCCGTTGATGAACGCCGCCTACTCGCTCTACCTCGTCCGCGGCGGCTTCCACAGCGACACCGAGTCCCTCTACGACCAGAGCTGGGACCCGCGCAGCTTCGAGGGCGAGAAGCTGACCTCCGGCAAGGGCGTCACCGGCGCGAAGATCAGCCTCTGGCCCGACAACGGCCGCGGCGAGACCGAGAACGAGGTGGCCGTCGAACTCTGGCCCGCGCTACGGCACATCGCCCAGGCCACCTGGGGTGATCCCCATCCCGACGCCACCTACGCCGAGTTCACGGCGCGTGGTACGGCCGTCGGGCACGCGCCCGGGTGGCGGGACCTGACGCGGCTTCCGGTGGCAAACGGCACGTACACCTTCCGTACCACCGGCGCGTCCTTCGAAGCCGACATCACCCGCACCGCCGACGGATACGCGACCGTGCGCACCGCGGACGGCTGCCTGGAGGTGAGCGGCGGCAAGCTCACCCTCAACGTGCCGCTCCAGCCCGGCGTCGAGGCGACCTGGAAGAACTGCGACCCCGCCGACACCCTGCAGCGCTGGCAGCCGGCCCCCGCGGCCGACGGCTTCCACCTGGTCAACGTGATCACGCAG
The DNA here is from genome assembly GCF_042895385.1 of Streptomyces sp. NPDC001401. NCBI lineage: Bacteria > Bacillati > Actinomycetota > Actinomycetes > Kitasatosporales > Streptomycetaceae > Streptomyces > Streptomyces sp. NPDC001401. The sequence continues at coordinate 233,437 of NZ_JBIAWI010000006.1, forward strand.
ATGGCGCTGACCGTGACGGACGACGGCCGGCCCGTGCAGTACCCGCCGGACCAACGCACCCCCGCCGTCTGGCACCTGACCGCACCCTGATCCGAGGAGTGGACCTCGTATGGCCCTCTCGAGACGTCTGTTCGTCACCTCGGCCGCCGCGCTGGCCGCCACCGGCCTGCCCGCGCTGCCGGCCTCGGCGGCCCCACGGCCCGCCGATTCCCGCTACCGCATCCCCGTCGGCCCCGACGACACCCCCGACGAGCTGGTCCGCAAGGCCTCCCAAGTCCGGCCCACCGCACGGCAGATCGCCTGGCAGGCCCTGGAGCGGACCGCGTTCCTGCACTTCGGCGTGAACACCTTCACCGGCCTGGAGTGGGGCACCGGCGACGAGGACCCGAACGTCTTCCAGCCCGCCGGCCTGGACACCGACCAGTGGGCCCGCGCCCTGCGCGACGGCGGCTTCAAGCTCGCCATCCTCACGGTGAAGCACCACGACGGCTTCGTGCTCTACCCGTCCCGCTACACCAACCACACGGTGGCATCCAGCAGTTGGCGGAGCGGCCACGGCGACGTGCTGCGCTCGTTCGCCGACTCCATGCGCCGCCACGGCCTCAAGGTCGGCGTCTACATCTCGCCCGCCGACGAGAACCAGTACCTGCACGGCGTGTACGCCAACGGCAGCGCCCGCTCCACCCGGACCATCCCGACCCTCGTCGACGGCGACACCCGCTCCCCGGACCGCGTCTACACGCTGGACGCCACCGACTACGGCGCCCACATGCTCAACACGCTCTACGAGGTGCTCACCGAGTACGGCCCGGTCGACGAGGTCTGGTTCGACGGCGCGCAGGGCCGCATCCCGCCGGGCAAGGTCGAGGACTACGACTGGGACAGCTGGTACTCGCTGGTCAGGTCATTGGCCCCGGACGCGGCGATCGCCGTGACCGGCCCGGACCTGCGCTGGGTCGGCAACGAGGCCGGCACCGCGCGGGAGAACGAGTGGAGCGTCATCCCGGTCAAGGAGAACCAGTACGGGCGCACGGACTGGGCGCTGTCGTACGACACGCCCGACGAGGGCAGCCGCAACGCGCTCGTCACCGCGCAGCCGAACACCGACTACCTGCAGTGGTGGCCCGCCGAGTGCGACGTGTCGATCCACGACGGCTGGTTCTACCACCCCGACCAACTCCCCAAGAGCGTCGACGACTTGATCGACATCTACTTCGGTTCGGTCGGCCGCAACTCGGTCCTGCTGCTCAACGTCCCGCCGGACACCGACGGTCTGCTGGCGGACCGGGACGTGGCACGGCTGCGCGAGTTCCGCGAACGCGTGGACCGCGAGCTGCCCGAGGATCTGGTGCGAGGAGCCCGCACCACCGTCTCGCCGGGGCAGGTCGCCGTCGACCTCGGCACGGAACGGGAGGCGGACCGCATCCGGCTGGCCGAGGACATCCGGCACGGTCAGCAGGTCGAGAGCTTCGTCGTCGAGGCGTATCGCGACGGCGCCTGGACGCAGGTCACCGGGGCCGGAACGATCGGCGCGAGCCGCATTCTGCTGCTGTCGACGCCCGTACGGGCCCGGCGGTGGCGGCTGCGGGTGACGGGATCCCGGGGCGCCGTACGGATCGCGGAGTTCGGGCTGTACCGATCTCGAGTCTGAGGAGGACCTGGAACGGGGCGGTCACCAGGGCGTCGGCGGCCTGGTGACCGTTCCTTCGCCGGCGGATGTCATTGCGCAGGCGTCGCGACATTCGGTCGGCGGGCGAGGAACACACTGGCGGCGATGATCCACAGCCCGGACGCGAGGAACGCGAAGAATCCGGCGAACGGAATGAACATCAGCACCCCGAGGACGATTCCGGCCCACCCGAGCCAGCGCGGCAAAGGAGTTCCGCTACGGGCTGTGTTCAGACCGGCGGCGAGCAGCATGACGGCAATTCCGCCGACAAAGGGAATGAAGAAATCATTGCTGATGGCATTCATGGCCTGAAAGGCCTGCCCGCCGACCCGCCGTTTGTCGCTGGCGTCGACCAGGGCGAGCGCGATGCTCGCCGCGGCCCAGAAACCGGCGGCCGACAAGATCCCGCCGGCAAAGGCGACTTGGGGCAGCCAGCCGTGCCGGTCGGTCTCGGCGAGGTGGTGCCGCAGGCTTCCGGCGAAGAACACCAGGACCGCTCCGGCCAGGATCAGCAGATACAGGGCGGTGCCCTGGCGGGCGTCGTGCTGGTGGTAATAGAGCTTGATCTGCGGGCCGGGATCCCCGATGTCCGGTGACGATCCGCCCACCCCGAAAGCGATCGCGATCAGCACAACGGCCACAATGCCGGTGAATGGTCCGAGGCGCATCGGAATCCTCCGATCCGGACATTCGGATACCTTTTTTATGCTTCCATGCAACTCGGGGCCCTGCAACTCGACCGGAATGCAGTCACGAGTGCTCCCGGTGGTGCCGGCGGTAAAGGCGTATACGCCAGACGACGAGGCACACGATCACAAGCCCGGCCGTCGCCAGAGCGACGGTCCGGCCGACCAGGCTCACGGCGCGCTCGTAGGCGGCTCCCGCGGCATAGCCGAGGAGGGCGTTGCCGACGCCCCAGATCAGGCCGGCCAGGGCGTTGTAGAGCAGGAAGCGGCGGTACGGCATTTTCGACGCGCCCGCCATCGCCGGGACGAGGGACCGGAAGAAGCCGACGAAACGGCCGACGAACACCGCCGCCGGGCCGCGCCGGCGGATCAGGTCGCGCGCCTTGTCCACGCGCTCGGCGCGCCGGCGCAGGGGGCGGCGGTCGAGGAGCGGCGGTCCGAGCCGTCGGCCGATCTCGTACCCGACGCTGTCCCCGGCGATCGCCGCGAGGACGACGGCGACCATCAGCCAGACCAGGTCGACGCTGCCCTGCCGGGCCAGTGCACCGCCGATGATCACAGCGGTCTCGCCCGGCAGGACGAACCCGAAGAACAGCGCGTCCTCGGCGAACACCATGGCTGTGACCACGACGTAGACCACGGGTCCGGACAGATCGGCGAGCCAGTCGCCAAGAGCGTGCATCTGCCGACCCCCTTCTCTGCCGGTTACGAGTACCCGGCAGAGGCGGCCTCGCCCGCGGCTGTCCGGCGCAGCAGAAAGTTCACCGCGGTCATGGTCAGGACCGGCTCGCCGAGCTGGTTGAGGACCTCGATTCCGGTGTGCACGAGTCCGCGGTCCGGCTTGGAGCGGGAGGGGCGGCTCTCCCGGACGGTCGTGCGCAGGCAGAGGCTGTCGCCGGGCCGGACCGGCCGTACCCAGCGCAGTTCGTCGATGCCCGGGGAGGCCAGGCCGCCCACCTTGCTGATGTAGTGGTCGGCGTACAGCCGCATCATCACGGCGCAGGTGTGCCAGCCGCTGGCGATCAGCCCCTGGTACGGGCCCCGCAGCGCGGCCTGCGGATCGATGTGAATGCCCTGCGGATCGAACTCCCGGGCGAAGCGGAGGATGTCCTCCTCGGTGACGGTGATGCTGCCGTAGACGTAGACCGCGCCCGGCACATAGTCCTCGAAATAGCGGTCCTCGATGGGTACGGCGAAGTCCGCGTCGCTCAGTGTGGTGGTGGTCGGTGCTGTCATCCGCGCACGATAGCCGCCGGGTGGGGCGACCTCGCGGCGCGGCGGGCTCAGATCTCCTTGAGGACCTGTTCCAGGAAGGGCACCGAGTCCACGGCCGGCGAGGCCACCAGGCTGAGGCGGTCCATGACCGCGAGGTAGTGGTCGACCTCCTCGGGCTTGTCCAGGTACAGGGCGCTGGAGAGCTGCTCGAGGTAGACGACGTCCGGCAGGTCCGGAACGGGGAAGCGCAGCACGGTGATCGGCCCGCCGGCCGCCGCGTGACCGCCGACGTGGAAGGGCAGCACCTGGAGCGTCACGTTCGGCCACGCGGCCGCCTCGATGAGGTGCTGCAGCTGGGCCCGCATCACCTCGGCCCCGCCGAGCGGACGGCGCAGCGCCGCCTCGTCCACCACCACCCACAGCTTCGGCGCGTCCGGCCTGGAGAGCAGCGCCTGCCGGGTCATGCGCAGCTCGACCCGGCGCGCGATGGCGTCCGGGGAGGTGATGGGGTGGCCGAGCCGGATGACGGCCTCGGCGTAGGCGGGGGTCTGCAACAGGCCCGGGACGAACTGGACTTCGTAGGTGCGGATGAGGGAGGCGGCCTCCTCCAGGCCCAGGTGCTGCTCGAACCAGTTCGGGAAGGCGTCTCCGTACGCCCGCCACCAGCCGGGTTCGTTGGCCCGCCGCACCGAGTCCAGGAACTCCTGGCGTACGGCAGGGTCCTGGACGCCGTACAGCGTGAGCAGGTCGGTGATGTCGCGCTGTTTGAAGCCGACGCGGCCCAGCTCCATGCGGCAGAGCTTGGCGTCCGAGGCGCGTATCGCCGAAGCGGCCGTGTCCCGGCTGATGTCGAGGGATTCGCGCAGGCGGCGCAGGCGGGTGCCGAGCATGATGCGCTGCACGGTCGGCCCGCCGCGGCGCAGGCTCAGGACGTCGACACCGGAGGGAATGGGTTCTCGCTGAACTGCCGTCATGGTCATCCCCTCGGCCGCCGCACCGGCTGCGTCTGCATGTATTCGGGACTCAACCAAGGAGGGTAGCACCGAGGCGTCGTACGGCTGCGGTGCGTGAAGGGGCCGGAAGGCGCCGGCCGTCGACCGGCGCCTTCCGGTTGTCCGCGGGTGTGCCCGACCTCAGCCGGCGGGGAGTAGGCCGTCGAAGTCGCCGTCCTTCACACCGCGGACGAAGGCGGAGATCTCGGCGCTGGTGTAGACGAGCGCCGGACCTTGGGGGTGGCGGGAGTTGCGGACGGCGACGCTGCCGTCCGGGAGAGCGGCGAGCTCGACGCAGTTGCCCTCCGGGTTGCTGTGGTGGCTCTTGCGCCAGACCGCTCCTGCCAGCTCGGTGGCAGGCATGCCGTTGCTCACGTGCTGCATCTGATCCTCTTTGAGATGAAGTCGCGTTGAGGTGGACGGTGACTCGTGGTCGGCGCTGCAATTGCATCCTCAATTGCATCCACGGGTGGTGTGCGGGACGATAGCGCCCGGCGCCCGCTGCTTGCAAGATCGTCTGCAATTGCAGCGGTAATTGCCGATGCACTTGCGTACGGACTGGCGGACGTAGCACGATACTTCGCACAGGTGTAGCGCTCGGTTGTTCTCTCCGCAGGGGTACCAGGGGTCGCGATGTCCGCAGAGCAGGTCGCAGAACCGGTCAACCCCCTGCGAATCGAGGCGACTTGGCAGTGGCTGTGCCAGGCCGTGGACCACATCGGCCGCCCCGGACCCGGGCTGAGCTTTCCCCTCGCCTCCAGTTCCGAGGACGGGCCCGGCCCCGCCCACTGCTCGGTGCTCGTCGTACCGCCGATTGCCCAATCCGCCCACATCGCCCGCGACTTCACGCGGACCACGCTCGTCGACCGGGCCGCGGACGAGCGCGTCGAGGACGTGGCGGTGACCGTGTCGGAACTGGTGAGCAACGCCCTGCGCTACGGCCAACCACCGGACGGCGAGGACGAGTTGCAACCGGCGCTGTGGCTGGCGTACTGGGACCGCTGGTCCTGCGCCGTGTGCGCGGTCACCGACGAGAGCGACCTGATCCCCGTCGCCGTGCAGGCCGATGAGCTCGCGGAGTCGGGACGGGGACTGCAGGTCGTCTCGGTGCTGAGCGACGCATGGGGGTGGAACCCGCGGACCGTGGGCGGAAAGGTCGTCTGGGCCCTGTTCCGGCTCTGACGCCGCGGCTGCCCGTTCCGCGGGCTTTCCCTCAGGCCTTGCGGCCGAATCCGCACGGCGCGTCCGCCCCGGCGGGGGAGCGGCCCGCGTCGATGGGCGAGGAACTGGCGGATGCCTGCCTCGGCGGCGAGGCGGCGCACCGCCCGGACCAGGAAGCGCCGTTGGAGGCGGGCGAACCGCGCGATGTCGGCACCGGACGAGTCCCTGGCTTCCGCGGTACGACAACGACCGTACGCGGGTTCCTGTTGCGTGCCCGCGACCGGCGATCCGGCCGTCGCTGCGGCTGGCCAGGACCCGGAAGGCGGGGTACACCGATAGGACCAGAGCCGAGGAGGTGCGGTCCCGTGGGTGAAGTGCACGTGTCGGCGCAGGACGGCGAGGTGCGCGTGGGACTCGGCGACGACCTTGTGGTGCGGCTGGCCGAGAACGCCACCACCGGGTACCGGTGGCACGTCGAGGGTCTCGAGGGCGGGCTGGAGGTGGCGGCCAGCGACTACGCGCCGCCGGAAGACCTGGCGCCGGGCGCCGGAGGCACCCGGGTGCTGCGGCTGCGGCCGACCAAGGCCGGTGAGGGACGGCTGGAGCTCGTGCTCAGGCAGCCGTGGGGCGACGACGTGGCCGACCGGTACGCGCTGCGCGTCACCGTCGAGTGACGCGCGAGGGGCCGCGCCCGGCACGATCGGACGCGGCCCCTCGCCGAGCAGGGTGACAAGGGCTACAGCAGATAGATCTCGTGGACCAGACCGTCCGCCTCCTCACGGAAGGAGATCGGCCGGCCCGTCTGGCGGGCCTGGGAGGCCAGCGTCGTCAGCGCGGTGAACGCCCAGTCGCTGCCGTTGAAGATCTTCTTCCAGGCGCCGCCCTTGACGTGCAGGAAGGCGTTGCGGGTCTGGTTGATCGACCACATCGCGTCGACGATCGCGTTCTGCGTCCAAGTTCCCGTGACCGCCGTGGCGGCCTGCGCCGCCGCGAACGCCTGCAGGTCGCCGCGGAGTTCGGGCGTGATCGTCGGCCGGGCCTCGCCGGACGCCGACTGCTCGAACCGCGCGACCATCACATCGCTGGCCGGCTTGCCCGGCGCGGAAAGCGCGCTGCCGTTCTGGCCGACGTCCACACCCGGCGGCAGCAGTACGGGCCGGCCGGCCTCGTCCTGCTCGGCCGCGGAGCGGACCGCCTGCGTCGTGGGTGGCTGCTGCTTCGGCTGCTTGGGGCCGCTGTTCTGCGGGCTCATGTCGTACTCTCCTCTCCCTGGTTCCGCGGTCTCACCAGGCATAGATCTGCTGGACGCTGCCGTTGTCCTCGTACAGGCCGACCTTGGCGCCGTTCGCCTTGGACGCGGCGAGTTCGGCGAGCATCGCCGAGTCGGTCGCGCCGACGGAACCGTTGAGGCTCAGCCAGCCGCGCAGCTCGCCGTACGCCCACACATTGGCGTCGGCCTCGTTGCTCCACAGCGCGAGGATGCGCTGGTCGGGCAGCCAGTTGTGGATGAACGTGCCGAGCGCCGCCACGTTGTGCCAGGTCTCGATGCCGCACTCGCCGTAACCGATGCGGAAGAAACCCTGATCGCCCCAGCCCGGACCCCAGCTGTTCTTGCCGATCCAGCACTGCTGCGCGTCGTCGTAGCCGACGAGCGTGACGCAGTGGCCGCCCGCGAGGTCACCGGTGCGGTGCCGGTAGACGCCGCTCGAGTAGCTGAAGAAGTCCTGGTAGACCAGGAAACAGGCGGTGATGGAACCGTAGTTGGCGATGTTCTCCTTCATCGCCGCCGGGTTGTTGGTGACCGACTGCCAACTGCGGATCTTCACCAGCCGGTTGGGCCAGTCGGCGTTCAGCTTCGAGGCGTCCTGGTCGCCCGCCGTGTACGGGAAGTACTCCTCGATGGTGATGCCGTTGTCGCGCGCCTGGTCGGCGAGGGGCTCCGGGAACCAGCCGTTGCCGCAGTTCCGGCCGGCCTGGCGGCCGTAGTAGTAGAACGCCTGCGCCTCGGACAGGTCGACCGGGAGATACGGCGCGCCGTAGCTGTAGCGCGTGACGTGCTCCATCATGCCCACGGTGCCGAACGCCACGCAGGAACCGCACGAGCCCTGGTTCTTGACCGGCGTCGTGTAGTTCACGCCGCCGATGTTGCGCAGGTCGAACGCGGCGGGCGCGCCCACCGAGTCGGCGGTCGCCGCCACGGCGGCCGCGATGTTGCTCTGCTTCGCGCTCTCGATCGCGGAGCGGTCGCCGGACTCGACGGGGACACCGAGGCGCACCACACGCTGCTCCTCGGTGAGCGCCGTCATGCTGGTCGTGGTCATGTGCCACGGATTGCCCGCCTGGTCGAGTACCGACCTGAGGTGGTCGAGGTCCAGCGGGTCGTTGACAGGCATGAGGAACCCTCCTTCGTGCTCGGGGCGTGTCGGTGCCCCTGCCGGCCGCTGCAGGGCGGGCAGGGCAGGGCGGAGCGCGACCGGGCCCGGACGGGGCGGGGGCGCGTCCGTGACGCCGTGCGGGCACACAACGCCGCACGGCGGGAAGCGGTGGGGACTACGAAAAGGCGGGGCGCGCGGTGCTGACGGCGCTGCTCGCCGGATCACGCCTGGGTGAGATCACATTCTCTGAGAGGCTTTCACAGCCGTACCCCCGTAGATGAGCGACAGCGTGGCAACCCCCGGTGCTCCGCGGCTGTCGAGAGGCAGCTAAGCAGAGAACCGGGGGGTCGGGAATACGCCGGGATGCGGGTACCGCAAGGGAGAGACACCCTTCCTCTTGGCCGCCGGATCAGGCCCCCCGCGCCGCCCCCGTGCTGTCCCGCACGATCACCCGAGGCACCGGCACCCGAACCGTCCGCGCGGGTCCGCCGTCCACCAGCGCGGTCAGCTCCCTGGCCGCCGTACGCCCGAACTCCACGCTGTCGCGGGACAGGGCGGACAGCCAGGGCTTCACCATGCGGCACAGGGCCGAGTCCTCCCAGGCCACCACCGACACGTCGGCCGGTACGGAGTAGCCCAGTTCGGTCGCGGTGGCCACCCCGGCGACGGCCATCACGTCGTTGTCGTAGATCAGGGCGGTCGGGGGAGCGGGGCGCTGCAGGACCCGGCGGGTGACGGCCGCGCCCTCCGCGTCCGAGTAGTCGGTGGTCACCGACTCCACCTCGGACAGGCCCCGGCGCTCGGCCTCCGCGCGCAGGGTGCGGATGCGGCGCTCGGTGTGGGCCAGGCCCGGCAGCCCGGCGATGTGCACGATCCGGCGGTGGCCCAGCGTGTGCAGCTCGTCCACCACCGAGGCCATCGCGCCCGCGTCGTCCGCCCACACCGTCGACAGGCCGGGGTGGCGTTCGTCGGGGGCGCCGCCGATCACCACGGCGGGCAGGCCGAGTTCGTCGAGCAGGTCGGGGCGCGGGTCGTCGGTGCGCGGGTCGACGACCAGGACGCCGTCCACGCGGTGCTCGGCCCACCAGCGCCGGTAGACCGCGCACTCGTCGGCCACGTCCTCCACCACCTGGAAGAGCAGGCCGAGATGACGCTCCGCCAGCACCTCCTGTATGCCCGAGACGAGTTGGAGGAAGAACGAGTCCACCCCGAGCGTGTCCGCGGGGCGGGCGAGCACGAAGCCGACCGTGGCCGCGCCCTCCCCGGACAGCTGGCGGGCCGCCGCGCTGGGCCGCCAGCCCAGCTGCTCGGCGACCCGGCGCACCCGGTCGCGGGTGATCTCGGAGACGCCGGGACGGCCGTTGAGCGCGAAGGAGACAGCGCTCTCGGAGACACCGGCGCGCTGCGCGATGTCCTTCATCGTCGGCCTGCGGGCCGGGGAACGCTTGGCCGGCACGTTGCGCCCCATTTCTGACAGGTTGCAGCTAATGCGCTTGAGTGTGAGAACCCTAAAGCGCATTAGCGATGTCTGGCAAGTTTTCATCTGTACCCCTCTGACCTGCACTAATGAAGAGGGAATTTCTTTAGTTGCAGCCAATCCATTGACTTCCCCGGAAGGCCGCGGGCATGGTCCCAGGCGTCACCGCCACCGACACTCCCAGGGGAGCCGTGTCACCGTGCCCACATCCCGCAGAACATTCGCCGCTGTCGCCGTCTCCGCACTCCTCCTGCCGCTGAGCGCCTGCGGCTCCGGGAGCGACAGCGGGAGTCCGGGCGACGCCTCCGGCAAGATCGAGGGCGACATCACCTTCCAGACCTGGAACCTCCGCGCGAACTTCAAGTCGTACTTCGAGGGCGTGATCGCCGACTTCGAGAAGAAGTACCCGGACACCCATGTGAAGTGGGTCGACCAGCCCGCCGAGGGCTACGCCGACAAGATCAGCGCCGACGCGGCCGGCGGCACCCTGCCCGACGTCGTCAACGTCTCCCCGGACCTCGTCGCCCCGCTCGCCAAGGCCGGCCTCGCCCTCGACCTCGACAAGGCCGCCGCGAAGTACAAGAAGGAGTACCTGGCGGGCGCCTGGGCCAGCCACCAGATACCGGGCATGACCGGGACGTACGCCTTCCCCTGGTACCTCAACACCGGGCCGCTCTTCTACAACAAGTCCCTGTTCAAGAAGGCCGGACTCGACCCCGACCAGCCCCCGAAGACGTACGACGAACTCTTCGCCGACGCGTTGGAGCTGGCGAAAAAGAGCGACGGCAAGGTCGCCACCCTCGCCAACGTGCCCACCATCGAGGACTTCGGCCGCTACGGCGTCGAGCTCATGAACAAGCAGGGCACCGCCTTCACCTTCAACGACGCCAAGGGTGTACAACTCCTCGCCAAATACAAGGAGTTGTACGATGCGAAGGCTCTCGACCCGCAGGCGCTGACCGCCACGCCCGAGTCGTCCGGCAAGAAGTTCCTCACCGAGGCCGTCGCCATGAACCCCGGCAGCGCCCTCGACCTCGGCAACTTCAAGAAGAACGCGCCGAACCTGTACAAGAACATCGGCATCACCGACCAGATCACCAGCACCGGCCACGTCAACATGTACGTCATGGGCGTCATGGTCAACTCCAAGACCAAGCACACGCCCGCCGCCGTCGCCTTCGCGCACTGGGTCACCGACGCCGAGCACCAGATGTCCTTCGCCAAGAAGGTCGCCATCTTCCCGAGCACCGCCGGCTCGCTGGACGACCCGTACTTCACCAAGGAGGACGGGACCGACGAGACACGGGTGCGCATCGCCGCCGCCAAGTCGCTCAAGAACGCGGTCAATTACACGCCCGTCCTGTTCAGCGAGCAGATGAAGACGGCGCTGCGCAACGAGGTCGCCAAGGCGCTGCAGGGCAAGGAGAGCCCCAAGGCGGCTCTCGACAACGCTGTCAAAGCCTGCAACACGCTGCTCCAGCAGCAGGGGTAGCGCGCGATGGCCACTTCTGCCGTGTCCCGGGTGCGGCGTGCGAGGGGAGTGAGGCGCGTGCGGCGCCAACTTCCCGCCAGCCCCTGGCTGTTCGCCGCCCCCGGGCTGCTGATCACCGGCGCGTTCATCCTGTACCCGTTCGTCTCCACGCTGCTCAACGCCTTCACCGACCGCCGCACCCTGATCCCGGGCACGTTCGTGGGCCTCGCCAACTTCCGCGCACTGCTGCACGACGACATGTTCTGGATCGGGCTGCGCAACAGCACGCTCTACGTTCTCGGGGTCGTCCCCGCGCTCGTGATCCTGCCCCTGCTGCTCGCGCTGCTGGTGCAGAAGAACATCCCCGGTATCACCTTCTTCCGGTCCGCCTTCTACACCCCGGTCGTCGCCTCGATCGTCGTCGTCGGACTGATCTGGGTCTGGCTGCTCGACGAACGCGGCCTGATCAACTCCCTGTTGGAGACCGTCGGCGTCGGCCGGGTCGGCTTCCTCAGCGACCAGTGGCTGCTCCTGCTGAGCGCGATGGCCGTCACGGTCTGGAAGGGCCTCGGCTACTACATGATCATTTATTTGGCAGCGCTGGCGAACGTGCCCCGCGAACTGCACGAGGCCGCCGCGGTCGACGGCGCGGGCGCGTTCCGCCGCTTCCTCAGCGTCACCGTCCCCGCCGTCCGCTCCACCATGGTCCTGGTCGGCGCCCTCTCCTCGGTCGCCGCCTTCAAGGTGTTCTCCGAGGTGTACCTGATGGCGGGCCCGAGCGGCGGACCGGCCGGCGAGGACACCACCCTCGTCATGCTCGTCCAGCGCACCGGCACCGGCCTGACCGGCCGCGTCGGCTACGCCTCCGCCATCTCGGTCGTCGTCTTCGTCGTCACCGTCGCCCTGATGCTGCTCGTGCTGCGCGCCGACCGGAGGGAGGAGAGGTGAGCGTCGTCGAGAAGGTACGACCCGTGCAGGCGCCGGCTCCCGCACGGGAGCCCCGCGTACGCGTCACCGACGAGCACGGCCGCCGTATCCGGGTGTGGGAACTCGCCCTGCGCTACGTTCTGTTGCTCGCCGTACTCGCCCTGACCGTCGGCCCGTTCCTCTGGCAGCTGTCCACCTCGCTCAAAGGCCCGACCGAGGACATCTACAGCTCTCCGCCGAGCTTCCTGCCCGGCCACCCCACCCTGCACAACTACGAACGGGTCGCCGACACCATTCCCGTCTGGGACTACGCGTTCAACTCGCTGAAGGTGGCCACCGCCAACGTCGTGACCAACTGCGTGGGTTCGGCCCTTGCCGGCTATGCGCTGGCGCGACTGCGCTACCGGGGACGGAGGGCGGCCACGCTGGTGTTCATCCTGGCGATGCTCGTGCCCGTCGAGGGCATCATCATCGCCCAGTTCACCACCATGCGGGAGCTGGGCCTCAACAACACCCTGGTGGGCGTGGTGCTGCCGGGCTGCATCGGCGCCATGAACGTGCTGCTGATGCGCAACGCCTTCCTCAACCTGCCGTACGAGATCGAGGAGGCGGCCTACGTCGACGGCGCCAACGTCTGGCAGCGGTTCCTGCGCATCGCGCTGCCCGCGGTGAAGGGGACTCTCGCCGTCGTCGCGATCTTCGCCTTCATGGGCGCCTGGGACGACTTCCTGTGGCCGCTGATCGTGCTGAGCGATCCCTCCAAGTTCACCCTGACCATCGGCCTCAACTACCTGCACGGCACCTTCGCCAACGACGAACGGCTCGTCGCCGCGGGCACGGTCATCGCCGTCGCACCGCTGATCGCCCTCTTCGCCTGTCTGCAGCGGTACTTCTTCCGCGGGGTGGGCGAGGGGGCCGTGAAGGGCTGACCTCCCCTGAGCTCAAGGACTTCCGCATGCCTTCTGCCGTGCGCTTCGGCGTCAACTACACCCCCAGTGAAGGGTGGTTCCACCACTGGCTCGACTTCGACCTCGACTCCGTACGGGCCGACCTCGACTCCATCGCCGCGCTGGGCCTGGACCACATCCGGGTCTTCCCGCTGTGGCCGTACTTCCAGCCCAACCGGAGCCTCATCCGGCCGCGGGCGGTCGAGCAGCTCGTCGCATTGGTGGACGCCGCCGCCGAGCGCGGGCTCGACGTCAACGTCGATGCTCTGCAGGGGCACTTGAGCAGCTTCGACTTCCTGCCGGCCTGGACACGGACCTGGCACCGACGGAATCTGTTCACCGACCCGGACGTCCTCGACGGCCAGGCCGCCTACCTGCGCACTCTCGCCGCCGCTCTCGCCGAACGCCCCAACTTCCTCGGCATGACCCTCGGCAACGAGGTCAACCAGTTCTCGGCGGCGCCTCATCCCGACCCGGACCGGGCCACGTCCGACGAGATCGACACGTGGCTGGCGCGCATGCTGGCCGCCTGCGAGCAGGGCGCCCCCGGCAAGCTGCATCTGCACGCCGAGTACGACGCGACCTGGTACCAGGACGACATGCCCTTCACCCCGGCCCAGGCCGCCCGGCACGGCGCCGTCACCGCCGTGCACTCCTGGGTGTTCAACGGCACCGCACAGCGGCACGGCCGCACCGCTGTCCCGACCGAACACCACGCCGCCTACCTCGTCGAACTGAGCAAGGCCTGGGCCGATCACCCCCACCGCCCCGTCTGGCTCCAGGAGGTCGGCGCGCCCGCACCCCTGATCCCGCCCGAGCACGCCGCCGCCTTCACCGCGGCCACCGTCGCGAACGCCCTCGACTGCCCCGACCTGTGGGGCATCACCTGGTGGTGCTCGCACGACGTGTCCCGGGACCTCGCGGACTTTCCCGAACTCGAATACGGGCTGGGCCTGTTGACGAACGACCGGCGCCCGAAGGACACGGCACGGGTGCTGGCGGAAGCAGCCGATCGCGCGGACACGCCCCCGGCCGCTCCCCGTACCACGGCGCTCGTCGTCCCCGCAGATCCAGTTCTACGTTCCCGCTGCGCCCCCGGCGGCCCTGTCTTCGACGCCTACTTCCGGCTGACCGCCGACGGCGCCCGCCCCACGAGCGTCCTCGACACACGCGCGGACGACAAGGACCACCTCGTCGCCCGCGGCATCACCGAAGTCGTCACTCCCGAACAGGTACTCCCCGCCCCACAAGGAGGCACCAGCTCGTGAACCCCACCAGACGCACCGTCCTGATCGCCGGCGCAGGCGCCGCGGCCGCTCTGCTTCCGCCGCTGCCCGCCAACGCGGCACCGAAGGCCGACCCCGCCGCGACCCCGCCGTACGCCTCGTACTGGTACCCGGACTCGCTGCCCTCGGGCACTCCGGGCAGCGGCATCACCTGGCGCAGCCTCAAGTCCTGGACGGCCGCCGGTGATGCGGACCTCGCCTTCAACGCCGCGTCCGTGCCGCTCGCGCCGCGCTTCACCCCGACACCGGCGAACAGCACCGCGCGCTCGGGGCAGGCCCGCATCCAGTCGCTGGTCTCCTTCGGGCCGACCTCCAGCAACCCCTCACAGGGCTCGGCCACTGCCGACTACTACGCGCTCACGCACTGGGCGTACGTCGACGAGCTGGTGTTTTGGGGCGGCTCGTCCGGTGAAGGGCTCATCCTCGCCCCGAACGCGCCGATCGTGGACGCCGCCCACCGCCACGGCGTGCCGGTCCTCGGCAACATCTTCCTGCCGCCGACCGCCTACGGCGGGCAGTTGCAGTGGACGCGGGACCTGGTGCAGAAGGACTCCTCCGGGCACTATCCGCTGGCGGCCCAACTTGTCGCGGTCGCGGCGGCGTACGGCTTCGACGGGTGGTTCGTCAACGCCGAGACCGGCGGCGGGGATGCGGCGCTGGGTGCGGACATGCTCGGCTTCGTCAAAGAGCTCAAGTCGCTCGCCGCCGCGCGGGGGCAGCGGGTGACCTGGTACGACGCGATGACCGTCAACGGCACGGTGAGCTGGCAGGGCGCGCTCAACAGCCAGAACCAGGCGTTCTTCCAGGCCGCCGACGACATGTTCGTCGACTTCCGGTGGAGTGCGAGCACGCTGGCCTCATCCGGACAGAAGGCGGATCAGCTGGGGCGCAGCCGCTACGAGTTGTGGGCCGGCGTCGACGTCGAGTCCAACGGGTCGAACACGAGCGTGAGCTGGGACGCGATCGTGCCGGCCGGCAAGGCCCACATCACCTCGATCGGCTTCTACCGGCCCGAGTGGACCCGCAACCACCTGCCCGCGTCCCGGACTCCGGCCGACTTCCACGCTGCCGACGACCGGTTCTGGACCGGCCGTTCGCTCGATCCGTCGCAGCCCGACGCCTCCGACCCGTGGCGGGCGCCCGCGGTGTCGGTCGCGGACCGGTCGACGGTGTCCGGGGTGCCGTTCGCGAGCGTGTTCAACACCGGGCACGGGCTGCGGTGGTACGAGGACGGGGTGGTCACCTCGGACGCGCCGTGGAATCACCTCGGGCTGCAGGACCGGCTGCCGTCGCGGCGGTGGGTGGTGCGGACGGAGGGGGAGCGGCCGGCCGTTTCGTTCGACTTCGCGGAGGCGTGGCGGGGCGGCAGCAGCGTGCTGGTGGACGGTGAACTGGACGAACCCACGACCGTGGAGTTGTATGCGACACGGCTGCCGATCACTGTTGACACGGTTTTCGAGCTGACGCACCGGACCGACGCGGGGGCTGTGAACGTCGAGCTCGCCGTGGCCACCGCCGAGCCGAGCGCGCCCGGTGCGACGCCGCCGTACACATTTCTGCCTGTGAACTCGGTCAACGACCTGCATGTGAACTCGGTCAACGGCTGGCAGACCGTGACCGTCCCGCTCACAGGTCTCTCCGGCACCATCCATGCCATCGGTGTGCGGCTTACCGCGACCGACGGGCCGGTGAAATGGCGTCTCGGCGGGCTCGCGGTTCGGGAGACGGTCGGGACACCCGCCGCCCCCTCCGGCCTGCGCATCACCGCCGCCTCCGGAGGCGATCTACGCCTCGCCTGGAACCCCGCCCCCGGCGACGTACGCCACTACACCCTGCACCGCCTGCTGCCCGACGGCTCGCGCCGTTTCCTCGGCGGCACCTGCCAGCGGGCCTACTTCCTCGCCGGGCTGCAGCCCGAACAGGGCGAGCAGGCGGCCCGGTTGGAGCTGCGGGCCGTGGGGGAGCTGTACACCGCCTCGGACCCCGTCACCGTGACCCACACCTGGTAACCATCCGCCACCGGACGACCCCGGTAGACCTACGGAGCACCCCGCATGCATGACGACCGCAGCCTGGTCGAAGCCCGTCTCAAGCGTGTCCTCGACGAGCGCATCCGCCCTGCCGTGTACCCCGAGTCCGTGCCGCTGGAGGTCGCGGTGTGGCATGCGCCCGGCGAGCCGGTGCCGGTCGCCGAGGGGCTGGCGGCCGAACCCGAGCCGATCGCGGTGGGCGCCCGCTGGGGTGCTCCGTGGGGGACCAGCTGGTTCCGCGTCACCGGGACGGTTCCCGAGGCGTGGGCCGGCAGGACCGTCGAGGCGATCCTCGACCTCGGCTTCGACGAGAACATGCCCGGCTTCCAGTGCGAGGGCCTGGTCTACCGGCCCGACGGCACCCCGGTGAAGGGCCTCAATCCCCGCAACCAGTGGGTGCGCGTCGGCGCGCCCGTCGCGGGCGGTGAAGAGGTGCGCCTGCACGTCGAGGCCGCCTCCAACCCCGTCATCCTCGACTACCACCCCTTCCTGCCCACCCAGTTGGGCGACAAGGAGACCGCCGGCAGCGCACCGCAGTACACCCTCGCCCGCATGGACCTCGCCGTCTTCGACGAGACGGTGTGGCAGCTCGTGATCGACCTCGAGGTGCTCGGCGAGCTGATGGCCGAGCTGCCGGTGGAGTCGGCGCGGCGCTGGGAGATCCTGCGCGCGGTGGAGAAGGCGCTCGACGCGGTGGACCTGCAGGACGTCAACGGCACAGCCGGGGAGGCCCGTGCACGCCTGGCCCACGTCCTGTCCGTACCCGCTGCACCCTCCTCCCATCGCATCAGCGCCGTCGGCCACGCCCACATCGACTCCGCCTGGCTGTGGCCGCTGCGCGAGACGGTCCGCAAGGTCGCCCGTACGACCTCCAACATGACCACGCTCCTCGACGACGAGCCCGACTTCGTCTTCGCCATGTCGCAGGCCCAGCAGTGGGCGTGGGTGAAGGAGCACCGGCCCGAGGTGTGGGCGCGAGTGAAGAAGGCGGTGGCGGACGGGCGGTTCGTGCCGGCCGGCGGGATGTGGGTGGAGTCGGACACCAATATGCCGGGCTCGGAGGCGATGGCCCGTCAGTTCGTGCACGGCAAGCGGTTCTTCCTCGACGAGTTCGGCATCGAGAACGACGAGGCGTGGCTGCCCGACACCTTCGGCTTCGCCGCCGGGCTCCCGCAGATCATCAAGGCCGCCGGTGCCAAGTGGCTGCTGACACAGAAGATCTCCTGGTCGCAGACCAACAAGTTCCCGCACCACACCTTCCGTTGGGAGGGCATCGACGGCACCAGGATCTTCACGCACTTTCCGCCCGTCGACACCTACAACTGCTCCATGAAGGGCAGCGAAATCGCCCACGCAGCAAGCAACTTCAAGGACAAGGGCGTCGCCCGCCACTCCCTCGCGCCGACCGGCTGGGGCGACGGAGGCGGCGGCACCACGCGTGAGATGGTCGCGAAGGCCGCCCGGCTACGGGACCTGGAGGGCTCGGCGCGGGTCGTCTGGGAGACCCCGCACGAATTCTTCGAGAAGGCCGAGGCCGAATACCCCGAACCGCCCGTCTGGGTCGGCGAGCTCTACCTCGAACTCCACCGCGCCACCCTCACCAGCCAGGCGAAGACCAAGCAGGGCAACCGGCGCAGCGAACACCTCCTCCGGGACGCCGAGCTCTGGGCCGCCACGGCCGCCGTACGCACCGGATTCCCTTATCCGTACGAGGAGTTGGACCGCATCTGGAAGACGGTGCTGCTGCACCAGTTCCACGACATCCTGCCCGGCTCGTCGATCGCATGGGTGCACCGGGAGGCGCGGGCGACGTACGAACGCGTGGCGGCCGAACTGGATGCGATCATCGATGCGGCCCAACGCGCCCTGGCCGGTGAGGGATCGACGCTGCTCGTCTTCAACTCGGCGCCGCACACCCGTCACGGGATCCCGGCGGGCGGTGCGGGGACCGCGACCACCGAGGGCAGGACGACCCTGACCCCGCGCCCCGACGGCGGACTCGTCCTCGACAACGGCCTGCTGCGCATCGAGATCGACGCCCAGGGCCTCGTCGTATCGGCCTACGACATCGAAGCCGACCGGGAGACGATCGCCCCGGGCCGCGCCGCGAACCTACTCCAGCTCCATCCCGACTTCCCGAACATGTGGGACGCCTGGGACGTGGACGAGTTCTACCGCAACACGGTCACCGATCTCACGGATGCCGACGAGGTGGTCCCTGGCGAGGACGGCACGTCGGTGCGGATCGCGCGGTCCTTCGGCGCCTCGCACCTCACGCAGGCGCTGTCGCTGCCGCCGGGGGAGCGGCGGCTGGTGGTGGACACGGAGGTGGACTGGCACGAGACGGAGAAGTTCCTCAAGCTCGCCTTCCCGCTGGACGTGCACGCCGAACGGTATGCGTCGGAGACCCAGTTCGGGCACTTCCACCGGCCCACGCACACCAACACCTCATGGGAGGCCGCCAAGTTCGAGGCCTGCAACCACCGCTTCGTCCACTTCGAGGAACCCGGCTGGGGCGTGGCGGTCGTCAACGACTCGACGTACGGCCACGACGTGACCCGCACGGTCCGCACCGCCGGCGACCGCGGTACGACCATCACGGTCCGGCTGTCGCTGCTGCGCGCCCCGCGCTTCCCGGACCCGGAGACCGACCAGGGCGTCCACCGCTTCCGGCATGCGCTGGTGCCCGGGGCGGGGATCGGGGACGCGGTGCGGGAAGGGTGGCGGATCAACCTGCCCCAGACGCGGATCAACGGGGCAGGAGACGTCGCCCCCTTGGTGACGTTCGATCACGAGGCGGTCGTGGCCACCGCGGTCAAGCTGGCCGACGACGGCAGCGGCGATGTGGTGGTCCGCTTCCACGAGGCGCATGGGGGACGGGCACGGGCCGTGCTGACCGCCGGGTTCGAGGTCGCCGACGCCACGGCGACCGATCTGCTGGAGCGGCCGTCGGCCGAAGGCGTCTCGATCGAGCGCAACGGCGACCGCATTGCCGTACGGCTGCGCCCCTTCGAGCTGGTGACGCTGCGACTGCGGCGGGCGTAGCGCTGCGTAGCGCCGTACCGGCGGGGCGGGACCGGACGCGTGGGGCGGGACGGGCGAGTGTCGGCCACAGTCGCTGATGGGGTGTCAGAACCTGCTCCCGCCCGGCGGGAAGGCTGCCAGACTGGACGCGGCGAGGTCCTGTCGCGCTCCATGTGCCGGGCCCCGCGCGGGGGAGGGCTCATGTCCGGAGAGTTGAGCATCGTCGCTGTCAGACACGACGAAGCGGCCGTCGTGCCGGCCTGGCGGTGGGAAGCGCTGCGTGAGGATCTGCTGGCCCTGGACGTTGAGCGGGTGGGCCCGCCGGCCCTCGGGCCCGCGCCGCCCGGCAGCCGGTCCGCAGCCGCCGAGGCCGTCGGCGCGCTGGCCATCGCGCTACAGCCCGCACTGCCGGTGCTGGAGGCCGTGGTCACGGTGGTTCGGGACTGGATCGGCCGGTCCGATCGCCGCTCGGTGGTGCTTGAACTCCGCGGAAACCGACTGGAGTTGACCGGTGTCGACAGCGCGGACCAACGACGGCTGGCCGAGGAGTGGCTCGCGGCGGTGAGGGCGGACGGGCCATGAGCGAGCGGCGGCGCCATGCGCTCCTGGTGGCCGTCGGCACTTACGAGGACGACACGCTGCGCGGGCTGCGAGCGCCGAGGCGCGATGCCACGGATCTCGCCCGGGTGCTCGGCGATCCCGCCATCGGCGACTTCTCGGTGGAAGTGCTGGACGACCCGGGCGCGCACGAACTGCGCCGCAGGGTAGAGGACTTCTTCGCCGACCGCATGGCCGCGGACACCCTCCTGCTGCACTTCGCATGCCACGGCTTGAAGGACGAGGGGGGCAAACTCTTCCTCGCCGCGTCCGACACCATGCACACCCGCCTGGAATCAACGGCGATACCGGCCGAGTACGTCAGCCGGCTGATGATGCGCAGCCGGGCCGGCCGCGCAGCCGTGCTGCTGGACTGCTGCTACGCCGGGGCGTTCGAGCGCGGCATGTTCAGCCGGGCGGACACCGAGGTGCACGTCGAGGACAACTTCACCGCACTGGAGCGCGTGGCGGGTGAACGCGGCCGGGCCGTGCTGACCGCGTCGAGTGCCGTCGAGTACGCCTTCGAGGGCAGCCGGGTCGTGGCCGGTGAGGCCGCCGGTTCGACCATGGAGGCCGGCCCCTTGGACCCGCCCGGACCGTCACTGTTCACCGGTGCATTGGTGGAGGGCCTGCGGACCGGCGAGGCGGATCTGGGCGGGGACGGCGACGTCGGACTGGCGGAACTGGCGGAGTACATCGGCCAGCAGGTGCGTGCCGTCACCCCGAACCAGAACCCGCAGTTGTGGATGTTCGGGGCCCACGGCGACCTCGTCATCGCCCGGGCGGCGCGCCGTGACGGCACCCTCCTCCCCGGTGCCCCGCTGGCCCGAGCGGAGTCGGCGGAACCGGAACAGCGGCTGTGGGCCGTAGCGGATCTTCAGGCGGTCCTCGAAGGACCGGACCCGCCGGTCGCGCTGGCCGCCCTCGCCGCGCTGCGGCGGCTTGCCGAGGACGACAGCCGGCGCGTCTCCGAGGCGGCACGGCAGTCCCTCGCCGCCGTCGCTCCGCGGATCGCGCAGACCCACTGGGACCTGGGCGTGACACCTGCAGGGCAGTCGGCGGCCGAGATCGAGGTGCCGGTGCTCGGCCCGCCGGTGGTGCGCGCGCACCTGAAGGCGTCGGCGGACGGGTGGGTGCGGGTCCGCCCCATCCCTCAGGGACTCGCACTGTCGGCGTTCGCGAAGGAGCCGGGGGTGCGCGAGGCCCGTGTGGACGTGCGGACCGCAACGGGGGAGTTGACGCTGACGGTCCGGGCGGAGATCATCGCGCCCTTGGCGGGTGAGGCAGACCGATCGTCGCCCGGGGAGCCGGGCGGGCGAAATCGGGGCTTGCGCCTTCCGGCCGGACTGCATGCGGGGGCTGCCGCGCTGCTGCTGGCCGCCGCCGCTGTGCTGGCGGCGGGTGTCGCGGAGCGTGCCTTGTCGGCGGTCCTTGCCTTCGGCGTGCTCGGCGCGACGGCGGCCTGCGCCTGCGCGGCGCTGTCGGCGGCGCTGTGGCGTGGGGCGCGGCAGAAGACCGCCGACGCCGTGCTGAGGTGGAGCGCAGTCGAGGCTGGGCTGTGCACCGTGTCCGCCGTGGTCCTGGGCGTCGGCTCCTACGGCTTCCGGGTGGACTTCCTCCTTTTCGGCGCCGGCACCGCGCTGCACGCGGTGGCGACCGGCACGCTCCTGTCGCGGGCTCTCCGCCGACGGTGGCTCCTGACCCGTACGAGCGTCTGGCTCGCCGCGGCCCTCGTCCTCGCCTTGGTGCTGCTTCAGCCCGACGTCAAGGTCGGCCGCTTCGACCGGCCGCGCGGGAACATCCTGGTGCAGGGTCACGCCGTCACCGGCTCCGAGGACACCGGCGGAACACTGCGCTACCGGCGCACGTACACCGACGGCAAGCTGTACGCGCCGGTCACCGGCCACGCTTCGCAGGCCCTCGAGAAGTTCACCGGTCTCGAGGACGGTGAGAACGACGTTCTGGCCGCGACCCGAGCCGCTCAGCACAAGGGCGGAGACATCCTCACCACCATCAACGCCGCAGCACAGAAGGCGGGTTACGACGGGCTGGGCGGCAGGCAGGGCGCCGTCGTCGCCCTCGATCCGGGCACCGGTGCCGTCCTCGCCCTGGTCTCCACCCCTTCCTACGATCCGTCGGCGTTCGCGGGCAACTCCGAGCGGGACCGCGCCGCCTACGAGAAGCTGGGGAAAGACCCTCAAAAGCCGCTCCTGAACCGGGCACTGGATCAGCTCTACCCGCCCGGCGCCGCCTTCGAGGTGATCACAGCGGCCGCGGCACTGGAGCACGGCCTTTACACCAACGCCGACGAGGCCACGAACTCGCCCGCGTCGTGGACGCTGCCGGGAGCCGCCACCGGCCTGAAGAACTCGGACGGCACGCACTGCACGAACGCCAGCCTCCGGCAGGCGTTGCGGTACTCCTGCGACGTCGTATTCGGCAAGATCAGCGTGGATCTGCCGCAGAACGCGATCATGAAAGAGGCGAAGAAGTTCGGCTTCGGCAAGAGTGAGTGGATCAAGATGAGCACCGCCGTCTCGGTCTATCCGGAGGACACCCTCGCATTGCAGAACGGGCTCGCCGCCATCGGCCAGTACGACAACAGGGCAACCCCGTTCCAGATGGCCAGGGTCGCTGCGGCCATCGCCGACGACGGCAGCCTCAAGTATCCGTATCTGGTGCAGGAGGCACCGGTGGGCAGCGACGAACACGGAACCGAGGAGGAGCAGCGTCCGCTGTCGCAGAAGAACGCCCGGAGCCTGCAGTCGATGATGGAGACGGTCGTCGAGGGCGGCACCGCCCGGAACGCGCGGATCACCGGCGTCACGGTGGGCGGCAAGACCGGCAGCGCCCAAAACGGCGTCAAGGACATGGCGAAGCCGTATTCCTGGTTCATCGGGTACGCCAAGGCGGCCGAAGGCACGCCGCCGGTTGCCGTGGCAGTGGTGGTCGAGGACGAGGACGCCAGTCAGGGCGACAGCCCCGGCGGCGGCCTGTCCGCCTCCATCGCACGGAAGGTGATGGAGGCGGTCCTCAAGAAGCAGGGCTGACAGCGGACCAGTTGGAGCGCCCGCCGACCGAGGCGGCGCCGGCAGCCCGACGGCCGCCCGGTCGGCTTTCCTCGGTGTGCGTGCGCCCTCGATGATGGGTTGATGAGACGAAGAACGGTCATCGACCCGGACTGGTCCGCGCAGCCGGACCCGGTGCTGGCCCTCGCGCGGCAGGACTTGGCGTTCTACGGGCGCACGCGCGACCGGGCCAGACGCCTGCACCACGCGACGGAACTGGGCGCGCTCGCCTCCACGTCGGCGACGGTCGTGGCCGCCGGGCTGCACGCTCCGGCATGGCTGACCGCCCTGATAGCCGGCGGCGCCGTCTTCTTCACCGGCATGCGCCAGCTGTACAACCCCGGCTCACGCTGGATCGTCGCCGCGCAGTCCCGCGAGACCCTGCGCCGAGCCGTCGACCGCTACCTGCTGCTGGCGCCGACGGAACGCGACGCGACGGCGCGGGCCGCGCTGCAGGCGGCGATCGAGGAGGTGGGCGGCAACGAACTGCGGGAGTGGGCAGAGACGCAGGGCCGGCGCGCGGATGCGTCGCTGCCCGCGGCGGGCGGCTGAACCGGGCGGCCTGCGGCCCGCCGGGTCTTCGCGGTCCCCGGCCACAGCAGCCGGCAGGCTCGTGAACGGACCTGTTGGAAGGGGCGTTTGCGCCGATGCCACGACGGGGCCGAGCCGGGGCATATGGTGCCTCGGGATACGGCCCTCGCCGTGCGTCGGCGCATCGCGCGACTGCGCAACCGGGCGCCGTGGTCAGGAGCGGACCAGATCCAGCAGCCAGGCGACCACCGCCCGGGTGAGCCCGGTGACGAAGCCGGTCAGCAGGGCTCGCTCCACCCTCAGCCCTTCCGAACGCGCCGCTCGATTGCGGCACTTGTGGTCTTCGGTCTTGCGGTCAAGGCACATGGGTCCTCCAGCAGAGGTGTTCGCGGTTCGGCTCGGCACGACCGGTCCGGAAAGAGCCTGGGGCCCGTCCTGGCGCCGACTCCGAGTTGCGACGAGTGAGGCGCGGGACGCGGTGTCCGCGCCGGCCGGGCGCGCGGGACCGGCCCGGTGCGAGAGCATGGTGCGATGAGTGGCGACGGCGGGGGCGCGCCGACGAGGCGGCCTCGGCGCCTGGAACGGGCGCGGGCGGGACCGGGTCCGCTGGGCGATCTGAAGGACCTGCTGTACCGGCTGTACCTGGCGGCAGGCACTCCGACGCTGGACGAGATCGCCGAAGACATCGCCGCCGACGACTCCTTGACCGGCGCACCCGGACGCGACACGATCCGACGCTGCATCAGTTCGCCCGAAGCACCGCCCAACCAGGCCGACGCGATCGCCGTGGCCATCGTGCTCGGCCGCCGCGACAGCTGGAACACCGAAGAACTGGCCGCCCGGGTCGGCGGGTTGTGGGTCGACGCGCACCTGGACGAGCGACCCGGCAGGCCGCTGTGCGCGGTGACCGATCCCTTCGCTCTGGAGGTGCACCGGGCCATCGACCTCGACGCGCCGCCCGGCGGCACGGCACTCCCGGAACTACCGGTCTACGTCGAACGCGACCACGACGGGAAACTGCACACCGTCGTGGCGGAGGCGGGAGCCGGCAGCAGCCGTCTCGTCACGCTGGTGGGCGAGTCGTCCACGGGCAAGACACGGGCCTGCTGGGAAGCGCTGCGCGCCCTGCCCGCCGGGTGGCGCCTGTGGCACCCGATCGATCCCACGCGGCCCGAAGCGGCCCTCGCCGACCTGGCGCGGCTGCCGCCCCGCACCGTGGTGTGGCTCAACGACGCCCAGCACTACCTCCTCACCCCCGGCACCGACCTCGGCGAACGCGTGGCGGCCGGCCTGCGCACCCTGCTCGGCGACCCGGACCGCGCCCCGGTCCTGGTCCTCGCCACGGTGTGGCCCGAGTACTGGACGATGCTCGCCACCCCGCCGACCGCACGCGCCGGCACCGACCCCCATGCCCAGGCCCGCGCGCTGCTGACCGGCCACGAAGTACGGGTCCCGACCGCCTTCAGCGGGCTGGATCTGCTGGCGGCCGCCCGGGGCGCGGAGCAAGACCCGCGTCTCAAGTACGCCGTCGAGCACGCGGAACAAGGGCAGATCACCCAGTACCTGGCGGGCGCCCCCGCCCTGCTGGAGCGCTATCGCACGGCCCCCGCCGCGGGCAGGGCCCTGATCGAGGCCGCGATGGACGCCCGACGCCTCGGCCACGGCCTCGCGCTGCCCCTGAAACTGCTCGAGGCCGGTGCCGAGGGCTATCTCACCGACGACGAGTGGGACCTCCTCGACGACGACTGGCCGGCCATGGCGCTCGCCGCCGTTGCGAGCCCCTTGCGCGGCACTCGCGGACCCCTCGGCCCGCTGCGTCCGCGGGGCGGGCGGAAGTTGCCGGCGGAGCCTTGCCTCAGACTTGCCGACTACCTTGACCAGCACGGCCGCGAGAGTCGGCGCACGGCCCGCGTCCCCGAAGCGCTCTGGAACGCTCTTGAGGCCCATGCGGCCCCGGCCGACAGGCTCAAGCTCGCCCGGGAGGCTCGCGATCGGGGGTTGCTCCGGATCGCCGCCCGTCTGTACGACGCGGCCGCGACGGCCGGCGATACGAGTGCCCTGCTGGCCCTGGCCGACATGCTCGACGAAGCCGGGCGGCCGGACGAGGCCCTCGACTGCTGTCGGCGCGCGGCGGACCGCGGTGGCGTGCGCGCCGTCTGGGCGGCTGCCGAAATGCTGCACGAGAACGGGCGCAGCGGCGAGGCCCTGTCCTGGTACCGGCGCGCAGCCGAAGCCGGTGACGAGCGTGCGATGCCCGCAGTGGCGGAGCTCCTGGAAGAGGCGGGCCGCCCCGAGGAGGCGATCCCCTGGTATCAACGAGCCGCTCGCTGCGGTGACCGCCACGCCCTGCGGGCGGCGGCCCACCTGCTGCACCGAGCGGGCCGGGCCGACGAGGCGATCGCCTGGCTGCGCCCCTTCGCGGAGAACGGCGACGGCCAGGCATGGCGCATCACGGCCAGATTCCTGGCCAGGGCGGGCCGCACCGACGAGGCCGCCCACGCCTACGGGCGCGCCGCCGCTCTCGGCGACCCTCATTCCGCACGGGAAGCATCGCTCATGCCGAGGTGGCTGGGACGGGCGGTCGAGGCCACTGCCCGTTCCACTCGGGATCCGGAGCCGGGCCGCCTCGGCAAGCGGGAAGCCACGCCGGAAACCGGTGAGAGTACGGAGGAGACGCTCGCCGGGCTGCAATGCCGTGCCGAGCAGGGCGATCCGCAGGCCATGAGAGCCATGGGGGAGAAACTCCGCGACGTCGACCGCACGGACGAGGCACTCGTCTGGTTCCGGCGTGCCGCCGACGCCGGCGATGCCGACGCTTTCGGGCCGCTCGCAGAGCTGCTCGGGGAGGCTGGACACACCAGCGAGGCGCTGGACTGGTATCGGCGGGCCGCCGACGGCGGAGACACCGGCGCGGTGTGGGCGGCGGCGCGGATGCTGAATGCGGCCGAACGCGTGGATCAGGCGCTGGACTGGTACCGGCGGGCCGCCGAGACGGGCCGTGACAACCACCTTTGGGCCGTGGCCCGCGCGCCGGGCGAACGAGAGCGGTTGGACGAGGCAGTGACACGGCTGGGGCAGCGCGCCGACAGCGGTGATGGCGACGCCCCGCGGGTCGCCGCCGCCAAACTCAGGGAGGCCGGCCGGGTGCGCGAGGCGGTGCAGTGGTACCGGCGGTCCGCAGACGCCGGCCACGACGACGGGCTGGAGAGCGCTGCCGAACTGCTGGCCGAACTGGGCGACGTGGACGATGCACTCGGTCTGCTCCAGGAGCGGGCCGACGCCGGAGACGCCGACGCGTTGTGGGCGGTGGGGAGCATGCTGCGAGAGGCCGGCCGGACGGACGCCGCCCTGGACGCCTACCGGCGGGCCGCGGCGGCAGGCAGCGATGACGGACTGTGGTCCCTCGTCGCTCTGCTGTGCGAAGAGGGCCGGGCGACCGACGCCCGCGACGTGCTGCGTTTCGCCCCGTACGGGGTCCGGTCGATGCCCGGCACAGAGATCGTGGACACGGTGGCCGGGATGCTGGAAGAGGCCGGCCGGACGGACGAGGCGATCGGCTGGTATCAGCAGGCGGCCGACGCCGGCAGTCGTCCTGCCCTCGAGCGGGTCGTCGAGCTGAGCGTCGAGACGGGCCGGACGGAGGAGACACTCGGCTGGCTGCAGCGCCGGGCGGAAGCCGGAGACACGGAGGCGGCACGCACCTCGGCCCGGGTCCTGGCCGAGGCGGGCCGGGTCGACGAGGCGTTCACTTGGTACCGGCGCGCGGCCGAGCAGGGCAACCCCCATGCCGGCCGGGAGGCCGCCGACATGCTGGCACGGGGGGAACGACCGGCGGACGCCCTCGTGTGGCTGCGGGAGCACGCGCATGCCACAGGAGACGTCAACTGCCTGTGGCAGGGCGCCGGACTTCTCCTGGACCAAGGCCGTGTCGACGACGCCGTGGCCTGGTACCAGGAGGCCGCGGACTGCGGCTACCCGCTCGCCCTGCCGCGCGCGGTCCAGCTGCTGCACACCGCCGGGCGCGTGGACGACAGCCTGCGGCTGCGCAGATTCGGCTGGGAACCGGACGGCTCGATCGCCGGCCCCTGGCAGGCGTCGGCCTCGGGCGATGCGCCGGACCGGAGCACCACTGCCGAAGGTCCCGTAACCGTACGGGGCGCGGTCACCCACTGAGCTGCGAGCGCAGCCACTGCTCCACCTCGCCCACATGCGCGGCCGCCGCCGCCCGCGCCGCCTCCGGATCGTGGGCGACCAGGGCGCGGTGGATCGCCGCGTGCTCGCGGCGGGTGCGGGCGAAGGCGCCCTCCTCCTGGTAGCCGCGCCACACGCGGGCGCGGAACGTGCGCGAGGACAGGCCCTCCAGGATGGCCGCCATGGTGTCGTTGCCGGCGGCGGCCGCGATCTCGCGGTGGAAGGCGAGGTCGTGGGCGAGGATCTCCTCGGGGTCGTCGGTGGCGTTCATCGCGGTCAAGTGCTTCTCGACCTCGGCCAGTTGGTCCGGGGTGATCCGGGCCGCCGCCAGTGCCGTCGCCGTCGACTCGAGGATGCGGCGCACTTCCAGGAGCTCCACCAGGCGCGGGCCCCGCGACAGGTCGGCGACCACGCCGAAGGTCTCCAGGAGGTCGCCGGCCTCCAGCTGGGTGACGTAGATGCCGGAGCCGTGGCGGGCCTCCAGCACGCCGAGCACCGTGAGTGCGCGGATCGCCTCGCGCATGGAGCTGCGGGAGATGCCGAGCTGGGCGGCGAGATCGCGCTCGGTGGGCAGGCGCTGGCCCGGCTCCAGCCGGCCCTCCGCGATCAACGCCTTGATCTGCTCGATGGCGCGCTGCGTCACGGTGCCCTTCTGCGGCGCGGGTCCGGGCTGTGCCCCCTGGGGCAGGGTCTCGTCCACGCCATTCCTCCACTCACCGGGTGCGCCGCAGTCTAACCGGCAAGGTGGTCGGACCACTATGGCTCGAATCCGTGAAAATCTGCCGCTGGAGGGTGTTGTTCCGGCGGAGTGGTCTGATAAGTATGCGGGCATCTGCTCGAACACGCTCAACGAGGAGCCGCCAGATGCCCGGCAGGACAGTGGGGAAGTGGAACAGGTTTCGAATGATCGGTGTGATGGCCGTGGCCGCGAGCGCCTCGCTCGCACTCGCCGCGTGCGGTAGCACCAAGGACACCGGAGGCTCCGGCAGCGCGGGAGGCGGCGGCACCGGCAAGGTCGGGGTGATCCTGCCCCTGCTGACCTCGCCGTTCTGGCAGTCGTACAACGACTACGTGCCGAAGATGGCGAAGTCCGAAGGCGTCGACGCGCTGAAGACGGTCAACTCCAACAGCGACCCCTCGCAGCAGATCACCGACATCAACAACCAGCTCAACCAGGGCGTCAAGGGCCTGGTCGTCGCCCCGCTGGACAGCGCCGCCATCGAGGCCGGCCTCGACCAGGCCGAGCGCAAGAGCGTGCCGGTCGTCGCGGTCGATGTCGCGCCCGACAAGGGCAAGGTCGCCATGGTCGTACGCGCCGACAACGTCGCGTACGGCACCAAGGCCTGCGACTACCTCGGCCAGCACATCACCAGCGGCAAGGTCGTGCAGATCATGGGCGACCTGGCCTCGGTCAACGGGCGCGACCGCTCCGAGGCCTTCCGCTCCTGCGTGAAGAAGAAGTACCCCAAGCTCAAGGTCCTGGAGATCCCCGCCAAGTGGGAGTCCGACACCGCGGCGTCCAAGCTCGACACCCTGCTCAACGCCAACCCCGACATCAAGGGCATCTACATGCAGGCCGGCGGTGTCTACCTCGCGCCGACCCTGCAGACCCTCAAGGCCAAGGGCCTGCTGAAGAAGGCCGGCACCGCGGGCCACATCACCATCGTCTCCAACGACGGCATCCCGCAGGAGTTCGACGCCATCCGCAAGGGCGAGATCGACGCGACCGTCTCCCAGCCCGCCGACGCCTACGCCAAGTACGGCATGTACTACATCAAGGCGGCGATGGAGGGGAAGACGTTCAAGCCCGGTCCGACCGACCACGACTCGACCATCGTCAAGCTGCCCAGCGGCATCCTCGAGGACCAGCTGCCCGCGCCGCTGGTGACCAAGGACAACGTGGACGACCCCAAGCTGTGGGGGAACACGGTCAAGTGAGTGTCCAGGACAGCCCGTTGGTGCCCCTCGTCGAGGCGCGGGGCATCGTCAAGCGCTACGGCCCCACCACCGCCCTCGCGGACGGCCGGCTCACCGTGCGGGCCGGCGAGTCGCACGCCCTCGTCGGCCGCAACGGCGCCGGCAAGTCGACCCTGGTCCGGATCCTCACCGGCCTGGAGGCGCCCGACGAGGGCGCGGTCCGCTTCGACGGCGAGCCCGCGCCCGCGCTCACCGACCGCGACGCCTGGCGCCGCAAGGTGGCCTGCGTCTACCAACACCCCACGGTCGTCCCGGAGTTGACGGTCGCCGAGAACCTCTTCATCAACCGCCAGCCGCTCTGCCGCGGCTTCATCAGCTGGCGCCGGCTGAAGACCGAGGCGGCCGCGCTCCTGGACACCTGGGACGTGCACGTCGACCCCGAGGCGCGCACCGCCGACCTCAAGGTCGAGGACCGCCAAATGGTGGAGATCGCACGGGCGTTGAGCTTCGGCGCCCGCTTCATCATCCTCGACGAGCCGACCGCCCAGCTCGACAACCGCGAGATCGAGCGGCTCTTCGACCGCATGCGCGGCCTGCAGGACTCGGGCGTCACCTTCCTGTTCATCTCGCACCACCTGCAGGAGGTCTACGAGGTCTGCCAGACCGTCACCGTCCTGCGCGACGCCCGCTGGATCACCACGGCCCCCGTCGCCGACCTGCCGAGGGCGGCGCTGATCGAGGCCATGGCGGGGGAGTCCCTCGAGACGATCGCCGAACAGGCCGTGCAGGAGCAGATCGTCGACGACAGCGCGCCCGTCCTCCTCGACGCCCGCGGGCTCACCTCGGAGGCGTACGAGAACGTCGACCTGACCGTCCGCCGCGGTGAGGTCGTCGGGCTCGCCGGCTCCAGCGCCAGCGGCAAGATCGAGCTGGCGGAGGCTTTCGCGGGCCTGCGTACGCCCACCGCGGGAACCGCCCAACTCGACGGCGAGCGGCTGCAGTTCGGGTCGGTGCAGGCTGCCCTGAAGGCCGGTATCGGCTGCGTCCCGCGTGACCGGCACGAGCAGGGCCTGGTGCGGGGCATGAGCATCGGCGACAACGCCACCATGAGCGTCCTGGACCGGCTCGGCCGCTTCGGCTTCATCGGCACCGACCGCAGGCGCGGCTTCGCCACCGAGCTGATCGACCGCCTCGACATCCACACCGAGGGCCCCGAGCAGCCGGTCTCCGACCTGTCCGGCGGCAACGCGCAGAAGGTCGTCATGGCCCGCGCCCTCGCCTCCGACCCGCGGCTGCTGGTCCTGATCAACCCCACCGCGGGCGTCGACGTGAAGTCCAAGGAGTCACTGCTCGCCCGGGTGGACAGCGCCCGCGAGGACGGCACCGCCGTCCTCGTCGTCTCCGACGAACTCGACGACCTGCGGCGCTGCGACCGCGTCCTCGTCCTCTTCCACGGCCGCGTCGTCGCCGAGCACCCGGCGGGGTGGCGCGACCACGAGCTGATCGCCTCCATCGAAGGAGTTGACCATGGCTGACACCAAGGCGGCGCAGCCGCTCGCACCGCTGAGCGCCCCCGTCGCGCGGTCGGCCAAGACGGTACTGCTGCGCCGGGCCCGCGAACTGGCCCTCGTACCGGCCCTGTTGCTGTTGATGGTGCTGGGCGCGGTGGTCAATGACGCGTTCCTCACCGAGCGCAACCTGATCTCCATCCTCGGCGCCTCCGCCGCACTCGCGATGGTCGTGCTCGCCGAGTCGCTGGTCCTGATCACCGGCAAGTTCGACCTGTCCCTCGAATCGGTCGTCGGCATCGCGCCCGCCGTCGGCGCCCTCCTCGTGCTGCCCTCCGCGCAGTCCGGCTGGGGCACCGAACTCCCGCCCGGACTCGCCCTGTTCGCGATCCTGCTCGTGGGCGGAGCCGTCGGCGCCTTCAACGGCATCCTGGTCGTCAAGTTCAAGCTCAACGCGTTCATCGTGACGCTCGCGATGCTGATCGTCCTGCGCGGACTGCTGGTCGGCGCGACCAAGGGCAAGACCCTGTTCGGCATGCCCGACAGCTTCTACACCCTGGCCACCAGCACCTTCCTGACCGTCCCGATGTCCGTATGGCTGGCGGCAGTTGCCTTCGCCGTCGCCGGACTGATCCTCAAGTACCACCGCATCGGACGCGCCCTGTACGCCATCGGCGGCAACGCGGACGCGGCCCGCGCGGCCGGCATCCGTGTCGAGCGCGTGATGCTCGGCGTGTTCATCGTCGCGGGGGTGCTTGCCTCCGTAGGCGGGATCATGCAGACCGGGTACGTCGGCGCGATCAGCGCCAACCAGGGCCAGAACATGATCTTCACCGTGTTCGCGGCGGCGGTCATCGGCGGCATCAGCCTCGACGGCGGCAAGGGCACCATGTTCGGCGCCCTCACCGGTGTCCTCCTCCTCGGGGTCGTGCAGAACCTGCTCACCCTCGCCCAGGTGCCGTCCTTCTGGATCCAGGCCATCTACGGCGGAATCATCCTGGTCGCCCTCATGATCGCCCGCGTGACGACGGGCCGCGCCCAGGACTGACCCCGCCCCGACCTGTCACCGACCGAAAGGCCCTCCGTGTCCCCGACGCCCGGCACCCCCGTCCGTATCTCCGCGGTCGACACCTACGACATCCGGTTCCCGACCTCGCGCGAGCTCGACGGCTCCGACGCGATGAATCCGGACCCCGACTACTCGGCCGCCTACGTCGTGCTGCGCACCGACGCCGAGGACGAGCAGGAGGGGCACGGCTTCACCTTCACCATCGGGCGGGGCAACGAGGTCCAGGTCGCCGCGATCCACGCGCTGCGCCACCACGTGGTGGGACGGTCCGTCGACGAGGTGTGTGCCGACCCGGGAGCCGTCTACCGGGACCTGATCGGGGACAGCCAACTGCGTTGGCTGGGGCCCGAGAAGGGCGTGATGCACATGGCGATCGGCGCGGTCATCAACGCCGTGTGGGACCTGGCGGCGAAGCGTGCCGACAAGCCCCTGTGGCGGCTGCTCGTCGAGGCCGACCCCGAGTGGCTGGTCGGGCAGATCGACTTCCGCTACTTGACGGACGCGCTCACGCCCGAGGAGGCGCTGGAGATCCTGCGCCGGGGCAGGGAGGGCGCCGAGGAGCGCACGGCCCGGCTGCTGGAGCGCGGCTACCCGGGGTATACGACCTCCGCCGGCTGGCTCGGCTACAGCGACGAGAAGCTCACCCGCCTCGCCGCCCAGGCGGTCGCCGACGGCTTCAAGCAGATCAAGCTGAAGGTGGGCGCGGACCTCGACGACGACGTACGGCGCTGCCGGGTCGCCCGCTCGGTCGTCGGCCCGGACATCCGCATGGCCATCGACGCCAACCAGCGCTGGGACGTCGAGGAGGCGATCCGCTGGACCAAGGCCCTCGCCGAGTTCGACCCGTACTGGATCGAGGAGCCCACCAGCCCCGACGACGTCCTCGGCCACGCGGCCATCCGCACGGCGGTGGCTCCGGTCAAGGTGGCGACCGGGGAGCACGTCCAGAACCGCATCGTCTTCAAGCAGCTGTTGCAGGCCGGCGCTCTCGACGTCCTCCAGATCGACGCGGCCCGGGTCGGCGGCGTCAACGAGAACCTCGCGATCCTGCTGCTCGCGGCCAAGTTCGGGGTGCCGGTCTGCCCGCACGCGGGCGGCGTCGGCCTGTGCGAACTCGTCCAGCACCTGTCGATGTTCGACTACGTGGCGGTCACCGGCACCACCGAGGACCGGGTCATCGAGTACGTCGACCATCTGCACGACCACTTCCTCGACCCGGTGGTGATCCGCGACGGTCACTACACGGCACCGACCGCGCCGGGCTTCTCGGCCGCCATGCGCCCGGAGTCCATCGCGCGGTACACCTTCCCCGGCGGTACCTTCTGGGTCGCCGATCTCGACGAGAAGAAAGGACGGGCGGCATGAACGACTTCGAGGGTCTGAGGGCCCTGGTCACGGGCGGGGCCTCCGGCATCGGGCGGGCGACGGCCGAACTCCTCGCCGCCCGCGGCGCCCAGGTC
This sequence comes from Streptomyces sp. NPDC001401, assembly GCF_042895385.1. Lineage (NCBI taxonomy): Bacteria > Bacillati > Actinomycetota > Actinomycetes > Kitasatosporales > Streptomycetaceae > Streptomyces > Streptomyces sp. NPDC001401. Next base: position 267,038 of record NZ_JBIAWI010000006.1, read on the forward strand.
GCCGTCCTGGACCTCGACCCGACCCAGGTCGACAAGCCGCTGCTGGCCTACCGGGCCGACGTCACCGACGACACATCCGTACGGGAGGCGGTGGCCGCGGCGGTCACCGAGCTCGGCGGCCTCGACATCGTGATCAACAACGCGGGCACCGGTGCCCAGGGCACCGTCGAGGACAACGACGACGCCGAGTGGCACCGCGTCCTCGACGTCAACGTGATCGGCATGGTCCGCGTCGCCCGCGCCGCGCTGCCCCACCTTCGCCGGTCGCAGCACGCGGCGATCGTCAACACCTGCTCCATCGGCGCCACGGCCGGCCTCCCGCAGCGGGCGCTGTACTGCGCGAGCAAGGGCGCGGTGTATTCGCTGACCCTCGCCATGGCCGCCGACCACGTCCGCGAGGGCATCCGCGTCAACTGCGTCAACCCCGGTACGGCGGACACCCCGTGGGTCGGCCGCCTGCTGGACGCGGCCGACGACCCCGTCGCCGAACGCGCCGCGCTGGAGGCCCGCCAGCCCACCGGCCGCCTCGTCAGCGCGGCCGAAGTCGCGGGCGCCATCGCCTACTTGGCGAGCCCGCTGTCCGGCGCCACCACCGGCACCTCACTCGCCGTGGACGGCGGCATGCAGGGCCTGCGCCTCAGGCCGGTGGGCCAGTGAGAGCGAACCGGCTGGGCGGCAGTGACGTCGAGGTCAGCGCACTGGCCTTCGGCGGGGCCGTGATCGGCAACCTCTACACCGAGGTGAGCGAGGAACAGGCGCACGAGGCCGTGGCCGCCGCCTGGCAGCACGGCGTCCGCTACTTCGACACGGCCCCGCACTACGGCCTCGGCCTGTCCGAACGCCGCCTCGGCGCCGCCCTGCGCGAACACCCCCGTACGGCCTACACGATCTCGACCAAGGTCGGCCGCCGCCTGGAGCCGTCCGGCGAGGGCGGCGACGACCTGGCGAACGGCTTCGCCGTGTCCGCCACCCACCGCCGTGTGTGGGACTTCAGCGCCGACGGCGTACGCCGCACCCTCGAGGCCGGCCTGGAACGGCTCGGCCTCGACCGCGTCGACGTCGTCTACCTCCACGACCCTGACGACCATGCCGAACAGGCCTTCCGCGAGGGCTACCCGGCGCTGGAGAAGCTGCGCTCGGAGGGAGTCGTGGGCGCCATCGGCGCGGGCATGAACCAGGCCGAGATGCTCACCCGTTTCGTCCGCGACACCGACGTCGACGTCGTCCTGTGCGCCGGCCGCTACACGCTCCTGGACCAGCGGGCGCTCACCGAACTGCTGCCCGCGGCGCAGGAACGCGGCACGTCGGTGGTCATCGGCGGTGCCTTCAACTCCGGTCTGCTGGCGGATCCGAAGCCGGGAGCGACGTACAACTATGCAGCTGCACCAACGGAGTTGCTGGATCGTGCGCTGCATCTGAAGGCGGTCGCCGACCGGCACGGCACCACGCTGCGCGCCGCCGCCCTCGCCTTCTGCGCCGCGCATCCGGCGGTCGCCAGCGTGCTCGTAGGGGCCCGTTCGGCGGCGGAAGTCCGCGACTGCGCCGAGCAGTTCGCCGCCGACGTACCCGCCGCCTTCTGGCAGACGCTGCGCGAGGAAGACCTCCTGCCGCCCGACGCCCCCGTACCCGCCGAGGAACCGTCATGAGAGTCGCCCTGCACACCAAGGTCCGCGCGGACCGCATCGCCGAGTACGAGGCCGCCCACCGCGAGGTCCCGAAGGAGCTGACGGACGCGATCCGCGCGGCCGGCGCCGGCTCCTGGACGATCTGGCGCAGCGGCACCGACCTCTTCCACGTCCTGGAGTGCGAGGACTACGCCCGCCTCCTCGCCGAACTGGAGAAACTCCCCGTCAACATCGCCTGGCAGGCCCGCATGGCGGAGCTGCTGGACGTCGTGCACGACTACTCCGACGAGGGCGCGGCCGCGGGCCTGCCCGTGGTCTGGGAGCTGCCATGACGGTGGACGCCCACCACCACGTGTGGGACCTGTCGGTACGGGACCAGGACTGGATCAAGGGCCCCGAACTCAGCCCGCTCCGCCGGGACTTCACTGTCGCGGACCTCGAACCCCAGGCTCGGGCAACGGGCGTGGACCGCACGATCCTGGTCCAGACGAACACCGTGCCGGAGGAGACCCCGGAGTTCCTGGCCCTCGCCGCCGCCCACGACCTGATCGCGGGTGTCGTCGGCTGGACCGACCTCACCCGGCCGGACATCACCGACGAACTCGCCCGCCTGCGCGAACTCCCCGGCGGCCACTACCTGAAGGGCATCCGCCACCAGGTCCAGGGCGAGCCGGACCCCGAGTGGCTGCTCCGCCCGGACGCACAACGAGGCCTCGCCGCGGTGGCCGAAGCGGGCCTGGTGTACGACCTGGTCGTCCTCCCGCACCAGTTGCCGTCCTGCACCAAGGCGGCAGCCGGCCTCCCCCAACTCACCTTCGTCCTCGACCACTTGGGCAAACCGCCCATCGCCTCCGGCGCCCTGAAACCCTGGGCGACCGACCTCCACGCCCTCGCCGCCCTGCCCAACACCGTCGCCAAACTCTCCGGCCTGGTCACCGAGGCGGACGTGAGCTCCTGGACCGTCGACGACCTTCGCCCCTACGCGGACACGGCCATGGAGGCCTTCGGTCCGGACCGCCTGATGTTCGGCTCGGACTGGCCGGTGTGCACGTTGGGGGCGTCGTACGGTGAAGTGATCGCCGCGGCGGGGGAGTTGTCCGGTGGGCTGAGTGGAGCCGAACGCACCGAGGTCTTCAAAGGTACGGCCACGCGGGTTTACGATCTTTGATCCGTGGGCTGCCGAAATCGGGAACCCGGAAAGAGCCGAACCGCCGGGGGAGCCGTGGCCGCGCAGCAGCAGTCGTACGGCGCTGCAGGGAACGAGCGGCCGGAGGCTGCACGACGGTTCTCCCTCCTCAGTGACGAGCCCTTGGACGATGCTGCCTCCGACCTGCTGGGCGCGCAGCGCGCCGCCGGTCAGCTCGCCGGGCTTCTTCTGACATCCCGGCCCTCCACCCCGTTCACCCTGGCCGTCGACGCCGGCTGGGGCATGGGAAAGAGCAGCCTCATGCGCCTGGTCGAGGCGGAACTCCGTGCCGCCGGCGCCGTCGAGACCGTGTGGTACAACGCGTGGACATCCACAGGTGCGGACGCCCTCGAGGGTCTGATCAAGTCCGTGCTGCTGCGGCTGGACCGCCGTGTCCTGCGCCGTTCGCTGGCGCGGATGTCGGAGCGGCGAGCGCTCGTACGGGTAGTGCGCTCCGTCCTGTTGCTGCTCGCAGGGCCGCTGGGGGTGGCCGGTCTGGTCGACGAGCTCTGGCGCAGCATGAGCGTCGACTCGGCGGCTCGCAACGAGATGCGGGACGCCATCCGCGAGTTGACCGAGGAGTGGGCGCAGACTGCCGGAGAGGTGGACTCCCGGCGGATGATCGTCGTCTTCATCGACGACCTCGACCGGTGCTCGGAGGAGACCGTGCTCGCGGTCTGCGAGGCGGTGAAGGTCTATCTGGACGTACCGTGGCTGGCGTTCGTCATCGGCTGCGACCGGTCGGCGCTGGGGCCGAACGGCCTGCTGCGGGATCTGTCGCCGGCCGGCTCGGCGTTCATGGAGAAGATTTTCCAGACCAGTTACCGGATTCCGGCAGCCGACTCGGACGGCATCAAGGAGTACATCCGCAGCTGTGCCGGGCAGGCCGGCATTGCCGGCGATCTGGACGAGGAACTCATCGGGTTGCTCGCCGAGCGGTCGAGCCGCAATCCCCGCCGTATCAAGCGACTCATCAACGGGCTCGTGCTGGAAGCGACGCTCAATCCGACGTGGGAGTCGTTCGGATACGGCGCGATGGTCAGGACGTTGCTGCTCCAGTACTTCTACGGTGACTTCTACCGGATGATGACCGGCACCCTCGGTGGGGTTGAACTGCATGCGGTGGAGGAGTTCCGAGAGTACGCACAAGTGAGGCTCGACTTGCGCGGCCCGATGCCCGAGTCGCTACCGGAGAGGGTGCGGCGATACCTCGTACGGAACGGTATCGCGGTCGACCCGGCTCGCTGGCTGTCGGCCCTGGAGACGGTGGAGAGCCGACTGCCGGCCGCCTTCCCCGAGCTGGCCGCGGACCCGGCGTTCACCGCCCTGATCGACGATTTCATGGCTCAGCCCAACGCCGAAGAACTGGTCGAGCGGCTTCGTGAGGGTGTTCCCGTACTGCTGGCGGGTGGCGAGGAGATCGAGGCACCGCACCCGCCGGCGGGCGGCGTTCCCCTGATCTCCGAGCGCATCGATCTCGTGTTCATCGGCGTCCCTGCCTCGGGCAAGACCACGCTGATGGCGCACATGGTGAACGCATTGCAGAGCGGCGCCAGCAGACGGGGCTACATCCTGCAGCCGGCCGACCCGGACGACGAGCGCTGGGGCCGGGATGTACGCAACCTCGCCGTACATGCGGCGTTTCCTCCGGCAACCCGCGCAACGACACGTCAGTCCATGCTCCTGAAGGCCGGGCGTACAGAGCGCCTCCTCACGATCGTCGACGTCACCGAATTGCCCCGCACCGGGCAGCACGCGTCGGGCCTGAGCCAATGGGTCAGCGGCAGGACTGCCACCACCGTGGTGCTGGTGCTGGACCCTGTCCGCCTTGTCGCGAGGGAGCGTCAGGCCGACTCGCTCCCGGGGGACGTCGTTCCGCCCGACCAGACCGAGTTCTTCCGGAGTTGGGCGGACCCGGCGCGGTCCACTGGCGTTTCCCTGCACGAGGTGAGGCTCGCCGTGGTCCTGAGCAAGGCCGACCGGCTCGTCGGTCCCGACCAGCTGGCCGAGAACTTCAACAGGGGCAGCTGGGTGAGGAACTGGGCCGTCGAGGAGCTGGGTCTCGAAAGTCTCATCTCATTCGTGGAGCTTGAGTTCAGGCAGGTCGAGTACTTCTTCACCTCCGCCGTCACCCCCGACGCGGGCGGGGTCCATTCCGGAGTCGTCGCCCTCACGGACTGGTGCATCGGATAGGCGATGCCGGTTCATGACCTCTGCACCACCCCCGCCAACCGAGTAGGCGGCAGATACTCCCGCACATAGGTCCGCTCCCAGCACGCCCCCGTCTCCCGCAGCTCCCGCCAGCTCGTGTACTGGTAGCGGAAGAGGCGGGCCCGGATGTAGCGGGGCGGGGCGTCGGGCGGGAACGGGGAGCGGCGCAGCAGGCGCAGGGTGTCGCGGTCGTTCTCCAGGAGGCGTTCCACCAGGGCGCCGAACCAGGCGCCGGCGTACGAGGGCGAGAGCGCGGCGAACCACATCAGCCAGTCCAGGCGCAGGTGGTAGGGCGCGAACTGGCGTGGCCAGTGCCGTGGATCGCCCGGCTTGCCCTTGAACTCGTACTCCCGCCAGTCCGAGTCCTCGTGCGGTACGGCGTCGTCGGTGCCCTCGACGACCACCTCGTACCGGATCCGGCTGACGCTGCCGAACGCGCCGTAGGTGTTCACCAGGTGGAGGGGGTCGAAGGAGCGGTTCATGATCTGGCGGCGGGAGATCATGTTCGCGACCGGGTGGTAGCTGAGCCCGAGGAGCAGCGCGGCGACCGCGAGGACCACGGCCTCGTACCAGAGCGGGGCGCCCGGCACGGAGGACGGTGGGCCGGCCGGGAACTTCAGGGCGCAGACGGCGAGGACGATGGTGATCCAGTTCAGCCAGGCGAAGTTGCCCGACAGCACCAGCCACAGCTGGGTGACGATCATCAGCGACGCGGCGGCCGTGGCGACCGGCTGGGGGGTGAACAACAGCACGGGCACGACGAGTTGGGTGACATGGTTGGCAGCCGCCTCGACCCGGTGCAGGGGCCGGGGAAGGTGGTGGAAGAACCAGCTCAGGGGACCCGGCATCGGCTGTGTCTCATGGTGGTAGTACAGACAGGTCAGCTTCCGCCAGCACGCGTCGCCGCGCATCTTGATCAGGCCCGCGCCGAACTCCACCCGGAACAGGATCCAGCGCAGCAGGAAGAGGACCACGATCGGCGGGGCCACCTCGTCGTTGCCGAGGAAGACGGCCAGGAAACCCACCTCCAGCAGCAGCGACTCCCAGCCGAAGGCGTACCAGGTCTGGCCGACGTTGACGATCGAGAGGTAGAGGATCCAGGGAGCCAGCCACAGCAACATCCCTGCCCAGAGGGGAAGTTGGGAGTCGACTCCGGCGATCAGTGCAGCCGAGACCGCGCAGCCCGTCCAGGCGCAGGCCGCGAAGAAGCGGTCCGAGTAGTGGAGTTGGAACAGGCTGGGAGCCTGTCTGAAGCGCACCCGGCCGACGAAGCGCGGGATAGGAAGCATGCCCCGCTCGCCGATCAGCGCACGGAACTGCAGGGCTGCCGTCAGGAACGCCACGAGGTACAGGCCGGCCAGAGCCCGCTGGAAGACCAGCCGGCTCCACCAGTACTCGGGTGCGATGAACCAGTCCACGGCCGTGTGCCTCTCGCTCCATTGTCGCGCCGACCCTATGTCACTCTCCGTATGTCCATCCTCCGCTTGCGTAACCCAAGTGAGTGACGCAGACAATAGTGATGAATTGCCTTCAGTGAGGTGAATTGCCTTCAGTGAGGCGGGAGGAAGAGGTGCGGACAGTCACCGGAACCTTCGCCACGGCCTGCGCGCTCGCGGTGGCGCTCCTCGCCGCCGGCTGCGGCGGCAGCGGCGGCCAGGACACGAAGTCGAGTGGAGAGGTCTTCCTCCAGCCCGTTGCGGCGCAGGGACCGGACCCCTTCACGCCCTCCACGGCCGTTTCGACCGCCACCCCGTCCCGCGTCACACCCCTGCCGCAGCCGGACCGGTCGGCATCGACGGGGGCAGCGCAGGCGGTGCGGTCGATTTCGGGCTCCATGCCCGGCCTCTACGGCGGCACACAGCGCGTCGGCAGCTGCGACGTCGACCGGCAGATCGACTACCTGACCTCGGACCGGGCCAAGGCCCGCGCCTTCGCCGGAGTCGAGGGCATCTCCCCGGCGTCCGTCCCCGACTATCTGCATGCTCTCGCCCCGGTCGTGCTGCGCGCCGACACCCGGGTCACCAACCACGGGTTCCGCGGCGGCCGGGCCACCGGCTTCCAGTCCGTGCTCCAGGCCGGCACCGCCGTCCTCGTCGACAACCGGGGCGTGCCCCGGGTGCGTTGCGCCTGCGGCAACCCCCTGAACCCGGCCGTGGCGACACAAGGCAGCCTGCGCCTCAACGGCCGCCCCTGGTCCGGCTACCGGCCTGCCCAGGTGGTCGTGGTGACACCGGCACCCCAGGTGATCACCAACATCACGATCATCAACATCGTCGACAACACCTGGATCGAGCGGCACATCGGCCATGGCGTCCACCACGACCACATCGTGCCCCCACCGGTGCTGACGACGCCCCCGCCGAGCCCGGACCACAGTTCTCCGAGCTCGGGCCCGAGCACCGGCCCGAGCAGGAGCACCGGCACCCCGTCCCCGGGCGACACGAGCCCCTCCCCGTCCGGGTCGGCCACCGACTGCGCAACCCCGACCCCCGCGCCCACACCGACCCCGACGGTGACCGTCACGCCCGGCGCCACCGACGACGTGCCGACCGGGGAGCCGTCCGCCGCGCCCACCGGCTGTCCGTCGACGACGGCCACGGCCGTACCCCCGACGTCCAAGCCCGGCTCCAGCACGCCCGGCCGGGAGACGACCGTGCCCGGATCGCCCCGCACCTCCCCGGGCGCCACGGACGAGATCGGCCCGGAGACCGTGCCGGACACCCCAGCCCCGCCCGACAGCAGCGGACCTGTCCCCGACGACACCACGAGCCGCAGCATCCTCGACAGCCCCACCCGCGTTTTCGACGGCTGAGCACCGATGGCGACCGGAGAGCCGGGAATTCCTCCCCGCATCCCGGTCGAAGAATCGGGTGAATCCTGGCAAGGTGGGCCCATGGTTGATCGGGGCGTGAGCGCCCTGTCTCTCCCGGACGACTGGCCCGCCCACCCGGATCCGATCCTGGCGCTCAACCGCATGGGCAGCTTCGACTGGGACCTGGACACCGGTCTGTTCCACATGGACGCCCAGGCCCACGAGGTCTTCGACCTGCGCCCCGACGAATACGACGACCACCCCGAGACGCTCGCCGTCCGGGTGCCCAGGGCCGAGGCCTACCGGCTCGACGGCCTGGTCGCCCAGGCCATGAAGGACGGCAGCGAGAACTACGGCGCCTACTTCCGCATCCGCCGCCGCGACGGCACCCTGCGCTGGACCCACACGCAGGGCTACATCCGGCGCGACGAGACGGGCCGCCCGCGCCGGATCATCGGCATCGTCCGGGACGCGACCGAGGAGCTCCGCGAGAGCCAGGACGGCCGCGCGGAGGACGCCGAGGACGCGGCGCGGCGCGAGCAGACCAACGTCGTCCAGCTCACCACGGCCGCCCTCGCGCACGCCCGCACCGTCCAGGACGTCATCGACGTCCTCAAGGACACCCACGGCCTCACCCACCTCGGCGCCACCAGCCTGGTCGTGGGCCTGGTCGAGGCCGGCCGCATCCGGCTGATCGCCGAGGGCCCCGCGGGCAGCTTCGTCCCCGGCACCGACATCACCCGCATCGACGAGCCCTACCCGATGAGCGAGGTCGTACGGACGCTCACGCCGCGCTTCATCGAGTCGCCGGAGGAGTTCGCCGAGGGCTACCCCGTGCTGTGGCCGCACCTCACCGGCCTGAGCATCACGGCGGCCGCCTATCTGCCGCTGATCGTCCAGGCCCGGCCGATCGGCGCCATGGGCCTGCTCTACAGCGACCGGCGCGGCTTCTCGCCCGAGGAGCGCAACGTCCTGCTCGCCCTCGGCAGCAGCATCGCGCAGAGCATGCAGCGGGCCATGTTCTACGAGCAGGAGAAGGACCTCGCCACCGGCCTCCAGCAGGCGATGCTGCCGCGCACCATCCCCAGCGTCCGCGGCGCCGACGTCGCCGTCCGCTACCGCTCCGGTTCCACCGCGGGCTCCCTGGGCCGCGACATCGGAGGCGACTGGTACGACCTGATCCCGCTGCCCGGCGGCCGGGTCGGCGCCGTCATCGGGGACGTCCAGGGCCATGACACGCACGCGGCGGCCGTCATGGGCCAACTGCGCATCGTGCTGCGCGCCTACGCCGCCGAGGGCCACACCCCCGCCACCGTGATGGCCCGCGCCTCCGTCTTCCTCCACGAACTCGACACCGACCGCTTCGCGACCTGCCTGTACGCGGAGGCCGACCTGGCCACCGGGGTGGTCCAGGTGGTCCGGGCCGGTCATATCGACCCGCTGATCCGGGGCGCCGACGGCAGCTGCCGCCGTATCTCCCTGCCGGGCGGACTGCCGCTGGGCCTGTCCGCCGAGTTCGGGAGCCTCGAATACCCCGTCGGCACCCTCGAACTCGACCCCGGCAACACCCTCCTGCTGTGCACCGACGGGCTGGTCGAACAGCCCGGCGCCGACCTCGACGACGGCATGCGGACCCTCACCGCCCTCATCACCGGCGGCCCGGACGACGTACGGGACCTCGCTGACTGCCTCATCGACGTGGCCGAGGAACGCGGCGGCGACGACGACGTGGCCCTGCTCCTGCTGCGCCGCCGCGGCCTGGACACCCCGCAGTCCGGCGGCCGGCTCCAGCAGCACGTGGCACCCGGCGACCCCGAGGCCCTCACCGACGCCCGGCACATGATCCGGGCCGCGGTCCGCGCCTGGGGCGCTCGCGACCGAGCCGACGAGATCGAGCTGGTCGCCGACGAAATGATCACCAACGCGCTGATGCACACCGAGGGATCCGCGATCGTCACCCTCCGGGTCCTCGGCGGCAGCGACCGCCGCCTGCGCGTCGAGGTCGAGGACTCCTCCAGCGCCCTGCCGCGCCGCCGCGAGGCGGGGGAGTCGGGCGTCTCCGGGCGAGGCCTGCTCCTGGTCGACCTGCTGACGGACGTGTGGGGCGTGGAGGCGCGGGGCGGCGGCAAGTGCGTGTGGTGCGAGTTCGTGGTCCCGGACCCCGACTGACCCGCTGCGGCCGAACCCACCTGGCACTGTCGGTGCCGGGTGGCACTCTGGACCTATGCCGGAACTCCCCGAGGTCGAAGCGCTCAAGGACTTCCTCACCGAGCACCTGGTCGGTCACGAGATCGTGCGGGTGCTGCCCGTCGCCATCAGCGTCCTGAAGACGTACGACCCTCCGCTCACCGCCGTCGAGGGCCGCGAGGTCACCGCCGTGCACCGGCACGGCAAGTTCCTCGACCTCGAGACGGACGGCGGCCCGCACTTCGTCACCCACCTGGCCCGCGCGGGCTGGCTGCACTGGAAGGACAGGCTCCCGGACGGCCCGCCCCGCCCCGGCAAGGGCCCCCTCGCCCTGCGCGTGGCCCTGGAGACGGGCGAGGGCTTCGACCTCACCGAGGCGGGCACCCAAAAACGCCTCGCCGTCTACGTCGTCCACGACCCCCAGGAGATCCCGGGCGTCGCCCGCCTCGGCCCCGACCCCCTGGCCGACGACTTCGACGAACGCCGCTTCACCGACCTCCTCAGACCCGAGCGCCGCCGGCTCAAAGGCGCCCTGCGCGACCAGAGCCTGATCGCCGGCGTGGGCAACGCGTACAGCGACGAGATCCTGCACGCGGCGAAGCTGTCCCCCTTCAAACTGGCCGCGAGCCTCACCCCCGAGGACACCGCCCGCCTCTACCAGGCGCTGCGCACCACGCTCACCGAGGCGGTCGAGCGCTCCCGCGGCGTGGCGGCCGGCCGTCTGAAGGCGGAGAAGAAGAGCGGCCTGCGCGTCCACGGCCGCACCGGCGAGCCCTGCCCGGTGTGCGGCGACACCATCCGCGAGGTCTCCTTCAGCGACTCCTCGCTCCAGTACTGCCCGACCTGCCAGACGGGCGGCAAACCGCTCGCGGACCGGAGGATGTCGCGGCTGCTGAAGTAGCCGCGCGACTCAGCCGCCGCCCCCCTTCTCGTCCTTGCCGTGCCTGCCCTTCCCGCCGTGCCGTTCGTCGTCTCCGCGGCCCTTCGCCGGAGCCGGACCGGCGGGCGGGATGGCGGCGGACGGCGTGGCGTTGGCGGCGGTGCTCGCGGGCCCGTCGGTGACGGCCGTCGGAGTCCGAGTCGGCGAGACGGGCGACGCCGGGCTCTCACCGGCCGAGTCCAGCGCGGCCCCGAGTGCGGTGGCTCCGGCGAACAGAGCGACGGCCACACCCCCGAGCACGGCCTTCGACACCTGCCTACGGCGCTTGCCGGGGCGGGAATGCGTTGCGGGGGCGCGGGATTGACGGGGCGGCGGCGGGGCGGTGGCCGGCGTGGGGGCGCAGGCTGTGATATTTCGTCCGGCGACGGGCGGCGTCCGGTCCCGCGCGCCCTGCCCGTCGGCTGTTTCCCACGTGCTCTGCCGGTCGGCTGCCGAAGTGCCCGACGGTCCGGCCACCTCCTGCGCACCTGGCCAGGCCGCCTCCTCCTGAGTGCCCTGCCGGTCCGCAGCCCGCTGTCTGTCCCGCCGGCCGATTGCTGCCTCCGTGCCCAACCGCGCCGCCGTCTCCTCCGTGCTCGGCCGCTGCTCGGGTTCCTTGGCCAGCAGCCGTAGTACGTAGTCGGAGAGCGGGCGGGGTATGGCGGGGTTGAGGAGGTCGGGTGGCGGCGGGGTGGCGGCGACGTGCTGCCGTACCACGTCGAGCGAGGTTGCGCCCCTGAACGGCGGCCGCCCGGTGAGCAGTTCGTACAGCACGCAGCCGAGCGAGTAGACGTCCGAGGCGGGCTGCGCGGTCCGGCCCAGGGCCCGCTCGGGAGCCAGGTAGTCGGCGGTGCCGAGGATCTTTCCGGTGGCGGTCGCGGTGGCGGCGGTGTCGTCGGTGAAGCGGGCGATGCCGAAGTCCGTGATCTTCACGGTGCGGCCGGTGGTCAGCATGATGTTGGCAGGCTTGATGTCCCGGTGGATCACGCCCTGGCGGTGCGCGGCGGACAGCCCCGCGGCCACCTGCGCGGCGATGGCGGACGCCTCCTGCGGTTCCACGGTCCCGCGCAGCGACCGCTCCTGGGCCAGGGTCCAGCCGTCCAGGAGTTCCATCACCAGATGGAGCCGGCCGTGGTCGGAGCCGAAGTCGTACACGCTCACCACGTGCGGATGGTTGAGGCGGGCCGTGGTCTGTGCCTCCGTGCGGAACCGCTCGATGTCGGTGGTGTCTTCCGCCTTCAGCAGCTTGACCGCCACCGGGCGGCCCAGGACCTGGTCGGTCGCGCGCCACACCTCGCCCATGGCGCCGCTGCCCAGCATTTCCTCCAGCTGATAGCGGTCCGCCAGCAGCACGTGCACACCCATCCCGGATTCCGACATCACCACTGGCTACAGCGCAGCGTCGGACGGGGGTGTCACAGCGGGCGGTGAGCGTTGCGGCGGTTGCGCTAGCGGGACTGGAGCGTCACCAGATGCTCCCCGTCCGCCGTGCGGAGCTCGTAGCGGGCGATCTCGCCTGTGTGCATGGCCGAGCTGCCCTGCATGGTGATCGGGCGGGCGTCGTGGCTGGGCACGGTCCAGCTGGTCACGGTCTGCTCGGAGCCGTCCCGGCCGATGGCGATCAGGCGGCAGGAGCGCGGGCCCGCGCCATCCTTCACCTCGAGCTTCACCTCGCTGCCCGAGTAGTCGTCGGCCGTCGTCACCCGCGCCCAGACGCCCGACTTCGCATCGGTTGCGGTGATCCGTACGGCGTTGTCGCCGCCGGAGGCGGCCATCATGATTCCGGGTCCGGCCGCGGCGACCGCCACCGAGGCGGCCACGGCGTACAGGAAGCGCCGCCGGCCGGCCCGGTGCCGGGTCGCCACCACGCCGAGCAGCCGGTCGAGCAGCTGCGGGCCGGGCCTGGTCATGGGGCTCACGAACCGTGGCGTCGCCCGGCGGTACAGCATCATCTGCCGGGTGATGGGCCCGAATTCGGTCACGTGAGCGGCGCAGCGTGCGCACTCCATGAGGTGGTCCTCGAAGCGGAAGGCGTCCGCCTCGTCCAGCACGCCGAGCGCGTACGCGGCGACGTCGCGATGCCTCTCCTGGGACCTCATGCCGAATCCTCGTGCCGTTGGGTGCGGGTGGGGTTACTCCTTGCTCCCACCGGTACGCACCAGACAGTCGAATCACTCAAGGCGTTCAGAGAATCGCGAACCTTGGGGTTCGGAGCCGCCGGGCCCGAGGATTGGTCCGGATCGAAACGAGTCTAAAAAAGGTGGATGGCGAGGTGGCCCAGGGGCAGGCCCAGTTGCCACGCCTTCGTCCACACCTTCGGACCCTCGTCCTCGCCGACCACCGCGGCACCGCCCGGCACCGCGTTCAGATCGGGCGCGAGGAGCTCGGTCTCCTCCAGCCAGCGCCAGGCCGCCCGGGCCAGTTCCAAGTCGGGAGCGGGGCCGCCGGATTCGACCGCCTCGGCGGCCAGCCTCGCCATCCGCTCGCGCACCCAGTCCTGCCACGGCTGGTCGTACGCCGTCAGCGACAGCCAGGTCTCCAGCTGGGAGACCACCCGGATACCCGGGAGTTCGCCGTCCGTGTCCGAGAGGAAGACGGTCAGCGCCAGGGCGTCGCGCCCGGCACGGAACTCGAAGGACGTCGGCGGCATCAGGTCGCCCGTCCGCAGCAGCTCGTCGGCGATGTACTCGGCATACAGCCAGGCCATGGGGACGACCAACTCACCGCCGTCGGTGCCGTCCGTGCTCTCTTGACCTCTGTGCAGCATCCCTTCCTGCCTTCCTCCGGTGCGTGCGCGTCGCCCGACTCCGGGCCCCGGTTTCGGGGCCCCGAGCCCCCAGTCCGGAACACGGATGAGGACAGCTGATTGCTCAACCGGGGTCCTCAGCAAGGCGCTTTACGGAGGTTTGACTCAGCCGTCGGTTTCACCGCAGGTCGGCCGCATATCCGGGAAGCACCCGTCGCAGGGCGCGCAGCGCGTAGTACGCGCGGGACTTCACCGTACCGGGCGGGATTCCGAGGATTTCGGCGGCTTCCGCCACACTCGCCCCCTGGAAATACACGAGCACCAGGACTTCACGGTGCTCCGGAGTGAGTGTCTTCACAGCCTCGCGGACGTCGAGGGCGGCGGCGGCCCGCTCGGCGTGGTCGCCGATCACCCGCGCGTTCTCCAGGACCGCGTCCCCGACCTCGGCCGGCCGCGCCTGCCGGGCCCGCCGCGCGTCGATGGCGAGCCGCCGTCCCACGGTCATCAGCCACGGCCGTACGGAGTCGAAGTCGTCGGCGCGCAGCGCCTCGGGATGCTGCCAGGCGCGTACGAGGGTCTCCTGTACGAGGTCCTCGGCGCGCTGCCGGTCGCCGTCGCTGAGCCGGAGCAGGAGCGCAAAGAGGGGGCGGCCGTGCTCGCGCTGCAGCGCGGCGAGCTCGTGCTCGGCGGCGTTCGTGAGGGTGGTTCCGGCCGTCATGGCCGTATGGCATCGCAGGGTGCCCTTTCGGGACAGGGCCCGTACCGGGATCTGCGGCGGACGGTCGATCGCGTCGACGAACGGTACGACGAACGGTCCCGCACCTCCCGCGAGCGGTCCCGGGCGCCCGTTCGCGGGCACCGGACGGGCTAATCGGGGTGGCGGGGTTGTTTGGGGGCGCACTCAGGTTCGTACCTATTTATGCGTAAATGTGACAACAGTGGGGTGAGCTGATGATTGCACGGAGACGACAGGTTGCCCTGGCGCTCATGGCCGTTCTGACCGCGGGCGCGGCCTGCCTGGCCCAGCATCAGCAGGCGTCCACCCGCGGCGGACACCCGGGAGCCCCGGCTCCGTCCGCGGCCCGTGCGTTCACGCTGGTCGCCGCCGGTGACATCATCCCGCACAGCTCGATCATCGACCGTGCCCGCTTCGACGGCGGCGGCGCCGGCTACGACTTCCGGCCGATGTTCTCCGGCATCAACCCCGTCGTCTCCCGCGCCGATCTGGCGCTGTGTCACATGGACACGGTCTACGGGGCGAACGGCAACTACACCGGCCGCCCCCTCTTCAAGTCCCCGCCCGAGATCGCCCAGGGCCTGGCCGCCACCGGTTACGACGCCTGCTCCACCGCCTCCGACCACAGCCTCGACGACGGCGCCGACGGCATCCGCCGAACCCTCGACGCCCTCGACGGCGTGGGCGTACGGCACGCCGGTTCGGCGCGCACCGAGGCCGAGGCGCGCACCGTCACCCTCCTGCGCGCGGGCCCCGCCAAGGTCGCCCACCTCGCCTACACCTTCGACACCAACGGCGTCCCGCTGCCCCAGGGCGAGCCGTGGGCCGTCAGTCTCCTGAACGAGAACAGGATCATCGAGGACGCCCGGGCGGCCCGGCGGGCCGGCGCCGACGTGGTCGTCGTCTCCTTGCACTGGGGCACCGAATGGCAGGACGCGCCCGACCAGCAGCAGCTCGCCCTGGCCCAGCAGCTCACGGCCTCCCGCACCGGCGGCCGCCCCGACGTCGACCTCATCCTCGGCACCCGCGCCCACGTCCCGCAGGCGTACGAGAAGGTCAACGGCACCTGGGTGGTCTACGGCCTGGGCGACCAGATCGCCGGCGAGATGGACAACCGCGAGGGCGCCCAGGACCCGCGCGGCAACGAGTCCAGCATCGCCCGCTTCACCTTCGCCCAACCGGCCCGGCCGGGCAGCCGCTGGCAAGTGACCAGGGCCGAGTTCATCCCCCAGCTGTTCGACGTCGACGCCGGCCGTGCGGTCAATCTCAACCAGGTGCTCAAGCAGGGCGCCGAGGTGCAGGGCGTGCGCGACCGCATCCGGGACGTCGTCCTCAGCCGGGGTGCGGCGAAGGACGGGCTGGTGATGGGGGAGTAGGTCAGTCCGCGTCCACGTGGTCGAAGGTCCGCAGCATCTCCTTCAGCACGCGTACGCACGCCTGGAGTTCGGCCTCGGTCAGATCGCCGCCGACCTGCCGGTTCAGGGCGTGCTCGCGCACGAGGATCGCGGTGATGACGGCCGTGCCCTCGTCCGTGATCCGAATCAGTGAGGACCGCTGGTGTGCGGGGTTGGGCGTGGCCTCCGCCCAGCCCCGCTCCATCGCGTCGTTGACCATGCGCTGCACGAACTGCCGGGTCAGCGTCATGACCCGGCCCATCTGAGGCACCGTCATGGGCCCGTACCTGTGCAGCAGAACCAGGACGGAGCGCACGCCGACGGACACCCCCTCGACCTCTTCGCCCTGTTCGAGTTTGCGCAGGCCGCGCCGGTAGAGCGCGCCGATCAGGTCGAACACCTCGCTGATGCGGTGGCCGAGATCGTCGGGTGGCAGCGGTGCGTCGATGTCGTTCACCCGGCCATCATGACACCTCGGTTGCCAAAGTCGCCTGAAGATGACACCTTGGTTGTCATGACAGTTGATTCGGAACTGAGCTGCTTCCCGTCCTCCGACGGTGACCTCGCCTACCTCGACACCGGCTCCGGTGATCTCGTGGTCCTCCTCCACTCCGGGTACGTCGACCACCGCGTCTGGAACGACCAGATACCGGCCCTCGCCGCCGAGTACCGAGTGATCGCCCCGGACGTACGCGGCCACGGATCCTCCGCCAACGCCACCAAGCCGTTCCGCTGGGCCGACGACCTCGCCGCGCTGCTGCGCCACCTCGACGCGGGCCCCGCGGTCCTCGTCGGTCTGTCGATGGGCGGCGTGATCGCCACCGACACGGTGCTGGAGTACCCGGAGCTCGTGCGCGCGGTGGTCACCTGCGGCGCCGCGACCGGGGACTTCCAGTACACGGACGACTGGACCCGGGAGATCCGGGCCGAGTACGCCCGCACCCTGGGCGCCGGTGACCTCGAGGGCTGGCTCGATGTGTTCGTGCGTGTCGTGCCCGGCCCCTACCGCAGCGCCGACGACGTCGACCCGGACATCTCGCGCCGGTTGCGGGAGATGGCCTTCAACTCGATGTCGAAGCACACGCCCGACGAGAAGGACTGGCACGAGCGCGTGAGCGACTCCTGGTCCCGCCTGCCGAAGATCGACGTCCCGGTGCTCACCGTCAACGGCACCCTGGAGCCCCCCGAGATGCTCGACGCGGCCGAACGCCTCGCCCGCGCCGTCCCCGACGGGCGTGCACAGATCGTCGAAGACACCGCCCACTACCCGAACCTGGAGAAGCCGGAGGTCTTCAACAGGATCCTGCTGGACTTCCTCCGCACCCTCTAGGAGGGGCTCGCAGACGCGGACGCAGACGCAGGCGGGTAACTCGGGTGCAGCGAAGGGGAAAGCGGAGCCAGCCCCTTGCACAGCGAGGCCGGGAAATCCGGCTGCCTGCGCTGCACGTCCCGGCAGCCACCGGCCACCCCTTCGACGACCGGCACCCAGCCGGACTTCCCGGCCCGGAAGAACCAGCGGTCACCGAGCCGGGACGAGCAGCCGGGCGCCGACGCGTCGCCGCAGGCCGGTCCGGTCCGCCAGGAGAAGTCCAGCACCAGCCACTTGCCGTCGCACTCCTGCGAGTCCCGGTAGGTATGCTCGGGCGCGTCCACCGCCATCAGCGCCTGGTCGTAGGAGGCGTCCGTACAGCCGGTCGCCGGCGGCGTGCAGCCCAGCTTCCCGCACAGCCGCAACGCGGGCGGCTCGGCCCCCTCGGCGGTGAACTGCACATAGTTGTCGACGACCACCTTCCGGCTGCCCAAGGGGGCGGGCAGCCGGACCCGCGCCGTGGCCGACCTCTCCTTGGTGCAGCCGGAACGCCGGTCCCCGGACGGCGAGTAGAAGCTGATCTGGACCCGCACGAGGTCCTTCTGCACGGGGTCGGTGAGCACCGCCTTGAACGCCCGCACACACGGGTGCGCACCACTGGGCACCTGCGCGTCGAGCAGCAGCGTACGGCCGCCGTCGGCGAGGCGGGCCCCTGTGACCTCCGAGGGCTCCGCAATGGTCCACGGGATCGGCCCGGCCGTCGACGGCGACGCTCCCCGATCGGCCACCTGCGTCCCGCACCCGCCGAGCAGCAGCACGGCCACGGCACACAGCACAGCGGCCACAGCCGCTCCCCGCCTGCCGCGCCCTGTGCCTGCACGCCTTCTGTCTGATCGCATCCGCGCTCAATCCCCCCGTATCGCACCGGTGTTGACCGGGCCGACGCAGAACTCTAATGCCGTGACGCAGCTCACTGGAAAACGGTGACACGACGTTGTCGCGGACAGCTGCGACCGTCGACGTCATGACGATCACAGACGAGGACTGCCTCGCCGAGACCCTGGCATTCAACCAGCAGTTCGAGGCCACCGCCGCAAGCCGCCCGACCCGCGGGCAGGCGCCGGACGCAACCGTGCTGGCGCTCCTGCGGCGCAACCGGCTCGGCGGCCACACACCACCGGTGAGACTGCCGCAGGGCCAGGACCGCGTCGTTGCAGGCGGGGTCGGAGTCCGGGCGTTCGTGCCGGACCACGTCGACGGCGTATACCTGCATCTGCACGGGGGCGGCTGGGCGTTCGGCTCTGCGGGCGGGCAGGACGAGAAGCTGTGGCGGCTTGCCGTACAGGCACGGCTGGCCGTGGTGAGCGTGGAGTACCGCCTGGCACCGGAACACCCGTTCCCCGCCGGACCCGACGACTGCGAAGCGGCCGCCCGATGGCTGGTGGAGCATGCCGCGGCCGAGTTCGGCACCCGGCGGCTGCTGATCGGCGGCGAGTCAGCCGGCGCCCACCTGAGCGTTGTCACCCTGCTGCGCCTGCGCGACCGGCACCACATCACCGGCGCGTTCCGGGCGGCCCATCTGCTCTTCGGCCCGTACGACCTGTCGATGACACCGAGCCAGCGGTCGTTCGGCCCCAAGCGGCTGCTGAGCAACACCGACTCGCTGCGGGGCAGTTATGAGCTGTTCACACCGGGTCTGGGGGCGGAGCAGCGGCGCGACCCGGAGATCTCGCCGCTCTTCGCCGACCTGACCGGCCTGCCACCCGCCCGGATCGTCGTCGGTACCGAGGATCCGCTGCTGGACGACTCCCTGTTTCTGGCCCAGCGGTGGCGGGCGACGGGTGTGCCCGTGCAACTCGGCGTCGTCGCCGGCGCGATGCACGGATTCACCCTGTTCCCGCTGACCATCACCGAGCGGGAACAGGGGCGCGAGCGGGAGTTCCTGTCCACGGCGGGACGGTAGCGTCGGCCTCATGAACCGCACTGCCCGGCTGTATGCGCTGGTGGAAGAGTTGCGCGCGGGTGCGCCGCGACCGCTGACCGTCGCGGCGCTCGCCGCACGGTTCGAGGTCAGCACCCGCACCGTGCAGCGTGACCTGCAGGCGCTGATGGAGTCGGGCGTCCCGGTGCGCACCACCCCTGGGCGCGGCGGGGGCTGGACGATCGACCCGGCGACGACGCTGCCCCCGATGCACTTCACCGCCGACGAAGCCTGGGCGTTGGCCGCCGCGCTGACCGCGGCCGACGCCTCCACCCCCTATGCCGGGGCGGCCCGCACGGCGTACCAGAAGATCGTGGCCTCGATGACCGGTCCCGCCTCGGCGGCGGCCCGGGAGCTCGCCGCACGGATTGTCGCGCTGCCGAGGCCGATCGACTCCGCGGTCCGCGCCGCAGTGGAACAGGCCCTCACCGACAACAGGGTGCTGCGGCTGTCCTACGTCGACGCGGCAGGACGCGAGAGCGACCGCGAAGTGGAACCCGCCGGGCTGCTCACCGCCGACGGCCGGTGGTACCTCATCGCCTGGTGCCGCACACGGCAGGCCGGCCGGGGCTTCCGGCTGGACCGGATCGCAGCAGCAGCTCCCACCGGTGACCAGGCCAACCCCCACGACCTGGCCCAACTGCTGCACGGCTCGGCCGCCGCCGACGCGGTGCGGCCTGCTGCGCCGGCCTCACTGCTCTAGCGGCCGGCGAGCTGCGACCCTGTGTACCGCGGTCGCCACCTGGCCGCTGAAGCGAGACGTTGTTCAACTGCCGCGCAATGCCGTCCGGACCGACTGTGCCCAGGCCCGCTGGAGGGGCCACAGGGCGGCGGTGAGAAGCAGCGCGAGCAGCAAGAAGCCGAGGACGCTCCTGATGTGGAACGGCAGGGCCGTGTAGGTACCCAGCCAGCCGATCAGCAGCAGCTTCACCGCGTTGAAGACCAGGCGGACGCCGAGATCGCGCGAGCGCGAGGGGAAGGCGTAGGTGTAGTCCGGCAGGTGGAACAGTGCGGCCAGGACCGCCAGCGTGAGGGCCTGCCGCCACCCGGGGCCCGAGGCGAGCCCGACACCGTCCACGAAGGCCGCGGACAGGGTCAGGATGCCGAGACAGACGAGGTATCCCGCGACCCGGTAGCGCGAGCCGCCCATCAGCCGGCCCGGCGCCACCCGCAAGTGCGGAGGCGCGACGCTCAGGCCGACGACGGCGTAAGTCGTGGCGTATGCGAGCAGCACGGAACCGATGCCGGCGATACGCAGCGGGAGACCCACCGCCGTGCAGATGCCCAGGCCCAGCCAGAAGAGCAGCACCTCCAGCACGAGGAGAAGCAGTGCCATGTGGCAGCCCAGGGACACTCTCAGCCCGCCCGCCCACTCGTACGCCCGGTTGAGCTGCTCGTCGGACTTGCCGGTGGCGTCCGCCCGTATCTCGTCCATCCGGCGGGTGAACTCCGCCATCTCCTGCTCGGTCCTCGCTTCCTGGCGATGGCGCCAGGCCTCGGAGATGGGTTGCACCATCCGGTGAGGCACTGCCTGACTCAGGAGCACGGCCACGGCGACGGTCAGCAGCTGCATCGGCGCGGAGCCGTGTATGCGGAATCCCTTCCAGGTCCGACCCGCGACCCAGATCCCCACGGCGGACACAGCCACCCACAACACCCGCCGGCCCGCACCTTCACCCTCGCCCCGCATCTTGGGCCTCGTTCCGCCGCCCTCCCCGGCCAATCGTGGCCCGACTGCCGGGCGCCCGGAACCCCTTGAGCGCATCCGACGCACGTGGAGGGGAGGCAGTGCCCCTTTTCAAGTGACCCCGGCTCAGCAGGGACTGAGCGAGGCACGGGCCGCTTACAGACCTCCGGGCCGTCCGTGCGCAGCCCGTCCTGTCAGGCCAGCTGCTTTGCGGAGGCGACGACGACTCCGTACGCGTCGGCGATGGCCGCCAGTGCGCTGCGGTGCAGTTCGGCTGCGGACACGTCCACGATCGACCGGGTGGCGCACGTGTCCGCAGGGACGGTGGGCTTGTTGCCGCGCAGGGCCGCGGACGCCGCCGTGTACGCGACGCACATGTGGGTCATGAACCCGGCGACGATCACGGTCTCGTTGCCGGCCTCGTCCACGAGCCTGCCGAGGTCGGTTCCGTGGAAGGCGTCCGGGGCCTGCTTGACGACCACGGGCTCGCCCGCTGCCGGCGCCACACTGGGGTGGATCCGGCCGATCTCCGTGCGGATGTCGTAGGGCGAGCCCTCGCCGCCGTCGTGCTGGACGTGGATGACCACGGCTCCGGCCTCGCGGGCACGGGAGAGCAGGTCCGACGCGGCTTCCAGGGCGGGCTTCCAGCCGTCGAGCTCCATCACACCGCGGGTGTAGGTGTTCTGGTAGTCGACGAGGATGAGCGTCGAGGACGCGAGGGCTGCGGGGGTGTGGTCGGCACCGCCGAGTTCGCGCAGCGTCTTGCTTGCCACAGGTCTTCTCCAGGGTTCTGCCGGGGACTTGAAGGGGGTGTTCAACAGACTGTTGAACGCCCATGCGACGCTATGGCGCGAACCGGGGTGTCGGCAATGACGCACTGCTTGCAGAAACCGACACCCCCGTCCGTGAGCGAAATCGGGGGTTACAGGGTGGGGACCGTCAACCGGTTGATCGTGATCGTGCTGTTCGAAGGCGTCGACCTCCTCGACGTCACCGGCCCACCGGAGGTGTTCTCCCTCGTCCCGCGCGAAACCACGGAGGGAGTCGGCCACGAGGTCGTGCTGGCCGCCGAGACGCAGGCGCCGGTGACGACGGCGGCCGGTGTGCGGATCCTGCCCGACACCACGCTTCACGACGTCGGCCCGCGGGCGATCGACACGCTGCTGGTGCCCGGCTCCGTCGAGGTCGACAGCGAGCGCCGCATCCACCCCATCACCGAGCCCGGCACGGTGGCCTGGGTGAAAGCGCTGGCTCCCCGCGCCCGGCGCGTGGCCTCGGTGTGCGTCGGTGCGCACATCCTCGCCGCCGCGGGACTCCTCGACGGCAAGCGCGCCACCACGCACTGGTCGACCGCGCAGCGGCTCGCCGCCGACCATCCGGCGGTGCGGGTCGACCCGGATCCGATCTTCATCCGCGAGGCGGGCGGGGTCTGGACCGGCGCGGGGATCAGCGCCTGCCTCGACCTGTCCCTCGCTCTGGTCGCCGAGGACTTCGGAGAGCAGGTCGCGCTGCGCGTCGCCCGCCGGCTCGTGATGTACCTGAAACGGCCCGGCGGACAGTCCCAGTTCAGCGTGCCGTTGGAACAGGTGTCCACGACACGGCGCATCGAGGACCTGCGGCATCACATCCTCAGCCACCTCGACCAGCGCCTCACGGTCCCGGACCTGGCCGCGTACGCGCATGTCAGTGACCGGCAGCTGACCCGGATCTTCAGGGCCGAACTCGGCACGACGCCGCACGCCTACATCGAGTCGGCCCGGGTCGAGATGGCGGGCAATCTGCTGGAGACCACCGACGACACCCTGGAACGCGTCGCCTCCGTATGCGGGTTCGGCACCGTCGACACGCTCATCCGGGCGTTCCGCCGCCGCCTGGCCACGACGCCGAGCGAGTACCGGGC
Organism: Streptomyces sp. NPDC001401; assembly: GCF_042895385.1. Lineage (NCBI taxonomy): Bacteria > Bacillati > Actinomycetota > Actinomycetes > Kitasatosporales > Streptomycetaceae > Streptomyces > Streptomyces sp. NPDC001401. Next base: position 289,731 of record NZ_JBIAWI010000006.1, read on the forward strand.
CAGGTTCCGTGTTGCCCCGTCCCGGAGGAGGTCCGACACGGTGTGATCACGGGTTCCGGCAGGTACCGGCCCCGACGGCCGCGAAACCCGAACGGAACCCGATCCCGCCACCTCTCGGCTACGGCACCACCGTCACCGGCCACCGCCCCGCCTTCACCAGCCGCACCGCCACCGACCCCACGATCCGGTGCCCGGCCTGCTCGGACGCGCCCACCACCACCGCGTCCGCCTTCAGCTCGTCCGCCGCCTTCACCAGGCCGCTGTAGGGGTCGCCGCGGAACGTGTGGAACTCCCAGCGGACCTCGAATATCCCCTTGAGGCGCTCGGTCGCGTCCCGGATGTAGGTCTTGAGGTCCTCGGCGATCTCGTCCGTCGTCTCGGCGACCGGCGCCCCCATCGCCGCGCCCGCGGCCATCACCGGCTGCACATAGACGACGGCGAGCAGCGCGTGCTGGCGCCTGGCCAGGCCACCGGCATATGCCGCGGCGCGCATCGAGGAGTCGGAGCCGTCCACGCCGACCACGATGACCTTGGGCCCGTCCGTGCCCCGCTCGAACTGGTGGGAGTGCTGTTCCGTCACGGCTGTGAGGCTATCGGAAACCGCAGGTCCCGCCGCCATGCGGGACCTCTCGACGGGCGAGGCGGCCCAGCCCTTCCTACAGTCGGAACCATGAGTGCCACAGTGGAGGCCTCCCCGCCCAAGGACACCACGGGCCCGATACGGCCGCCCGGAACCGGGCCGATGAGCAAGGTGCCCGAGGTCTTCGCGGCCTTCTTCGGCGCCCTCGGCCTGCTCTGCGGCCTGCTGGCGCTCATCCCACCGCTGCGTGTACTGCTGCGCCCGGTGGTCCGCTTCCTCGACCTGCTCATCGTCCCGGTCAGCGCCAACCTCGCCTACGCCGTCTTCCTCTTCCTGCTCGCAGCCGCGACCGCAGCCCGGAAGAAAATCGCCTGGTGGCTGGTAGTCGTCTATCTCGGCCTGCTGGTCCTCGACGACATCCTCGGCGTGGCGCTGGGCCTGTATGCCGAGTCCGTCCCGTCCCTCGTCGTCTGCTCTCTCGCACTGGCCCTGCTGATCGTCGCCCGCAAGGAGTTCTACGCCGCCTCCCGCCGCGCCGCCGTGCGCCGTGCCCTCGTGGTGCTGCTGGCCGGGATCGCCGTCGGCATCCTCGTCGGCTGGGGGCTGGTCGAGCTGTTCCCCGGCACGCTGCCACACGGCCAGCGCCTGCCGTGGGCCGCCAACCGCGTCTGCGGCGGCCTGGTCTCGGGGCGTTCCTTCGACGGCCGCCCGCCCCGCGCCCTGTTCTTCCTGCTCGGCCTCTTCGGCGCGCTCGCCCTGCTCAACGCCGCCGCCACCCTGTTCCGTTCGCAGCGTCTGGAAGGCGCCCTGCACGGCGACGAGGAGCCCCGCATCCGCGCCCTTCTGGGGGCCTACGGCGAGCAGGACTCCCTCGGCTACTTCGCCACCCGCCGCGACAAGGCCGTCGTCTTCTCGCCCAGCGGCAAGGCCGCCGTCACCTACCGCGTCGAGGCCGGCGTCTGCCTCGCCAGCGGCGACCCCGTCGGCGACCGCGAGGCCTGGCCGCACGCCATCGCCGCCTGGCTGGACGTGGCCCGCCGGCACGCCTGGGCGCCCGCCGCGATGGGCGCCTCCGAGGACGGCGCCAAGGCCTTCGCCCGCGCCGGACTCGGCGCGCTCCAACTCGGCGACGAGGCGATCCTGCACGTGCCCGACTTCGACCTCGACGGCCGCGACATGCGGGTCACCCGGCAGGCCGTGCACCGCGTGCGCCGCACCGGCGCCCACTGCCGCATCCGCCGTCACGCCACCCTCACCGACGAGGAGATGGAGGAGGTGATCGACAAGGCCGACGCCTGGCGCGACACCGAGACCGAACGCGGCTTCTCCATGGCCCTGGACCGCCTCGGCGACCCGGCCGACGGCGACTGTCTCCTCGTAGAAGCCCTCAGCGAGGACGGCCGCCTGCTCGCGCTGCTCTCCTTCGTACCCTGGGGCCGCGACGGCGTCTCCCTCGACCTGATGCGCCGTGACCGCAGCGCACCCAACGGCGTCATGGAGTTCATGGTCGCCGAACTGTGCGCCGCGGCACCGAAGTTGGGGGTCCGCAGAATCTCGTTGAACTTCGCAGTCTTCCGCTCGGCCTTCGAGGAGGGCGCCCGCATCGGCGCCGGCCCGGTGCTGCGTCTGTGGCGGCGCCTGCTGCTGTTCTTCTCCCGCTGGTGGCAGCTGGAGGCGCTGTACCGCTCCAACGCCAAGTACCAGCCGGAGTGGTACCCGCGCTTCATCTGCTACGGCGACACCGGCTCCCTCGCCCGCATCGGCCTGGCCTCCGGAATCGCCGAAGGTTTCGTTTCGGTACCGTCCTTGCGCAAACTCTGGGGAAAGGGGCACCCGAAGGGCGCGTCCAGGCCCGCGACCACCGAGGGCCTGCCGTCGCTGTCGGCGCTCGGCCTCGACGGAGGGGGCGAGGCCGGGCCCGACGATTCCCTGGTCGGCCTGCCCGAACAGGTCCGCATCCGGCACGGCACCCTCGACCGGCTGCGCGCCGAGGGCACCGACCCCTACCCGGTCGTCATCCCGCGGCGCACCCACGCCCTCGCCGACGTCCGCGAGGGCGAGCAGGTCACCGTCGCCGGCCGGGTCATGCTGGTGCGCGACTTCGGCGGCATCGTCTTCCTCACCCTCCGCGACTGGTCCGGCGATCACCAACTCGCCCTCACCCGCGAGGAGTCCGGGCCCGCCCTCGCCCGCTTCACCGCCGACACGGACATCGGCGACCACATCACCGCCACGGGACGGGCCGGCGTGAGCGACAAGGGCGAACCGACCGTCTTCGTCACCTCCTGGCAGCTCATCGGCAAGTGCCTGCGTCCGCTGCCCGACAAACGCCGCGGTCTGGCCGACCCGGAGGCCAAGGTCCGCATGCGCTACCTCGACCTGGTCTCCAGCCCCGACGCCCGCACGGTGATCCGCGCCCGCTCCACCGCCGTACAGGCCCTGCGCCAGGGCCTGCTGGAGCGCGGCTACCTCGAGGTCGAGACACCGATGCTGCAGCAGATCCACGGCGGCGCCAACGCCCGCCCCTTCACCACCCATATCAACGCCTACGACCTCGACCTGTACCTGCGCATCGCACCCGAGCTGTACCTGAAGCGGCTGTGCGTCGGCGGCCTGGAGAAGGTCTTCGAGATGGGCCGCACCTTCCGCAACGAGGGCGTCTCCTACAAGCACAACCCCGAGTTCACGATGCTGGAGGCCTACCAGGCGTTCGCCGACTACGACGTGATGCTCGACCTCACCCGCGAACTGATCCAGGGCGCGGCCACCGCCGCCTTCGGTGCGCCGATCGCCCGCAAGGACGGCAAGGAGCACGACATCTCGGGCGCGTGGCCGGTCAAGACGGTGTACGGCGCTATCTCGGAGGCGCTGGGGGAGGAGGTGGACGCGGACACGGAGCTGCCGACGCTGCACAGGCTGTGCGACCGCGCCGGTGTGCCGTACACGCCGGACGACGGCCGCGGCGACGTCGTACTCGAAATGTATGAACGCCTGGTGGAGGAGAAGACCCAACTCCCCACCTTCTACAAGGACTTCCCGACCGACGTCTCCCCGCTCACCCGCCAGCACCGCACCGACCCCCGACTGGCCGAGCGCTGGGACCTGGTCGCCTTCGGCACCGAACTCGGCACCGCCTACTCCGAGTTGACCGACCCGGTCGAACAGCGCCGCCGCCTCACCGCCCAGTCCCTGCTCGCCGCCGGAGGAGACCCCGAGGCGATGGAACTGGACGAGGACTTCCTCGACGCCCTCGAATACGCGATGCCGCCCACCGGGGGCCTGGGCATCGGCGTCGACCGGCTGGTCATGTTCCTCACCGGCCTGACGATCCGTGAGACGCTGCCGTTCCCACTGGTACGCCGCCGCTGACCGCTCACGGCCGCGGCGGGCACAGCAGCCGCAGAAGGCGCGCTGGGTGTGCGGATCACCGGCTGCCGCTCGAGCTCCCACTGCCCTCGCCGCCACGGGCAAGCTCCGCATCACGATCGACTCCGAGATCCCGCCGGCCGAGGCCCCCGCTGCGATCGAGTGCTCCCGCTCGGGCCACGCCTGCGGCAAGTCGGTCAGCCGGCTCTGACGCGCCCCCCACCTCGCAGGGCAACTCCGCGCCTGCCGTGGGTTACCCCGCCTGTCCGGGACACGCCCGGCGGCTTGGGCCGGGCGTGTGTTTTCCTGCCGCCGCTGCGGTGTTGTTGGGGAGCGCCGGTGCTGGTTCGGGCGACTGATGAGACATGAAGAAGGATCAGTTGCTCACGAGGCGCCGGGCGTTGATCGCCGGTGCCGCCGCTCTGGGCGCGACCGGCGCCGCCGGTGTGCTTGCGTCGGGCGGGGGCGACGAGACGGTTCGGCCCGTCGCCCCCGCTCCCGCCCCCGTCCCCGCGCCCCAGGAGAGCTCCGCGCTCGAGCCGTCCGACTATCGCCTCCAGCCCCTGACCGGATACGGGCCGGCGCGCGCGGCACCTCGCAGGACCCGTGTGCGGCATCAGCCGTTTCTGCGCGTGTACGGACGCGGTCGCACCATGGTGCTGACCTTCGACGACGGGCCCGACCCCCGCTACACCCCGCACATCCTGGACACCCTGGCCGAGTACGACGTCCGCGCCATGTTCTTCGTGTGCGGGGAGATGGCCGTCGACAACCAGGACCTGCTGGCCCGGATGGCCGACGACGGCCATATCGTCGGCAACCACACCTGGACCCACCCGCTGCTGACCCGGCTGAAGCGGTCCGAGATCCGCTCCGAGATGAAACGCACCAGCGACGTCATCGAGAACGCCTACGGCGAGCGGCCCCTGTGGTTCCGCGCACCCTACGGCGCCTGGAACCGTGCGGCCTTCCAACTCGGCGCCGAGATGGGCATGGAGCCCCTCGCCTGGACGGTCGACACCCTCGACTGGACCACCCCCGGCACGGGCACCATCGTCGACCGGGTCGAAGACGGCGCCGCCCCCGGCGTCGTGGTGCTCTCGCACGACGCCGGGGGCGACCGCTCCCAGAGTGTCCGGGCCCTGCGCCACTATCTGCCGTACCTGCTGGATTCCGGCTACCACATCACCGTGCCGAGACGGCGTCACGCGTAGCCGGATTCCGCCCGCCCGGCCGGGGCACGCTCAGCGGACCTCGACCAGGCGGGCGAAGGCGACGACGTTCCCCGCGTACCCGTGCTTTTTGGAGAATCCGCCGCCGCAGGTGATGACCCGCAATTCCGCGGTGCCCTTGGAGGCGTAGACGCGGTCGCCGGGGAAGTTGTTCTTCTCGAAGACCTCGATGCCGTAGATCTCGAAGACGGCCGTCTTTCCGTCCTTGCGGGCGATCTCGACGCGATTTCCCTTCTTCAGTGCACCGAGGTTGTAGAACACCGCGGGACCCTGTTTGTTGTCGACGTGGCCGACCACCACCGCGGTGCCCTTCTCGCCGGGGGTGACGGCACCCGTGAACCAGCCGGCCAGGTTCGGGTCCTCGGGGGGCGGTGCGCCGACCCAGCCGTCCGCGGCCAGGCCGACCGGCAGGACCGGTGCGTCGACCCGGATGGTGGGGATCCTGACCCGGTCGGGCAGGGAGTACGGCAGGGGCTGGACGGTGTCGGCGGTGTCGAGGGCGGCGGGGACGCGGCTGTCCGCCGCTGCCGCAGTGGCGGGCTGCGGCGGCCCCACGTCGAACTCCCCCGAACCGTTTCGAATCAGCGCGATGCCGGTCAGCAGAACAAGCGCTATTACGCCCCAAGGGGCGCGCTTCTTCCGTCGCTCCTCCTCTTCGGCCAGTTCGGCAAGTTCGGACGCAGACATTCGTATCCCCTCTCGACGAGGCTGTCGCCGCGTCAATCGCGCATGAGGCAACGCTAGATGGCGTGTGTGAAACCGGCGACGGGGCGGATGCGAACGGGTGGCCCGCCCGACCGTGGTGCGCCATCCGAGTTGCCAGGGACAGGAAATTTCCGACGGTCGGTGACCTGCAGAGATATCTGATTATGTGCTTAATGCTCGGCGTGTCTTCTCACCGGGACGGACCATCGCCGAAATGCGGGCGCGCGCACCGCATCTGAGGGTCATTTCTGGGAGGCGCTATCTCGCCGACATTACCGGGGACGGGACCCGGGACGCCTCCCGCGGAGGATCACATGAGTACTCATCGTGCCCTGGCGGTCACTGCCGCCGCGGTCGCCGCCCTCGGCCTCGCCGCGCCGGCGGCCGTCGCGCGGGACGGTATGAACATCAACCCCAGCAACATCGTCGCCCTGCCGAGCGTCATCGCCCGCGGCGGGCAGCTGACCATCACCGTCGACGGCTGCCCGACCGGGGGCACCGCGACTTCGGACGCGTTCCCGAGCACGAACCTGACGCCGGTCGCAGGCAGCAATACGGCAAGGGGTACGGCGACGGTGAACAGGGACGCGAGAAACGGTTCGCACGCCATCACCGTCACCTGCGGCGGCAAGTCCCTGACCAACCCGGCCGCCTTCACCGTCATCGGCGGTGTCCAGGGCGGCTTCGGCGGAGGCAGCTCCAACGGGGCCACGCCGACCGACGTGGCCATCGGCGGCGGGCTCGTGGCCGCGGCCGTCATCGCCGGCGGAGCGTTCTGGCTGCGCCGGAGGTCGGAGAAGCGGATCTGACCCTCCCCCCTTCGGAGACCAGACCGCACGTCGAAGGGCCTTCGCCGCCGATCCCTGAACAGGATCCGGGGCGAAGGCCCTTTGTCAGGCACCCTCCTCGCCGCTGCGCCGGCGCGAGAGGTGGTACGCCGCGCCGACCGAGCCCGTGATGAGGGCGAGGCCCATCCCGATCTCCCTGAGGTCGAACCCGGCGATGCTGCCGCCCGCACCCGCGTGCACACCCCGGTGAGGGTGGTCCGGCACCGGGAAGGGGTCGATCGGCACCGGTGTGGGGTGGTGCGGGCGGCCGCCCACGATGGTCAGATCCGTCGACCCGCTCGCTCCGTCGCACGAGAACCTCACCCGGTACACCGCGCCCGGCTTGGCGTCCCGGTCGACCATCGCCGTCGCCCAGGACCGTCCCGGCGGAATGACGACCGTGTCGAACACCACCGACGTGACCCGCGCCGGCCCCTTGCAGTCGCCGTCCCGGTTCACATGCAACTTGACCTGGCCGCCTGCCGCGATGGTCGACGGCAGCACGCTGAATCCGAACGGCGTGATGTTGTGGCCGTCGTCTCTCGCGACGGCGGCGGGTGCGGTGACGGCGAGGGCGCTGATGCCCAGCAGAGCGGCCGAAGCAATGCGTATCGCGCGCAAGGTCGTTCCTCCGGTCCCCGAGGGGCAGCTGCGGACCCGTTCCGCTTTGGGTGTATATGCACCTCGACAAACGAAACGCTAGGAACAGGTGTCCGATCGCGCGATCGCTGTCGTGCGAATGGGGCAAACATGTGGGCCACCCAGGGGATGGCGGCGGCGTGGCGCGCGTCCCTTGGGGGCCCGTGGTGTGACGGCCTGTCGGTCAGGCCTGGATATGCGGGAAGAGGTTCAGGAAGGGGGCGGCCGAGGCCGTGATGCCGCGGGTGTAGGGCGCGTCGAAGTCCCAGATGAGGAAGAGCAGGAACGCGATCAGGGCGGAGAACAGCCCGGCGAGGACCAGTTCGCGCGTGGTGCGCCGGATCTGCAGCGCGAAGACCATGCCGATGGTGACCACGGCCCCGCCGAGCAGCCCGAACCACACCACGCCCGGCATGGTCGCCCCCATGGAGTCGGCCCGGGCGCTGCGGGCCTGGTCCGCCGCGGTGACCTGGTCCAGGAGCGGCTGGTAGGCCTGGGCCTCGAAGTCCGACTTCGGCTGGTAGTCGGTGACGTCCTGGCGGATGCGGTCGAAGAGTTCGTCGCCGCGCGGGGTGACATGCCCGTCGTCGGCCATCGTCCTCCACTCGGTGTTCACGACGTGTCCGACATAGGCGTTGACATCGTCCCGAATACGGTCACGGATGTCGGTGGGATAGACCCGCACCCGCTCCGAGATCTCGTGCAGCGCGACGGCCTCCGCCTGCACATGGTCCTGGGCGGCACTGCGCCCCTCCCACACCCCGGCGATGGCCAGGCCCAGGACGATGGCGTACACCACGCCGATCCACATCGTCATGTACTCGATGACGTCCGGGGTCTCGCTGGGGTCCTCGTCCACGGGCGCGGCCCGGTGCCGTACGAAGGTGACGATGACCACCACGGCGCAGGCGGCCAGCATCGCGAGGGTGAGAACAAGCCATTCCGGCAAGGGATGCCTCCAGGAATCAGCGCGGCCGCAGCGCGGCGACGGCGATCACGGCGGGGGCCGTGATGAGCAGGACATAGGTGACGGGTGAAGGCCCGCCGTGCGGCGGCCGTTCGGGCACCGGCGCCCGGTAGCGCGGGTAGGTCACCCGGGCCATGAGCGGATGCAGGGCGGGCTTGGCCGACGGCTTCGGGGAAGGAGCCGGGGCCGGAGCGGGCGGGGGAGTCGGGCTCGGGCGAGGCGCCGCGGGGCGCGGAGCGGGCGGGGCAGGCGGCGGCGGTTCGGGCTTCGGCGTCGGCTTCGGAGCGGGGGCGGGCGGCGGAGGCTTCGGTTCCGGCGGTGCGGGCCTGGGTGTCGGCGTCGGCGTCGGCGTGGGTTCGGGGCACAGCGGCGGAGTCGGCCAGGCGGGGTCTCCGGCGACCGCCACCGCCACCGCCCGGGTGCCGTCCGGGCCGGTCGAGGCATACGCGCAGGCGTCGGCCGTCGCGGTGCCTGCCGGTGCTCCCACCAGAAGCCAGATCAGCGTCGCCAGTGCCAACGCCCTTGCGGCGATGGCGGTTTGGGTCGGTTCGGGTCCATGCACGACCAAGATCCTGAGCCCTGCTGCGCCGGGGCGCGCCCGAGCGCGCCCGGGATTGGCACGAACGGGGGACGGGGGGCGTACGGCGGTTTGATCGGCAGGCACCCGGGCGTACGACGATGCGCACGCGTGTGCGAGATGGCGCGCCGGTGCCACAGGTTCCGGAAAGAAATTTGTGAGGCGGTTGAACACAACCGCTGGTCCCATTCGTACCCATGCTCGTGCGGCGACGCAGCAGGGCGCTGCAACACCTTTTGGGATAATGGGGAGTTGACGATGAAGACCTCCTGGCGGAGCGCCTCACTCGTGGCAAGCGCTGCGGCTGTACTGGCGCTGACGACGGCGTGCGGTCAGGAAAGCGGCACGTCGTCGGTGGGCAGCCAGAACGTGGGCGCCACGGCCGCGGCGGGCGATTACGGCAGCGTGGGCGCCGGCGCGAGTGCGAGCGCCAGCCCCAGCAACGGCTACGGGGCCGACGGGCAGAACTCCGGGGCCCAGTCCTCGGCCGCGGGCAAGCTTGCCGTCACCCAGAACGCCGAGCTCGGCAAGGTGCTGACCGACGGCACCGGCCTGACGCTCTACCGCTTCGACGAGGACACCGCCGAGCCGCCCAAGTCCAGCTGCGACGGCGACTGTGCCAAGACCTGGCCGCCGGTTCCCGCGGACGACGCCACGGCCGGCGCCGGCATCGACAAGGCCCTGCTCGGCGAGGTCACCCGGTCCGACGGCAGCAAGCAGCTGACCATCGGCGGCTGGCCGGCGTACCGCTATGCGAAGGACACCAAGTCCGGGGACATCGCCGGTCAGGGCGTGGGCGGCAAGTGGTTCGCGCTTGCCCCCGACGGCAAGAAGGCCACCCTTGCGAGCCTGCCGGGCCTGTCCGTCCGCAAGGATCCCAAGCTCGGTGACATCGTCGTCGACAAGAACGGCAGGACGGTCTACCGCTTCCTGAAGGACGTGGCCTGGCCGAAGCCGATCTCCAACTGCACCGGTTCCTGCCTGGAGAAGTGGCCGGCGGTCGGGATCGTCTCGCCGGACGACACCAAGGGCATCGAGAAGAAGGGCCTGATGGGCTTCACCCGGCCCGACGGCGTCAAGCAGATGACCGTCGACTGCTGGCCGGCGTACACCTTCTCCGGGGACACCAAGCCGGGGGACACCAACGGGCAGGGTGTCGGCGGCACCTGGTACGTCATGGCCCCCTCCGGAAAGCCGATCGGCGCGCCGAAGAAGTAGGCATCACCTCCCCAGGGTTGATCGCACCCCGACGCGCGCACGATCGCAGGTCCGCCCCCTCCGCACCGCACGGAGGGGGCGGACCGCTTTGTGCTGCTGCCGTTTTGCCGCTGGGGTCCGGGGGCCCGCGGCGGAGCCGCTGATGTCACAGCCCCAGGGAAGGCGCACTACCGGGCGAATGCGGCAAGTGCCGCAGGCAGTGACCGGGAACGGACGGTCAATTTCCGTTTGGGCTCGCCCCGTTGGCAGGCGATCAGTAGCCTCAGCTCGAACACCGGATCGCCTACGCCTTGGAGAGATAGATGGAGCGTCCCGCCTGGGCCCCACGAAGCATCGACATCTCGGTGCCCAGTGTCTCGCGGATCTACGACTACTACCTGGGCGGCTCGCACAACTTCGAGGTCGACCGGGAAGCGGCCCGCAAGGCGATGGAGTTCATGCCGGGACTTCCGAAGATCATGCAGGCGAACCGGGCGTTCATGCGCCGCGCGGTGCGCTTCGCGGCCGGCGAGGGCATCGACCAGTTCCTGGACGTCGGATCCGGGATCCCCACCTTCGGAAACGTGCACGAGGTGGCGCAGTCGGAGAACTCCGGCGCGCGCGTGGTGTACGTCGACCACGACCCGGTCGCCGTCGCACACAGCCAGGCGGTTCTCGCGGGCAACGACGGCGCGGGAGTCGTCGCCGCCGACCTCCGCAAGCCCCGGGAGATCCTCGCGAGCGCCGAAGTGGAGCGCCTGATCGACCTGAACCGGCCAGTGGCGCTGCTTCTCGTTGCCATACTGCACTTCGTGGAAGACGCGGACGACCCGTACGAGGCGGTGGCCGAGTTGCGCGACGCACTCGCGCCGGGCAGCCTGCTCGTCCTCACGCATGCCTCGTACGAGGGAATCCCGCTGCCGGCGGAGCGGGCCGAGGGCGCGGTGGACGTGTACAAGGACATCCGCAACCCGCTGATCATGCGCTCGCGCGAGGAGATCGCGCGGTTCTTCGAGGGGTACGACATGGTGGAACCGGGATTGGTGCCGCCGCCGTTGTGGCGGCCGCAGGAGGCGCCGGAGGACGAGGATCCCTATGCCTTCTCCGGGTTCGCCGGCGTGGGGCGTACGGCGTGAGTGGGGAGCCGGACGGGCAGCAGGACAGACTGCGCAGGTTCGCGACGATCTGGAGCCGGGCGGTGTTCCCGGTGACCTCGACGTCGCTGACCCGGCCGGAGTTCGAGGAGCAACTCCTGCCGCTGGCCCGGCGGTTGAGCCAGGCGCTGCACACCCGCATCCTCGACGCGGACGAGGGCAGGGCGGTCGGTGCCGCCCTCGTCGCCGCGCACTGCACCGACCCGGACGCCCTCACCCGCACCCTGGACTGCGTCGACGCCTACCTGGTGCTCTACTGCGGTGAGGACGGCGACCAGGAGGAACTGCGGGCGCGCTCCTCGCGGTTGCAGCACGCCATGGCCGCCGGGTTCGCCGAGGCGCTGCGCGAGCGGACGCTGGCCGAGCAGGAGGCGATCTCCGCGGCCGCCCTCCAGGCGCAGGGCGTCGTGGCGCAGGCGCTGCACGCGACCGAGGCCCGCTTCCGCGCGGTCTTCGAGGGCGCGGCCATAGGAATCGGCATCGCCGACCTGGAGGGCAACATCCTCCAGGTCAACGGCGCGCTGCTGCGCATGTTCGGTATCACGGACCTGGTGGCCCACGGCCGCAAGGTCCAGGAATGGACCCACCCCGAGGACGCGCCGCAGACCTGGAAGCTCTACGAGGAGCTCGTCCGCGGCGAGCGCGAGCACTACCACGTCGAAAAGGCCTTCTACCGCCCGGACGGAACGGTCCTGTGGACCAACCTGACGGTCTCCCTCCTGCGCGACCCGGACGGCAACCCGCAGTACCAGCTCGCCCTCATGGAGGACACCACCGAGCGGCGGCTGCTCAACCTCCGGCTGCGCTACGAGGCCACGCACGACGCGCTCACCGGCCTGCCCAACCGCACCTTCTTCTTCGAACGCCTGGAGAAGGCGCTGGGCGCGGGCCGGGGCCAGCGCTACGGCCTGTGCTACCTGGACCTGGACGGCTTCAAGACCATCAACGACAGCCTCGGCCACGCGGCCGGCGACCGGCTGCTCGTCGAGGTCGCCGACCGGCTGCAGGCGTGTGCCACCGCGCCCGGCGAGATGGTCGCCCGGCTCGGCGGCGACGAGTTCGTGGCGCTGACCACCGGCGCCGACACCGAGCGCGAGGTCGACGAGCTCGCCGCCCGCATCATGAACGCCCTGATCGCCCCGATCAGCATCGACGGCCGGGAACTGACCGTGCGCGGCAGCATCGGCATCGTCGAGGGCCCGGCGGGCGAGCGCAGCCCGGCGGAGGTGCTGCGCAGCGCCGACATCACCATGTACCGGGCCAAGTCGGCGGGCGGCAACCGCTTCGAGCTCGCCGACGAGGAGGCCGACGCCCGCGCCATCACCCGGCACGGCCTGACCACCGCGCTGCCGGCGGCCCTGGACCGGGGCGAGTTCTTCATCGAGTACCAGCCGCTGGTCCACCTCGGCGACGGCAGTGTGCGCGGCGCCGAGGCCCTGGTGCGCTGGCTGCACCCGCAGCACGGCATCCTCGGCCCGGACCGCTTCATCCCGCTCGCCGAACACACCGGCCTGATCGTGCCGCTGGGCCGCTGGGTCCTGGAACAGTCCGTCCGCCAGGCCCGCGAATGGCGAGAACGCTACGACGATGCGGGCCCCCTCCGCATCAACGTCAACCTCTCGCCCTGCCAGCTCACCCATCCCGGCCTGGTCCAGGACACGGTCGACATCCTCGAGCGCGCGGGCGTCGAGCCGGACGCGCTCTGCCTGGAGGTCACCGAGTCGGCGCTGATCGGCGCGGACGACGACCTCCTCAAGCCCCTGCGCCGCCTGGCCGAGATGGGCGTCGACATCGCCCTCGACGACTTCGGCACCGGCTACTCGAACCTGGCGAACCTGCGCCGCCTCCCGGTCAGCATCCTCAAGCTGGACCGCTCCTTCACCCAGAGCATGCAGCAGTTCCCGGCGGACCCCGTCGACCTCAAAATCGTCGAAGGGATCGTTTCTCTCGCCCACAGCCTCGACCTCGCGGTGACGGTGGAGGGCGTGGAAACCGGCGCCCAGGCCGAGCAGTTGCGGATACTGGGCTGCGACACGGCCCAGGGCTGGTACTACGCCCGCCCGGGCCCACCGGACCGGCTGCACGAACTGGCGCTGGTGGACGCGACGGGCTGACGTACCCACGGGCACACAGGGACGGATGCCGGAGACCGGCCCTGTGAACAGTGCTTACTGACGGGTTCTGGTCGTACGAGGGGGCAGGGCCTGTCAGTCTGTATGCGTGGCGGCGGACGGGCTGGTTTTTCATGTACTGCCGGACGGCGGGGACGAGCGGGGGAGCAGTTTCACGCTGCCTGCGACGTGGCTCGATTCGAGCGTCGGAGGACCTGTCGACGTACATGTGACGACGCTTGTGCCCGGATCCGTGCGGGGCAACCACTTCCACAAAGCGCGCCGGGAGTTGCTGCTCGTTGTGCATCAGGGGGCGTGGTCGGCGCACTGGGACGAGGGCGGCGACGGCACGCCCGTTCACAGCCGAGTGTTCGAGGGGCACGGGGCGGTGCTCATCGAGGTTCCCCCGTTGGTCTCGCACGCGGTGCGCAACGACGGCTCCGTCAGCCTGCAGATCACCGCACTGTGCGACGGCCCCTACGACCCGGCCGCACCTGACGCGTACGCAAGGAGAGTGGTGGCCGGATGAGGCCGTCGTCGGCGGTGCGGTTCGCGACGTTCTGTCACATCAGCGAGCTGGGTGCACCGGGGTACCGGGAACTGCACCGGATGCTTGCCGCCAGTAGTCCTTTGACCTTGTGGGCGCCGTCCAGTGTGCTGCTGCAGGACCGGGACTGCCGGATCACGCCGGCCCGGTTCGTCGAGTACGTCGAGAACGGGCACATACGAATCGTCGCGCGGCGCAAGTGGCTGATCGACCGCGAGGCCCGTGACAACCACCCATGGCCGGGGGCCCGTTGGGACACGACCGTCGACGGGGCGATCCGCAGCATCATGGAGGACGACCTCTCGATCGCGGACCGGAGCCTGCGCCGTGTCGTGGCTGCCGACGACGAGCAGGGCTGGGAGTTCGCGGAGGCGGCCGTCGAGGAGGATCCGGAGGGCACGCGCGAGTGGGCGAGGCTGCTGGCGTCGGACGAGGCCGAACACGTCGTCCCGCCCGGCACCTTGGAGACCGCTCGGAGGGTCGGGGGCGACGATCCGCACCGGCAGGTCGTCGCCGTTCTGCGTGACGCCTACAACCACGGCCACGCGGTGCGTGAATCGGACGCGGACATCCCCTTTCTGATGCGCAGCACGGACCAGGCGTTCATCACCCGGATCGCTTCGATGTCGTGCCCGCCACCGCTGCCGCACCTGCCGCAACCCGCACAGCCTGCCGGCGTTTCCACGCTGCCCGTCGGAATCGCCGACGTCACCGGACAACTCCTCGACGTCCTGCGCAGCCTCGAGACGAGACGGACCGACGTCGGGAAATTCGTCGGGACCACGGAGCACGCCGCTCTGGTCGCCTGGGTGGCCGCGGTCTGTGAACGCGTCAAGACCCAGGGCGTGGCCGCGGCGAACGTGGACGTCGCCCGGGAACTCGCCGCGCAGCTCGCCCGGGGTGGTTTTCCGGGGCTCAGACTGTCCGAGCTGGGTCGCCGCTGGACGGCCGGCGAAGCAGCGGCCGCGGCCGTCGCGAGCCTGGACCTGTGGCTCACCCTCAACCCGCTGGTCACCGGCTCGCCGGGCGTGAACGACCTCCTCGGCATGCTGACCGCCGCGTTCCCCGTCGGCCGTGGACTGTGCAAACGAGTGGGCCTGGTACCGGGCTTGTTCGAGGGCGAGCAGTGGCCCTTCCTGTACGCCGGGCGGAAAGCCACCCGGCGCTCGGTACCGGCAGTGGTGGCGCAGCTGGACGAACCGGCGGGCTGAGTTGCCGGACCGCTCGTCCGCCTGGCCCGGACGGGCCGGATCAGCGGTCGCGGGTGAAGAGCTTGCCCTCGGTGGAGCCCGTGGAGCACAGCTTCTTCTCCGCGGACGTCATCTTGCGGGACTTGACCACGACCGCGTTGTGCATGCCGTCCGTGCCGTTGGGGGCAGGGCCGGTGATCACGTCGGGTACGAACCAGTAGTAGTGGCCCCACTTGGGGTCGTCGTAGTGCGTCTGCCAGGTGCCGGTTATCTGCTGCATCACCTGGGCGCGGGAGACCCAACCCACCTCTCCCGGCTGCACGTTCACGGTGAAGGTACTCGTCTCCGTGTGCGAACTCGACCATGTGTAGTTGTACGTCGCCGTCACACTGGCGGTGATGATGCCTTCGATGCCTCCGCCGACGGTGATGGAACCTCCGACGGACTGGGAGGAGCCCACGGTGTCGGCCCAGGACATCGACTGGGAGGCGGCCGAGGTGGTGCAGTTGTAGAGCAGTTCGGACACCTGGCGAGGCTCACCGAGGTAGGCCCGCCCGATCTGCGGGGAGTTGAAGCTGCACTTTCCTGCTCCGGAAGCGCAGTCGGCCATGATCTGCTCCGCGGTCGGCTGGTCCTCGGCCGCTGCGGGCACGGCCGCCGTCGCGATCGTTCCGAGCGCGGTCGCCGTCACCGCCAGCAGCTGGCCGCCGTAGCGCAGTGCGCGGTTCATCGTCATCGTTGGTGCCTCTCACCGTACGTGGGGGGACGGTCAGCACGCTGCGCCCGGTTCTGGCGGGGCTGCGGTCACCGCCTGGTGCCCATGAGGCTCACGTAAACGAGGGTCCAACTACACCAAGAAGAGGCAAAGTTGTAGTTGATCGTGGAATTGATGACCAATCAATTTCTTTTCGGACAGCTTCCTTTCGGGCAACTCGATTTGGTATTTGTGCGCATGATGGGCTGTGAGTGAGTTTCCTACGACCGGAGGAACGGATGGACATCGGAATTGGCCTTCCCAACACGGTTCCCGGAACCGAGCCCGCCAGGCTGCTGGACTGGGCCCGGCAGGCGGAGGGGGCGGGCTTCAGCACCCTGGGTACGATCGGGCGGCTGGTGTACCAGGGCTACGAGGAGCTGATCGCCCTCGCTGCGGCCGCCGCGGTCACCAGCAGGATCCGGTTGACGACGAGCGTGCTCCTCGCACCGCTCCACGCCAACGCCGCGTTGCTGGCCAAGCAGGCGGCGTCCCTGGAGCGCATCTCCGAGGGACGTTTCGTGCTGGGGGTGGGCCTGGGCGGGCGCGACGACGACTTCGCCGCCAGCGGGCTGTCCACGAAAGGCAGGGGGCGCCGTTTCGAGGAACAGCTGCAGGAGATGAAGCGCATCTGGTCCGGGGAGGAGCGCGGATTCGCCGGCGGGATCGGGCCGAGGCCCGTGCGCGACGGCGGCCCCGAGCTCATCCTGGGCGGTTCGACCGCGGCCAGTTTCCGGCGGGTGGCCGAGCTGGGCGACGGCTGGATCATGGGCGGCGGCACACCGGAGATGTTCTCCCAGGCCGCGGCCGGGGTGGACGCGGCCTGGGCGGAGGCCAAGCGCCCGGGCACGGCCCGCAAGCTGTCACTGGCCTACTTCGCGCTCGGCCCCGACGCCCGCGCGCAGGCCGACTCCTACCTCCTGGACTACTACGGCTTCCTCGGCGACGTCGCCGGCCAGGTCGCCGCGAGCGCCGCGGTGACCCCGGACATGGTCAAGTCCTATGTCGCCGCCTTCGAGGCCGCCGGCTGCGACGAACTCATCCTCGTGCCCACCGGATCGGGACTCGACCAGATCGAACTGCTCGCCCAGGCGATCGCCTGACACCGCGACGGAGTCCGAGGGCTGCAGGGGGTGAGGGAGGGCTTGACGGCCGGTCCGCTGCTCGGTAGGTACATGCCAGAGAGTTGGTATGGACCAATTCCGTGCGGCTTCACGCGTCGACTCGGCGCCCACCCCCCCTAGTGGAGGCAGCAAAATGCGAAGACCGTCGGCACTTCTCACCCTGTTCGCCGGGCTGCTCCTTCTGATCCTGGCCCCACCCGCCTCCGCCGCGGGCACACCGAACGCCGCCTTCTCCAAGACGTCGACCTGGGACGGTGGTTACCAGGGCGCGTACACCATCACGAACGCCGGCAGCACCACGCTGTCGGGCTGGAACGTCGAGTTCGACCTTCCCTCCGGCACCACCGTCGGGTCGTACTGGGACGCGTTGCTCACCCAGAGCGGCAACCACTACACCTTCAAGAACCGTGAGTACAACGGCACATTGGCGCCGGGTGCGTCCGCGTCCTTCGGATGGGTGTCCAACGGCACCGGCACGCCCACCGGCTGCAAGCTCAACGGCGTGTCCTGCACCGGTGGTTCGGGCAGCGACACCACACCGCCCAGTGTCCCGGCCGGAGTCACCGTCGGCTCCGCGACCGGCTCCTCCCTGACCGTACGGTGGAACACCTCGAGCGACGACTCGGGGTCCGTCGCCGGTTACGAGGTCTCGCGTGACGGCGGCACGCCCGTCACCGCGACGGGCACCTCGTACACGGCGACCGGGCTGCAGGCCGGCACGAGTTACTCGTTCCGCGTGCGGGCCCGCGACGCCGCGGGCAACGTGTCCGCGTACTCCGCCGCCGTCAGCGGCACGACCTCCACCGGCGGTCAGCAGCCGAGTGCGGGTCTGGCCACCGCGCCGTACATCGACATGGGGGCGTGGCCCACGCCGAGCATGCCCGAGATGGCCTCGGCGAGTGGGGTGAAGAACTACACGATGGCCTTCATCACCGCCTCCGGCTGCAAGGCGATGTGGTTCAACGCCTACGACCCGCGCGACGGCTGGGCCAAGGACCAGATCGACGCCATCCGGGCCGGTGGGGGAGACGTCAAGGTCTCCTTCGGCGGCGCCAGCGGCATCGAACTGGCCCAGGCCTGCAGCTCGGTGGACGCGCTGTACGCCGAGTACGACGCGGTCGTGTCCGCGTACGGCCTGAAGTACGTCGACTTCGACATCGAGGGCGCGGCCACCGCGGACCCGGCCTCCGTCACCCGCCGCTCCCAGGCTCTGGCGCGCCTGCAGCAGGCCCACCCGGGGCTGCGGATCTCGCTGACGCTGCCCGTCCTCCCGGAGGGGCTGACCTCGGACGGCCTGAATGTGGTGAAGGCGGCCCGCGACGCCGGCGTCGACCTGGACGTGGTGAACGTGATGGCCATGGACTACTACCGCAGCGTCGACTACGGCGACGCGGCAGTCCAGGCCGCGCAGAGCACCTTCAGCCAGCTGAAGTCGCTCTATCCGGGCAAGACCGACGCCCAGGTCTGGGCGATGGTCGGAGTGACACCGATGCTCGGACAGAACGACGACGGCCACATCTACGACCAGGCCGACGCCCGCCAGCTGGTCTCCTTCGCCCAGGGCAAGCACCTGGGTGAGCTCGCCTTCTGGGAGGCCACCCGGGACCGCAACGCCTGCACGGGCGCGCTGTACCAGTGCACCAACATCCCGCAGTCTCCCTACGAGTTCGCGAAGATCTTCGCGGCCTACAGCGGCTGAAGCGCCGCCGGTACCCGGCCCTGGGTGGATGCCCGTCGGGCATCCACCCAGGGCCGCATGACATAGATCACTCCAGAGGGCGGCTCGATCTTGGAATGCGCGGACTCCTGTCGCTGCTGCAGTGGTTACGGGGTTTGCCCTGTTGGACTGCTGTTTTCGAAAGGTTCTCCCGCACCATGCCTCTGGCTCTGCTGGCCCTGGCTGTCGTCGCATTCGGCATCGGCACGACCGAGTTCGCCACGATGGGGCTGCTGCCCCAGATCGCCGACGGGGTCGGTGTGTCGGTGCCGCACGCCGGCAACCTCGTGTCGGCCTATGCGCTCGGCGTCGTCGTCGGTGCCCCCGTGCTGACCGGCATCGGGGCACGCATACCGCACAAACGGCTCCTGCTGCTTCTGTCGGGGCTGTTCGTGATAGGCAACATCGCGTCCGCGCTCGCACCCGGCTTCGGTCTGCTGTTCGCCGCGCGTTTCCTGGCGGGGCTGCCGCACGGGGCGCTGTTCGGCGTCGGCGCCGTCGTCGCCTCCCGGCTGGTCGCCCCCGAACGGGCTGCGCGCGCCGTCTCGAGAATGTTCCTCGGACTGACCGTCGCGAACATCGTCGGCGTCCCGGCCGGCACCGCCCTCGGACAGCAGCTGGGCTGGCGGGCCGCCTACGCCGCCGTCGCCGTCATCGGCCTCGTCGCCCTCGCCGCGCTGGCCCTCTTCGTCCCGCACCAGCCACGAGGCAGCCAGTCCGGCATCCGGCACGAGCTGCGGGCCATGGGCAACAGGCAGGTCGCGATCGGCCTGGCCACTGCAGTCGTGGGCTTCGGTGGGTTCTTCGCCGTCTACAGCTACCTGGTGCCGATGCTGACGCACCTCACGGGCATCTCCGACTCCTCGACCACCCTGGTGCTCGCGCTGTACGGCGTCGGCATGACGCTCGGCACACTGACCGCCGGCCCCCTCACGGACCGCGCTCTGCGCCCGACCCTGTACGCGGGACTCGCTCTGCTCGCCGCCGGCCTGGTGACCTTCTACTTCACAGTCCACAGCACCGTTCCGGCACTGCTGACGATCACCTTCATCGGTGCGATGGGCGCCTTCGTCACCACACCCGTCCAGATGCTCCTCATGGCCAAGGCGAAGAACGCTCCGACCATGGCTGCGGCCTCCAATCACTCCGCCTTCAACCTGGCCAACGCGGGCGGCGCCTGGCTCGGCGGACTGGCCATCTCCGCAGGCTGGGGCTGGGCCTCGCCCAACCTCGTCGGCGCCGCCCTTGCCGTAGCAGGCCTCGGCCTCGCGTTCACGGGCGGCGTGATGGACCGGGGCAGCCGACGCTCCGAGGTGATCACGTCGTCCGTCGTGGAAGCATCGCCGGAAGCGGGGGTAAGGGCGTAGCGGCTCGCCTTCGGCGCCCTGTTCCACCATCTCGTGCACCTCAATAGTGGCCAGCGGGCAACTCCCGAGCGGATCCCGGCGTGGTTGTGGGTGAGACGGCGGGCGCGAAGGGGGCGGGCGTGCAGTTCATCGAGGTGACCGGACTGGCCGGGGTGCGATCGGCCGTCATCCGGTTTGCGCGGCCGGGAACGGGGCTGACCTTCGTGCTCTTTCCCATGATTCATCTGGGAGAGGCCGCCTTCTACCGGGAAGTGGCGGCGCGGTTGCGTCGCGACTGCGACCTGGTGGTCGCCGAGGGAGTCGGGGAGGGCTCGGCCGGCGCCGACGCCCTGGTCGCGTCGTACAAGCGGCTGGACGGTCATGAACGCCTGGGACTGGTGGTGCAGGACATCGACTTCCACGCGCTCGGGCTGCCCGTGGTGTGCCCGGACATGAGCGGTGCGGAGTTCCAGGAAGGGTTTCGGCGGCTGCCGTTGAAGGAACGCGCGATGGTCGCCACGGTCATCCCGGCCATGACGGCCGGCATGCGCCTGCTGGGAACGCGTCGCTGGCTCGCCCGGCACCTCGCGTTGGAAGACCTGATGAGCGAGAGCGAGGAGGCCGTGGCGGACTTCTGGCCGGGCCTGGACGACTTGGTGCTACGGCGCCGCGACCGCTTGCTCGGCAAGGCCCTGACCGACTTCGACCGGGGTTATGCGGGACGCACCGGCCCGTTCACCATCGCCGTCGTCTACGGCGCCGGTCACATGCGCGCGGCCTCCGAGACCCTGGCCGGCCTCGGCTACCACGCCGCGGACGCCGAGTGGATCACCGTATTCACCGTGGACCCGCCGGACGGACCCCGGTCCCGAGCCGAGAAGGGGAGCACGTGAGCTGACGGCTGTCGTGGTCAGCGCACCGCGCGGTGCCTTCTTCCGCCACGGCGGAAGCGCACGGCGGCGTACGCGAGGTCGGCGAGCAGGACTACGGCGCCGATGATCAGCAAGTAGAACAGGCCGTGCGCGGCGAATCCGATGATGCCCAGAACGAGGGCCACGAGGATGAGGAAGAGAAAAAGACCCATCGGAACTCCCAGTGGCTTCAGTGGTTTCGCCGCGGCGTCGGCGGCTTGGACGGCCTCCAGGACGCCGATCTTGTGGCCGTCCGGGTCGACCACATCATGAACCTCCGCAAGCTGAGTACCCCTGATCGCGTTCCTGATGTCCGGCACGCCGCCTGCGGGTCAGCGCTCCAGCAGCATCCGCTGCAGCTCCCGAGCCGCCCGCGGCGGAGCCACATCGCTGCGGTGGGCCAGCGCGATCGTGCGGTGCAGTCCGGGGCGGGCCAGCGGGGTGACCCGTAGTCCCCGCCCGGACCGCGTCGCGACCATGCGGGGCACGACGGCCACGCCGAGCCCCGCCCGCACGAACCCCAGCACCGCGTCCATCTCGCCGCCCTCCACCGCGAAGTCCGGCTCGAAGCCCTCGGCGCGGCATGCGGCGACGGTCAGTTCGCGCAGGTCGTAGCCGTGCCGGAACATCACCAGGGGTGCGCCCTCCAGGTCGGGGATGCGCACGGTGCGCCGCCCCGGGCCGGTGGGCGCGGGCGACTCCGGCGACGACACCACCACCAGGTCCTCGCGCAGCAGCTCCACCGTCGTCAGCGCGGGGGAGGGAGAGGGCAGCGGCAGCACGACCAGGGCGAGGTCGAGGGCGCCGCGGGCGAGTTCCCGTACGAGATCGTGGGAGCCGCCCTCCTCGATCAGCAGCCGGATGCCGGGATAGCGGTCGTGGAAGGCGCGCAGCACATCCGGCAGCAGACCCGTGCACACGCTCGGCGTCGCGCCCAGGCGCACCCGGCCGCTGCGCAGCTGTACCAGCTCCTGCACCTCGTGCCGGGCGGTGTCCGCGTCGGCCAGGATGCGGCGGGCCAGCGGCAGCAGCGCCTCGCCCGCGTCGGTGAGGGTGATGTTGCCGCGCGCCCGCAGGAACAGATCGGCCCCGAGCTCCCGCTCCAGCGCCTTGATCTGCTGGGACAGCGACGGCTGCGCGACATGGACCAGGTCCGCGGCCCGGGTGAAGTGCCGTGTCTCGGCGACCGCCACGAAGTACTGGAGCTGCTGGAACTGCATGCTCCTACGATAGCCGCCGACTATGGAATCAAGCCGGACCATGTCTTGGACCGATCGGGACCTTCGGCCCTAGCGTCTTGACCCATGGCTCTGGCAACGCGGACGGACCGACGGCCGTCCATGGCGCGCACCGTGTGGGACAGCTCCGTCGGCAAGAAGACAGTGATGGCCGTCAGCGGCGTGATCATGCTGCTGTACCTGGTCGTCCACATGATCGGCAACCTGAAGATCTTCTTCGGGGCGGGCGAGTTCAACCACTACGCCCACTGGCTGCGCACCATCGGCGAGCCGTTCATGCACTACGAGTGGACGCTCTGGCTGATCCGGGTCGTGCTCGTGGCCGCGGTCGTCGCCCACGCCACGTCCGCCTACCAGCTCAGCCGCCGCGACATCAAGGCGCGGCCCAGCAAGTACGTGCACAAGAAGCCGCGGGCCAGCTACGCGACGCGCACCATGCGCTGGGGCGGGATCATCCTCGGCCTGTTCATCGTGTGGCACCTCCTCGACCTCACGACCGGCACCGTGCACTCGGGCGGCTTCCAGGAGGGCCACCCGTACCAGAACGTCGTGGACACCTTCTCCACCTGGTACGGCAACGTCATCTACATCCTCGCGATGCTCGCCCTCGGCCTACATGTGCGGCACGGCTTCTGGAGCGCCGCACAGACCCTCGGCGTCGGCAGCCGCACCCGCGACCGCGCGCTCAAGACCGTCGCCAACGTCCTCGCACTGCTGCTCACGGCCGGCTTCATCGCCGTACCCGTGGGCGTCATGACCGGAGTGGTGAGCTGACATGACAACCTTCGTGGACTACAGCACGGGCGAGCCGGTCGTCGACGGCAAGGCCCCCTCCGGACCCGTCAACGAGCGCTGGGACAAGCGCCGTTTCGAGGCCAAGCTGGTCAACCCGGCCAACCGGCGCAAGCACACGGTGATCGTGGTGGGCACGGGACTCGCGGGCGGCTCCGCCGGGGCCACCCTCGCCGAACAGGGCTACCACGTCGTCCAGTTCTGCTACCAGGACTCCCCGCGCCGCGCCCACTCGATCGCCGCGCAGGGCGGCATCAACGCCGCCAAGAACTACCGCAACGACGGCGACTCCATCCACCGGCTGTTCTACGACACCGTCAAGGGCGGCGACTTCCGCGCCCGCGAGTCCAACGTCCACCGGCTCGCGCAGATTTCGGTCGAGATCATCGACCAGTGCGTGGCACAGGGCGTGCCGTTCGCCCGGGAGTACGGCGGCCTGCTCGACACCCGCTCCTTCGGCGGCGTACAGGTGTCGCGGACCTTCTACGCCCGCGGACAGACGGGCCAGCAGCTGCTGCTGGGCGCCTACCAGGCCCTCAGCCGGCAGATCGCCGCGGGCAACATCGAGATGCACCCGCGCACCGAGATGCTGGACCTGATCGTCATCGACGGGAAGGCGCGCGGCATCGTGGCGCGCGATCTCATCACCGGTCGCATCGACACCTACTTCGCGGACGCCGTCGTCCTGGCGAGCGGCGGCTACGGCAACGTCTTCTACCTGTCGACGAACGCCATGAACTCCAACGCCACCGCCATCTGGCGGGCCCACCGACGCGGCGCCTACTTCGCCAACCCCTGCTTCACCCAGATCCACCCGACCTGCATTCCGCGCACCGGCGACCACCAGTCCAAGCTCACCCTGATGAGCGAGTCGCTGCGCAACGACGGCCGGATCTGGGTGCCCAGGGCCAAGGGCGACGACCGGCCGCCGAACAAGATCCCCGAGGACGAGCGCGACTACTACCTGGAGCGCATCTACCCGTCCTTCGGCAACCTGGTCCCGCGCGACATCGCCTCCCGCGCCGCGAAGAACGTCTGCGACGAGGGCAGGGGAGTGGGGCCCGGCGGACAGGGCGTCTACCTGGACTTCGCCGACGCCATCAAGCGGATGGGCCGCAAGGCGGTCGAGGAGAAGTACGGCAACCTCTTCGACATGTACGCGCGGATCACCGCCGAGGACCCGTACACCGTCCCGATGCGGATCTATCCCGCCGTGCACTACACGATGGGCGGCCTGTGGGTCGACTACGACCTGCAGACCACCGTCCCGGGCCTGTTCGCGATCGGCGAGGCCAACTTCTCCGACCACGGCGCGAACCGCCTCGGCGCCTCCGCGCTGATGCAGGGCCTGGCCGACGGCTACTTCGTGCTGCCGGCGACCATCAACGACTACCTCGCCCGCAACCCGCACCACGAGCCGGTCACCGCCCAACACCCGTCCGTACAAGAGGTGTTGGCCGAAACCGAGGACCGCCTCAACCTGCTCCTCTCCGTCGACGGCGACCGCACCCCCGACTCCTTCCACCGCGAAGTCGGCGAACTCATGTGGGAGTTCTGCGGGATGGCCCGCACCGACAGCGGACTGCGCAAGGCGCTGGAGCGCATCCCGCAGATCCGCGAGGAGTTCTGGCGGCGCATCAAGGTGCCCGGCACCGGCGAGGAGTTCAACCAGTCGCTGGAGAAGGCCAACCGCGTCATCGACTACCTCGAGCTCGCCGAGCTCATGTGCCTGGACGCACTGCACCGGGCGGAGTCCTGCGGCGGCCACTTCCGCGAGGAGTCGCAGACGCCGGACGGTGAAGCCGCCCGCAGGGACGACGAGTTCGCGTACGCGGCCGCCTGGGAGTTCACCGGCACGGGCGAGGCCCCGACCCTGCACAAGGAAGACCTGGTCTTCGAGTACGTCCATCCCACTCAGCGGAGCTACGCATGAAGCTCACCCTGCGCGTCTGGCGGCAGCAGAACGCCGAAGCCGAAGGCGCCATGTCCACGTACGAGGTGGACGGCATCTCCTCCGACATGTCGTTCCTGGAGATGCTCGACACGCTCAACGAGGAACTCATCCTCAAGGGCGAGGACCCGGTCGCCTTCGACCACGACTGCCGTGAGGGTATCTGCGGGGCGTGTTCGCTCGTCATCAACGGCGACGCGCACGGGCCCGAGCGGACCACCACCTGTCAGTTGCACATGCGGTCCTTCAAGGACGGCGACACGATCGACATCGAGCCGTGGAGGGCGTCCGCATTCCCGGTGATCAAGGATCTGGTGGTGGATCGGTCGGCGTTCGACCGGATCATCCAGGCCGGTGGGTACATCACCGCGCCGACGGGGGCCGCGCCGGAGGCGCATGCGACGCCGGTGCCGAAGCCGGATGCCGACTTCGCCTTCGAGCATGCGGAGTGCATCGGCTGCGGGGCGTGCGTGGCGGCCTGCCCGAACGGCGCGGCGATGCTCTTCACCTCCGCCAAGGTCAACCACCTGAACGTGCTGCCGCAGGGTGCGCCCGAGCGGGAGACGCGGGTGCTGGACATGGTGGCGCAGATGGACGAAGAGGGCTTCGGCGGCTGCACGTTGACGGGGGAGTGCGCCACCGCCTGCCCGAAGGGCATTCCGCTGGTGTCCATCACGAGCATGAACAAGGAGTGGCTGCGGGCGACTCGGAAGGTGGCCAAGCGATAACGCCGGCCGGGCAACAAAAAACGTTCGCCGAAAACGTGCGGACGGGCGGGGCCGGGAGTGGTGCTCCCCGGCCCCGTCTCGCTTGAGGGCCGGCGCTGGGCGGCGACCGGAGGGGGAGAGATCCCCGATCCGGATCCGGACGCAATGGACGAAGCGGCCCTCGAACGAGTCGGCCAGGACGCGGCGGAGGGCTGGCTGACGCTGCCCCCGTGGGAGATGGCGTCCGTGGCGATGCTCAACCACGCCGCGGTGCGGGCCGAACTCGGCGACCGGCGCGTCCGGCTGCTGGAGGCGGTGCGGTCCGTGCAGGAGGCCTCCGACCACGACTTCAAGTGCCTGTACTACGCCCTGCTCGTCCTCGACGACGAGCCGATGGGCGTGCTCCACCGGCCGACCGGCACCGGCTATGCGCTGCGCATGAGCGGCCTCGGCGACAACTTTCAGCTGCACACCCTCCTCGCCGATGTCCTCGTGGGCGGCGGCCACGTGCCGGTCACGCCCCGTCCGCCCAGGAGGCGGCGGTGTGCCGCGACGCGGCCGGGCAGGCGCCGACCACCGGTTCCTTCAATCTCGTGGGCCCGGACGGCGAGTGGGTGTGGAACGAGGGAACTCCCGCGGACATCCCGGTCGTTGACGGCGTACGGCTGCTCGTCCTCGACCCGCCGCCGGCGCATGATCGGCAAGCAGCTCAACATCGCCGAGGCCCGCCACCGCCTGGCCCGGCGGATCTTCTTCGGCCAGCGCGGCGAACTGCGCCAGCACTAGCGCAAGGGCATGGAGGGCCAGCCCTTTTTCTGCCCCGCGCAGGCCGGCCGCCGATCACTGCGCCAACCGTCGGCCGATGAGAACGCCGGCGAGGCGTAGCGGAGCGTAGCCCAGGGCAGAACAGTTCACGTTTCGTAGCGGCCATGGTGCGCGCGTGAGAGGGCGGCGGCGCCCTGGCAGGCGAGGGTGGCGGCATCGTCTGCGTACTGGGGGATGTCGTCGGGCCATTTCGAGGTCGGCTGGAGGATCAGCAGCGAGACGGCACCGTGCAGGCACGCGCAGATGGCCCGGGTCAGCGCCGTCACATCGCCGTGGAGCACGCCGGCGTCGGCGCATCGCTGCACCGTTTCCCGCAGGAATCGGAAGCAGGCGTCGGCGACCTGCTCGGTGGCGGCTGTCGCGGGTCCGGTGGCGACCAGGCGGTAGCGCAGGGGATGGTCGAGCCCGAATCTGATGTAGGCGACACTGCGCTGGTGGAGTTCGGCGAACGGGTCGGTGGTCTGGGCGCTGATGCTCAGCATCCGTTGGCCGAGCTCGTCCCAGACCCCGAGGCACACGGTGTGCAGCAGTTCCAGTCGGTTGTCGAAGTGCAGATATACCGAGGGGGTGCTGACCCCGACAGCCTGTGCCACCGCACGGATGGTCACGCCGTCCTCGCCGGCGTCGTCGAGCAGCGTGCCGGCCGCTTCGATGAGCTCGTCCCTCAGTCGGCCGCCGTGGCCTCGCTTGGCGCGACTGCGCCGACGGCCTTCGGTTGTGCCGGCGCGGCCGTCGGCCGTGGTCTGGCCGGGTCCCTTAGTCATGGCGCCTCCGGAGGGCGACGAGTTGAGTGACGCGGACGCAGAGCCGGTCCTTGTCATCCCTGATGTCGATTTCCACGGCGACCGTTGACTTGCCGACGTGCAGCGGGCGGGAGGTCGCGAAGGCGCCGGTGCCGTGTACGGGCCGCAGGAAGTGGGTGGTGGATTCCATGGTCGCGGGCACGGTGTCGGCGGTCCCGTTCAGCGTGGCGCACACGGCGCCGGCTACATCGGCCAGCCCCATCAGTGCCCCGCCGTGCATCGCGGCGCCGACGGTGGACTGCTCGGGCGTGTAGGCGAGTTGCGCGGTGACAGCGTCGGCCTCGAGGGCTCCGAAGCGTATCCCGAGCGTCCTGGCGAACGGCGCCAGGGTGTAGACGTCTTGCGCGGTGATGGTCATCGCGGCCCCTCAGGTTGTCGCCGTTAAGTTAACGGTGACATGTTATGTGGACGTCACGGTTCGCGTCCACGCCTGTGGCGCGAGGCTGCAGGGCTGTGCAGTCTTCCGGTGCCGATCGGAGGCGTGCTGAGGGGCGCCGAGCTGTCACTCGGATGAGACGACTTCAAGTGTCTGGAGAACCCGGAATGACGGGGGACCTGGTCCTGGAGCGTGTGCTCGACGAGGCGGAAACGCGGGGATGGCTGGAGCAGTGTGTGGCCGCGAAGTGAACGGCAGCGCACGATTGGCCCGCTGAGCAAGCCGTTCAACAACCCCACACCCGCTCTCTCTGCGCCGGACACGCGAAGGTCAGCCGGCATCGGAAGAACAGGGGCGGCAGACCGAACGCTACCGGTCTGCCGCCCGCTCCGCCGACCCGGCCCGCGATCAGGAGAGAGCCATGACCGGCGTAACCACCCTCGACCGTCCCCCGCAGTCCGAGGCCCCCACCCGCTACTCCGTCTCCCTCGCCCGCGACGAGGCCGATGTGCGTGCCGCGCAGCGGCTGCGGCACGAGGTGTTCGCCGGCGAGATGGGGGCCCTGCTGGCCACCCCGCAGCCGGGCTACGACATCGACGCCTTCGACGCGTACTGCGACCACCTGCTGGTACGCGAGGAGGTGACCGGCCAGGTCGTCGGCACCTACCGGCTGCTGCCGCCGGAGCGCGCCGCGGTCGCCGGACGGCTGTACTCCGAGGGCGAGTTCGACCTGACCGCGCTCGACGCGATCCGCCCCGGCCTGGTCGAGGTCGGCCGCTCCTGCGTCCACCCCGACCACCGCGACGGCGCCGTCATCGGCCTCATCTGGGCCGGGATCGCCCGCTACATGGTGGACCGCGGCCACGAGTGGCTGGCCGGCTGCTGCTCCATCCCGCTCGCCGACGGCGGCGCGCTCGCCTCCGCGACCTGGGAGAAGGTGCGGGGCAAGTACCTGGCCCCGGAGGAGTTCCGGGTACGGCCGCTGCTGCCCTGGATCCCGGATGCCGCCACGCCCGCCGCTGGCACCGAACTGCCCGCCCTGCTGCGCGGCTACCTCCGCCTCGGCGCCTGGGTGTGCGCGCAGCCCGCCCACGACCCGGACTTCGGGGTCGCCGACCTGTATGTGCTGCTGTCGATGCGCCGGGTCAACCCGCGCTATCTGCGGCACTTCCTCTCCCTCGTGCCGGCCTGATGAGCGTCTGGCAGCCCAGTGCGCCCTGCACCCCGGGGGCGTGCATCGAGGCGACGGGTTCCGCCACGGCCGTACCGCGTGCCGTGCTGCGGATGGCGGCGGTCCTTGCCCTGGTGCTCGCCGGGGTCGTGCTGTCGCCGCTCGGCGGGCGGATCCCCGCCGAGCTGGTGAAGCGGTGGTGCCGGTGGATCGTACGGGCCGCAGGGGTCCAGGTCCGTATCACCGGCACCGCCGCGCCCACCGGCGGACTGCTGCTGGTCGCCAACCACATCTCCTGGCTGGACATCCCGCTGCTCGCCGCCGTCCGCCCGGCGCGCATGCTCGCCAAGTCCGACATACGGGGGTGGCCGGTGGCCGGCTGGCTGACGGCGCGGAGCGGCGCCCTGTTCATCGACCGCAACCGGCTGCGTGCCCTGCCGCAGACGGTCGCCCAGATCGCGGACGCGCTGCGCAGCGGCCATGCCGTCGGGGTCTTCCCCGAGGGCAGCACCTGGTGCGGACGCGCCCAGGGCAACTTCCGGCGGGCCGCCTTCCAGGCCGCACTCGACGCGGGCGTCCCCGTCCAGCCGGTACGTCTGCATTACCGCATCACCGGAGGCACACCCAGCACGGCGCCCGCCTTCATCGGCGACGACTCGCTGCTGGCCTCGGTATGGCGGGTGGTGTCGGCCCGGGGGCTGGTGGCCGAGGTCGACGTGCGGGACGCCATCGCGCCCGGCACCCACCCGGACCGGCGCTCGCTCGCCCGGGCGGCCCAGCCGGGGGCGACGGCCCAGGCGGACTGGATCCACGCGGCTTTGGTGGCCTAGTACTCCAGCTGTAGATCTTGCGTCTTGCGGCGGCGAGGTTGAGCGCGTGCCTCCGACAACCGGAGCGCCTCGACCTGGTCGGAGGCGCCGTAGCGTTACATGTTCTGGCAGGCCTTGGCTTTGAAGTCGGCTATGGAGACGGTGATTGCGGATTCGTCGCCGTTGTCCGAGATGTTGTCGTAGCGGACCTTTCCCGGGGTGAGCCGGTTCCGGTCAGCCAGGGTGAAGGAGATGCTGTTCGCTGACCACGAGTTGTCCTTGGTCCACCCGTAGAGCGCGTAGGTGGTCTTGGCGGTGAGCGGAGCGAGGGATCTGGTTGCCCTCCAGCCGGCGGCAGGAGAATCGAGGGTCCAGGTGGCGAGACCCGGTGTGAGGGGGTGGTCGGCGGTCCATGAACCGACCGTCACCTCCTTGTTGACGTCGTCGTTGTCCACGTAGAGGGTCGCGCCATCGATCTGATGTCCGCAGACCACCATGACGCCGAGCAGATGGCCGTCAGCGGTCACGGAGATGCCGGCGACGGCGTCGGGGGGAACGGTGCATCCTGAGGTTGCGGCCAGGGCCACGCCGACCGCGGCGGCGCCGACGAAGCGCCGGAACACCGGACGTGAAGTGGTCGACCGCATGCTTAGCCCCCTGTCCGGGGTGCGCGTGGGGCCCCCTGCCCCCGGATGGTAGGGGGCGAGCGGCGTCTGGCCGCAGTGTCGCCACCCACCCGTTGCGCGCTCGTTGTTGCCTTGTAGTTGCTCGGCTGAGTCAGCCCGATCACGGCATCGATGCCCCCTGCACCTTCTGCTCAACGATCGGCGGCATGCGAAACCGATGCGACCGAGCACGCCGGCGATGCCACCCCGTACGGCCTGCAGCATCTGCTGTCGGGGGCGAAGTGGGATGCCGATGCGGTCCGGGACGATCTGCGCAGCTTCGCCATCGAGCAACTGCATGATGAGGACGCGGTGTTGGCGGTCGATGAGACCGGCGACCTGAAGAAGGGCACCGCCACTGTCGGCGTGCAGTGCCAATACACCGGCACTGCCGGGCGCATCGAGAACAGCCAGGTCGCCGTCTACCTCGCCCTATTCCAGCCGACGCGGGCACGCGATCGACCGGGAACTGTATGTGCCGCGCTCGTGGATCACGGATGCGGCCCGCTGCCGGTTGGCCGGGATTCCCGAGGAGGTCGGCTTCGCCACGAAGCCCGCGCTTGGCCTCCGTATGATCGACCGGACCCTGGGTGCCGGGATCCGTGCAGCCTGGGTGTCCGCAGACGAGGTCTACGGAGGCAATCCGCAGCTGCGGAGCGCGCTGGAATACCGCCAGGTCGGCTACGTCCTCGCGGTCGCCTGCGATCACCGGATCGGCACCCGGGCGGGCAAGGTTCGGGCCGATGCACTGGCCAAGAAGCTGCCGAATCGGGCCTGGCAGAAGCTCTCCGCAGGCGCTGGCGCCAAGGGGCATCGCTACTACGACTGGGCCCTGGCCGACGTTGCCGACGACCAGCCCGGTCACCGCCATCTACTCGTTCGCCGCAACCGCAACAGCGGTGAACTCGCCTTCTACCGCTGCTACTCGGCCACCCCGGCGCCGCTGGCCGCGCTGGTGCGGGTGGCCGGGCGCAGGTGGACGGTCGAGGAGACGTTCCAGGCCGCCAAGGGGCTGGCCGGGCTGGACGAACACCAGGTCAGACGCTGGACGTCCTGGCACCGCTGGGTCACCCTCGCGATGCTCGCCCACCCGGTCCCGGGCCCGCCACTGCCAACGGCAGGCCGCCCATCAACGATGAAGATCATGATCTACAACTGGAGTACTAGAGAGTCTCGGTGCGAGGCGGGACCTTGCTACGGATCAAGTGATCGCACTCTTCGGCGGCACCCTCGTAACTGCCCAGCAGGAAGGCGTGGATCGCCTCCAGTTGGTCGCCGTCGAAGGTGGCCATCAATCGGCGGCTGCGGGCGTCGATTCCTTCGTAGAACGAAGCGATCCGTTCGAGTCCTGGGGCCCAGGCTTCGACGAGTACGCGGCGGCGGTCGTGTGGGTCCGGTTTGCGCCGGACGTATCCGGCCTTCTCCAGGCGGTCGATCATGTGCGTGACCGCGCCGGTGGTGCGCCCGAGCCGAGAGCTGAGTGCGCCGGCGGTGGAGGCTCCGGCGCGGTGGAGTACGTGCAGGCAGAGCAGATCGGTCTGCGCGATGCCGAGATGCTGGGCGATCAGGTCGTTGAGGCGTCCCAGGGCTCCGGCGAGGTCCGTCATGGACGCGATGATCCGGTCGGCCAGTTCGTCACTCTGGTCGTCCTGTGGTTTGACGGGCATCCATGACCCCATTTACCTTCATGATTAAGATACTTAGTGATGCAGGTATTGTATAAGGAGTCCTGCCGTGGACGGCTGGTACGTGGACGACCGCTGCATCAACTGCGATGCCGCCCGACAACTCGCGCCCGGCCTGATCGGCGAGGCCGACGGACGGTCGCAGATCCTGCGCCCGCCGGGCGACGAGGCGGAATTACGGCGCCTCCACGCCGCCGCCTTCGCCTGCCCCACACGCTCGATCCGCCCGGCGGACGGGCGGCCCGACCAGACGCTCGACCCCTTTCCGATGGCCTTGGACGACGGCGTACTGCTGTGCGGGCACCATTCCCGGCACACCGCCGGGGCCAGCTCCTACCTGCTGTTACGGCCGTCCGGCACGGCCATGATGATCGACACGCCCCGCTGGAGCCGTGAACTCGCCGAGCGGTACGCGGCATCGGGCCTCGTCACCGATGTGCTGCTCACCCACCGGGACCACGCCGCACACGGCCGACGCTATGCGGACCACTTCGGCGCCCGGCTGTGGATCCACGAGGGCGACCTCGACGCGGCACCGGACGCGGACCACGTGATCCGGGGCCTTGAACCACTGCAGATCGGCGACGGGGTCACCGCCCAGCCACTGCCCGGCCACACCCGGGGCAGCGTGCTCTACCTCGCGGACGACCGGTACTGCTTCAGCGGAGACAGCTTCTACTGGTCACGCGCCACCGGTGATCTGGAAGTCGCGCAGAGCGTGACCTGGTACTCCATCGAGGAGTTGGCCGCATCCTTGGCCAGGGCGGCCGGACGGCTGCGCTTCGAGTGGATCCTGCCGGGCCACGGCGACCGCCACCGGCTCACCGCCGACGAGATGTCCCGGCGACTGCGGGCCCTGGCAGAACGCACGCGCCTGCTGCGGCCCGAGCCGATCGACTTCACGGCCGTCCGCTGGTGAGGGACCGGCCCAACCGGTACCAGGGCGCACGGCGTCGGCCACGACCTTCCTGTTCACACGGGCAACTGACAAGGAAACACCATGACGATCCTGGGAACCCTGCTGAAGAACAAGCGCGCCGGCGAGGCCAAGCTGGCTTGGCACATCCCGGCTCTGGCCGGACCCGAGGTGCTGGGCCTGCACAGCTCCGATTTTGCGCCCGAGAGCCTCATCCCCAGGGTCCACGCGGGCAAGCGCGCCGGCGGTGAGAACCGCTCTCCTGCTCTGGCCTGGAGCGGCACACCCGACGGCACCGCCCAACTCCTGCTGGTTGTCCAGGACATCGACTCTCCCACCCGCACCCCGTTCGTCCACTGCGTCGCCCTGCTCGATCCCGATCTCGTCACACTGCCCACCGGAGCCTTGAACACGGGGAACTCCGTCAAGGGGGTGCGAGTACTTCGCTCAGGAATGGGGCGCGGCTACCTGGGCCCCGAACCGATCAAGGGACACGGCATGCACCGGTACGTCTTCCAGCTGTTCGCCCTGCCCACCGCCATCACCTCGGCGCAAGGCAACGCAACCCTGGACACCGCCAAGCCCGCAGCCGTGCTCGCCACCGTCAGCGGCCCGGCCCTGGCCCGCGGCCGCCTCGACGGTCTCTATGCGCGCTGACACCCCACCGGCAACGTGCCCACCGCGCTGCGGCGGTGGGCACTGTGCGTGACCGTTGGCCGGAGGTGAGCCTCGCTCACCTGCGGTTTCAGCCCCACATGTCGTACTGCTCGAAACCGGTGCCGACCGAGACCCGGGTGGCAAAGATCTCGGTGGTCGCCTGCCTGGTCCCCTTGTAGAGGTAGAGCGTGCCGCCGCGGGTGCGGGCCAGGAAGTCGGCGTTGCCGTCGCCGTTGACGTCCCCGACCGCGTCGAAGGCGTTGTAGCCGGTCCAGGCGCTGCGCACCTTGATCCGGGAGGAGAAGGCCTCGGAGCCGGACTTGCCGGTGCCCTTGTACAGGTACAGATCGCCGGTGCTGGACTGGCGGGCGAGCAGGTCGGCCTTGCCGTCACCGGTGAAGTCGCCGTGGCCGCGCAGGGAGTTGTACTGGTTCCAGCCGGTGCGGACCGAGAAGCGGGAGCCGAAGGTGCCGTTGCCCTTGCCCGGGTAGATCCACAGGGTCCCGCCGGAGTCCACCGACAGCAGGTCGGGCAGGTAGTCGCCGGTGACGTCGCCCGGCGTGATGATCCGGGTGCGGGTCTTCCAGCCGGTGAAGATCTTCGTGTCGGTCCAGGAGCCGTCCGTACGGGCGCTGTTGAGCACGAAGTGTGCCCAGTACACGTCACCGGTGGAGCCGACCCGGTAGATCAGGTCCTGGAAGCCGTCCCGGTTGAGGTCCGTCTGGAGGACCAGGTTGGCGCCGCCCCAGTTGCCCCAGGAGGCGCCGGCGCCGAAGGAGGTGCCGCTGGAGTTGGCATCCTTCTCGTAGCCGGTCTTCGTGGAGGATTCCCGGACGAAGATGTCGGCCCTGCCGTCCGGCTTGTTGTTGAAGGTGCTCAGGCTGGTGTCATCGATCTGGGGGTAGGCCGAGCCGACGTAGAAGCTGGTCTTGGTGAAGACGCTGTAGCCGCCCTGCTTCACACAGTCGTTGTAGTAGCCCCAGGAGGCCACACCGGCGATCCTGCCGCCCACCACGAGCGGGCCGCCGAAGTCACCGTCGCAGATCGCGCTGGTACCGGTGTCGCTCCCGCTCTGCGTGCCCGCGCAGACCATGCGCCCCGCGACGAATCCCGAGTCGTAGACGCCGGAGCAGGTGCTGTCGGACTGCACGGTCAGCGTGGCCGTCTGCAGCGTCTGCGAGATGTCCTGGCTGGTGGAGCTGGTACGGCCCCAGCCGTAGACCTTGGCCTGGGTGCCGGCGGCGTACGAGGCGGTGTCGTCGGAGGTGACCATGCGGATCGGCGTGGCCTTGACCGGGACGGCCAGGGTGAGCATGCCGAGGTCGTCCTGGTGCGTCCCCACCTCCCTGTCCACCGGGTCGTATCCGCCCTGCCACCACTGGCGCAGCACGGCCGTGGCCTGCCCGCCGTGCAGGTCCGTGGTGCCGGTGGAGTCGGTGGTGGGCAGCTGGTCGGCACCCGTGACGACGACGCCGTAGCTCTTCCAGTCGTAGTTGGTGTTGCCGTCCCTGACGCAGCTGGCGGCGGTGAGGATCTTCGTCGGCGCCACGACCGCGCCGCCGCAGAAAAGGTCCACGTCGTCGCTGGTGTCGGTGGTGTTCCGGTCGTTGTGGTACCAGAGCTGGGCCATCCACGGGGCCGTGCTGATGGTGGTGTCGGTACCGCCGATGACCATCGGTTCGACGCTCGCCGTGCTCGTGCCGGAGCTCAGCGACGACTTCTTGGTCGTCCCCTCCGCGGTGTCGTCGGCGGCGCGGGCGCCCGCGATGCGCTTCTCCAGGGTGGAGAGCGAGGGCGAGGCGATGGCCGGCTTGACCGTCGGTGCCGGCACGGCGGTGGCCGCACTGGCGGAGGAGGTCATCATCGCGGCGGCGACGGCCGCGGCGACAGCGGCGGCGGCGACGGGCAGGGCGATGCGTATCCGGCGTCTGTGACGGCCGCCGGACGGTGGCGTGGTCAAAAGAGTCCCCCCAGAGGAACATGAGACAGGAGGGACGCGAGGTGCGTCCCTCCCTGTCAGCGCCAAGAAGCCGACCTCCGTCACTGATGACGGAGGTCGGCCACAGTGGCTCGGCGAGCCGAGCCGGCGGCGATTTCCGCCACGTCGGCGCCGAACGGCTTGACGTCGACGACGAGGTTCCGGATCTCCGGCCGGAACACGCCGAGCACGAAGGCGTCCCGCAGGTCCGGCCGCTCAGGATGCCGCGGCATCCGGGGCCATGGAGCCGCCGCAAAAACCTGTTGGCGGGCCGCGGCGACCACTGCTAGTTTCCCGGAGGCCGTGCCAGAGAACGAGGAGGTGGTACCCGTGAACACAGTATCGACATGGGTGCTCCCCTCCGGGGTCACGGTCGGGCGATAGGTCGTCCGGGAGCGCCGTTCACGAGCACTCCCGAAAGGCACGACCATGCACTTCACCTCCGAACAGCGCCTCGACGACGGCGTCCTTGAGCGCGAATTCACCCTCGGCGAGATCCCCGGCACCCTGTGGACGCCGGAATCCGCCGCACCA
This sequence comes from Streptomyces sp. NPDC001401, assembly GCF_042895385.1. Lineage (NCBI taxonomy): Bacteria > Bacillati > Actinomycetota > Actinomycetes > Kitasatosporales > Streptomycetaceae > Streptomyces > Streptomyces sp. NPDC001401. The sequence continues at coordinate 325,782 of NZ_JBIAWI010000006.1, forward strand.
GCCCCGCTGATCCTCATGGCCCACAACAACGGCCTGCCCAAGGCACAACCCCGGCTGGTGGCCCGCGGCCGGCACACCGCGGCGCACGGCTACGCGGTGGCCACCATCGACGCCGCCGGGTGCGGCGACCGGCCCCGTTCCGCCGCCGACGAGCAGGCCCGCGCCCACCTCCGCCGGGCGATGCAGGCCGGCGAGCCGGTCGACGACATCTTCGAGTCCCTCGTCGGCCCGCTGGTCGAAAAGGCGGCCCCGGAATGGCGGACCACCCTGGACGCCCTCCTTGCGCTGCCCGAGATCGGCGGCCCGGTCGGGTACTCGGGGTGGATGGCCCTCGGCATCCGGCTGGCGGTGGTCGAACCGCGCATCGCCGCCGCCGGCTTCTTCGCCGGGGGGTACGTGCCCCGCGCCCAGCGCGAGGAGGCCCGGCAGGTCACCATTCCGCTGCTGCTCCTGCTGCAGTGGGACGACGAAGGGAACCCCCGGCAACGGGCCCTGGACCTGTTCGACGCCTTCGGCACCAAGGAGAAAACGCTGCACGCCAATCTGGGCGGGCACACCGGCACCCCGTGGTTCGAGGGGGAGGACGCGAACCGGTTCTACGGCCGGCACCTGAAGTGAGACCGGGCCGCCAGGCCGACAGCAGACGGTAGGCGGTGCCGGCCATCGGCGGTACCGGCCGGTCGGGGCGGCGCTCGGCGACCAGCGCCCCGGCCGGGCCGGTGTTGGTCCGTCCAGCCCCTTCACCGGGACGGTTCGCGGAACACCCATACGGAAGGCCTGCACGCCTGGACCGCAGTGGGCCACGCGCCGCAGCCGCCGAGATCCGTCAGTCGCATGGCACGAGACCCTGACGCGATGCCCGGAAAGCCCAGGTCCCGAGGCCCGGAAAACCTAGAAGACGGGCCCCGCCGCCCCCTGTTAGCGTTCCTTCCATGAACGTCAGGACCTGTTGTACTCACACCGCAGCCGCGCGAGCGACCAGCTCCCCGGCTGCCGACGCCTGACCTCTCCACCTTTCCCCGGCGGCCGGAAACGGATCGCCGGGATGTGGTTCCACCCTCTGCGCAGGCTTGCAGGTTCGCAGGCTGCCCCGCGGTCCTTTCCGGTCCCCACGACCCGAAGGGACACCGCCATGAACACCGACCAGACCGTACGGACGTTCACCGACTTCTACCGCGAACGCGGGCACCACCTCATCACCGGAAGCTCCCTGCTGCCGCCGCCCTCGGACCCGGTGCTGTTCACCACCTCCGGCATGCACCCCCTCACGCCGCACCTTCTGGGCCGTCCCCATCCCCAGGGGCGGCGCCTGATCAATGTCCAGCGCTGCCTGCGCACCACCGACCTCGACGAGATCGGCGATCCCACCCATCTGACGGTCTTCGAGATGCTCGGCTCGTGGTCGCTGGGCGACTACGGCCATTCACAGAGCCTGCGCTGGGGATACGAGCTGCTGCGCGACGGATTCGGCATCCCGCAGGAGCGGCTGCACGTCACGGTCTTCGGCGGCGACGACCAGGTCGGCCCCGACACCGAATCACTGTGCATCTGGCGGGAGTTGGGGCTGCCCGTCGAGCTGACCGACGACGAGAACTGGTGGTCCAACGGTCCCGTCGGCCCCTGCGGCCCGGACTCGGAGATCTTCGTCTGGACCGGCGACCCCGGCACCCCACCCCAGGGCACCCCCACCACCGACCCGCGCTGGGTGGAGATCTGGAACCACGTCAACATGCGCTACCGCCGCAACGAGGACGGCAGCCTCGACCCCCTCCCACAGCCCGGCATCGACACGGGCATGGGACTGGAACGGCTGATGACCGTCCTGCAAGGACACCGTTCGGTCTACGACACGGACCTGTTCGAACCGTGGCTGCGGCTGCTCCCGCCGCTGTGGGACCTGGACGACCCCTCGACGCGTCTCGTCTGCGACCACCTGCGCTCGACCATCGTCGTCCTCGGCGACGGCGTACGCCCGTCCAACACCGGCCGCGGCTATGTACTGCGCCGCCTGATCCGCCGCCTCCTCACCACACTGCGCCGCGACGACCCCTCGCGCACCCTGACCGACCTGCCCCTGGAACTCGTGGACCACACGCTGGACCACTTCCACCAGTCCTGCGGAAGCGGCACCGTCCGCCAGGTCCTCCTGGACGAGGAACAGCGCTTCACCAAGCTCCTCGAACGCGGCCAACGCGTGCTTTCCCGGCCGGAGTTCGAAGGCCCGTTGAGCGAGGAGGACTACCGCTACCTGCACGACACCCACGGCCTGCCCCGCGACCTGGTCGCCGGCCTGCTCACCAACGACTGACAGGGGTTGTCAATTCCGCCTGAGCAACGGGGTTGTGCGACCCGCCAGCTCGGTCAGCCCCGGATCCCCTGGACACGGCAGCCGTCTGTCCCCCCTGCGAGACGGCCGTCGTGCGCTGTCCCCCCGTCGGCATCAGGGCATCCGGGGCTGATGACGTCCAGTTCAGCGCCCTGGGAATTGAATGGACAGCCGTTCCGGCTCTCTGATCAATGGGCGCGGCGCAGGTCACGGCGCATCGCCCGGTGCTGACCAAAGAAGGTGCCTCGGGTTTGCCCGCCTGCCGAGGGGCTGCGTAGCTTCGTGGGCTGTCGCCGCGTCAGCGGGGGGCGTCACGAGGTAGGGGAGTCGTGGATGGCGGGGCGTCCTGAGAGTCCGCTCGATCCGACCGCGGGACCGGTGGTGCGGTTCGCGTACGAGTTGCGCAAACTCCGTGCGGAGGCGGGAAGTCCGACCTACCGGACGATGGCGCAGCGCGCGGGGCAGGGCGCGAGCACCCTGTCGCAGGCGGCCGGCGGCGAGCGGCTGCCGACCCTGCCGGTCGTTCTTGCTTACGTCCGTGCGTGCGGCGGCGATGCCAAGGAGTGGGAGGAACGGTGGCGTGAGGCAGCCGCGGAAGCCACGGCCGAACCGCATACCGAAGATGAGGATGCCGAGGCTCCGTACCGGGGGCTGGCCCGCTTCGAACCCGCCGATGCCGATCTGTTCTTCGGCCGCGACCAGCTCACCACGGACCTGCTGGAACTGCTGCGTCGACGGCGGTTCGCGGCTGTGTTCGGCCCATCCGGCAGTGGCAAGTCCTCGCTCCTGCGGGCCGGCCTCATCCCTGCCCTCCGGCACAGCCAGGACGCCGGCCTGCGCCCGGCCGCCATCCGCATCCTCGCTCCCGGCGACAGCCCGGCCGACACCCACGCCCACGTGTTCAGGCCCACCCCCGGCAGGGGCGCCGTCGGGGCGGACACGCTCATCGTTGTCGACCAGTTGCTGGCCGCCCGCGGTCCGGGTCCCCGCCCGTGATGCGGATGGCGGTGCAGGGCAGTCCGGTTTTCCGGGCCGGAGGGTATCAACTTCTCGGCGCCGGGCGCCGCCAGATTGGTGGTGAGTATCAGCGCGAGCACAGCCAGAAGTTGACGCCTCGTCCATGACAGGTGAATCGACACGTGATCGGCACTACCGATCGCGACAGCCGTGTCCTGCGCGTGAACCCCCGCACGGGTTCGGGTGGGGCGAGCTCCTCCGATGCCGGGCCTAGTACTCCAGCCGTAGATCGTGATCTCGATGGTGAGGGGCGCCGAGGCGACATTCGGACAGCGTCGACCATCTGGCCGAGACCGCCCACGCCGTCGGCTCCTTCTCCCTCTACCCGAGTTCACCGAGACGGAGGGCGTCCCTTATCTCGCTGAGCTTCGCGGTCGTCGCCGGGGTCTGCTCCTGCGCTTGTTCAGCGAGTCGGAGGGCATCGTCAATCTCGCTGAGCTTCGCCGAGGACAGGACGGCCGCCCGCTCTATCAGGTCGTCCCGTGACACAGTGGTCAGCCACGTGCAAGGGGTGAAGTCTGGACGCGGGAACGCGAGCCGCAGCACGCCTTCGAACGGCACTCCTTCACCGGCGCCCACCATCACTTCGATGCCCAGACCGCTAATGTCGACGCCCGCCGGAGCGACGACCTGCATCACCCGGATCCCGGACGCGTCGTCTCCCGACAGCAGTACGACCAACCTCCGCTCGTCGAACTGGACCCACCAGACTTCGCCACGTTGCACAAGTCCTCCAGACACAGGACGGCAGACAGACGCTGCGCGAGCCTGACGCGCTGTGGAGACGGGTGCGGCCACCGTTGATCATCGGTGTGTGAAGACTGAAGATCACGCGGTGGCCGCAGGTCACAGGGTAAACCCTGCCCACTGGCAGGAGGCGTTCGAGGGCCTGATGAGCCGGATAGCGGGACGGTTCACGCGGGTCGAATCCCGGCGCCGAGCCCGGAAGTTGGTACTCGGCCTGCTGTCGGACCTGCCGCGCAAGAACTGCTGGACCATCGCCGAGTGGGCCGGGGACAGGACCCCGGACGGCATGCAGCACCTGCTCGGGCGGGCCAAGTGGGACGCCGACCAGGTCCGCGACGACGTGGGTGACTACGTGGTGGAGCATCTGCACGACGACGAGGCGGTGCTGGTGGTCGACGAGACCGGTGACGTGAAGAAAGGCACCGACACTGTCGGTGTCCAGCGCCAGTACACCGGCACCGCCGGACGCGTCGAGAACAGCCAGGTAGCCGTTTACCTCGCCTACTCGACCCCGCGAGGGCACGCGGCGATCGACCGGGAACTCTATGTTCCGCGTTCCTGGACCTCCGACCCCGACCGCTGCCGGGCCGCCGGACTCGGTGACAAGACGGAGTTCGCGACCAAGCCAGAGCTGGCCGCCCGCATGGTCACCCGATTCCTGGACGCCGGCCACCGGGCCGCATGGGTCGCGGGAGACGAGGTCTACGGCGGCAACCCGAGGCTGCGCGCCGCGCGCTGGAGGAACGCGGCACCGGCTACGTCCTAGCGGTGGCCTGCTCGCACGAAGTCACCACAGGCGCCGGGAAGTTCCGCGCGGACACGCTGGCCAGGAAGGTGCCCAAGAGGGCCTGGCAGAAGCTGTCCGCAGGGGTCGGAGCCAAGGGCCACCGCTTCTACGACTGGGCCGTCATCGACCTCACCGACCCCCGGCCCGGGAGCCAGCAGTTGCTGATCCGCCGCAACCGCAGCACCGGCGAACTCGCGTACTACCGCTGCTACTCGCCGGCCGCAGTGCCGCTGACCACCCTGGTGCGCGTCGCTGGATCAAGGTGGCGGGTCGAGGAGTTTTTCCAGTCCGGCAAGGGCTTGGCGGCCTTGGACGAGCACCAGGTCCGGCGCTACTCGTCCTGGTCCCGCTGGGTCACCCTGGCCATGCTTGCGCACGCCTTCCTCGCCGTCGTCCGCGCGAACGAACACGACCGTCATCCCTCACCCAACGAGCTGATACCGCTCACCTGCAACGAGATCCAACGACTGTTCATCACGCTCGTCATCCAACGCGTCTTTGACCCTGTCCACCGGCTTGGCTGGTCCGTCTGGCGTCGCCGACACCAGGCCCGCGCCCGCGACTGCCACTACCGCCGACGCGAGGCCACAACATGAAGATCGACAACTGCGGACGGAGCATTAATTGACCGACCGTAAGAAGCAACACACCGAAGTCAGCGCGGCCCGAGGGCCCCTCAGGCCGCCATCAGCGCCGCCAGGGCGCGGTCCATCGCGGCGTTGAACTCTTCCGGCGTCAGCGGCAGCCGGGACTTGACGTCCCGACTCCATTGGTCGGCGAGGACCTCGGCGGAGCCCGCCTCGACACCGTCGAGCGCCGCGTCGGCCAGGTCCGACGGAGCGATCTTGTCCACGGGCCAGCCCGCCGCCATGTCGGTGTCGGCCAGGCCGAGGTGTACCGCTGTGACGAGCGTGCTCTGCTCGGCGAGCTCCAGGCGGACGCCGTTGGTCATGGCCCAGGCGGCGGCTTTGGTCAGGTGGTAGGCATTGGCGCCCTTGCCCCCGAACCACGACATGGCGGAGAGGACGTTGACGATCGCGCCCCCGCCGTTCCTGGCGAGCGCCGGCGCGAATTCCCGGATCATTCCCAGGTGGCCGAACATGTTGGTCTCCAGCTCGTGCCGCACCGCGTCCAGCGAACCGGTCACCAGGTCGGTCCCCGTACTGATTCCCGCGTTGTTGATGAGTAGCGAGACGTCCGGGGCGGCCTCGGCGGCGGCCCTCACGGATGCGGGATCGGCGATGTCGAGGGGGAGCACCTTGGCCCCGGGCAGGTCCACGGTCTCCGGTCGGCGGGCCGTCGCGTAGACCTTGTGGGCGCCCCGTTCGAGCAGGCGCTGGGCGAAGGCGCGGCCCAGGCCGCGGTTGGCTCCGGTGACAAGGGCGACGGAGTTGTTGATATCCATGCCCGGTACGCTAAAACCTGACGCTGGCGTCAGAGGCAAGTGCTGGCCGTCAGGACCGGGGCGAGAGGAATCACCATGACCGTCACGGAGGCTGCGGCCGAGCGGCTGGTCCGCATCGGCGAGGTGGCACGGGGCGCCGGCGTCTCGGTACGCGCCGTGCGCTACTACGAGCAGCAGGGGCTGCTCATCGCGGAGCGCAGCCCGTCCGGCCAGCGCCTCTACCGGCAGGACACCGTCACCCTGGTGCGCTTCTTCCAGCAGATGTTCGCCGCCGGTCTGACCAGTCGAAGGATCGCGGAACTCCTTCCATGCTGGGACACCGGGCACACCGACGACGAGCAACGAGCCATGCTGCGCGCCGAGCGCGACCGCATCCAGGCCAAGGTCGACGACCTGCAGGCCGCCCTGGACCGCCTCGACGAGGTCATCGCGATCACGGACACGCACCCGTAGGCGCGGTCGGTCGGACGTCGCACCAGCGATCTACGGCTGGAGTACTAAGCTCCAGGCAATCGGCGATCGCTGACCTTGAGGCCCAGTTGTCCATTCTGAAAGACAGTGAGCCTTTTCCAACCTCTTGCACGGGCTGGGCAGTTGGCCTGACAGACGGATGAAGCCCCTGGTAGTTGGGTTTTCGACCAAGAGAACTGTCTCCACCAGAGGCTTCGCATGCTTGTCTACCCGTCCGGCGCGGTCCCACGTGAAGGTGCGGGCACTGGTCGAACAGGCCATCGCCACCCTCAAGTCCTGGCGGCTCCTGCGCAAGCTCCGCTGCTCGACCACCCGAATCACGAGCCTCGTCCAGGCCGTCCTCACACTCCATCTGGCCAGCTCAGACTGAGGATGGAGAAGGCTCACTACCTCCAATGCAATGCGATGCCACTCCGATAGCACGTTTCGATGGTGTTCGAAAGGATGGCCGGTATCCACGGGCGGCGCCTACGTTGTGACGCACGCAAAGAGGTCGACCACAGCGAGTTGCATCGGTCGACCGAGTGGCAGGTCCTCACGGGCGTCTGCTCGAACTGGCGTCACAGTGGGGCCCCCAGGCAGGGAGACTTCTGGATGCAGTTGCTCAAAAAGCACGTGACCCGTACAGCTGTGGCTCTCACTCTTGGGATTGGCGCGCTCATCGGCGGCTCCAGCACTGCTTCAGCTGCCGACGTCCATCCCCAGTACGTGACCTACAAGTGCGATGCCGGGCGGGCCTGCGTATACGATACTTCCGGAGGTGTCTGGAATATGGACGGCTGTGGAGACAACTGGATCTACGGCCGTTTCAACTATGCCAGGGCCCACGGTAACAGCTTCACGGTGTATTACGTGAACGGCACGTGGGATTTCGTCTGGGCAGGGGGTCAGCGGACCCTGGACGGCAGCAATTACGTCGAGCGAGTGCACGTGGATTGCTGAGCGCTGACGACAAAAGCAGCCCCCTTCCAGCTTTGAGGAAGGGGGCTGCCTTCTTGGCCGGCCTCTCTTTTCCTCACCCTGTGCACGTCGGCGATTGGGTCCCTCCGTCGGATCTTCCGAGAAAGTGAGCTTTCTCCATCCTCAGTCTGAGCTGGCCAGATGGAGTGTGAGGACGGCCTGGACGAGGCTCGTGATTCGAGTGGTCGAGCAGCGGAGCTTGCGCAGGAGCCGCCAGGACTTGAGGGTGGCGATGGCCTGTTCGACCAGTGCCCGCACCTTCACGTGGGACCGCGCCGGACGGGTAGACAAGCATGCGAAGCCTCTGGTGGAGACAGTTCTCTTGGTCGAAAACCCATCTACCAGGGGCTTCATCCGTCTGTCAGGCCAACTGCCCAGCCCTGCAAGAGGTTGGAAAAGGCTAAGTGAGCGACAGCTTGCCGACCGTGTCAAAACCCTCGAATCCGTCGAACCTGAAGCTGCGCGAGAATTTGTCGCCATGATGGAGCAAAACCTCTCGAAACAGGAAAGACAGGGGTTCCGAAGAGATCTCTTCATATTTGCCTGGAGAGTCGTCTGCACCATTATTGTATCCGCGATCTTCTTTGCCCTTTGCTAAGCCTCTCGTATGCACTAAGTGGGCCCTTAATGTCCGTTTAAGTCCTGCCTGACCCCGTGAACGCACACGTGCCCCCTGAGCAGGGCAGTATCACCAGGTAAGAGGCAGTGTCAGTGGCACTGCTACGCTCCCCATCGGCCTCCGCGCCACGGAAGGTCCTCCGTCCCGCCGGAAACCGCCTCCTCTCGGACCTTCAGGAGTCGTCAGCGGGTTTTCCCCATTTTTCAGGCATAGGCGGTGGTGTTCGGGGATCCTGTTGAGGTACCTCTGAAAACCACTGTCAGGAGACCCCCAGTGCGCCGCCCGACCCGGAAAGCCTTCGCCGCCCTCATCGCCGCAGCCGGCCTCGCCCTCCCCCTCCTCACCCCCACGCCCGCCTCGGCTGCCACCGCCACCAGCCGCTTCGCGAACTACCGCTACGGTGACTGCCTGCGCGAGACCTCCGAAACCGGCCTCAAGGGCGACCGCTGCACCACCGGACGCGGCAGCCTCCTGTGGCAGTGGAACGGCCGCCTCAACACCAGCACCACTCTTAAGAACAACTTCTGGGGCCGCTGCCTCGACAGCAATGACCGGGGCGACGTCTACCCCCTGCGCTGTAACGGCGGCTCATACCAGAAGTGGCGCACCGTCCAGCCCGCCGCCCGCAGCGCCATCATGCTCCAAAGCGTCGGCACGGGCCGCTGCCTCTACCAGCAGGACAACGGCTACTACCGCACTGCCCGCTGCGACCGAGGCGCCCAGAACCAGCGCTTCACCATCGGCTGAACGGATCTCCCGACCGTTTCAAGATGCCGCCGGGCGAGCAGCTCTTCTTTTACGCGAGGCCGGAAGGCGGTCCCTATATCATCAGCGCACTCGTCACTGGCGCCTAGGGCGAGTATTCGGTCGTGATCAAGGGGCGGTCTTGGTGAGGTCCTTGATCCAGAGCATCGCGCCGCGAAGGTGGAGGCCGGCGAGGTAGCTCGCGGGGGTCTTGTCGTAGCGAGTGGCGATGCCTCGCCAGGCCTTCAGTTTGTTGATCAGGAGCTCGATGGTGTTCCGCTCCCTGTAGAGGTCGGCGTCGTGGGTGACGGGCCGGCCGCCTGCGGAGCCTCTCTTCTTCCGGTTGGCGGCCTGGGGGCTGTCGGCGGCCTGTCCTGCGGTCAGAACGAGCACCAGCGGGCGGCACTTGCGCTCGCCGGCGATGTGGACCTTGCTGGTCTGACCGCCTCTGGAGCGCCCGAGCAGGGCGGCCTTCAGGCGGAGCTTGCGGCTACGTCGGACACGTCGCCACTTTTCCTGTTCGGGGTCGCGTGCGGTGTCCTGCCCGTCTTGTCTCTCCGGGGCGCCCCCCTTTGCCGGGCCTTCTCCGCCTCCTCGGCGGCCTTCTCCAGGTCGGCGAGCGTGTCTGGGTCGAGGTGCATCCCAGCGGCGTCGTGGTGGGCCCGGACGGTGGTGGAATCCACGCTGACCAGCGACAGGTCCACCTCACCCCGCTTCGCGGCCTCCGCGATCACACCCTCCAGCAGGGCCTCGAACACCCCGGCGTCCCTCCATTGCCGGAAGCGGTTGTGGACCGTCGACCAGGCACCGAACTCCCGCGGCATCTCCCGCCACTGGCTGCCCGTCCGAAACCGCCAGATCACGCTCTCGAACTGCTGCCGCAGACGCTCCGGGTACGGGCCGTAGTCGCCGATCGGGAGGTACGGCTCGATGAACTCCTGTTCGGTGTCTGTCAGTTGTACTCGCATCACGCACCACGATCTACCGAATCAAGCCATGACCGTGAGGGCGAAACCCACAAACTGATCGCACCCGATACGCGCCCTATCCGTATGGGTTGAGTGCCCAGAAGCGGACGGTGTCGGTGCGACGGTCGAACCACAGGTTGGTGGAGTGGCCGCTGCCGTCGCGGTCGAGTTTGTGCGACCGGATCCATTGCGGGTTCTCCGGCCCCTCACCCTTGAGCGGCTTCTCGAACCACGAGGAGAAGTCATCGGCCGGCCCCTCGGAGACGAAGGTGTGGGCCGCCGTCAGCTCGGCAAGCTTCCCCGGTGTCAGCCGGGCGAAGCCCGAGATCACCAGCTCCGGCGACGGTGTGCCCCGGTCGTTGTCCCGGCTGCTCACCCACTTGGCGTCGGTGAGCGGGCCCAGCAGCGGGAACGCCCGCTCCAGCGGTGCGGTGTCGGTGTGCCAGTCACGCTTTGTGCCGTTCGCCACCTGACGCAGGGCCCACCAGGCGGGTAGGACCGCCAGCCCCGCCCCGATCCCGAACAGCTTCCGTCGCTCCAACGTGATCCCCCTCATGCCTGACTTCGGGGCACCTTATCCGGCTCGCGCACCTCACCCGGACCACCTAATGATCACAACCAAATACACGCTCTAGTACTCCAGCTGTAGATCGTGACCGTCATGTCTGGGATGGCTCTCTCACGAGCCGTCCCACAGCCCCAGCCGTCGCAGACGACGCTGTCGATGCCTCTCGTACAGCGCCGTGAGCCCGAAGATCCCACCGAGCAGAAAGCCGCCGGTCGGCGCGATGAGGTAGTCCGACGGCTGCACGTCTGGGAGCAACAGGAAGTAGGTAGCCCACACTGCTCCCGTCAGTAGTGGCAGGACGACCGGATGCCGGGCCGCGAACTTCTGTGTGCGTGTTGGCGGGCGTTCACCGCCAAGGAGGCGGTCCACGGCCCAAAAGGCCCGCACCAGTCTTTGCCTGGTCTCTGACATGGCCGAGAGAGTAGCGCGCCGATCAGTTCTCGACCGGCGCGATGCCAGTTCGGCGCGACGCTCGTAGCTTGTCCCCTGTCCCGCCCAGCCCGCAGTACCCGTTCGGGGGTCCAATATTGTTGTGATCTCATGTCTGGGATGCGGCTTGTCGCCGGTAGTGGCTGGCCCGTGATCGCTGCTGGTGGCGGCGTCGCCAGTCGGACCAGCCGAGCCGGTGGGCGAGGTCGGTCACCGGACGCGCAGTGACGGCGAGGAACAGGTGCTGGATCTCGTTGCAGGTCAGCGGTATCAGGTCGTGCGGTCCTGGCCGGTCGGCGTGCTCCTCGGCGCGGACAACGGCGAGGAAGGCATGGGCGAGCATGGCGAGGGTGACCCAGCGGCTCCAGGACGGGTAGCGGCGGACCTGGTGTTCATCGAGCCCGGCCAGGCTCTTCTCGGTCTGGAAGGTCTCCTCCACCCGCCACCTGGAGCCGGCCGTCTGGACCAGGGTGCGCAGCGGGACCGGCACCGTGGAGTGGCAGCGGTAGTAGGCGAGTTCGCCAGTGGTGCGGTTGCGTCGGATTAGCAGCTGACAGTGTCCCGGCGCCGGGTCGGCGAGGTCGATGACGGCCCAGTCGTAGTAGCGGTGGCCCTTTGCGCCGGCTCCGGCCGACAGCTTCTGCCAGGCACGCCTGGGCAGCTTCGCGGCCAGCGCGTCGGCGCGGAACTTCCCTGCCCTTGTGGTGACTTCGGCCGAGCAGGCCACCGCAAGCACGTAGCCCAGGCCGCGTTTTTCCAGGGCCGCCCGCAGTTTCGGGTTGCCGCCGTAGACCTCGTCGCCGGTCACCCAGCCGATGCGGTGTCCGGCGTCCAGGAACCGTTCGATCATCATGCGGGCCAGCTCCGGCTTGGTGGCGAAGACGGTGTCCTCGCCGAGCCCGGCCGCCCGGCAGCGATCGGGGTCGCAGGTCCACGAGCGGGGGACGTACAACTCCCGGTCCACCGCCGCGTGCCCGCGCATCCCCGCATAGACGCGATAGACGGCGACCTGGGAGTTCTCGATCCGGCCGGCGGTTCCGGTGTACTGGCGCTGGACCCCGACGGTGTGGGTGCCACCTTCTTCACGTCACCGGTCTCGTCCACGACCAGCACCGCCGCCTCGTCGTGGAGATGTTCGACGACGTACTCGCGCACGTCGTCCCGGACGGCATCGGCATCCCAAGAGGCCCGGCACAGCAGGTGCTGCATGCCGTGCGGGGTCGTTTCCCCGGCCCACTCCGCGATCGTCCAGCAGTTGTTGCGCGGCAGGTCCGGCATCAAGCCCATCACCAACTGCCTGGCCCGCAGCCGGGGTTCGACCCGGGCGAACCGGCCCGCGATACGGCCCATGACCACCTCGAACGCCTCCCGCCAACGGCCGGGATCTATGCTGTGACCTGCGGCCACCGACTCCTCGTTCGTCTTCACAAACGACGATGATCATCGGTGGCCGTACCCGTGCCCGGACCCGCCCCCACCAGCAAGATCGCGATCTACAGCTGGAGTACTAGTCAGCGCCCGATCTGCTCTATGCCCGGCTGGGGAGGGCGTTCCATGTGAAGGCCTCCTTGGACGATGCTCACGGCGACCGAAGAGCCCTCGGAGTGAGTCTCGATGTTGCCGTGGACCTCGATTCCGGCGGCTTCGCTTGTCACCCCGCTGTCATCCCGCATTGCGAGCAAGACGCGCAGCAGGCCGATCACCACCTCACGGTCTGCGTCGCTGACGGAATCCAGCAGAACTTCGAACTGGCAGGTGAGGGAGGCGGCCAGCAGGGCCCCGGCCCGTGCGACGTCTGTCGGCCGGCCGTGGTCGGTCAGCGTCAGCGCCGATTCGTCCAAACGGCTCAGGGCGGCTTCGGTCCGTTCCCTGATCCCACGCCCGAAGACCTCCGCCACGCGTTCCCGCATCGATGTCCATGCATCCGTGCCGAGTGCCTGTGCCGCCGCCGTTCCGGCCGCCGAAGCCGGAGCAGCCAGGGTTTCCGCAACCATGTCACCACCTTTGGCGCGAGGGGCGGACGAGATGTCCACCTTCACCATGCGGCTCCGCTCGTCGGGTGGCCAAGACACAGGTCTGCGCGGCGATTTGGGATCGGATGGGGCGAATCCGCGCTCAGGAAAGTGCTCCGCGCGCTCCTACTGCGCGACCATCGAGTCTCCGGCCTCGGCAGGCTCAAGTAGGGTGCGCGCGTGGAGCGGATCTTGGTGGTGGGTGTCACGGGTGCGGGCAAGTCGACGCTCGCGCGGGCCGTGAGCGAGCGTCTGGGCGTGCCGTACCACGAGATGGACGCCCTGTACTTCAACGGCCCCGACTGGGCTGTCAATGACCGATTCACCGAGGCGGTGTCGAGCGTTGCGGCGGAACCCCGCTGGGTCATCGACTCCATCGGCTACCCGGAGGTCCGTGACCTGCTCTGGGAGCAGGCCGACACCTTGCTCTGGCTGGACTACGGCAAGCGCGTGGTGATGCCCCGCGTTCTGCGTCGCTCCCTGCGGCGCTCGGTCACCCGTGAGCCCGTTTTCGGCGGCAACAAGGAGACGTGGGCGGGCTGGCTCAGCAAGGAACACCCGGTGTGGTGGTCCTGGTCGCAACACGCGGGACGCCGCCACGAGATCGCACGGCGCACGAGCGATCCGCGCTTCGCGCCCCTCCACACCGTACGGTTCTCGCACCCCGACGAGACCGCGGCCTGGTTCTCAGGGCAACCGACGGGATTCGTTGACCAGCCGTAACGTGGCTTCCGCCGGGTTGGATTCCCGCGCAGAAGTGTCCACGTTTCCGCCCCTGAGCGTCGGCGCTGACGCGAACGCACGCATCACCGATGGGGCCTGCCGAACCGACTGTGTCTCGTCACCTGGGGCGGTCCATTTCGTCGGTAACCCCAGGTTGCTGGCCTCCCACAATCCTATGTGTCACACCTCAGTGGCAGACTGGCGGCACAACGAAGCTCCGGAAGGGCAGGGTGATGCGGCAGGGTCACCTGTCGAGCGCCACTGCTCGGGGGCGGCTGGTGCGGGGGGAGATACGCGGCTGTGATCTTCGACAGTCTTGATGTGTCGTACGGCGAAATGTGGGGTTCCCAGCGGGGAATGACCCATCCGGACCCGATGTCGCGCGCGGTCGCGGCACGCAGACATGCTGCCGGGATGGAGTACGCGGTTCTGCTGTCCGCGCGGGAGCGACCGCTGGCACTGGTCGAATACTGGCCGCGCCGGATGTGGCGTGTGTATCTGTTCGACGACAGGTCCTGGCGTATGCAGATGATCGACCTCAAGCCGCACAGCACGGGCATGTTGTTGGCTCACCGGAACACCCGATGGCAGTTTTCCAACGAGCAGGAGCACTCGTCCTGGAAGTGGGATGTTCAGGAGACCACGACCGTCTCGGCCGACGGGCAGGTCGAGGTGAGGTCCGAGTTCGCCGGGCCGAGGGGAGCGTCGACGGAGCCACTGCACGCTCGAACATCCGGCCCGTCGAGCGTCCCCGTGCGGCGATTCCCGGCGCCCGTCGAGAGCTTCCTCTGCCCCGTACCGGAATTCGGCGACTGGCAGGTGTTCGCGCCGTTCCTCGCCCAGCAGGGCCACGAGCCCGCCACGACCGTAGTCCTGAGCGACGTGTCGGTCGACGAAGGATCGGGACCGCTGCGCGCCACCGGAATCGAGCAACTGTTCAGTCCGGGCGCGTGCGACACTCCGGATGGGCCGGCCGTCGTCGAGCCCGTTGACGCCGGCCTGCTGCGGATCACGTCAGGGCAGCTGGCGGTCTCGGACCCCGGCTGGATCGGAGAGACCCCGCGGACCGTCGCTGTGCCACCGGGCGAGTTCCCGGTCACGCTGTCGCTTTTGCGCACGACACGCGGGGCCGGTGTCGCTGCGGCCAGGGTGACGTTCCTGGACATCCCGCCCCGCGAGTGGGAAATGGCCCTCCGGCCCGACGAGGGCCTGGGGCTGCTCGGCGAGGGCCAGTTCTACGGGGTTGGCGTGGATACCGGCACAGCGGCTTTCATGGATGCGACTCGGACGGTGATCGAAGACCAGCTGGACGAGGACCTGTTCATACCCCTCGACAGCCATTTCACCGTCGAACTGCCCAGCACGGAGCACGAGCCGAACCTCATCGCCTTCCGCGCCGGCCGGGGCGACGGGGCCTACCCCGTCTGGATCGGCCGCACCGATGACGGACAGGTTGGTTGCGTCGTCGTCGACTTCCAGCTCCATTCCGCCGACGGGGGAGAGTAAGGAGCCGCCGACCACCGGCGCGAGGCCGCACTGCCCGAGACTGGGACCGCGGCGAACCTCCAGAGTGAAGCTCGCCAGCGGTACTACGCGTCGATGCACATGGGCGATAGGGCCACCGACGCAATGCGCTGGCATGGTGGGCCAGCAAGTCCAACAGGGCATGTATCCCGCGCAGATACGCAGAAGTTCTCGCACACGGGAGCCGCCTTCGGTGGGATCGGCGTCAGCCCAATCGCCCGGCCGACGACGGACTGCGTTTCGTCACCCACACAGCCCCATTTCGTCGGTACGCCTCTCATCCCTGTGATGCCAAAGCACGCGAAGTCCATCGCCAAGCTCCGT
Source organism: Streptomyces sp. NPDC001401 (assembly GCF_042895385.1). Taxonomy (NCBI): domain Bacteria; kingdom Bacillati; phylum Actinomycetota; class Actinomycetes; order Kitasatosporales; family Streptomycetaceae; genus Streptomyces; species Streptomyces sp. NPDC001401. The sequence goes on from NZ_JBIAWI010000006.1 coordinate 341,406, forward strand.
CCGATTCCGAGGGAGGAACGGCGGCGGGTTCCCGTGCCGCACGCTCACCAGAGCCCGGTGGGCTCCCTTCCAGCGGCCCGGAGAAGGATGTTCCGCGTGGAACCCATCCCGTACTTGTCGATGTCACTGGAGAGTTCGGCCACGTCCAGCAGGAGTGGCCGGATGTCGATACCGGCGTCCCGTGCCTGCCCGCACAGACCGTTGAGGTCGACCATCATGTCCCGTGTGTCGTGGCCTTGATCCTCGACCGACATCTCCAGCAGTCGCTGCCGGAATCCTTGGGGCGTGGGCTCGAAGGGCAGTGAGGTCGCCCATGCGAACGAGTGACACCGCTCCAGGAGCGCGCGCAGGGCGGTCCGGACGTCCTCGTCGCCCTCTTCGTACAGGGAAAGCACGTCATGCAGTGCCGCCTCGGCCTCTGTCCGGATGCCCGCCTCGTCCAGTGGACGCGGGGCCTCCTGTATCTTTCGCATCCAGTCAGGGTCGTTGAGATCCAGCGGTCTCGTCGCGATGGGCTCGATGCACGCATCGATCACTGCGACCCATTCCTCGAGCTCCGCCAGTTCCCCCATGGCGCCCCTTCGCACCGTCCAATATCGGTGGCATTCCGTCCCCTCGCGGGCTGCATTTCGCCGGTTCCCGCCCCGCCCTTGTAGACACTCACGCCTTCCGCGGCGGCAGCACCCGGCCCAGATACGCCGCCGTAGCGCTCCCCTCCACCTGCGCCACCTCCGTCGGCGTCCCCGCTGCCACGATCCGTCCGCCCGCGTCCCCGCCGCCCGGGCCCAGGTCGATCACCCAGTCCGCGCCGGCGACGACCGACATGTCGTGCTCGACGACGATCACGGTGTGGCCGGCGTCGACGAGGCCGTGCAGCTGCCGCATCAGGACCTCGACGTCGGCCGGGTGGAGACCGGTGGTCGGCTCGTCGAGGAGATAGAGGGTGTGGCCGCGGCGGCCGCGCTGCAACTCGCTGGCCAGCTTGATGCGCTGGGCCTCGCCGCCGGACAGTTCGGTGGCGGGCTGGCCCAGGCGCAGATAGCCGAGCCCCACGTCCAGCAGTGTGGTGAGGCTGCGGGCCACCGCCGGGGTGTCCGCGAAGAACTCCGCCGCGCTCTCCACCGTCAGGTCCAGCACCTGCGCGATGTTCCGGCCCCGGTACGTCACCTGGAGCGTCTCGGGGTTGTAGCGGTCCCCGCCGCAGTCCGGGCACGGCGCGTACGTGCTGGGCAGGAACAGCAGCTCGACGCTGACGAACCCCTCGCCCTGGCAGGTCTCGCAGCGCCCGCCGGCCACGTTGAAGGAGAAGCGTCCGACGCCGAAGTCCCGGGCGCGCGCCTCGTCGGTGGCGGCGAACACCTTGCGTACGACGTCGAAGAGGCCCGTGTAGGTGGCGAGGTTGGAGCGCGGGGTGCGGCCGATGGGCTTCTGGTCGACCGAGACCAGGCGTTGCACGCCCGTCAGGTCCTCGGTGATCTCCCCGATGAGGGTGGACTTGCCGGAGCCGGACACGCCGGTGACCGCGGTGAACACGCCGAGCGGGAACTCGGCCGTCACCTCGCGCAGATTGTGACGGGTGACCGGCCCGACCTTCAACTGGCCGCGGGCGGTGCGCACTTGGCGTAGCTCGGCGGGGGAGCGGTCGAAGAGGAAGCGGGCCGTCGCGGACTGCGGGACCGAGGCCAGTTCCGCCACCGGGCCGCTGTGCAGCACCTCTCCGCCGTGCTCGCCGGCGTGCGGGCCCACGTCCACCAGCCAGTCTGCGCCGCGCACCACGTCGAGGTGGTGCTCCACCACGAACACCGAGTTGCCCGCCGACTTCAGCCGCTCCAGGACGGTGAGCAGGGCCTCCGTGTCCGCCGGGTGCAGTCCGGCGGACGGCTCGTCGAGGACGTAGACGACACCGAACAGTCCGGAGCGCAACTGCGTTGCCAGGCGCAGCCGTTGCAGTTCGCCCGCCGAGAGGGTGGGGGTCGAGCGGTCCAGGCTGAGGTAGCCGAGGCCGAGTTCGAGGATCGGCGCGATACGGGAGTCGAGGTCTTCGGTGAGGAGGCGGGCGGTCTCGTCGCCCGCCACCAGATGGCCCGCCAGGTCGGTCAGCGGCAGCGCGGCCAGCTCGGCGATCGTGCGGCCCGCGAAGGTCACCGCCAGCGCCTCCGGGCGCAGCCTGCTGCCGCCGCACGCCGGGCAGGGGGCGCTGGTCAGGAAGCGTTCGGCCTTGGCCCGGAGCGTGGGGCTCTTGGAGTCGGAGAACGTCTTCATGACGTAGCGGCGGGCGCTCATGTATGTGCCCTGGTAGGGGCGTTGGATGCGGTCGGCGTCGCGTACCGGGCGCACGGTGACGACCGGCTGCTCGTCGGTGAACAGGATCCATTCTCGCTGTGCGGCGGGCAGTTCGCGCCAGGGCCGGTCGACGTCGTGGCCGAGCGCGTCGAGGATGTCGCGGAGGTTCTTGCCCTGCCAGGCGCCCGGCCAGGCGGCGATCGCGCCCTCGCGGATCGACTGCGACGGGTCGGGGACGAGCAACTCCTCGGTCGTACGGTGGACTTGGCCCAGTCCGTGGCACTCCGGGCAGGCGCCGGCGGCCGTGTTGGGGGAGAAGGCGTCGGAGTCGAGGCGTTCGGCGCCGGGCGGGTAGTCGCCGGCGCGGGAGAACAGCATCCGCAGGGAGTTCGAGAGGGTGGTGACCGTGCCGACGGACGAGCGGGACGTGGGGGCAGAGCGGCGCTGCTGGAGGGAGACCGCGGGCGGCAGTCCGGTGATCTCGCCGACCTTCGGGGCGCCGACCTGATGGATGAGGCGGCGCGCGTACGGGGCGACCGACTCGAAGTAGCGGCGCTGGGCCTCGGCGTAGATGGTGCCGAAGGCGAGCGAGGACTTCCCGGACCCGGACACCCCTGTGAACACGGTCAACACGTCCCGCGGGATGTCGACGTCCACGCCCTTGAGGTTGTGCTCGCGGGCGCCGCGGACGCGGACATAGGGGTCGTGTGGGTCGTGCATGAACGGGAACTCCGTACGGGTCTACGGCTGCGGCGGGGGACAAACGCCGCGATTCTAAGCTGTCGGCGTCGCCGGCGTGGCCCTGACGCCGTCGGCGATCCTCGGCCGGCAGCCACACGCCCCGCCCGGCAGACCGTGCGCGACTGCGCCGACAGCCTGATCGAGCGGGGCGTCGTCCCGGTTCACGCAGGATAGGGAGCGGCCTCGCGCGCGGATCGGAGTGCACCGGCCCACCAGGCCAACTGCTCCAGCAGGGTCTTGGCGTACCCGGAGGCCTCGGGGTCGAGGGGATGACCGTCCTGCCACGAGGTGAAGTAGTTCGGGAAGGCGAGACCGTCGCGAATCGTCACCGCGTGCAGCTCGGTCAGGACGTTCTCCAGATGCAGCACGGCGTGCCGGCCGCCTGCCGCGCCGCCGTAGCTGACGAAGGCGACGGGCTTGGCCGTCCACTGGGTGAAGTGCCAGTCGATGGCCGCCTTCAACGACGCGGGATAACTGTGGTTGTACTCCGGCGTGACCACGACGAACGCGTCGGCGCCCTCCAGGGCCGACGTCAGTGCCGCCATCCCGGCCGGACGGGGGTAGGCGTCACCGGCGAACTTCGGCGACGCGGCAGGCAGCGTCAACGGGATGTCGATCTCGGCCAGATCGACGACTTCTACGTCGAAACCGCCGTGAGCGCCTGCCTGTTCGGCCACCCACGAGGCCACGGCCGGGCCGAACCGTCCGTCCCGGACACTTCCGACGATGATCACCAGCTTGTGCTCGTTCTTTTCCATGACCACCACGATCACGCCGCACCATGGCGCCAACCAGACCGTGCTCAGGCTGGCCCCCGCAGGGCCACGCTGAGCCCTCCGCGATCGGCGGGCAGCGTCTTATGCTCCCGCTATGGGCACGCCGTTGGGGGACTTCATCCGGGCCAAGCGCGACAGCATCCAGCCCGAATCGCTGGGGCTGCCGAAGCACGGCCGCCGCCGCTCACCGGGGCTGCGGCGGCTGGATCTCGCCGCGCGGGCCGGCATCAGCGTCGAATACCTCACCCGCATGGAACAGGGCCGTGACCGCAACCCGTCGGTGGCGGTGGTGAACGCCCTCGCCGACGCGCTCAGCCTCGACCCCGCGGAGCGCAACCACCTGCGCTACCTCGCGAAGATCACCGGCGGCGAGTGCTCCGTTCACACCCAGCCCGCACCACCGCGCCGCGAGGTCCGGCCGTCGGTCCTGCAGACACTCCGCCTCCTCGAGCCGGGCATCGCCATGGTCACCAACCGGCTGGGCGACGTCCTCGCCCACACCATCACCTACGAGTCGGTGGTGAGCGGCACCGGACTGCTCGACGCGGACGCCCCGAACCTCACCCGCTACGTCTTCACCGACCCCCGCGCCCGGACGTTCTTCGCCGACTGGGACGACATCGCCGACCAGCAGGCCTTCGACCTGTGGCTCGGACCCACCGCCGGGAGCTCCGAGTGGTTCACCGCCGAACTCGCCCCCGTCGCCGGCCCCGACTTCACACGCCGCCTGCACCGTCACGTGGTTCCGCAGCGTGGCGCCCTCCGACTCAACCACCCGTCCGGGTGCGAACTTCGGCTGGTCCGCGAGATGCTCGAACTCCCGTCGGACGCCCAGCAGTTGGTGGTCTTCCTGCCCGCGGACGAACAGACGGCCCAGGCCGTCGACCAACTCCGCAGCCGGCCGCGCGGCCGGCTCCGGGCCATCTCGTAACCCGGGCACCGCCCGCTTCCGGATGGTGATCACCACCGGGAGGTGATACGGGCGAGCCGCCGGTACGAGTCCAGGAGCGCCTCCCGGTCGTACGTACTGGTGGTGACCAGCACCTCCTGCGCGCCCGTCTCCTTCAGCACCGTCTCCAGCTCGTGCCCGACCTGCTCCTCGGTGCCCGCGAGGTGGCCGGCGAGCCCGGACTCGTAGAATCCGCGCTCCTTCGCGGTCATCGCCAGGGCCGAGACGCGCTCGGCGGGCGGCAGCGGCGGGAAGGTGCCGTGTGTGCGGGAGTACGCCATCGACCAGGCCTCCGGGACCAGCAGGCGCCGCGCCTGGTCGGGCGTGCCGGCCACCGCGATGGTGCCGGAGATGACGACGTACGGTTCGCTCGCCCACGGGGAGGGCCGGAAGTGAGCGCGGTAGTGGTCGATGCCGCGCTGCATCTTCTCGCGGCCGCGGAGGTCGCCGATGACCATCGGCAGGCCCGCGAGGGCAGCGACCGCGGCGCCCTCGCCCATGGCCAGCACGAACGGCGGCACGGTCAGGCCCTCCGCGGGGCGCGCATGCACACCCGTCGCGGACGTCCCGCGGAACCAGCCGAGCAGCTCCTCCAGCTGCGCCCCGAAGTCCTCGGCGTCGCCCTTGTCCCGCCCCAGCGCCTTGCGCACCCCGCCCGTGAAGCCGACCGACCGCCCCAGCCCCATGTCGATCCGCCCGGGGAAGAGGGACTCCAGCACCCCGAACTGCTCGGCCACGACCAGGGGTTGATGGTTGGGCAGCATCACACCGCCCGTGCCGACCCGGATCGTGCTCGTCGCAGCCGCGACGGCGGCGGCCAGCACCGTCGGCGCGGAACCGGCCACGCCCGGCACCCCGTGATGCTCGGACACCCAGAAGCGGTGATAGCCGAGCCCCTCCAGCTCCTGTGCCAGCCGCACGGTGTCGCGCAGCGCCTCCGCGTGGGGGTGGCCCTCGCGGGTGCGGGAGCGGTCGAGGACGGAGAAGCGGGTGGCGGCGATCAGGGAACTCACACGCAGTTCAACGCGTGACGGGCCACGGCATTCCCACCCCCCGGAGCCCTACCGGTCGCATACGGTCACTGTCGGTTGCCTTCGGTCACATGACGTCCTGGTGATCCTCCGGTGCCTTCTCCAGCTGCTTCACCTCGTCCGGGGCGGGCTCGGCCGCCAGGAGCTTCTCGGCGCGCTGGTCGATGCTGCGGGTCAGCGCCAGCTGGGCCACCCCGAACACGACGGCGTAGGCCATGACGCCACGCCACGAACCGGGTGCCTGGATGACGGGCAGGGCGGCGGTGTCCACCAGCACCAGCCCGGTCACCGCGGTCAGGGCGCCGGTGGGCAGCTTGATGAGCTCCTGGAACAGCGGCAGCCCGTAAGGGTTCCAGCTGCCGCCCATCTGCTGGAGGCGCGCCGCCACGTGCAGGGCGGCGCCGAGCACACCGAGCAGCATGACCACGGCGACCTCGCTCACGCCGGGCGCGAGGGAGTCCGGGCAGTTGCGGCCCGTTTCGCAGACGGGGACGGCGCCGTCGACCCACAGGGGCGCGCAGACGGCGGCGGCCAGGAGGAGGCAGAGGACCAGGCCCGCCCGGATGAGCCGGTTGCGGAAATTGCGACTGCGCACCGCGCGCTCCTCCTGGAGGGCGTAGGCGGCCTGCAGCAGCGCGGCCAGGGCCCACGGCAGACACACGTCGTCGGGATTCTGCTTGGACTTCAGCGCCTTGACCCGGGCGAGCCGCGGGTCGCCTCGGCGCAGGGGACGAGCGGTGACCAGGATCGTGTCGAGGCGCTGCCAGGCCCGGCGGGGCCGCGACATGGTGAGGATGGCGACGTCGGCGGCGTGCAGACAGGCCAACGTGCCCTCGTAGGCATACCCGGACCACCAGCTGCGCAGCCGCCACCGCCACGACCGGCGCTCGCCTGCCTTCTTGATCAGGCTCTGCGCCGTGTCGAGGAGGCATCCGGCCCCGTTCTGCAGCTCCGCGTACCGCACCCCGTCGCGGGTGGGCAGGTCCGGCGGGAGGTAGGTGGCGTCCAGTTCCACCCGCAGCACGCACAGGCGGGCCTGGGCGCGGTGCAGCCAGGTGTTGGGCCGATCGGCCGGCGGATAGGGGTACGACCGGGGCCGGACGGGGCGGACGCGAAGCGCGGACAGTTTTCCCGCAACCGGCTTGCCGGTACGGCGAGTCGGCGCGCGCAGCGGTCTGTGCGGGCGGGCGCGAGGGCTCATGGTTCCTCCGTCGCCGGGTGCCGTCAGCCGGCCGCGGCGGCCGTGTCGGGCCGCGGGTGCCAGCGGTCCAGCCACCGCGGGAAGTCCCACGTGGACAGGAACGTGCCGGCCGCCTTCTGTCCCTGGGCCAGGAGGTAGTCGGCCTGCTCGCGGGTGAGGAGGAAGTCGGTGGAGCGCACGCGTCCGGTGTCGATGAAGACGGTGCGTTCCTGCACGGACGGGTCATTGATGTGGAGCCGGTCGTGCGCGTCGGTCATCGTCGAGATCAGCCGCTGGACCAGCGTCACCGGATTGCCGGCGGGGCGCCAGTCCTGCGCGGGCGTGGTCCGCATGGACAGTTTGAGCCCCCAGGTGGGCCAGCGGGGCGGGCGTCCGTCGCGGCGGTCGAAGAGGGCCACGGGGAAGTTGGACAGCATCCCGCCGTCGACCAGCACGAGGCGTTCGGAGCCCTGCTCGGGTCCGCACTTGAGGGGCACGGGCCGGAAGAAGAACGGGATGGATGCGGACGCCCGTACCGCGTCCGCCACCTTCATCCTGTCCGGATCCAGACCGCACAACTGCTCACAGTCCCAGGGCAGATGCAGCTCCCGGCCCCGGCTGATGTCGCTGACCGTGACGACCAGGCGGTAGGGCGGCGTGCGCGGATCGTCACCCGGCTCCTCGTGCCGCAGGTCCTTGAAGGTCACGACGTTCTTGCGGGCCAGGCGCTTCTCGATCCAGGCGTGCAGCGCGTCGCCCTTGAAGACGCCGTTGTGCAGCAGGAAGGCCAGCGCCGCCCCGGGCTTGCCGAAGTGGCGTGCCCAGCCGTCCTCGAAGGACGCGAACGGCATGCCCCTGAGGGTCTCTTCGAGCTCGGGCACCGTATAGCCGGCCGCCAGCAGCGCCCCGGCCACGGCGCCCGCCGAGGTCCCCGCCACCCGCCGTACGGTGTGCTGCGCGCAGAGCTTCTGCAGCGCCCCGACGAAGGCGATCCCCTTGACCCCTCCGCCTTCCAGAACCAGGTCCACCCGGGACTTCGTCTCCGGGCCGGCAGCCGCGTGTGGGTCCACCGCCCTCACCCCCGTCGCGGTCGCGGCCGCGCCGACGGTGGCGTGCCGCGCTGTCACACCGCTCGGATTCGAGGATCCTCAGATGTGCGGACCATGTCCAGGATTTCAGCAGGAGTTGGGACATGGCGGATTTGGTGCTCGTGCTCGCAGATGTCGTCGATGCCGTACGTGTCCCAGGCGGGGAACGGGTCGACGTCAGGGAGGCGTTCGCCGGGCCTCATGAGGCAGTCCGCCAGGGCGGCTTGAATCCTGTCCGCGTTCAACTGGACGCCGATCAGCACCAGTTCCTGCGCATACGGCGCCTCGGGATCACGCGCGGCCGACGGCTCGAAGCGGGCCACGGAACCGGCCTGCGACCACAGGCCCGTCACCTGGGAGCGGCCGGCCAGGTTGAAGAAGCCCTTCGAGCGCAGGACCCGGCCGAATGCGCCGCTGTCCAGGTCCTCGGTCACGAAGGTCCACAACCGGCCGGGATGGAAGGGCAGTTCGGAGCGGAAGACCGTCGACGAGATGCCGTACTCCTCCGTCTCCGGCACATGGTCGCCGTTGAGCTCGCGTACCCAGCCCGGCGCCTGCTGTGCGCGTTCGAGGTCGAACAGGCGGGTGCCGAGGACCTGTTGGAGGTCCACGCGCGCATGGGTGGCCGGGACGATGCGGGCGAGGGGGTTGAGGCGGGCGAGCGCCGCCCGCAGCCGGTCGGCGGTGCGGGAGTCCACCAGGTCCAGCTTGTTGAGGACGATGACGTCCGCGAACTCGACCTGGTCGACGAGGAGATCGCTGACGGTGCGCTCGTCGTCCTCGTAGGGGGCGAGGCCGCGCTCGGCGAGTTCGTCGCCGCCCTCCAGCTCCGGCAGGAAGTTCGCCGCGTCCACGACCGTGACCATGGTGTCCAGCTCGGCGACATCGCCGAGAGTCGCGCCGTCGTCGCGGGCGAACGCGAAGGTGGCCGCGACCGGCATCGGCTCGGAGATACCGGACGACTCGATCAGGAGGTGGTCGAAGCGGCCCTCGCGGGCCAGCCGGTCGACCTCCTCCAACAAGTCGTCGCGCAGGGTGCAGCAGATGCAGCCGTTCGTCATCTCGACGAGGCGTTCCTCGGTCCGCGAGAGCGCGGCCTCACCGCCGCGCACCAGCGCGGCGTCGATGTTGACCTCGCTCATGTCGTTGACGATGACGGCCACCCGCAGGCCCTCGCGGTTCGCGAGGACGTGGTTGAGCAGCGTGGTCTTGCCCGCCCCGAGAAAGCCGGACAGGACGGTGACGGGCAGGCGGGCGAACGGCATGTCGTACGGCATCGCGGGCTCAGCCTTCGGGGCGCAGCAGCCCGCGCTCGTAGGCCTTGACCAGGTGCTGCGGCACGAGGTGGGTGACGCCGTCGATGGTGAGCGGTACGAGCTGCGGGGTGGTCGCCTTCCACTGGGCGCGGCGGTGGCGGGTGTTGCTGCGGGACATCTTCCGCTTGGGGACAGCCATGGGAAACCTCCTCGGTGGGCAAGCACCGAGGACGCTACATGAAAATGGATCCCATTAACAATTGAGGGTCGAGTCAGCGGCGGCTGCGCACGCGTGCGTCCCGCGGTGGCTGGATGAACTGCAGCTCCAGCGTCACGGGCGGTTCGGCGATGCCCGGACCGCCCGCCGCCGCCCAGTCGATGACCTCCTCGGTGCAGTCGTCGTCCATCGCGAAGCCGACCCAGGTGGCCCGGCCACCCGCCCGGCGCCCCGCGGCCGACGGCTGGACGACGATGACGTTCGCCTGGTCACAGGGGCCCAGGCAGTCGGTCGTACGGACCTGGAAGCCGGACTCGGCCGCCGCGGCGCGCAGCCGCTCCAGCTGCCACACGTGGTCGGTGCCGGGGTGCTTGCGCGGATCGCCGCAGCAGCATCCCCGGCACACGACGAGCGTGCAGGGGCGCTGCTGGGCCGCGCCGATCAGAGTCGTACGAGGGGCGGGGAACCGGGATGACATGGGAGAAGCATGATCCATGCCCTCTGTTCCTCACACCACCGGGTCAGAACCGCGCCCCGATGTTCGCCCCGTTGCGCGGCACCAGGAACGACGGTGCCGAGGGCAGCGAACCGTCGGCCGCGCGCGGGCCCGTGAGCGGCGTCGGGTCCGTGCTCAGCACCGAGGAGGCGTTCCAAGTGCCGCCCAGATCCCACGAGTTGCCCTTGGAGACCGTCTTCGAGCCGAGGGCGGCCGCCTTTCCGTCGGCGACCGACAGGTCGGCGGTGAGGGTGGCGGTCCCGCCGGAGACGTCGGCGTCGAAGCCGGTGCCGGCGTTGGCGTAGGCGGAGTCACGGGTCAGGGCGAGGGCGCCGGTGTTGCCGTTGTCGGTGAAGCCGTGCGCCGCGTTCTTGAAGGCCACGCTGTTCCGGACCGTGTGTCCCACTGCCGGTGCCGGGGTGCCGCCGCCGAGCTTGAAGCCGTTGCCGTCGCCCGCGAAGTCGGGGAAGTTCCAGCGGTTGAAACCGTTGCCGTACGCCACCGAGTTCGCGATGAGGATCGGCGAGGTGAACTTCCAGGCGTCGAAGCCGTCGTCGACGTTGTTCCACAGGCGGGCGCCGCGCACGACGTTGCCGGTGCCGCTGCCCTCCTTGATGGCGAGGCCGTCGGCGCTCTCGCCGTTCTTGCGCGGATCGCGGTTGAGGTAACTGTCCAGGTTCAGGATCTGGTTGTTGCTGGAGGCGCCCTGGAGCTGGAAGCCGGACTCGTAGTTGTCGTGCGTGGACAGGCGGGAGAAGACGTTGCCGTTGCAGCCGTCGCAGTAGATGCCGTACGGACCGTTGACGATCTCCAGGCCGGAGATGTGCCAGTACGAGGCCTCCTGATGGATCGTCCCGCGCTCGGCCCGCGGGATGCTGCCCCCGACGGGGGTGTGGCTGGCGGGCAGTTGCTCACCGTCGACCACGACGCGTTCGCCCTGGTAGGCGCTGAGCGTGATGGGCTGGGACGCCGTGCCCGAGGTGGCGATGGTGATGTTGTCGGTCAGGGCGTAGGTGCCGCCGCGGACGGCGATGACGTCGCCGGGTGCCGCCAGGTCCACCGCCTTCTGGATGGTCTTGAGGGGCCGGGCGAGCGTGCCGGGCGCGGAGTCGTCCCCGTTCGTGGCCACGACCAGGCTCTTCGGGGCGGCCGCCGCCACGTCCGCGGTCCCTAATGCCGTCATGAGTGCCGCGCTCACGACTGCTGCCGTCCAGATCGCCGCATTGCTGCGCATGGGGCCTCCCGCCTCCGCCTGACTGTCTTGTCGTACGGAAGTGGTCGCCGCCGGCGGGGAGGTTGCCCGCCGACGGCGAACGGCCTGCGTACGTTCACTGTCGGCGGGATGCGCAGCCGGAGTGCTTGGACTACTGGACTAGCTGCGTTGCTCGTCGGCGTGCTCGCGATTGTTGCAGGCGTCCTCCAGGGCCTGGTCGGACACGGGTGCGAACACGGGGACGAGTGCGAGCGCTTCCCTGCAGAGAGCGGAGGAAAACGGGCTGTGGTGGCTGCTGTAGACGCGGGGGCCGGGGTTGTCGTTGTCGGCGTGGGCGGGGGTCGCGAGCGCGAGTCCCGTCATGGTGAGGGCCGCGAGCGCGCTGATCTTCTTCATAGCCGGATCAACGACCTCGGATCGGCCCAGGTCACGCCGCTGTTCGAGACCAACGCGCCGGTCGCTCGGACGGCGTCGTCAACGCAGCCGGTCGACCAGAGCGAATGCGTCCTCGGTCTTGGGGTGGGTCCTGCCCAGTCGGGTCTGCAGGATCTGCGCGCCGCGGCGTGCGAAATCCGCTGCGGCCGGGTCGTTCAACGTGTGCAGGACCTGGGCCTTGAACACGAGGACGTAGCCGATGTACAGGTGGTCCGGCGCGTAGATGGCCTCACGGATCTCCAGCGCCCGGGAGATCAGCGGCAGGGCCGTGGCCTGGTCGCCGAGGTCGACGTGGACGTTCGCCAGTGCGATCAGGTCGAAGCTCACGTACGGGTCGTCCGGCCCGTGCGCCGCCTCGTCGATCTGCAGCGCCCGCTCGGCCAGTGGCAGCGCCGCGCGGTGTTCGCCGAGAAGGCACAGTGTCCGCGCAAGTGTGGCCAGGTCCGTCGCGATGGCGGGACTGTCCGCCGGCAGGCAGGACTCGTGCAGCCGCAGTGCGCGTTCCGCCAGGGTGCGTGACCTCTCCAGCGCGTCGAGGTCGCGGTGGATCTGCGCCAGTGTGATCAGGTCGAAGCCGGCCTCCGCGTCCCGGCCCTCGAGCGACTCGTCGATCGCGAGGGCACGTTCACACAGGGGCAGCGCCACCGCGTAGTCCCCGATCTGGACGAGGAACGTCGACGCCAGCCTCAGCAGCACCGCCGTCTCCGCGGCGCACTCGGCCGGGGGTTCGTCCTTGGTCACCGCAATGACGTGCGGGAGCAGCTCCTGCCACCGCGGCCGCGCGTCCGGGTCACCGTGGATGTCGTGGGGCACGGCCGCGACCAGCGCCCGACACAGCCGGACCCGGGCGTCGGTGTGCGCCTCGTGCGGCATCGCGGCCCGGACGGCTGCCTGCACCAGCCGGTGCACCACCAGGGACGCGTTCCCGCGCCTGGCGAGGCCCAGACCCGCCAGGGCGCCGACCGTCGTGTCCCACGCCAGCGGGTCGGCGGCGCCCACGTTCACGATTTCGGGGCTGCCGGTGAACAGGCCCAGCGGGATCGGCTCCGGCGCCAGGAGCGCACACAGCTCCAGCAGCCGCACCGCCTGGGGCTGGTCCGTTGCCAGCCTTCGCACACTGAGCTGCCACAGGGTCGCGACCACCACCGCGGGCCGGTCGGCCAGCTCACCCCGCGCGATCATGTCGTCCAGCCGCGACGTCAACAGAGTCAAATACGCCTCGGGCGCCGTGTGGTTGTAGCCCATGTACCCGGCCGCCTGCTCCAACGCCAGCGGCAGGTCCCCCAGTTGCTCGGCGATCTCATCCGCCACCGCCTCGGTCATGCCGGGCACCCGCCGGGTCAGCAGCTCCACCGACTCCCGCCTGGTGAACACGTCCAGGTCGATGACGCCGGCTCTGCTCGACCAGCCGCTCACCCTGGTGGTGACGATGACATGGCCGTTGCCCGCCAGATCACCCGACGGCAGCGCGGGCGTGAGCGCGCCCGGCTTCTCCCCGTTGTCGAAGATGATCAGCCAGGGCCTGCGGTCCACCAACTTGCCGTATACCCGTGGGATGACCTGGCCGGAACTCGCCTCCACCAGCCCCAGCTCCCCGGCCAGCGACACGAACTGCGACGCCACCAGATCGGGGTCCTCGGCGTCCACGAACGCCACGAACCGGTACTTCGACAGGTAGCGGTAGGCGTACTCGACCGCCAACTGGGTCTTGCCGACGCCACCCAGCCCGTGCACGACCAGCATCGCGTCGTTGCTCACCGAGGTGAGGTGCTGCCGCAGCTCCCGCAGGGTGGCGTCACGGCCGGTGAAGTTGGTGTTGCGCGGCGGCAGCCGGTACGCCGCGGGCGCGAGCGGTTCCCGCGCACGGTCGCGGCGCGGCGCCTGCCACAGCCCGATCAACGACACGGGTATCAGGAGGAGGAGCACCACCCACGGGTGGACCCGCACAAAGTCGAGCGGCCCCGGCCAACGGCTCTGCCCGGACGCCGCGTTGAAGGCCAGACTGCCGACGAACAGCACCAGCAGACCGGCCACCGCGCCGGTCAGCGTTCGCCACATGGCTCCCTCTTCGGTATGACGGCTACCGCAACGACCAACAGCCGCGTGATCTTATCCCAGGGGCCGTTCCGCCCGAGGGGAATCGACGATCGGCCGACGTCAGCGGATCGCACATGTTTGCCGGACAGGATGTCTCCTCGGCGGCCTTGGTGGCTCCAGGGCGATCCCCCCGGCGAAGGGACACGAACTCGCCGCCCGCATCCCGGGCGAGCCATCGCGTGCGCAGGCCATCTGGTCCAGGAAGACGCCCCCGCCGAACTCACCGCGGTCCTCGTCCACTTCCTGCAGAGCGCCCCCTGGCGCACCTGTCTAGGGTGGGCGCGTGACCGACAGCAGCAAACGCCCGATCGCCGTCTTCGACCTGGACAACACCCTCGCCGACACGGCCCACCGCCAGCGGTTCCTGGAACGCAAGCCGAGCGACTGGGACGCGTTCTTCGCCGCCGCACCGAACGACCCGCCGATCCCGGAGGGCATCGCGCTGGTGCTGGAGAGCGCGAAGGAGTGCGAGGTCGTCTATCTCACCGGCCGGCCCGAGCGCTGCCGACCCGACACGCTCGCCTGGCTCACCGCGCAGGGTCTGCCCGACGGCCGGGTCCACATGCGGCGCAACGACGACCGCAGGCCCGCCCGCCGCACCAAGCTGGAGATCCTGCGCCGCCTGGCCCGCACCCGGGACGTCCGCGTGCTCGTGGACGACGACGAGCTGGTGTGCGAGGACGCCGAACGGGCCGGCTTCACCGTCGTACGGGCACACTGGACGGCCCCGTCCGCCGCACTGGAGGCGGCACAGGAGGTGGAGGGCCGGACCTGAGGGGTGTCCGGCCGGGGACCGTAGGTTCCGGCCGGGGTGCGCCGCCGGTCAGCAGGACGCCGGCACACCGGGGCGTGGGCCCGCGCGTCGGTGGGCAGCCGCCGGGCGCTGGCCCGGAGGCCGACTCGCCGTCATGGCCGATTGGGGTCTGGTCCGAAGGCTGCCCGTCTGCCTGGCTCGTCTGCGCCGGTCTGGTGGCAGGCTCGTCTGCCCGGTCAGGCGCTGGTTCTGAGGTTGGCCTGTCTGTCCGGCTGATCGGGGTCTGGTCCGAAGGCCGCCCGTCTGCCCGGCTCCTCAGACCGGTCCCGAGGCAGGCGCGTCTGCCCGGCTGGTCGGGTGTCGGCCGGCCCGTCCCTCTGCCCGGCCCGGCGGGCGCCGAGGGGAAGCCTGCCCCGTCAGCCCGACTCGTCCAGCCGGAAGCCGACCTTCAGGCCGACCTGCCAGTGCGCGATCCGGCCCTCCTCGATCTGGCCCCTGACCTGGGTCACCTCGAACCAGTCCAGGTTGTGCAGGGTCTGCGAGGCGCGGGTGATGCCGTTGCGGACGGCCTGGTCGACTCCGTCGGGCGAGGTGCCGACGATCTCAGTGACCCGGTAGGTGTGGTTCGACATGCGGGTGCTCCTCTCCGCCGTGACACCTGCGTCACGCGTCACTCCACCGTGCCCCAAGGCGGGGCGGAGCGCGACACGTCCGGGCCGTCGTCCTTCCTGGGGGCGCGTCGCGCACGGCGTCGGGAGCGGGCGCCTTTCGCCCGCGGTCTGCGGGCGTCCTCGTCGTGGCTGGGCGGTGCGGTGTCTGTCCTACGGTCGTTCCAGGCCTCGTATCCCTGGAACCCGTTCAAGCCGTCCAAGCCGTCCAAGCCGTCCAAGCCGTCCGACCCGTTCTGGGCATGATGTGCGACGAAGGATGCCGCGGAGACGCTGCGCCGAGATGTGGAGGCCTGCTTGACGGCAGCCAGTGCCAGGGTTTCGGCGTCGGGTTCCCCGTCGGCCGTTCGATAGGTGATCGTGTCCGGCAGCATGACGAGCGACGTCGTGCCGGACTGCTCGCCCGAGGGGCGCAGCTGGACGCGGATGCCGTGCCGGCCGGCCAGTCTGCCGACCACGAACAGGCCCATGTGCTGGGAGATGTCGGCGTCCACGGTCGGCGGATTGGCCAGCTTGCGGTTGATCACGGCGAAGTCCTCCGCCGGCAGGCCGATGCCGCGGTCGTGGATCTCGAGCATGATGCGGCCGTCGGGCAGGTGGGTGGCGGTCACGCGGACCTCCGAGTGCGGGGAGGAGAACGAGGTGGCGTTCTCCAGCAGCTCGGCGAGCAGATGGACGAGGTCGGTCACGGCCCGGCCGTGGATCTCGGCCTCCGGTATGCCGGAGAAGGCGATGCGCTCGTACTGCTCCACCTCGGAGGAGGCGGCGCGGATGACGTCGATCAGCGGGAGCGGCCGGTCCCACTGGTGGGCGGGTTTCTCGCCGCCGAGTACGAGGAGGTTCTCGCCGTTGCGGCGGACACGGGTGGCGAGGTGGTCCAGTTTGAACAGGTTCTCCAGCTGGTCCGGATCGGTCTCGTGGTCCTCCAGGTCGGTGATCAGGGCCAGTTGACGCTCGATCAGGGACTGGCTGCGGCGCGACAGGTTGGTGAAGATCGTGTTGATGTTGCCGCGCAGCAGGGCCTGTTCGGCGGCAAGCCGCACGGCCTCGCGGTGGACGTGGTCGAAGGCGCGGGCGACCTCGCCGATCTCGTCCGTGCTGGTGATCGGGATGGGGGCGACCCGGGAGTCGACCTGGCCGGGTACGGCCCTCGAGAGCCGGGTGATCAGCGCCGGCAGCCGCTGTCCGGCGATCTCGATGGCGGAGGCACTCAGCCGGCGCATACGGCGGCTCATCGTGCGCGCCACCCAGGAGGCGAGGAGGAAGGCGACGAGCACGGACGCGAGGACGAGCACCGCGTTGATGACGGCGTCACGGCGGGCGTCGTCGGCTATGCCGCGGGCGCCCGCGAGGGCCGTATCGGTGAGGTGGACCTCGATGCTGCGGTAGGCGTCGAAGCCGAGCGTGGACGCGGCGAAGAACGACTCGGGTGTGATGCCCTCGGCGGTGAGCTGCGCGGTCGTCTTCCCGGCGGCGATCTCGCTGATCATCCGGTCCAGGTCGGGCGGGGCGACGTAGGTCTGCCCTGCCGCCTTGGCCTTGGCGGCCGCCTCGGTGCGCTGCTGTTCGCCCCGAGCGGTCGCGGCTGCCAGTGCCTTGCGCAGCCGTGCCATGTCGTCGGCGGTGCCGGCACCCGCGTACTCCTGCAGCGCGACCTTTTCGAGGTAGGCGTACGAGCGGAAAGAGGCGAGCTGGGTCTCCAGTTCGCCCGTGGCGAGGGTGCCGCGGTCCTCCGCCAGCAGATGGGTGCCTATGGAACGGATCAGGGACTCGGCCGCCTGGGTCAGGGACATGGCGTAGAGGGTGCGGCCGAAGCTCGCCTGGTTGTTGCTGCCGAAGCCCAGCTCGTTCGAGATCTCCATCAGGGGGTGCTGGATGAGGTGGTAGCTCTCCTCCGTCTGTACGCCGGACAGGCGTGAGGTGAACGCGTTCGCGCGCACCGTCGGCAGCTGCTTCTCGCCGGTGCGTACCAGCCCGACCCGCCGCAGGAGGCCGGAGTTCTGCGGTATGCGGTCGACGGCTCTGTCGAATGCCGCGGCATCCTCGTCGGTGGTCCTGCGGGCCTGCACGACCGCGGCGGCATTCCGTTCGCCCTTCAGCAGCGGGATGACCGACACATCGCGCTCGTTGATGGCGTCGCTGGCGTACTTGTTCGCCGCCTGGACCAACTCGGCCACGCGGACCGCATCGTCGGCGGCCCGCCAAGTGTCCACGGAGTGCTTCACCCGCAGGCCCCCGAGGACGAGGGCGACAAGCACAGGGATCAACAGAACGGCCCTCAGACGCCTGGCCACAGGCCAGTTGCCTGTCAGGGATCTCCGCGGTGTGCCTTCGGATGTCTGGGAAACCGTGTTCGGCAAAATCGTCCTATCGCTGCTGGATCGCCTCGCGTTCGACGCAGGCCCGGCACTCTCTTTACGTTCCGCCTACGGGCCACCGTTCACTCGGCGCAGCCATAACGGCGTCTTTCATGGGGTGTGTTGAGGCTTGTGCGCCGTCGGCGGCCGACCGAGGAGCTTCTTGAACGCGGCCGTGTAGGCGGCGGGGTTGTCATAGCCGAGCAGGGCCGCGATGCGTGTGACGGGCATGCCCGCGCTGAGGTGCTGCAGGGAGTGCAGGATGCAGGCGCGCCCGCGCCACTGCGAGAAGCTCAGGCCGGTGCCGCTGCGGAACAGACGGGCGAGGGTGCGTTCGCTGATGTTGAGGGCGGCACACCAACGCGCGGGCGGGTCGTGGATGTCCGGCTTCTGCAGGAACGCCTCGCACAGGCTGCGCAGCCGCGGATCGGACGGCAGCGGCAGGTCGAGCGGCAGCGGGGTGAGGGTCTTGAGCTCGTGGAGGACGAGGGCGGCGAGTGCCGCGTCGCGGCTGTGCTCGGGGTAGCACGGCTCCATGTCGACGGCGGCCAGGATCAGTTCCCGCAGCAGGGCGGAGACGTCGACGGCCTGGCAGCGGGTGGGAAACCACGGCACGGCGGCGGGCTCGATGTAGAGGCTGCGGGTGCTGACGCCCGTCATCGTGACCTGATGCCTGGTCATGGGCGGGATCAGTACTGCGCGGGCCGTGGGAATGGTCCAGTTGCCGTCGTCCGTCTCGACCTGCATGACGCCGGTGGCCGCGTACAGGACCTGAGCGCGGCGGTGCTCATGCCAGACCAGCAGGTGGCTCTCGGGATAGTCGGTGCCGATCGCCAGCACGGCACGGTCGAGGTCGTCGACCTCCGCGACCGGGATGTTGCGCATCCCGCGAGGTTACGCGGGATCACGCGCGCTGTCTGCTGCGCGTAGGAAGGTGGCAATTCATCGATTGCCCGCCATGCCGCCCGATCTCTAGCGTCTGACCAGTGCTGATCTCGTTCTCCACTCTCTTGACTCTCCTGTGCTTCGGCTGCCTGACCGGCCTCACGACGGTCCTCTTCGGCTTCGGCGGCGGCTTCATCACCGTCCCCGTCGTCTACGGCGTGCTGAGCGCCACGGCGTGTTCGGCAGCGGACGCCATGCATGTCGCGGTGGCGACCTCGGCGGCGGTCATGGTCGTGAACGCCGTGGTCGCGGCGCTGGCCCAGTGGCGTCAGGGCCGGCTGCGCCGCGCGTACGTCTGGCCGCTGGCGGCGTTCATCGCCGTCGGCGCCGCCGCCGGATCCTTCGCGGCCACCCTGATCGGCGGTACGGCGCTGCGCCTGCTGTTCGCCGTCTACCTGCTGGTGACGATCGCCGACAGTCTGCTGCGCAAGGGCTTCCTCTCCGTGGCGCACCGGACGCGTCCGAAGTCCCTGGGCCGGGGTACGGCCACCCTCGGCGGCATGGGCATCGGCCTGGTGGCCGCCGGCCTGGGTGTGGGCGGCAGCGTCATGACGGTCCCGCTGCTGCGCCGCAGGGGCCTGGCCATGGCCGAGGCCACCGCCATGGCCAACCCCCTCAGCGTCCCCGTCGCCGTGGCCGCGACACTCGTCTACGCCCTCGCCCCCACCGCACCGGCCTGCACGGGCCAGCTCGGCTACGTCGATCTCACCGCGGGCGCCGCCCTGCTCGCCGGCTCGCTGCCCACCATCGCCGTGGCGAGGCGAGTCACCGCCCGGGTGCCGGACCGCGTCCACTCCGCCGCCTACGTCGCGCTTCTCGTGGTCGTACTGGTCGTGATGGTGGCCATAGGAGGCCGCCACTCCATCACATCCTGATCGGGGCGGCGGCCGGTGTCCGGTATCCGTGCAGGTGGTGGTTCCCGTCACGCCATCGTCGGAGCCACGGCGCGGCCGGTCTGCGGGGAGATCATGCCCGCGCACAGATTGCGGGCGGTCAGGCCCTGCGCGATGCGGGGGATGGCGGCGACCGTGTTGGCGGGCCAGTCGTGCATGAGGATGACCTGGCCGTTGGTGAGGCGGCCGGCGGCGGCCACGATCGCATCCGTACTGGCGCCGTTCCAGTCCTGCGAGTCGACGTTCCAGAGGATCTCGGTCAGACCGTACTTGGCCTCCACGGCCTTCACCGTCGAGTTGGTCTCGCCGTAGGGCGGCCGGAACAGCTTCGGTGTGCCGCCGCCCGCGGCCGCGATGGCCCGCTGGGTCCGGGAGATCTCCGAGTCGATCTGGGCCTGGCCGAGCTGGGTCAGGTGCGGGTGGGTGTAGCTGTGGTTGCCGACCCACATGCCGGCGGCGACCTGGGCCTTCACCTGCGCCGGGTAGGCGGCGGCGTACCGGCCCTCGTTGAACATGGTGGCCCGCAGCCCGTTCTGCTTCAGTGCGCCCAGCAGGGCCGGTGTGTTGCCGGACGGGCCGTCGTCGAAGGTGAGTCCGACGTAGCCATTGCAGGTGGCGGCCTGTGCCGGGGCGGCGTGGAGGGCGAGGGTGCCCGTGGCGGCCAGCGCGACGGCGGCCAGGGCCGTCGTCAGGGGACGTAACGGGTGACCTCGTCCGGTGCTCATGCCGACACCGTGATGTTGGAGCTGCCGCTGCTCTGATAGCCCTCGGTCGCGAGGATCATGTAGTACTTGAAGCTGCCGAGGGGCATCCCGGCGCGGGCCCAGGCGTCGAAGTGGTTGCCGGTGGTGATGGTGCCGCCGGTCCGCTTCGACTGCCGCACGCTCCAGTACTGGTTGAAGGTCTTGGTGCCCTCGACGGACGGGGCGTTGTAGCGCGTCGTCTGGTAGATGTCGTAGGTGCCGCCGTCGCTGGTCACGGTGCCCTTGTACGTTCCCGTGGGCCGGTAGGTGCCCCAGTTGTCGACGATGTAGTACTCGACGAGCGGGTTCGACGTCCATCCGTACAGGGACAGGTAGCCGTTGCCGGACGGGTTGAAGCTGCCCGAGTAGGTCACGTTCCGGCGCGCGCCGGTGCTCCAGCCCTTGCCGGCGACGAAGTTGCCGGTGTTCCTCCAGCTGGTGCTGTAGTTGCCGCCTGAGCCCAGGGTCATGGAGACGGTCCCCTGCGCGTCGGTCCAGAACGAGTAGTAGAAGCCGTTGTTGGTCCCGGTCTGGTTCGTGGTGATGACCGTGGCGGCGCGGGCGGTGCCGGGCAGGGCGAGCGCCGAGACGGCGCCCAGCAGCATGGCGCAGGCGGTCCTGCGGCTCGTGGGGTGTGCGGGTGTGATGTCCATGGGGCGCAGTGTTGGCCTGTCCCCGTCAAGCGTCAATAGTTTCGGCGTTGATCGCGAAACATTCGTCTCGCTGTACAGCACCTATCTTCTGAGGGCTGGGCTGAAGGGATCATTGGAGGCAAGGATGTCTCGAATGTTTCGAAGGCTTTCCAGGCCACCCGGACCACTGCTCCCATGAGTCGGGGCAGGTACCGAAGCCGGCACCTGCCCCAACCGTGCTGTGCTCTGCGACTACCGCGCCACGCTCAACGACAGCGCGAACCGCCCTTCCCGGTCCGTCCACCAGTGGGCCAACTCCAGCCCCGCCGCGGACAGTTCACCGCGCACGCCCTCCTTGCGGAACTTCGCCGACACCTCGGTGCGCAGCTCCTCGCCCTCGTCGAAGTCGACGGCGAGGTCGAGTGCGGGGATCTTCACGGTCTGCGCGGTGCGCGAGCGCAGGCGCATCTCGATCCACTCGTTGTCGGTGTCCCACAGGGCTACGTGGTCGTAGGCGCCGGGGTCGAAGTCGGCGCCCAACTCGCGGTTGACGACGGCCAGGACGTTCTTGTTGAAGGCCGCCGTCACGCCGGCCGCGTCGTCGTAGGCCTCGACCAGCACCTTCTCTTCCTTGACCAGGTCCGTGCCGAGCAGCAGCGCGTCGCCGGGGGAGAGCAGGGTGCGGATCGCCTTGAAGAACGCTGCCCGTTCGGCCGGCAGCAGGTTGCCGATGGTGCCGCCGAGGAAGGCGATCAGGCGGGGGCCCGGCGTCTGAGGCAGGGTCAGCGAGGCGGTGAAGTCAGCGATCAGGGCGTGCACTTGGAGGCCGGGGCGCTCGGCGACGAGCGCGTGCCCGGCCTGGGTGAGCGCGCTCTCGCTGACGTCGACCGGGATGTAGGTGTGCAGGCCGGTCAGGGCGTCGAGCAGGTGGCGGGTCTTGTCCGAGGAGCCGGATCCCAGCTCGATCAGGGTGCGGGCACCCGTCGCCGCCGCGATCTCGCCGGCGCGGGAGATGAGGATCTCCCGCTCGGCGCGCGTCGGGTAGTACTCGGGCAGCTCGGTGATCTGCTCGAACAGCTCGCTGCCGTGGGCGTCGTAGAACCACTTCGGCGGCAGCGTCTTGGGTGTGCCGGTGAGGCCCTGCTGGACGTCGGCGCGCAGGGCGGCGTCCGTGGCGTCCTCGGGCAGGGTGCGGGTGAGAAGGAACGGACTCACGTACGGGGCTCCTTCGGCAGTGCGGGTGCGGGTGGCGTGGCGTTGCTCGGCTCTTTGAGGGGGGTCAGCAGGACGTCGGTGCGGCTCGCAGCGAGCAGTGTGCGGTCGGGGACCTCCTGCCAGTGCGGGTCGTCGTCGTAGGGCTCGGAGGCCACGACGGTGCTGCGGCCGGGCTGGGACAGGTACCAGAGGGTGTCGCCCCAGGTCGTCGCGGTGATCGTTTCGCCGTTGGTGAGCAGCAGGTTGAGCCGGGAGCCGGGGGCCGCCTCGGCGACCTCCACCACCGTCTCGGCCAGCGCCTGCCCCTCGTCGTCACCGCCGCGCAGCCGCGCCAGGACCAGCGCCCACACGAGCGCCGAGTCGTTGCGGGCCTCCAGCGACAGCACGTCGGTGGCGGGCAGGCCCGCCACGAGGGGAGCGAGCGAACCCGGCCACCCCTTCACGGCACCGTTGTGGCTGAACAGCCAGGGCCCGGCCGCGAACGGCGCCGCCGCGGCCTCCGCGTCGGCACCCGCGAGGGTCGCATCCCGTACGGCGGCGAGTACGGCCCCCGAGCGCACGACGCGCGCCAGGTCGGCGAAGGACAGGTCCGCCCAGATCGGCCCGGCCCGGCGGTAGCGCGCCGGCACCGGGTCCCCCTCGGCGTACCAACCCACCCCGAAACCATCGGCGTTGACCGTCCCGTACCGCTGGTGTCGCGGCGCCCACGACTGGCGGTACAGGCCGTGCGCGGGCTGAACCAGGACTCTGCCCAGCGGCTCCTCGGGGCCCAGATACGCCAGATGACGGCACATCAGATGGCTCCCGCGGAGCGGGCGGTGCGGAACCCGGAGAAGATCTGCCGCCGGATCGGGTAGTCCCAGTTGCGGAACGTCCCCCGGCAGGCCACCGGGTCCACGGCGAACGAACCGCCGCGCAGCACCTTGTACTCCGGCCCGAAGAACACCTCCGAGTACTCCTTGTACGGGAAGGCCTCGAAGCCCGGGTACGGCGTGAGGTCGCTGGACGTCCACTCCCACACGTCGCCCATCAACTGCCGTATGCCGAGCGGGGATTCGCCCTCCGGGTAGCTGCCGGCCGGGGCCGGGCGCAGGTGCCGCTGGCCGAGGTTGGCGTGCTCCGGCGCCGGGTCCGCGTCGCCCCACGGGTAGCGCATCGAGCGGTCGGTGGCCGGGTCGTGGCGGGCGGCCTTCTCCCACTCGGCCTCGGTGGGCAGCCGCCGCCCGGCCCAGCGGGCGTAGGCGTCGGCCTCGTACCAGCACACGTGCACAACCGGCTCGTCCGGCGGCACCACCTCGGTGATGCCGAAGCGGCGCCGCAGCCACTGCTTGCCGTCGCGCTTCCAGAACAGCGGGGCGTGGATGGAGTGCTCGCGGATGTGTGCCCAGCCGGCGGCCGTCCACCAGCGCTCGGTGTCGTAGCCGCCGTCGTCGATGAACGCCTGGTAGGCGGCGTTCGTCACGGGGGTGGTGTCGAGGTAGAAGGGCGCCACCTCGCGCCGGTGCGCGGGGCGCTCGTTGTCCAGCGCCCACGGCTCGGTGGAGGTGCCCATGGTGAACGGGCCGCCGGGGACCAGGACTTCGGCCGGGCCGGTGAACAGCGGCACCGGGTCCGGGTCCGGGGCGGTCAGGGCCTGCGGGCCCTTGCGGAGCTGATGGGTGATCAGCATCGTCTCGTCGTGCTGCTGTTCGTGCTGCGCGATCATCCCGAAGGCGAAGCCCGCCTCCGTGAGTCTCGTCCCGTGGAAGTCGGCGTTCTCCAGGACGTCCATCACCCGCCCGCGCACCTCCGACGCGTAGCTGCGCGCCTCGGCGGGCGGCAGCAGCGGCAGCGAGGGCCGCTCGGAGCGCGGGTGCTCGAAGGCGTCGTAGAGGCCGTCGATCTCGGGGCGCATCGCCTCCCGGCCGGCGACGGCCCGCAGCAGCCACAGCTCCTCCTGGTTGCCGATGTGCGCCAGGTCCCACACCAGCGGCGACATCAGCGGCGAGTGCTGCGCGGTCAGGTCGGGCTCTTCGACACAGCTGGTCAGGAGCGTGGTGCGGGCGCGGGCGGTGGTCAGGGTGGTCAGGGCCCGCTCGCGCAGGGTCTCTGCGTCGATTGACGATTCGTCGATGGCGGGGTCGGTCATGATGTGCGGATGTCCTTCCCGTGCGGGCGTCGGTCGGTGCCGCGCACCCGGTCCAGCAGGTCGTCGGCCGGGGTTCGGCCCTGCATGACATAGCGGTCCAGGTACGCCGCCACCGCGTCCGTGACCTGGATGGTGGCCCCGAGCCGGGGCAGGGCCTCGAGCGCCGCCGCGAAGCAGGCGATGGCCGCCTCGTGCAGCTCGGGATCGGCCAGGCCGTTGCGGGCCGCGTCGATCCACAGCGGATTGTGCGGCGCCGCAAGCCCGAGGGCCCGCTCGGCCAGGGGCTTCACGGTGCGGTACGCGGTCTCGGCGGCCTGAGGGTCGTCGAACAGCGCCGTCGCCACGGCCAGCGGGACGATCCACCCGTCGTCGCCGGGCTGTGCGTCGATCATGCGCAGTTCGAGGAAGCCACGCGGTCTGACCGGCGGGAACAGCGTCGTGATGTGGTAGTCGAGGTCCTCGCGGGTGGGCGGCCGCGGTGTCCCCGAGCTGGTCCATTCCCGGAAGGTCAGCCCCTCCGGAACGTCCCAGGGCCCGCTGTCCTCTCGTATGCACATCACCGGCGCGTCCAGGACGTGCCGCGCCCAGGACCGGCGCGGATCCCCGTCCAGCGGGGGCGCGCCCGCCCGGCCGGGGCCTATCTCCAGCCACAGCAGCTGCCGGGTGGAGCGCCAGCCGGTGGGCTCCCGTCCGGCCAGCGGGGAGTTGGCGAAGGCGGCCACCAGGACCGCGCCCAGCTGGTGCGCCAGCCACCAGCGCCGCCCGTGGCCGAGCGGGCCGGGTTCCTCGTATCCCGCGTCCAGGCAGACCTGGACCGAGGCCGAGGTGCACATCATGCGGCGGCCGGACGGGCCGGTGCGGTCCAGGCAGGTCTCCATGGCGTCGTAGCGCCGCTCGTGCAGGAACCGGCGCGGCGGATGCCAGGGGTCGTGGCCGATGCCGACGAGGCCGAGATCGTGCCCGGCGAGGGCCGAGCGGACGGCGTCGAGGTCGGCGGAGACGGTACCGATGCACTCCATCAGGGAGGTGGCGGGCGGCGAGCTCAGCTCCAGCTGGCCGCCGGGCTCAATGGTGAGCGCCGACCTCAGGGGCACGGTCCGCAGTGCGGCGTAGGCCGCTTCGAGTCGTTCGGGTGTGACGGGGAGCTGCGGTGTGCGCAGCTCGTGGACGAGCCATTCCACTTCGACCCCGACATTGCGGGGTGGGCCGGTCTTGAAACAGATGCCCCGGACCAGTGCCTCCACCTCGGGTGGGGTGAGGGCGGTGCGGGGCTCCGTACAGTCGCTCGCCGGAGCGGCGCTCGACGTATCTGACATGTCGGGAACCTCCTGAGATTCGACTGTGCCACCGCCCCGGCCCGTCGGGTGCCCGGACGGCAGCACTCGTCCCACCCAAGCCCCTCCCGTCGCCTCGCACAAGGGTGCGTATCGGCATGTTCCGACTCGGTAATCTCCTCGTTCCGAGCGTTTCCTGGGGCTTTCCTGGGTGTTCGAGGACGCGGAAACTCTGTTGCACCGCATGTCCAGCATCGCCCAGGATCGGTCCATGAGCACGACGGGGGAGCGCGCACGGCGCGCGAGCGTGGCGCACACGGGGGTTGCGCCATGAGCGCGCGCCTGCGTGGCATAGCGCAGCAGACGGAGCAGATCGTGGCGGCGGGCGCGTATCAGGCGTCCGACGGGCGCGAGGTGTCCATTGCTACGGCGGTGGAGGCGGCGCGGGCCGGTACGCGGATGCACGGGCCGGACCCCGTGCAGGTGTCACCGACCGCCGCTGCCGACACGTTCTTCGAGGTCACGGGCGAGAGCAGCCTGGAGGCGGCGCGCCGGCTCGGCGGGACGGTGGCGGTTTTGAACTTCGCCTCGGCCCGCAACCCGGGCGGCGGCTTCCTCAACGGCGCCCAGGCCCAGGAAGAGGCCCTGTGCCGCGCCTCCGCCCTGCACACGTGCCTGCTTGAGGCCCCGGAGTTCTACGACCACCACCGCACTCACCGCGACCCGTTCTACACCGACCGGGTCATCCACTCCCCGGCGGTGCCCGTCTTCCGCGACGACCGCGGCCGCCTGCTGGACGAGCCGTACACCGCGGGTTTCCTGACCGCCGCCGCCCCGAACGCCGGAGTGATCAGGCGTACGGCGCCGCAGCGCGTCCCCGAGCTGCCGCAGGCCCTGGCCGTCCGCGCCGAGCGGGTGCTGGAGACGGCCGCGGCCCACGGCTACCGGCGGCTGGTGCTCGGCGCCTGGGGCTGCGGGGTCTTCCAGAACGACCCGGCACAGGTGGCGGGCGCCTTCCGGGCGCTGCTCGGCCCCGACGGCCGATTCGCCCGGGCCTTCGAGCACGTGGCCTTCGGCATCCTG
This sequence comes from Streptomyces sp. NPDC001401, assembly GCF_042895385.1. Taxonomy (NCBI): domain Bacteria; kingdom Bacillati; phylum Actinomycetota; class Actinomycetes; order Kitasatosporales; family Streptomycetaceae; genus Streptomyces; species Streptomyces sp. NPDC001401. The sequence continues at coordinate 367,860 of NZ_JBIAWI010000006.1, forward strand.
GACCGCACGACGGGCAACACGGTCCGCGGCGCGTTCGTACGGGCGTTTCCGGAGCGTCAGCTCCTGCCGGAAAGGTGAGTCCCCCGCAGACGGGGGATGCTGCGGGGGACTCGTCCTGGAAGACGAGCGAGAGACGGTCCGCGTTCCGGACCCGAGGAAAATACTTCTCGTCGGCTCCCGCAGCGATGCCATCTCACCTGTGCCCGGTGCCTCGTTCCGGGACGGCTTCCCGCAACGGCCTCAGCGGACGCGGCCGATCTGCCTGCCGGGGCGGCGGCGGTGGACCGCCGGGCAGGCGAGGCCGTCGTCGCACGCCTCCGGAAAATTCACGTACTCCGAGGGAACGTTTCGCGTGGACGGCTCCTCAACAGGGCGACGGAATCCGCTCGCTGACGTAGGAGAACCCATGCCGTACCGGCCCGCGACCCCCGCCCCGACCCGTGCCGCCGCGCTCGTCGCCTCGGTGCTCGCTGCGGACGCTGTGCTCCACCTGTACTGGACGACGGGAGCCACCTGGCCCGCGGCCGACGACACGAGCCTGTCGTACGCGGTTCTCGGGACGGACGTGCCGTTCACGCCACCGGTCCTGCTTCCTCTTGTCGCCCTGCTTCTCACCGCCGCCGGCTTAGTCCTCGCCGGTTCTCGCCGGCCCCGCTGCGTGCTCTACCGCGTCGGGACCCTGGCCGTGGCCGCGGGCCTCTCGCTGCGCGCTCTGGCGGGGATCTACTGGCTGTTCGCCAAGGAGGCCGGCACCGCCTTCTACCTGCTCAACTTCCTCCTCTACACCCCGCTGTGCGCCGTCCTGGCCGTCGCCGCTCTGCGCGTGGCGCGGTGGAAGGATGCGGCCCGTGCCTGATGAACGCCCCGATGACCGGACGGCCCGGCTCGTGCGAGCCGCCCAGCGGGGCGACACCCTCGCCATGGCCGAACTCCTGGATGTCCTCGCCCCGTACGTGGGCCGCGTCTGCGCTCCCATAGCCCTGGGCCAGGGCGCGGACGCTGCGCAGGAGGCTCTGGTGGCGGTCTTCAAGTCGCTGCGCACGCTGAAGGACCCGGCCGCACTGCGCGGCTGGGTCCGTGCCATCGCGGTACGGGAGGCGATCCGCACCGCGCACCGTGCCGCCCGCACCGTTCCGGCCGATCTCAGCGCGCTCCCCGCCCGCGGCGACCCCCAACTCTCCGCCGACATCAGGGACGTACTGGACCGGCTCTCCCCCGAGCACCGCGCGGTGCTGATGCTGCGTGACGTCGAGGGCCTGGACGAGCGCACCGCCGCCGCCCTGCTCGGCGTGCGCACGGGCACCGTCAAGTCGCGGCTGCACCGGGCCCGCGACACCTTCCGGAAGGCGTGGACGTCATGAACGAGCCCTGGCCCACAACTGACCTCGACCCCGTGCGCCGCCTGCACGCCCTGGCCGGCGGCATCCGCGGCGCCCACGTGACCGAGGCGCACATCGACGCCCCCTTCGAACGGGTCTGGGCCCTGCTGGGCGACCTGGAGGGCGCTATGGGGCAGGTCGTGCCCGACATGGAGCGGCTGCGCGTCGTCCGTCGGCAGGGCGAGCGCGTAGAGGCGCTGGCGCGCAGCAAGTACGGGATGCGGGCACGACTGCGCGGGGTGCAGCGGCCCGGCTGGTGCTGGCTGCAGAGCCGGTTCCTGCTGCTCGGCGTGGCGGCGACGCCAGAAGGCCCGGGCACTCGGGTGGCGTTCACCGGTGGCGTGCGCCTGCCGGCCCATGCCGCGCTGATCCCCCTGGGCGTACGGCGTGAGGGCAGCCGCAGCGTTCAACGCCTGACGGCACTGCTGTGACCGGGAGGGCACACCGTGCGCCCTGGGGGTCGGTCTGCTCGGCATCGGCCTCCGACACGAGACAACCTCGATCGCGCTGAACCGGTCTTCTCAGGCGGTGCGGGCGTCGCGAGACTGCCCGTGACCAGCGAAACCCACTTGCACGGCCCGATAGCATGTTCGAGCTCGCCTGACCGCCCTCAACCGAAAAACCATGCCATCCAGCACAACAAGTGACCTGACCAACCATTAGTCTAAAAAATCGGCCAACCAATTGATACCTAGTGAATCGCGGTTGTCTCCGCGAATAAGACGCAGAATTTCATTCGCCACGTGGTCTCAGCCGCGGACGATACTGTGGACCGCAGCGGGTGTGGTGGTCCTCGGATTCCTCATCACGTTGGAGATTGCCGCACGCCAATACGGACTGCCGGGGCCGCTCACGACCCAGGTGCAAGAGGTAATACTTCCCCCCAAGTCGGGTTTCCTCCTGTACGGCAGCATGGCGCTGATGATGGTGGTGCTCACCCGGCGGCAACGATTCATCGCGGCCGGTATCGCGATCGGCATCGACAGCGTCTTCCTGCTGGAGCGGTGGGCGTTCGACGTCAAGGTGACCGACGGCCACCACCCGTTCGGAAACGGCGCGTTGTGGGTGATTCTGGGCTTTGCGGTCATCGCTGTCACGCGCCGCACCGGCCAGGAACGTGTCCTGCTGCTGAAGGGCGTCGGCCTGGCCCTGCTGCTGGTGGCCGGCCGCAAGACCGGCGACACCTGGCTGCTCATCACCTCGAAGGCACGCCCGACGGTGCTCGACCAGTACGTGGCGACCGCCGATCGCGCGCTGGGCGACCCGTCGTGGCTGGTGGGCCGGATCGTCAAGGCCACCGGCCCGATCGGCTTCCACGTCCTCGACCTCGTCTACGGCCAGCTCGCGGTTGCCGCTGTCGTCGTCGCGCTCTATCAACTGCGCAACGTGGCGGCCGAACGCCGCTTCCCGACCCACCATCTGGTGCGCACGTTCCTGGTGATCGGCCTGCTCGGGCCGGCCATCTACATGATCTTCCCGGTGGTGGGACCGGTCTTCGCGTACGGCGCCGGCGTCGACCACTGGCCGAGCCCCGACATGGGGCCGGACGCGCTGCCCTCCGTGCACTTCGCGGTGGCCGACATATGGCCGCACACGCTGCCGTCGCTCAATGCCCCGCACCCCATGCAATTCGACAAGTTCACCCCACGCAACTGCATGCCCAGCCTGCACACCGCATGGGCCACCGCCATCTTCATTCACTCCCGGAAGGGCCCGCGCATTCTGCGCTTCGCAGGCACGTTCTGGCTGATTGCCACGCTCTGCGCAACGCTGGGATTCGGCTACCACTACGGCGCCGATCTCATAGCCGGCATGGTGTTCACGCTCACCATCGAGGCAGCTCTGCGCGCGTACGACCGCGGCTGGGATCGATCAGGGATCCAGCTGGTCGCCTACGGCGCCGCGGTCTTTGTCGCGCTGTTGGTGGCGTATCGCTGGCTGCCGTTGGAGATGGCCAAGCACCCGTGGGCGTTCGGGCCGCTTCTCATCCTGGCGCTGATCTCAGTGGTCTACGGCTACGTACGGACCACCAGGGCCTGGGAACCGGTCGTCGCACCGGTGCGGCAACCGCAACCGCAACCCGAACCAGCTTGATGCATGCGATGCCCCGGCCGGTCAGAACGCTGTTGTGCGGTCAGGCCGGGGCCGCGCGTTCAGCTCCAGCCGTAGCGCTCCGCCAGCCGCTGCCGCACCAGATTGAAACGCCCACGATCCAGCGCGCAGGCCTCCCGGCGCATGCCGTCCTCGTGCAGCCGCAGCACCCGGTCGACGTCGACCCAGGAGTCGCGCCCGGACCGGTCCCAGGGCCCGCTGCCGATCGCCACCCACTCCCGGTCGGCGTCGTGCCGCTTGCTGGACAACTGCACGGCGAGCAGGGTACCGGCGCTCTCGCGGGCGACGACGAGCACCGGGCGGTCCTTGCCGCGGCCGTCGTTCTCCTCGAAGGGCACCCAGGTCCACACGATCTCGCCGGGGTCGGGGTCGCCGTCGTGCGCGGGGGAGTACTCGGTGCGTACCCTGCCGACCTGGCGGGGGTCGGCCTCGGTGGTGGCGGTGGGGCCGAAGCGGCCCGGGACGTTCTCATCGGTAAAGGCAGTCACGCAGGCACCCTAGAGGACCCGTCAGTCGGAGTCGTCCGAGGCCTGTTCGCCCAGGCGCTGGACCAGGTCCTTGGCCTTCACCACGCCGGTGTCGATCTGGTCGCTGTACTTGCCGTCCGTCTTGTCGTCGACGAGATCGCCCGCCTTCTCCAACCCTTCGCCGATGGCCTCGCCATGGGCCTCGGCAACGTCTTCCGCCTTGTCCTTGAGGTTCTTCAGGGACTCGAACATCGGGGTGTCCTCCTCCAGTTGCACATGTGACCGGGCACAGGGCCGATGCTCTCCGCGTGACGGCGGAGCGGGCAAGAGGGCGCTCGAAGCGCACGGGGGTACAAACGGGCCTGGGGCCCTCGAAACAGACCGAGGACCCCAGGTGCCGTAAGCCGTCCGGCTATCCCTCCTTCTCCACCGGCACCTTCTGCGAGGGCGGTGCCGAGATCCCGTTCAGGGACGGCGAAGTCCCGTTCGGGGCCTGGCCGTTCTGGTTCATCGAGGCCAGCAGCTGGCGGGCCAGGCCGAGGCCGGTGCCGCCCATGGTGAGTGCCTTGGCGAGCATGTCGGCCATGCCGTCCGCGCCGTTGAGCACCACCATGTTGTCGACGCTGCCGAAGGCGGACGCGCCGGCCTTGACGATCTCCGGCCAGTTCTCGGCGAGTTGCTGGGCGACGACCGCCTCCTGGTTCTCGGCGAGGGCCGCGGCCCGCGCCTTGATGGCCTCCGCCTCGGCGAGACCCTTGGCCTTGGTCGCCTCGGCCTCCGCCAGACCCCTGGCCTGCGCGGCGGCCGCCTCGGCCTCACCGGTGGCCTTGGTCGCCGTAGCGGCCGCGGCACCCCGTGCCTTGGTCGCCTCGGCCTCGGCGCCCGCGGCCGTCTTGACCCGGGTCGCCTCGGCGGCGGCCGCCAGCTCGGTCTCCTTCGCCTTGGCCTGCGCCGCCGAGATCCGCGCGTCGCGCTCGGCCTCGGCCAGCGTGCGCTTCTCGTAGGCCTTGGCGTCCGCGGGCTTGCGGACGTCCGCCTGGAGCTGCTGCTCCCGGCGGTGCGCCTCGAGTTCGGCGACCCGGGTCTCCTGGACGACGACCTCCTGCCGGGCCGCGGCGTCGGCGAGCGGACCCGCCTGCCGCGCCTCTGCGGCCGCCTTGTCCCGCTGGGCCTGGTAGCCGGCCTGTAGGATCTCGCTGTCCCGGGTCGCCTCCGCCATCCGCGCGAACGACTGCTGCTCGGCCTCGGTGGCGAGCCGGTTCGACTCCGCCTGCGCGATCCGCGCGTCCCGCTGCACGGCAGAGGCGTGCGGCGCGGCCAGGTTCTGGATGTACCCCGTCGGGTCCTCGATCTCATGGATCTGCAGGGAGTCCACGATCAGTCCCAGCTTCTCCATCTCCGTGCCGCAGGCGGCCCGGGTCTGCCCCGTGAGCTTCTCCCGGTCGCGGATCATGTCCTCGACCGTCAACCCGCCGACGATGGACCGCAGATGACCGGCGAACACGTTGTGCACCCGCTCCGCCATCAGCTTCTGCTGGTCGAGGAAACGGCGCCCCGCGTTGGCGATCGACACGAAGTCGTCGCCCACCTTGAAGATGACCACGCCCCGCACCTTGAGCGGAATGCCCTGGTGGGTCACGCAGTCCACATGCAGTTCGGTCTCGTTCAGGTCGAGCGAGAGCTTGCGCACCGCCTGCACACCGGGCAGCACCAGCGTGCCGCGTCCGGTGACGATGCGGAATCCCATGCCCTCCCCGAGCCCCTCCGTCTTGTGCTTGGAGCCGGAGATGATCAGTGCCTCGTTGGGTTCCGCGACACGCCACATCAGCTTGAACAGACCGATCAGAACGAGAATGGCGGCGACCACCACTCCCGCAACGACGCCGACAACCATCGGCATACGCCCCCTTTGCATGGTGCCCTTTCGGCACCGAACGAAGGGAGTGTGCTCCTGCGCGAAGCCCGGGTGAAGACGCTGACGAATCCTTGTTGCAATCTTGACGCACAGGCCCTGGAAGGCGCTCTCACCTGCGCGGAAGCGGGCTCACGTGTTACTTCAAGTGGTGACTCAACTGTCGTAGGCCTCAGTGACATAGACGGTTCTCGGCGGCAGGTACTCCACCACCATCACCACCGTGCCGCGCTCGATCCGCGCCGTCCCCGTGGCCGGATAGGCGAGGAAGTGCTCGGCCCCGCCCCGCACCCGGACGATCACCTCGCCGACGAGCCCTGGCCCGACCGTGCCGGTGACCCGCCCCATGAGCCCCACCATCGACGCATCGTCCATGGTCACAGGGTACGGTCCGAACCCGCCTACGCCGCCGGGGAATCCGTGACGGCCCGCTGCGGCGGCCACGCCTCGTGCCAGCGCAGCTCCGCCTCCAACTGAGCGGCCAGCGAGATCAGCAACGGCTCGCTCCCCGCGGGCCCGAGCAGCTGCGCCCCGACGGGCAGCCCGCCGCTGACGAACCCGGCGGGCACGTTGACCCCGGGCCAGCCCAGCACGTTCCACGGCCAGGCATACGGGCAGGCGGCGATCATCGCGCGGTCGGTGGCGAAACCGCTCAGCGGCAGCATCGCGCCGATGCGCGGCGGGGGAGCGGCGGTCGTCGGTGCGAGGACGACGTCGTACGACTCGAAGAAGGCGCCGATACGACGGTGCAGCACCGCCTCCGCACGCCGCGCCGCCCTGAGCGGCGCCCCGCCGAGCAGTCGGCCCAGCCGGGCGGCGTCGCGGGTGCGCCGGTCCAGGAGCGCGGGGAACGGCGCCTCGGCCACGCGCTCGGCCAGGCCGACGGTGGCGCGGGGGACGAAGGTGAGCCCGATCTGCCCGTAGGGCGGGTCGGCCTCCTCCACGACGTGCCCCAACGCGCTGATTTTCTCGGCGAGTTGGAGCACCCGGGCGCGCACCTCCGGCTGCAGGCGCGCGGGCACCGCGGTGAACGGCGGCTTGAGGGAGAGCGCGATACGCAGCCGCCCGGGCTCGCGGCCCACGGCCTCGGACGCGCGGATGGCCGACGGTTGGTGCGGATCGCGCTCGTGGTTGCCGCTCGCCGCATCGAGCAGCAGGGCCGCGTCCGCGACCGTACGGGCGAGAGTGCCGTTGACGGTGATGCCCTGGAAGGACTCGCCGCGCGGCCAGGTGGAGATGCGGCCGCGCTGCGGCTTGATGCCGACGAGGTGGGTCCAGGAGGCGGGGATGCGCACGGATCCGGCGCCGTCTGAGCCGAGGGCGGCGGGCACCAGCCCGGCGGCGACGGCGGCGGCCGACCCGCCGGACGAGCCACCGGGAGTGTGCTCCGGATTCCACGGATTGCGGGTCGCGCCGAAGGCGGGCCCTTCGGTGAAGGGCCACTGCCCGAACTCGCAGGTGTTGGTCTTGCCGACGATGACGGCCCCGGCCGCCCGCAACCGCCGTACGGCCTCGCCGTCCTCGGCGACCGGCGGGAAGTCTCCGTCGCAGCCGAAGGCGGTCGGCTCGCCGGCCACGTCCATGTCGTCCTTGACGGCGACGGGGACGCCGAGCAGCGGTTTTTGCACCCCGGCGGCCAGCTGCCCGTCCGCCGCGTCGGCCTCGGCGAGGGCGGCTTCGGCCCGCACGATCCGGAAGGCGTTGAGGGAGGGCTGGGTCGCCTCGATCCGCGCGAGCGCCTCCTCGACGAGCGCCCGGGAGGAGGTTTCCCCGGCGGCGAGTGCTCGGGCGGACTCCGCCAGGCCTGCGGCACGGTCGAGCGTCATACGGGACACCTCTCCGGGACGGCATTGTCTACTGAACGGTAACGTCCGGCGGGCCACCACGGTACGGAATCTCGAACATCCCTTCCTTCGGCGGCAATTCGACAGGAACACAACCGTCACACAGGTGTCATCCAGCCCTGCTCAAACCATTGACGCACACAGGGCTCACCTTTACCTTCTGACCGGCTTGCCGAACTGTGTTCGATATTCCGGACATCATGGTTTTCGGTTGGACCAAGGAGCCGCACGTGAGCACTCGACCCCCCACCCCGTCCCGCCGCGCCCTCCTGCGCGCGATGGCCGCCCTGCCCGCCTCGGCGCTCGTACTGGGCGAACTGCCCGGCCTGCTCGGCACGGCATCGGCCGCGGCACCGGCCGCCGGCTCCGCCACCCGCTACACCATCGTCCCGTTCCTCAACAGCAACGACGGCACGGTCAACGTCTACCAGTCCGACGACGCAACCGACTTCCGCCTCGTCCAGTCCTCGGCCTACACCCCGCCCAGCAACAGAATCCGCGACGCGAGCGTCTTCAAGCACACGGACGGCTACTACTACCTCACCTACACCACGCACACCTGGCAGGACGTCAGCACGACCATCGGCTTCGCCCGCAGCTCCGACCGCGTCAACTGGACGTTCCTGTACGACTACACGGTCCCGATCACCAGCCTGTCCCGGGCGTGGGCGCCGGAGTGGTTCGTGGACAGCGACGGCAGCGTCAACGTCATCGTGTCCTGCTCGGTGACCAGCGACGAGTGGATCTTCACGCCGTATCTGCTGAAGGCCACCAACTCCGCGCTCACTGCCTGGAGTTCACCGGTCGCCCTCTCGGGCATCGGCTCCAACCACATTGACACGTACATAGTGAAGATCGGCTCGACCTACCACGCGTTCACGAAGAACGAGACGGCGAAGTACATCGAGTACGGCACGGCGTCGAGCCTCACCGGCCCCTACACGATCACCAGGACCGGCGACTGGGCGGGCTGGGGCAGCTACCGCGAGGGCCCGTCCGTGATCCAGCTCGACAACGGCGGCTGGCGCATCTTCTTCGACGGCTACGGCGACGGCAACTACTACTACAGCGACAGCTACGACACCTTCGCGACGTGGACCACTCCGAAGGCGCTCCCGTCGATCTCCGGCACGGCACGCCACTTCACGGTCATCAAGGAGACGGTGTCGGGCGGCCCGACCCTCGCGAAGAACGTCACGCGCTCGTTCCAGTCGGCGAATTACACGACGCGTTACTGGCAGGAGCAGTCCTCGCTGCTCAACCTCCCGGTGGTGACCAGCTCCAGCACGAGCGCGGAGAAGGCGGCGTCCACCTTCACGGTCGTGGCGGGCCTGGCCGACTCGAACGGCTTCTCCTTCAGGGATGCGTCCGGTAATTACCTGCGGCACTACGACTTCCGGGGGCGGTTCGACGCGAACGACGGGACGTCGACGTTCGCGAAGGATGCGACGTTCATCGCGAGGTCGGGTACGGCGTCGGGCTCGATCCGCTGGGAGTCGTACAACTATCCCGGGTACTACCTGCGGCACTACAACTACCAGCTGCGGGTGGACGCGACGGCTGGGACGGATCTGTTCCGGCAGGACAGTTCGTTCGTGCCGGTGACGGCCTGGGGCTGAGCATCGCGGCAGCGCCGGCATTGAAATGGAAGCCGGTGTCGGTGGCCGGGTGGCCGCCTGTTGCATTGCTGCTCTCGGTCGAACTGCTGGTGCACCGTCCGGATGAGCAGGCAAGGGTCACGCCCGGTGGGCCGACGATGGACGGGCGGAGGCAGACGGGAAGGCTGTTCATGATGTTGACGATGCGCTGTTGGCGAGGGTGCGCTTCCTTGGCGCCCGGCACTGGGAACGGCACCGTCGCCCTGCGTCGGCTGAAACCCAGCCGAGACCACCGTGGCCGATCTGGTCACCGACCAGCAGCACGATGGCTCCCGTACCTGGATTGACCGCCCCATGATGGGGTTCCGGCGGCGGGGAGTTGCACCGCCGCCGGAACCGGAACCGCTCAGTCGGCCATGGCCTCCCGCACGAGCGCCGTGTCGACGAACTGCTCGAAGCGCACGATGAGTCCGCCGCGTACGACGAAGTGGTGGGCGACGCGGACGTCGATCGGCTTACCGGTGGCCTTGTTGACGGCGGTGTAGCGGGCGAGGACGACGACGTTCTCGCCGTCGACGACGTAGGTGTCGTCGTGGGCGGCCCAGCGGTCCCAGTCCTGGCCGAGCTTCTCCATGACGTTGGAGGTCACCCCGTCGGGGGTGCGGTAGGTGCCGGCGAGCGGGAAGCCGGCCATCTCCGTCCACTCCACGTCCGGGGCGAGAGTGGCCCGCAGGGCTTCCAGATCACCGGCCGCGGAGGCCAGGTACTGACGCCGTACGACGTCAGCGGGGGCGGTGGAGATCGCGAACTCGGCCATGGTCAGCCCCACTTCATCTCGCCCTTGGCGACCTTCGCACCGATCTGGGCGGCGATCAGCATGCCGTTGTCGGGGTAGCGCTTGACGAGCGCCTCGGTCAGCGCGGCACCGTCGGCGGCCTTGCCGAGCTCCTCCTCGAACGCGAGGAGGTAGTCGCGGGTGGCGGCGATGGCGGAGGCGTCCGCCGGGGTGTCGGGCAGACGGTGGCCGGGCACGACCAACTCCGGCTGGAGCGCGGCCATTTCGTCCAGCAGGTCGATCCAGGAGGCGCGGTCGCCGGGGGTGGGGGTGTCGGCGACCCAGACGTGCTCCCGCTGGAAGAGCAGGACGCCACCGAGGAGGGCGCGGTGCTCGGCCTGCCACAGGTAGTGGCGGTCGGGCAGGCCGGCCGGGCCGCCCTTGAGCTCGAAGCGGTGGCCCTCCAGGGTGAGGTCACCGGTGAGCGGGGTGAGGTCGACCAGACGGGTCGGCAGGTTCGGGCCGAGCGCGGCCCATGCCTTGAGCTTGCCCTCGTAGGAGTGCTGGATGTGCTCGATGACGATCGGGGTGGCGACGAACGTCGCGTCCGGGAAGGCGTCGGCGAGGACCTCGGCGCCGAAGTAGAAGTCGGGGTCGGCGTGGCTGACGAAGACGGTGGTCAGCAGCTTGCCCGAGTCGAGGATCTCGGCGGCCAGGCGGTGGCCGTCGGCGCGGGTGAAGCCGGCATCGACCAGCAGTGCCTCGTTCTCGCCGGTGACGAGGGTGGCGGTCTTGTTCTTGCTGCCGGCCGGGAAGTCCAGGTCGAGGACCTTGAAGGTCAGGGTGCTCATGGATGACTCCTTGCGGGAAGAGGGGAGAAGGGTGGTGGGGACGGGGGAGGTTCAGCGGGTACGAAGAGTCGCCAGCCGTCGGTCGACCTCGTCGGCGGTGGCATGGCCATGAGCCACGGGGGTGACCGAGTCGCCGTCGACGGCCAGCAGCGTGGGGAAGCCGGTGACACCCAGCGAGGCGGACCGGTGGAAGTCGGCGCCCGCCGCCACCCGCACCTGGGACCCTTCGAAGGCGGCGACCACGGCGTCGGCGTCCAGGCCGGCCTCCTCGGCGACCTTCCGGTAGGTCACGGAGTCGGAGAGGCTCAGGCCGTCGACGTAGAAGGCCTGCTGCAGGGCAACGGCCAGTTCCGCCGCACGGGTCGGGGCTGCCTGGCGCAGGGCGGCGACACCACGCGCGGCGGCCTCCGAGTCCATCACGAACGAGCCATCGGCGATCAGCCGCTCGTACGCCTCGCCGAACTCGGCACCGGTCAGCTCGGCGATCTTGGCGTTCGCGCCCTGGACATATCCGAACTCGCGGATCGGTACCCGGCGTGACCCGGTGAACAGGCCGCCGGAGACGACCTCGACCGGCAGCTCGGGATGGAGGGAGACGACCTCGTTCAGGGTTCCGGAGAACCCGTGCGACCAGCCGCAGTAGGCATCGAAGACGTAGACGAGCTTCATCGAGAACCTCGGGAGAGGGGCGGCGCCCGCCGGTTGCGAGCGGTTCATCTGACAAAACAGTAACTGACGCGTCAGATATTTCCTGATGCTTGTGGCCTGGGTCACATGGGCGCGGCTGAGGTCATTGCATCAGCGTCCCCGCTGGTCCGCAGGTCAGGGCAGGCGTGGCAGCAGATCCCGGGCTGTGTGGCTGAGGATGCGGAGATCCTCCGCGAACCGCTTCCGGTCGCCCGCGGGCAGGGGGTCCACGAGGTACCGCTTGATGTTCTCCAGGTGGACCAGCGACGCGCGTACGACCGTCTCCTCGCCCTGTGCGGTCAGCCGCACCAGCCGACCGCGTCGGTCGTCGGGGTCCTCCGCCCGTTCGACCAGCCCTGCCGCCTCCATGCGGTCCACCAGTCGGGTGGCGCCGCCCGTCGTCAGGACCTGTTCCTGGGCGACGGCCCGCATGGAGAGTCCCGGCTCGCCCGCCCGGCCGAGGATCAGCAGCACCTCGAACATCAAGTGGCTGATGCCGCACTCCACCTCGAGCGCCCGGCCGAGGATGTACTCCAGCCGGTTGGCCGCGCCCTGCAGGCGGCCGAACGCCAGGATGAGTTCGTGATCCGCAGCCTGTTTCGCCGTCGTGATCTCCGCCTGCTCGCCCACGGTCGCGCCGCCCCTCTGGTCGTCCCGGTAGCAGCGTACCGATCATGCCTTGGAGGGCCGGGGCGACCATGGACATCAGCCTCTACGCCCCCGGATGCAGTCCGAGCCAGCCGGGTGTCGGGTCGCCCTTGACCTCGCCGAAGTACAGGGCGAAGGTCTGCTTCCAGCGTTCGACCCCGGCGCGGTCGGCCATGAAGCGGGGGAAGCCGTCCACGTGGGCGTTCGGGTACTCCCAGAGCCGCTTCAGACCCGACGGCGGGGTGACGTCGGTGCGGACGGACCAGCCGTTGAAGGAGCCGCTCTGCATCTCCTTCGACAACTGCCAGTTGAGGAAGAGTTTGGCGGCCGTGGAGTTCCTGGCCTGCTTGAGGATCGCCGTGCGCTGGCCCCAGCCCATGAAGGGGTGGCCGGCGCCGATGGCGAACGTGACCGGGGAGGAGCTGACGGCGGACCCGGCGGTGCCGACGCCGATCGTCTTCTGGCCGCCGAGGACAGCGTCGCCCGGCGAGTTGCTGCCCCGCGCGAACTGCACGTCCTGCACCGCGAACCTGGCCACCCAGTCCCAGCCGTACGTGCGGGCGTACAGCGTGAAGAGGTAGAGGACCGCGTCGTCGTCGTGGGGGTAGGCCGAGGCGATCCTGCCCTTCCACTTCGGGTCGACCAGGTCGCGCGGGGTGAGCGGCGTCTTCGCCCCGACCGTCGCCGTGTCGTACAGGAAGCTGAAGGCGATCGCCCCGGTGGCCACCCACGCTTCCTGCGGATCCTTGAATGCGGCTGCAGCGGGTGCATGCCCAGAACGGCATCGTGACGCAGGCCTGGTCGCCCATCGGAGGCATCACCTCCTACCGCGGCGGCGAGAAGAGCACCTTCGACGACCCGACGCTGCTCGACATCGCGCGCAGCCACGGCAAGTCGGCCGCGCAGGTGATGCTGCGCTGGCACCTGCAGCAGGGCCGCTCGGTGATCCCGAAGTCGACCAAGCCCGCGCGCATTGCCGAGAACTTCGACGTCTTCGACTTCGAGCTCACCACGGAGCAGCTTGCCGCGATCGACGCGCTGAATACCGGCGTGCGGGGTGGCCCCGAGCCGGACAGCATCACCCTTGAGGCGTTCGGCATGGCGATCCCCGAAGCGTAAGGGCACTCGGGGCGGCCGAACGCAGGCCGCCCCGGGCCTTCGCCGTGGCGGCAGGGGCTCCAGGTGTCGCCGACCCCACCGCAGGGTGGACCCCAAGCGGTGCCGGGTTTCGGGGTCTCACCCGGAGGCTTCGGCCTTGATCTTTTCGAGCGCGTCGTTGAATCCGGCGGGCGTGTGGCTGTTCCCCGCCACGCGGTCGAGATTCACGTCGTCGATGTTCTTGCCGACCACGAGCGCCGGGACCGCTTCGGCAAAGCGCCTCTGCAAAGCGAGCGAGGTCTCGTTCGTCGCGTGGGGGGTGACGTCCACAGCAGTGATCGTCGAGCCGGTGGGCCAGGAGACTCACGTGTCCCAATCCGCTTACGGCTTGCGCCTGTTGGCGTACGTCGTCGGCTGTGGCCGGCTCCAGCGCGTGCTGGTACCAGTCGGCCGCCTCCGGATACCGGCCGGCGTTGCGCAAGCCGATCGCGCCGGAGGTGAGCACGCGGCCCTCACCCTGCCTCGATCCGCTCCCGCGCGCCGCTTCGAGACCGAGCCGGTGCGCCTCGATCCACATCTCGGACGGACGTGATCGGAGGCAAAGGGGCCACATGAGATCCGTCAGACGCCGGCACGAGGAGTGCTAAGCGCTCCGCTGGATGTGCCGCGATGTGCCGTCGGTCGTCTGCGGCGCCATCGTGGCTGGTCGCGCCCCGCGGCGAAGCCGCAGATGGATGCTGCCCCGCGCCCCTTCGGGGCGCTGCCGAACCGCAGGGTACTTCGCCCGACCCGCTTGGCCGACCCGGGCCGAGTGCCGTACGGCGCCCATCAGGCCATTGCGGTGTGTGTCCAGCCAGGTGAGCGCCGCCCCCGGGGCCGTCGAGTGGGGCCGGCACCGTTCCCGGCCAGGGGCTCACCGTGGCATGGGCTGCTGCGGTGACCAGGGGCAACGGGCCCGCCTGCCCGGCTCACTGACATCTCAATGAGTACACAAGAAGGAGCGGGGCGAGTGCGTGTGCTCCCAGGGGGCGTCACGGTGTGAGGGCCTTCAGACACAGCGCCTCCACTGTCCGAATCACCTCCTCGATCGGGTGCCCCGGCTGCGGGTCGAGCAGTGCCCCGTGCAGCTGCGCCTCCACGCCCTGCACCAGAAGGATCGCCGTGAGGTCCGGGTCGGGGCCGCCCACTCCCAGCCGGCGCAGGTGGAACTCGACCTCGGCGGCGATGTCCCTTTGCACCTCGCGCAGTTGGGCGGCGGCCTCCGCCGGCCGCGGGGCCTGGTCGTACAGCAGCCGGTGCATCCGGGGGCGGGCCAGGTGCAGGTCGGCCAGGGCTTGCACCAGCGCGTGCACACATGCGGGGAGCGGAGGCAGGTATCGGCGCAACTCCCCCGCGACATGGGCGAGTTCGGCCTGCAGGTGCCGTACGTGCTGTTCTCCGATGGCGTACAGCAGCGCGTCCTTGTTCGGGAAGTACTGGTAGAGGGACCCGATGGACACCCCGGCGCGCTCGGCGATCCGGTTCGTCGTCGCCCTGGCGTAGCCGTCCCGTTCGAAAAGCTGAGCAGCGGCCTCCACGATGGCGTCGTAGGTCTCCTGAGACCGCTCCTGACGTGGCCTTTTGCGGGGTGTGGCGGGTGGGGGCACAGACTGTCCAATGCGAGTTGTGGAGCCCGGGGATCGCGCCCACTCTAGGGCGGTGCTCACCTTCGACATCGCTCCCGCCGAGCTCTTCGACGAACGCTCCCGCCAGTTCGCTGCCTGGGGCATTCCCGCCCGGACCGTCGCCAGGGCGCGGGCCGGTATCACCGACATGTGGGAAACGGGCCCGCGTGGCTGGGTGCCGGTCTGGGCGCAGCTGGCCGAGGAGGCGGAGACCGCCGGGGAGTGGCTGCGCGCGGCCCAACTCTGGGGCGCTGCCCGCTTCCCGGCCCTGGCCACCCCCGAACGGCACGAGGCGTACGAGCGTCAGCGCGCCGCCTACGCACGGGCGACCGCCGGCCGCCGCCTCCCGGTGCGCTTCGCGCGCGGGACCGTGGAGCTGCCCCTGGACGGCGGCACGGTCCCCTTCCCCGTCCACCTCATGGCCCGCCGCCACCGGCGCCGCCCCGGCGTGCTTGTGCTCTCGGGCGGGGTCGACACCTGGAAGGTCGAGCTGCACCGCATGGCGGTGGCGACGGCGCTGGCGACCGGCCTGCTCGTGGTCTGCGTCGACATGCCCGGCACCGGCGAGGCACCGGGCCCCCTCACCCCGGACGGCGACCGCCTCCTCACCGCGCTCGTCGGTGAGATACGGCGCTGGCGCCCCGGCGAACCCGTGGCCTACCTGGGCTTGAGTTTCGGCGGCCACTGGGCGGTCAAACTGGCCCTGCGGGGCGTGGTCGACGCGGCGGTCGACATCGGCGGCCCGACCGGCGCGGCCGAGCCGGAGGAGCCGATCGACGTGCTCGCCCTCCCATATGGCATGCCGGGCATCCTGGGCAACGCCCTGGGCCTGGCCACCCTCCCCGAGGCGCCCCGAACCGACGTCATGCTGGCCGAGTTCTCGCTGCGCCGACAGGGACTGCTGGACTCCGCCGCGGACAACGACGTACCCCTGCTGGCCGCGAACGGAGCGCACGACCAGTTCATCCCGCGCGGCGACACCACCCGCCTGGCCACCCTCCCGAACACCACGGTATGGATCGTGCCGGGCGCCACCCACTGCGCCGCCGAACACATCCGGCCGCTGCTGGTGGCCACCTGGGCCTGGCTGCTGACCCGCTCGGCCTTCCGCCACCGCCCGGCCGCACGCACCGCCCGATCGGGCCGATGAGCGGCCCGTTGCGGGGCGAGCCCGCTCACTTGGATCGCCACCGAGCGGCCCCGGCTGCGACCGGGCACCCTTCCACTGTGACGAGGCTTCCGGCATTGAAGTCCCGGCCGCCGTCAAGGACTTCGGCAACCATCGCCTCCACTGCGCACACGACACCCGTCAGACTTGCCGAGGGAACGACAAGCTGAGGTCTTCCGGAGCGAGGAGCTTGCGAGGCGAACCGTGAAGCCGCAGGTCAATGCCGCATTTCGATGCTGGGAGCATGAGGTGTGCGGCCACCGCTCGCTCTCGTGCCCCCACGTGCCCGATATTCGTGCGCCTGGCGTGCTGAAAACCGCCGGACAACCCTCGGCAAGACCCCAGCCCCAGGCCACTGACCTGGGGCTTCAAGAAGAGCGGGTGACGAGAATCGAACTCGCACTCTCAGCTTGGGAAGCGACGGCGCTTGGGCGGCCACATGGGTGCTGACCTGTGTGGATTCTTCGTGCCGAAGCCTTTGCGTGCGCCCGATCACACCGCTGTTGACCGTGGTTGTCCGCTTTTACGGGCACGCAGTGGGCACGGATTTCGAACCACACGAGACACGGACGTCGGCGGTGCCGGCCGTGCGGCTCACTCGGTGCCGGCGGGACGGTGGGCGTCGGCGCCCGGGAAGAGGGCTGCGGCCACGTGCCTGGTGTCGGCGTATTCGATGACGGAGGCGATCTTGCCGTCGCGCACCGTGTAGATGCCGATGCAGCGATTGTCGTAGGTGCCGCCGTACACGGTCGTGGCCTTGGAGGTCCATTCGGCCACCACGCGGTCGCCCTCGGCGATCGTGCTGACCAGTTCGATCTCCATGGTGCCGGGGACCAGGACCGGTCCCATGCTGCCGAGGAACTCGTTGATGATCTCGTCGCGGCCGTGCCACACCTTGGAGATGGGCAGGTCGCCCGGGTAGTGCCAGGTCGCGTCGTCGGAAAAGCTGTCGTGGATGACGTCGGCGTCGCCGTCGCGGACGGCCTCGACGTAGCGGATGACGACGGCCCTGGGGTCGCTGGTGGTCATGGGTGTGCTCCTTCGGTTGTTCTTGCGTCCGGTCGTCTGGGCGTGGATCAGGAAAGGGTGAGGACGGCCTTGCCGCGGATGCGGCGGTCGCGCAGGTCGGTGAGGGCGGTCGCGGTGTCGGCCCAGTCCGTGACGCGGCCGATCTCGGGGTGCAGGCGGCCTTCGGCGGTCAGCCGGACGAGCGCCGCCAGGTCGTCGTCGAGGCGGCTGTCCGCGTCGAGGTAGTGGAAATGGCGGACGACAGCCGATTCGGGTCCGCTGAAGAAGTCGAAGAAGTCGAGCGTTGCCGGTGTGCGGCTGGCCTGCCCGAACCAGATCAGCGTGCCGCGCCTGGCGAGCCGCGCAAGTGCGAGGGAGAGAGTCTCTCCGCCGGTCGACTCCAGCACGATGTCGTAAGGGCCCTGGGCGGCGGTGACGTTCTGGACGATCTCGGTGGCGCCGAGTTCGGTGAGCCGGGCGCCGCGATCGACGTTCCTGGTCACAGCGGTGACCTGGGCCCCGGCGGCGGCTGCGAGTTCCGTGACGAAGTGGCCCACGCCTCCGGAGGCACCGGTCAGCAGGATCCGCCGTCCCAGCACCGGTCCGGCAGCGCGCAGCAGCCGCAGGGCGGTGAGCCCGGCCAGCGGCAGCGCCGCGCCCTGAAGCACGGAGACGGTGTCCGGCAGCTCGGCGAGCGCGTCGGTCGGCACAGCCGCGTACTCTGCCCAGCCTCCTTCCATGGGGTGGCCGACCACCCGGGTGACCCCGGACGGTCCGCTGCCGTCGGCGGCCGACTGCACCACCAGCCCCGCGATGTCCTTGCCCGGGCGATCGCCGGAGGCGGGCTTTTCCAGCTTGAACGTCTCACCCCGGTTGACCGAGAACGCCTCGACCTTCACCAGAGCCTCGTTGGGGCGTGGTGTCGGCTCTGGGACATCGGCGAGCACGACCGGCTCGGCGGGATCTCCGGTCGGTATGAAGGCCTTCATCGTGGTCATCTCCTCGGTGGTCCTCGGTGGTGTCTTCTGGGACCATCCGACCGGGTGGAGGGGCGGCTGTGCCAACAACGAAGCTGCCTGGCCGACAACTTGGGGTTGTCGCATATGGTCAGCAGCATGGACCTCGACCTCGCGCTGGTCCGGGCTTTTGTCGCGACCGCCCGGACGCTGCACTTCGGGCGCGCCGCCGCCGAGCTGAACACCAGCCAGCAGGCGCTGTCCAAGCGCATCGCGCGGCTGGAGAAGCTGCTGGCGGTGCGGTTGTTCGAGCGCCGGGGCGGCACCCGGCTGAGCGAGGCGGGGGAGCGGTTCCTGCCGGCCGCGCGTGAGGCGCTGGCGGCGGGCGAGCGCGCGATCGCGGCGGTGACGGGCGCCGGTCCGGTCGTACGGATCGACACATGGGGGCATCTGTACGCGCCGATGCGCACTGTTGCCGACGCGGTTCAGGAGCTCGGCCCGGTGCGGTGGGAGCCGAGCCCCGGACGTGACTGGTTGTCAGTCGCGGGGGCGTTGCTGCGCGGAGACACGGATCTGGGATTCGGCCGGGTGCACCCACTGCCCGACGGCCGGGACGCAGGACTCACCCAGCGGCTGGTGCGGCTGGAACCCGTCGATGCGGTGGTCAGCCCCTCTCACCCGCTGGCCGGCGCCCACGCACTGCGCCCGGCCGACCTGCGCGACAGCGTGTTGTGGTGCCCGGCCGAACTGAGTCGGCTGGACTTCCTGCGCCGCTTCGCCGACGAATTCCGGATCACTCGGCGGCACGATGGCCCCAATCTGGGCCTGGACCACCTTGTGCAGCACCTCCGCACCGAGCCCGACGGCTTCACCCTCTTCCCCGCCGACGCGCCGCTGCCGGACCACACGCGCCTGCGCTGCATACCGCTCGTCGAGCCGACACCGCTGTACGCGTGGTCGCTGGCCTGGCGCGAGTCCTCCCGCCATCCCTTGCTCGACACCTTGCTACGAGGCTTCACCGAGGCCGGCCGTAGCCGACGCTGGCTGGACTACACGCCGCAGCGTGACTGGCTCCCCGACATCGACCATCCGAAACTTACGGTTCGTCAGGCCTTCTAAGCGGTCTTGGGGAAGTGAGGCACGCCCCCACGCCGCCCGGCACGCGCCCCACCCTCGAACCGGCTTCGCACGGCTCGGGCGGGGGACCCCCTTCGCCGCACCGGGCAAAGACCCAAGTACGTCCGGTACGAGGGCCTTTGCCCGGCAATCCCCCAGCCTCCGGCCGGGGGACCCCCAGAGCACGCACCGGCTGCGACACAGGCCGCTGCCGCGGCGGGCGCGGGAACGCACCCCACTTCCCCAAGACCGCGTAGCCGTCGCAGGCAAGCTCGTAACGTGCGGTGCGGCTCCGGCGAAGGGCGGGTCCTGACCTCACGGCTGGGCTGCCGTCGCGCTCATGCACGTGGAGGACACGGCGCCAGTAGACAGAAAAGCCCCTCGGGTCTATGACCTGGGGGCGTATAGAGCGGTTGACGAGAATCGAACTCGCGCTCTCAGCTTGGGAAGCGACGGCGCTTGCAGAGCCTCGCACCGTCTGACCAGCGCAGATGCGTTCAGTCGCTGCTGGTGTGGGGGCTTGGTGGCCCCGTTGTTGACCGTGGTTGTCCGTCCTTAAGGGCACGCTATGGGCACGGCGCTCCAGGACGGGCAGGTGTCGGGCTGAAGTGGCCCGCTTTCTACACGCAGTCTGCCGGTGCCGAGGCGGACCACGCGGAGTCCTTGCGAGTGCACATGGACTCGTCTTCGGCCTATGGGCTCCGGCGTGGTGTCCATCTCCCGCTCCGGGCCTCTCGGCGGCTCAGGCAGCCGCCAGCTTCTGGATGCGTGGGTGGTTCTCCAACGCCCAGCGCACGGTCTTCGGCGGGCGTCCGAGCAGGGTCTCCAGTTGGTCGGTGGTGCCGCGGTACCCGCCGCCGCCCATCAACCGGGTCAGGGTCTTCAGGTGCTCCGCGGTGTGTGGGAGCGCGGACAGGGCGGTGTCGACGTAGGTGGCGTTCCAGGTTTCGATGTCTTCGGGGACGTAGACGACCGGGCGTCCCAGCACGGCCGCGTAGTCCTCCGCGAATCCGTGCATGTCCTTCAGCTCCGGGCCGTTGAGGTCGTAGGACTTCGAGATGTGCGGCGCCGGGTCGGTCAGGATCTTCACGCACAGTTCGGCCACGTCGTAGCCCGCGATGGGTGCGAGCCGGTGGTCACCGAAGGGCAGGCGCAGTTCACCTCTGCTCAGCGGCTCCAGGGCCAGCCAGGTCATCAGGGGGTTCTCGACGAACATAGCTCCGCGGATGTTGACGGTCGGGAGGCCGGACCAGTCCAGCACCTGCTCGGCGACCCAATGGGCCCGCTGCTGCGGCGACCAGTTGGCGAAGAGTCCGCCGAGCCACGCGCGCCGTTCTTCCTCCGGTGCGGTCATCTTCTCGAACGTCATGAACGACTGCTCGTACTCGGAGATGTTGACGAAGACCTCGATGTCGCCCTGGGCCCGCGCCGCCGCGGCCATCAGGCTCACGGCGTCGGTGTAGTACGGCGACAGGCTCATGCTGAAGTAGATGCGCCGCACCCCCTTCAGCGCGGCGGTCACCTCGGCGACGGTCAGCAGGTCACCGACGAAGACCTCGGTCCCGGCCCTGCGGAGCGCATGCGCGCGTTCGTCGTCCTGGCGCACGAACGCCCGTACCGGGTGCCCTTGTTCACGCAGCATGTCGACCATCGTCCGGCTCACACCACCGATTTCGCCGGCGGCACCGGTGATCAGGATGGGATTGCGCTCTGGCCTCAAGGGGTCCTCTGTCTGGTGGAGGTGGGGCGGCTGTCCGGAAAGCCCAGGCGGCGCCTGCGCGTCAGCCGGCCAGCTGGTTCATCTTGCGGATCTGCTTGTCGAAGACCCCGGCGGGAGCGAGACGGCGCAGTACGCGTGCGCGTCCGGCCAGGGGGCCGGCGGTGTAGCGCGGCTTCGGCTTCGGGTCGGTCGCTGCCGTGACGATCGCCTTGGCGACGACGGCGGGGGCGTCGCCGTCCCTGACGGCCTCCGCCATGACACGGTCGACGGTCTGCCGCTGCTTCGCGTAGGCGTGCAGGGGAGTGTCGGGCTTCGCGCTGTTGGCCTCGAATCCGGTTCTGGTGTAGGCGGGTTCGATGATGAGAGCCCGGACGCCGTGGTCACGGATCTCGTGGTCCAGGGACTCGGTGTAGCCCTCGATCGCGTGCTTGGAGGCGGCGTAGGCGGCCATGTAGGGCTGGGGCAGGAACCCGAGCACGGACGAGATGTTGATGATGCGCCCGCGTTGCTGAGTGCGCATGTGCGGCAGGACCTCGTTCACCATGCGCATGACCCCGAAGACGTTGGTGTCGAAGACGGACTGGGCCTGCTCGACGGAGGTCTCCTCCGCCGCACCCATCGAGCCGACGCCGGCGTTGTTGACCAGGACGTCGATCCGCCCGAACCGCTCGCTCACCTCCTGGACCGTGGCGGCGACCGAGGTGTCACTGGCGACGTCGAGTCCGAGGAACGTCACGCCGTCGAGCGGGGTGACGCGTGAGGTGTCACGGCTTGTGCCGCCCACGTTGAATCCGGCTGCGACCAGGGCGAGCGCGGTTTCCTTCCCGATGCCGGATGACGCACCCGTCACGAGTGCCACCGGCTGATCTGTCGTCATCATGGACTCCCGCGCTCACTCGAAACCGATCGGTTTCCTCTACGGTAAACTGATCGGTTTCCGCGTGCAAGTTCAAGCAGGGAGAATGTCGCCATGGGCAGGATCAGTGCGCTGGAGAGGCGTGAGAGCGTCACCCGCGCGGCGATCACCGAGTTCGCGATCGCCGGCTACCACGGCACCTCCACCGCGGCGATCGCCAAGCGGGCCGGCGTCACGCAGCCGTATCTCTTCCGCCTCTTCCCGGACAAGAAGGCGATCTTCGTCGCCGCTCTGGTGCGGAGCATGGACGACACCCGCCTGGCTTTCGAGACGGCGGCCGACGGGGCGGAGGGCGGCGAGCGGGTTCTTCAAGCCATGACGAACGCTTACGCGCAGCTGATCTCGACGCGACCCGAGACGCTCCTGATGCAGATGCAGGGATATGCCGCCGTGGCGGCCGCCGAGGCTCAGGGCGATGGCCTGATCGGCGAGGTCGTCCGAGCCGGCTGGATGAATATCTGGGAAACCGTGCACCTGTCGCTGGGCGCCGATGCCGACAAGACCGCAAGCTTCCTTGCCTGCGGCATGCTCGGCAACACGCTTACGGCCATCGGGCTTCCCGCGAGCGCCGGGACGTGAGGGAGTCTTCTGTGCGGGCGACGCGTCAGCGCACGCCTGCCGCGTCGAGCAAGGTGGTCACCGTGGGGGCGATGAGCCCTTTCAGGTTGTCGGCCTGAATTCCCGCGCGGGCGCTGGCTCCGTCGAAGACCAGGCTGAGCTGCCGGGCCAGCAGATCGGGATCGCCCGCCCCGCCCTGTTCGGCCTCGGCACGGAAGAAGCCGGTCAGGTTCGCCTTGACCTGATGGGCGACCCGGCTCGCGGGGTGACTCTGGTCCTTGAGTTCGACCTGCACGGCCAGGTACCGGCAGCCGCGGAACTCGGGGGCACCGGCCTGTGATTCCACCTGCGCGAAGACGTGCAGGATCCGCTCGCGGGGGGAGCCGTCGTCCGCCGCAGGCAGGAGAGTCGCCACGTAGGCGGAGGCGCGCTCCTTGAGGCTTGCTGCCAGGAGTTCGTCCTTGCTCTCGAACAACTGGTACATGGAGCGCTTCGACACCCCCGCCGCCTTGCACAGCGCCTCGACGCCGATGCTGACGCCGTCTCGGTAGGTGAGCGTGGCCGCCGCCTCCAGCAGCCGCTCCCTGGGGCACAGTTTCACTTCGGTGGTCATACCGCGAGGTTAACCCGAAGCGGACGAAATAAAAACCGATCGGTTTCCAGGGGGTCCCGGGGGAGAGGCTCGGCGACGGCCTGGGGGAAGGGCCGCCGCCGAGCCGTGATGGTGTGCGCGCCCGTCGTCCCCGGCAGGGCGACACACACCGGGGCCACTCCGAGTAATGACCCGTCCAGGGTGACCTGCCGTTACGCCGGGACGGCGGTCTTCTCGGGCTTCGTCTCCGTCGGGATGCGGTGCAGTCCCTTGCGGTCGTACCACCCCAGTACGCCGAAGCCGAACAGTGCAGCCGCCACGAGTCCGGCCGTCATCATGACCCAGCCCCGCGTCAGACCCGCGTCGCCCTGGGCGTCGTAGTAGAGGATCGAGCGGATCCCGCCGGTGATCTGCCGCAGGGGCTCGAACTCCGCGAGGAAGCGGTAGAAGCCGGGCAGTGCCTCGAAGGGGGTGGTGGCAGCGTGTGCGCCCCGCCACCGGTCCTGCGCCGGGCGAGTACAGCTTGAACCGACGGGTGGGCGGCCAGCTTCGCCGGAAGCCTGGGGGCCGGGGTAGTCGGTTGCCCCTCGGCGTCGCGCGCGGCAGTCATCCGTGCTCCTCGTGATTCGGGTGCGATACTCGCCTCCAGGGCGAGAAACCGATCAGTTTCGCCACTGTAAACCGATCGGTTTCCGCGTGTAAGCCCAGGCGGTGAGCCTCTCCTTCGGACTGTCGATCAAGTTCCTCGCGGACGTTGGCGATCGATCACCGGCGATCAGAGCTCAGCCCCGTGAGTCGGTCCGGGCCGCTGGATGTTTGTGAGGCCGTGCACTGCCGCTGGGGGCTGATGTCAATGAGGCCACGACCCTTCCTGGCTCACGGCATGCTCATCGACACTCTTGCGGCTACCTGACTCCCCTCGGATGGCAGGGGGTAAGGGTGTTGCTCGGGTCGCCGGAGGCCGGCCGCGACTCGCCGCGCACATCGGTCGCCGCAGCTGCTCGTAAAACGCGATGCGTCAGCGCATGTCCGCAGCATCGAGCAGGACGGTCACAGTGGGAGCGACGAGCCCAGTCGGCGTGTCGGCTTTGGTTCCCGCACGGGCGCCGGCGCCGTCGAAGACCGGGATCAGCTGCCGGGCCAGCAGGTCCGGGTCGCTCGCCCCGCCCTGTTCGGCCTCGGCGCGGAAGAAGGCTGTCAGGCACGTGGCTGACGAGGAAACGAGCCTGGACCCGGCTCCGACGGCCTCACCGAGCGCGACCGCCGCCACCACCGGCCTCGCGGACGTCCTCGGTTCCCTCCTCCATGGCGACACCGAGCAGCAGAGTCCGGCACCCGACACGAGTCCCTCATCGAGCCTGGCCGCTCCGACGCCGACGCCGACGACCGCGGAACCATCCGACGCGCCGCCGGCCGCACCTCACGCGTCACCCACCCCCGGCCATCGGACCACTGAGCCGTCGTCCCGACCAGCGTCCACCACAGGGACCTCCCGCACCTGTGACATCAGCGACGTCAAGGCTCCCGAGGACACGAGCGCCGGTCGATTCGCCGCCGAGTCCTGGAACATGAAGGGAAGCCGCCTCGAACTGCGCGACCTCGTCTTTGGTGGCGTGGTGATCGTGGACACGGCCGCCGGGCCCAAGCGGGTGCTCAAGTTCTCCGCGGCGGCCGTGACGATCCGCGACCTGCAGATGGCCGTACCCGTCGGCCCGCAGATCCAGTACATCGACGGAGCGCCCGGCTCGACGTCCACGCTGCGAGGCGACCGCATCACGATGTACGTCGAGAGCCTGACGGGCACCCTCTCCGGCGTCGAAGGCGTCCCCCTGCCCCCAGTCCTCCGCCTTCACCTCACGCCCGACACCGTCCCGGAGTGGCTCTACGACACGGTCGGGAAACTCGACCTCAAGCTCCAACTCGGCTTGGACGACGCCGACATCGACCAGGCCGGACAGACAGGTGGAGAACTCGTCATCCCAGGGATCCACGGGTACGGAACGCCCCGGTGAAGCCGGGGGCCCTGCCGGGCTTGCGCCTGGAAACCGATCGGTTTACTGTACTGGAAACCGATCGGTTTCTCATTCTGTGGAGGCAGTCATGACTGTTTTGAAGGGCGCGAACGTGTTCGTCACCGGCGGCAGCCGGGGCATAGGCAAGGCGCTGGTGGAGGAGCTGTATGTGCGCGGCGCCGGCAAGGTCTACGCCACGGCCCGCGATCCGCGCAGTGTGACGCACCCCGACGCGGTCCCGGTGGCGCTGGAGGTCACCGACCTTGCCTCCGTGGCGGCCGCCGCCGCGCAGGCGCAAGACGTGACCGTGCTGATCAACAACGCCGGTGCCTCGGTCGGCGCGTCATTCCTCGATTCCCCGGTCGACGACGTACGCCGGGAGTTCGAGACCAACTTCTACGGTCCGCTGCTTCTCACCCGCGCCTTCGTGCCGGTCATCGAGCGCAACGGCGGCGGCCACATCCTGAACGTGCACTCCGTGCTCTCCTGGCTGGCCCTCGGCGGCTCCTACAGCGCCTCCAAGGCGGCCCTGTGGTCGCAGACCAACTCTCTGCGCCTGGAGCTTCAGCCGCGCGCCATCGCCGTCACCGGACTGCACGTCGGCTACGTCGACACGGACCTGGCGGCGGACGTCGACGCACCCAAGTCCGACCCTCGTGACGTCGCCGCACTCGCCCTCGACGGCATCGAGACGGGCGCGTACGAGGTGCTCGCCGACGACATCTCGCGGCAGGTCAAGGCGGGCCTGGCCGGCGACCTGGCCGGCCTGTACCCCCAACTGGCGAAGTAACCCCCTTCACACCCCGAGGAGTCGGCGAGATGCCCAGCCACGAGTCACGTCCCACGATTCACATTCAAGGGACCACCAGCCACACCATCGCCCCGCGCGCGGGACTTGAAGGCCGCGAGGGAACCCTGCGCTACCTCAAGGCGGGGTCCGGTGCTCCCGTGGTCCTGCTGCACACCGTGCGCACGCAGGCCGAGCACTTCCGCCACCTCATCCCGCTGATCGCGGACCGGTACACCGTGTATGCCCTCGACCTGCCGGGGATGGGCTACTCCGAGATCGTGCCCGGGGCGTCGTACGACGAGCCGGCCATGCGCGCGGGCGTCGAGCGGCTCCTGACCGAACTCGACCTCCACGACGTGACGTTGGTGGGGGAGTCCATGGGGGCGGTGCTCGCCCTGACCGCCGCGGCCGATCTGCCGGAGCGGGTCCGGCGCGTCGTCGCGGTGAACACCTACGACTTCCGCGGCGGCATCGCCCGGTCCAGCCTCCTTGCCCGTGTGGTGATCAGCGGTGTCCTCGCCCCGGGCGTGGGCCCGGTGATCGCCGGGGTGGAGCCCAAGGCCGCCCTCCGCAAGATCCTTCAGGGCGGCCTCGGCGACAAGCGCGTACTGCGCGAGGACTACGTGGACGAACTCCTCCAGTCGGGCGCCCGTCCCGGCTACCCGACCGTCGCCCGGGCCGTGTACCAGGCCCTGCCCAGCCTCATCGCCGCCCGCCCGCGCTACCCCGAGATCAAGGCGCCCATCCACCTCGTCTACGGCGAAAAGGACTGGTCCCGCCCCTCGGACCGGGAAGCCAACAAGCAACTGCTTCCGGCCGCCGACTTCACACAGGTCCCCAAGGCAGGCCACTTCATCGCCCTTGAGCGCCCAGACGTGCTGGCCGACCTGTTGAACGCGGTGGCCTGACCCCCGGGACCACTGACCTGAGGAGCAGTGCATGGCGGAGATCCAGATCGGGGTCGACGTTCCGTCACAGATGCAGCACGTCCAGCGGTGGTGGTCGTCGCGTCGGCAGCTTGCCACCTGCCGAGGCGCAGTCACTGCATCAGGCGGAAGTCCCTCTGCTCGATGGCGTATTCGCACCAGACAGCGTCCGCCTGACCGGGCTGAGCCAGGAAGGCACAGGACGCCTGCAGATCGAGCTCCTCGCGGCGTACGGGCACCGGCACATCGGCTACGCCGCGCTGGACGACCCCCGAGAGCGCCCCTTCTGTCAGCCGCGCCTACGGGGAGCCACCGGGGCCTGCGGTGAGTTGGGTCTGCCGGCGCCACAGGTCGTCAGCCTGCGCCATCGCGGAATGGACGGGGGCACCACCCCGGTCACAGCAGTCGCCGCCTTCAACCATCTGATCGCTCTCGCCGTCCTGGCGAGCTGCCGCACGCAGCGCATCGAAGTCCCGGACGGCCTGGCGCACATCGGCGTCGACAACCTCCCCGTGAGCTCACACTCGCCTACCCGCCCTGACCACCATCGGGATGGGCCTCACCGGAGCAGCCGGCAGTCTCGCCATTACTTGGCTAGCCACATGATTGCTGTTACCTTGATTATGTGGCCAGCCACGCTTTTGGTGGCCGAAGGGAATGGAGTCATCATGAAAGCAATCGTTTTCGACCAGTTCGGCGGCCCGGATGTGCTGCACGAGGCGGACATCGAGGTCCCGCAGCCCGGCCCCGGCCAGGTCCGGGTCCGCGTGAAGGCCGCCGGGCTGAACGCGCTGGACGGCAAGATTCGCGCCGGGATGCTGGAGGCCGTCCGCCCGACGACCCTCCCCGCCGTCCCCGGTGGCGAGCTCGCCGGCGTGGTGGACGCCCTGGGTGAGGGCGTGAGCGACGTGCAGGTCGGCGCTGGGCTGGTCGGACACCGGCTCGTACGCCCAGTACGCGCTGGCCACCACCGTGGCCCCCAAGCCCGCCGGCCTCGACTGGCAGCACGCGGTCGCGCTGCCGGTGGCCAGTGAGACGGCCGAGCGGGTCCTGAACCTGCTGGAGGTGGTCGCAGCGGAGACCGTGCTGATGCACGGCGCGTCCGGAGCGGTGGGAACCCTGGCGGTCCAGCTCGCCACGGCCCGCGGAGCACGCGTGATTGCCACCGCGGGCCCCTCCAACCAGGACTACCTCACCTCGCTCGGCGCCACCGCGACCGTGTACGGCGAAGGCCTGGTCGAGCGGGTGCGGGCGCTGGCCCCCGACGGCGTGGACGCGGTGTTCGATCTGGCCGGGAAGGGCGCCCTGGAGGACTCCATCACCCTGCGGGGCGGTGCCGAGCGCATCGTCACCATCGCCGACTTCGGTGCACGGCAGCTGGGCATCACCTTCTCCCAGGGGTCCCAGGAACGCTCGACCGCCCGCTTGGCCGCCCTGGCCCAGGACGCCGCGGCCGGCAAGCTCGTCACCACCGTCACCGCCTACCCGCTCGACCAGGCGGCCACGGCCCAGCAGGTCAGCGACGCCGGGCACGTGCGGGGCAAGCTCGTCCTGACCGTCGACTGAGCACGCCCTCCCACCGCCTCCCCACGACCACCCGCCGCCTTTTCGGTGACCGGCCGGTCACCGCCCTATCGAAGGACCCCCTCATGCTGGATTCCCTGTGGACGCCGACCACTCTTGGCGGCATGTCTCTGCCGCACCGCCTGGTCATGGCCCCCATGACCCGTGACCGCTCCACACCTGAAGGCGTACCGACCGAGCTGAACGCCGAGTACTACGCCCAGCGGGCCTCGCACGCGCTCGTCATCACCGAGGGAACCCAGCCCTCCGCCGACGGGCAGGGCTACCTCCTGACCCCCGGCATCCACAACGACGAGCAGATCGCCGGGTGGCGCAAGGTCACCGACGCCGTGCACGCGGCCGACGGCCGGATCGTCATCCAGCTGATGCATACCGGACGCATCGCTCACCCCGACAACACCCCCCACGGCCGCCGGCCGGTCGCCCCTTCGGCGATCCGGCCGCAGGGCGCGATGTTCACCGCGTCCGGGCCCCAGGAGATGCCCACACCCCGTGCTCTGTCGACGCAGGAGGTCGCGGCGACCGTCGAGGACTTCCGCCGCGCCGCAGCGGCCGCCGTCGCGGCAGGCGCCGACGGCGTGGAGATCCACGGCGCCAACGGCTACCTGGTGCACCAGTTTCTGTCCGACAACACCAACCAGCGCACCGACCGCTACGGCGGCTCGATCGAGGGCCGCATCCGCTTCGCCGTCGAGGTCGCCGCCGCGGTGGCCGACGAGATCGGCGCCGACCGCACCGGCCTGCGCATCTCCCCCGGCAACCCCTACAACGACATCGCCGAGTCCGACACCGCCGAGCTGTATCCGGCGCTCCTACGCGCCGTCAGCCCGCTCGGCCTCGCCTACCTCCACGTGATGCACGCGGGCGACGAGGAGCTGCTGGGCACCCTGCGCACGCAGTGGCCGACCACGCTGATCCTCAACCGGGCCGGCACCGACCTGCCCGCCCGCGCCAAGGACATCGACCAGGGCACGGCCGACCTCGTCTCTGTCGGTGCCCTCGCGCTCGCCAACCCGGACCTGGTCGAGCGGCTACGCTCTGACGCGCCGCTGAACACCCCCGACCCGGCGACCTTCTACGGCGGCGGAGTGGCCGGCTACACCGACTACCCCACCTACACCGTCTGAGGAACCGAACCATGCCCGCCCCCACACCCCGCACCCCCACCACGGCCAGCGAGGGGCCGATGAGCTACGCGATCTTCCAGCTCGCCCGCGCCCACCGCGCCAGCGCCGCCGCCATGCTCCGCGAGATGGACCTGCATCCCGGACAGGAACTGCTGCTGATGCAACTCCTCGACCGGGACGGCCAGACCCAGTCCGAGCTGCTCGAAAGCGTCGGCCTGGACCACTCAACCGTCTCCAAGTCCCTACGCCGCATGCAGGACGCCGGCCTGCTCATCCGCGAGCCGGCCGAGCACGATCGGCGCGTCATGGTCGTCCACCTCACCGACAAGGGCCGTGCCATGCGCGAGCCCCTGGCAGCCATGTGGCGGGCTCTGGAGGAGACCTCCGCCCGGAATCTGTCGGAGCAGCAGGCGGAGTCCTTCGTCCAGACCGCCTACGCCATCACCGAGGCGATCAGCAGCCGCGCGCTGGCGCAAGAAGGGTCCGCGTGAGCACCCATGCCCGCGTACGCCACACCACACGTGAAAGAACCTCGGCCGCAACCTGATCCTGGACGCAGGTTGGGATAGCTACCCGTGGAAGCGGCACGCCGATCTCGATGAGGCCGACTCGGCATCGCCTGGCGTTGCAGCCGGGTAAGGAGACTCTTCATGTCAGTGGCTCGACGTCTTCTGCCGTGAGCCGGGGCGCTGGGTTCGCGTGATTGGCATAGGCAATTGGCTGCTGTTCGGGCGAGGGAGGCGGGCATCTGCCTGCTTCAGGCCGAGCAGTGGTGCGCCACCCTGCAAGCTGGCCTTTGCGTAAGCGACTTGAACCCCATTTGCTCGATACGTGACGCGGGTCAGTCGAAATGTGTCTCGTCATTTGAGACGATCTCGCCGGAGGGTGCCGCGATTCGTGCCCAAAGGGTCTCAGGTGCGGGCATGACCTCGACTTAGGGCGCGCGAAGAGCACGAAACCCCTGAGCTGATCCAGACAACAAACAAACCCCAGGCCACCGACCTGGGGTTTCATTATGGAGCGGGTGACGAGAATCGAACTCGCGCTCTCAGCTTGGGAAGCGACGGCGCTTGTGTGTGCCTTACGGCTTTGACCTGCGCAGATGGCTGCCCGCCGGGGTGGTTGTGTCGGTCGTATTGCACTGCTGTTGTCCGCACTGACGGGCATGCTGTGGGCACGGCTTCATGGAACGGCCGGCAGGGCCCTTGCGCGAACGGGCTCTGAGCTTGGCTCGGTTGGTGGGGATGTCCGGCTCGAGGGCGCCTTCGCGCGAGCACACGCCCTCCGGCACAGCTCCTCGGAACAGCGAAGGCGGCCCGGCTCATTTCCCGGCGTCTGGGCCGTACCACTGGAGCGCTTGTCCGGTGACCGCGGCGATGCACTCGAAGTCCCGGTCCCGGTGCAGAAGAGTCAGCCCCTGCAGCTCGGCCGTGGCGGCCACCACGAGGTCGACGGCTCCGGCGCTGCGGTGCTGTCCGCGCTGGGTGAGGATCTCCTGGACCTGCCAGGCGCGGTCGTCGACCGGCACCCCTCCGAAGAGCAGGCGCATGTCGTCGATGCCCTGTGCCCAGTCCGCAGCGGAACGTGCGCTGTAGAAGAACTCCAGCTCGGGGTGATGGGACAGGTGGCGATGAGCCCGGCGGTCGCCGCCTGGTCCCATCCGAACTGCTCAGCGTCGCCGCGCAGGAGGCGGGCGAGCGCGCTGGTGTCGATGAGGAATTGCGCGGCGTTCACCGGCGGTAGTTCCCCTTGTCCTCGAAGAGCTCCAGGTCGAAGGCGCCCTCGTCGGCCGCCGCTCGCAGGTGGGTGAGTGCCAGGGCGCGCCGCCGGTTCTCCAGCACTTCGCGCAGCGCGGTGTTCACCGTCTCCTTCTTGGTACTGGTGCCGAGGGCCTTGGCCACGTCCGCGACAAGTTGATCGTCGAGGTCGATCACGGTTCGGCTCATCGACCGCACCTCCATGGATATCAATAGTGTCACCGGTTATATCCGCACCTATGTATGAAGGGGAGCCGTCATCACCCTGTCGAACGACGTCGCGTTGGAAGGCAGCCCGCTGGTCGATGTCAGTATCGACGTACGGCGCAAGCACAAGGTGGCTCTCTGCCAGCTGTCCTGGGCTGAAGTGGCCCATCAGGCCCAGATGTTGATCCGGCATTAGGGCGTGGGCAACCTGGCACACGCCTGGCTGCCTCCAGGAGCTGCACTGCACCACTGGGAAGCGATGGCGCTGGGCGATGCTATGCCTCTGACCTGTGCAGATTTCCTCTCTGAGGTGATCGAGCACCGGGCATCCGCCCGCATGCTCACGATCGGTCAGCTGCCGCCGCCTGTCGCCCGATGGTGCTGGCTCTGGGAATCAGCCGGTGCGGCGCCCGGATCTCCATGCCCGGGACGGGGGTCGAGCTGCCGATCCGCTTGAGCAGTCGTTCCACCGCCGTCTCCGCGATCACCTTCTTGTCCGGGGAGACCGTGGTGACGGACGGATTGGAGTAGCGACCGTCCTCGATGTCGTCGTAACCGACGACGGCGACGTCCTCGGGGACGCGCAGTCCGCGGGAGGCCAGGGTGTGCAAAGCGCCCAGGGCGACCAGGTCGCTGTAGCAGAAGACCGCGTCGGGCGGTTCCTCCAGGTCGAGCAGGTGGGCCATGGCCGTCGCGCCGTCGGCGCGGTTGAAACGTGGGGTGGAGACGACGAGTTCCTCGCGGACGGGCAGACCGGCCCGCTCATGGGCCAACCGGTAGCCCCGGGTGCGCAGTTGGGCCGCCTCGCCGGTGCGGTAGGGCTGGTCGCCGATCGCTGCGACGTGGCGCCGGCCGAGGTCGAGCAGATGCTCGGTCGCCTCCAGGGAGGCGGCTACGTCGTCGATGCCGACGTGGTCGAAACCGCCGTCGCTCACCCGCTCGCCGAGCACGACGAGCGGCAGGCTCGGGTCGCGTTCGGTCAGGTCGGACTGGGCGAGGCCGAGGGGGCTGAAGATGACGCCGTCGAAGAGCAGGTGCTGGGAGCCGCGGCTGAGGAACAGCTTCTCGTGCTCGGCGTCGCCGTCCGTCTGGTCGATCAGGACGTTGTAGCCCTGGACGCGGGCCGCACGGATGATGCCCTGCAGCAGTTCGGCGAAGTACGGGGTGTCCAGGTACGGCACCACCACCGCGATCTGGCCCGAGCGGCCTGCGGCGAGGTTGCGGGCCAGGACGTTGGGCCGGTAGCCGAGCTTGTCCACGGCCTGCTGAACCCGGAGGCGGGTGGCCTCGGCGACGGGCGCGTAGCCGTTGACCACGTTGGACACGGTCCGGCTGGAGACGCCGGCGAGCTCCGCGACGTCGCGGAGTGTGACGCCCTTTGCCATATGCCACCTTCATCCCGGATGTCGGTTTCAGCGCTGAAATTTTCTCCAAGAGGTCCCCTGTGCCTCTTGCAGCGCGGCAACTTCTCGGTTAACACTTTTGCAGCGCTGCAGAGCGTAGCAGAAGGGCTTGATCCGGTCGGATCAAGTACCCAGGGACCGTGACGGAGCCGCGCCACGGACCGGATCCCCGAGAGCGATCACGGGGATGAACAGTAGGAGCCGCAGTGGGACCAGCAACCTCTCACGGGCCGGGAGCCGCACCCGTCCTGACCGGGCATCACTCTTTACTCACCGCGGTCTGAGCCGTTGCCCGGCGCGCCCGCCGCGCTGATCATCGAGCCGTCTCTCCTCTCACCCTCACCGACGTCACGCACGCCCACCCTCCCGCGTCGACCGACGTCCGCCCGCCGGCATCCGTAGGCGGGCAACCCCCTGAGCGCTTCGCGCCCGAAGCGCCCGCCCTTCACCCGGGCCGACGTAACCGCACGCCCTCGCCCCGTTCACCGTCTTCACCCTCTTCACGCCGGTCCTCCGTATGCCCGGCGCACCTCCCTGCACCCCCCGCACCTCCCGTACTCCGTCCTGCCCTCGGGCACCACACCCAGGAGATCGCTCATGTCGTCCAGCAGAAAGCCCCAGCTCCGTTCCCTCCGCCGGACCACGGTCGCGGCGGCCTCCGCCGCCCTCGCCGGTGTGCTCCTCGCAGCCTGCGGAGGCGGGGGCGGTAGCTCCAGCGGCGCGCAGAGCGGTCCCGTGCACATCAAGGTGTGGGCCTGGTACCCGCAGTTCAAGCAGGTCGTGGCCCAGTTCAACAAGACCCACAAGGACGTCCAGGTCGACTGGGTGCAGGCCGGTGTGGGCCAGGACGAGTACACCAAGCTGAAGACCACGCTGAAGGCCGGCCAGGGCGCCCCCGACGTCGTCATGCTGGAGTTCCAGGAGCTGCCGACCATCCAGCTCACCAAGGGCCTGCTCGACATGGGCAAGTACGGGGCGACCGCGGACAAGGACAAGTACGTGGCCTGGGCCTGGAACCAGTCCTCCGACGGCGACCACGTCTACGCCATCCCGGTCGACGGCGGCCCGATGGCGATGATGTACCGGGCCGACCTCTTCAAGAAGTACAACCTCAAGGTGCCGACCACCTGGGCGGAGTACAAGGAGGAGGCGGCCAAGCTGCACAAGGCCGACCCCAGCGCCTACATGACCGACTTCGGCAGCGACGAGACGGCCGCCGGCTGGCGTCAGGGCCTGATGTGGCAGGCCGGTTCCCGCCCCTACACGTACTCGGCGAGCAAGCTGCCGAACATCGGCGTGAAGCTGAACGACGACAACGCCAAGAAGGTGTACGGGTACTGGGGCGACCTGGTCAAGAACAAGCTGGTCGACACCCAGTCGTACGCCACCACGGACTTCTACAGCGGCCTCAGCAGCGGCAAGTACGCCACCTACATCGCGGCCGGCTGGGGCCCGGGCTACCTCTCCAGCGTCGCCGCGAAGACCTCCGGCAAGTGGCGCGTAGCCCCGCTGCCGCAGTGGACCGCGGGCGCGGGCGCCCAGGGCGACTGGGGCGGTTCGAGCTTCTCGGTGACCTCGCAGACCAAGCACCCCAAGGAGGCCACGGAGGTCGCCCGGGAGCTGTTCGGCACCTCCCAGGCGGCCTGGAAGATCGGCATCGACCAGGCCTACCTCTTCCCGCTGTCCAACCCGATCCTCAACGGGGCGTACTTCAAGTCCAAGAAGTACGACTTCTTCGGCGGCCAGCAGATCAACTCGGTGTTCGTGCCCGCCGCGAACGGCATCTCGACCTTCGACTGGAGCCCGTTCCAGGACTACGCCTACAACACCGACACCAGCGAGGTGGGCAAGGCCCTCCAGGGCCAGACCGCCTGGTCGTCCGTCAACGACAACGTCCAGCAGCAGGTGACCTCCTACGCGAGCAAGCAGGGATTCAAGGTCGGCAAGTAACCGGCCCGAGTCCCGACTCCCCACCGCCTCCGCCGGCGCGCCCGCGCCCGACAGCTCCGCCGCCGGCGGGGGCCCGCACCACGCGCAAGGAGAAGTGATGAGCCTGCTCCGACAGCAGGGATCCACCGCGACGGCACCGCCAAGTGCCGTCCCCGCGAGGGGACTTCGCACTCCCGTGGCGGGCCGGCGCCCCGGCGGGCTGTCCGCCCGCACCCGGCACAAGGGCATGGGCCTGCTGCTGGTCAGCCCGTTCCTCCTGCTCTTCCTGGCCTTCCTGGTGGCCCCGCTGTGCTACGCCTTCTGGCTGAGCCTGAGGACCTCCACCCTGGTCGGCGGGGACCACTTCAGCTGGTTCGCCAACTACCAGCAGACCTTCACCGACCCGCAGTTCCTGTCCGGCGTACGCAGAGTCGTCGTCTTCGGTGTGGTCCAGATCCCGCTGATGCTCGGCCTCGCCCTGCTGGGCGCGCTGATCATCGACGAGGTCACCAGCAGGCTCGCCAAGGTCTTCCGGATGACCCTGTTCATGCCGTACGCCGTGCCCGCGGTGATCGGCGCCCTGATGTGGGGCTTCCTCTACAGCCCGACCTTCGGCCCGGTGAACTCGATCAGCAACTCGCTCGGCCTCGGCAAGGTCGACCTGCTGTCGCACGGTCTGATGCTGACCTCGCTCGGCAACATCGTGACCTGGCAGTGGACCGGCTACAACATGATCGTCCTGTACGCCGCCCTGCAGGGCCTGCCCCGCGAGGTCTACGAGGCGGCGAAGCTCGACGGCGCCGGCCAGCTCCAGACGGCCCTGCGCATCAAGGTCCCGATGATCTCATCGGCGCTGGTGCTCACCCTGATGTTCACCCTCATCGGCACCCTGCAGTTCTTCACCGAGCCGCGGGTCCTGGAGAAGACCGCCTCCTCGGTGATCACCCCGGACTACACGCCGAACCTGTACGCCTACAACCTGGCGTTCCAGTACTCGGAGTTCAACTACTCCGCCGCCATCTCCTTCTCCCTCGGAGCGGTGGTCTTCATCGGCTCCTACATCTTCCTGTTCGCCACGCGCAAGAGGAGCGGACTGAAGTGACCACCGTCGCCGCACCCGCCGTAACCGCCGCCCCGGCCACCGGCCGTCGTCCGTCCGCCGCAGGTGGGCGCGTCACCGTCAACGTGGTGATGGTCGCGATGATCCTGTACTTCCTGCTGCCGTTCTGGTGGCTGGTCGTCGCCGCCACCAAGGGCAACGACGCGCTTTTCTCCACCGCCGCCCTCTGGTTCCACTCGCCGGGCTCCTTCTTCACCAACCTCCAGCAGCTGTTCACGTACAACGACGGCGAGTACCTGCGCTGGATGGGCAACACCGCGATCTACGCCGGTGTCAGCGGCGTCGGTGCCACCGCCGTGGCGACCCTCGCGGGCTACGCCTTCGCCAAGTACCGCTTCCCCGGTCGCAACCTGCTCTTCTCCAGCCTCCTCGGCGCCATCATGGTGCCCGCCACCGCGCTGGCCATCCCCACCTATCTGCTGCTGAGCAAGGTGGCGCTGACCAACACCATGTGGGCGGTCATCCTGCCCCAGCTGCTCAACCCCTTCGGCGTCTACCTCGTACGGGTCTACGTCCAGGAGTCCCTGCCGGACGAGCTGCTGGAGGCGGCCCGCATGGACGGGGCCGGCGAGCTGCGCGTGCTGTGGTCGGTGGCACTGCCGACCCTGAAGCCGGCGCTCGTCACCGTGCTGCTGTTCTCCATGGTCGGCACCTGGAACAACTTCTTCCTGCCGTTGGTGATGCTCAACAACGACAAGCTGTTCCCGCTCACCGTCGGCCTGCAGTCCTGGTACGAGGGGGCGATGATCCAGTCCGGCGCAAACGCGCTGTTCACCCTGGTCATCGCGGGTTCCCTGGTGGCGATCCTGCCGCTGATCGTCACCTTCCTGCTCCTCCAGCGGTACTGGCGCGGCGGTCTGACCGTCGGAAGCCTCAAGTGATCTGACGGGCCCGCCCGTTCTCCCCTCTTCTTCGCGCACCTCCCGGAGCGACCTTCATGCTGCACGCCTCCCTGGCCGTCGACCCCGCCTTCCGCGTCGCCGACGTGAGTCCCCGTACCTTCGGCTCGTTCGTCGAACACATGGGCCGCTGCGTCTACACCGGCATCTACGAGCCTGGCCATCCCCTTGCAGACGAGGACGGCCTGCGCCGTGACGTCCTGGATCTGGTGCGCGAGCTGGGCGTGACCGCCGTGCGCTATCCCGGCGGCAACTTCGTCTCCGGCTTCCGCTGGGAGGACAGCGTCGGCCCGGTGGCCGAACGGCCCACCCGTCTCGACCTCGCCTGGCACAGCACCGAGACCAATGCGTTTGGCCTGCACGAGTTCCACCGCTGGGCCGAGAAGGCCGGCGTCGAGCCGATGATGGCCCTCAACCTCGGCACCCGGGGCGTCGCCGAGGCCCTGGACCTGCTGGAGTACTGCAACCACCCGGGCGGCACCGCCTGGTCCGACCAGCGGATCAAGAACGGCGCCCCCGACCCCTTCGGCATCCGCATGTGGTGCCTGGGCAACGAGATGGACGGCCCCTGGCAGACCGGCCACAAGACCGCCCAGGAGTACGGCCGCATCGCCGCCGAGGCCGCCCGGGCCATGCGCATGATCGACCCTAAGCTCGAACTGGTCGCGTGCGGCAGCTCCAGCTCCTCCATGCCGACCTTCGGCGCTTGGGAGGCCACGGTCCTGGAGGAGGCGTACGACCAGGTCGACTACATCTCCTGCCACGCCTACTACGAGGAACTCGACGGCGACCTCGGCAGCTTCCTGGCCTCCGGAGTCGACATGGACCACTTCGTCGACTCGGTGGTCGCCACCGCCGACCACATCCGGGCCAAGCTGCGCCGCAAGAAGCGGATCAACCTCTCCTTCGACGAGTGGAACGTCTGGTACAACACCCGTTTCGAGGCGCAGGAGAAGCCCGCCGAGTGGGCCGTCGCCCCGCGCGTGATCGAGGACGAATACAACGTCGCCGACGCCGTCGTCGTCGGCGGGCTGCTGATCAGCCTGCTGCGGCACAGCGACCGCGTCACCGCCGCCTGCCTCGCCCAGCTCGTCAACGTCATCGCCCCCATCCGCAGCGAGGCCGGCGGTCCCAGCTGGCGGCAGACCACCTTCCACCCCTTCGCCCAGGCGGCCCGCCACGCGCGCGGCACGGTCCTGCGGGTGGAGCCGGTCGCGCCGACGTATGAGACGAAACGTTTCGGCGAAGTCTCCGTCGTCGACGCCGTGGCCACGCACCTCGCGGAGGCGGACGGCGCCGACGAGCTCACCGTCTTCGCCGTCAACCGGCACCAGAGCGAGAACGTCGAACTCGCCCTCGACCTGCGGGCGTTCCCCGGCTACACGCCGGTCGAGCACTCGGTGCTGAGCGACCCCGACATCCGCGCCGCCAACACCCAGGACGACCCCGACCGGGTACGCCCGTACGACGCCGACACCGGTCCCGTCGCCGACGGCCGTCTCACCGCGAGCCTGCCGCCGGTCTCCTGGAACGTCATCCGGCTGCGCCGCGCCGGCTGACCCACCCCCTCGGACACCCGCCGTTGCTTGTTCTCCCGGAGAGCGGCGGGTCCCGCACCACCCCCTCTTCCCGGACATCCCTTGGGAGCCGCCCATGTCCACCACCAGGGAAGGCGCCAGACACGGCGCCCTGCCCCGCACTCAGGCGATCACCCTGCTGCTGGCCCTGCTCGCAGCCGCCGTCGCCCTCGTCCTGCCCGCTGCCGGCCCGGCGCACGCGATCTCGCGCGCCTCGCAGACCATGTACACCCCGCCGTCGAACGCCCCGTCCCCCGGCTCGCTCTACCCGCGCGCCGTGCGCCTGCAGTACAGCGGATCCTCCGACGGCACCCTGCTCGCCACGTTCGAGCAGTACAGCTCGGGCACCCCGGTCTTCCCGATCTACCGCAGCACCGACAACGGCAACAGCTGGACGCAGATCTCCAGCATCACCGACACGCACAACGGCTTCGGCATGCGCTACCAGCCGTTCCTGTACGAACTCCCCACCGCCGTAGGCAACTTCCCGGCGGGCACGATCCTCGCCGCCGGCAACTCCATCCCCAGCGACCTGTCCTCGACCGAGCTGGACCTGTACGCCAGCACCGACCACGGCGCCAGCTGGTCGTACGTCAGCACCATCGCCACCGGCGGCAAGGCCGACCCCACGAACGGCCAGACGCCGGTCTGGGAGCCGTTCCTGATGGTCTCAGGCTCCAAGCTGATCGTTTACTACTCCGACCAGCGTGACCCCAACAACGGCCAGAAGATCGTGCACCAGGTCAGCACGGACGGCGTGAACTGGGGTTCCGTGGTGAACGACGTCGCCACGTCGACGTACGGTGACCGCCCGGGCATGCCCGTCGTCGCCAAGCTGTCTAACGGCAACTACGTGATGACGTACGAGTTCTGGGGCGCTCCGGAGGGCGGCTTCGCCGTCTACTACAAGATCTCCTCCAACCCGGAAGCGTTCGGTTCCGCCACTGGCATCGCCCTCAAGGCGACCGACGGCACCCAGCCCAAGAGCTCCCCGTACATCACCTGGCTGCCCACCGGCGGCGCGAACGGCACCCTCGTCGTCAGCGCCAACAGCAGTGACGACCTGTTCCTCAACACGCAGAACGGCGCTGCGAACACCTGGACGCGCATCGCCTCCACCGTGCCCGGCGGCTACAGCCGAGGCCTGCTCCCGCTGGCCGACGGCCACAGCCTGCTGGTCCTCAGCGGCGGCCACCTGACCAGCACCGGCCTCAACCCTGTCACCTACGGCACCATCGACCTCGGCGGCGGCATCTCCGACGGCGCCACCTACACCGCGTCCAACGCCAACAGCAACCTGATGCTGGCCATCGCGGGCGGCTCCACCACCAACGGAATCAACGCCACCCAGCAGAACGCCGACAACGCCACCGACCAGCAGTGGAAGTTCGTCCAGCAGACCTCCGGCTACTTCAAGATCTTCAACGTGGCCAGTGGCAAGGTCCTGGGCGTGCAGAACCAGTCCACCGCCAACGGCGCCAAGGTCCTGCAGTGGGACGACAACGGCACCCTCGACCACGAGTGGGCGATCGCCCCGAACCCGGCGGGCGGCTTCACCGCCACCAACCGGATCAGCAGCAAGTACCTGGAGATCCCCAGCGCCTCCACCACCGTCGGCACCGCCGCCGGGCAGTGGTCCGACGCCGGCTGCGCCTGCCAGCGGTGGAACCTCACCCAGACCGCCCTGCCCACCCTGTCCACCGGCCAGTACCGGCTGGTCAACAAGAACAGCGGCAAGTTCCTGGAGATCCCCGGCGCCTCCACCACGGTGGGCAAGCAGGCGGGCCA
This sequence comes from Streptomyces sp. NPDC001401, assembly GCF_042895385.1. NCBI lineage: Bacteria > Bacillati > Actinomycetota > Actinomycetes > Kitasatosporales > Streptomycetaceae > Streptomyces > Streptomyces sp. NPDC001401. The sequence continues at coordinate 408,048 of NZ_JBIAWI010000006.1, forward strand.
GTGGGTCAACACCGCCAACAACTGCCAGCTGTGGACGTTCCAGTCGGTCAGCGGCGGGGCGTGGACCGTGAAGAACGTCAACAGCGGTCTGTTCCTCGACAACGACGGCTCGACCTCGGCCGGCGCCGCCGTCGTCCAGAACTCGTCGTCGGGGGCGAGCTCCCAGAAGTGGACGCTCGCCGACGCGGGAGGCGGCTACTTCAAGCTCGTCAACTCCGCCAGCGGCCTGGTGGCGGACGTCGCCTCCGCCTCCACCGCCAACGGCGCGCTGATCGTCCAGTCGGCGGACAACGGCGCCGATGACGAACTGTGGCAGGTCGTGCGGGTCAACTGACCCGCCAGGGGGCCCGGTCGTGGCCGGGCCCCCGTTCATCTGTCCGATATACCGAACGATGACTGTCATATCGAACGAGAGAGGTGGGTCGCCCCGTGTCTGAAGAACCCTGTGTCGTGGGCGTCGACTTCGGAACCCTGTCCGGCCGTGCCGTGGTGGTGCGGGTCAGCGACGGCGCGGAACTGGCGTCGGCGGAGCACGTCTACGCCCACGCCGTCCTCGACGGGAGCCTGCCCGACGGCACCCGGCTGCCCCCCGACTGGGCCCTGCAGGTGCCCTCGGACTACATCGACGTGCTGCGAGGCGCCGTACCCGAGGCGATGACGCGGGCGGGAGTGCGGCCGGAGCAAGTCATCGGCATCGGCACCGACTTCACCGCCTGCACGGTCCTGCCGGTCCTCGCCGACGGCACGCCGCTGTGCGAACTCCCCGGCCTGGAGAACCGCCCGCACGCCTACGTCAAGCTGTGGCGCCACCATGCCGCCCAGGGCCAGGCCGACCGGATCAACATGCTGGCCGCCGAGATGAAGGAGCCGTGGCTTGAGCGGTACGGCGGGAAGATCTCCTCGGAGTGGGAGTTCGCCAAGGCCCTCCAGGTGCTGGAGGAGGACCCCGAGGTCTACCGGCGCACCGAGCGCTGGCTGGAGGCGGCCGACTGGATCGTGTGGCGGCTGTGCGGGACGTACGTCCGCAACGCCTGCACAGCCGGTTACAAGGGCCAGTACCAGGACGGCACTTATCCCTCCCGGGACTATCTCGCCGCCCTGAACACGGACTTCGCCGACTTCGTGACCGACAAGCTGGACCATCCCATCGGTCAACTCGGCGATCCGGCCGGTGTGTTGACGGCCGAGGCGGCCGCCTGGACCGGGCTGCCGGAGGGCATCACGGTCTGTGTCGGCAACGTCGACGCCCATGTCACCGCCCCGGCGGCGTTCGCCGTGGAACCCGGCCAGATGGTCGCCATCATGGGCACCTCCACCTGCCATGTGATGAGCTCCGACCAGAAGGGTGCCGTGCCCGGCATGTGCGGGGTCGTGGACGGCGGCATCCTCCCCGGGCTGTGGGGCTACGAGGCAGGGCAGAGCGGTGTCGGCGACATCTTCGGCTGGTTCGTCCGCACGGGCCTGCCCGCCGAGTACGCGGAGCGTGCCGCCGCGGCCGGCCAGACCCCGCACGAGTACCTGACCGCCCTCGCGGCCGGACAGAAGGTCGGCGAACACGGCCTCCTCGCCCTCGACTGGCACAGCGGCAACCGCTCCGTCCTGGTCGACCACGACCTCAGCGGCCTGCTCATCGGCCAGACGCTCTCCACCCGCCCCGAGGACGTCTACCGCGCCCTGCTCGAGTCCACCGCCTTCGGCACCCGCACCATCATCGACGCCTTCGAGTCCGCCGCCGTACCGGTGACGGAACTGATCATCGCGGGCGGCCTGACGAAGAACGCCCTCCTCATGCAGATCTACGCCGACGTCACCCGCCGCCCGCTGAGCATCATCGGCTCGACCCAGGGCCCGGCCCTCGGCGCCGCGATGCACGCCGCCGTCGCCGCCGGGGCGTACCCCGACATCCGTGCCGCGGCCCACGCCATGGGCAAGGTCCACCGCCGGGTCTACCTGCCGGACCCGCAGCGCGCGGCGGCCTACGAGCGCCTCTACTCCGAGTACCGCGTGCTGCACGACTACTTCGGCCGCGGCACCAACGACGTCATGCACCGCCTGCGCCACATCCGCGCGGAAGCCTCTGCCTGAGCCACTGTGAAAGGAACCCCCTCATGACCACTTCCGAAAGGCCCTACGACAGCCAGGAGATCTGGTTCCTCACCGGAAGCCAGGGCCTGTACGGCGACGACGTGCTGCGCCAGGTCGCCGACCAGTCCAGAAGCACTTCCGAGACCCTCGGCCGCCCCGGGAAAGTCCCGGTCAGGATCGTGTGGAAGCCGGTCCTCACCGACGCCGAGTCGATCCGCCGGATGTGCCAGGAGGCGAGCGCCTCCGACGCCTGCGTCGGCGTGATCGTGTGGATGCACACCTTCTCCCCGGCGAAGATGTGGATCGCCGGACTGAGCGCGCTGGACCGGCCGTTGCTGCATCTGCACACCCAGTACAACCTGTCGCTGCCCTGGCCGAGCATCGACATGGACTTCATGAACCTCAATCAAGCCGCCCACGGCGACCGGGAGTTCGGGCACATCGAGTCCCGCGTCGGCGTCGACCGCAAGATCGTCGCCGGTCACGCGACCGACCCGAGGGTGATCCGGCGCGTCGCCGCCTGGGCCCGTGCCGCCGTCGGCCGCCACGCCTCGCGGACCCTGCGGCTGGCCCGCTTCGGCGACAACATGCGCGACGTCGCCGTGACCGAGGGCGACAAGGTGGAGGCCCAGCTGCGGTTCGGCTTCTCCGTCAACACCTACGCCGTCAACGACCTGGTCGCCGTCGTCGACGACATCGAGGACAAGGCGGCGGCGGTACTCGCCGACGAGTACGTGGAGTCGTACGAGGTCGTCCCGGCCCTGCGCCCCGGCGGCATCCGCCACGACTCGCTGCTGTACGCGGCCCGCCTCGAACTCGGCCTGCGCGCCTTCCTGACGGAGGGCGGCTTCACCGCCTTCACCACCAACTTCGAGGACCTCGGCGGCCTGCGCCAGCTGCCCGGCCTCGCCGTCCAGCGCCTCATGGCCGACGGCTACGGCTTCGGCGGCGAAGGCGACTGGAAGACCTCCGCCCTGCTACGCACCATGAAGGTCATGGGCGCCGGACTGCCCGGCGGCACCACCTTCATGGAGGACTACACCTACCACCTCGGCCCCGGTACCCCGCGCGTCCTGGGCGCCCACATGCTGGAGGTCTGCCCCTCCGTGGCCGCCGACCGCCCCCGCTGCGAGATCCACCCCCTGTCCATCGGCAGCCGCGAGGACCCGGTCCGCCTGGTCTTCAACGCCTCCGAGGGGCCCGCCGTGGTCGTCGGCCTCTCCGACCTCGGCGACCGCTTCCGCCTCACGGCCAACGCCGTCGACGTCGTCACCCCGAGCGAACCCCTGCACCGCCTGCCGGTCGCCCGCGCCGTATGGAAGCCACGTCCGTCCCTGGCGGAATCGGCGGAGAGCTGGCTGCTCGCCGGCGCCCCGCACCACACCGTGCTCAGCTCGGCGGTCGACGTCGAGACCCTGACCGACTACGCCGCCATGACCGGCGTCGAACTGCTCACGATCGACGAGAACACCACCACCGAGCAGTTCGGCAAGGAAATCCGCTGGAACGCCGCCTACCACCGCCTCGCCCAGGCCCTGTGACGAAGGAGACCACGATGACCACAGTTGTCCGGGAGGGCCTGCGCCGAGAGGTACTGGAGGCGAACCTTGCCATCCCCCAGGTCGGCCTGGCGACCCTGACCTGGGGAAACGTCAGCGGGGTCGACCGCGAGGCGGGTGTGTTCGTCATCAAGCCTTCCGGGGTCCCCTACGCGGCCCTGACCATCGACGACCTGGTGACGGTCCGCCTGTCCGACGGCACGGTGGTCGAGGGCGACCTGCGCCCCTCCACCGACACCGAGACCCACCGCTGCCTGTACCTGGCGTTCCCGTCCGTCGGCGGCGTGACCCACACCCACTCCACCCACGCCGTCGCCTTCGCCCAGGCCCGCCGCGACATCCCCGTCCTCGGCACCACCCACGCCGACACCTTCAATGGCCCCGTCACCGTCACCCGTGACCTCACCGAGGAGGAGTGCGCGAAGGACTACGAGTACAACACCGGCCACGTCATCGTGGACCTCCTCGACGGCGACGACCAGCGGGCCGTCGAGGTCCCCGCCGCCCTCGTCGCGGGCCACGGCCCCTTCACCTGGGGCGCCACCGCCCGCAAGTCCCTGGAACACGCGATCATCTGCGAGGCGGTCGCCGACATCGCCCTCCACACCATGTCCCTCTCACCGACGACACCGCCACCCCGTCACCTCCTGGAGCGCCACTACACCCGCAAACACGGCCCCGACGCCTACTACGGCAATCCGACGACCCCGGCGACCCGGTGACGGCGATGCACAGAAGCCGCGTATACGCCGTACTGATCGACACACCCGAAGCCGAGGCCGCCCGGGCAGCGGACTTCTGGTCGGCAGCTCTCGGTGTGACTGCCCAACCGTTTCCACCGGCACCGCAGTTCACCACGCTCCACCAGGCCCTGCCAGGCCTGATCACCGCAGTCCAGGCGGTCGACAACGCACCCCGTATCCACCTCGACATCGAGACCGACAACGTCGAATCGGAAACCGCGCGCCTGATCGCCCTGGGCGCCGAGCAGATTTCACCGTGGCAGGAGTGCTGCGTGCTACGAGTGCCTGGCGGTCATCTGCTGTGCGTACTACCTGTGGAGAGCGACCCCGACACGTTCCGGGCACAGGCCCACGTCTGGCCATGACGAATACTCGAGCGGTCCCGGGCGGCCCGCCCGTTACCCCCAGGTTGGCCGAGATCGTCGAGGGGATCGTGGTTCAGGGGGCGGGGACGAGGGGCGGCTCTCCCCAGCCGGCCGCAAGGGCCTGCTTGAGCGCCGTCGAGCGCGTCGACGGCCGGCCCAGCCGCTGAGGTGGCCTTGCCCGAGCTGCGGGAGGGCTGCCTGATGGCCAACGGCAAGGGCAGGCGCCGCCGTTTCGGCGCGATCAGACGGCTCCCGTCCGGCCGCTACCAGGCGCGCTGTCCGGGGCCGGACGGCGTCATGCGCCCCGCCCCGGAGACCATCGCCACCACAGCAGACGCTGACGAACGTCTCCGCACGACCGGCGCCAAGACCACGACCGCCAAGGCGTACCGACTCCTGAAAGGCATCATGGAGACGGTCGTGGACGACGACCTGATCAAGCGCATCCCATGCCGGATCAAGGGCACCGGAAAGGAGAAGGCGGCCGAACCCCGCATTGCCACCGTGGCCCAGGTCGACGCCCTCGCAGACCAGCTCGGCCCCCGCCGGCGCCTCATGGTCTACCTCGGCGCCTATGGTCCTCTCCGCCCCGAGGAACTCGCGGGCCTCCGCCGCCGGGACATCAACGTCGACCACCTGAAGATCACGGTTCGTCTCGCGGAGCCGGAGCGCACCAATGGCCGACGTGCCCCCGGCGACACCAAGTCCGAGGCCGGTACCCGGACCGTCTACCTGCCGGAGTTCCTCCGCCCGGAGCTGCGTATCCACATGGAGCTGTTCGCGGGCAAGGGACCTGACGGGCTGGTCTACGACCTTCGCCACACCGGACACACGCAGAGCCAGAAGACCTTCCACCACCCCCAGGTTGGAACCCTCACCCTCAGCGGCCAGAGCATGCAGCTGGAGGAGACCCCTGGCCAACGCCTCGGCGTCTACACCGCCGAACCCGGCACCCCCGACCACGACGCCATGCTCCTGCTCGACATGACCGCACCTCAGCCCGCCGGGCAGCCCGATACGCAGGTCGAACAGGAACGACGCACACAGTCCTGACAGCACCCCCCCCGCGAAGCGCTCTCCCGTTTCACGGGAGAGCGCTTCGCGGGTTCAGGTAGAAGAGGACGTGCTCTCGTCTTCGGACGACGTCGGTTCGTGAGGCGTCGGCTGGGCGCCGAGCATGTCCAGGAGGACGAGGGCGTCGTAGTCGGCGGTGCCCGGCTCGGCGTAGTACGTGATGAGCCGGTGGCCGGGGGTGCCTTCCAGTTCCATGGTCTGGTAGCCGACAGTGAGGTCGCCGACCTCCGGGTGGTGGAAGGTCTTACGGCCGTAGGAGTTGCCCTTGATGTCGTAGCGCTCCCACAGGCGGGCGAACTCCGGGCTCTTCAAAAGGAGTTCACCGGCAAGCCGCGTCAGGTCGGGAGCGTCCGGGTCGGTGCCTGCGAGCGCGCGCAGGAGGGCGACACAGCCGCGGACCTGGGTGGCCCAGTCGTGGAAGAGGTCGCGGGCGGCAGGGTGCAGGAAGACGTAGCGGGCGATGTTGCGCTGCCTGACCGGCCACTCCTCGATTCCGGCCAGCAGCCTCAGCCCGCCGGGGTTGGCCGCGAGCAGGTCCATGCTGCGGCTGACCACGTGCGCGGGGTTCGGCCGCAGCGTCTCCAGCAGCACCTTCACGCCCGGCCTTATGGTCCGGCTGGGCGGCGCCGGGGGTTCCGGCGCGGTGCGGGCGGCGAGGACGGCGAGGTTGCGCAGGTGCTCGTGTTCGTCCTCCTCCAGGCGCAGGGCACGGGCCAGGGCGTCGACGACGGCGGGACTGGGGCGGGTTTCCTTGCCGCGCTCCAGGCGGTTGTAGTAGTCGATGCTGATGCCGGCGAGGGTGGCCACTTCCTCACGGCGCAGCCCGGGGGTGCGGCGCAGTCCCGGGCCGACCGTGAGACCGGCCTCGGCGGGGGTGATCCGGACCCGGCGGGCGCGCAGGAAGCTGCCCAGCTCGGTGCCCCCGCTGGCGGGCTGCTCACGTGTCATGCCTTCGAGTGTGCGGGCGCAGGTGACCTGCCGGTAGGCGCGTGGGGGGCCCTGTCATGCCCCTGAACGCGGTTCCCTGGCACAGCGCGGTCTGGCACGTGACGCGTGCGCGAGGGAGCGTTGCGGGTGTCGGGAACCCAGCCCTGACCGTCTTGTACACCGGATGGCCGAGCGCCATGAGCGCGAACGTGCGGCCCGAGGACATCGTGGAGGACGAAGCCGCAGCCAGGCAGCCCTCCCGCGCCCTACGCCCACCCCGCCACCGACGAGGAAGAGCACCGCAATCGCCCACAGGAAGCAGGCAGAGCTCATGCGCACGACGACACTCGGCACCAACGGCCCGGAGACCGGAGTACTCGGCCTGGGCTGCATGGGAATGTCGTTCGGTTACGACATGGCGACCCCGCGGGACGAGGAGACGTCCGTCTCCGTGATTCACCAGGCGATCGACCTCGGCATGACCCTGATCGACACCGCCGACATCTACGGGCCGTACACCAACGAGGAGTTGGTCGGCCGGGCGCTGGCCGGCGGCTACCGTGAGCGGGCGGTCCTTGCCACCAAGGTCGGTGTGACGGCCCGCGACAACGCCACGGACATCGCCCTCCAGGGTCCCGTACCGAACGGCCGCCCCGAGCACATCCGCAAGTCCATCGACGAGAGCCTGCGCCGTCTGGGCACCGACCACGTCGATCTGTACCAGCTGCACCGGGTCGACCCCGAGGTGCCCATCGAGGAGTCCTGGGGCGCCCTGGCGGAGACGGTGGCCGCGGGCAAGGCCCGGTACATCGGTCTGTCCGAGGCGACGGTGGACCACATCAAGCGCGCCCAGGCCGTGCACCCGGTGACCTCCGTGCAGTCGGAGCTGTCGCTGTGGACGCGGGAGTGGATGGACGAGGTGCTGCCGTACTGCCGGGAGCAGGGCATCGCCTTCCTGCCGTACTCGCCGCTGGGAAGGGGCTTCCTCACCGGCCGGTTCGCCTCATTCGACGCCTTGCCGGACGACGACTTCCGGCGTTCACTGCCGCGCTTCCAGCAGGATGCGCTGCGCGTCAACTTCGCCCTGGTCGGCAAGGTGCGGGACATCGCCGAGCGCATCGGCGTGACTCCGGCGCAGGTGGCGCTTGCCTGGGTGATGGCTCAGGGCGAGCACGTCGTCCCCATCCCCGGTACCAAGACCCCGAAGTACTTGGCGGACAACGCCGGGGCGGCGGACGTCGAGCTGAGCGCGGCCGACCTGGCCGAACTGGACGCCCTGCCCGACCCGCAGGGCGGCCGTTACTGACGGTCCGTCACCTTCGTACTGAGCCATTCAGCCGGGGACACCTGCATGCGAGCAACACTGATATACGGGGCAGGAGACGTCCGTGTCGAGGATGTCCCGGACTCGACGATCCAGCAGCCCCGCGACGCGATCGTGAGCGTGCTATGCGCCTGCGTCTTCGGCAGCGACACGTGGCGCTACAGGTCCGTGCCCGCGACAGAACACGGGCGGCGGATGGGGCACAAGTTCCTTGACGTGGTCGAGGAGACCTGCGCGGCCGTGTCCGGACTCAGGCGCGGTGACCTGGTCGTGGTGCCGTTCGTCTGGGCCGAGACCACCTGCGACTTCTGCCGCGAGGGTCTGCACACGTCCTGCCGGCATGGCGGCTCGTGCGCGAGGAACGGCATCGACCGCGCTGAGGGTGAGGCCGTGCGCGTTCCTAAGGCGCAGGGCACGCTGTGCCGGTAGGACGCAGAAAGGGGAGGGGAAACGCATGATCTCCACACGCATCCTGGATGAGAGAACGCCGAACTGCAGTCGGCCCGCGAATGGTGCAACAGATGTGCAACGGGTCCCGTCCTGTGAGGCTGCCGTACAGGTCAGAAGCGGTCTGTAGGAGTGAAGTGACGTTCCCGGCAGGACAGTTCGTTTGTGCCGGTGACGGCCTGGGGCTGAGCTGCACGTCTGCTGACCCCCTCACCGTGCGGGGCCGTCCGGCCCCGCAGGGGCGGCCGCGCGTACGTCACGCGGGCTCGCGCCGAGTTCACGGCGGCAGGCCTTGTTGAAGGCCTGGAGATCGGCGATGCCCACGGCCGCGGCGACGGCGGTGATGGACAGGGTGGAGGACAGCAGGAGGTGGCGGGCGCGTTGAAGGCGTCGGTGCCGGATGTACGACACGACCGTGAGGCCGGTTTCGGCACGGAACACGCGCGTCAGGTGTGTGTGGGAGATTCCGACGGCGCGTGCGACGTCCGGTACGGACAACGGGCCGGCCAGGTGTTCCTCGACGTAGGCCTGTGCGGCGGCCACGAAGGGGTGGCGGCGCCCGGCTCCATCGCCCCTCGGCAGCTCGGCGATGCGCCACAGAGCGGTCCAGACCTCGGCCGTGGCGCGCGGGGGAGAAGTCGGCATGGCCGTCACGGCGTGCCGGAGCAGATCGGCCAGGCGTGTGCTCTCGGCCGCGGCGTCCTGCATCACCGGCAGCACCCGCGCGGTTCCGCCGTCGTGCAGCCGTAGATGGACGTAGAAATGTTCCGACCTGCCCCGGTAGTGAAAGTGCACCTCCGTGTTCGGCGGCACCAGGCTGACGTGGCCGGGGCGTATGGGGTGGACCGACTGCCCGAGGGACAGCGCACCCTCGTAGTTGTAGAGGTGCAACTGCCACAGGTCGGGCAGCCGGAAGACGTCGTGGGCGGCGGAGACGCCGTGCACCCCGATGCCTGCATTGACCACGGTGGGCGCCTCGTCGAGCCGTACTGTTGCGTGTTTCACGAGGACGGAAAATTACCAGCACTGGACGAATTCAGCCCACGACCGATCCGTACTGGGCACGTACGTTCGTCGCATGTCAACCAGCAAGCAACTCCTGACATCGGTTCAGGTGGCGCGCTTCGTCGCGCAGGGATTCCTGCGCCTGGACGGGGTGGTGCCGCAGGAGATCAATGAACGGGCCGTCGCGGCCTTGACCGAGGGCCTGCCGGAAGTGTCCTACGGCACTCCGCTGGGCGGGGCGTTCGCGCCGGACACCTTCGTGCACGAGCTGCTCGCCCTGCCGGTCGTCGCAGGCGCCGTCGAGAGCCTGGTCGGCCCCGAGCCGACCGTCGACCATCATGCGGTTCATGTGCGCGAGCCGCACGAGGGACAGGCGCAGCCGCTCCACGGAGACGCGATCATCGACGTGCGGCCGGATGCGTTCGACGTCCAGCTCATGTACTACCCGCACGAGGTGACCGCCGAGATGGGCGGCACTCTGAGTGTGCCCGGAAGCCATCTGCGCAGGATCAACGAGACGGACGTCGGCCGCGTCCAGAACCTCAGGGGGCAGACCCGTCTGACCTGCCCGGCAGGCACGGTCGTTCTCGTGCACCACGGCATCTGGCACAGTGGCCGCCGCAACGACACCGCGGGCCGTCGCTACATGTACAAAATCCGCCTCAACCCGACCGTGCCGCAGGTGCGGCTGTGGGACGTCACCGACCTGCACGACCCCGCGGTGACCGCGGAACTCAACACGTACTTCCCCTGGTACGAGCAGGCCACGGCCCGACTGGAGATCTACAACCGGGTCCTGCTGTGGCGGGCCCTGACCGGTGACGACTCGTTCGATGTCGAGTACTGGGTCACGCGCGTCAGCAACCGCCCTGCCCTGAGGAGTCACGCATGAGGCAGCAGGTTCTGGTCCTCTATCTCGCGACGTCGACGCTGGATTCCGACGTCGTGGGCTGGTCCCGGTACGACGGGACCGGCCGGACCCGTCCGACGACAGGTGACAGCGACGAGCCGCCCTATCCCACAGGGCTTGCCGCGCTGCTCGACGGGTGGCGCCTGTTCCAGGCCTCCCAACTGCTGCCGCCCCAGTCCGGTCACGAGTACGACGTCTCCTTCCTCAAGCACGAGTTCTTCTTCGAGAAGGTGGAGGACAGCTCTCGCCCTTGACCCGGAGCTGGAACGGCTGCTCCTGGCCGGTGGGGTTCTGCGCCGTGGTGAAGTCGGCGGGGACGTCGAGCGAGGTTGAGGTGGTGGACCCAGGTGTCGGGGACCTGGCGGTTGAACCGGGCGAGGGCGCCGGTGATGACGCCCCTCGTTCGTCGATCTGAGCCTGGGTCGTGCAGTCGTGGTCCGCGAGGGAGTCCGGTTCGAGGAGGGACGGCGGCCGGGCGGTTGGCGATCCCGACGGCGAACCGCGTGATCCGGGTCGCCTGGGCGGACGGCGAGGCGGCTCCGCCCCTGGAGCGCCCGCCGGACTTCGGCAGAGCGCGCGAGACGACCGGCCACCTGGTCTCGCGCGGCCGGATTCACGTGGCCGCGATCTGCGCGTGTCCGGGCACCGAGGTTGTTCGCCCGGGGGGATGCCGATACGGGCGTCCCCCAGCGCGAGAGGCGCGCCGAATCGTCTGATGGCCCGGATCGAGTCGGACCGGACGCGGATGACGAGTTGCCGCTGCCCGGCCCACATGCTCACGGAGCCGGCGGTGCTGGACCCGATGCGGCTGACATCTCAGTCAAGCGATTCGACAAAGCCCTATCCCATCGTCCGCCCTGCCTTTGTGCCGACTGCCCTGAGAAGCCAATCGATGCAGCGCGGTTACATTCGAAGCGCTTCGACAATATGGTGTGCGCCGGGAGTATCGCGTCCGGAGTGCCCAGAGTGATCAGACGCTGGTGGCCATCCGAGGACCTCTCGATCGACGCGTGATCGGTTGCGACCGCCGATGACGTCCGCCGCTCGCAGGTGATCTGTAACGGGAGTACCGGTCAATGGATCGGATCTCGACGCGGCCGGCCCTGCCTCGGGGACGTCCCCGGGGGAGGAGCGGGCTGACGCACTCGGGGAAGGAGACACCAATGAAGGGCATGTATATGACATTCAGGGTTCCGTGGCGGGGATGCGGCAGACGTACGGGGGTGCTCGCCGCGGTGACCGCCCTTTTGGCGGCGCTGTTAACCGCCTTGGGCACCGCCGGGACGGCGCAGGCGGCCGGTGTGGACACGAGCGCGTGGTACGTGCTGGTCAACCGGGACAGTGGCAAGGTGCTGGATGTGGCGGGTGCGAGCACTGCCGACGGGGCGAGTGTGACGCAGTGGCCTCGCACCGACAGTGCCAACCAGCAGTTCCAGTTCGTCGACTCGGGCGGTGGCTACTACCGGTTGAGGGCGCAGCATTCCGGCAAGGTGCTGGACGTCCTCAACTACTCCACGGCTGATCATGCGGACATTGCGCAGTGGAGCGACGCGAACGGTGTCAACCAGCAGTTCCGGCTGGCGGACTCGTCGGATGGTTATGTCCGTCTGCTCAACCGCAACAGTGGCAAGGCCGTCGAGGTGGACAACGCCTCGACCGCGGACGGTGCCAAGGTCGTGCAGTTCACCGACTGGGGCGGGGCCAACCAGCAGTGGCAACTGGTCCGGGCGACGGGAGTGCTGGCCCAGGTGCACACCGCGGGGCGGGTCAAGGACGCCGGAAACACGGTGCAGTACAGCTGGCCCGGCGTGTACTTCGAGGGCCGCGTCAGCGGCACCGGCGTCGGCATTGTGCTCAACGACTCGGCCGCTGACTACGACGTCCAGATCGACGGAGCCACCGTCGCCACGCTCGTCACGCCCGGCAACACCACGCACTGGATCAACGGCCTGTCCAACAGCACGCACACCGTCCGGCTCGTCAAGCGCAACGACACCCCGGGGGACACCAGCACGTTCGGAGGCTTCGTCGCCGCGCCCGGCGGTGCCGTACTGAGCAAACCGGCTGCCCGCAACCGCCAGATCGAGTTCATCGGCGACTCCCTCACGGTGGGCTACGGCAACCTCTCGACGTCGCGCACCTGCACCTGGGACCAGGTCAAGCGGAACACCAACTCCGATGTGAGCTACGGCGCCCTCACCGCCCGCCAACTGAACGCCGACTACCAGATCAACGGCTACTCGGGCCTTGGCATGGTCCGCAACTACAACGGAGGATCCCCGGACGTCACCTACCGGACCTTCTACGACCGTGCCCTGCAGAACGTGCCCGGCGACGTCTGGCAGAACCCGGGCACCTGGCGCCCCCAGGTCGTGGTGACAAACCTCGGCACCAACGACTTCTCGACCGACATCAAACCCGGTGAACCGTGGACGCCCGACAGCCTCGCGGCCGCCTACCGCAGCGCCTACGGCGACTTCATCCAGAAGCTGCGCACGCGTTACGGGGCCGACACGACCATCGTGGCGGTGGGCGCCGGCCAGTACGCCGCCCATGTCCAGCAAGTGGTCAAGGCGCGCAACGACGTCGGCGACAACCGGGTCCGCTACTGGTCCCTCGACGACTCGGGTCTGGACTTCCTCGGCTGCGACTGGCACTACTCGGCCCACGACGACCGACTCATCGCCGACCGGCTCACCTCGTTCATCGCCGGTCTGCCGACAGGCTGGTGACGGCACCGACCGACCAAGAACATCACGACGTTGTGCCTTGCATGCCGCACTCGGGTCCAGGCACAGAACGGGTACGCGGCCCTGCCGAACCAGGCCATACGGCGGATCGGGGACGACGTACCCCGGTCGCCGGCCCTTGTGAGGCCGCGGGCTCCCGCACCGACGTGCAGTGGCGTTGCCGTGTCCTGCCGCGCGGCGGGCGACGGGCTGCGGGCTTGGATCTCAGTGCGGCTCAGGCAAGGGGAGGGTCTGCGCGCACCAGATCGTCTTGCCGTTGGTGGTGTGCCGGGTGCCCCACCCTTGGGTGAGCTGGGCGACGAGCAACAGGCCCCGGCCGCCCTCGTCGAAGGCGCGGGCTCGGCGCAGGTGCGGAGCGGTGCTGCTGGCGTCGGAGACCTCGCAGATCAGGGAGGAATCGCGAATCAGCCGCAGCCTGATCGGCGGCTCGCCGTATCGGATGGCGTTGGTGACCAGCTCGCTGACGACCAGTTCGGTGACGAAGGCCGCCTCCTCCAGGCCCCAGGCGTCCACCTGGTCGACGGCGAACTTCCTGGCGCGCGGCACCTGCGCGGGGTCGGGCTCGACGTTCAAGTCGGCGACATGGTGGCGAGCCAGCGTGCGAGTGCGAGCCAACAGCAGGGCGGCGTCGTCGGTGCGGCGATCGGGGGCCATGGCGTCCATCACCGTGTCGCACAGGGCCTCCAGTGAGGTGGCCGAGTGGTTCAGGACCTGCTGCAGTTCGGCGATCCCCGCATCGACGTCACGCTCGCGGCTTTGCACCAATCCGTCGGTGTAGAGGGCGAGCAGGCTGCCCTCGGGCAGCTCGAGCTCGGTGGCCTCGAACGGCAGCCCGCCGATGCCGAGCGGCGGTCCCGGCTGTGCGGATAGGGGTGCCCTGGTGCCGTCCGGGGAGATGATCAGTGGTAGGGGATGGCCGGCGCTCGCCAGCGTGAACCGTCGGGAGACAGGGTCGTAGACGGTGTACAGGCAGGTGGCCCCGGACTCGCCGGTCGGCTGGAAGTGGTCGGCGGGCTGGAGGTCGCTGGCGAGGTGGAGGACCAGGTCGTCCAGGTGGGTCAGCAGCTCGTCCGGCGGCAGGTCGACGTCGGCGAGGGTGCGGACCGCCGTCCGCAGCCGGCCCATGCCGGCCGAGGCGTGCAGGCCGTGACCGACGACATCGCCGACGACCAGGGCGACGCGGGCGCCGGACAGCGGAATGACGTCGAACCAGTCACCGCCCACTTCCGCACCGGTCCCGCCGGGCAGGTAGCGGGATGACACCTCGACCGCCTCCTGGTTCGGCAGCCCCTGCGGCAGCAGGCTTCGTTGCAGGGTCAGCGCGGTCGTGCGCTCGCGCGAGAACCGGCGGGCGTTGTCGATGGCGACGGCTGCCTTGGCGGTCAGCTCCTCGGCGAGGATCAGGTCGTCGGCGGTGAAGGCCTCGGGTCGGTCGAGGCGGGAGAAGGCGACGACCCCGAGCAGCGCGCCGCGTGCCCGGAGCGGCACGGTGATCCGGCCGGTCAGCCCGTCCGCGGTGATGGAACCGTCGATCAAGGGGTTGCCCGGTGGCCAGTGGGCCGGGTCGGCGGCGAGCCCGGGTCCGAAGGCCCATTCGCCGCCCTCGCCGGGCTCAGCGGCGAGCTCAACCGTGGACCTGCCGGTGGCCATGCAGCGGGCGGCGACGGAGCCGGGAGTATGGCTGACCGGCATCGTGGGCCCGGGAGCCGGGTCGGTGTCCTCCTTCGCGCTGTGCTGGGCGGCACGGCTGAGCGCGATGGTCTCGCCGGGGGCGAACTCGGACACGGAGGGCGGCTCCTCTCCGCGCAGCACCTCGTCGAAGAGATCCACGGTGACGAGGTCGGTGAATGACGGCACCGCGGTCGTGGCCAGTTCCTGGGCGGTGCCGATCACGTCGAGCGTCCGGCCGATGCCGGCGCTGGCCTTGTTGAGGATGAGCAGGCGCTGCCGGGCCCAGTACTCGGCGCTCATGTCGAATCCCCAGTTGGCGACCGCGCGGACCCTGCCCTCGGCATCTCGGACGGGCCAGATGCTGGTGGCCCAGGCGTTGGCGTAGTTGCTGCCGAGCGGGCGGAAGACGGTGATGAGACGCGCGGGCTTGCCCGTCCTCGCCACTTCGGCGAGCTGGTCGGTGTAGGGCTTGTCGTCCCGTTCGGGAAACAGCTCGCGGTCGAATTCGGGAAACAGCTCGCGGTACTTCTTACCGAGCACCTGCTCCTCGGAGTGTGCGATCACCCGGCCCGAGGAGGCGTTGATCCACAGGAACCGCAGATCAGGGTCGTAGACCCCCAGAGCGAAGGGGCACTGCTCGAAGGCCCGGTCGGCGATCACCGGGCGCCGCCCCCAGCGCTGGACGGTCATCGCGTGCCCCAGCGCCCGCCCGTCGGGGCCGAACAACGGGTGAGTCGTCACCACGGCGTCCACCGTGGAACCGTCACGATGGCGCAGGGCGATGAACCCCGTGGGGTCGGGGCCGGAGCCGTAGCCCTCGGGGAAGCCGGGTGGCGGGGGATCGACCAGCAGGTCGGTCACGGGGCGGCCGACGGTGTCCTGCGCCGTCCAGCCCAGCAGTAGTCGGCCCCCCTCGCTCCAGCCGCTCACCTTGCCGTCCGGGTCCACCACGGCAACGGCGGTGGGCGCGTCCTGCTTGTCGGCCATCTCCACGCGCCACGCCTCCGTCCGGACAGCCTTGCCCGTCAGGGCTGGGTTCCAGCGGCTGCTTCCAGCCTAGATCGACCGCCGCTCCACGGCGCTCCGGCCGGTGCGTTCGGGGGTGCCAGGTATCGAAGCGACTTGGGCGGGGACCTTCGCGCCGCCGCTCGGCAGCAGCCGCAGCGCGTCCGCCGAAGTGGGCGCGGCTCCGTGCCCTGCCTCACGGGGCACTGGTCGGGGTCGGCGGTCAAGACACCGCAGCCGACGGACACCGCCGGGTGTCCTGGTGCGCCATGAAGGGTTGACGCAATGACGCCGAACGCCGCCTCCACCTCCTCAGGACCCAGCCGGAGAAGCTTCCTCGCCTCTGCTGCGGTCGCCACCGCAGCAGAGGCCGGTGGGATGCCGCTGCTCACCGCCTGCGGCGGTTCGGACAGCAGGTCGCGAGAGGGTGCCACGTCGGGCAAGGCCGCCGACAAGCTGATCCCCACATACATCGCCAGCACGGTCGCCAAGCCGGATCTTCCGTCGAAGAACGGATCGTCGGCCGGCTACACCAGCAAGGTCGACCTCGCGGCTCTCGAAACCTCGATCCCGAACAAGCGCGGTACCGGCGCACCCTTGAAGATCATGTCCCCACTCTGGGGCACCCCGCCGAAGGGCGGGTGCGCGTACTACAAGGCGGTCGACGCGGATGCGGGCACCAACGTCACCTGGCTCGCGGTACGCGGCGAGGAAGTCCGGAAAGCCGATGCATGGGCCTGTTCGGCGGTCTTCACGTACCAGGCGGAGGAGTCGCCGTGGACATCAAGCCGATCCTCCAGTGGCTCGCCTACAACAAGCGCTGGATGGCCGGCAGCGAGACCACCGGTGACGTGCAGTTCGGCTACGAGATCACCTCGTCGTCCGGCGGACTCAACTTCAACACCAACAACCTGACCGTCAGCGGCGGCTGACCCGGCCGTGGGCCCCGCACCAGCGGTGCGGGGCCCACATGGTCAGCAGGTCGAATTGGTCTGGGTGAGGAGGGCGAGCCGCCAGGGGAGGAGGTTGTAGTCGCCGCCCGCGTTGGGGTTCATGCCCTGGTAGAGGTAGTGGAGCCGGCACGAGGGGATGGTGAGCGTCTGGTCGTAGCCGGCCCGGATCATCTCGCCGTGGCTGATGTCCCTGGTCCAGGCCCCGGACGGGAAGGTGACGTTGTTGGCCCGGGCGAACGGGTTGCTCTCGGACGCGGCCAGGGGTGCCCAGGAGCCGGCGAGGCTGCCCGAGGTCCAGGAGCGGAAGTAGCGTCGGCCGTCCGAGCCGATGGCCTCGACGATGAGCAGATACTGGTTGCTGCCCTGCACCTTGTACACGTTGCTCGCTTCGAACAGGGCGTACTTGTTGGAGTCCTGGGCCGCGATGACGGTGTTGGTGAAGCCGTTCGGGAACTGGCCGACGGTCGTCTGCGAGCGGTACAGGTGGCCGTTGTCGTCGGAGGAGAACAGGTAGCAGTTGGCGCTGTCGCAGATCACCCACATGTCGACCCAGTAGCCGTTGCCGATGTTCTGCTTGATGATGTCGGGCATCGACGAGTAGAAGTTGCGGGGCGCGCTCCAGCCGTTCGGGTTGCTGATGTCGGCGTTGGTGGAGTACGAGGCGTTGCCGGTCTGGTACACGAGGTACCACAGGCGCTGCGGCGCGTAGTAGAAGACCTGGGGCGCGGCCCGGTAGCCGGTGCCGATGGCGGTGCGGTCCAGATAGTGGTGCGTGGCCGAGCCTGCCTGCGACCAGTCACTGAAGTTCAGGTACACCAGGCTGTATCCGGAGGAGCTGGCGACGCTGGCGAACACGTGGTACTTGCCGTTGTAGTAGACGACCGTCGGGTCCTTGATCCCGGCGATGTTGTGGGTGGCGTCCGGCTTCGGCGCGATCAACGGGCCGCTGGAACTCCAGGAGAAGCGGGAGGGCAGAGCGCCGGCGGACCGGGGCGACAGGGCGGCTGCCTTCTGTGTCGTGGCCGTGCCGCCCAGCGCCGACAGCACCGCCTGGTAAGCCGGTTTCTTGTTGCCGTTGCGGTCGAACAGCAGCGGGTTCTCCCCGCTGCGCCAGGAGTCGCTGTCGCGGATGCCCCAGACGGTGACGCCGTTGCAGCGCGGCACGTTCATGCAGGCCTTCACCGTGTTCGCGTACGCCGTCGGCGGCGCCTGGGCGATGTCCAGCTCGGTGATCTGTACGTCCACGCCGAGGGCGGCGAAGTTCGACAGCGTGCTCTGGAAGCTCGCGGGCGGGCCGCCGGTGCCGAAGTGGGACTGGAAGCCGACGCAGTCGATGGGCACGCCGCGCGCCTTGAAGTCGCGCACCATGCGGTAGACGCCCTGGGTCTTGGCGTCGCTCCAGTTCTCGATGTTGTAGTCGTTGTAGCAGAGCTTGGCCGCCGGGTCTGTGGCCCGTGCGGTGCGGAAGGCCTGCTCGATGAAGCCATCGCCCAGCAGGTTCTGGAACACCGAACTGCGGTGCTGTCCGCTGCCGCCGTCGGCGAACGCCTCGTTGACCACGTCCCAGGCGTAGATCTTGCCCTTGTAGTGGTTCATCACGCTGGTGATGTGGTTGTTCATCACGCTGCGCAGGGTGTTCGCGTCCCTGATGGAGCTGACCCAGCCGGGCAGTTGGGAGTGCCAGACCAGAGTGTGGCCGCGCATGCGCTGCCCGTGTGCCGTCGCGTGGTTCACGATCTGGTCGGCGGGGCCGAAGTTGAACGAGCCGCGGGAGGGCTCGGTCGTGTCCCACTTCATCTCGTTCTCGGGCGTGACCGAGTTGAACTCGCGATCCAGGATGGCGGCGTATGCGCCGTCGCCGAGCCGTCCGGCGGCCACGGCGGTTCCGAAGTACCGTCCGGACTGGGCCGCTTGGGCGCCCAGTGTGGAGGCCTTGACGGCGCCGGGTGCGCCGGTCGCGGTCCCGGGTGTCACCAGGGCGGCCGCGGCCAGGAGGGCCAACAGCGAAGCTCGGCGACGGCCGAGTTGTTTCAGCGGGTTCATGGTTCTCCTCGTACGGTCGGGTGGGGGTTGGGGGTGGAAGAGGGAACTGGCGGGCCGCGTATTGATGAGGGCATGACACATCCATGGGTGGTGGCGTCCAGTCCGAAGCGACTCGATCGATCCAGGTTTGTTCGTAATATCGAACATAGGACGGCTTGTCGAGCATCCTGGATGATAGAAGGTCGACGGATCCCGTCAATCCCTCTCGCACTATTCGCCTCTTGCATCGAAACATTCGAAGCCGGGTGGAGGCGTGATGCTGCAGGTCGGCTGTCCGGAAATCGCAGATCGATTCCGAACGTCGGAGGGTGTTGGCGCATTCGGAGACCCCTCCAGCGTTCGTAACCCTCAGACTTTCCGAATGGCATCCGAAATTTCGGATTGAAGTCCCTCTTGCGTTCTGCGCCGAGGCCGGCTTCTACAGGGGTGCAACAATGGCCGCGCCAGCAGGCGAGGGGAGGGGGAAAGGCGACCGTGCCGGACAACCGAGCGGGCACACCTTCGGCGGGAGAACACGGTCGACGCGGCGAGGGCCCCCATCGGTGACGATCGCGTACATCGCCGAATCCGCGGGCGTCTCCGTGCCCACCGTGTCGAAGGTGCTCAACGGCCGGTCGGGGGTGTCGGACGAGACCCGGCCCGCGTCGAGCAGCTCATCCATCAGCACGGTTACCGCAAGCCTCCGAAGAGCCGCAGCAATCTCGTGGAGCTCGTGTTCCGCGAACTGGAGAGCATGTGGGCCGTGGAGATCATCCGCGGTGTCGAGCGCGTGGCCCGCAGGAACCGGATCGGTGTGCTGGTGTCGGAGTTCGGACTCCATGACACCTCGGGCATGACCATCGACGACACGGTCGGTCGGCGGCCCCAATGCGTCCTGTCGGTGGCACAGCTCTCCGAGGCGGAGCGCGAACAGCTGACGGCGAAGGGCATCCCGTTCGTCGTCTTCGCCCCGATCGACGAACTGCCCGACCATGTGCCGTTCGCGGGAGCCACGAACTGGAGAGGCGGGCAGGCGGCGACCCGGCATCTGATCGGACTGGGACACCGGCGCATCGCCATGATCAGCGGGCCGGATCATCCCTTCTGCCTCGCCCGGCTGTCCGGCTACTCGTCCGCCCTCGCGGAAGCGGGCCTGCCGATGGAACCCGACCTGATCGTGAAGACCCGGCTCACCCGCGAGCACGGGTACGCCGCCGCGCGGGGGCTGCTGTCCCGCCCCGATCGCCCCACCGCCGTGTTCACCGCCAACGACATGCAGGCGCTCGGTGTCTACCAGGCCGCGCGCGAGCTGGGCCTGCGCATCCCGCACGATCTCAGCGTGGTGGGTTTCGACGACGTGCCGGCCGTGGCCTGGATGGATCCGCCCTTGACCACGGTCCATCAGCCGCTGGCCGAGATGGCGACGGCCGCCACCGAACGGGCCCTGGCACTCGGCCGCGGCGAGGAAGTGCCGCAGGTGGGACTGGAGATCGCGACCACCCTCACCGTCCGGGAGAGCACGGCTCCGCCCAAGCAGGAGTGACGCGACCGCGCGCGAAAAGGGCGGTGCCCTGGTTGCCGGAGGGGCAACCAGGGCGAGGGGGCCGGTCGTTCAGGATGTCGTGCCGGTGACCGAGCCTCCGGATTTGGTGACGTGGTAGGTGACGGTGGCGCCGCTGTGGAAGTGGAAGGTCAGCGTGACCGGTTCGCCGTCGTGCAGCGCGTTCAGGAAGTCGGGGGTCAGAATGATCGTGCCGCCCGGGTAGTCCGGTGAGAAGGCCGCGTTGAACTCCTGGTACGGAGTCCAGCCGGCCTGACCGGCGTTGCTGCCGTCGGCGTACTTGGCCTCCATGGTCGCCAGTCCGTCACCCCGGTATTGGGTGGGAATGGTGAACGAGCCGGTCGTACCCGTGGCGTTCGACAGCACCGGAGTGTCGAACGTGGTCACGTCGATCGTCCAGGGCAGCCCGCTGGAGAACCGGGCCTGGAGCGTCGCGTTGACCCCGTACTGGCGATCGCCGGTCAGCCGGGTCAGTGCACGCGCCGTGAGGGTGAGCTGGTTGTCGGTGACGGTGTAGTCCAGTCCCGGGGCAAGCGGGGTGCTGCCCTGCCACAGGCCGCGGAACTTGGTGCCGTTGGGGTTCAGAGTGAGTGTCTTGGCCGTGATCGGGCTGGACTTGGGCACGAAGACCTTGTCGAAGGAGGCGGTTCCCGAGCGGGTGGTCCAGCTCGACTTGATCCAGGCGTAAAGGGCGGGGTCGGTCCACTTCAGCGTCTCGCGGTTCAGGTAGGCGAAGGTTCCCGGGTCCCACAGGGCGGTGGTGACACCGGCGACGCGCGCCGCGTAGCCGACGTGCTCGAAGTACTTCAGCGCCTCACCGCGCTCCACACGGTCGGGATGGTTGTGGTCCGGATAGGCGAGCAGGCCGTACTCGCCGAGGTAGACCGGGATGTTCTTGGCGACGAACGTGTCGTGCATCCGGGCGAAGGCCTCGTTCAGGTCCTTCTGGGCGGCGGCGTCGTACAAGGTGCCGCCCGCGATGTTCACGCTGAACGGGTACCAGCTGTAGTAGTGCACGGTGGCGACCAGATTGCTGTCGTGCAGCGCGCCGATCGTGGCGGACAGGGCGTCCATGAAGTTCTGGGAGGGCGTGCAGCCCACCGTCGGAAGGACGAGCAGGCGGTTCGCGTTCCCGCCGCCCGAGGAGCGGACGACCTTGTGGAAGGAGGTGTTCAGCTCGTTCAGGAGCTGGGCCTTCTGCGCGTCCGTGGAATTGTCGAAGGCCGGCTCGTTGACACTCTCGAAGAGCAGGGTGCGCGGCTCGTCGCGGAACGCCGAGGCGATCTGGGTCCAGCTGGCGTTGAAGCGGGCGAGTACGTTGTCGTGGTCGGTGGGCATCTTCGAGATCCACTGCCACGAGTCGTGGTGGACGTTGAGCACGACGTACAGGCCGTCCGCCTGCGCCCAGTCGACCACCTGCTTGACGCGGCTCATGAAGGTGGCGTCGATGGTGTAGGGGGCAGTGGCGGACTGGTGGTCGGTCCAGGACACCGGGATGCGGACGCTGCGGAAGCCCTGCGCGCGGATGGTGTCGAACAGGTCCTTGGTGACCTTCGGGTTGCCCCAGGACGTCTCGTCCGGGATCGCGTCCAGGGTGTTGCCCAGGTTCCAGCTGGGCTGCATCGCGGCGACGGCGTCCATGGCCCGGGCCGGAACCTTGACCGTCGACGGTGCCGGTTTCGCCGTGTTGTCGGGCGCGGCGATCGAGGTGCCGGTGCCGGCGGACAGTCCCAGGATGACGAGCAGCGCCGTCAGCAGGCCGGCCAGACGTCCGGGGCCGCGGCGGCGGTGGCGGGCGGGTTGCCGTATGTCCTTCACATTCTTTCCTTTCGGTCGGTCGTACGGTTGATCCGATCCGGGGCCGGGCAGCGATCAGGCGTCACTGCGCTCGGGTTCAGCCGTCGAGCGGCTCGTAGTCGAACCAGTCGAAGTGGACGGCGCCTGCCGTGGCGTACATGCCGATGACCCGGCCGGTGAAGCCGCCGGCCACCTCCGTCGACAGGTAGCGACCGTCGAGGGTCGCGAGCTCGGTGAACGTTCCGTCCGGGGCTTCGATGCCCAGACGGACGACGTCGGGTCCGGTGCAGGGCCCGTGCGGTGACGGTGCGTCAGTGACGGTGACGGCAAGGACCACAGGGCCGGCGGGCACGGACTCGGCGGCCACGACCGTGCGCAGGGAGCCGATGCGCGCGATCACCCGCACCTCCGTGCCGCACGCCTCGATCGCGTAGTGGTGCCGCTCGTCCAGCCGGACGGCTAGGCCGCCGCGCCCCTGCTCCGCATCGACCAGGGTGCGTGCCCGGCAGGAGAGGTGCTGCTGGCGGCGGCCGGTGAACACCGCGTCGGGCTCGTCCAGGGAGTCGCCCCGCGCGCGGAGTGTCAGCCAACCGGGGCGCTCCTTGGTGGTGCAGAGCTCGGCGGGGCGGTCCCGCACGGAGATCCAGGCCGGCCCGAGTTCGCCGAGCTCGAAGTCGTCGCGCCGTTCCTCGGCGGGGGCGGGGGTGAGCGGCCAGGGGAGCGCGGACAGGTCCAAGGCGACCTCGCCGACGACCGGCCAGCCGTCCTCCCAGGTCACGGGAGCCAGGAAGGTCTCCCGGCCGAGCACATGCCAGCCGGGCGTGCCGCCGCGCGGCCGTACCCCGAGCAGGACCATCCACCACGAGCCGTCGGGGCCCTGGACCAGGTCCGCGTGGCCGGTGTTCTGCACCGGGTGGTCGGTGCCGCGGTGGGTGAGGATCGGGTTGGCCGGATGCGGCTCGAACGGGCCGGTCGGCGTACGGCCGCGGGCGATCGACACGCCGTGGCCGCGCTCGGTGCCGCCCTCGGCGATGAGCAGATACCAGTAGTCGCCGATCCGGTACAGGTGAGGCGCCTCCGGAGCCTTGGCGCCGGGGCCGCCGGACCAGAGCTTGTGCGGTGTGCCGTACGTCTGCCCGGTGGACGGGTCGATACGGACCTGCGACACCCCGGCGACCGTGCACCAGCACGTGCCGTCCTCGTCCCAGGCCAGGTCGGGATCGATACCGGGCACGCCCGGTGCCCAGATCGGATCCGACCACGGTCCGGCCGGATCGGTCGCCGTGACGATCAGGTTGCCGCCGCCCTCGCTGCAGTTGGTGACGATCAGCCAGAAGCGTCCGTCGTGATGGCGCAGGGTGGGGGCGTAGATGCCGCCCGAGGATGCCATGGAGGCCGGCAGACGCAACTGCTCCGGCCGGTCCAGGACGTTGCCGATCTGCCGCCAGTGCACCAGGTCACGGCTGTGGAAGAGGGGTACGCCGGGGAAGTACTCGAAGCTGGAGCAGGCGAGGTAGTAGTCGTCGCCTACCCGGCAGATGCTCGGGTCGGGGTGGAACCCGGGGAGCACGGGGTTGGTGGCGCGGGCGGTCCGGTTCTGAGCGGGCACCCTTGATCGTCCTTTCGTCGGGTGGGCGGCAGGGCCGGCGCTCAGGGAGCGTCCAGTTCTGCGCGGGTGATGCGGAGCAGCGCCGTGGACGGCGCGGTGGGCAGGGTCACGGTGAGGTCGGCGGTGTCGGGGTTCCAGGTGGCAACGGCCTGACGTGCGGTGGGGTACAGCACCTCGACACCGGCTGCGCCGCCCGCCCGGTCAGCCAGTTGGAGGCTGGTGGTGGCCTCACCGCCCGGGCGGCGCCAGACGGTGAGGTACGTGGTGGCGGGGGTGTGCAGGGCGAGAGCGATCCAGGGGTCGTCCCAGCCGGGCAGCCCGAGTGGCCAGGACGGCACGGCCCGGGGCAGGTCGGCGCGGACGGCCTTGTACACGGCGACCGCCTCGTGGACCAGGGCCCGGGCCTCGGGCCCCAACTCCGGCAGAAGGCCGGGGAGGTGGATGCGGCCGAGGAGGGCGCTGGCCATGGTGAAGGCGACCTCGTCGAGTGAGTCCTCCGGCTGCGGATAGGCCCACACGGCGCCCTGCTCGGGGGTGACGGCGGTGGGTGCGGAGGCCGCGATGGGCGCATAGAGGTGCAGGTTCTGCTGGTCGCTGGTGGACTGCAGTTGCAGCCGCGACAGCAGGGCGTGGTCCCAGCGCATGCCGCCCGAGGCGCAGTTCTCCACCACCAGGTGCGGATGGCGGTCCAAGAGGCCGTCGAGCCAGTCCAGGTGGGCGCGGTTGTGGCCGAGCAGGCCGGCGCCCGGACTCTCGCCGGGGTGGGCGCTGGTGCCGGAGCCGGGGTCGATGTTGTGGTCGAGCTTGAGGTAGCCGACGCCCCACTCGCCGACCAGGCGGTCCACGACCTGGTCCAGGTGGGCGCGGGCGGCCGGGTGGCGCAGGTCCAGGTGGTGCCGGCCGGACTCTGTGACCCGGACGCCGTCGCGGCGGAAGAACGCCTCGTCGGGCAGGGACTTGGCCATGGGGCTGCGTACGCCGATCACCTCCGGCTCCAGCCACAGGCCGGGCACCATGCCGCGCTCCCGGATGCGGTCCAGCACCTCGTGGATGCCCTTCTCCCCGGGGAAGCGTGAGGCGGCCGGTTCCCAGGTGCCGACGGTGGTCCACCAGCCGTCACCGCCGTCGTCGTACCAGCCCGCGTCGATGACGAAGTACTCGGCGCCGGCCTCGGCCGCCGCGTCGATCAGCGGCAGCAGCTTTTCGGTGGTGGGGTCTCCCATCAGGCAGTTCATGTAGTCGTTGAAGATGACGGGCAGACCCAGGTGGTCGGGATGCGGGCGGCGGTGGGCGCGTCGGTAGCGGGTCAGCGCGGCGAACGCGGCGTCGGGACCGCCGTCGGCGCTGAAGGACAGGGTCACCTCGCTGCGGAGCGCGGGGATGCCGTCCGGCGACCGGTAGGTCACCTCCGCGGCCAGACCGGTGTCCGGGTCGTGGAGTTGGACGGTCAGGGTGTGCCAGTCACCGTCGCGGGCCGCACGGTGGGTCCGGTGGCGCAGCCGCCCGCCGATCGCCGTCTGGACCAGGCGGCTGCCCGACCAGTCGCGCCCGTGCCCCGTGGCCGTCACCTCGACCAGAGGCAGGGACCCACGGGGGCCGTTGCCCGCCTCTCCGGGTAGTCCGAGGTGTGTCAGGCGGGCGCTGCCGTCGTCGCCGAGGACGAACTCGAGGTGCAGTGCCTCGTGACCCCAGCGGAAGCTCCGCTGTTCGGTTTCCATGGTGGCCTTTTCCAGGTCAGTGGCCGCGCAGGACCGCGCAGGCGCCGGGCGGCAGTTCATGGGCCGTCGTACCGGTGAGCAGGTCGTGGGCGGGATCCGGCAGGGGCACGGCGTCCTCGGTGTGGTTGATCAGGACGTGCCAGCGGCGGCCGTCGGCTGCGTGCCGGGTGACGGCTTCGACACCGGCCGGCAGGTCCGCCCGCTCCGGCTCGACGCCGGCTTCCTTCAGGAGCCGTCCGATCAGGGCGCCGTAGTCGGCCTCGTCCAGGCGGGTGGAGAGATACCAGCCCTGTCCGGTGCCGAAGCTGTGCCGGGTGAGTGCCGGGCTGTCCGTGAGCATGCCGTGGCCGTAGGCGGCGAGCGTCTCCGCGCCCTCGGCGCACAGGGACTCGCTCCAGACGGTGCCGTGCGAGCCGTCGGACAGGGTGATCCGCTCGTCCGTCCGCAGCGGCCGGTGCTCCTCGACGCGGATGCCCAGCGCCTCGCGCAGCGGTGCGGCCGGGTAGCCGCCGAGACGGGCGTGCATGCGGTCGTCGACGTAGCCGGTGGCGTGCTGGACGAGGAGCGTTCCGCCGCCCTCGACGTAACGGTGCAGGTTCTCCGCGCCCTTGTCGGAGAGCAGGAAAAGGGAGGGGGCGATGACCAGCCGGTAGCGGCTCAGATCGTGCTCCGGGTGGGCGAAGTCCGCCGTGACGCCCGCGTCCCACAGCGCGCGGTGCGCCCCGGCGAGCGGTGCGTGGTAGCCGAGGCGGGAGGAGGGCAGGCCGTCCACCTCCAGTGCCCACATGGCGTCCGGGTCGTCGAGCACGGCCACCTGCGCGGTGACCGTCGATCCCGCCAGCTCCCCGAGCCGCGCGACCGCCTCGCCTGTCTGTGTGACCTCGCGGAAGATGCGGCTATCGGGGCCCGCGTGCGGGAGCATCGCCGAGTGCCAGGTCTCGGCACCGGCCCGGGACTGCCGCCACTGGAAGAACAGGGCGCCCTCCGAACCGCGCGCGATGTGGCCGAGGCTGTGGCGCAGTACGTCGCCCGGCTCCTTGCCGATCACCTGGTCGCCGTCGTAGACGGTGCTGGTGCCCTGCTCCATCAGCAGCCACGGGCGGCCGCCGGCCAGGGAGCGGGAGCGGTCGGCGTAGAAGGCCACATGTGCGGCGCCGTCGAGGCCGTTCGCGTCCGGGTACTGGTCGGAGCTGACGACGTCGAGTTCGCGGGCGAACGCCCACACGTTCAGCCGCAGGTCGTAGGGCAGCATCAGATTCGTCGTCACCCGGCGGTCGCTGTGCTCGCGGATCGCGTCGCGCTGCTCGCAGTAGGCGGCGATGATCTCGTCGGCCCAGAAGCGGTGGAAATCCACTGTCTGGCCGGGGTTCTTGTGGTACTGCGTAGCGCGCGGAGGCAGGACCTGCTCCCAAGAGGTGTAGCGCTGGCTCCAAAAGGCCGTGCCCCACGCCTCGTTGAGGGCGTCCAGCGAGCCGTGCCGGGCGCGCAGCCACACTCGGAACGCGGCCGCCGCATGGTCGCACCAGCACAGCGTGCCGTACTCGTTGTGCACGTGCCACAGCGCCAGGGCGGGGTGATCGCCGTACCGTTCGGCCAGGGCGGAGGCGATCCGGCGGGCCGCGCTGCGGTAGGCGGGCGAGGCCAGGCAGTAGGTGTCGCGGCTGCCGTGGACTAGGCGGGTGCCGTCCGCCCTGACCGCGAGCGCCTCGGGGTGGGCGAGGGTGAACCAGGGCGGCGGGGAGGCCGTCGGGGTGGCGAGGTCGACGGCCACGCCGTTCGCATGGAGGCGTTCGACGTGGGCGTCCAGCCAGGTGAAGTCGTAGCGTCCCTCCTCCGGTTCGAGCAGGGCCCAGGAGAAGACACCCATCGTGGCCAGGTTGACCCTGGCCCGGCGCATGAGTACGTCGTCCTCCTTCCAGACCGGCTCGTCCCACTGCTCGGGGTTGTAGTCCCCGCCGAAGGCGAGGCCACCGAGGCGGTCGGTGATACTGCGTGCCGTCATGAGGCTTCCTTGGGTACGGAGAGACCAGTAATTCTCTGACGAGGCGTCAGGACAGGTCCGGGCACGCCCGGTTCATCAGGCGCCCGCCCGCAGCGGCACTTGGCGGCGGCCCGTCCTCGGCAGTTGTCGAAGCGCTTCACCTCGCAGGCGAAGGTAACGGAGAAGTTTCATGCGAAACAAGAGCCCCTGCGCCAAGGAACTTTCTTTCCCCTGCTCATTGACAGTTCCTCAGGGGCGACGGCGCTGTCGATGCGCTTCGACACTCGGCCCTTCATCGCCACAAGTCGGCTTCGGATGGAGCCGGCGCCGTTCGCGTCGGAGCAGTGCTCGACGACGCTACGGGGCCGCGGTCCGCCGAGATGGACACGGACCTGACGCAAAGAGCCAAAGCCCTGCTGGGTCAACTGCTTCTGAACCAGCAGGGCTTCGGCACGGCCGACGATGAGGGCGATCAGTGCCGGGCGAACTGGACCCGGGTCGGTTGCACGACGTTCGGCCGCAGGGCGATCCCGCTGACGGTCAGCTGTTCCCCGTAGATGTCCGTGATTCTGATCGTGCTGCCGCACCCACCGCCGTCGGCGGATATGAAGTAGTTGTAAGAGGTGCGGGGCAACTGCCGCCAGCCGCTCCCGGTGTGGACCTCCAGCCTCGCCACCGGATTGCGATGGCCGATCGCCTGGATGCCGCACCAGTAGGGGTTGGACCCGGTCTTGTACCTGATGGACACCGTCTGGGACGTGCTCGGGCTGACCAGGTTCCAGGTGATCGGGATCCGGCCGACCTTGAGGTCGGCGAGTTTGGCGAAGGCCTGCTGGCTGAGGTCGAGTTGCCCGGGTGCGCAGGGCAGGGGGCACTCGTTGGTGATCCGTACCGTGATGGAGGCGCCGTTCGCCGCGCGGACGTGGACGTAGGCGCCGCACGCCCTGGACGTCTCGTAGTCGGTGGTGTTCATCGCCGCGATCATCATGTCGTCGCTCGGGCCGAACCCGCAGGCGCCGTCTCCGTCGCCGGCTTCGTAGGCGGTGGCGACCCCTGGGTAGGTGGTCCCGGGCCGTATCCGCCCTGCCGACGATGCCGTGGTCGAACTCGTTCGCGCGGCCCGCGGGGTGGACGCGGCCGGCCGTCGTTTCGACGGGGTGTGTGCGGAAGCCTTCGGCGCCGGCGAGCCCGTCGCGGTCGGCGTGCCCGTCGCAGTCGGGGTGCCCGTGGGACTCGGGGTGCCTGTGGGGGGCGTGGCCCTTGCCGGGGTGCCGGCGGCGCGTGCGACCGCGACCGACGCCCCGTCGGTCCCGTGGTCGGGGAGCAAAGCCATGACCAGGGCGGCGACGACTCCCGCGGCGGCCAGCCCCACCGTGCCCATCATCAGCCTGCGTCTGTGCCTGCGCTGCCGTGCGGCCTGCCTTGCTGTCTTCATGCCTGTCCGTTCGGATGCTCGAGTCGACGGTGCACTGTTCAGTGGCCACAGGAAGCGCAAAGGTTGCCGACGATTTTTTCGGCTTGTCGACGAGGAGCGGTCGCCGAGCCCGCCCGGCGCAGGATGCCGCGCTCACGGACCCGGGGGGTGCGTTGTCGTCCGGACCGGTGGGCGGGGCGTCCATCCCGGACCGGCGGCACCGGCCTCAGCCCGTGCGGCAGCGGTGCGGGCCGGAGGTGTGCAGCACGGCGAGCAGACCGGGCGGGAAACCGGGGCCATGGTCGCGTACCCGCACGACCAGGCCGTCCACCTCCACCTCCACCTCCACCGGCGGGGCCTGTCGTGCGCCGGGCCCCCCCTTTCGGATGGCGGGGTTCCGGCCTGTCGGCGGGGGTGGTCCCGCTGGTCGGCGGAGTGAACACCGCAGGGGCCCGCGATGGGATGGAGATGCGGACCAAGACCATGAGGAGTTCGGAATGAGCAGAGTGAGGCGCGAGCCCCGCGAGATCATTACGCACGGCGAGGACGGCCTCGTGGTCCCGGACCGCCGCCCGGTCGAGAACGACGCCGAGCGCGGGCGGACGGCGGTCCTGAGCCCGAGGAACGGGCGCACCTCGTCGAAGGCCGCGGCCGGTCTGCGGCGGCTGACCGGGCTGTTTGGCCTGGGCGTTGCCCGGCGCAGCCGGCCGCTCACGGTCGACTGCCGGGTGATGCCAGGAGGCTCGCTCGCCTTCGAGGTGTCCGCCGGTCAGCCGGTGCCCCGGAACCGGCAGTTGGTCCTGCAGCCCCGGAACGAGAACATCGCCGCCACTGCGCAGATCCAGTTCGAACAGCCCGACACGGGCGGCGACGGCAGCGTACGGGCCGTCCTCGACAAACGTCACTGGGAGCTCGCCGAGGGCGACTGGGACGTGTTCCTCCGACGCGCGGGCGGCAGCAGGTCGCGCCCGGTCCGGGCGGGGCTCGTCGAGACGGCGCGCCTCCTGGATCCCGCGGTCCTCCGGGCGGCGGACGAGGGAGGGCGCACATGGATCCCGTACGCGACCGAAGACGGAGGACTCGCTGTGCGCACCTGGCTCCGGCCTGCGCACGCCGAGGTCGTGTCGGTCGAAGTGGACGACCACGCGATCCGCTTGAAGGGCTCGCTCCACGGAAGGACCGCGCGGGCGTACCACTACCGCTTCCTGGCGCGGCTCCAGGACAACGGCGGGCATCTCATCGACGCCCCTTGTTTCGTGGATCAGCACGGCGACTTCCGCATCACCCTGCCGGTCGACGTGGTGGCGGAACTCCATCCCGGGGGAGAGGCGCTGTGGGATCTGCGCCTGAGCGCATACGGCGGGCCGGAGATCCGCCTGGCGATGCTGGCCGGCGATCTCGTCGACCGCCGGGACGTCAGCGTGTTTCCGGCCCTCCGGTGCGCGGGCCCCGGCGGCGGGCTGTCGCTGCGGCCCCAGCTGACCCGTGATCACGACCTGGTGCTCAGAACCGCCGATACGCTGCTGGGCCGACCGTAGAGCGGCGAGGGTCAGAGGGCGACCAGCCGCCACTGCTGGTTGGTTCCCTCACCGACAGGCCACTGGATCACCTTGGCGCCGTTGTCCGCCGATCCGCCCTCCACGTCCGCGCACAGGCCGTTGCGGACGTTGACGAGCCGGACGTATCCGCCGCCCGCGTCGACCACCCTCCAGTGCTGGTTGTCGCTGTTGCCGTCCGGCCACTGGATGAGCTGGGCACCCTGTCCGGAGCCCCCGGGGCTGTCGACGACCTTGCCGCTGCGGCGGGAGACGAGGCGGAAGGAGCCGTCGGCGTCGGGCTGGAGCCGCCACTGCTGGTTCTCGCTGCCGGACCAGCCCCACTGGATGAGGGTGGCGCCGTCGGCGGTACTGCCGCTGGTGACGTCGAGCACCTTGCCGCTGCGTCGGTTTTCGAGCCGGAAGAAGCCGCTGAGCAGGGAGACGGTGATGTCGGTGCGCTGCCTGGCGGTCAGTGAGACCTTCCTGGCGTGGGTGCCGAGGGACGAGGGCGTGACGGTCGCGGTCGTGGCCACGGAGGTCATGCCGCGGCGGCTGATCAGCGTGACGTCCTGGTTGACGTCGGAGGTGACCGACAGGGTGGCGGTCCGGGCGTTGAGGTCCCAGGCGAAGCTGTGGATCCGGATCCGGCCGCGGGCCCGGACCCCGGTGATCGT
The DNA here is from genome assembly GCF_042895385.1 of Streptomyces sp. NPDC001401. Classification (NCBI taxonomy): domain Bacteria; kingdom Bacillati; phylum Actinomycetota; class Actinomycetes; order Kitasatosporales; family Streptomycetaceae; genus Streptomyces; species Streptomyces sp. NPDC001401. Next base: position 439,180 of record NZ_JBIAWI010000006.1, read on the forward strand.
GCCCTTCGGCAGCTGGTCGGGCAGCGCGGGGAGGATCTCCAGCACTCCGGGCCGGCTGTAGATCAGGGCCTCGGCCAGCACGCCGGGGATGGCGTTCGCGGCGTCGGCGTTGTAGATGTCGAGGTTCGGGTTGTGGGAGGTCATCAGCGACTTGAAGACCATGTTGTTGCCGAGGATCTTCCGCAGGTTGCCGTAGACCTGTCCGCCGTCCTTCAGTCGGGCCCAGGCCAGTGCCCGGTGCAGGCTGCCGTGTGCGGAGATGTTCTGGTCGCCGCGCAGCTCGAGGGCCCGCTGCGCCGGGCGGACCAGGGAGGGTTCGTTCTCGGGGTTGATCTCGTGCAGCGGCCAGGCGCCGTACAGGTGCTGGACATGCCGGTGGTTGTAGTTGTCGGTAAGGCTCGGCCATGACCATTCGGCCAGTGCCTTGTCGCTGTTGACGCGGTAGTCCGGGAATTTCTTCAGCAGCGCCGTCCAGCGGGCGACGCCCTGCCCGCCGCCCTGTTCGACGCCGAGGGTGTTGGCCGCGTCGATGGCGGCCTGGAGGGCGTGCTTGCCGGCCATGATGTCGCCGGTGGCGTTGGTCGAGAGGTACACGCCGGTGTTGCCGGGGGCGTTCTCCATGGAGAAGGACGGTACGAAGACCGCCTTGCCGTTCGCGTCGGTGCGGGTGAGGAAGTCCTCGTAGAACAGGGCCAGTTCCATCAGCGCGGGGCCGAGCTTGTCGCGCAGGAACGCCTGGTCGCCGGTGACCTGGTAGTGCTCCAGGAGCGGGTGGAGGAGCCAGTCGGCGCCGCCGGTCCAGCAGTGGCCGGGGAAGTTGCCGTTGTTGAAGTGGAGCATGTGGCCGTACTCGCCGTCGGTGCGGGAGGGGGCGAGGAAGCCGCGGGCTCCGTAGAGGTTCTTCGCGTTGGTGCGCCAGTCGTTCAGCTGGCCCAGGATCAGGTCGAAGTAGCCCTGCATGGACTCGGTCAGGTCGAGGATGTTGCCGCCCGCGACCTGGAGGTTGACGTTGGCGTCGGTGGTGAAGTCGTCGGCCCAGGCGGCGCCCCACGATCCGGCCCAGATGCCGGTGAGACGAGGCGGCAGAATGCCGCTGGAGCTGAGGAAGAGATAGCGGCCGGAATCGTAGAGCCGTTCCAGCAGCGCCGTGTCGATGACCGTGCGGTCGGCGTTCTGGCGGGCGATCAGTTCACTGACCGAGAGCTGCCGGTCGGCGGCCGGGACGTTCAGGTCGAGGCGGGAACGGTCGTAGACAGGGGTGTGCAGGGCGGTGTGCCGCGCGAGCAGCCCGGTGTAGTCGGTGCCGAGCGCGGCCAGTTGTGTGTGCAGCGGCTGGGAGTCCCAGCCCGTGGACGACTCGTAGCGGCCCAGCTTCGTCAGCAGCAGCACCTTGGCCGCCTTGGCCACCACGATCGTGGAGCCGTTGACGGTGACCGTGGCGCCGGCGCCCGAGGCGACGACGCGGGTGACGCCCTCGTAGCCGAAGGCGCCCTGCCCCGAGGGGTAGGTGCCGCGCAGATTCAGATAGCCGGAACCGCCGCTGACGGTGGCCCGCGTGGTGAAGCTCATGCTGCTGGGCAGCCCGGCGAGCGCGGTGTTGGTGCTCAGCGTGGTGTCGACGGTACGGCCGGAAGCGGGTATCAGCTCATGGACGATCACCTTGTCGGCCCGCGAGACGAACGCCCGCCGGGTCCAGGTGCCGAACTGGTCCGTCCAGCTCGAACTCACCTCGCCGGTACGGAAGTCGGTGACCCGTGCGTAGTCGTTGACCGTGGTCATGCCGGGCGTGTCGATCTGCAGTTCGTACGCGGGGTGGTAGGCCTGCGTCCAGCGCAGCGACCAGCCCGCGGCGAAGTCCCGGTTGGCCCCCGCGTAGTCACCCGCGAGTGCTTTGTCGCGGGCGCCTTCCAGACGGCCGGAGATCACCGGCGGGGTCACGTCACGGGTGCCGTTCGGCAGCACCAGCCGCTGATAGTTGAAGACCACCTTCTCCAGGGCGGCAGCGCCGTACAGCACGGCCCCGTATTCGCCGTTGCCGGTGAGGAAGCCGTCGGTCCAGGAGGAGGCCGGGGACGTGTCGTGGATGCCGCGCTCGGGGAGGGTGATCTGCGGGGGGACGGCCGCCTCCGCCGTGCCCGAGAGCAGGCCGCCTGGCAGGGCCGCGGCTCCCGCGGTCAGCGCGGCTGCGGTGAGGAACCGTCTGCGGTCCATGGCGCTGTCCGTCAAGGGGACTCCTGTGTCCGGTCGGCGGTGCGTGGTCGTGGGGGAGCGGAGCGGTGGCGTCGTCGTGGTGACCCACCGCCGCCCGGCCGACTTGGAGCGGAATCCGGGCGGCGGCGGGGGTTCGCGGGGAAGGGATCAGACGGCCGTGAAGGACCACAGCAGGTTGGAGCTGCCGCCGTACGTCCACTGCTTGGTGACGGAGCCCGAGGAGACGTTGCCGCCACCGTCGAGGACCAGGCCGGTGGTGCGGTTGGCGATCGAGTAGCTGCCGCCGCCCCGGTGGGTGATCTTCCACTGCTGGTTGCTGCCGCCGTTCCAGGCGGCCTGTCGGGCCACGGAGCCGTCCGCGGTGGCGCCCCAGCCGTCGGCGACCATGCCGTTGGTGCGGTTGACCAGCTTGTAGTAGCCGCCGCCCACATCGACCGCCTGCCACTGGAGGTTGGAGCTGCCGTTCCAGGTCCACTGCTTGAGGTTCGATCCGGAGGCGACGTTGCCACCGCTGTCCAGGGCGAGACCGTCGGTGACATTGGTGAGCCGGAAGTACGTCGACGGGTTGAACTGGACCCTCAGCGAGGTGATCTGATCGTTGTTCCCGGTGCCCCTGAGGTCGGGGTTGTCGGCGGTGAACGTCCAGGCGGTGCCGGTGAAGTTGTCACCGGAGTAGCCGATCACCTGGTAGCCCTGGGCCGGACGGAGGGAGGAGATGCTGCTCGTGCCGACTCCCGCCGCGGTCAGGTCGGCCGCGGTATGGTCGCCGAGGGCGAACGTGGCCGAGCGGCCGGTGTAGTTGACGTCCGTGAAGGCGACGGCCCCGGCGAGCGGCGTCATGGCCGGGATGGTGCCGGAGAAGGAGAGCTTCAGGACATAGGCGTTGGCGCTGTACGGCGCGGAGGACGGCAGGTTGACCGTGAGGCCGGAGGTGCTCTGGGTCGGCGTCGGCAGGTCGATGTAGGTGCCGGCGGTGGAGCCGAGAAGTTTCACCGAGGTCAGCGACGACAGGTTGATGCTGCCCGAGCCGAGTGTCTTGATCGTCAGCGAACTGCCCGGCCAGCCCAGGACGGTGGCGTACAGGACGTTGTTGTCCTTGTTGCGGGTGAAGCGAATGTCCTGCGCCGTGCCGGCCGTCGGATTGGTGAAGGCGCCGCCGCCCATCTTCGTCGGGCCCTCGCCGTACACGCTCCACGCGCGGGTCGAGTAGATCGACTCGCCGAAACGCTTCAGATGGTCGCCTATGCCGAGCAGGACGTCCTTCTGTGCCTGGGGGATGGTGCCGTCGGCCATCGGCGCGATGTTCAGCAGCATGTTGCCGTTCTTGCTGACCCGGTCGATGAACGAGTGCAGCATCTGCTGGATGCTGTAGTAACCGATGCCCTGGGTGTAGCACCAGCTGGAGCTGGAGATGCTGTCGTCGGTCAGCCAGTACGGCGTGGTGATGTCGGCCGGGCCGCCGCGCTCGTAGTCGAAGACCTCGCCCTTGCTGTTCAGGCCGTCCTTGTAGGTGGCGACGACCTCACGGCCCCAGCTGTTGGCCTGGTTGTAGTAGTACGACAGGAAGTTCAGGCGCTGGGTCTCGTCGATGGCGTCCAGCTTGAAGTCCTGCCACAGGATGTCGGGCTGGGCGCGGTCGATGACCTCCTTGAGCTTGTCGTACCAGAGCTGGTTCTCCGCGGCCGAGCCCAGCTGTCCGTAGAGCTTCTTCAGGCTCGGGTCCGTCTGGGCGGGGGCGTGCTCGTAGTAGCCGTTGAAGTTGTATGCGTGGTGCATGGCCACCAGCAGTTTGAGGCCCTTGGCGCGAATGGCCGTGGAGAAGAGCTGCAGCAGGTTCAGCCCCGGGCCCTTGTTCACCGAGTTCCACTCGTTGACCTGGCTGTCCCACATCGAGAAGCCGTCGTGGTGCTCGGCGACCGGGCCGGCGAACCTGGCGCCCGCGTCGACGAACAACTGAGCCCACTCGTTGGGGTCGAAGTTCCCGCCGGCCGACTTCAGCTTCGGCGCGAACTTCACGAAGTTGCCCGCCAGGTCCTGCGCCCCGTTGATGAAGTTGTGGTACGGCCATGCCGAGGGCTGGCCGTAGGTCGCGATGTGGTGCTGGTTGGCGTTGCTGCCCGCCTGGTACATGTTGCGCGGGTACCACTCACTGTCGTACGCGGGGACGCTGAAGACGCCCCAGTGGAAGTAGATCCCGAACTTCGCGTCCTGGAACCACTCCGGGGCCGGCGGGTGCTGGTCGACCGAGTTCCAGTCGGGCGTGTACGTGCTGGGCGCCGCCTGCGCGATGCCGGAACCGAACACACCTCCGGCAACGGCCGCCGCGGCGACGCACGTGGCACCGGCCAGGAAGTGGCGTCTGTTGATCGAACTCGACATGGAGACATCCCTGATGCAGAGGGGGCAGGGGAGGGGAGGGCGCCGCTTGTTACGGATGAAGGTCCGCCATGTCTCCCTGGGATGTCAACGGGTGTGCAGGGATGAAAAGCGCTGCACGGCAAGGTAGTTGGACGTACTTAAGGCGTTTCTGTTGCGATTTGCGACTGCCTAAACATGGCATGTCTGTCGGGGCTCCATGGCCGATTCGGATCATCCAAGCGCGAGGATTGATGGGATGGATCTTGCCTTCCTGCTGTCACCCCACATCGATCCTAGGTGGGCTTTGAGCTGGCATTACGGTTCTCATTCGCTCGTGGGGGTAGACAGGACGCCGAGGGCGCCCCTATAAACATCCCATCTCTACCGCACGGCGATACGCAGATGTCGTCGAGGCGAAACATCTCCCGCTACGGGACCGGCGCGAGGAAGCACCGATGAGAGTCAGAACCGCCCTCTGTTCAGCCGTCTCCGCCCTGTCCGCACTGGCGTTGCTGAGCGCTTGCAGCAGCGGCTCCACCAGCAATGCGTCGTCGAGTGACGCGCCGCTGGTCGGCGTCGACTACCCGCGCTCCGACACCGACTTCTGGAACTCCTACATCAAGTACACGCCCCAGTACGGCAAGCAGCTGGGCCTGGACCTGAAGACGACCAACTCCCAGAACGACGTCGCCAAACTGACCGCCAACGCGCAGACGTTCATCAGCCAGGGCGTCAAGGGAATCGCCATGGCCCCGCAGGACACCGCCGCCATCGCGCCCACCCTCGCGCAGCTGGAGGCGAAGAAGATCCCGGTCGTCACCGTCGACACCCGCCCCGACAGCGGCAAGGTGTTCATGGTCGTACGTGCCGACAACCGTGCCTACGGCGAGAAGGCCTGCCAGTACCTCGGTACCAAGCTCGGCGGCAAGGGCAAGGTCGTCATGCTGGAGGGCGGTCTGGACTCCATCAACGGCCGTGACCGCACTGAGGCGTTCAACGACTGCATGAAGAAGAACTACCCGGACATCAAGGTGTTCGGCGAGGCCACCAACTGGGACGGCGCCGTCGCCGCCCAGAAGCTGCAGACCGACCTGACGGCCAACCCGGACATCAAGGGCGTCTACATGGAGGCCAGCTTCGCGCTGTCGGGCACGCTCCAAGTCCTCAAGCAGAAGGGCCTGTTGGTGGGCCCGAAGGACAAGAAGCACGTGTTCGTCGTGTCCAACGACGGCATCCCCGAGGAGCTCAAGTCCATCGCCGCGGGCAAGATCGACGCCACGGTCTCGCAGCCGGCCGACCTCTACGCCAAGTACGCCCTGTACTACGTCAAGGCCGCGATCGACGGGAAGACGTTCAAGCCCGGCAAGACCGACCACGACAGCACCATCATCCAGGTCCGCGACGGCGTGCTCGAGGACCAGCTCTCCGCCCCGCTCGTCACCGCCGACGGCGCCACCTACGGCGGCGTGCCCAGCGTCAAGAGCGACGACAAGTCGCTGTGGGGCAACAACCTCGGCTGATTCGCCTTCCGGAACAACGGCCCAGAAGAACAACGGCCCACAAGAACAAGGCGGTTGAGATGAGCGACGGGGAGCGAGCAGTCACTCCCGCGCCCGCCTCGGCGGACGACGGGCGGGCCCCCGCGGACCCGCCCGTCGTCGAGGCGACGGGCATAGTCAAACGATTCGGTCCGACGGTGGCCCTGAACGGCGCCCGGATCACCATCAGGCCCGGCGAGACCCACGCACTCGTCGGCCGCAACGGAGCCGGCAAGTCGACCCTGGTGTCGGTCCTCACCGGCCTTCAGGCCCCCGACGAGGGAACGGTGACCTTCGGCGGCGAGCCGGCACCCCGGCTCAGCGACCGTGACGCCTGGCGCCGGCGCGTGGCCTGCGTCTACCAGAAGTCGACGATCATCCCCACGCTGACCGTCGCCGAGAACCTCTTCCTGAACCGGCACGACCACGGACAGAGCCGGCTCATCAGCTGGCAGGCCACCCGTCGCCGCGCACAGGACCTGCTGTCGGCCTGGTCGGTGGACGTCGACCCGCAGACCCCGGCCGCTGAACTGAGCGTGGAGCAGCGGCAGTTCGTGGAGATCGCCCGCGCGCTGTCCTTCGGCGCCCGGTTCATCATCCTCGACGAGCCGACCGCCCAGCTCGACGCGGCGGCCATCAACCGCCTCTTCGACCGCATCCGCGACCTGCAACGCCAGGGCGTGACCTTCCTGTTCATCAGCCACCACCTCCAGGAGATCTACGAGATCTGCGACATGGTGACGGTGTTCCGCGACGCCCAGCACATCCTGACCGCGCCGGTCGCTGACCTTCCCCGCACCGACCTCGTCGCCGCCATGACCGGCGAGGCGGCGGCCGACCGGCTCGAGGAACGAACGAGCGCCCTCGACCCCGGTGCCACAGCCGCACTGAGCGTCCGCGCTCTGCGCGGCGACGCGTACGACGACGTCAGCTTCCAGATCGGGGCCGGCGAGATCGTCGGCCTCGCGGGGGCCGCCGGCAGCGGTCGTACCGAGGTCGCCGAGACCGTCGTGGGACTGCGGGCGGCAGCGGCGGGCGAGGTGGAGATCGCCGGGAGCCGGCCCCGGCCGGGCAGTGTGCCCGCGGCGCTCGCCGCAGGCGCCGGGTTCGTCCCCCAGGACCGGCACCACCAGGGCTTCGTGCCCGGCATGTCGATCGCGGACAACGCCACCCTGTCCGTTCCCCGCAGGCTCGGCTCCAACGGCTTCCTCAGCCGCAGCCGCCGGGACCGGCTCGCCGAGGGCATGATCGAGAACCTCGCGATCAAGACTCCCGGCCCCGACCTGCCCGTCTCCGCCCTGTCCGGAGGCAACCAGCAGAAGGTCGTCATGGCCCGCGCCCTCGCCGACGACCCCCGGCTGCTGGTCCTGATCAACCCGACCGCAGGGGTGGACGTGCGCTCCAAGGAGTTCCTCCTCGGCAAGGTCGAGGAGACCGCGGCCACCGGCACCGGAGTGCTCATCGCCTCCGACGAACTCGACGACCTGCGCATGTGCGACCGGGTCCTGGTGATGTTCCAGGGCCGTGTGACCTCAGAGATCGCCCGCGGCTGGCACGACCACGACCTGGTGGCGGCGATGGAAGGAGTGGACCTCGATGCCTGAAACCGTCCTCGCGGACACCGCCGCCGCGGGCGGCACGGAGCCGACGCCCAAGCGGACCGTGCTGCTCGGCGGCCGGATACCCCTGGCCCGCCTGCGCGACCTCGCGCTCGTCCCGGCCATCGTGGTCATCGCGATCGTCGGACAGATCGTCAACCCGGTGTTCCTGCAGGCCGACAACCTCATCAACGTCCTGCAGACCATGTCCGAGATGGCCCTGCTGGTCCTCGCCCAGACGATGATCCTGATCGTCAAGAAGATGGACCTGTCGCTGGAGTCCACCATGGGCCTCGCGCCCGGTGTCGCGGCCTGGCTGGTCGTGCCGGTCGGCGCGGGCCACGGACTCGGGCTGCTCCCCGGCGCGTGGTCGATCCCCGTCACCCTGGCCGTGGGCGCGCTCGTCGGCGTGATCAACGCCCTGCTGATCATCCGCTTCGGCCTCAACGGCTTCATCGTCACCCTCGGCATGCTGATCGTGCTGCGCGGCGTCCTCACCGGCATCTCCGGCGGCCAGACCTTCTTCCAGCTGCCGCAGTCGATGCTCTACCTCGGCACGGCCGAATGGTTCGGGATGCCCGCGTCCATCTGGGTCTGCCTGGTGCTGTTCGCCGTCGCGATCGTGGTGCTCGGCTGGACCAGCTTCGGGCGTTCGCTGTACGCCATCGGCGGCAACGTCGACGCCGCGAAGGCGGCCGGTGTCCGCACCGACCGGGTGCTGTGGATCGTCATCGTCACCGGCAGCGTGCTCGCCGCCCTCGCCGGGCTGATGCTCTCCGGACGCCTGGCCTCGGTGGCCTCCGCGCAGGGCAACGGCTATATCTTCACCGTCTTCGCCGCCGCCGTCATTGGCGGGATCAGCCTCAACGGTGGCAAGGGCACCATGTTCGGGGCCTTCTGCGGCATCCTGCTGCTCTTCATGATCCAGAACGTGCTCACGCTGGCGGGCGTCCCCGCGCAGTGGATCGGCGCTCTCAACGGCCTGATCATCCTGGTCGCCCTCGCCATCTCGCGTATCACGGGCGGCAAGGTCCAGGAGTGAACCGGCGGGCGTCCAGGACGCCCGCCCTCCTCCTCCGCCCTTCATCTCGTCGCCAGGGGTCGTATCGCCCCCGCACCTCACAGGAGTTGCCGCCATGTCATCCGCCCTGTCCTCTTCCCAGGCATCCCCGGCCTCTGCCCGCATCACCGCCCTGGACGTGCTCGACGTGCGTTTCCCGACGTCCGAGCACCTGGACGGATCGGACGCGATGAACCCCGAGCCCGACTACTCCGCCGCCTACGTCGTCCTGCGCACCGACGCCGGCGACGGACTGGAGGGCCACGCCCTGGCCTTCACCACCGGCCGCGGCAACGATGTCCAGGCCGCCGCCATCGCCGCTCTCGCGCCGTACGTGGTGGGCCGGTCGGTCGAGGATGTCTGCGCCGACCTCGGCGCGTTCTCCCGCTCCCTCGTCCACGACCCCCAACTGCGCTGGCTGGGCCCGGAGAAGGGCGCCATGCACATGGCCACCGGCGCAGTCGTCAACGCCGCCTGGGACCTGGCCGCCAAGCGGGCCGGCAAGCCCGTGTGGCGCTTCCTCGGCGAGATGTCGCCCGAGGAGCTGGTCGCGCAGGTCGACTTCCGCTGGCTGTCCGATGCCCTCACCCCGGAGGAGGCCCTGGAGATCCTCAGACGCGCCGAGCCCGGCCGCGCCCAGCGCATCGGCCACCTGCTCGACCAGGGCTACCCCGCCTACACCACCACCCCCGGCTGGCTCGGCTACTCCGACGAGAAGCTGTCGCGCCTCGCCCGCGAGGCCGTCGCCGACGGCTTCACCCAGATCAAGCTGAAGGTCGGCGCGGACCTGGCGGACGACATTCGGCGCATGCGCACCGCGCGCGAGACCGTCGGGGAGGGCATCCGCATCGCCGTCGACGCCAACCAGCGATGGGACATCCAGGCCGCGATCGACTGGATGCGTGCCCTGGCGCCCTACCAGCCGTACTGGATCGAGGAGCCAACCTCCCCCGACGACATCCTCGGTCACGCCGCCGTGCGCAAGGCCGTCAGCCCCATCAAGGTCGCCACCGGCGAGCACATCGCCAACCGTGTCGTCTTCAAGCAGCTTCTCCAGGCCGGCGCGGTGGACGTCGTGCAGATCGACTCCGCGCGGGTCGGCGGGGTCAACGAGAACATCGCGATCCTGCTCCTCGCCGCCAAGTTCGGCGTCCCGGTCTGCCCGCACGCGGGTGGAGTCGGCCTGTGCGAAATGGTCCAGCACCTGTCGATGTTCGACTACGTCGCCGTCTCCGGCACGACCGAGGACCGCGTCATCGAGTACGTCGACCATCTGCACGAGCACTTCGTCGACCCGGTGCGCATCGTCGACGGTCACTACCTTGCGCCGACACTGCCCGGGCTGAGCGCGCAGATGCACCCCGCGTCCCTCAAGGAGTACGCCTACCCCGACGGCCCCGTCTGGATCGCCCGTGTCTGACGCCCAGGCCCTCGTCGACGCCCACCACCACATCTGGGACCTGGACGTCCGGCCGCAGCCCTGGCTGGACGAGCCGGGGCACGAGCCGATCCGCCGCAACTTCAGCCCGCACGACTTGCGCTCGGCCGCGACCCGGCCGATCGCCGGACGGCGACTGACGAGCACGGTGGTCGTCCAGTGCGTCGCCTCCGTGCCCGAGACCCGCGACCTCCTCGCCCTGGCCGACAGCGACCCGCTGATCGGGGCCGTGGTCGGCTGGGCGGACCTGACGTCCCCGGGGATCGGGGACCTGCTCGACGGGTTGCTCGCCGGACCGGGCGGCGCGTATCTGCGGTCCCTGCGTCATCTCGTGCAGGGCGAGACGGACCCGCACTGGCTCCAACGGCCGGACGTGGAAAGGGGGTTGGCAGCGGTCGCGGAGCGCGGGCTCGGATACGACGTCCTGATCCGCAGCCACCAGCTCCCGCAGGCGATCCGTCTCGCGGAACGGCTTCCCGAGCTGCCGCTCGTCCTGGACCACGCCGGCAAACCCCCCATCGTGCGGCGGGAACTCACCGACTGGGCACAGCAGTTGAGGATGCTGGCCAGGCATCCCCAGGCCCGCTGCAAGGTGTCGGGGCTGATCACAGAGGCCGACCACGAGAAGTGGACCGTCGAGGACATCCGTCCCGTGTGGGACGTCCTGCTCTCCGCCTTCGGCCCCGACCGGCTGATGTTCGGCTCCGACTGGCCGGTCGCGAACCTCGCGGGCGGCTGGAACCGCTGGGCCGCCACCGTCGAGGAACTCCTGGACGGCTGTTCCGACACCGAGATCCACGCGGTGCTCGCCGGCACCGCGACCGCCTTCTATCACCCGACCCCCGTCCCACGAAGGAGGTGACACCGTGCTCCTGACGGAACTGCTGCACCCCGGGATCCTCGAATCCCTGGCCGGAGCGGGTCACGGATCCCGTGTCCTGCTCGCCGACGGCCACTACCCCGCGAGCACCGCCACCGGCGAGCGCGCCCGGACCGTCCACCTCAACCTGGCCCCTGGCCTGCTCGACGTCACCACCGTGCTCGACGTCCTGCTGCGTGCCCTGCCCGTCGAGGCGGCCCACGTCATGGTGCCGCCCGAGGGCGAACCGGAGCCGCCCGCCATCGCCGAGTACCGCTCGATGCTGGCGCCCCTCCCGGTCGACACGCTCGGCCGCTTCGAGTTCTACGACGCCGCCCGCTCGCCCGACCTGGCGCTGGCGATCGTCACCGCCGACACCCGTACCTACGCCAACCTGCTGCTGACCAACGGCGTCCGCGCTGAAGGGACCCTGAGCTCACGATGACTCTTGCCGTCCGTTACGTTTCCGCCCGCTCCCTGGACACGGCTCCCGCGATCGGTGTGCCGCCCGGTCCGGGTGAGGTGGAACTGGCTCCCGCCTACGTGGGGATCTGCGGCACCGATCTGCACATCTTCCACGGCGACATGGACGCCCGGGTCGATGCGCCGGCCGTCCTGGGACACGAGATGTCCGGCCGCGTGGTGCGGGTCGGGCCGGGCGTGGAGGGCTGGCAGCCCGGTGACGCGGTCACCGTGATGCCGCTGCGCTGGGACGACACCTGCCCGGCCTGCCGCGCGGGCCATCAACACATCTGCCAGCACCTCGACTTCATCGGTATCGACTCTCCGGGTGCGATGCAGCAGCGCTGGACGGTGCCCGCCTCGACGCTGATCCGGCTGCCGGAGTCGCTCGCTCTGGACCGGGCCGCGCTCGTCGAGCCGACCGCGGTCGCCGTGCACGACGTGGGCCGCGCCGCCGTGCGTGCGGGCGAGAAGGTCGTGGTGGTCGGTGGCGGTCCGGTCGGCGTGCTGATCGCGCTGGTCGCGCGGGCCGCCGGGGCCGAGGTCCGTGTGGTGGAGCTGAGCGCCCACCGCCGTCTGCTGGCCGAGGAGTTGGGGCTGACCGTCTGGGACCCGGCCGCGGACGACATCGGCGCCCTGGTCGGCGAGTGGACGCAGGATGCGGGCGCGGACGTCGCCTTCGAGGTGTCCGGCGCGGCGGCCGGCGTGGACACCGCCGTCGACGTCCTGGGCGTACGCGGCCGGTTGTGCCTGGTGGCGATCCACCCCCGCCCCCGCGAAGTGAACCTGCACCGCTTCTTCTGGCGTGAACTGACCCTGGTAGGCGCGCGGTTGTACGACCGCTCGGACTTCGAGCGGGCGGTGGCCCTGGTGGCGGACGGCACGGTCCCGGCCGAGCGGCTGATCAGCAAGGTCGTGCCGCTCACCGAGGCGCCCGCAGCCTTCGAGGCCCTGGAGAGCGGCGGCGACGTGATGAAGATCCTCGTGGACTGCACCGACGACACCCAGGGAGCCGACGCATGACCGCCTTCGACTTGACGGGAAAGCTCGCCGTGGTCACCGGGGCGCGGCGGGGCATCGGCCGGGCCATGGCCCGCGCGCTGGCCGGGGCCGGCGCGGACGTCATCGGCGTCAGCGCCAGCCTGGAGGAGTCCGGCAGCGCGGTCGAGAAGGACGTCCTCGCCGCGGGCCGCAGCTTCGAGGCGATCCGCGCCGACTTCGCCGACCCGGAGGCGGTACGAGCGCTGGGCGCGGACCTCGCCGGACGCGAACGCCCGGTGGACATCCTGGTCAACAACGCGGGCACGATCCGCCGCGCCCCGGCCGCCGAACACTCGGACGCGGACTGGGAGTTGGTGCTCCAGGTCAACCTGGGTGCGCAGTTCGCGCTGACCCGGGCGGTCGGCGCGGCGATGGTGGCCCGCGGCCGGGGGAAGGTGATTTTCACGGCGTCGCTGCTCAGTTTCCAGGGCGGCATCACGGTGCCCGGCTATACCGCCGCCAAGCACGGCATCGCGGGTCTGACCAAGGCGCTGGCCAACGAGTGGGCGCCGCGCGGGGTGAACGTCAACGCGCTTGCGCCGGGCTACATCGCCACCGACAACACCCAGGCCCTGCAGGACGACCCGGTACGCAGCAAAGCGATCCTGGACCGTATCCCGGCCGGTCGCTGGGGCGACGCCGACGACCTGGCGGGCGCGACGGTGTTCCTGGCCTCGGACGCCGCCGCCTACGTCCACGGCGTCGTGCTGCCCGTCGACGGCGGATGGCTGGGCCGATGACCGGCACCGACCTGGCCGCCGTGCTGGCCGGCGCCCGCATCATGCCGGTGCTGACCGTGCCGTCCACCGCGACCGCAGGCCCGCTGGCCGACGCGCTCGCGGCGGGTGGCGCCCGGTGCGCCGAGGTCACCTTCCGCACCCCCGGCGCCGAGACGGTGCTCAAGACGATGGCCGCCCACGGCGGGCTCACCGTCGGCGCCGGCACGGTCCTCACGCCCGAACAGGCGGAACGGGCCGTGGCGGCCGGGGCCCGCTTCGTGGTCGCTCCCGGCTTCGACGAGGAAGTCGTCGCCAGGTGCCGGGAGTTGGGGGTGCCCGTGGTGCCCGGGATCGCCACCGCCACCGAGCTGATGCGCGCCCTGAAGGCGGGCCTGGACACCGTCAAGCTCTTCCCCGCCGAGGCGCTCGGCGGCCTGCGGACGCTGCGCGCGCTGGCGGCGCCGTTCCCGGGCGTGCGTTTCGTGCCGACCGGCGGAATCGACGCCTCCCGCATGGCCGGCTACCTCGCCGACCCGGCGGTCCTTGCCGTCGGCGGCAGCTGGATGGCCACCGCGGATCACCTCGAGCGGGGCGACTACGCGGAGATCCGCCGACTGACCGCCGAGGCCGTGGAGGTGGGTACGCCGTGAGCGATGTGGTGGCCCTTGGTGAGGTGATGCTGCGTTTCGACCCGGGGGACGGGCGGATCAGCACCGCCCGCTCCTTCCAGGTCTGGGAGGGCGGCGGTGAGTACAACGTGGTACGCGGACTGCGGCGCTGCTTCGGCCTGCGGACAGCCGTCGTGACCGCGCTCGCCGACAACGCGGTGGGCCGGCTCGTCGAGGACCTGATCCTGCAGGGCGGTGTCGACACGTCGCTGATTCGCTGGGTACCGGACGACGGCATCGGCCGCACCGCCCGCAACGGTCTCAATTTCGTCGAGCGCGGCTTCGGCATCCGCGGCGCGCTGGGCGTCAGCGATCGCGCGCACACCGCCGTCTCCCAGCTGCGCAAGGGGGACGTGGACTGGGACGCGGTGTTCTCGGCGGGGGTGCGCTGGTTCCACACGGGCGGCATCTTCGCCGGCCTGTCCGACACCACCGTCGACGTCGCCGACGAGGCCATGGCCGCGGCTCGCCGCCACGGTGTCACCGTCTCCTACGACCCCAACCACCGCCCCAGCCTCTGGGCCGGCCGCGGGGGACCGGAACGGGCCCGCGAGGTCGACCTGCGGCTCGCCCGGCACGCCGACGTCATCGTGGGCGCCCTGGGTCTGGCCGGGACGTACCCGGGACAGGCGCGCGTCGGGGACGACGAAGTGGCGGACGCCATCGCCGAGGTGGCCGGCCTGCTGCCGGCGGCGAAAGTACTGGCGACGACCCTGCGCGGCGTACCGTCGGCCGGCGTCAACGACTGGTCCTCGGCCGCCTGGTCCGCCGAAACCGGCTTCATCCCCGGTCCTCGGATGCCCGGCCTGCAGGTCCTGGACCGCATCGGCTCCGGCGACGCCTTCGCCGCCGGCCTGATCCACGGCCTGCTCGCCGACGCCGGCCTGGAGCGCGCCCTGGCCTACGGCACCGCCCACGGCGCGCTCACCATGACCACGCCCGGAGACGTGTCCATGGCCTCGCTCGCCGAGGTCGAGGCGCTCATCGCGGGCGGATCGGCCCACGTCAGACGCTGACCGACGCCCCCGTCGGCCGTATCCCAGGAGCACGTCTTGCACCAGCGGAAGATCCAGAACACGTCCGTCTCACTCACCGAGCTCGGCTTCGGGGCCTCCGTGATCGGCAACCTGTACCGCGTCACCCCGGTCGAGGACGCGACTGCCGCCGTCGAGGCGGCCTGGGAGGCCGGCCTGCGGTATTTCGACACCGCACCGCACTACGGCCTCGGCCTCTCCGAACGACGCCTGGGCGCCGCCCTCAAGGACCGCCCGCGTGCCGAGTACGTCATCTCCTCCAAGGTGGGCAGGCTGCTGGTGCCCAACGAGGAGCCACGTGGCGTCGACACCGACGGCTTCGTGGTACGCGACGACCTGCGCCGGCAGTGGGACTTCAGCCGCGACGGCGTACTCCGCTCCATCGAGGACACGCTGCAGCGCACCGGCCTGGACCGGCTGGACATCGTCTACCTGCACGACCCCGACGACCACTGGCAGCAGGCCGCGGAGGAGGCCATGCCCGCGCTCGCCGACCTGCGCGACCAGGGTGTGATCGGTGCGATCGGCGCCGGCATGAACCAGTCGGCGATGCTCGCCCGCTTCCTGCGTGAGACGGCCGCCGACGTGGTGATGCTGGCCGGGCGCTACACGCTCCTGGACCAGTCGGCGCTGGACGACGTCCTGCCCGCCGCGCAGGAACTGGGCGGGAGCGTGGTGGCGGTGGGCGTGTTCAACTCGGGGCTGCTCTCCCGCGACCGGCCCGCCGAGGGCATGAAGTACGACTACCGGGACGCCCCGCCGGCTCTGGTCGCCCGTGCCCGGGCGATCGCCGAGGTCTGCGCGGCGCACGGGACCAGCCTGCCCGCCGCCGCGATCGCCTTCCCGTACACCCATCCCAGTATCATCAACGTCACCCTCGGCATGCGGACTCCGCAGCAGGTCGGACGAAACGTGGAACTCCATGATCAGCACGTCCCGGACGGCCTCTGGGACGATCTGAGCGCGCAGGGGCTGATCAGGTCGGACGTGCTCGCGGGGCACGGTGGAGGGAGGGATGTGCGGTGTCTCTGACGGACAAGGCCATCGAGCAGATCCGTGAGCTGATCCGGACCGGTGCCCTGCCTCCGGGCTCGAAACTCCCACCGGAGCCGGACCTGGCCGCTCAGCTGGGCCTGTCCCGCAACCTCGCCCGCGAGGCGGTCAAGGCGCTGGCCGTCGCGCGGGTCCTGGAGGTGCGGCGGGGTGACGGCACGTATGTGACCAGCCTGCAGCCGAGCCTGCTCCTGGAGGGGCTCGGCGGTGCGGTGGAGCTGCTGCAGGGCGACTCGGTCGCCCTGCAGGACCTCATGGAGGTACGGCGGCTCCTCGAACCCATGGCCACGGCCCTTGCCGCCACGCGGATTTCTGATGAGCAACTGGCCGAGGTGAAGCGGCACCTGGACGCCATGCGCGAGGCCCGCGACGATGTCGAACGGCTCAACGCCCATGACGCGGCCTTCCATCGCGCCGTCGTCTCGGCCACGGGCAACGAAACCCTCCTCACCCTCCTGGAAGGGATCTCCGGCCGCACCCTGCGCGCCCGCATCTGGCGCGGTCTGGTCGACGACAAGGCCGCGGGCCGCACCCTCGCCGAGCACGAGGCGATCTTCAACGCCCTGTCCACCCGTGACGCCACCCTCAGCCAGGCTGCGGCACTGCTGCACGTGAGCAACACCGAGCAGTGGCTGAGGGAACACCTGCGCTCGGGCGCACCCCTCCCCTTCGGGACGACAGCGGGGAAGTGACGGGCGGGCGCCTATGTTCTCCCCGGACCGGAGCTCGGGGAAAGGCTGAGGTCCCGGGAGCGGGGGTCATCCTGCGGTCGGAGTGGTCCACTTCTGATTGGCGCCGCCGTTGCAGTCCCACAGGTGGAGCTGCGTGCCGTCGGCCGTGGAGGAGTTCGGAACGTCGAGGCAGCGGCCGGAGGCGGGGTTGCGGTAGCCGCCGTTGTAGGGCTGCCAGACCTGGTTGGCGCCGCCGTTGCAGGCCCAGAGCTGCATCTTCGTGCCGTTGGCGGTGCCCCAGCCGGCGGCGTCGAGGCACTTGCCCATCGAGCGCAGCGTGCCGTCGGTGTAGGCGGACCAGAGCTGGTTGGCGCCGTCGCCGCAGCTCCACGTCTGGACGGCGGTTCCGTCGGCGGTGTTGGCGCCGTTGACGTCCAGGCACTTACCGGCGATGCCGGACTGCACGCGTGCGGCCGCGGGGGCGGGGTTCCTCAACCACCCTGCGCTGTCCGCGGCCTGGATGCCGCGATGGAAGGCGTCGGCCATCTTCTGGTAGCCCGAGTCGTTGGGATGCAGGGTGTCGGCCAGATCGGCGGTGGTCAGGCTGCTCATGTCGACGTATGCGACGTGCTTGCCCGCGGCCTGCTCGTCCCTCACGATCTGGGGGATGGCCTGGTTGTACGCGGCACGGTACTGCTCCTCCGAGCCGCTGGTGGACACGACCAGGGAGGCCACGAGGACGGTTGCGTCGGGGGCGGCGGCGGTGACCTGGTCGACCAGCGACCTCAGCCGGGCGGTGGCGGTGGAGACCTGGTAGCTCTCGTTGAGGTCGTTGGTGCCGATGTGCAGCGTCACGACGTTGGGCCGGTAGCGGGTCAGCGAGGCGTCGGCGAGTGCGGCGATCTGGTGGATCTTGTATCCGGAGTGGCCTTCGTTGTCGGGGTCGGACATCGAACCGCCCCGCAGCGTGCCGACGAAGTCCAGCGGATGGCCGTCCGCCGCAAGCTGGTTCCACAACGGCCCCCGGTAGCCGTTGCCCGTACTGCTTCCCACACCCCAGGTGATGGAGTCGCCCAACGGCATGACCCGCAAGGGCGTGTTCGAGGCGGCGGAGGCAGGGGTGACACCTGCCGTTGTCACCCCGAGCGCGGCGGCGACAAGCGTGATCAGAGGTAAAGCCCAAGGCTTTCTCATACGGCGTCCTTTTCTGCGGGTGGTTGCTGAGTCCTGTACCGAGCGGGTCGGTCCGAACCGGCCTCGCAAGCGCACCCGTTTGGATACCACGATCCCCGGCTGGAACATCCCATGAATGAATGGATACCAGGGGCCAAGGGGTCAGTAATAGAGGGCGGACCCGATTAACATCCCATGTCTGTTGCCGGCGTTCGCCCCTGCCGGACAGGGCCCGGTCCGTGGACGTGGATGTGAACCTCAACAGCCCTGTGAAGGCTTGTGATTAAGGCCTTAATCACTCAGCGTACGCAGCGACGGCCGCCGTGCCGGATGCGAGTACGCCACATGGACAAGAGGG
Organism: Streptomyces sp. NPDC001401; assembly: GCF_042895385.1. Lineage (NCBI taxonomy): Bacteria > Bacillati > Actinomycetota > Actinomycetes > Kitasatosporales > Streptomycetaceae > Streptomyces > Streptomyces sp. NPDC001401. The sequence goes on from NZ_JBIAWI010000006.1 coordinate 457,421, forward strand.
GAAGCGGTGGAGGCGACGATTTCACAGGTGCGGCAACGCGCCATACCTCCGGTCGTTGCGGCGCGGTGGGCGCTGTGGACGTTCGTCATCGCCAACCTGGCGATCGTCGAGGTCTTGTTCCTCGCCGCCGGGACCGGCCAGAACGGGGTGCTCACGGTCGCCAAGTTCTTCGGCCTGCACGCCGCCGTGCTGATGCTGTTCCAGCTGCTGCTGGTGGCTCGGCTGCCGTGGCTCGACCGCCGCATCGGCATGGACCGGCTGACGGTGTGGCACCGGTGGGTCGGTTTCACCCTGTTGTGGACCATCCTCACCCACGCCGCCCTGGTGGTGCTCGGCTTTGCCAGGCTCAGTGGCGACTCGATGACAAAGACGTTCTTCTCGCTGGCCGGAGTGCCGGCCTCTCTCCTCGGGATGGGGGCCGCGGCGATCGTCGTCGTGGTCGCCGCGGTCTCTGCCCGGTATGTGAGGCGGCGGCTGCGGTACGAGACCTGGCAGGGCCTGCACCTGCTGCTGTACGTGGCGTTGGGGCTGTCGTTCGTCCACCAGTTGCAGGAGACCACGACCTTCAGCTCTTCTGCGCCCGCGAAAGCCTACTGGTGGGCCCTGTGGCTGTTCGCGTTCGGTGCCCTGGTCGCGGGCCGGATCGTCATGCCCCTGTGGCGCAACGCTTACCACCGGTTCGAAGTCGCCGCAGTGGTCCCGGAGTCGGACGACGTGGTGTCGGTGCACGTCACCGGCCGCCATCTCGACAGGCTGCCGGCGCGGGCCGGTCAGTTCTGCATCTGGCGGTTCCCCGGGCACAACCACTGGTTCCAGGCGAATCCGTTCTCGCTGTCGGCGGCACCCGACGGCCGCACGTTGCGCCTGACCGCCAAGGCGGTCGGCAGCACCAGCGCCGGCCTGCGGCACATCCCGGTCGGCAGCCGCGCCTTCGTCGAGGGACCGTACGGGGCGTTCACCTCGTTGCACCGAACGCGGCCTGGTGCACTGCTGATCGCCGGAGGGGTGGGCATCACGCCGGTTCGAGCCTTGCTGGAGGAGGAATCGGCCGGCGACGTCGTTGTGCTCTACCGGGCGCGCAGCGAGAGCGACGCCGTGCTGGTCGACGAGGTACGAACCCTGGTCGCGGACCGCGGTGGGACGCTGCACCTGCTCACCGGCCGCACGGGGGAGGGAAACTCGCCGTTCGAGCCGGACAGTCTGCGTGCCCTGGTTCCCGACGTGACCGAACGCGACGTGTACGTCTGCGGCCCGCCCGCGATGACCTCGGCCGTGCTCGGCGCCCTGCGCAGCCTGGAGGTTCCCGACCGGCAAGTGCACGCCGAGCGGTTCGGCCTGGCCTGAGCCCCGCCTGTGGCGGTATCCGGCACACTTTTCCGGACCATCTGCGAGAAGTTCACCTTCCGCATCCCGTGGCGGGCCGGTACGCACGCCATGATCGATCCGAATAACCTTCTTCGAGCACCACTTGGACGTGGGTGATGCACGGCCTCACTCGAGCCGGGGGACGTCCGCAGCTGCAGACGATTCGACAGGGAGATGACGATGAGCGTTCTTGACGGGATCCTTGAGGGAGTTCGCGAGGACTTGGAAGAGCGCAAGCGCGCGACGCCGTTGGCGGAGCTGCGCTCCCGGGCGGCCGACGCGGCACCCGCACTCGACCCGCTGCCCGGCTTCCGGGCGCCCGGAGTGTCCATCATCGCCGAGGTCAAGCGAAAGAGCCCCAGCAAGGGGTCGCTGGCAGACATCCCCGACCCCGCATCCCTGGCGGCCCAGTACGCGGCCGGCGGCGCCGCTGCGATCAGCGTGCTCACCGAGCGTCGGCGTTTCGGCGGCTCCCTCGCCGATCTGGACGCCGTACGTGCCCGGGTCGATGTGCCCGTCCTGCGCAAGGATTTCATCGTCGACCCCTATCAGCTGTGGGAGGCCCGCGCGCACGGCGCCGATCTTGCGCTTCTCATGGTCGTGTCCCTGGACGACGGTCAGCTCGCCGACCTGATGGGGCTGTGCAAGGAGTTGGGTCTCACGCCGCTGGTGGAGGCGCACACGGCCGACGAAGTGCGGCGCGCTGTCGCTGCGGGAGCCGAGCTCCTCGGCATCAACGCGCGGGACCTGACAACCCTGGACGTGGACCGCAGTGTGTTCGCCGACCTCGTGACGGCCATCCCGGAAGGCACGGTCAGGGTCGCGGAATCGGGGGTGACGGGCCCGAAGGACGTAGCGGAGTACCGTGGTTGGGGAGCCGACGTGGTATTGGTCGGCGAGGCGCTGGTCCGCTCGGGGGACCCGCGCACCGCCGTGCGCGAGTTCATCGAGACGGCCGGGGCGTAGCGGTGCTCCGACAGTGGTCGGAGTACCGGGCGGGGAGCGCGCGGGACGGGAAGCGGATTTCAGCCGGTTGAGGTGTCAGGCCGCGCGGTGTCCGCCCGCGCGGTGTGGCGGCGACCTGGGGGTGCCGGTTGGGGCTGCTCGTCTTGTGCCAGGTGCGGCAGATGGCGATGACGGCTCGTGGACGACGGTGAGGGTGGTCAGGCCGAGGGTCACGACGGTGTCGCTGTCGTGCAGGACTCTCAGTACGTCAAGGCGTCCGAGACCGTCGGCAAGGCCACTCGCGGGTGGGACGGCGGGAAGTTGATCAGCGGTCGGAAGCGGCACATGGGCTGTGACCCTCGCAGCCTCGTCCTGCTGGTCATGGTCACTCCCGCCGTAGCCCAGGACTCCCTCGTGGCACGGGAGTTGCTGTTCCGCCTCGCTCTGCTTCACGCGGAGTTCGCCATCGTCTGGGCCGACTCCGCCTACGCCAAGAACGGGCTGGTGTAGTGGGCGAAGAAGTACCTCGACATCACCATCAAGACGGTCCGGCGCCCGCCGGAAGCGAGGGGCTTCGTCGTCCTCCCGCGCAGGTGGGCAGTGGAACGGGGTTGGGAATGGATCATGACGGCCCGTCGGCACTGCCGTGACCACGAACGCCTGCCCGAGATGAGTGAGTCCCTGATCACGTGGGCCGCCATCACACTCATGGCCCGGCGGCTGACCCGCCGCGAGGCCCGTCTCGCAGAACGGCGCGACGTCGTCCACGGCTATGTCATGCCAGAAGCCGCCTGATCACACGGTCGGTCCCGCATCCCGGTTCAGGTGAGAGGCCGCCGGGTTCGTGGTGGGGTTCGTGAGGGCATCGAGCTGGGCAGCGAGGTCGGGGTGGTCGGGGGTGAGGTGGGGGCGGGTGGCGTTGAGGGGGTGGATGAGGGCGGCGGGGTCGTCGTGGGCGAGAGCCGCGTGGAGCTGGCTGAGCGGGTTGCGGGCTGCGGTGGGCAGGTCGGTGAGGGCGGTGATCTGGCCGGCGATGCGGCGCAGGTCGGCGGCGTTGCGGCGGGCCCAGGTTGCGGTGGTGCGTTCGGCGGCGCGGCGTTCGCGGGTGGCCTGGACCCGTTGTTCGCCGGTGGTTCCGGCGGGGCCGGGGCGGCCGCGCAGGTAGCGGCGTTCGGCGGCCTGGCGGCTGGCGACGCCGAGGGGGTGGGCGAGGTCGGCCCAGCTGGCACCCGCGTGGCGGGCGGTTTCGATCAGGCCGGTTTCCCATCCGGCGAGGTGCTCGCGTACCTGTCGCAGCAGCAGGAGGGAGGCCAGGGCCTGCTCCGGGGCGACATCCTGGGTGTCGGGGGTCCCGGAGTCCTCTTCGCGGGCGGCCTGCAGGGCATCGTCTATGGCCTGAAGGGCTGCTGCGGCGGCAAGGAACGAGGCCGGGCTTGGTGTGTCGGCGCTGGACGGTATCGGCTGGTCGGCCGGGGTCATGGGCACCTCACTCGGCTAGTCATCCTTTGGACGACACCATGCTTGTCATCCATTGGATGACATGTTACAACGGTTTGAGTGAAGCGCATTGGCAGCAACTGCCGAACCTTCCTGGAGGTGTTTTCCGATGTTGATGCGCACCGACCCCTTCCGTGAGCTGGACCGGCTCGCCCAGCAGCTGATGGGACCGGGCACCTGGTCCAGGCCGTCCCCGATGCCGATGGACGCCTACCGCGAGGGCGATCAGTACGTGGTGGCCTTCGACATCCCCGGCGTCAGCGCGGACGCGATCGACATCGACGTCGAACGCAACATGCTGACCGTCAAGGCCGAGCGCCGGCCCGCGACGAAGGCCGACGACGTGCAGATGGAACTGTCGGAGCGGCCGCTGGGCGTCTTCTCCCGCCAGATCGTGCTCGCCGACACGCTGGACACCGAGCACATCCAGGCCGACTACGACGCAGGCGTGCTCACCCTGCGCATCCCGATCGCCGAGCGCGCCAAGCCCCGCAAGATCGCCATCGGCGTCGGATCCGGCCGCAAGGAGATCTCCGGCTGAGCCGGACGGACGAGGGCTGAACAGCGGCGGAGGACGGGTACCTGATCTCTCCCCCCAGGGGCCTGTCCTCCACGCCCCCGTGGCCCGAGGAAGGGTGACGATCGACGCGACTGTGCGACGGGATGCATTCCTCGACCATGTGAAGGAACGCGGCGAGTACGACACCCTGCAGGAAGCCGACCGTGCGGCCCGCGTGGTGCTCGCTCTGCTGGGCGCACACCTGGTCGGCGAAGTACGCGCCCAGTTGGCGGCGCGTCTGTCGGAAGACTTCGCCCTGATCCTGTTCAACCCGCTGCAGAGCGCCGAGCCGCTGCCCCCGGAGCGATTCGTGCGCGCGACCGCGGCCTGGATCGAAGGCGCGACCGAACAGACCGCGGCCTGGGACGTCAGCGCCGTCCTGTCCACGGTCGCCGACGCCGTCGGGGACGGCCTCCTCAAGGAGATCCTGCTCCAGCTCCCCGCGGGCTACGACCTCCTCTTCGACCGCCCCCAGCACACCTCACCACCCACGCCCGGTGACCGCACACCGGTCACCACGACCTCGGTGACAGAAAGGCAACCACCGCCGTGATGTCCGACCACAGCGCACCTCTCCAGCAGCCCTACGGCAGGGCGTATGAGCAGATGCTGGAAAACGTCCGCTACGACGGCGCTTACCCCACCCGTGAGAAGGCCGAGGAAGCCGTCCGCCTCGTCCTCGCCGGACTGGGACGCCAGCTGACCGGCGACGAACGCGTCGAACTGGCCGCCCGCCTGCCCGTTGAGGCCGCACGCGTTCTCACCGCCCAGATCCCCGATACCCAGCCGCTGGGTGGCTGGGCCTTCGTCAAGGACCTCGCCGCCCGCACCGGCGGCTCCCTGGCCACCACCCGCTGGGACACCGGATCCGTCTTCTCCGCCGTCGCGGCCTACGCCGGACCCGACCTCGTCACCCGCATCCTGCACCGGCTCCCCTCCGGCTACGCGCTGCTGTTCGGCCGCGCCGAACTCACCAAAGCCGCATAGACGGTCCGTACTTCCCGCACCGCAACACACCGGTGACCATGACGCATGCACGGCTGCAAAGCCAGCGACGCGTCACGGTCCCGGCGGCAACATGCTGACGCCGCCGGGACCACAACGTGGTCCGTCACCGGCGCCGAGTGAGCCGATGTTGGAAGCTCCACTCATACGCAGTCCGCTGACGGCCGGCTGCCTCCCTTGCCCGGGCCCCTCGTCCGCGGACCCGTGCGCCGACGAGTGGGCCCCGGAGAGCGAGACGCGCCGGTCAGGCTTCGGTGGCCCCGCCGTGGTGACTTCACGCCCCGCGGCGGGGCCACCGAAGCCTCGCTCACACGGAGTCGACGTCGGTGGTGGCGAGCCTGGCGTAGACGTCGGGCCGGTTGCCGCGGATCCGCAGGGCGAGTGCCACCCCGGCTCCGAAGACGAGCGGAGTGAGCGCGACCAGCGTCCAGTTGACGGCCGGTCCGGCACCGGTGAAGAGACTGAGCCGCGTGCAGACCAGCCCTGTGATCACAGCCAGGAGGAGCGCGGCGGCCACCGGTGCGGCGACCGTGCGCAGGCGCCCCGCCGCGGCGGCGCCGGGGTTGCGGCGGAAGAAGACGGCCACGGAGCAGGCCGCGAGCGTCTGCAGCGCGAGGATGCCGACCACGCCGGGGGTGTTCACCCACAGCAGGAACTGGTTGTAGGGGTGCGCACCGATCGCGGCGAACACGGCGGTGACGACGGCTGCCAGCACGGTCTGCGCGATGCCGGAGACCCAGGGCGAGCCGTGCCGGGGGTGGATGCGGCCCAGGCGGGCGGGGGCGGCCCCCTCGGTGGACAGCGCGTAGCCGTAGCGGGTGATGGCGTTGTGGAAGGCGAGCAGGGAGGCCAGCAGGCTGCTGACGATCAGCACGCGCTGGAGGTCGGTGGCCCAGCCGCCCACGTAGTGGGTCATGGCGGTGAAGAACATCTCGGCGGGGTTTTGTGCCGCGGCCCCGACGGCCCGGTCGTCGCCGAAGGCCTGGATGATGACCCAGACGACGAACGTGTAGAACAGGCCCAGGAATCCGACGGCCAGGTAGGTGGCGCGGGGCACGGTGCGGTCGGGGTCGCGGGCCTCCTCGCGGTAGAGGACGGTGGCCTCGAATCCGATGAAGGCGGCGATGGCGAGGCCCAGCGGTGCGCTCATCTGCGAGGTGAAGACGTGGGAGGGGGCGAAGGAGGCCAGGCTCAGGCCATGCGCGCCGCCCTTGACCAGGATCGCGCCGGCGAGCAGCACCAGGACGGCGGTCTCCGCGATCAGCAGAGCGGCGAGGACCTTGGCGCCCACGTGGATCGACCGGAAGCCGAGGAACCACACCACGGCGATCCCCGCGAAGGCGTAGACCGGCCAGGGCAGGTCGATGCCCAGGAGGTCGTTCGCGGTGCCGGCGGCGAAGAACCCGAAGGCCCCGTAGGTGCCGATCTGCAGGGCGTTGTAGGAGAACACCGCGAGCAGCGCCGCACCCAGTCCGGCAGGGCGGCCCAGGCCCCGGGAGACGTACGAGTAGAAGGCGCCCGCGTTGCGGATGTAAGGCGTCATGGCGGTGAAACCGACCGCGAACAGGCACAGCACGACGCCGACCGTCAGATAGGCGACAGGGGCGCCGATGCCGCCGAAGAGGATCGCGAGCGGGGCGATACCGGCCATCACGGTGAGCGGCGCGGCGGCCGCCACGACGAAGAAGACGATGTCGGCGACGCCGAGCGTGGCGCGCTGCAGACGGCCGGCCGGATCCGTACCGGCGGCCGCCGGGGGCTGTTGGGGAGCGGTGGAGGTGTGGGGCTCGGTCATGGAGGTCTCCGCGTGATGCATGAGGTCGACGGGGGACGGGAGTGGAGGGGACTTGTCCCTGGCACGCAGGCCCGGCCGTGACCGCGCCGTGAGGCTATCGCCCCACGGCGGGTACCGGGTCGGGAGTGCCGGAGCCGTGCGTGCGCCGGCCGGCCAGCCAGGTGCCAAGGACGGGCAGGTGCGCGAGGTCGCGGGGAGCGGTCTCGACCGGGTCGGCGGCGAGATGCACCAGGTCGGCGCGCATTCCGGGGCGCAGGACGCCCCATTCCTTCTCCTCGAACGCCTGGTAGGCGCATCCGGCGGAGTAGGCGGCCAGGGCGGTCGTGGTGTCGATCCGCTCCTGGGGGAGCCAGCCGCCCTCGGGGATTCCGTCGGGCGTCTGGCGGGTCACGGCGGTGGCGATGCCCCGCAGCGGTTCGTGATCGGTGACCGGCCAGTCGCTGCCGAACGCGAGGTGTGCGCCGGAGGAGAGCAGGGCGGCGATCTGGTACTGGCGCGCGCCGCGCTCCGGGCCGATCTTCGGCAGGATGAGGTCGGTCATCAGCCGGTCGGGCTGGGCCCACAGCGGCTGCAGATTGGCGATCACCCCGAGTTCGGCGAAGCGGGGCAGGTCGGCAGGGTGGATCAGCTGGGCGTGGGCGATGACCGGGCGGCGGTCGCGGGGGCCGTTGGTGCGGGCCGCGGCCTCGATCGCGTCGAGGGCGACCCGGACACCGCCGTCGCCGAGCGCGTGGATGTGCGGCTGGAAACCGAGGGCGTCGATCGCGGTGACGGCTTTCGCCAGTTCCGCCGGAGTCCAGTTGGCGATGCCGTGGGAGTGCGGGCAGTCGACGTAGGGCTCCAGGAGGGCGGCCGTGCCGGACTCGACGACCCCGTCGGCGAAGAACTTCACGGTGTGCGCGGTGAGGAGCCCGGGGGCGGCACCCTCCACCCGCTCACGCTCGGCAGCGAGCCGGGCGACCCGCTCGCGCCAGTGCTCCGGTCCCAGGAAGAAGCCGAGGTCGGCACGGATCGGCAGTCCCGGACCACTGGTCGCCGCGGTGATCCAGACGTCGGCGTGGTGCGGTTCCACCCAGGCGTCCTGCACCCAGGTCACCCCGGAGGCGGCGAATCGGGCGGCGGTCTCGCGCAGCGCGTCCACCTGCGCGTCGTGGGACGGCTGGGGGACGAGGTCGAGGACGGGAAGCACGGCGCCGAACTCGCGCAGGGTGCCCAGCGGCTCGGCGGAGCCTTCCCGGCGCACGATCTCCCCGCCGTCCGGGTCGGGCGTGGCGGCGGTGAACCCGGCCCGGCGCAGCGCCTCGCTGTTCACCCACGCCGTGTGGTGGTCCATCGTGCGCAGCACCACGGGCCGGTCGGGGACGGCCGCGTCCAGCAGGCGGGCGTCGAACCGGCCGTCAGGGGCGAGCCAGGCGTCGAATCCGTCGCCGGTGATCCACTCGGCTTCGGGGTGCTCGTCGGCCCAGTGCCGTACGGCCTCGACGATCCCCGCCACCGAGGTGCACTCGCGGACGGGTGCTCCGAGCAGGCCCAGGCCGCCCATCACGGGGTGCACGTGCCCGTCGCCGAACGCGGGCAGCAGGGCGCCTCCTTGCAGGTCGACCACGACGGTGCCGCTGCCGCGGGCGTCGAGCGCCGCCGGGCCGAGCGCGCTGATCCTGCCGCCCGTGACGGCGAGGGCGTCGAGCACCGGGCCCTCTGCGGCCCCGGTCCTGACGGTCCCTCCGGTGAACACGATGTCGGCCTGCATGGTGGTGCGCCCTTCCCGTCGTACGACAACCGAACTGAAACTGATTCGGTTTCGGTAATGTAGACACCGCTCGAACGGTCGGGAAGGGTTTTACTGAAAGTCATTCGGTAAAGTTCGAGTGACAGCCGCGGGCAGCGTGCCGCCGCCCGGCGGGGGAGACCGATGAAGAGGAGCCCACGTGGCAAGGCCGCGCACCCCTCTGCTGGACCGCCGGCGCATCGGCGCGGCAGCGCTGAGAATCGCCGATGAGCAGGGCGCCCTCACCATTCCCGCCCTGGCCCGGGAACTCGGGGTCGCTCCGTCCGCGCTCTACCACCATGTGTCAGGCCGTGAGGAGATCATCTCGCTCATGCGGGAAGAGCTGGCCCTGGAGACCGGCCCCGACGACTGGGACTCTGCACAGCCCTGGGATCAGGCCCTGGAGGCCTGGGCCCGCTCCTACCGCACGGCCTTCGCGGCCCACCCCGGGGCGGTGCCGCTGCTCGCGACGGCACCGCTGGCCGAGCCCTTCATGCATGCGATGTACGAGAAGGTCGCCGAACTCCTGCTGACCGCCGGCTTCACCGCCGGCCAGGTCATGCCCCTGATCAACGCGATGGAGAGCTTCATCCTCGGCTCGGCCCTCGACCTCGTCGCGCCGCCGGTGATGGTCTCCGACGTGACCCGCGAGACCGCCCCCCACCTCAGTGCCGTACTCGACGACACCCCCACCGACCACCGCCGGGCCGAGCTCGCTTTCGACACCGGTCTGCGAGCCCTGCTCACCGGCTTCCGGGCGTTCCTGCCCCGGTGACCGGCTCGGACGGCCCCACACCCCACCCATCAGCTCACCCGAGGAGCCCCTCATGACCGCTGCCTTCCACGTCCTGACCACCGGCTACGCCGACGAGCGGGTGGCCGGCACCGTCACCCTGCTCGTCGACGGCGAGACGGTCGCGATCGTCGATCCCGGCATGGTCGCGGACCGCCGGCTCATCCTGGACCCGCTCGCGCACCACGGACTGAGCCCGGAAGACGTCACCGACGTGATCTTCAGCCACCACCACCCGGACCACACGTTGAACGCGGCCCTGTTCCCCGAGGCCCGCTTCCACGATCACATGGCGATCTACCAGAACGACATCTGGGAGGACCGCGAGGCCGACGGATACCAGCTGTCGCCGTCGATCACGCTCATGACGACCCCCGGCCACACCGCCGAGGACGTCAGCACCCTGGTCGGGGCCGACGAGGGCCTGGTGGTCCTGACCCATCTGTGGTGGACCGCCGAGGGACCGGCCGACGACCCCTTCGCGCCCGACCGCGAGCAGCTGCGGGCGGCCAGGGAGAAGGTCCTGGCCCTGGGCCCGGCGCTGATCGTGCCGGGACACGGGGCACCGTTCGTGCCGTCGGCGTCGACGCCTCTTTAGCCTGCCGCGCACCTTCGTCGCCCAGGCGTGGACCATCGGCCGACGCCGTCCCGCCCTCCCCCTTCCCACACCGGTATTGACCCAGGGGGACCAAGGGGGAGGAGCGCGCACTTGAGAGTGCCACCACATCCGTACCGGCGTCGAAGGCGCCACCGCCCAGGGCGTCCAGCGCTGCGCTCTGCGCAGATCCCGCTACAAGGGACTGGTCACGACCGGCCTCAAGCACCAACTCACCGGCGTCACGATCAACCTCGCTGGCATCGAAGCCCACGTCACCGCCGTACCCCGAGCCTGCACCCGCATGTTCGCAGCGCTTCGCCCCGCCGCACGCGGCGGGGCGAAGTCACCAGGCTGGGCCGGGGCGCGTCCCCCTGCTCGGGTCAGTGCCCCTGGCAGCAGGAACCACCGCGTGTCCGGCCGGCGCCCAGCGCGCCCATGTGCTGCGCCGCCTCGGCTCGGGCCCGTCCCGTCTCCGATGCCGCGTCGTGGACCACCCGTCCGGAGACCAGGGTGTAGCGGACCTTGGTGGCGCGGATGTCCTTCACCGGCACGCTGGCGATGTCCCGGTCGAGGACGATCAGATCGGCCCGCCGGCCCGGCCGAACGGTTCCCGAGCCGCCGTCGTGCAGCTGGTGCGCTGCACCCGCGGTGTGCATGACCAGCGACTGGAGCCGGGTCAGCGCTTCGCGGGTGTTGAGAGGTGGGTCGTTCTCCTCAGGGTTGCTGCGGTCGATCGCGGTGGCGATCTGGGTGAAGTGCAGCAGCGGGTCGACCGGCCAGTCCGAGCCACCGGCCAGCCGGGCCCCCGCCTTGGCCAGGCTGTGAGCCGGATACAGGCGCGCGTACCGCTCCGGCCCGAGATAGGGCCGCAGCGCGTCGTTCGTGAACGCGGAGGGCATCGCCCACTGCAACTGCATGCTGGCCACCACTCCCGCCCGGGCGAAGCGCCGGTAGTCGTCGGGATGCACCAGCTGGAGGTGGGCAATGGTGTGCCGTCGGCCGGGGCGGGCGACGGCCTCGTAGGCGTTCAGGGCCGTGCGTACGGCGCGGTCGCCGATGGCGTGGGCGTGCAACTGCCAGCCGTCCGCGTCCAGGGCGGCGACGAGAGCCCGGTAGTCCCGATCGCTGACGTGCAGGGTGCCACGCTGATCGGTCGGCCTGCCCTCGGCGTCCAGGTACGGGTCCAGCAGGGCGGCGGTCTGCGCCGGGAACTCCATCACACCGTCCAGGAAAACCTTGGCGGTGGTCAGCCGCAGCGTGTCCGGTCCGGTGAAGCGCCGGCGCACGCCGCGCAGGTACTCGGCCGCCGCCCGGGGCTTCTTGGCGAGTTCGGCGTCGATCAGCAGCGCGGGGGTGATGTGCTGCGGCAGCAGGCCCTTGCCGATGAGCTCGGCGTAGGTCTTGACGGTGTCCTCGCCGCTGGCGGCGTCCAGGAAGGACGTGATGCCGGCGGCCAGCAGCATGCCGGCCATCTTGACCTGCGCGGCCTCGATCCGGTCAGCGCTCGGCGGAGGGATCACCCCGGCGACGAGCCCCTGGGCGTCGTCCTTCAGCAGGCCGGTCGGTTCCCCGGCGCCGTCGCGGACGATCTGTCCGCCCGCCGGATCGGGAGTGGTGCGGTCGACTTTCGCGAGGGCCAACGCCCTGCTGTTCGCGAGGCTGTTGTGGAAGTCCGAACCCTGCAGGAAAATCGGGCGCCTGGTGTTCAGCGAGTCGAGCACCTTCTTGTCGGCCACGGTGCCCGCTGGCAGCAGGCCCACCGGGTTCCAGTCGGCCACCTGGAGCCAGCCGTCCGGCTCCTGCGTCGCCGTCGCGTCGAGCATCTCCTGGATCTTGGCGCGGAACTGAGGAACCGTCAGGGACGCATTGCCCAGCGACGGGTTCAGGGACTGCGCGGCCGCGCCGAGCGGGTGCATGTGCCCGTCCTGCAGGCCCGGCATGACGGCCCGCCGCCCGCGTCGATGACGACCGTACGGGGGCCGATGCGCCGCCGTATGTCCGCGTCGCACCCGACCTCGAGGATCTTTCCGTCGCTGCCGACGGCCACCGCCTGCGCTCGTGCGCTGCCGTGGGCTGCGGTGAACACTCTTCCGTTCAGGATCACGGTGGACACCCGCACCGGATGCCGGCCGGTGGCGGCCTGTGCGGCTGTACCGGCAGCAGCCACCGCGAGGGCACCTGCCCCGGCCGCGGCCAGGAACGTCCGCCGGTGGAGCGGGCCGCTCGCGGGTGCCGCAGAGGTGCCGCCGAAGACATCGGGCATCTGATTAACTCCTCACCCGGCGGCCGGTCCGGGCCGCCGTCGCCCGGCACGCCGATTGATTAAGGTCATAACCACAAGCCGTCACGAGGCTGTTGGGGAACATCACGGGGCTGTTGGGGAACATGGGGTACACATGACGAGCTCGCGTGCCTGGCGGCGTCCCACGCTGGGTGCCGTGGCCGCACGTGCCGGGGTGTCCACGGCCACGGTGTCGAATGCGCTCAACGGCACCGGACGACTGTCCGAGGCGACCAGGCAGCGTGTGCTGGCCGCGGCACGCGAACTGGGTTATGCCCCGGCCAGCACGGCCCGTGCCCTGGCGCGCGGCGGCACCGGAGTGCTCGGCCTGACCATGACGACGTACGGCGACCTTCCCGTCCCGTACACCGAGATCCCGTACTACGCACAGCTGGCGCTGGGCGCCATGGCGGCGGCACACAAGCGCGGCTATCTGCTCCAGGTGATGCCGAGTTCGATGTCACCGTGGATGTGGCTCAACACGCCGATGGACGGCGTCATCCACGTCCATCCGCGCGCGGAAGACCCGGTGCGTTCCATCCTGCAGGAGCGTGGCATACCGATGGTCTGCGAAGGCCGGCCGCCCCAGCCGCACTGGTGCGACACGTGGGTGGACGCCGACTACGAAGCGGGCCTGCGCCTCCTGCTCGACCACCTCACGCAGTCCGGCGCCCGGCGGATCGGGCTCTCCCTGCCCCTGCACGACGACGCGTACCCGCACCTGATCGCGCACGCCTACCGGTCGTGGTGCGACGAACAGCGCATGCCCGCCCTCGTGGAGGAGTACGCCCCGCTGCCCGACCCCTTCACGGCCGAACAGGACGCGGTCAGCCGGCTGCTCGAGCACGATCCAAGACCGGACGCTGTCCTCGGCGTCTACTCCGACTCCGGTCACAACATCCTCGCCGCCGCTCGCCACCACGGTCTTCGAGTGCCGCGGGATCTGCTGGTGGCGTGTGTCAGCGAGGATCCGGACTACGCGACGACCACCCCGCCCGTCACCACGCTCAGCCTCCGGCCGGACCGGGTGGGCGCCGAAGCGGTCGACCTGCTGATCGCTGTCATCAACGCCCGCAGCGGCGTGGACCGGCAACGGCTCGTGCAACCGGTGCTGCTCCCTCGACGGTCCACACGGCGCTCTCGCTCGTCGAGGCCCGCCGCTCGCCTGCCCGGCGCGGTCGGTTGAGCGGACTGTCCCTTGGCGGTTGCCGGGGGCAGCGCCCGTGATGGGCGACGCAGGCCGGGGGCCGCGCCGTCACGGGGCACGGCCCCCGTCCTGGCGTCGTCACAGTGCGAGGATCTGCCAGTCCTGGTTGGAGCCGCCGGTGCCGGGCCACTGGATGACGTTGGTGCCGTCGGCCGTGGAGGCGTTGGCGACGTCGGCGCACCAGCCGGTGCGGGCGTTGACGAGCCGGTAGTAGCCGCTGGTGGCCGAGGGGACCAGCTTCCACCACTGGTTGTCACCGCCGTTGTCGGACTCCTGGGCCAGGGTGGCGCCCTGGGTGCTGCCCGGGCTCTGCAGGTGCTTGCCGCTCTTGACGTTGGCCAGTCGGAACGATCCGTCGGTGTTCGGCAGGAGGCTCCACTGCTGGTTGGTCCCGCCGCCGTAGGGCCACTGGATGAGCGTGGCGCCGTCGGCCGTCGAGGCGTTGGCGACGTCCAGCGCCTTGCCGCTGTTGCGGTTGATCACCTTGTAGGTGCCCAGGTCCGCGGTGAAGGGCCGGTCGTAGACCTCCAGGTTGCGGATGGACGCGTACACCCCGGCGGGCAGCCCGGTGACGGTGACGCGGACATGGCGTGCCTGGGCCTGGAACACGGCCGTCTGGACCTGGCTGGTGCCGGCGGTGGCGGTGTTGTCGACGAGCGTGGTCCACGTGCTGTTGTCGGTGGAGCCCTCGATCTTGTACTGGTAGTTGGTCTTGTCCAGTTCCCAGGCGATCCGGCTGCCGGTCAGCGAGCGGGTCGAGCCGAGGTCGACCTTGAGCCAGTGGCCGGTGTTGCCGTCGTTGGCGCACCAGCGGGTGGCGGTGGCCCCGTCGACCGCCTTCGCCGCGGTGTTGCCCTTGGAGGTCTCCTCGCTGTCGGCGGTCGCGGTCCTGCCGGCGGCGATGTCGCCCGGCTGCACGGCGCGGTCCAGAGTGACGCCGACGACGCTGTCCTGGGGATGGGTGGTGCGGTCGATGCCGCTGATCGTGATCCGGCCGTCGTTTGCGACCGAGAACGACAGGTTGGCACCGGAGCGCACATCGAAGACCCGCTTGACCTGGGCGTCCGCGATCGACGGGGTGGTGAAGGCGGTGCCGCTGTAGCCGGGCAGCAGGTGGGCGTAGAAGGTGTTGTCCTTGTACGTGAAGCCGTACTGACCGTCGACCGGGTTCCACGGTCCGCCGCGGGTGCCGTAGACGGACTGGCCGCAGACGCTCATGAAGGCGCCGATCTGCCGCAGCAGGCCGGCCTGGCCGTCGGAGACGGTGCCGTGCCGGTCCGGGCCGACGTTGACCATCACGGTCATGTTCCGCACCCAGCAGTTGACCAGGATGTTCAGGGCGGTGCCGTAGCTCATGACAGCGGTGTTGGAGTAGCCCCACGTGCCGATGATGCTGAAGACCTTCTCGACGAGCCTGCCGGTGCGGATCGCCCCGGTCGGGACCCCCGGGCCCTCGTCGCTGTCGTAGTCGCCCTTCCAGCCGGAGCGTGAGGTGGCGACGATGTCGGGCTGGTGCTTGCGGACCATGCCCATCAGTCCGAGCGGCTTGCCGCTGGAGTCCGTCTCGCCGTAAGTGGCGTCCACCTGCCACTGGTTGGCGGTGTCGCGGAACTGGCCGGGCTCCCAGAAGAACGCGCCGTCCGCGTCGGTGCCCTGCTCGGCGATCCAGCCGCCGTCCCACCACAGGTCGTCGATCACGCCGTACTGGGTGACCAGCTCCTTGACCGACTGGTACACCTCGGTCTTCATGATCCGCGCGTTCTCCTTGTGCGCCGGATCGGTGGTGTAATTCCACGGGTTGCTCGCGCAGTTGGTGCCGTTGACGTCGTAGTAGCCGGGGTAGCGCCAGTCGATGGGCGAGTAGTACAGGCCCACCTTCAGCCCGGCCGCCCGCACCGCCGCCACATAGTCCTTGACGAAGTCACGGTTGAGCGGTGCCTGTCCGGAGCTCCAGGCGTTGGGGTGGTTCAGCGGCCACATCGCGAACCCGTCGTGGTGACGGGTGGTCAGCGTCGTGTACTTCGCTCCGAAGTCCTTCGCCAACTGCGCCCAGGCCGCCGGGTTGTAGGCGTCCGCGGTGAACTGCTCACTCGTCGCGTCGGTGACGTACTTCCGGTAGTCCGCAGGCGTGACCGGCCCGTTGTGCATCCACCACTCGCCCTTGGCCGGGCCCGCGTACGGCCCCCAGTGGATGAACATGCCCAGCTTGGCGTCCATCAGCCACTGGATCTTGGAGTCCGGCTGCTGCTCCAGGCCCAGATCGACCTTGGGAATCCGCAGGGGAGGGAGCGGCAGGGGGGTGGCGGCCGTTGCCGCGTACGCGGGTGTCGCCAGCGCGGCGGAGCCGACGGTGGCAGCCACCGTCATGGCCGCCATTCCGGCGAGAACTGATCTTCGTGAGATGGATTGCGGCACTGTTTTTCGTCCTGTTCGGTCGTGGGGAACCCCGCCCGGAGTCGGCGGCTGTGGGCAGGGCGGCAGCGCGGCTCGGCCGATGGGTCCGGGGCCGGTAGGGGCCTCGGACCTATCGGCCCGCTCCACTAAGACATGGGATGTATTAACGAGTACGAACGTTGCTCTCGTCTAGTCCCGTGACGTAAGTCTTTGCAGTTCCCCACTACATGCATGGTCAGGGCCCTGGTGACCAAACCAAACATTGGATGTATTGATGGAGATGTGAGGCGTTCGGTCAGCTCGTCACGCGGAACGTGGCGTCGCTGCGCTCCGTCGCGTTGGTGATGGGGTCGAGCCGTAGCTCGTACGCGTAGTGCCGGATGTAGCGGTCCGGGTGGTTGTACGACTGGAACGACGACCAGGTCGAGTCGGCGAGCCCGGCGACCTTGCGGAAGGCGGCGTCCTGGGCGAACTGGCTGCTGCCGTCGTTGTGGGCGAGCTGGAAGTCGTAGTTGGAGTGGCGCAGGAAGTAGCCGGGGAAGTTCACCGACTCGAAGGAGACGGTGCCGGAGCCTGCCAGGCCGGGCCGCAGCCGGAACTGGGAGTCGTCGGCGGGGCTGACGTTCGGGTCGATACGCACGTCGAAGTTGGTGTGCCGGACGTACCGGTCCTGGAAGTTGTACGACTGGAGCCGGTTGATCGCGGTGTTGGGCCAGCGGGCGAGCACACGGCTCTCCTCGGCGGCCGTCAGGTTCAGGATCCAGCCGTGGCGCTTCTTCGTGCCGCCCATGTTGTAGCTTCCCGACGCCTGCTTCCGGTAGGCCGCCGGATTGGACGGGTCGGTCGTCAGGACCGGCATGTAACCGCCCCCTGAGGCGTACTGGTCGAGATAGAGGGCCCACTCGTTGCGGCCGTTGGCCTTCATCCACATCGGGCCTTCGACCTGCGAACCGGTCAGGCCGATGCCGGAGAGGTTGCCGAGGGCGGTCCAGGTGCCGAGGATCGAGTTGCTGCCTTCGAGCGTGATCTGGCCGTCGCCGGAGGCCCGCACGTAGCGGTAGTTGCCGACTCCGGCCGGTACCCCGACGATCTGGGTGTCGATGATGCCCTGGGTGCCGGGGCGGTCGATGTACACCTGCGGGGTGGTGATGGTGTGGAAGTCGGTGGTGCGGGCGTAGTAGATACGGTGCTTGAGTACGCCGTTGAGGGTCGCGTTCGTCGCCCAGTACAGGACGTAGTCGTTGGTCTCCGGGTTCCAGATCGCTTCGGGCGCCCACGCGTTGCGCCCGTCGGGGATCGCGCCGGCGACGTTGAGCAGCCACGGCTGCGACCAGTTGACCAGGTCCGTCGACTCCCACACCACGATGTTGCGGCTGGCGTTGTTGACGGCCTGGTCCCAGTTCTGCCCGCAGCCGATGCACAGGTCGGTCGCGATGATCCAGTACCGGCTCCCGTCGGGGGAGCGCACCAGTGCGGGGTCGCGTACTCCGCGCGTGCCGACCGTGGAGCGCAGGGCTATCCCGCCGCCGTTGAGATCACTCCAGTTCAGGCCGTCCGTGCTGTGCGAGAAGTAGATCTGCTGACCGTTGGACCCGTCCCCGGTGAAGTGCACCATCAGGTAGCCGGGATCGGCGGCGGCGGCATGTTGCGGTGTGGTCAGGGCCTGGCCGGTGAAGAGGAGGCACGCGGCGAGCAATATCGCCGTCAGCCGTGCGCGCAGCGCGGACATGTACATCTCCTGTCGTCCTTCGCACGCCACCATCGGGTGACGAGGGGCGCGGTGGAGTGGTGGGGGGTGGAGCAGGACGTTCTACGGCGTTCGGGCGCCCGTGAGGTGGCGCTTCGCCTGTGCCGCTTCGGCGTCCTGTTCCCGTGCGACTTCTGCTTCTCTCCTGTTCGGCCCCAGGGGCCTTCGGAGCACGGCGATGTCCGGCGGGCGACCGAAGTCTCCGCCGGTGACGGGGAACGCCGTTGCGTGTTGCGGTGTGCCGTCGAGGTCCTTGGTCGGGGGAAGCCTGCGCAGCAGATTCCCTGTTCAGTGGGGCGAGTTGTCCGAAAAATCGAACGGCGTTCGTAAAGTCGGGCAGACGCTAAATGGGGGAAGGGGGACGCGTCAATACCTCCGACATCTGTGGATCGGGGGACCGGGGAAGGCGGTTGGGGTGGACGGTGGCGGTGGGGTCGCACGTTCAGGTTTCCGAGGTCCCTCCGGGGAGACGGCGGCCACCCCGACCTCGTACACCCTGGTGAACCGCAACACCTGGCTGAACGACAACTGCCGGCAGTGTCGGCTGGTACCGGTCAGCTGACCACCGCAGGAGAGAGGCCGCCTGTGGCGGGGGCCGCCAAGGCCTTTATTGCTCGGGCAGTCCGCCCAGGCCTACAAGGTCCTGTCCGAGGCCGGGTTCTTCAAGCCTTGACGGCAGCTCGGGTGCTTCACCGCGTCGGTGTCAGCGGCGAAGACCGAGGGCCTCGGCTCCCGCATAGCGGGCCTGGGTGCCCAACTCCTCCTCGATACGGACGAGTTGGTTGTACTTTGCGGTCCGGTCGGCGCGGGACAGCGACCCGGTCTTGATCTGACCGCAGCCGGTGGCGACGGCGAGGTCGGCGATGGTGGTGTCCTCGGTCTCGCCGGAGCGGTGGGACATGACGACGGTGTAGCCGGCGCGGTGTGCGGCGGCGACGGTGGCCAGGGTCTCGGTGAGGGTGCCGATCTGGTTGACCTTCACCAGGATCGAGTTGGCGATGCCGTCGCGGATGCCGGCGCGCAGCAGGGTCTCGTTGGTGCAGAAGACGTCGTCGCCGGTGAGCTGGCAGCGCTCGCCCAGCCGGGCGGTCAGGTCGCGCCAGCCGTCGTGGTCGTCCTCGGCCATCGGGTCCTCGATGGAGGCGACGGGATAGCGGTCGACGAGCGCGGTGAGGTACTCGGCGTGTTCGGCGGGGGTGCGGCGGACGCCCTCGCCCCTGTAGTCGTAGACGCCGTCGCGGAAGAACTCGGACGTGGCCGGGTCCATGACGAGGGTGATGTCGGTACCGGCCTTGTAGCCTGCCTGTTCGATGGCGCGTACGACGAAGTCCAGGGCCTCCTCGGCGGTGCGCAGGTCGGGTGCGAAGCCGCCCTCGTCGCCGACGTTCACGCTGTGTCCGGCGGCGAGCAGGTTGCCGCGCAGGGTGTGGAAGACCTCCGAGCCCATGCGGACGGCCTCGGCGAAGGTGGCCGCCCCGATGGGGGCGATCATGAACTCCTGGAAGTCCAGCGGATTGTCGGCGTGGGCACCGCCGTTGACGATGTTCATCATCGGCACCGGCAGCAGGCGGGCGTCGACCCCGCCGACGTAGCGGTACAGCGGCAGGCGGTGGGCGGCCGCGGCGGCCTTGGCGGTGGCCAGGGAGACGCCGAGCAGGGCGTTGGCGCCGAGCCGTGACTTGGTGTCGGTGCCGTCCAGTTCGATCATGGTGCGGTCCACGGTCGTCTGGTCCTCGGCGTCGAGGCCGGTGACGGCGTCCGCGATGGTCTCGTTCACCGCGTCGACCGCGCGCCGAACTCCCTTGCCGTGGTACCGGGTTGGATCGCCGTCGCGCAGTTCCACCGCCTCGCGGGCTCCGGTGGAGGCGCCGGACGGAACGGCCGCGCGGCCGAGCGAGCCGTCCTTGAGTTCTACGTCGACCTCGACGGTGGGATTGCCCCGGCTGTCGATGATCTCCCGTGCGACGACCCGGCTGATGGCGGTCACGG
This sequence comes from Streptomyces sp. NPDC001401, assembly GCF_042895385.1. Classification (NCBI taxonomy): domain Bacteria; kingdom Bacillati; phylum Actinomycetota; class Actinomycetes; order Kitasatosporales; family Streptomycetaceae; genus Streptomyces; species Streptomyces sp. NPDC001401. The sequence continues at coordinate 477,364 of NZ_JBIAWI010000006.1, forward strand.
TGCAACTCCTCACGCTGGGCCCGCACGGCGGCGGGCATAAGTTCCAGAAAGAAACAAAGTGAGTCCCGATAGGGAACCTACTATGGGTGCATGAGGATGCACAACGCTGACGAGACCTGCGGCATCGCCCAGGCCGCCCTGGTCCTGGGGGACTGGTGGAACGTGCTGGTGCTGCGAGAGGTCGCCCGCGGGCACGTCCGTTTCGACGCGCTGGCCGCCGAGATCGGCCTGTCCCGCAAGGTGCTCACCGAGCGGCTCGGCCGGCTCGTCGCGAGCGGGGTGCTGCGGCGCAGCCTCTACCAGCGGCGCCCGGTGCGCTACGAGTACCTGCTCACCGATGCTGGCGAGGCGCTGCTTCCCCTCCTCGTCGCCATGCAGGACTGGGGCGACCGATGGGTGCTGGGCGACGGCAGCCTCACCGCGACCGCGGAGGCCGACGGCGCCGAACACGCCCGCGTGCACGCCCTGACCGGCACCCGCCTCCGCGACAGTCTCGAACTGCCCGGCGCCCAGGGCGAGGATCTGCCCGTCGTCTCACCGGATGCCGCTGCCACCGTGCTGTTCACCTACCCCGGCACGGGGATCGAATGGGGCCCCATCCCCGGAGCCGCGGGCTGCACGCTGGAGAACCGGCTCTTCAGAGACGCCTGGCCCGACTTCCGCCGAGCGGGTGTCGATGTGCGCGGCATCAGCACCCAACTCGTCCACGAGCAGGCGGAGTTCACCCGCGCCGAGGACATCCCGTACCCGCTCCTCTCCGACGCCGCCCACCAACTGGCCGCGGCCCTGCGGCTGCCCACCTTCCGCGGGGCAGGGCGGTTGCGCCACAAGCGTCTGGTCCTGGTCGTCGACGCCGAACTGACCGTACGACACGCGCTGTTCCCGGTCGTCGACATCCCGCATGCGGTCACCGAGAGCCTGCGCCTGGCAAAGGACACACTCCGGACGGCGTGAACGGCCCTGCCGCGACCGCTCGCCCCATGAAGCCGGCTCTCACAGCCTCGAACCCCGCGCCGAGGAACGTGGATGGTACGGCTCGCCGCCGACCTCGCCTCCGGAGCGTGGGACGCGCGGTACGGGCACCTCCGCACACGGCACCGACCTCCGGCGCGGAGCCCGTCAGCACGCATGGAGCAGCCGGCGCATCGCCCACGGCCGACGAGACGTCTGAGCCGGCTGCCGTCCGCCCGTCTCAGACACCGCCCGGCCTTCCGCGGCATCGGCACTCGACACACCCACCAGCCCCGTCGCCGCTCGCCACCCTCGTCAGGATCGCCTTGCCCGTTGCCCTGCCCACCCACTTCGGCGTCCAGCTCCCCGGCGCGTGACCTCCGAACTCGCCGACGTCCCCGACATCCTCCCCACCGACGAAAACCGCGTGTGCCTCTCAACCGCCTCGCCACCCGGAAGCACCAGGACGCACAGGCAGCCCGTTCCCCGCCCTCGTCGTCGAGACCGAGACCGGCCGCATCCGATCGGCGGGCTTCAACCTGGTCCCGGCCTCAGGGCTCTCCTCCACCCACGCCGAGGTCGTAGCGGTGCCCTGTCCCTCGCCCAGGCCGGCCAGGTCCGGTGTGCGCCGCCTGCTCAATCGCCGGCCACGAACCCGAGGCGCCCGCAGGCGCGGCTCCCTCCGCACCGAGCCGCAGCCATGAGGAATCCCATTGCCGCAGACGATCTAGCTGGTTAGCTTCGGCGTCATGGCGGATGACGAACCCACGCGCGCGGCGCGACTGCTGGATGCCCAGGCGAAGGCCGAGCGGCTTTTCGCGGAGATCGAGGAGCGCGGGCTGGTCGCGCCGGGCCAGGGGGAGCAGGCGGTCAGCGACCGGGTCCGGGACCTGGCGAACGAGCTGTTCGGTACGACCCGGCACTGGCACAAGCGGATCATCCGCTCCGGCCCGAACACGCTCAAGCCGTACCGGGAGAACCCGCCGGACCGGAACATCGGCGTGGAGGACATCGTGTTCGCCGACTTCGGGCCGATCTTCGAGGAGTACGAGGCCGACTTCGGCCGGACCTTCGTGCTCGGCGACGACCCGGTCAAGCACCGCCTCCGCGACGACCTGCCGAAGATCTTCGCCGCCGGCAAGCGGTACTTCGCCGAGCACGCCGACATCACTGGCAAGCAGTTGTACGCCGAGGCGGAGCGGCTCGCCGCCGAGGCCGGCTGGGAGCTGGGCGGCTGGCACGCCGGGCACCTGGTCGGCGAGTTCCCGCACGAGTGGATCGACGGCGCGGACGTGGAGTCGTACATCGCCCCTGCCAACGACACCCCGCTGCGCCGTACCGACAAGGCCGGCCGCTCCTGCCACTGGATCCTCGAGATCCATCTCATCGACCGGGAGCGGGAGTTCGGCGGCTTCTACGAGGAACTGCTCACCCTCGGCTGATCACGGCACGGTGCGCGTCGAGCGAGGACACAGGCCGGTACGCGGGCCAGGAGAAACGGAGCCACGGCAGCTCGTTTCGGCGCGCTGACCCGTCATCGGCACCAGCCTGCACCGGGCGCTTGGAGCCGAGAGGGCTGGGGGGCCGACCTGCACGCGGGAGGGGACTTCCGGGGGCCGCGACGTCTCCCGGGGGCAACCACGTTTGTAGAGGTCAGTGTTGTGTCGCCGGACCCGTGGCACGGTTCTGCGGTCGCGCCTTGGTCAGTCCGTGCTCCACGGCCCTGAGCAGGGTGAGGGCGGCGTCGAGGTGTTCGGTGTCGTGGCCGGCGGCCTCGGAGACCGTCGCGGCCCATTCCTGCCGGACCAAGGTGGCGTTGCTGCGTCCGCGCTCGGTGGAGTGGACCGTCACCCCGCGACCGTCGCCCGCGTGGGCGCGCCGCTCGATGAAGCCCTTCTGTTCGAGCCCGCGCAGAACGGTGGAGAGGTTGGTGCGCTGCAGACCGGTCGCGTCCGCGATGCGGCTGGGCGGAGCGGCGGGGTCGTGCTTGAGGTAGCGCATCACCATGCCCTCGGACTGCGACAGGTGGACAGCCTGCTCGTCCGTGTAGCGGCGGAACTGGATTTCCCGGCTGATGATCAGTACGAGGTCGGCCAGTTCGGCCCACCGTTGCTCGTGTTCCGGCCCTGCTGTCGGGCCTGTCGGGTGCGCTCGGTCCTCCATCACCGCTCCAGGGTACGGGGTTGCCGCCATATGGTTATGAGGGCATACTCCTTATGGACTCATAGTTATGAGTACATAACTTTCGCTTTTCTGGAGTCGTCATGACGACAACCACCTGCTCACAGGCAGCCAGGGCGACCGCGCTCTCGCCCCATGCCGCAGCCCGCGTCGGCGGGCTGCACCCGGCCGGAGTGTTCATCCTGCTGGCGGGCGCATTCCTGCCGATCATGGATTTCTTCATCACCAACGTGGCCCTGCCCAGCATCGACGCCTCCCTGCATGCCTCGGCGTCCTCGCTGGAGCTGGTGATAGCCGGATACGGCGTGGCGTACGCGACCCTGCTCGTCCTGGGCGGCCGGCTGGGCGACCGCTACGGCCGCCGCCGCGTCTTCCTCGGCGCGCTCGTGGGCTTCGTGCTGGCCTCGTTGGCCTGCGGTGTCGCACCGAGCGTGGGTGCGCTGATCGCCGCCCGCATCGTCCAGGGCGCCACCGCCGCCCTGCTGATCCCCCAGGTACTGGCGACCTTCCACCAGGTCCTCGAAGGGGAACGCAAGTCCCGTGCCGTGGCCCTGTACGGCGCCACCTCCGGCATCGCCGCCGTGGTCGGGCAACTGGTGGGCGGGCTGCTGGTCAGCGCCGACATCGCCGGTACCTCCTGGCGGCCGATCTTCCTGGTCAACGTGCCCATCGGCGTCGTGGTGCTGATCGTGGCGGCCCGGATCGTGCCCGCCACCCGCTCGCACCACCCGGTCGGCATCGACCTGCCCGGCACCGTGCTGTTCGCCGCCACTCTGACCGCCCTGCTGGTTCCGCTGACCGAGGGTCACTCCCTGGGCTGGCCGTGGTGGACCTGGCTGCTGCTCGCCGCCGCGGTCGTACTCGGCGCCGCCACTTACGTCGTGGAGAAGCGCGCCGAGCGACGCGGCGAGGTCCCACTGCTGCCGCCGTCGCTGCTGCGCCTGCCGTCGATGTCCCGCGGCCTGGTCATGGTGTTCGCCTTCAGCATCGGCTTCGGCGCGTTCATGTTCGTCTTCGCCCTCACCGTCCAGAACGGCCTGCACGCCGACGCCCTGCACGGCGGCCTGGCGATCCTGCCGATGGCCCTGCTGTTCTTCGCCGGCTCGCTGTTCGCGCCGCGGCTCATCGGCCGGTTCGGCAGGGCGGCGCTGTCAGCCGGCGCCGTCGTCCAACTCGCCGGACTGGTCTCCCTGGTGGCGGTCCTGCTCGTGAAGTGGCCGCACGTCAGCCTCTGGGCCATGGCCGTACCGCTCGCCCTCGCCGGGGCCGGGCAGTCGATGCTGTTCGCCGGCCTGTTCCGCAGCGTGCTCGCCGACGTGCCCGCGCACCTGGGAGGCATCGGCAGCGGCGCGCTGATCACCCTGCAGCAGAGCGGACTCGCCCTCGGGGTGGCCACGCTCGGCACCCTCTACATCGGCCTCGCACCGCACGGCGTCTCGCACGCCTTCGCCGGAGTCGAGTACGTGCACATGGGCATCGTCGCCCTCCTCGCGATCGGCGCCGCCGCCCTCCCGCGCTTCACCGCCGCCGCGCCCGCCGCCACTCCGGTCGCAGAAGCCTGAACCCGCCCCTTACGAAAGGGAGCAGTGATGAGTCTTCTCGACTGTCGCGACGGTAGTTCGCCATCACCGTGATGTTCCACATGACCTTCCCGGCGATCACCGTCGGTCTGTCGATCTTCCTGTCGGTCGTCCACGGCCTGTACTGGCGAACCGGCAGGGCGGTCTAGCTGCAGATGTTCCGGTTCTGGCGGCGCATCTTCGGCGTCGGCTTCGCGATCGGCGCGGTCGCCGGAGCCGTCATCACCTTCCAGATGGGCCTCAACTGGGGCGCGTACGGGGCGAAGACTGGCCCGATCATGGCCTGCGCCATGCTGCCCGGCCTCGTCGGCATCCTGTCCGCTTCGGTGCTGACCGGCGCCCGAACCGGCCTGGTCACCCCGCTCGGCTTCGCCGCCCTCGCCGCGCTGATCGCCCTCGCGGGCTTGGTCGCGAAGCCCACGTCGGCCGGGATGCCGGCGGCCCGGCACCGGTCCGGGGCCCGGGTCCAGGAGCGAGGAACATGGAGTCGGCGGCCGATGGCCGTGTGCCCGGCCTTCGCGGAGTAGACCAGGTAGACGGTGACCTGGGCGTTCTCGATCCGGCCAGCGGCCCCGGTGCACGGGCGCTGAACCCCGACGCTCCCGGTGCCCTGCATCACATCGCCGGTTTCGTCCACGACGAGGACCGCTTCCTCGTAGGCGAGGTTCTCGACAATGAAGGCCCGCACGTCATCACGCACTTGGTCCGTATCCTGCGCAGCCCAGGTCAAGGGGCCGCGTCCTGCGACGTGGCTCCACCCGGGCGAACCGGCCGGCCGCCTTCGTCGTCAGCCCCTCGAACACCGAATGTGACCGGGCAAGGTCCACGTTCTGGTCTTCGACCACCGCCTGATCTTTGGTTGTCCACACGACATCCGATGATCAGGGGTGGCCGCATCTGTCGATGCGCCACCCCGGACCAGGGCAGCTGAGCATCAGCTCGTTCGACCGGCGCGAGGCAGTGGACCTTGACGTCGAACAGTGCGAGTCCGGGGGCAGCGCCGACTTCACGGAAAAGCCGGGGCGCCGGCGGGCCGTCCGGAGCCGCACGCACGGCCTCAAGGGCGGCGCGGTCCCGCCACAACGTCTGAATACGCCAGTCTCCGCCCTGTCCGCTGAGCAGCTCAGTTCGCACCAGCCCATCAGGGAAAGGACGGGCGACAAGCTCTCGGTAGGCCGCCACAAGGTCGGCTTCACGCTCGGGCGCGACGACGGCGCTGACCTCGGTCAATATCTGTCCGGTCATTACCCTCATCTCCTCTGCCCTCACGCTACGCGGCAGGCCCCGGGACCGCCTGTGTACCACCCCCCGACCAGCAAGATCGCGATCGTGGGGCGGCGTTCAGTATTGCTCGGTCTCCATGAAGCCCGCGTCCGCGTCGTTGTTCGCGCCGAGGGCAGCGGCGGTCGGGTCGAATCCGGGCGGGCTGTCCTTGAGGCCCAGGCCCATGTCGGCGAGCTTCGCCTTGACCTCGTCGATGGACTTCGCACCGAAGTTGCGGATGTCCAGGAGGTCGGCCTCGGAGCGCGCCACGAGCTCACCCACGGAGTGGACGCCCTCGCGCTTGAGGCAGTTGTACGAGCGGACGGTGAGGTCGAGCTCCTCGATCGGCAGTACCAGATCGGCGGCAAGGGCGGCGTCCGTCGGCGTCGGGCCCATGTCGATGCCCTCGGCGTCGATGTTCAGCTCGCGGGCGAGACCGAACAGCTCGACCAGGGTCTTACCGGCGGAGGCCATGGCGTCAC
>NZ_JBIAWI010000007.1:0-466414 GCF_042895385.1 Streptomyces sp. NPDC001401
ATCCAGCACCGGGCCGGCATGCAGACCTCGAAGACCATCGTGGCGGTCAACAAGGACGCCGAGGCCCCGATCTTCGACCTGGTCGACTACGGCGTCGTCGGCGACCTCTTCGACGTCGTCCCGCAGCTCACTGAGGAGATCAACGCCCGCAAGGGCTGATCACCCCAAGGCCGGCCGAGGCCCCCGCGACTGCACGAACAGTCACGGGGGCCTCGGCTCATTCCAGGCTCAGCGAGGCCCGCACCGGCAGGTGGTCGCTCGGGAACTGCCCGTGGGCGGAGAAGGTGGCGACCGACGCGTGGTCGACCGAGACGCCGGGCCCGACCAGGATCCAGTCGATGCGGTCACCGTCGCGCGTGAGCGGCTCGTAGCCGTGGAACGTGCCGTACAGCGGACCGCGCTCGGCGGCGGCGTCCCAGGCGTCGGCGAGGCCGGCGCCCAGCATCGTCTTGTGGACCGGGTTCTCGTGGGCCACGGCATTGAAGTCGCCGGTCACCACGATCGGCAGGGAGCGGTCGAGGCCGCCGATCCGCTGGGCGATGAGCGAGGCGCCGCGCACGCGCGCGTACTGGCTCCTGTTGTCGAGGTGGGTGTTGAGGACGTAGAACTCGTGCCCGTCGCCGCGCAGTTCACGGAAGCGGACCCAGGTGACCATCCGGGGGAATGCACCGCCCCAGGTGTTCGAGCCGATCAGCTCCGGGGTGTCCGAGAGCCAGAAGTGCTCGTACTCGACCGGGGCGAGCCGTCGGGTGTCGTAGAAGACCGCCATCGACTCGTCGTGGCTGCCGCGCTTGCGGCCGGTGCCGATCCACTCGTAGTGCTCCAGGTCCGACTGGATGTCGCGCAGCTGCTCGTAGCGGCCCTCCTGGGTGCCGATGACGTCGGGGGCGGCCCTGCGTAACAGGGCGCGCATCACGGGGCGGCGGTCGGCCCAGCTGTTGGGCTCGTCGGTGCTCGCGTAGCGCAGGTTGAAGGTCATCACCTCCAGGTGTCCCCGGGGTCTGGCTGTCGAGACCGACGCCATGCTCGACAGCGGCACGGTCAGTGCACCGGCCACCGCGACGCGGAGTCCCACGCGGCGCGTCACCCTCTTGGTGTTCGACATGTGCTCCCCTCCCCTCGCGAGTCAGGATGAGGGGTGGTGTTGACCAGGGGGAAGACCGCAGATAAGTTCATTCTACGGATTGTTGATTCCGTAGAGCGGAAAACAGGAGGGTGTGGGATGGGCCAGGGCCAGCAGGAGAAGGTGGCGACGAGCCTCGCGGGCGCGATCAGCGAGGAGATCAGCGCCTCTCTCGCCCCGGTCGACGCCGAACTGGAGCGCCGCTACCCCGGGGACCCCGGCACCCGCCAGCCCGTCCACACCGTCTACGTCCCCGGTGACGTCTTCGCCGCCGACACCATCCGCTCCTGGGGCGACCAGGCCCTTGCCGCCCTCGACGAACACGCCCCGGACGCCGCCTCCTTCGCCGCCGTCCTCGGCCTGTCCGACGAACTCGCCGAACCCGTCTACGCGCGCGTGCGCGCCAAGCTGGAGCGCGAGCCCATCGAGGACCTGCGCGTCGACTTCGAGGACGGCTACGGCCCGCGCCCGGACGCCGAGGAGGACGAGGCGGCGGCCCGCGCGGCCCGGCTGATCGCGGAAGCGTACGCGAAGGGGACGGCGGCCCCGTACATGGGCATCCGCATGAAGTGCATGGAGGCACCGGTACGCGACCGGGGCATCCGCACCCTCGACATCTTCCTCAGCGGTCTGATGGAGGCCGGCGGGCTGCCCGACGGACTGGTGCTGACGCTGCCCAAGGTGACCTACGCCGAGCAGGTCACCGCCATGGTGCGGCTGCTTGAAGCCTTCGAGAAGGCGCGCGGGCTCGAGCCCGGCCGGATCGGCTTCGAGATCCAGATCGAGACCAGCCAGTCCATCCTCGCCACCGACGGCACCGCCACCGTCGCCCGCATGATCCAGGCCGCCGAGGGCCGCGCCACCGGACTGCACTACGGCACCTTCGACTACAGCGCCTGCCTCGGCGTCTCGGCCGCCTACCAGGCCAGCGACCACCCGGCCGCCGACCACGCCAAGGCGATCATGCAGGTCGCGGCGGCGGGGACCGGGGTACGGGTGTCGGACGGCTCGACGAACGTCCTGCCGGTGGGCCCGACGGCCAAGGTGCACGATGCCTGGCGCCTGCACTACGGCCTCACCCGCCGTGCGCTCTCCCGCGCCTACTACCAGGGCTGGGACATGCACCCCGGCCACATCCCCACCCGGTACGCGGCCGTCTTCGCCTTCTACCGCGAGGGCTTCGAGCAGGCCGCCGCCCGGCTCGCCCGGTACGCCAACCGGGCCGGCGGCGACGTCATGGACGAGCCCGCCACCGCCAAGGCCCTCAGCGGCTATCTGCTGCGCGGCCTGGACTGCGGTGCGCTGGACATCGCCGAGGTCGCTCGGGTGACCGGCCTGACCCGGGCCGGTCTGGAGGGCTTCGCGGCACCCCGGCGCGGCGACCTCACCGTCTCCGCCAAGTAGCGGGCCTGTCCCAGCGGTCCCCGGCGGCTGGCGTTGTCACTCCTGCCCCGTAGTCTGTACGGCACGCATTGACGGGTCACAGGAACGGGGCGGGCGGTGTCTTCGGGGGAGACCTCCAGGGAGAACAACCAGGCTGACGGGACGGGGCGGTTGCTGGCCGGGCGCTATCGCGTCATCGCCCAGCTCGGGCGCGGCGGCATGGGCGTCGTCTGGAGAGCCGTCGACGAGGTCCTCGGCCGTGAGGTCGCCGTCAAGGAACTGCGCACCTACACCGACGCCGGCGGGCCCGAACTCGCCGACCTGCGGCTGCGGATGCAGCGCGAGGCCCGCGCGGCGGCCCGGGTCCGCCATCCCGGAGTCGTCGCGGTGCACGACGTGACCGAGGTCGACGGCCGCCCGCTGATCGTCATGGAGCTGGTCGACGGGCCGTCCCTGGAGCAGGTGTTGCGCGAGCGCGGCTCCCTCGACCCGGTCGAGGCAGCCGGCATCGGTGCCAAGGTGATGGACGCGCTGGCGGCCGCCCACCGGGCCGGCGTCCTGCACCGAGACGTGAAGCCCGGCAACATCCTGCTCGAGGGGTCCGGCCGCGTCGTCCTGACGGACTTCGGCATCGCGGCCATGGAGGACCCGGGCGACGGCGCCGCCACCCACCTGACCCGCAGCGGTGCGCTCGTCGGCTCCCTGGACTACCTGGCGCCCGAGCGGGCGCAGGGCGCCGACGCGAGCCCGGCCTCCGACGTCTGGGCGCTGGGAGCCACGCTGTACGCGGCCGTCGAGGGCTCCTCGCCCTTCCGCCGCACGTCGACGTACTCCACGCTCACCGCGATCGTCACCGAGCCCCTCCCGGAGCCGGAGCGCGCGGGCCCGCTCACCTCCGTACTCCAACAGCTGCTGGACAAACGGCCCGACACCCGCCCGGAGGCCGAGCAGGCGCGTGCACTGCTGCAGGCGGTGGCGGACGCGGGCGCCACGGACACACCGACGGCGGCCTTGCGCGGCGGCGCGGCGCCGAGGGCGGAGACGGAGCCCAGCGTCCCCTCGCTGCCTCCGGGGTTCGTGATGCCGGGGGCGTCCGGTGCCCAGGGGACGGCGCCGGCGGCGCAGGGATCCGGTTCCGCTGAGCAGCGCGGGCCGGCGGCGCCCGACTCCGACTCGGCCGGCCGGCCCGACCAGGCGGCGCCCGGCTTCGACCCCGCGCCGTACGCCGGGCACGCGACGCCGGGATTCGGCCCGCCCGCGCCGCAGGACCCGGCAATGTACGTGGCGACGGCCCCCACCGGGCCCATAGCCCCTTCGACCTCCTCGCGCCGCAAGGGCCGCGTCCTGCTCGCCGCCGCGGCCGTCACCGTCGTCCTCGCGGCGGCCGGGGGCACCGTCGCCCTGGTGAACTCGGGGCACACGGAAGCGAACGCGCGCCCCTCCTCGTCCAGTACGGGCGCCCAGGCGTCCGCGTCCGTCTCCGATCGCACAGACTCCGATCACTCGGACGGCCCCAAGCCGACGGAAAAGGGCGCCAAGAAGACCCCGACGCCGACGAAGACGGCCGGCGAGAAGGGCGGGGCCACGCCCACAAGCCGTGCCTCGGCTTCGTCCACGGGGAATTCCTCGGGTGGCGGCACCACCGGAGGCGGTACCACGGGCGGCACGTCCTCAGGCGGTACCACCGGGGGCGGCAGCGGCGGTACGACGGGCGGTGGAGGGGGCGAGACCACCGCGGCACCGGCCTGCACCTCCATAGGCGGCGGCAAGTACAACTGCACGGTCTGGCGCACCGCCAAGTCCTACACCGCCTCCGGCACCGAGGTCGGCGTCCTCGGCGCGGGCACCAACTACTTCTACTGCCAGCAGAACCTGGGCCGCCGCGAGACATACGACCAGTGGACCAACGTCTGGTGGGCGAAGACGGACGACGACAGCGGCAACACCAACGTCTACGTCAGCGACGTCTACATAAAGGGCGGCGACAACGATCAACCGGTCCCCGGACTCCCGGTCTGCTGACGTCCGCCGCGTCCGTGACGCTCAGACGTCCGCCACGTACCGCTCCAGCCCCGACACCGTCACCAGCTTCTCCTCGGCGAACACCCGGGTACCCCGCTCGCACAGCGCCGCGTCGGCGCGCGCCCGCGCGCAGAACTCCTCGGGTGTGGCACCGAACAGCTCCCTCAACCGGGCCGATCCGGCGAGGAGTTCGGTGAGCAGCGCCCGCTGGGCGAGATGCCCGCGCGGCGCCCCCGAACCGTCGCGCAGGACTCCGCGGCGATTGACGTAGATGTACGCACCGGGCAGCCGCGTACCGTCCTCCAACTCGATCCGCACCTGCGGCACTTGCAGCCAGGCGCGCCGGTAGTTGCCGTACCTGAGCGGCACGCCCTCGCTCGCATCGATCACCGCGAGTTGCCCGGCGTCCAGCCAGGTCACGAACAACTCCCGTACGGTGCCGGGCGCGTCGACCGGTGATGCGGACACGTATCCCAGGCGGCTGATGTGCGCGGAGACGCCCACCTCGATGCCTGTGACCCGGGCGCGCACCATCGGGATGGGCGAGGTGATTCCGGACTCGTGCATTTTGTGGCGCAGTTGGCCCGGGCAGGCGTTGGAGCCGACCGCCAGGACGGGGACGCGGTCCTCGTGCACCAGGCGGTCGAGGGGCAGGAACCGGTCGCCGTCGAGGAGCCCGGACTGCTCAGGCCAGGCTCCCGGGTAGAGCAGCGGGTGGTCACGCGGGGCCAGAGCGAGGCCCAGCGCTTCGAGGCTGTGGTCCGCTTCGCTCTCCACGGGCGGCTCAGTCCGCCGGCGGCAGCTCGCCCGAGCCGCGGGTGATCAGCCGGGTCGGCAGCTCGATGCGCTCCGGGGTGAGCAGGGTGCCGTCCAGCTGGCGGAAGAGGCGGTCGGCGGCGGTGCGGCCGAGGGCCGCCGCGTCCTGGGCGACGACGGTGACGCCCGGCTGCAGCAGATCGGCGAGCTCGAAGTCGTCGAAGCCGACGAGGGCGACCGGACGGGGCTGCTCGGCAAGGACACGGACCACGGTGACCGTCACCCGGTTGTTGCCCGCGAAGACCGCGGTGACCGGATCGGGGCCCAAGAGCATCTCCTCGGCGGCCCGGCGCACCCGCTGCGGGTCCGTCACGCCCAGGGACATCCAGGCGTCCTCGACCGGGATGCCCGCGTCCTCCATGGCGGCCCGGTAGCCGCGCAGCCGCTCGGCGGCCGTATGGATGCGGGGCATGTCGCCGATGAAGCCGATCCGGCGGTGGCCGTGGGCGATGAGGTGGGCGACGCCGTCGCGGGCGCCGCCGTAGCTGTCGGACAGGACGACATCGGCGTCGATCTTCCCGGCGGGGCGGTCGACGAACACCGTGGCGACGCCCGCCCTGATCTCGGGCTCGAGATAGCGGTGGTCGTCACCGGCCGGGATGATCACCAGGCCGTCCACCCGCCGCGCGCACAGGGCCAGCGCGAGCTCCTGCTCGCGGTCGGGGTCCTCCGCGCTGGAGCCGTTGATCAGCAGGGCGCCGTGCGCGCGGGCCACCTCCTCGACCGCGCGGCTGAGGGGGCCGTAGAACGGGTCGGCGAGATCCTCCAGGACCAGGCCGATGCTGGCGGTGCGGCCCTTGCGCAGCACGCGCGCGCTGTCGTTGCGGCGGAAGCCCAGCGCGTCGATGGCCTCCTGGACGCGGCGCTCGGTCTCCGGGGTGACGCCGGGCTCGCCGTTGACCACGCGGGAGACGGTCTTCAGGCCGACTCCGGCGCGCGCCGCCACGTCCTTCATGGTGGGACGGTTGCCGTAACGCGTTCCGGGGAGGGGGGCTGATCGGCGAGCGGTCTCGGGCACGATGCGCTGTCCTGTCCTGTCTCGTCCACGGGTCTCGTTCCCGGGGGATGCGTCGGACCATGAGTTTGTATGAGGATGTGGCGTCGAGCATAGAGCCTGGACAACGTTGTCATATGCACGAGAGACTGTCCACCGCAATCTCCGGCCTGCGCCCCCACCGCCAGACCGGCCCGTTCATCTCCGTACTTGAAGGGGGAACTGTCCCCCGGCCGACGGAGATCCGATGGTTTTCGGGGAGATCCGACACCGATGCAGACCGACCTCGTGGCAGCGCTCGACATCGGCGGCACCAAGATCGCCGGAGCGCTGGTGGACGGCCACGGCCAGATCCTGGTACGCGCTCAGCGTGCGACGCCCGCGGAGCAGGACGGCGAGACCGTGATGGGTGCCGTGGAGGAGGTCCTCGGCGAGCTGACCGCCGCACCCCTGTGGGGCCGCGCCACGGCCCTCGGTATCGGCAGTGCGGGCCCGGTGGACGCCTCCGCGGGCACGGTGAGCCCGGTGAACGTGCCGGGCTGGCGCGGCTACCCGCTCGTGCGGCGGGTCCAGGACGCGGCCGGAGGTCTGCCGGTCGAGCTGATCGGCGACGGCGTGGCGATCACCGCGGCCGAGCACTGGCAGGGCGCCGCCCGCGGCCACGACAACGCGCTGTGCATGGTGGTCTCCACGGGCGTCGGCGGCGGCCTGGTCCTCGGCGGCCAGCTGCACCCCGGCCCCACCGGCAACGCGGGCCACATCGGCCACATCAGCGTCGACCTGGACGGCGACCCGTGCCCCTGCGGCTCGCGCGGCTGTGTGGAGCGCATCGCGAGCGGCCCCAACATCGCCCGCCGCGCCCTGGAGAACGGCTGGCAGCCCGGTCCCGACGGCGACACCTCCGCCGCCGCGGTGGCCGCCGCCGCCCGCGCCGGCGATCCGGTCGCCGTGGCCTCCTTCGAGCGCGCCGCCCAGGCGCTGGCCGCCGGCATCGCGGCCACCGCCACGCTCGTCGAGATCGACATCGCGGTGATCGGCGGAGGCGTGGGCAAGGCGGGCGACGTGCTGTTCACACCGCTGCGCAAGGCCCTCAGCAACTACGCGACGCTGTCCTTCGTGCAGCGCCTGGAGATCACGCCGGCCCAGATGGGCACGGATGCCGGACTGGTCGGTGCGGCCGCGGCCGCGCTCGCCAGGCGGGCGGACACGGCCGCGGTCTGAGGGGCGTCTGCAGCAGGAACGTTCACGCGTGCTGCTCGGCCCGTCGGCGCGGGCTCAGCAGGTCAACTGTGCGTTCGCCCAGTCCGCATGGTCCGAGTCGATGCCGTCGCCGCCGTCGGTGACGACCAGGCGGACCACCTGGGCGCCGGTCACGTCAGCGGTGAGCGGCTGGGCGGGCATCGCGTTGGTCAGCACGCCGGTCGAGGCGACCTTGGTGCCGTCGGCCCAGACCTCGAAGGCGACGGTGCCATTGGCGCCCTTCTCGTCGTCGACGCCGACATCGGCGGTGACCGACTCGCACTCCTTGCCGGTGTAGTACGCGACGGCGCTCTCCGCGTGGACGCCGAGACCCTTGCCGTACACCACCCCGCCGATCGTGAGGGGATGACCGTCGCCCGCGGCGCTCTCCCCGTTGCTGGTGTTGCGCTCGACCGGACCGTAGCCATTGGTGGCCGACAGCCATGGCAGGTCGCCGAGTCCGGACGTCCCCGATGGCGGTGGCACGACCACGGACGCACTCAGCGGGACCGCGCTGTCGACGCGGGCACCGGCCGGCGAGCGGTAACTCGCCCTGAGCGTCAGGTCGTACGACCCCGTCGGCGTCCCCGCAGGCGCGGTGACCGACCACTTGGTGCGCAGGGAGCGGCCGGTCGGCAGCGAGGCGGCCGTGGTCCGTGAGGTCGCCTCGAGGGCCCAGCCCTGGGGCCCGGTCAGCGAGACGGACACGTGTCTGGCCGGCGTACGCCCCAGGTCGGTGACCGTCGACGTCAGCGCGACCGCCTTGCCCGCCTCGACCAACGGGCTGCCGTCCAGGCCGAGTTCGACGGCGGGCGGGTGCGCGTCCCAGTCGGGATCGGCGGAGACCCGTACCAGGACCGTTCCGTGCGCCGGTACGGTCGCCGAGATGGTGCCGGCGGTGTTGTAGCTCTGGTGCTGCCACAGGTCGCGCAGGGTGTAGGCGTCGGCGGCGGGCAGGCCCACGGCCTTGGCGGTCGTGCTGATGCGCTGGGCGGTGCCGGACTCGTTGAAGAGGGCCACCGCGCGGCTGCCGTCCTTCATCTCCTTGGCGACGACCCAGCGCCCGCCTTCGGAGGAGACGACCGTGCCCTGCTTGCCCAGCGGGTCCTGGTCGACGGCGACGACCTCCTTGTTGTCGAGGATGTCGAAGGTCGCCTGGGAGGCCTTGCGCAGGTCGGAGCCGATGAGGAGCGGGGCGGCCATGACGGACCACATCGAGAAGTGCGAGCGGTACTCGGTGTCCGTCATGCCTCCGTTGCCGACCTCCAGCATGTCGGGGTCGTTCCAGTGCCCGGGTCCTGCGTACGGCGCGAGCGGCAGGTTCTTCTTCAGGATGGACAGCATCGAGCCCCAGTTGTCGCTGATGTCACCGGTCGTGCGCCACAAGTGGCCCACGTCGGCCGCCCATTCCCAGGGTTTGTTCTCGCCCCATTCGCAGATGCTGTAGACGATCGGCCGACCGGTCGCCTTCAGGGCGTCGCGCATGGTCGTGTAACGCAACTTGGCGTCCACGCCCTGGTTATTGCAGTTGTCGTACTTGACATAGTCCACGCCCCAGTCCGCGAACTGCCGGGCGTCGCTGTACTCATGACCGAGCGCGCCCGGGAAACCGGCGCTGTTGCATGTCTTGGTGCCCGCGCTGGTGTAGATGCCGAGCTTGAGCCCCTTGGCGTGCACATAGTCGGCGACCGCCTTGATCCCGTTCGGGAAGCGGACCGGATCCGGTACGAGTCTGCCGTCCGCGTCCCGGGCCGGCAGGGCCCAGCAGTCGTCGAGGTTGACGTACTGGTAACCGGCGTCCTTGAGGCCTTTCTCGACGAAGAGGTCCGCGATTCCCTTGACCATGGACTCGTTGAACTCGGCACGGCAGTGCGTGGAGTTCCAGTTGTTGAAGCCCATCGGAGGGGTGAGGGCGAGGCCGTCGGCCAGGGTGGGCGCGACAGGCCCGGTAGCGGGTGCCGCCATGGCGGGCGCGGCGAGTCCGGCCGCGCACAGGAGTCCTGCGGTGAGCGCTCCGACCACTCTTCGGCGGGTTGTGCGGGTGTGAAGGTGACGCATCGTTACGTTCCTCCGAACACGCGAAAGGTGGGATGACGTCATGTCCGCGTCATCGGTGCGCGTTTACGGTAGGACGTGTCGGACTGTGTTGGAAGAGAACAGGTAACGGTTGTTCGATATGCCGTCAGAACCCTTGACGCCGAGGCCAGGTGGAGGTGAGATCCAAGCCACGCGTTCGGTTGTGTTGGGTGGCACTCCTGGGAGGGGCACATGGCACAGTCATCGTTCCAGCGGGTTGGTCCAGCCCAAGGATGGGCAGGTCATCCGATGTCCCGGCGAAATCTCTTGCGTGGTGCGGCTCTTGGCGTCGGCGCGGTCACGCTGCCCGCTCTCCTGTCGGGGTGCGGCGAAGGACCCGGCGGCAACAAGAAGGAAGTCACGGTCGGCTCCAACGCCTCGGACCCCGTGCCGAAGACGGCGTACGCGGCCGCGTTCCAGGCGTACCAGAAGAAGACCGGAAAGAAGGTGAAGGTCAACACCAAGGACCACAACGACTTCCAGGAGAACATCAACCGCTATCTGCAGGGCAGCCCCGACGACGTCTTCATGTGGTTCGCGGGATACCGCATGCAGTACTTCGCGGAGAAAGGCCTGTTGACCGAGATCAGTGACGTCTGGAAGACCTTCTCGGGTTTCTCGGACGCCTTGAAGGCGCAGTCCACGCACGACGGCAAGCAGTACTTCGTGCCGTACTACTACTATCCGTGGGCGGTGTTCCACCGTAAGAGCCTCTTCCAGCAGAAGGGCTATCAACAGCCCACGAAGTGGGACGAGTTCATCGCGCTCGCCAAGCAGATGCAGAAGGACGGCAATCCGGTCGCGTTCTGCGACAAGGACGGCTGGCCCGCGATGGGCACTTTCGACTACATCAATCTGCGGCTGAACGGATACGACTTCCACAAGTCCCTGATGGCGGGGGAGGAGTCGTGGACCGACACCAAGGTGAAGAACGTGTTCGACACCTGGCGCGAACTCATGCCGTACTACCAGAAGGGAGCCCTCGGCCGGACCTGGGAGGAGGCCGGGCAGAGCCTGCAGCAGCGCAAGACCGGCATGGCGGTCTTCGGCATGCCGCACCCCGGCACCCAGTTCCCGGCGAAAGAACGCGACGACATCGACTTCTTCGCCTTCCCCGAGATCGACCCGCAGTGGGGCCAGGAGTCCGTCGAGGCGCCCATCGACGGATTCCTCATCGCCAAGAAGTCCAAGAACCTCACCGGCGCCAAAGCCCTGCTGAAATGGCTCGGCAAGCCCGAGGCCGAGGACGTCTACCTCAAGTACGACCCCAACAACGTGGCGGTCAACTCCGGCGCCGACACCTCCAAGTACAGCGCCCTGCAGAAGAAGTCCGCGCAGCTCGTCTCGGGCGCCAAGCAGATCTCGCAGTTCCTGGACCGCGACACCCGGCCCGACTTCGCCTCGACCGTGATGATCCAGTCCATCCAGGACTTCATCGGCAATCCGAAGGACGTCGACGGGCTGTGCAACAGCATCGAACGGCAGAAGAAGACCATCTTCTCGCAGCCCGTCGGCTGATCACTGGGGGAGTTGTTCCGTGGCGCTCACCTTCCCGCGACGCGCCGGACGACGGCGGCGCCTGAGGCGGTTCACCCGCCGTGACGTCGCCGTCCTCGGCCTGCTGCTCGGCATTCCGGTCCTGCTCGACATCGCCATCGTCTGGGGCCCGACGCTCGCGTCGATCGGCCTGTCCTTCACCGCCTGGGACGGGATCGGCGACATCCACTGGGTGGGCCTGGACAACTACAAGAACCTCGCCGACAACTACCCGCCGTTCTGGCCGGCGGTCCGCCACAACATCATGTGGCTGCTGTTCCTCGGCCTGATCGCCACACCCTTCGGCCTCTTCCTGGCCGTCCTCATCGACCGGGGCGTCCGCTTCAGCCGCTTCTACCAGTCCGTCCTCTACATGCCGGTCGTGCTCTCGCTCGCCATCGTCGGCTTCATCGCCCAGCTGATCCTCGGCACCGACCAGGGGGTGGTCAACACCATCCTCAACAACCACGACGACCCGATCGACTGGCTGGGCAACTCCCACCTCAACATCTGGATGATGATGATCGCGGCGAGCTGGCGGCACGTCGGCTACGTGATGATCCTCTACCTGGCCGGACTGAAGTCCGTCGACCCGCAGCTGAAGGAGGCGGCGGCCATCGACGGCGCGAACGAACGCCAGACCTTCTTCCGCGTGGTCTTCCCGACCATGCGCCCGGTCAACGTCATCGTCGGCGTCATCACGGTGATCGAAGCACTACGGGCCTTCGACATCGTCTACGCCGTCAACAAGGGCCGCAACGGCCTGGAACTGCTGTCGGTCCTCATCACCGACAACATCATCGGCGAGGCCAGCCGGATCGGCTTCGGCTCGGCCATCGCGGTCGTCCTGCTCGTCGTGTCCCTCGGATTCATCGTGACGTTCCTGGTCCAAGAGCTGCGAGGTGCGCGCGACCGATGACGGCAGACATCCGCACCACCGCGTCCACCGTGCCCCGCCGCCGGGCCGCGGCACCCGCCCGCAGCCCGAAGCCCCGCCCCCGGCGCGGCCGTTGGGGCGTGCACATCTTCCTGACGGCGGTCTCGCTGGCGTTCATCGCGCCGCTGCTGCTCGCCGTCTACGCCAGCCTGCGGCCGTACGAGGAAACCGCGCAGCACGGCTACCTCTCCTGGCCGAAGCACTTGTCGTTCGACTACTACCGCCGGGCCTACACCGAGTCCGGCATGGGCAAGTACTTCACCAACACCCTGCTGATCGCTGTCCCCGCCGTCATCGTCACCCTCTTCCTTGCGGCGTTCGTCGCGTTCGCGGTCTCGCGCCTCAAACTCCGCGGCGGCATCGTCCTGTTGATGTTCTTCACGGCAGGCAACCTGCTCCCGCAGCAGGTGATCGTGACACCCCTGTACGTCCTGTTCAACAAGATCCCGCTCCCGTGGTGGATGTCCGACTCGCTGACCATGTACGACTCCTACTGGGCCGTGATCCTCGTCAACATCGGCTTCCAGATGGGCTTCTGCGTCTTCGTGCTCGCCAATTTCATGCGCACCCTGCCCCAGGAGATCCTGGAGGCGGCGATCGTCGACGGCGCGGGCGTGTGGACCCAGTTCTGGCGCATCACCCTTCCCCTGTGCCGCCCGGCCCTGGCGGCCCTGGCCACCCTCGAGTTCACCTGGATCTACAACGACTTCCTCTGGGCCCTGATCTTCATCTCGAACCCCGACAAGCTGCCGATCACGTCGTCGCTGAACAACCTGCGCGGGCAGTTCTTCACCGACTACAACCTGCTGGCAGCGGGCTCCGTCCTGGTCGCTCTCCCGACGATCCTGGTGTTCCTGTTGCTGCAGCGGCACTTCATCGCGGGGCTGACGCTGGGGTCGACGAAGGGATAGGGGAGAGCCGGCAGCAGCTTTTGAACGTGTTCAAGTTTCCGGGTTAGGCTTCCGTCACGCAAAAAAAAGGGGGAGCCTGATGAAGATCGTCATTCCCGGGGGAACGGGACAGGTCGGCACGGTCCTGCGGCGCGCGCTGGCGGCCGCCGGTCACGACGTCGTGATCCTCACCCGGCGGCCGGTGCGCAAGGGCGAGGTCCGCTGGGACGGCGAGCACCTCGGCCCCTGGGCCGAGGAAATCGCCGGCAGCGACGTCGTGATCAATCTGGCGGGGCGCAGCGTCAGCTGCCGGTACACCCCCGCCAACCTGCAGGCCATGATGGACTCCCGGGTGAACTCCGCGCGGGTCGTCGGAGAGGCGATCGCGGCCGCCGCGCAGCCGCCCCGTGTGTGGCTCCAGATGAGTACGGCCACGGTGTACGCCCACCGCTTCGACGCACCCAACGACGAGGCGACCGGTGTGATCGGCGGCAGCGAGCCCGGCGTCCCGGGCTACTGGGCCTACAGCGTGGAGATCGCCAGGAACTGGGAGCGGGCACAGGAGGACGCCGACACGCCCCGCACCCGCAAGGTCGCCCTGCGCTCCGCCATGGTGATGAGCCCCGATCGCGGCGGAGTCCTCGACGTCCTGCTGCGGCTGGCGCGGATCGGCCTCGGAGGCCCGGTCGCGGGCGGTGCGCAGTACGTGTCCTGGATCCATGAGCGCGACTTCGTCCGCGCGGTGGAGTTCCTCGTCGACCGGGAAGACCTCGACGGGCCGGTGAACCTCGCCGCTCCCGGACCGCTGCCGCACCGCGCCTTCATGCGCGCCCTGCGCACCGCGTGGGGCATGCCGGTCGGCCTGCCCGCCACGCGCCGGATGGCGGAGCTCGGCGCCTTCGCCCTGCGCTCGGACACCGAACTCCTGCTGAAGAGCCGCCGGGTCGTCCCGGGCCGCCTGCTCGACGCGGGGTTCGCCTTCGAGCACGCCCGGTGGCCGGAGGCGGCCGCAGACCTGGTGCGCCAAGTGCGCGACGGACGAGGGCGTGACCCGCGCGCGGTTTCACAGTTGAACCGGGCATGAAGAAACGCAGCATGCTCGCCATCGCCTCCCTCGCCACCGGGTTCGTCGTCGCGGCCATCACCCCCTCGCAACACGGTGACCACCAGGTGGTCGGTGATCACCAGACGCTCGGCGACCTGAGCGTCGAGGACACCGCCGGCACGGTCACCGACATGACCGGCGACGACGGCCTCGCCGGTCCCGACAAGGCCCTCGGCTAGTACGGGCGACGCGGTCGAGGTCCGGTTCGCGGCGCCGGTGTCCCTGTGGAGGGGGCGCCGGCGCTTCCTTTTGTGCGCCCTCAGCTGGGGCTGGTTTCCGTGGCAGGGTGGAGCGGGCAAGCCACAGGGGGCCAACAGAAGAGGGGGACCTGTGACCGTCGTCTGGATCAACGGCGCGTTCGGTGCGGGGAAGACCACCACCGCACGGGAACTGATCGAACTGATCCCGAACAGCACGCTCTTCGACCCCGAGGTGATCGGCGCAGCGCTCGCACACCTGCTGCCGCCCAAGCACCTCGCCGAGGTCGGCGACTTCCAGGACCTGCCGATCTGGCGACGTCTCGTGATCGACACGGCCGCCGCGATGCTCGCCGAGCTGGGCGGAACCCTGGTGGTTCCGATGACCCTGCTGCGCCAGGAGTACCGCGACGAGATCTTCGGCGGCCTCGCAGCACGCCGTATCTCCGTCCGACACGTGCTTCTCGCTCCGGCGGAAACGATCCTGCGGGAGCGAATAGCCGGGCGGGAGGTGCCGCCCGACCTCCCGGACGGCGAGATACGGGTACGGCAGTGGTCGTACGACCACATCGAGCCGTACCGTGCCGCCCTCGCGTCCTGGCTCACCGCCGATGCCTATCCCGTCGACACCGGGGCCCTCACTCCGTATGAGAGCGCGGTCCGTATCGCTGAGGCCGTCAGCGCCGGCGAGGTAGTGGTATGTGACATAGTACAGACGCCCGAACCGACCGCCGAGACGCTCGCCGCAGGCGTCCTCCTCTTCGACGAGCAGGACCGCGTCCTCCTCGTGGACCCCACCTACAAGGCCGGCTGGGAGTTCCCCGGCGGTGTCGTCGAACCCGGTGAGGCCCCCGCCCGCGCCGGGATGCGCGAGGTCGCCGAGGAGACCGGCATCCACCTCGACGAGGTCCCCCGCCTTCTGGTCGTCGACTGGGAGGCACCCGCACCCCCCGGCTACGGCGGTCTGCGCCTCCTCTTCGACGGCGGTCACCTCGACTCCACCGAGGCGGCACGGCTCCTGCTGCCCGGGCCCGAGCTGCGCGGCTGGCGGTTCGTCACCGAGGAAGAGGCCGCGGAGCTGCTGCCGCCGGTGCGCTACGAGCGGTTGCGCTGGGCGTTGCGGGCGCGCGAGCGCGGGGCGGCGCTGTATCTGGAAGCGGGCGTCCCGGTCGGCTGATCTTCTGCCGACTCCCCGCGATGGCGGCGTGATCTGTGCGGTTTCTGAGTGGTTATCAGGCGACTTTGCCCGGCGGAGGGAGTTCCTGGGGCAAAGCGAGGGTGAATTGTCGCCGTCCCGGTATGAACAGGAATCTGAAAAAGGTACACGCGAGTTCTACCGTCAGTGCGCAGCTCAGCTCTCTCGCGGCCGCTCGGCCGCCTCGACAAGGCCGCGGAGCCTCCGTCGGCCGGAGGAGGGACATGCGCGCGCAATCATCGGCCCTCACAAGGGGACTTGCTCTTGCCGCCGGGCTCGTGCTGGCTCTGGCCGCCTGCAGCAGCAGTGGCGGCGGGGGCGGCTCCAACAAGGGCGGCTCGGCCGGGCTTTCGTCGTGCAACACCCGGGGCAAGGCCAACACCTGCAACTCCGCCGCAACCAAGTCCGGCGGAACGTTCACCTATGTGCTGGAGAAGAACATCCAGCAGTGGAACATCCAGGACACCAACGGGAACACCTTCGAGAACGGCGAGGCGCTCGAGGTCGTGCTGCCCCAGGTCTTCGTCCCGCTGCCGGACTTCACCGTCGCCGTCAACAAGGACCTGGTGACCTCGGCGACCCAGACCAGCAGCAGTCCGCAGACCCTCGTCTACAAGATCAATCCCAAGGCGGCCTGGAACGACGGCACCGCCATCACCGCGGACGACTTCGTGTACTACTGGCGCACCAACGACGGCAAGGACTGCCCGCCGCCGCCCGCGAGCGACAGCACGCAGACCAAGGGCTGCCTGCCGCAGAGCACAGCCGGATACGACCGCATCAAATCGGTCACCGGCTCCGACGGCGGCAGGACCGTCACCGTCGTGATGGCCAAGCCCTTCTCCGACTGGAAGCAGCTGTTCGGCGCCGGCTATCCGCTGTATCCCGCCCACATCGCCGAAAAGCTCTCCGGTGCCAAGGCGGGCGACGCCGCACACATGACGGCCGCCCAGATGGCCCAGGGCTGGCAGTACTTCCAGAAGAACCCGCCCACCAAGTACCCGACGGCGGGCCCGTACAAGATGACGCAGTGGGTGGACAACGACCACGCCACCTACGAACCCGACCCCAAGTGGTGGGGCACGGCCAAGCCGTCCCTGCAGCGGCTGATCTTCAAGGTGATCTCGGACGCCACCCAGGAGCCCATCGCCCTGCGCAACAACGAGGTGCAGGCGATCTATCCGCAGCCCGAGGTGGACCTGGTCAACCAGGTCAAGTCCATCCCGAACGTCACCTACAACATCGGCAACGGTCTGCAGTGGGAGCACTTCGACCTCAACCTGCACAACCCGGTGCTCGGCAAGTACCCGGCGCTGCGCCAGGCGATGTTCACGGCGATCAGCATCAAGGACATCATGGCCAAGACCGTGAAGCAGTTCGATCCTTCGGTGAAGCAGCTCGGCAACCACAACTACGTTCCCGGACAGGCCGGTTACCAGGATCTGGTGACCGCCACCGGCCAGGGGTCGGGTGATCTCACCAAGGCCAAGAAATACCTGACCGACGCCAAGTTCACCGGGGTCGGCACCGCGCTGAAGACACCGGACGGCAAGGCCGTCGGACCCTTCAACTGCCGCTACACCACCGGCAACCAGATCCGGCAGAGCGAGTGCCAGATCCTGCAGAGCGACCTCGGGAACCTCGGCATCAAGGTCACCATCAAGCCGATCGGCGCCGCCGACCTCGGCACGGTGCTGGCCGGGCACCAGTACGACATCATCGTCTTCGCCTGGGTCGCCTCGCCGTTCCCGACCGCCAACGCCCAGCAGAACTGGGTCACCGGAGGCGGCGGCAACTTCGGCGGCTACAGCGACAAGAAGGTCGACTCGCTGATCGCCGAGGCGGTCGGCACCACCGACCAGTCGAAGGCCGCCGCCCTGCTCAACCAGGCGGACAAGATCATGGTGGATGCCGCCTACGTCCTGCCGCTGTACCAGAAGCCGACGTTCCTCGCCGTCCAGACGCGGTTCGTGAACATGCGGAACAACTCCACGAACGTGGGACCGCCGTACAACACCGCCGAGTGGGGCCTCAAGAAGTAACCCGATCGCACCCCTCAAGCCCGGTCCCGGAGACCCCGGGACCGGGTCCCGCCCGCGAGAGAAGACCGCATGCTCGCCTACACCGTGCGCCGCATTCTCGTCTCGATCCCCGTGCTGATCGCCTCGACGTTCATCGTGTTCCTGGTCGTCGTGAACGCCGGCGACCCGGTCGCCAACTTCGCCACCTCACGGCAGCCCCGGCCGAGCCAGGCGGCCATCAACGCGTTCGCCCGGCACATCCACGCCAACGAGCCCGCCGTGCAGCGCTACTGGAACTGGATCACCGGAGTCCTGCACGGCGACTGGGGCCCGTCGGTGCAGCCCAACCTCGACATCGGGCACGACCTGTTCACCCGCTTCCGCGTGACGGTCACCCTGGTCGCCGCCGCGATGCTCATCGCCCTGGTCCTGGCCGTGATCTTCGGTGTGTTCAGTGCGATCCGCCAGTACACCGCCGCCGACTACACCGTCACCTTCTTCGGCTTCCTCTTCCTCGCCATGCCGGTGTTCTGGTTCGCGGTGCTGCTCAAGCAGGCCGGAATCTGGTTCAACGAACAGACCGGCAGCCAGTTCCTGGGCACCATCGGCGAGAAGTCCCCGTACCTCGAAGTCGACACCACCTGGAACGAGTTCACCGACCGCATCGGCCACCTCGTGCTGCCCACCATCACCCTGGCCCTGGTCTCCTTCGCCTCCTGGACCCGCTACACCCGCGCCTCCATGCTGGAGGTCCTGAACAGCGACTACGTCCGCCTCGCCCGCGCCAAGGGGCTGCGCCGGCGCACGGTCATGGTGCGGCACGCGCTGCGCACCGCCCTCATCCCCCTGGCCACCGTCACCGCGCTCGACATCGCGATCATCCTGGGCGGCGCCGTGATCACCGAGACGATCTTCCAGTGGCACGGCATGGGGGAGATGCTCGTCGAGTCGGCCGCGACCGTCGACGTCTACCGGACCATGGCGTGGCTGCTGCTCTCCGCGGTCGTCGTCATCGGCTTCAACCTCCTCGCCGATCTCCTCTACGCCGTACTCGACCCGAGGATCCGCTATGACTGACACCGAGGCAGCCGGATCCGCGGGCACGCAACTGCCGCCCGCCGAGCGCGAGTTCACCGTCAGGCAGCGCACCCAGACCCAGCTGGTGCTGCGCCGCTTCCTGCGGCACCGGGCCGCCATGGCCAGCCTGGTGGTCTTCGTGCTGATCCTGCTGTGGGCGTTCATCGGCCCGCACCTGTGGCACTACTCGTACCAGAAGTACACACCGGACAACTCCCAACCCCCGTCCTGGAAGCACCCGTTCGGCACCAACGCCTCCGGCTACGACGCCTACGCCCAGGTCATGCGCGGCACCCAGACCTCGCTGAAGATCGCCATCCTGATCGCGCTCGGCTCCACCTTCGTCGGCGCGATCTGGGGCGCGGTCGCGGGCTTCTACCGGGGCTTCGTCGACTCGTTGATGATGCGCATCGCCGATCTTGTCCTGACGCTGCCGCTGTTCGCGATCGCCCTTGTCATCTCCTCCCGCAGCGGCGGCTCCTGGTACTGGATCGCCGCCGTCATCGCCGGGCTGACCTGGGCGTACGTGGCTCGGGTGGTGCGCGCCACCGTACTGTCGTTGCGCGAGAAGGAGTTCGTGGAGGCGGCGAAGGCGCTCGGCGCCTCGGACGCGCGGATCATCTTCCGGCATCTGCTGCCCAACGCGCTCGGCCCGATCATCGTCAACGCGACCGTGCTGGTCGCCACCGGCATCCTCACCGAGACGGCCCTGTCCTTCGTCGGCTTCGGCGTCCAACCGCCCGACACCTCCCTGGGGCTGCTCGTCTCCCAGGCGCAGACGGCGGTCGACACCCGGCCCTGGCTCTTCTACATCCCCGGCGCGTTCATCATCGCCATCGCCCTGACCATCAACTTCATCGGCGACGGACTGCGCGACGCCTTCGACCCCCGGCAGCAAAGGGTGCGCCAGTGACCACCAGCAGCCATGGCATCCAGGAGGTCCCGGTCACCGACTCGGTGCTCGAAGTCGAGGACCTCAGCGTGGAGTTCCCCACCGAGGACGGTCTCGTACGAGCCGTGCGCGGCGTCGGCTACCGCCTCGACCGCGGCGACTCGCTCGGCATCGTCGGCGAGTCCGGCTCCGGCAAGTCGGTCACCGCGCTCGCCGTGATGGGACTGCTGCCGGCCACCGCCCGGGTGCGCGGCTCGGTCCGCTTCGAGGGCACGGAGCTGCTGGGTCTGTCCGACGCGCGCCTGTCGGACCTGCGCGGCAGCGGCATCGCGATGATCTTCCAGGACCCGATGACGTCGCTCAACCCGGTCTACTCCGTCGGCTACCAGATCGCCGAGACGCTACGACGGCACAACCCCGACCTGAAGTCCCGCGCCGCCCGCACCCGGGCCGTCGACCTGCTCGGCACGGTCGGTATACCCAGCCCCGAGCGGCGCGTCGACAACTACCCGCACGAACTCTCCGGCGGCATGCGCCAGCGCGTGGTCATCGCCATCGCCATGGCCAACGATCCCGACGTGATCATCGCCGACGAGCCGACCACCGCCCTCGACGTCACCGTGCAGGCGCAGATCCTCGACGCCCTGGAGACCGCCCGCGCCGAAACCGGCGCCGCCCTCGTGCTCATCACCCACGACCTGGGCGTGGTCGCCGGGCACAGCGACCGGGTCGCCGTCATGTACGCGGGCCGCATCGTGGAGACCGGCTCCGTCGAGGACATCTTCTACACCCCGCGCATGCCCTACACCCTCGGCCTGCTCGGCTCGCTGCCCCGCATGGACCGCGAGGAGGAACGCCTCACCCCGATCACCGGCTCCCCGCCCTCCCTGCTGAACCTGCCGCCCGGCTGCCCCTTCGCCCCGCGCTGCCCCCTGCGCCGGCAGGCATGCGACGCCACGGAGCCCGCGCTGCGCAAGGCCGGGCACGACCTGCACCTCAGCGCCTGCCACTTCGCCGACGAACTCGTCGACACCGGCGCCGCGGAGGTGTTCGACGCGGTCGGAGCCGACTCCGAGGCGCTGGCCCGCTTCGCCGACACGACGACGCCCTCGCCCCACTCGACGAACGCCGAGGAGGACTCCGTATGAGCGCCCCCGCACAGGCCGCCGCCGCGCCCCTGCCCCCGCTGCCCGGGCACGGCGGAACCGGCGAACCGGTCCTCCAGGTCCGCGACCTCGTCAAACACTTCCCGGTCATGTCCCGGGGCGTCGTACGCCGCCGCGTCGGCGAGGTGCACGCCGTGTGCGGAGTCTCCTTCGACCTCTTCCAGCACGAGACGCTCGGCCTCGTCGGCGAATCAGGCTCCGGCAAGACGACCACCGCACGCACCATCCTGGGCCTGGAGTCCGCCACCTCCGGCCAGGTCCGCTACCGCGGCACCGAACTGACCGAACTAAGCAGACGCAGGATGCGCCCGCTGCGCCGCGAACTCCAGATCGTCTTCCAGGACCCGTACGCCTCCCTCGACCCGCGCATCAACGTCCACGAGATCGTCGCCGAACCCCTGCGCATCCACGGACGTTACGACGCCCGCGGCAAGGACGAGGTGCGCGAACTGCTGCGTCTGGTCGGCCTCAACCCCGAGCACGGCAACCGCTACGCCCACGAGTTCTCCGGCGGCCAGCGCCAACGCATCGGCATCGCACGGGCGTTGGCGCTGCGCCCCAAGGTGATCGTGCTGGACGAGCCGGTGTCGGCGCTCGACGTGTCGATCCAGGCGGGCGTCCTCAACCTGCTGATGGACCTGCAGAGCGAACTCGGCCTGTCCTTCCTCTTCGTCGCCCACGACTTGTCGGTGATGCGCCATGTGGCCGGCCGGGTGGCGGTCATGTACCTGGGCCGCCTGGTCGAGATCGCCCCCGCCCGCCGCTTGTTCACCGCCCCCGCCCACCCCTACACGCAGGCCCTCGTCTCCGCCATCCCGCTCCCGGACCCGCGCAAGGAGCGCGCCCGCACACGCATCCTCGTGCAGGGCGACATCCCCAGCCCGGTGCGCCCACCGAGCGGCTGCCGCTTCCGCACCCGCTGTCCCAAGTTCGCGAACCAGCTGACGGAGAGCGAGCGCGAGGCCTGCATCGAGGAGGTGCCCGCGCTGATCGACCGCGGCGGCGGGAACCCTGTGGCCTGCCACTACGCGGAGAGCGTGGAACTGCTGTAGGCGAGCCGCAGGTCCTCGTACGGGTAGGGGGTCTGCCTGCTCTCCGTGCGCAGCCGGCGGAAGAAGCCGTTGAGGACGGCGGTCAGGGGTGCGTCGCGGGCGATGATCGCGGTGGCGGCCTCGGGGAGGCCGTCGGTGTGCGCCCCGATCGCACAGGCCCGCACAAAGGCCTCCCGCTCCTGCCGGTCGTATCCGTACAGGGCGGTGACGAGCCAGTTCACCAGGTGGGCCCGCGAGTAGACGAGGTCGTAGTCGCGGTGCCGGTCGAAGAAGGCACGCTCCTGCCGGGAGAGCCGGAACCGCGGGCTGAACGCGAGGCCGTAGTCGACGAGGTAGAACTCCTCGCCGTCCGTGACGACGTTCTGGAAGTGCAGGTCGAAATGGAGCAGTCGGTGGCGGTGGAGGAACGCGGTCAGCGCCCCCAGCCACTCGTCCACCCGTGTACAGGTCCGGTCCGCGTCGTCGGTGCGCACCTGCGTGTCGAGCCAGTCGTGGAGAGTGTGCGGAAAGTACTCCAGGAACAGCGTCAGACTCGCCGACGCCGTCCGCAGGGCCTCGATGCGCTCGCGCACCTGCGGGCCGCCGCCCCAGTAGGCGACCACCTCTTCCACGTCGGCCAGCTCCACGGGAAGGGGTTGTACCGCATCCGGCAGGACCCGCCAGTGATGCATCAGCGGGAAGCCCGGGAAGCCGTCGGCCAGCACCCAGTTCGTCGTCATCGTGTGCACGGCCAGCTCGCGCCAGACGCTGCCGAAGCCCGGGCCGCCGATGCCGTAGTGGCAGAAGGACGGCAGCTCGAAGATGTCCGCCGTGGACCGCGTGTTCTCGGGCAGCCGCTCGATGTCCGTGACCGGCACCCGCTTCACGAAGACCCGGCGGCCGTCCACCTCGACCAGCGTCGAGCGCCCCCCGATCCCGACGCCCAGCGGTGTCCCCGACGCCACGAGGTCCGCCAGCTCGCGGTCGCTCAGCAGGGCCAGGAAGGTGGCGAGGTCGGTGTGGGCGGCGCGGCGCGTGGCGGAGGACATGACCTCCATGGTCAGGGTGACAGCCGTCGCGTGTCCGCCGATCCGCCGCGATTTTCCCGGACCGACTCGGAGTCCGGTCGGCAGGGTGCCGGAGGGCTCCGTCCGAAGACGAGGCCCTCCGGCACCGGCAGCGTGGTCAGCCGGCCGCGTAGTTCCGCAGAAACAGGGCCTCTGCCACCGACAGGCGTTCCAGTTCCTCGGGCGAGACGCTCTCGTTCACCGCGTGGATCTGGGCCTCCGGCTCGCTCAGGCCGATGAGGAGGATCTCCGCCTGCGGGTAGAGGGAAGCAAGGGTGTTGCAGAGGGGGATGGAGCCGCCCTGGCCGGCGTACTGCATCTCCTGTCCGGGGTAGGCGACGGCCATCGCCTCGGCCATCGCCGCGTACGCCGGGCTGGTGGTGTCGGCGCTGAACGCCTGGCCCTGGCCGACCTGTTCGGTGTGTACCCGGGCGCCCCACGGGGTGCGCGCCTCCAGGTGGGCCTGCAGCAGCTTGGTCGCCTCGGCCGCGTCCACGCCCGGCGGCACGCGCAGGCTGACCAGGGCACGGGCGCCCGCGTGCACCGACGGGGTGGCGCCGACGACGGGCGGGCAGTCGATGCCGAGGACGGTGACGGACGGGCGCGCCCAGATGCGGTCGGCGACCGAGCCGGAGCCGATCAGCTGCACGCCGTCCAGCACCTTGGCGTCCTGGCGGAACTGCTCCTCGTCGTACTGCAGGCCCTCCCAGCGGGTTTCCGGGGTGAGCCCGTCGACGGTGGTCGAACCGTCCTCCGCGCGCAGCGAGTCCAGTACGCGGATCAGCGCGCCCAGCGCGTCGGGCGCGGCGCCGCCGAACTGGCCGGAGTGCAGGTTGCCCTCGAGGGTGTCTATCTGCACACGGACGAGGGTCATGCCGCGCAGGGTTGAGGTGACCGTCGGCAGGCCGACGCGGAAGTTGCCCGCGTCACCGATGACGATCGTGTCGGCCGAGAGGAGGTCGGGGTGCTGTTCGGCGTAGCGCTCCAGGCCGCCGGTGCCCATTTCCTCCGAGCCCTCGGCGATGACCTTGATGTGGACGGGCACGCCGCCGTTCGCCTTCAGGGCGCGCAGCGCGAGCAGGTGCATGATCACGCCGCCCTTGCAGTCGGCGGCACCGCGCCCGTACCAGCGGCCGTCGCGCTCGGTCAGCTCGAAGGGCGGGGTGGTCCAGGCGGCCTCGTCCAGCGGCGGCTGCACGTCGTAGTGGGCGTAGAGCAGGACGGTCTTCGCGCCCTCGGGGCCGGGCAGGTAGCCGTAGACGGACTGTGTGCCGTCGGGGGTGTCGAGAAGGGCCACGTCCTGGAACCCCTCGGCGGTGAGGGCGTCGGCGACCCAGTTCGCGGCGCCCTCGCTCTCGCTCTTCGGGAACTGGTCGAAGTCCGCCACCGACTTGAACGCCACCAGTTCGGCGAGCTCCGCCTGCGCCCTCGGCATCAGCGAGGCGACGGTCTCGGCGACCGGATTCGACGACATGGGCACGCTCCTTGTGGGTGCGACGTTGTACGTGTGGGTATCGGGATCCTCCCACAGCGGCCTGCGGCGACGTCCGCCGTAGGATGCGGGGGACAGGTGCGGCAGCAGCTTGATCGGGAGCATTAGACCATCGTGAGCAGCGAGAACTCTTCGGCGGACGACGTGCAGCGGGTGTGGGACGTCGTCGTGGTGGGCGCGGGACCCGCGGGGGCCTCGGCCGCCTACGCGGCGGCGGTCGCGGGACGCAGCGTGCTGCTGCTGGAGAAGGCGGAGCTGCCGCGCTACAAGACATGCGGCGGCGGGATCATCGGCCCCTCGCGCGACTCCCTGCCGCCCGGCTTCGAGCTTCCGCTGCGGGACCGGGTGCACGCGGTGACGTTCTCCAACAACGGCCGTTTCACTCGCACTCGCCGCTCCAAGCACATGCTGTTCGGGCTGATCAACCGGCCCGAGTTCGACCAGCAGCTGGTCGAGCACGCGCAGAAGGCGGGCGCCGAGCTGCGTACGGGTGTCACCGTGCAGCGCGTGGAGCAGCACGGCTCGGCGGTGCCGGACCGGCGCACGGTCGCCGTGTTCCTGCAGGGCGGCGAGACGCTGCTCGCGCGGGCCGTGGTGGGCGCGGACGGCAGCGCCAGCCGGATAGGGGCGCACGTCGGGGTGAAGCCGGCCCAGGTGGACCTGGGCCTGGAGGCGGAGATCCCGGTGCCGGAGACCGTCGCGGAGGACTGGAAGGGACGGGTGCTCATCGACTGGGGGCCGATGCCCGGCAGTTACGGGTGGGTGTTCCCCAAGGGGGACACGCTCACGGTCGGTGTGATCTCGGCGCGCGGTGAAGGGGCGGCCACCAAGCGGTACTTGGAGGAGTTCATCGGGCGGCTCGGCCTCGCCGGGTTCGAACCGAGCATCTCCTCCGGCCACTTGACCCGCTGCCGGGCCGACGACTCGCCGCTGTCGCGCGGGCGGGTGCTGGTGTGCGGGGACGCGGCGGGGCTGCTGGAGCCGTGGACCCGCGAGGGCATCTCGTTCGCGCTGCGCTCGGGGCGGCTCGCGGGGGAGTGGGCGGTGCGGATCGCCGAGGCGGCCGACGCGGTGGACACCCGGCGCCAGGCGCTGAACTACGCGTTCGCGATCAAGGCGGGGCTCGGCGTCGAGATGAGCGTCGGCAAGGCTCTGCTGACGGTGTTCGAGCGCCGGCCCGGCCTGTTCCACGCGGCGCTGACCGGGTTCCGGCCGGCGTGGAACGCGTTCAGGGACATCACGCGCGGATCGACGTCCCTCGCCGAGATCGTGCGCACCCATCCGATGGCCCAGCGCGCCCTGACCGCGCTCGACCGGCGTCCGGTGGGTCCGGCGGGCGGCGAGGCCACCGAGGTCAGCTCTTGACGGTGATCCGGAAGACGGGGTGGTCGGGGGCGATGCGGCGCAGCTCGGCGTCGGGGGAGTCGGGGCCGACGCCGTTGAAGAACACCCCGACCTCGGCCTTCCAGCGCTTGAGGTAGGCACGCAGCAGCGGGACCTTGTCGTCGTCGCTCACCTCGGTCGCGGTGAACGCGTCCACGTGCTTGCCGAGGTGCAGTTCGCCGCCGCCCGCCGCACGCATGTTGTGCGTCCACTGGACGTGACCGCGCGGGGCGACCAGGTACTGCTGTCCGTCCACGACCAGCAGGTTGACCGGGGTGGTCCGCCACTCGCCGCTCTTGCGGCCGCGGACCGCGAGGACCCGGGAGCCCCAGATGCTGATCCCGCGTCGGGTCATCCACGCCACGGCGCGGTTGAAGACGTTGACGGTGAACCAGCCGGGCTTCTGGACGTGTGTGGACATGAGAACCCCCATCGAGTGAAAGAGCGTCGCTCGCTTTTGTGAGCACTGCTCTCGCTTGAGGAAGAGTCTGCACTGGATCGGTGATCCATTGCAAGAGCAGTGCTCTCTTTTTTGTTCGGCGCTCTCTTTTTGGTTCGCTGCTCTTCTTTGTGTGCACCGCTCTCGTTTCATGGGAGACTGCTCCCATGAGCACTGCACACAGCGCCCGCGCCCGAGCCAGGATCGAGGTCACCGCGGCCATCAAGGAAGAGGCGCGCAGACAACTCGCCGCCGAAGGCGCTGCCAAGCTCTCGCTGCGTGCCGTGGCACGGGAACTGGGCATGGTCTCTTCCGCGCTCTACCGCTACTTCCCGAGCCGCGACGACCTGCTGACCGCCCTCATCATCGACGCGTACGACTCCGTGGGCGCGGCGGCCGAGGCGGCGCACACCGCCGTGGCCGACGCCGGCCCCGTGCAGCGCTGGACCAGCGTGTGCGAGGCCGTACGCGAGTGGGCCCTCGCGCACCCCCACGAATACGCGCTGATCTACGGTTCGCCGGTCCCCGGCTACACCGCCCCCGACACCACCATCCCGGCCGCCGCCCGCGTCGGCCTCGTCCTCATCGGCATCGTCCGCGAGGCCCGGCAGGGCCCCGGCGTGGCGCTGCCCGCTCTCCCCGCCGAACTGCTTCCCGAGGCCGAGCGCATGGCAGCCGACTTCGCCTCCGACCTGCCGCCCGCCGTTGCACCGGCCCTCGTCGCGGCCTGGGCCCAGCTCTTCGGGCTGATCGGGTTCGAGCTGTTCGGCCAGTTCAACCGGGTCGTCGAGGACCGGGCGGCGTTCTTCCGGCATGCGGCGGGGCAGCTCGCCCTCGGGGTCGGGCTGAGGTAAGCCGGGGCAGGGCGTCGTACTTCGCGGGGAGTACCTCTGATCACCACGCCCGGCGGACGCCCCGCGCGCCCGGTGACGTCTAGCGTGGCGGTCATGGACGAGCAGCATGGGCGCGGGGGCGGGCCGCCGCAGTGGTGGCGGCACGGGCCGCCGTGGATGAACCGCTGGGGCGACGAGCACCGGGTGGCCCGGTGGCCGTGGCGCTCCACCGTGCTGATCACCGTCTTCGTGCTCGTCGGCTCCCACTTCGCGGCGCACCAGCAGGAGGGTTGGCGCGCCGACCTCGACGTCTTCGCCCGCGTGCTGCTGCTCGTCGGGTCGGGGCTGCTGCTGTGGCGCCGGCGGTATCCGGTGTTCGTCGTGTTCGGCACGGCGGCGGCCGCGATGGTCTACCTGGGTGCCGGGTACGCGTACGGGCCGGTCTTCTTCGCCGTCGCGGTGGCCGTCTTCAGCGCGATCGTCGCGGGACACCGGCGGGCCGCCTGGGGCGCTCTGGCGATGCTGTGGGCCGGGCACATGCTGGTGGCCCACTGGCTGTACCGCTGGCTGCCGCCGTCGAGGGACTCCGCGGCCGCCTGGGCGCAGGAGGCCGTGATCGCCGCGTGGGTGGCGGCGATCGTCGCGCTGGCGGAACTGGTCCGGATCCGGCGCGAGCAGTGGACCAGAGAACGGGCCGAGCGGGCGCAGGCGGCGCGGCGGCGGGCCGACGAGGAGCGGCTGCGGATCGCCCGGGAACTGCACGACGTCCTCGCCCACAGCATCTCCGTGATCAACGTCCAGGCGGGCGTCGGCCTCGCCCTCCTCGACACCGACCCCGAGCAGGCGCGCACCGCGCTCACCACCATCAAGGCCGCCAGCAAGGAGGCGCTCGGCGAGGTCCGCCAGGTCCTCGACACGCTCCGCACACCCGGAGACGCGCCGCGCGCTCCGGCGCCCGGCCTCGACCGGCTGCCCGAGCTGGTGGAACAGGCGGCGAGCGCAGGTCTCACGGTGGACGTCGAAGGGGAGCCTCCCCGCCTCGCGCCCGGCACCGACCTCGCCGCCTTCCGCATCGTCCAGGAGGCACTCACCAACGTCGTACGGCACTCGGGCTCACGCCACGCGCGCGTGCACGTCGACCACGACGAGCGGACACTGCGGCTGCGCATCGACGACGACGGGCCCGCGACCGGCGCCGACGCGGGCGGCAGCGGCAACGGTCTGGCCGGAATGCGGGAGCGGGCCGCCGCGCTGGGTGGCACGATCGAGGCGGGCCCGCGCACGGACGGCGGCTTCCGGGTGCTCGCCGTACTGCCGTTGACGGTCAAGGCGAAGGAGGACGACCGGTGATCCGTGTACTGCTCGCCGACGACCAGTCCCTGGTGCGCGCCGGCTTCAAGGCGCTGCTCGACGCACAGCCCGACATCGAGGTGGCCGGGGAGGCCGCCGACGGCGAGGAGGCGCTGCGCAAGGTGCGCGAACTGCGCCCGGACGTCGTCCTGATGGACATCCGCATGCCGACGCTGGACGGCCTGGCGACGACCCGCCGGATCACCGACGAGGAGGCGCTGCAGGGCGTCAAGGTGGTCATGCTCACCACCTTCGAGCTCGACGAGTACGTCTTCGAGGCGATCCGCTCCGGCGCCTCCGGCTTCCTGGTCAAGGACACCGAACCGGAAGAACTCCTGCGCGCCGTAAGGGCGGTGGTCGAGGGCGACGCACTGCTCTCACCGGGCGTGACCCGCCGTCTGATCGCCGAGTTCGCGGCCCGCTCCAAGGAACCCGCGGCCGAGGACGCACTCGGCGAACTCACCGAGCGGGAACGGGAGGTGATGGCCCTGGTCGGCATCGGCCTGTCCAACGAGGAGATCGCCCGCCGTCTGGTCGTCAGCCCCCTCACCGCGAAGACCCACGTCAGCCGCACCATGGTCAAGCTGGGCGCCCGGGACAGGGCCCAACTGGTCGTCCTCGCCTACGAGTCGGGGCTGGTGCGGCCGGGCTGGCTGGGCTGAGCGCCGCGCCGGAAGCGCACCAGGACGCTCACGGCCCGGACGACGAAGACGATGGGCGCGAGCGTCAGACCCACCCGCAGCAGCAGCGTGGACAGCAGGTCCGGCAGGTCGAAGAGCAACGCCGGTCCGGCGACGGCTCCGAAGACCACTCCGGCTGCGAACACCGCACTGACCAGCGCGTAACCGATCTCCACGGTCATCGCGTCCTGCTCGGCCTTGCGGCGCCGTCCCCCGTACTCGTCCATGCACCCAGTCTCACAGCGGTGCGCCCGGCGGAGCAAGCAGGCCCCGCCGGGCGCACACAGGGGAGGCGTCCCCCTAGTCGCGTACGGTTACGCGCTCCGCCTCCAGAGATGTGGACTTGGCGACCACGACGGACTGCTGCGTACGACGGGTACGCAGGCCCGTGAGCGTGATCAGCAGCCCGGCGACGGCGATGCCCGTCACCACCACCAGCCCGGGCCGGTAGCTGTCCAGCACGGCCTGCGGGGTGGCGTGTTCGGGGGCTCCGGCGGTGACCACCGCGGTCACGACGGCCAGGAAGATGGCGCCGCCCACCTGCACCGAGGTGTTGAGCAGCCCGGAGACCATGCCCTGCTCGTGGTCCTCGACCCCGTTGGTGGCCTGGATGTTGAGCGAGGGGAAGACCAGCGCGCAGGCCGCGCCGATCAGCAGCATCGACGGCAGGATGACGGCGGCGTAGACGGGGTCGAGGTTCACGCGCAGGAACAGTGCGTATCCGACGACCATCAGCGCGAAGCCCGCCGCGATCAGCCGCTGGGTGCCGAACCGGTCGACGATCGAGCCGACCTTCGTCGAGGACACCGCCACCAGCGCCCCGGCCGGCAGGAAGGCGAGCGCCGTGTGCAGCGCCGACCAGCCGAGCAGCGACTGCATGTACAGGGTGACCAGGAACTGGAAACCGACGTAGGAGCCGAAGAAGGCCATCGCGCCGAGCTGGGCACGGATCTGGCTGCCGGAGCGCAGCACGCCCAGCCGGATCAGCGGACCTGCCGAGCGCCGCTCGACGAGCACGAACACGGTCAGCAGTACGGCGACGGCCAGGAAGGACAGCAGCGTGCGGGCCGACGCCCAGCCGACCTGCG
The DNA here is from genome assembly GCF_042895385.1 of Streptomyces sp. NPDC001401. Taxonomy (NCBI): domain Bacteria; kingdom Bacillati; phylum Actinomycetota; class Actinomycetes; order Kitasatosporales; family Streptomycetaceae; genus Streptomyces; species Streptomyces sp. NPDC001401. The sequence continues at coordinate 30,033 of NZ_JBIAWI010000007.1, forward strand.
GAGCCTGTACGACGGTGAACACGAGCAGCAGCATCGACGCCGTGCCGATGACGGCCCCGGGGATGTCGTAGCCGTTGTGGTCCTTCTCGCGCTCGCTGCGCGGCAGCAGCTTCAGGCCCGCCACCAGCGCGATCAGGGCGATGGGCGCGGGCAGCAGCATGGTCAGGCGCCAACTGGCCTCGGTGAGCAGGCCGGAGAGCACCAGACCCATCGAGAAGCCGGTGGCCGCGCAGGTGGTGTAGATGGACAGGGCCCGGTTGCGCAGCGGGCCCTCGGCGAAGGTCGTGGTGATGATGGACAGGCCGGCGGGCGCGGTGAAGGCCGCGCTCAGGCCCTTGATGAAGCGGCTGGCGATCAGCAGCGGACCCGAGTCGACGAGCCCGCCGAGCAGTGAGGCGAGCGCGAACACGCCCAGGGCGATCAGGAAGACCTGGCGCCGGCCGAGCAGGTCGGCGGTGCGTCCGCCGAGCAGGAGCAGACCGCCGTAGCCCAGGATGTAGCCGCTGACGATCCATTGCAGCGCCGAGGTGGAGAGATCGAGGTCGGAGCCGATGGACGGCAGCGCGACGCCGACCATCGACACGTCGAGCGCGTCCAGGAACATCGCGGCGCAGAGCACCAGCAGGGTGCCCCACAGCCGGGGAGTCCAACGAGCCGCCGAGGACGGGGCCGCAGGGGTGGTGAGCGGAGAGGTCATGAACACAGACACTACATGCGCATGCATCGAATGCAAATGCATTTAATTCCGATGCAATAATTCTGTTTCTCTGCTACGGTGCGCGGATGGTGGCGAAGAAGGCCGAACAGGCGCTCGTGGACCAGTGGCGGGACATCCTCGCGCTGCATGCCCGCACCCAGTGCGAACTCGATCGCGCACTGCATCAACACGGCCTGTGCGCCAGCGACTTCGAGGTGCTGGACGTGCTGTCCGGCGACTCCTGCGCCTATCGCGTGCAGGAGATCTCCGAGCGGGTCCATCTCAGCCAGAGCGCGCTGTCGCGGCTGATCGCCCGGCTGGAGAAGGACGGCCTCGTCGAGCGCGCCATGTGCCAGGAGGACCGGCGGGGCGTCCGTGTGGCGCTCACCCGGAAGGGGCGCACGCTGCACGGCGAGGTGCTGCCGGTGCAGCGTGCGGTGCTGACGCGGATGCTGGCGAGCGACCTCAGCTCCAGGTGACGGCCGACCTCTCGCGCCACAGCGCGGCGGTGGCGGGATCCCCGGTCACGTTCGGGAACGGCAGCCGGTTCCACAGCGCCAGGTACAACTGCGCGGCGGGCCCGGTCACTTCGCAGTCGGCGTCTCCTGCCGCATCCCGCGCGGCCACGGGCGGCTCCTGGGACAGCCGTACGGTCCACACCGCGCCGTCCGTGTCCGTCGCCCGTACTCGCAGTACTCGCGGTTCGTCGCTGCGGACCCTGCTCCTGGAGCGGGCGTGGAAGCCGCGCAGCAGCTCGTCGATGCCGTCGGCCGCGAAGCCGGCGTCGATCCCGGTCTGCGCTCCGCCTCGCGCCGACTCCGCGTCGATCCGGTGCACGGTGGTCTCGTGCGCCTGCCGCCGGGCCCAGAACGCGAGCGGGGACGGCGCCGGCAGGAAGTGCCAGCACTCGACCTCGGGCGAGGCGGAGGCGAGGGTGTCGACGAGGTACCGGTGCCCCTCGCGGAACCAGGCCAGCAGTTCGCTGCCGTCGAGGTCGGGCAGCCCGCCGTCGGGATGGTAGGAGGTGTGCCCCTCGGCGACGAACGCGGCCGCCCACCGGTGCACCATCCCGGTGTGCCGCACCAGGTCCTTCACCTGCCAGTCCGGGCAGGTCGGCACCTTGGCACCGGTCCCGGCCTCCTCGGCGGCCGCGGCCAGCACCCGGCCCTCCCGGTTCAGGATCTCCACGAACTCGGCTGTCTCCATGAGGCGAGTGTGCCGGATGGAGCGCGGTCGAAGGGAAGTGCGCGGCCGCGCACTCGGCCGCGGACAGGGTGCCGTAGGGCGCGGCCCGGGGCGGGGGAGAACGCTCCGGCGAGTACCCGGTCGACGTCGGCCGGGCCGCGGACGACCGTGCCGAACGGGCGCCCGCGCTGGGCGGCGTACCGCTCCAGACCGGGTTCGAGGTCCTCGTAGTCGAAGGGTTTGAGCAGGTGGTCGACCATGCCGCGGCGTACGGCCCCGCGCACCGCGTCGGCTGCGCGGGCAGCACTGGTGCAGTGCTTCGACGGCCTCGATGTTGTCGGTATTCGCCAGGGCGCGGACGCCTGCCGCCCACGCAGGAGGTCGGCCGTCTCGCCGAACGGCATGCGGGCCCGGGAGGAGCGGCTCATGATGGGGGACATCCGGCTGTCTCGCCCTCGGGGCCCTCCGAGGGCTCCGAGCCGAGGAGATCGATGACGTCATGAGCTCCTTCTCACCCGGTTTCCGCGGGCGGGCCCGTTCCCTGGCGGACCGGCTGCCTCCCGGCCAGTACCCGACCGAGCAGTTCCCGGTGCTGTCCGCAGGGCCGACCCCACGCGTGTCCACCGACACCTGGGCCTTCACCATCGCCACGGAGACCGGGGAGACGTACTCCTGGACCTGGGCGGAGATGATGGCCCTGCCGCAGCAGGAGACGGTCACGGACATCCACTGCGTGACCCGCTGGTCCAAGTTCGACACCCCGTGGCGCGGAGTCTCCCTCGACGCCTTCTTCGAGGACGTCGAGACGTCCGCCGACTTCGTCGTCGCCCACAGCTACGGCGGCTACACCACCAACCTCCCCCTGGAGGACCTCCTCGACGGCAAGGCGTGGATCGCCCACACCTACGACGGTTACCCGCTCTCTCCGGAACACGGCGGCCCGGCCCGCCTGCTCGTGCCGCACCTGTATCTCTGGAAGTCGGCCAAGTGGGTGCGCGGACTGCGGCTCACGCACGAGGACGAGCCCGGCTTCTGGGAGTCCGTCGGCTATCACAACTACGGCGATCCCTGGCGCGAGCAGCGCAACTGGGGAGACTGACCATGGCCACCGCCACAGCTGTCGCCTGGCGCCGGGCCCGCCTCGACGAGCGCCGCCCGCAGACCGCCACCGCCCGCTCCCTGCTGTTCACCGTGCCCGGCTGGCCCGGCCACCTGCCCGGCCAGCACGTCGACGTGCGCCTCACCGCCGACGACGGCTACCAGGCCGTACGCAGCTACTCGCTGGCCGCGCCCGCCGACGGCGACCGCATCGAACTGGGCGTGCAGACCGTGCCGGACGGGGAGGTCTCGCCCTACCTCGCCGACGAACTGCCGCCCGGCGCCGAGGTGGAGGTGCGCGGCCCGCTCGGCAACTGGTTCGTCTGGCGCCCCGAACAGACCGAACCGACGCTGCTCGTCGCGGGCGGCTCCGGAGTCGTCCCGCTGGCGGCCATGATCCGAGCCCACCGGGCGGCACGCTCGACGAGCCCCTTGCACCTCCTGTACTCCGTCCGCACCCCCGCCGACATCTGGTACGGCGACGAGCTCACCGACCACCGCGCTCCGCACGTCGACGTCCGCCTCCTCTATACGCGTCAGGCCCCACCGGGCAGCCCCCGAGCGGCCGGGCGCCTCACGTCGGACGACCTGGAGAAACCGACGGCCCGCCTCGAACCGACCAGCCCCGTCTACGTCTGCGGCCCCACCGGCTTCGTCGAGACGGCCGGCAACCTGCTCGTCGACCTGGGCCGAGACCCCGCCACTATCCGCACCGAACGCTTCGGCTGACCGGAGGTCCCGATGGCAGACGACACCGCCCACCTCGACGGCAACTGTCTCGCCGGCCCGCTCTCGGAGATCCTCTCCGTGGAGACGACCACGGCCTGGTGGCGCTGCCCGGAGTGCGCACAGTCCGGCCCCCTCGCCCAACTCCACGTCTACGGCCCGGAACCGGGCCTGACCGCCCGGTGTCCCGGGTGCGCGTACATCGCCCTCCGGCTGGTCAAGGAGGGGGAGTACGTCTGGCTGACGTTGGGCGGCGGGACCGGGGCGTTTCGCTTCCGGACGGCGTGGAGCGGGCCTGATGCGCGTCCCCTCGGATCGCTCACGGCCAACGGCCGGTGAGGGATCCCACAAATGAGCCGACCGCTGGCGCGAGGGCGCCGGGCGGGTTATCGTCAACAGGTAGAACGACCGGTCTTCCTACCGCTTCGTCGGCGCCCTCTCGGCGTCCCTTCTGCAAGTCGAACAGAGAAGAAAAAGCTCCATGAAACCCTCCATGCAGCCGATGCGTTCCAGGACCAGGGCGGCTCCCGCGGTCAAGCCCCACGCCGGCCGGGACACCGCACGTCGTCGACGAGCCGCCCCATCCGGGATCGGTGCGCGACCCCGGCGGGTTCAGCCTTCCGACCGGATCAGCCGGACCGCGTCCAGCAGGGTCTTGTGGGCAGCCGTGGAGTCGTCCAGGTACCCGGCGGCCATCGCGCCGTCGTACAGCATCAGCAGTGCACCGGCGGCCGACTCCGCATCGGTGTGGCCGAGCCGGGTGAGCAGGTCCTGGAAGAGGCCGCGGATCCAGTCCCGGTGGGAGGTCACCAGGCTCCGGACCGGATGGCCGGCGTCCGGGTACTCGGCGGCCGCGTTCAGGAACGGCGATCCGCGGAAACCGCGCTCGCGGGCGTGCTCGGCGATCGCCTCGAAGATCAGGTCGATCGCCTCCGCGGGCGGGTGCGCGGCGGCCAGCGGTTCGGCCACCTCCTTGTAGTAGGCGTCCTTGGTCAGCAGATACGCCACGACCAGGTCGTCCTTGGCGGCGAAGTGCCGGTAGAAGGTCGCCTTCGTCACCCCGGCCTCGGCGATCAGCCGCTCCACACCGATCGCGCGTACACCCTCGTAATAGAACAGCCGCGACGCGGCCCGGACCAGGCGCTCGCGCGGCGGCAGCTCTCCCTCGATCGTGGTCTTCCGATGCTTGGCGTCGGTGCTCTTCTGCCCAGTGGTGCTCACTTCCCCATTCTGCCCTCGGCCGGGCACTGAGTGGCCTCCACCCCCCGTACGGCCCTCGCCGGCAGGGCCTTCTCTCCCTGTCCCGCACGGCCCCCAGCAAGGTGGCCGCGCTGTTTATCGAACATCGAATATCGACTATCGAAAGGCTTGAACGATGACTCGTCGTCTCGAAGGAACTGTCGCCCTGGTCACCGGGGCCTCCAGCGGCATCGGCAACGCCACCGCCCTGGAACTCGCCCGGGAGGGCGCCGCAGTGGCCGTGGTCGGACGGCGTGAGGACCGGCTTGCCGACCTCGCCGCCGAGATCTCCAAGGCCGGCGGACAGGCCCTGGTGGTGCCTGCCGACATCACCACCCCTCAGGCCGCCGCGGAAGCGGTCGAGCGGACCGTCGAGAACCTGGGCCGCCTGGACACCCTGGTCAACAACGCCGGCCTCATGCTGCTCGGGCCCGCCCCGGGCGCGGACCTGAACGACTGGCAGCGCATGATCGACATCAACCTGATGGGCCTGATGTACACCGCCCACGCGGCCGTCCCGCACCTGGTCAAGGCCGCCGCCGAGGAGCCGCGTCGGGTCGCCGACATCGTCAACATCGGCTCGCTCGCCGGCCGCAACGCCTACGCCATGTCCGCCGTGTACAGCGCCACCAAGTTCGGCGTCGGCGCCTTCAGCGAGGCGCTGCGCCAGGAACTGGCACGGCAGCACGTCCGCGTGTCCGTCATCGAGCCGGGCAGCGTCGACACCGAGCTGCGCACGCACAACCCGGACGTCATCCAGCGGCACATCGTCGCCGCCCTGGGCGACATCGAGCGGCTGCAGAGCCAGGACATCGCCGACACCGTCGGCTACATCGTCACCCGCCCCCGGCACGTGGCCGTCGCCGAGCTCCTCGTACGCCCCACCGAACAGGCCTGAGCCCCAGGCCGGAGGCCCACTCGGAGGCCGGCGGGGGGCGCGATGGACGAGTTGCCGAAGTCCGAGCAGGTCGCCGGGATCGTCGCGGAGCACACGGTTCTGGCGGCCGTTCAGGCCCACCCCGGGGAGCGGAGCGTGCTGGTCGTCCGCAGCCAGGAGTCAGTTCCCGGGCTCAGCCCTGTGTCGTGTACGGCACCACACTCACGTGCAGGGTGAAGGCGGCGCGCGGCGCGCCCGCCACGTCCGGGGCCTTCGCCAGTGCGGTGATCTCGGCCGCACCGCCCCGGGTGCCGGCGCACCGCAGCGAGGCGTGGGCCGTCCCGTCGGCGTCCAGCCGCCATCCGGAAGCCACGACGAAGACCGGCGCGGAACTGTGCACGGCCGTCCACCGCTTGTCGTCCACCCGGGGCCGCAGGACGAGGGACACCACAGTCCCGGGCCGTACGCACAGCCGCTGTTCGACCGCGTCACCGGGGGCGACGCTGATCTCCGTATGCCCGGCGGCACAGTTTCCTGCCGGAGTCGAAGGCGCCGTGGCCGACTTGCTCGGGCTTGCCCCGGACGGGCTCGCGGACGGGCCCGTCGGTGCAGTGGAGGACGGCTGCGCCGAACTGCTCCCGGACGCCGACGCCGCTCCCGAGGCTCCGCCGCCCGCCGACGTGCCGCACGCCGCCAGGGCGACCATTCCGGCGATCATCCATGCGCCGGCCCACCACCGCATCCCAGTACCTCCCGACCCGCTGTTCCCGATACCAGCATCCCGCGGAACCCGGCCGGGAGCGGCGGGCCGCCGTCATGTTCCGGTGCGGGGCTCTAGTTCAGGGCGCTGCCCTTCTTCCAGGCGGTCCAGGCGACGTTCCAGTCGCCGTAACCGTTGTTGGCCGCCACGGTGTCGACGGAGTGGACGACGGTGACCGGGTCGCCGAGGTCGACCCGGCCGTAGAACCACTCGGCGTCGCTCGTGCTCATGCCGATGCAGCCGTGGCTGCCGTTGACCACGCCGAACTTTTCCGCGTTCCAGGGCGCGGCGTGCACGTAGGTGCCGGACGTGGTGAGCTGGACGTCCCACTTGACCGCGCCCAGGTTGTACGCCTCGGGGCCGAAGATACGGACGGTCGAGGAGTCCATGCGGATGGTCGGCACCTTGCCCAGGACGACCATGGTGCCGTTCCAGGTCTCGTAGCCCTTCTTGCCGCTGGAGACCTTCAGGGTGCGCAGTGTCCTCCCGTTCCTCGCCACCGTCATCGTTTTCGTCGTGACGTTCACCGTGCTCGTCACGGCATCGCCGATGAGGAAGTTCACGACGCGGTCCTGGGTGCCGTAGACCCCGCCGCCCGCGTTCACGCCTGCCAGGTCCATGCGCAGCGTGACACGGGTGCCGGGCTGCCAGTACCTCTCGGGCCGGTAGTCGATGCGGTCCTTGCCACTGCGGTCCTTCATCCAGCTCCAGGCGCCCTGGACCGCAGGGGAGGCGGTGACCTGGAGCTTCCGCTCGACTGCCGCCTTGTCGCGGATGGGCTTGTTGAAGGTGATCGAGACCGGCATGGCGATGCCGACCGTCATGCCCTTGTCGGGGTGGTACTCGCCGACGAAGCCGTTCTTCGGCGCCTCGGTGGTGAAGGAAGCGGTCTTGTCGAGGGCCGATCCGCCGTCCGCCTTTCCGTTCGCCCGCACCGTGTAGGTGGCGCCCGGGGCGAGCGGTGTGGTCGAGGTCCACACGGACCTGTCCTCGGACCAGATGCCGGAGAGCCGGCCCGGGCCGGGTGAGACGACCTCGACGGAGGTCAGGGACCCGCCCCGTGCGCGCACCGTCACCTTCTGCCCGACCGGCACATTCCCGCTGCCGGCCTCGGGGTGCACGACTATCGCGGGCGGTCCGCCCTTGTCGCCGCCGTCCGCCCCGCCGCCGGAGCTGCACGCGGCGAGAAGGACGGCGGCGGCCGACGCGAGCGCGAGCGGAGGTGCGGTCCGGCGGCCCAACTGTGCCGGCAGGCGCTGTCGCATGGGACTCTCCCCTTCCCGAAGGGCTGAGTTGCGTTGCTTCGTAGCTTTCCTGGTACCCCGGGAAGGCATCCGGCCGACCGGCTCATCGGGTGACTGCTCAAGGATGACTGCTTGGGGTGGTCGCCACCTGCGCCCTTCCTGGGGCCGCGATTCGACCGGGGCGCAGACGGCGGGCGCCGGCCGCCGAGTCATCCGGTGGCCGCGCCGCGCGTCACCAGTCCGACGAGCGCGGCGGCCGCTGCCAGCACCGCGACGCTGGTGAGAGCGGTGGGCAGGGAGAACCAGTCGGCCATGAAACCGATCGCGGGCGGGCCGAGGAGCATGCCGCCGTAGCCGAGGGTGGAGGCGATCGCGACACCGCTGGGGCCGGCGAGCATCCCGGCGCGTTCGACGGCCACCGGGAAGAGGTTGGCGAGACCGAGTCCCGTGACGGCGAAGCCGATCTGAGCCGCCCACAGCGACGGCGCCAGGGAGCCGGCCAGCATGCCGAGCGCGGCGGTGGTGCCGCCCGCGACCACGGTCCGCGTACGGCCGAGACGCTCGAGCAGGGTCGTTCCGGTCAGCCGCCCGACGGTCATGGCGAGCGCGAAACAGGAGTAGCCCGTCGCCGCGACTCCCGCGGAGGCGCCCAGGTCCTGTTCGAGGTGCAGTGCGCCCCAGTCGGCCATGGCCCCCTCGCCGTATGCGGTGCACAGGGCGATGAGCCCGAAGACGACGACCAGCCCGCGGCCACGGCCGTCGAGGCGGCGCGGACTGCCGTGCCCGGCCCCGCCTGCGGGCTCGGGCGGCTTCGGTGGCTGTTGACGCAGCAGCGAACGTCCCGCCATGGCCGTCACGAGAAGCCCGATGAAGGTCAGACCGAGGAGGTGCCGAGTGGCGGACAGATGCCCGGCGACCAGCCCACCCAGCCCGGCGCCGAGCATGCCGCCCAGGCTGAAAGCGGCATGGAAGCTCGGCATGATCGGCCGCCGCAGGGCGGCGACGAGGTCGACGGCCGCGCTGTTGAAGGCGACGTTTATGCCGCCGTAGGCGGCGCCGAAGACCAGGAGTACGGCGCCGAGTGCGACGGCCGAGTGGGTCAGCGGCGGCAGGGCGACGCTCAGGGACAGCAGGATGCCGCAGATCACGGTGACGGCGTGGCTGCCGTAGCGGCGGCACAGGCGTCCGGTGAGCATCATCGTGATCACGGCGCCGGCGGAGACGCCGAGCAGGGCGAGCCCGAGGGCGCTGGCGGAGGCGCCGGTCTGTTCCTTGATCGCGGGGATGCGGACGACCCAGCCGGCGAAGATGAAGCCGTCGAGGGCGAAGAAGACGGTGAGGGCGATGCGCAGGCGGCCGAGGGTGTTGCCCGGCACGGCACTGTGCGTTCGGACTTTGTTTATTATCGGCACAAAATCAGGTTAGGTGGGGGCGAGGGACAGGGCAAGGAAGTTGTCGGATGCACCTGAGCGGGAGCCAGGGGCCGCCGGCATCACTCCGTGCTGCGCAAAGCGGTCCAGGTCTCGTGCCCCACGATGCCGTCGGCGTCGACCCCCTTGTCGCTCTGGAAGCTCTGCACCGCATACTCCGTTCCGGGACCGAAGTCGCCGTCCACGCCCGTGCTCCCCACGCTGTAACCGCGCTTGACCAGCATGCACTGCACCTGCAGCACACGGCTGCCGCTGTCCCCCTGGCGTGTGCGTCCGTTGCCGGAGTAGTAGGTGCAGTCGGAGATCCAGGGCGGGGCTGCGCGCTCGGTGGGCGTGCTGCTCGGGGACGCGGCGGGGTCGGCGGCGGTACTGGGCTCGGTGGCAGCGGCCGAGGGCGCGGTCGTACGGCCGGTGCCGGCGGAGCCGGAGACCTCAGGACCCGAGGAGGCGGCGTCGGCGTTCGCGGCACCGTCGGCCCTCTTGCCGGACACGGACGTCCGGTCCGAGGCCCCGGACACCGGCGACAAGGGGGCATCACCGGGCCTGGTGCCGACGCCGTTCGTCGCACCGGCCTCCGGGGAGGGAGGGGAGGAAGCGGTCGCCGGGGCGTCCTGGCGGGCGAGCAGGAAGCCCGCTGCGGCCACCATGCAGAGGACGACGCCCGCGGCGACGGCCAGCCTCGGCTTCTTCCGCTCCCAGATGCGGCCTCCCTCCGCGGGTAAGTGCCGCGGTGGTGCGACGGCGGACGGACCTGCCGCCTCCGTCTGCGGTCCGGTACCGGGCGGGGCGGGTCTGCGCAGCACCTCGTACGCCCGCTGCCGGGCCAGCACCCTGCCGCCCAGCGGCTCGGGCCAGACGGACGTCCCGGTGTGTGGCTCGGCCGCGTCGATCAGGTCCTGCGGAATGGGCCGCCGCCCGGGCTCCTTGGCCAGGCAGGCGGACAGCAGCGAGCCGAGTGCCGCGTCCGCCGCCGAGATCTCACCGATCAGCTCCGGATCCGGTTCTTCGAACGCCACCCGGTGCATCACATCGACGCCCGTGCCGTCGCCGAAGGGGGCACGTCCCGTCGCCGCGTAGACCAGCGTCCCGGCCAGCGAGAACACGTCAGACGCCGTGTCGCACCTGCCTGTCCTCAGGTGCTCCGGCGACATGTAGGCCGGAGTTCCCACCCGGTTGCCCGTGCCGGTGAGCGCGCTCGCGTCCACGGCCTTCGAAAGACCGAAGTCGATCACGTACGCGCCGCGGATGCACAGCAGTACGTTCGACGGCTTCAGATCCCGGTGCACGATCCCCGCGGCGGCCAGGCCGGCGAGCGCCCGGCCCAGCTCCGCCACCAGTCGCCAGACCCCCGCAGGCTCCAGGGCGCCGCCCTCACGTACGGCATCCGCCAGATCGAGGCCCGGCAGGTACTCGGTGGCCATCCACAGCAGTTCGTCCTGGAAGCCGGTACCGCACAGCCTCGGCGTGTGCGGGGTGCGGACCTGGGCGTGCACCGACGCCTCACGCTCGAACCGGCGCCGGAAGTTGGGGTCGTCCGCGTACTCCGGTCTGATCACCTTCACCGTGACAAGATCGGGGCTGTCCGCCGCGGGGCGTGCCAGATAGACCCGTCCCATCCCACCGCTGCCGAGCAGCGCCAGCGGCACGTAGGGGCCGATGCGGCCCGGGTCGCCGGGGCGCAGGGGTGAGGCACCGGTCTGCCGCAGTGCGGCGGCCTCGCTCGTCGCCGAGTCCGGTGGCACCGGCCGCTGTTGTGACACGGACCCCCCGAAGTGATGTTCGGCGTACGTCAGTTCGCCCCCAAGAGGAGACGAGGCTAACCCAGCCCTGGCGTGCGTTCAGGGTTTCCGTCACTTCCGTCATCCGGGTCTCGTGGGATGGCTTGTTCCTATCCAGAGGGAAGAGGCCGGCGCAGGGCCCCCGTGTCACGCTGCGGCCCCGGGTGCCGGGGCGGGCTCTCAGCCGCGTGCCGGGGGCGTGTAGAAGTCGCCGACGGATGTCCAGGCACCGTTCTTCACGACCACTCTCTGCACGCTGCGGGTGCCGAGGTGACTGCTCGCACTGAAGTCCATGACCGGCGACACCCCCGGGTCCACCTTGCTCGCCTTCTGGTACGCGGCGGTGAGGGCCTGGGACGTGACAGGCCCCTTGATGGTCTTCGTGATCTCGGCGAACACCTTCGCGTTGCTCCAGCCCCACAGGGCGAGGAATCCGGCGGCCTGACCGGGCTCGTACTTGGCCATCGCGGTCCGGAACTCCTTCACCGCGGGCTCCTTGTCGGAGGGCGCCTTCACCAGTTGTACGGCCTTCAGGCCCTCGGCGGCGTCCTTGGCCAGGGCGATCGTCGACTCGGCGGCCACTGGCGCGTAGGCGTAGGTGGGCAGCGAGAGCCCCTGGAGCTTGGCCTCCTTGAGGAAGGCGGCCGCCTCGGGGGAGGTGAGGATCACGACCACAGCCTGGGGCTTCGCGGCCTTCACCTTGCTGATCACGGGTGTGTAGTCGGTGGTCTGGTACTTGACCGGCAGCCGGTCGACCTCGACCGAGGGATCCACCTTCTTCGCGACGGGCTCCACCTGCTTGGCCACGTTCACGAACGCGGCCGGGTCACTGTGCACGACGAGGATCTTCTTCGCGCCGTCCTGCACCGCCCAGGCGGCGACCGCCGCGGCCTGGTCCTCGTACAGGGTCTGGGTGCCGAACAGGCCGGGCCGCGGCGGCTTGTACCAGTTTTCGGTGCCGCCCACCTCGTTGAGGACCGGCACCTTGGACTGGTTGAGGACGAACGGGAAGGCCGCCTCCGCCTGGGAGGTGCCGTTCGCGTTGACGATGGCCACGACCTTGTCCTGGCCGACCAGTTCACGGGCGATCTGCACGGTCTGCTGCGGGTCGGCCGCGTTGTCCTTGACTGTCCACTTGACCTTGCGTCCGTTGATGCCGCCCTGGGCGTTGAGCATCCTGAAGTACGCGTCGGCGCCCGCCTTCTCGGCCACGCCGTACGTGGCCGTGGCGCCGGTGAGGGGGAGCCACGCGCCGATATGGATCTCAGAAGAGCTGCCGGTGGCTCCTGCGGAGTCCTGACCGGCGCACGCGCCGGCGGTCAGTGCCACCACGGCAAGGACGGCTGTTGCCCCAGCCGAGCGGCGGGAATTTCTCATTGTCCGGAACACGGTCCACCTCGTTCACAACGGGATTGTCAATTCACTGGAGAAGTCCGGGCGTTGGCCGCCGCGGTCGTGGCGGCCGCGTCCAGACCGCCGCTGAAGTACGCCGCTTCCGCCGCAGCCGCGAACGCCTGGTCGCCAGGCCGGCCGTGGGCCGCGATGACGCCCTCGTGCAGCACGGCCACCTCGTGGCACACGGACATGGCGCGGCTGAGCAGCTGTTCGAGCAGCACGACGGTCAGGCCGTCGTGGGCGAGCGTGGCCAGCCGGTCGTAGACCTCGTCGACCAGGGCGGGGGCCAGTCCGAGCGCCGGTTCGTCGACGATCAGGACGTCCGGCGCGACGATCAGGGCCCGCGCGATGGCGAGCATCTGCTGCTCTCCGCCGGACAGTCCGCCCGCGGAGGCGGACAGCCGCTCGCGCAGCCGGGCCGGCAGCCACTGGACGGTCTCCTCCAGCCGTTCGCGCAGCGGTGCACCGGTGATGCCCGCCGCGTAGGCGGCGACTTCGAGGTTCTCGCGCAGGGACAGCGTCTTGAACAGGGCCCGCCCCTCGGGCGCCAGGCTGGTGCGGACGGCTCCGCTCAACTCCCTTTCTCCACGGGCCGGTTCGAGCGAGCCGTGCAGGATGCCGGCCAGCGTGCTCTTGCCCGCTCCGTTGGCGCCGGCGATACCCAGCACGACCCCCTGGCGGACGTCGAGGTCGACGTCGCGCAGGGCGACCACACCGCCGTACGTGTGGCGGACCCCGTGGAGGCGGATCATGCTCCGCTCGCCCACCTGCTCGGGCGGCCGCGTCCTGCCCTCGACCGTTCCCAGGTAGGACGACCGCACCTTCGGGTCCTGCAGAACGGTGTCCGGGCTGCCCTCGCCGATCGTGCGGCCGAAGTCGAACGCGAGCACCCGGTGCGCGACGGAGAAGAGGTCGTCGAGAACGTGGTCGATGACCACCACGGCGGTGCCGTCGGCGTGCAGCCGCCTGATGTGCCGTGCCAGCAGCGCCCGTTCGCCCGCGTCGAGGCCGCCGAACGGCTCGTCCAGGATCAGCAGTTTCGGATGCTCGGCCATCGCACGCGCCAGGTCGAGGCGCTTTTGCAGGCCGAACGGCAGCTCCCCGGGCCGGCGGTCGGCCACGCCCGCGAGACCGACGGAGTGCAGCAGCCGCGCGACCTCCGCCCGGTCCTGGGCAGTGATCCGGCGACGGGTGCACAACACGTTCTCCGCGACGGTGAGTTCGGAGAAGACCTCCGCATGCTGGAACGTGCGGCCGATGCCCAGCCGCCGCCGAGCGGTCGCCCTGGCCCGGAAGAGGGGCTGCCCCGCGAAGTCGGCGGTACCGCTCACGCGGCCATTGCCCGTCAGACCCGACAATGCATTCAACAGGGTTGTCTTACCAGCCCCGTTGGGCCCGATGACCGCCAGGATCTCGTTCTGCCGCACGGACAGCGAGGCGTCCTCCAGAGCCTTGAGTCCGCCGTACGAGACCGACACGTGCTCCAGGTGCAGCAGGACGGGGCCGTCGCCCGAGGGCACCAGCGGCGTGACATCCGTGAACTCATCGGCAGGCAGTGGTACTTCGGCGTCCGGCCCTCGCCGTACCCGCCGTAGGAGGCTTCGCGCGGGCTTGGCGAGGAACGGTACGACCCCGCCCGGAAGGAACAGGAGCACCGCGATCAACACGAGGCCCTGCACGACCGGTTGGGGCATTCCGACGGCGGACGACAGGGAGGGGTTCCAGGTCAGGTAGATGCCCCCGGCCACGGCGCCGGCGATGGTGCCGACCCCGCCGAGCACGCACGCCGCGATCAGCGAGATGCCGAAGGCCAGCGAGAACGGATCCGGGCTGACGAACCCGGTCAGCAGACCGAGCAGCACGCCCGCGAAGCAGGTTGCCGCCGCGCTCACCGCGAACGACAGCGACGACTGCGCCTCCGGAGCGATGCCGATCGTACGGGCGGCCAGGGGATGCGACTTGGCGGCCACCAGCCGCATCCGCAGCCCCGAGGAGGCGGCCGGAACGGCCAGTGCGAGTACGACGGCTGCGGCGCCGACCGCGAGGTACTGGGCCTCGGTGCCACCACCCAGGAGGGTGCCCAGACCGAGGGCGCTGCGCAGCTGGACGACCGGTACTCCCTGGTCGCCGCCGGTCACGCTGCTCCAGCGGTTGATCAACTCCAGGGTCACCGTGGTGAAGGCGAGGGTCAGCAGGGCGATGTAGAGCACCGAGAACCTGGCACCCGCGTACCCCAGGAAGGCGCCCAGGACGGCACCGGTGGCGACGGCCCCGAGGACCACCGCTTCCAACGGCCAGTCGTGGCCGCTGCCGTACGCCGCGAAGTAGGCGCCGATGGCGAAGAACGCGGGGTGGCCCACGGACCAGATGCCGGACCAGCCGGCGAGCAGGCCGACCGACAGCACGACGATCGTGTACACGGCCGCGAGGCCCACCGAGTACATCTGGTACGCGGGGATCGCGCCGGAGGCCATGAACGCCATGAGCACCGCGCCGGCGGCCGGGCCCAGGGCGGCCCTGGCCAGGAGGGAACGGTTGAAGACCATGGATGCGACCCCTCAGACCCGTTGGAAGGTGCGGGTGCCGAACATGCCCTGGGGGCGGATCAGCAGCACCAGCACGGTGAACGAGAACACGAACGTGTCCCGGAAGCTGGCGGAGACGTAGTTCGCCGCCATGTTGTCCAGGACGCCGATGGTCAGCCCGCCGAGGACGGCGCCGTACATGCTGGTCAGGCCGCCCAGGAAGATTCCGGCGAAGGCCCGGAACAGGGGCGCGACCAGCGCGGTGGGCACCAGGCCGGACCGCGGCGCGTACAGACAGGCGGCGAGCGCGGCGAGACCGAGGCCGAGGGCCCAGGAGATCCTGGCGAGCCGTTGCGAACTCAGCCCGACCACGCGGGCGGTGTCCGCCGACTCGGCCGCGGCGCGCATGGCCGAGCCGAGCGTGGTGCGGGCGAACAGATAGCCGACCAACGCCATCGCCACGGCGGCGACGGCGATCGTCACCAGGCTCTGGACCGGCACCGCGGCGCCCGACCAGCGCACCGACCCGTCGACCAGGTTGGGGAAGTCCTTGGGCTGGTCGCCCCAGATCGATCCGGCCGTGCTCTCCGCGATCAGGGACACGCCCATCGTCACGACGAGCGCGGAGAACAACTGCCCCTGCCCCAGCGGTCGGATCACCGTCTCTCGCACCACCAGGCCCGCGGCAACGGTGATCACGACGGCGGCAAGGATGCCGAGCACCGTGGCCACACCACGGTCGTGGAGCGAGAGCGCCACGTACAGGCCCAGGGTCGCGAGCGACGCCATCGCGAAGTTCACGACGTCCGTGGCCCGGTAAATGATCACCAGCCCGAGACCCATGAGGCCGTACACGGCTCCACTGGCCACACCGCTGACCAGGACAAGCAGGAACTGACTCACAGTCCCTCCCTCGGGAAAGGGCGCGTTCGCGCCACGCATGCGAGAAGCATGATCACCTCACGAACTGCAGAGCTAAAGTGAACTCACTTCAGTAAGCTAGGCACTCCGGTGCCGGGCGGGCAAGCCTCGTGCACGGGATTTGTGCCGAGCGGCCGACCGGGGGTCAGTGACCGACGGTCGTCGGGGTCTCGGTGAGTGCCGTACGCGCCGCCGCCAGGCCGAAGACCAGTGCCGGTGCGAGCCCACCCGCGTAGGCGCGCCGGTACAGCCCGCCCGCGTCCGCGCCGGCCGCGAGCAGGCCGGGTACCGGAGCCGGTCGGTCCGAGTCCGCGGACAGTACGTGCGCCCCGGCGTCGATCAGCAGGCCGCCGAACGTGAACGTGATCGCCGAGGCCGCCTCGACGACGTAGTACGGCGGTTCGTCGAGCGGTCGGCGGTCGAGCAGCCGACCGGGCGTCGTTGCGCCGTCCGTGTCCACGGTGGCATTGAACTCCTCGATCCGGTCGCGGATCGTCGCGCCGGGATAGCCCCACTCCTCGGGCATGGACGCGAAGTCCTCCAGGCTGTCCGCCACAGCGCTTCGGGCGCCGGCGCGATGGCACAGCTGGAACTTGTCCACGCCGGGGATGCCCTCCACGTACGAGGCGCTGATCCACTCCCGATGTACGTGTGCGTCGGCGACCAACAGGCCGCGGGCGCCCGGGCGTTCCAGCAGCGCCATGGTGGTGAGATGGTCCCCGACCGTCTCGTCGACGAAGCGCTCGCCGGTGGTGTCGAACAGCAGGGCGTGCTCGCTGTAGTAGAGCGCCAGGTCGACGAAGCGTGCGGGGTCGGCCAGGGAGACGCCCGCAGGCATCAGGTGCCCGTAGAACCCGGCGTCCTTCTTGCCGAACGCCGCGCCCGCGCTGCGCCCGAGCTTCAGGCCGTCGCCCCGGCTGTGCGGGTTGGCCCGCAGGCCGATGTCCGCGGCCCGGGGGTGGACGTGCTCGGCGCGCAGGCCCGGATCCCCTTGGAAACCGCCGGTCGCGAGCAGGGTCCAGGCGGCCTCGATCCGGCGCCGGGATCCGTCCGGCAGAAGGCAGTCGGTACCTTTGACCACGCCGTTCTCCGACACGAGGGAGTGGGTCCGGGTGGAGGTCAGCACCTCCTGGCCGCGGTCGCGGATCAGCCGCTCGCACGTGTCGAGGTAGTGGTTCGTGTCGACCTGGTGACCGCGGCCGAAACCGAGCACGGGCACCGGCGGCCGGCACTCCACGCCCAGCGACCGGATCCAGGCCACGCCGTCGGCGAACCCGTCCACCAGGGCGGTGGCCAGCTGAGGGTCGCCGTCCGGGTTGACCCGGTGCATCTCCTCGACCGTGGGGGTCGTCCATACGAATCCGGCGAAGCGCGCGGAGCCGCCGGTGCGTTCCGCCTTCTCCACCAGAACCACCGAGCCGCCTTCCGCGGCCACCCGGGCGGCGGCCGAGAGGCCGGCCATACCGCCGCCTATCACCAGCAGATCCACTGTCTCCGCATCCATAGCGGGTCCCACCGCCTTCGTGTCGCCGAGTGGAACAAGACGCTAATTGAACTCACTTCTGGAGTCGAGAGGGTGGCGGGCGCGGGGTGTGACGGTACGGGTTTCGGCCGGATCAGTCGGGGACCAGAACAGCGCGGCCCCGCACGTCGCCGGAGCGGAGCCTCGCGATCACCTCCACCGCGTCGGACAGTGGGAACTGCTCGACATGCACCCTCAGGGAGTCCTTGAGCGCCAGGGCGATGACCGCTTCCAGCTCGGGCAAGGTCCCCCAGAACGGCAGCGAGATCCGCGTTCCGGGAGGGAGCGCGCCGGGCTTGCGGACCGTGAGTTCCCCGCCGCCGCTGCCCACCACGGCCAGCTCTCCGCCCGCCCGCAGCACGTCCACCGCGAGCTTCAGACTGGAACGGCTGCCGACGAAGTCGAGCACGGCCACCGCACCGACCCCGTCCGTGCGGCCCCGCAGCACCGCCGCGGTGTCGGGCCGCAGGAGCGTTCCGAAGTGCGCCCCGCACTCGTCGGCCAGGGCGAGCGCCTCCTCCCGTACGTCCACGGCCAGCACCTGCGCGGCCGTCGTGGCGCGCAGTATCTGGATGGCCAGATGCCCCAGGCCGCCGATGCCGAGGACGACCACGCTCGCCCCTTCGTCGAGGGAGTGTCGAACCGAGGCCACGGCGTGGTGCGCGGTCAGGCCGGCGTCCGACAGGGGTGCGGCCTGGACGGCGGCCAGGTCGCCCACCGGGACCAGCAGCCGCCCGGACGGCACGAGCATCAGGTCCGCCATCCCGCCGTCCCGCCCGAGTCCCGCCCCCGTGCCGACGCGGTCGGCGTCCAGAGTCGCGCGCCGGTCGCAGTAGTTGTCCGCGCCGGCCGCGCAGCGTGCGCAACTCCCGCAGCCCCAGGGTCCGTGGACCACCACGCGCTCGCCGACCGCCGGCCCCACGGCCAGCGGGCCGCGCTCCACCACCCGGCCCGCGACCTCGTGTCCGAGGGTGAAGGGAATCCGGTACGGGAGGTCGCCTGGGCGGGCGTCGATGACGTGGAGGTCCGAACGGCAGAGGCCGGCCGCCTCCACCTGGATCAGCACCTCTTCGGCTGTGGGGGTGGGGCGTTCCACCTCGGTGAGGATCGGTGGGCCGCCCCACCGGGTCAGTCGTACTGCTCTCGTCCTGCCTGTTGACATACCTGGGACATTAACAAAAATGAAGTCAGTTCAGTAGATGGCTGTGAGGTGGTGGTCGTGCATGGATGGTGAGCGCGTGGGGCGCTTCGACGGGCAGGTCGCCCTCGTCACGGGCGCGGGATCCGGCATCGGCGCGGCGGTCGCCCGGCGACTCGCCGCACAGGGGGCCGAGGTGTGCGCCGCGGATGTCGACGGCCCGGCGGCGCAGGCCCTCGCGAAGGAGCTGCCGGGAGCGCGTTCCCTGACCGTCGACGTGGCCGAACCGGCGCAGGTCGACGAGGCCTTCGACGAGGTCGTACGGCGGCACGGGCGGCTCGACATCGTGGTGCACGCGGCCGGAGTCGACGACCCAACCGCCAAGGAGTGGATCGCCGAGGCCCTGGTCGCGGACCGGCCGCCGGAGGTGACGGCGCGGCTCGGCGACGACGCCTGGCGGCGCGTGATGCGCGTCAACCTGGACGGCACGTTTCATGTGCTGCGCGGCGCTTTGCGGGTCATGGTGCCGCACCGGTCCGGAACCGTTGTGACCGTGGGCTCCTCGTCGGCCTTTGACGCACAGGCCGGCTATCCGCACTACGCGGCCTCGAAGGCCGGGGTTCATGCGCTGAGCCAGTCAGTGGCCAAGGAGGCGATCGCGTTCGGGGTTCGCGTCAACACGGTGGCGCCGGGGCCGACGGAGACGGGGATGGCGGCGCGGACGCCTGCGGCGCTTCGGCGGGGGTTTGCCGATCCGCGGGTTCGTCCGTATGCGACGGCGGAGGAGATCGCCGACGTTGCGTTGTTCCTGGCGAGTTCTGAGGCGGCGAATCTCGTGGGGGCCGTGCTGCTTGCGAATGGTGGGCGGTTCACGGTGTGAGGAGCCAACTCGGAGTGGTCGGCTGCGGGTTGTTGGTGGCTGGTCGCGCCCACGCGGCGGAGCCGCACGATGACACAGCCCCGCGCCCCTTAGGGGAGTTCAGGCGAAGGAGGTTTGGATGTTTCGGCCCGATGGTGATCCCGCGCTGCTCCTGGAGACCGATGAGCAGCGTCAACTGCGGGTGGTCCTACGGGACTTGCTCGGCGAGGCCTGCGGGCCCGAGGAAGTTCGCAAGCAGGCCGAGAGTCCGCGCGGATACGACCAGACGCTCTGGAACCGCCTCGCCGGCGAGATCGGAGTGCATGGGCTCGCCCTGCCCGAAGAGTACGGCGGGGCCGGGTACACCTTTGCCGAACTTGCCGTTGCGCTGCAGGAGGCCGGGCGCGTGCTGTGTCCCGCGCCGCTGCTGACAACGGTCGTACTCGCCGGACACGCCTTGCTCGACAGCGGCGACCGGCAGACCTGCGCGCGCTGGCTTCCGGGTATCGCCTCGGGCGCGCTCACGGCAACGGTCGCCGGATTCCTGCACCCCGCCGATGTGACGGCCGAGCGCGGTCCCGACGGCTGGGTACTGCGCGGAGACGCCGACTTCGTGCCCGACGGAGCAGGCGCCGATCTGCTGCTGGTCGCCGCCCGCGCACCGGACGGGGAGCGGCTGTTCGCCTGTGAGCCGGACGGCGCCACCTGCGAGCGCAAGGCTCGTAGGGTCCTCGATCCCACGCGCCGCCAGGCACTCGTCCGCTTCCGGGGAGCGCCTGCCGAACCGGTCGGTGAGCCCGGGCAGGCGGCGGGAGTCGTCGACGCCGTGCTCGACGCCGGTCGGGTGGCTCTGGCGGCCGAGCACGTCGGAGGCAGTGCGCACGCCCTGGACGCGGTACTGGCCTACGTGTCCGAGCGGACCCAGTTCGGACGCGCCATCGGCTCCTACCAGGCCGTGAAGCACCGGCTGGCCGATCTGCTCCTCGAGATCGAGGGTGCGCGGTCGGCCTCGGCCTACGCGAGCGCCTGCCTTGCCGGAGGTGCGCCGGAACTGCCCGTGGCCGCGAGTGCCGCAGCCGTCGCCTGCACCGGCGCCTACCGCCTCGCCACCACGGAATACGTGCAGCTCCACGGCGGAATCGGCTTCACCTGGGAGCATCCGGCCCATCTCTATCTGCGCCGGGCACGGGCCGACGAGGCGCTGTTCGGCACGGGCGACGACCACCGTCTGCGCCTGGCCGGCCTGCTCGGCCTCACCGGCCGTACCGGCTGATCACGCACCGGCGGATCGGAGCGGTCACTGCCTCCCGATCCATTGACAGGGGCATCTGTCCGCCCACAGAATCGAACTCAATTCAGTTCAGTTTGGAGGAGCTCATGGCAGTCGAAGACGAGATCCAGTTCGAGCGGGACGGGCATGTGGCGCGGGTCTGGCTGAACCGGCCGCACAAGAAGAACTGTGTGACCGTGCCGATCCTGAACCGGCTGGACGAGATCATCACCGAGGTCGACGCGGACCCCGAACTGCGCGTGCTGGTGCTGCGCGGGCGCGGCAACACCTTCTGCTCCGGGTTCGACCTGGACAGTCTCAAGGCCGACTTCGTCGGCAGGTCCAACGCCATCGACGTCGCCGTACTGTCGGCGAAGGTCTGCGACCGGCTCTACTCGATGAAGACCCCGTCCATCGCCGTCCTCGAGGGCCATGTCACCGCGGGCGGCTTCGAGTTGATGATCTCCTGCGACTTCGCGATCGCCGCGGACGACGCCCTGATCGGTGACTTCCACATCCGGCGCGCACTGTTCGGCGGCGCCGGCCCGATCTACCGGGTGCCGCGCATGATCGGCGTCCGCAAGACCAAGGAGCTGATGCTCACCGGCAAGCTGCTCACCGGGGTCGAGGCCGCCGAGTTCGGTCTCATCAATTCCTCGGCGCCCGCCGACAAACTCGACGCCACGGTCGAGGAGTTCGCCGACCAGCTCATCGACAAGAGCCCGTTCACCATGTGGATCACCAAGATGACCATCGACCGGAGCCTCGACGCGGACATCCAGTCGCTGATGGTCATGGAGCACCTCGCGGTCGGCGTGATGCTCAACTCCGAGGACGCGGCGGAGGGCGTGGCGGCGTTCCTGGAGAAGCGGGAGCCGCAGTGGAAGGGCCGCTGAGCACCGCGGAGGAGACCGGGAGCCGGCTGCGCGGCTCCCGGTGCACCGACTGCGCGGTGGCCACCTACCCCGCCGACCCGGCGTGCCCGCGCTGCGGGGGGCCGGCCCAGCCGGTCGTGCTCTCCGGCGCGGGGACGCTGTGGACCTGGACCGTGCAGCGGTACGCGCCCAAGTCGCCGCCGTACGTTGTGCCCGCCTCGGGATTCGCTCCGCTCACTGTCGGATACGTCGAACTGCCCGAAGGAGTACGGGTGTTGGCCGTCCTCGACATCCGGCCCGAGGAGGCGGAGATCGGTATGCCGCTCACGATCACGGCGGGGGACGGCGTGCCCAGGGCCGCGGGAGTCGCCGTATGAGCGGCGAGGAGGTGCTCGTCTGCGGCGCCGGGATCACCTCCTTCGGCCGTACGGAGGCGAGTGGCCGGCAGCTGGCCGTGCAGGCCGTGCGGTCCGCTCTCGCCGATGCCGGACTGCCGTGGTCCCGGGTACGGGCCGCGTACGGCGGGAGCGATGCGGCCGGAAACGCCGACACGCTGGTCGCCGAACTCGGCCTGACAGGCGTGCCGTTCACCAATGTGCGCAATGGCTGCGCGACCGGCGGCAGCGCGTTGGTGGCGGCCGTGAACGCGATCCGGTCCGGGGCGGCGGACGTCGCCCTGGCCGTCGGTTTCGACAAGCACCCCCGCGGCGCCTTCGACCCGCGGCCCGCCGACTGGGGGCTCGACGAGGCCTACGGCCGCGACGGGCTGATGGTGACCACGCAGTTCTTCGCCATGAAGATCCAGCGGTACATGCATGACCACGGCATCAGCGCACGCACCCTCGCGCTGGTCGCCGAGAAGGCGTACGCCAACGGAGTGCTCAACCCGCACGCCTGGCGTCGCAAGCCGCTCGACGCGGACGAGATCCTGGCGTCCGGGATGGTCAACGACCCGCTGACCCGGTATATGTTCTGCTCGCCCGGCCAAGGTGCCGTGGCCCTGGTCCTGTGCAGCCGCGCGGTGGCCCGCGAGCTCGGCGGAACGCCGGTCGCGCTGCGGGCGGCGGTCGTGCGGACCCGCCGCTTCGGCTCCTTCGAGGTGTTCAGCCCCTGGGCACCGCCCGGGACACCCACGAGCGTGAGCGCCGATGCTGCTCAACTCGCCTTCGAGGAAGCCGGGTTGGGACCGCACGACATCGACGTGTGCCAGTTGCAGGACACCGAGAGCGGTGCCGAGGTGATGCACCTGGCCGAGTGCGGGTTCTGCGAGCACGGCGAGCAGGAGTCGCTCATCCCGTTCGGGGCGACCGGGATCGGCGGCTCGCTGCCGGTCAACACCGACGGCGGGTGCATCGCCAACGGCGAGCCCATCGGCGCCTCCGGACTGCGCCAGGTCCACGAGGTCGTGCAGCAGTTGCGCGGCCGTGCGGGCGAACGGCAGGTGCCGGGGGATCCGTCGACCGGCTTCACCCATGTCTACGGGGCACCGGGCGTCAGCGCCTGCACCGTGCTGACCCGCTGACAGACCGTGCTGACCCGCTGAAGGGAGGATCATGGACGGCATACCCGGCCCGGACGAGTTCCGTGCCAAGGCCCGCAACTGGTTGACCGGCGTGGCGAAAGAACGCGCCGCACACCAGGAATGGGGCCGCGGCGACGACTCGGTGGCCGTCTTCGAGAACTGGACCGAAGCCGAGGAGCGTGCCCACACCGACCGTATACGGGACTGGGAGCGCACCCGGTACGACCAGGGCTGGGGCGCTTTCGGCTGGCCGTCCGAGTACGGAGGGCGTGAACTGCCTCCGTACTACGAGCAGTTGTACCGTGCCGAGGAGGACGCCTTCGACGTTCCGCGGCGCACCGAGATCTTCCCGGTCACCCAGCAGCTGGTGGCACCCGCCATCCGTATCTGGGGCACGGAGGAACAGAAGCGCCGCTGGCTGCGCCCCATGCTCCGTACCGACGAACTCGCCTGTCAGCTCTTCTCTGAGACGGAGGCGGGTTCCGATCTCGCAGCCGTCCGTACCCGGGCCGTCCGGGAGGGCGATGGCTGGATCCTGCGCGGCCACAAGATATGGACGTCCGGTGCCCGGGTCGCCACCTGGGGTGTGGCCGTCTGCCGTACCGATCCCGAGGTGCCCAAACACGCGGGCATCACGGTCTTCCTGGTGAGGATGGACGCTCCCGGCGTGACCGTACGCCCCATCCGGCAGATGACCGGCGGCGCCAGCTTCAACGAGGTCTACCTGGACGACGTGTTCGTCCCGGACACCGACCGGCTCGGTCCCGTCGGCGAGGGCTGGCGGGTCACCCTCACCGTGCTCGCCGCCGAACGCCTCGACTCCGGCGGACTCGGCCTGGACAACGCCGATCGCGCTCTCGACCTCGCCCGGCACCTGCCCCGCCCGCTCACCGGCGGCGAACAGCAGCAGGCGGCCGACCTGTTCGTCCGTGCCCTGGTCCAGCGGCTGATCGGACTGCGTGTGACGTCGGCCCTGGCGGCCGGTCGTGAACCGGGCGCCGAGGCCTCGGTCGGCAAGCTCCACGCCACCGCGACCATGCGCGCCACCACCGACCTCGTCCAGCAGCTCCTCGGGCCGCTCCTGGCCGCCGACAAGGGGGAGTGGGGCACGTTCGCCTGGACCGAGCACCTGCTCGGCGCCCCCGGCTACCGCATCGCCGGCGGCAGCGACGAGATCCAGCGCAACATCCTGGCCGAACGGGTGCTCCGGCTGCCCAAGGAGCGCAAGGGGGCGGGCAGTTGAATACGACGACCGAGGTGAACGAACTCGGGCGACGGGTCCGCGATCGGCTCGCCGAGCGACACCCTGGCGAGCCGTTCGGCGACCTGCGCACGCTGCCCGGCGGCCACTCCGGCCTCACCTATTCCATCGCGGCGGGACCGGTCTCGTACGTGGTGAAAGCGGTCCCACCGGGACAGCGGCCCGTCGGTCGCAACGACGTGCTGCGTCAGGCCCGGGTGCTGCGCGCGCTCGCCGGATCACCGGTGCCCGTGCCGGGTGTCGTCGCCGTCGACGAAGGCGAACCGGCCTGGTTCGCCATGGAGTTCGTGGACGGCGAGGCGATCGAGCCGGTCCTCGACGAGCACCGGCTCGATCCGGGGCTGTGCCGGGCCCGGATGCTGGCCCTGGCCGACGTGTTGCGGGATCTGCACGGCACGACCGGAGCGGAGTCCGCCCAACCGCTGGGCCCGGCAGGGGAGTTGGACAGGTGGAGCCGCACCATGCGGGCGGTGCCGCCGGAACTCCGCCCCGGGGCCGAGGCCGTGCTGGACGCACTGGCTTCAGGAATCCCCGACGGCATTCCCCCCACCCTCACCCACGGCGACTTCCGCCTCGGCAACGTCCTGTGCCAGGGCGAACAGCCGGCCGCCGTCGTCGACTGGGAGATCTGGGGATACGGCGATCCGCGCATCGACCTCGCCTGGTTCCTCCTGTTCGCCGACCACCGCAATTTCCCCCGGGTGGGCCGTGCCGTCTCCGGCCTACCCGGTGAGGAAGAGCTGCTCACCGCCTATCTGGACGGCCGTCCCGACCCCCTCGCCTTCGACTGGTTCCGTGCCCTGGCCCGCACCAAGATGGCCGCGATCATGGGCCACAACCTGCGCCGGCACCGCGAGGGCAAACACCACGACCCCGACCAGGAGCGGCTGCCGCCGACCATCGCGGCGATGATCCGCACGGCCGGAGACATCCTCGTCCGACGCACTTGACGGACTCGACGGTCCTGAAGGAGCCACACCATGGATTTCGGACTCTCCCCGAGGGCCGACGAACTCCGCTCGCGCATGGCCGCGTTCATGGAGGAGTACGTCCTGCCCGCCGAACCCGTCTACGATCGGCAGCTCGCCGAGGCGGACAATCCCCATGAACTACCCTCGGTAATGCGCGAGTTGAAGGAGAAGGCACGCGCCGAAGGGCTCTGGAACCTCTTCCTCGCACATGGCGACTGGGGCGCCGGCCTCAGCAACCTCGAGTACGCGCCGCTCGCCGAACTGGCCGGGCGGTCGGTCATCGGGCCGGAGGTGTTCAACTGTTCCGCCCCCGACACCGGCAACATGGAACTGCTCGCCCTCTTCGGCACATCAGAACAGCAGGACCGCTGGCTGCGGCCCCTGCTGGCCGCCGAGATCCGGTCCTGCTTCGCCATGACCGAGCCCGAGGTGGCCAGCTCCGACGCGCGCAACATCCGCACCCGGATCACCCGTGACGGCGACGAGTACGTCGTCAACGGCCACAAGTGGTACACGTCCGGAATCCTCGATCCGGACTGCCGGCTGATCATCCTGATGGGGGTCACCGACCCGGACGCACCCACATACAGGCAGCAGAGCATGCTGCTGATCCCGCGCGACACCCCTGGCATCACCGTGCTGCGCGATCTGCCGATGTTCGGCTACACCGACCGCTGCGGCCACGGCGACGTGCTCTTCGAGGACGTACGAGTGCCGGTGTCGTCCCTGTTGGGCAGCGAGGGAGAGGGATTCGCCCTGGCACAGGGGCGGTTGGGACCGGGACGCATGCACTACGCCATGCGTGCGGTCGGATTCGCCGAAAGGGCACTGGAGTTGATGTGCCGACGGACCCTGACCCGCACCGCCTTCGGCGGCCCGCTCGCCGAACGGGGCGTCGTGCGCGAATGGATCGCCCGCAGCCGCATCGAGATTGAGCAACTGCGGCTCCTGGTCCTCAAGTCGGCCTGGCTGATGGACACCTCCGGCAACGCGGCCGCCCGTACCGAAGTCGCCGCGATCAAAGTGGCCGCGCTGGAGGTCGCGCACCGGGTGGTCGACCGGGCCGTCCAGGCACACGGCGCCGCGGGCGTCAGCGACGACACCGTACTGGCGCGGCTGTACGCGATCACCCGGGCACTGCGGATCGCGGACGGACCGGACGAGGTGCATCTGCGGACGGTCGCACGACGTGAACTGGCCAAGTATCCGGAGGAGTCGGCGTGAACGGACAGGAACTGGGCGGCCGGGTCGCCGTGGTCACCGGCGGCTCCCGAGGCATCGGTCTCGGCATCGCCAAGGCGTACCGCGAGGCCGGCGCCCATGTGGTCATCGCCTCCCGCAAGGCGGACGGACTGGCCGCGGCCCGCGAGGAACTGCTGCGGGTCAAGGGCGACGGCGAGGTCCACGAGGTGGTCGCCAACGTCGGGGAGCCCGCGGACGCCGAGCGCTGCGCCGAGGAGACCGTGTCCCGCCTCGGCAGCCTCGACGTCCTGGTCAACAACGCGGCCACCAACCCCTACATGGGCGATCTCCTCGACCTTGATCTGCCGCGCGCGGAGAAGACCGTACGGGTCAACCAGTACGGCATGGTCGCCTGGACCCGGTGCGCCTGGCGGGCGTGGATGCGGGAGCACGGGGGAGCGGTCGTCAACATCGCCTCCGTCGGCGGACTGGTCGTCGACCCGCACATCGGCTGGTACAACGCCACCAAGGCGGCCATGCTGCACATGACCCGGCAACTCGCCTACGAACTCGGGCCGAAGGCACGTGTGAACGCGATCGCGCCCGGGCTGATCAAGACCGAGCTGGCCCGGGCCGTCTGGGAGCCGCGTGAGCCGATCCTGACCGCGAAGCTGCCGCTGCGCAGACTCGGGACGGTGGAGGACGTGGCGCACGCGGCCGTCTTCCTCGCGTCCGAGGCCTCCTCCTGGATGACGGGGCAGACGCTGGTCCTGGACGGCGGGGCGACTGTGCTGCCGATCGGGGTGGAGGGGTGACTCGCGCCGAGGAGTTGTTTTCGCTGGAGGGGCGGACCGCAGTGGTCACGGGGGCGTCGTCCGGACTCGGAGCCCGGTTTGCCACGGTGCTCGCGTCGGCCGGAGCCACCGTGTTCGCCGCCGCCCGGCGGCTGGAGAAGCTTAAGGAATTGGCCGACGAGGACCCGCGCATCCATCCCGTCGTCTGTGACGTCTCGCGGGAGGCGGACCGTGTGCGGCTGATGGAGGCGGCGCTCGACGAGAGCGGCCGGATCGACGTGCTCGTCAACAACGCAGGTGCGCCGGGTGCCGTACGCGCCGAGGACGAGAGTGCCGACGACTTCGCGGACGTACTGGCGGTGAACCTCGTGGCGCCCTTCCACCTCGCGCGGTTGCTGGCCGAGGCACCGGTGCCGGACCCCGGTCGTACGCGATCGGTCGTGAACGTCTCGTCCGTCCTCGGCCTTGTATCAGGCGCTCCCCTGGGTGGTGCCGCCTATGCCGCCTCCAAGGCCGGGCTGGTCGGGCTGACCCGCGAACTGGCGGGCCAGTGGGGAAGGTCGGGGGTGCGGGTCAACGCGCTCGCCCCCGGCTGGTTCCGCTCGGAGATGACCGACGGGCTGTTCTCCGACGAGCGGTCCCGGCGCTGGGTCGAGCGCGGCACGATGCTGGGCCGCGGCGGTGAGCAGGGGGAACTGGACGGGGCGCTGCTCTATCTGGCCTCGGAGGCGTCCTCGTACTGCACCGGGCATGTGCTCACCGTCGACGGCGGGTGGACGGCGCGATGAGGGTCACGGTCGACATCGACGGCGACGGGCTGGCGCGGGTCGAGATGTGCCGTGGGTCGGGCAACGCGATCGACCTGGCGATGGCCCGGGCGCTGCTGGACGCGGCCCGGGAGTGCGAGAAGGCGCGGGTACGGGCGGTGCTGCTCACCGGGCGAGGGCGGTCCTTCTGCGTCGGCGGTGATCTGAAGGAGTTCGCCGCGCTGCCCGGCGAGCGCCTTGCAGCACATCTCACCGACGTCACCGACGCGCTCCACGGGGCGCTGCGGATCCTCGCCGAACTGGACGCTCCGCTGGTGGTCGCGGTGCAG
This sequence comes from Streptomyces sp. NPDC001401, assembly GCF_042895385.1. Taxonomy (NCBI): domain Bacteria; kingdom Bacillati; phylum Actinomycetota; class Actinomycetes; order Kitasatosporales; family Streptomycetaceae; genus Streptomyces; species Streptomyces sp. NPDC001401. Next base: position 58,398 of record NZ_JBIAWI010000007.1, read on the forward strand.
GGGGCCGTCGCGGGGGCCGGGCTGGGGCTCGTGGGAGCGGCGGACGTGAGCCTCGCTGCCAGCGACGCCGTCTTCACGGCCGCGTACACCGCGATCGGTTACACGCCGGACGCCGGGGTCAGCTGGTCGCTGCCCCGGCTTGTCGGGCCGCGGCGGGCCGTGGACCTGCTGCTGACGAACCGGCGCGTCCCGGCCGCCGAAGCACTGCAGGTGGGGCTGGTGAGCCGGGTCGCGCCACCGGAGCGGCTGAACGAGGAAGCCGTGCACGTGGCGGGCGCGCTGGCGCGCGGAGCCACGGCGGCCTACGGGGCGACGCGGCGGCTGGTCGGGGAGGCGCTCTCCGCCGGCCTCGACGAACACCTCGACGCGGAGGCCCGTCAGCTGGCCGTCGCCGCGGTGTCCGCGGAGGGCCGGGAAGGCGTGGCGGCGTTCCTTGACACACGCCGGCCCGACTTCGCCAGGCCGGAGGGGGCAGGGTCGGATGCCGCGAGCCCCGGGGCTGCGAGACCGGTGGCCGCGAGATCCGAGGCCGCGCTGCCCGGTTCGCCGTGACCGGAAGGTGCGCGGCTTGGCTCGGCCCGGTCGGACGGCAGGTGACGGATCCGCTGGCTCCATGTCCGGGGGGCTGGACGCCGGTGGCCACGAGCCCCGAGGCCGCGCCGCTCGGTCTGTCGCGACCGGGACTCGCGCGACCTGGCTTCGCCCGGTCGGACGGCGAGCGATGGATCCGCTGGCTCTACGCCGGAGGGCGCGATGCCGCGGGGCGCGGGATTCGGGACCGCGGCGCCCGGTCCGTCGCGACCGGAACTTGCGGGGGCCGACTTCGCCCGGTCGGACGGCGAGTGACGGATCCGCTCGCTCTACGCCCGGGCCTGCGACATCCGAGGCCGCGCCGTTCGGTCCGTCGCTCCGCGAAGTCGCGGTGCCCCGCTCCGGGCAGTCGGCCCGCGCGTGACAGATTCGTCCGATCTTCGATTCGTAGCCGACTTGAACTTGGGTCTACTCTCGGACGACCGGACGGTGATCGGTACCGGCCGTGGAGGAGAGGGAGAGACGATGGCAAGGGCGCGGATCGTGGATCCGGAGGAGGGGCCCAGGTCGAAGCGCAGCGCGATCCTCGTGGCTGCCGTGGAGCGGTTCGGGGAGGACGGGTACGAGAACACCAAGTGGTCGGAGGTGGCCGACCGGGTCGGCATCGGGCAGACCGCGCTGTACCACTACTTCGAGTCCAAGGCCCACTGCCTGCTCACCATCATGCGCCTGGAACTCCAGCGCTCCCACGACCAGTTCGTCGAGGCCACGACCGACGAGACGGACCCGGTGGAGGAACTGCGCGCGGCGGTGCGGGCCGCCTTCGCGGTCACCGAGCAGGAGATCCGCCAGATGCGCATCCTGCAGGCCAACATGTCCCTCCTGGCCACCCCGCGGAAGTCCAAGCGCGAGGAGACCGAGCGCGTCGCGGCCCGCCAGCTGGTGCAGATGGTCGAGCGGGACTGGACGAACCTGCTGATGCGCGGCATGTCGAAGGGCGCCTTTCCGGTCCGGGACGCGCACACCCTCGGCCTCGCCGTCCTCGGCATGATCGTGAGTGTCTGGCGGTGGTACCGCCCGACCGGTGCGATTCCCCTGTCGGAGATCAGCGAGATGATCGAGGGGTGCGTGGTGCGGATGGTCGCGGAATAGTCTCCGGCCCGCCCCTTGTCGGGGGCGGGGCGGCCGTCTTACAGTCAAACTGAACTGAACTCAGGTTGTTCATGGCGTGAGGGAGAGCGATCGGCAATGGTGCTTCGCGAATACATGGCCAGAATGGACGGCCAGGACCCGGAAAAGGCCCTCGAACTCCTGGAACCCGGCTTCCGGTTCCTGATCGCCCTCCCGGGCGGCCAGCGGACCGGCACCTCCCGTGACGACTTCGCCGGCTACATCGCCGGGCGGAACGCGGTGGACCGTAGGCACGAGATCGTGCGCTACTCGGTCGACGGCGACGTCGAGACGGCGTACGGCTTCGTCGTCGACGGGGGCGTGACGACCGGGGCTTTCCTGTCCGCCGTACAGGTCTCGCCCGCCGGCCTGATGGCCCGCTACCAGTCCTTCTTCACCCCCGACTTCGACCTCGTGGACCGGCTGTGAGCGCGCCGGCCACGTCCGCCGCCCCGTTCCTGACCACCTGGTTCGGGATTCTGGACAGCGATGACGCCGACCGGATCCTCGGCCTGATCAGCGACGACTTCTCCTTCACCATCCTGTTCTCCACCGGCGGCGACGCCGGCACCGACTTCCACGGCGGCCGGGCCGAGATGGAGGGCTACCTCGCCCAGCGCGAGGTCGGAGTGCGCACCCACCACCTGCTCACCGCGTCCGCCGTCGGCCGGGACGAGCTGTACCTCGGTGAGGTGCGCAGGTCGGGTGTACCGGAGGCGACGTTCGTGGCCGCGGCCCGGCTGGACGACGAGGGCAGGGTTCGGCGCCTGCTGATCGGGCGCTCGCCCGCGGTCCTGTTCACCTGAGAAGGCGTGATCGAGAAGGCGCGATTGAGGAGGCGCGATGTACAACCTCGTCCTGCTGGCGGCCCGGCCGCCCGAGTGGACCCACGAGCGGTTCATCGACTGGTGGCGCGGCGAACACGCCGAACTCACAAGGCAGTTGCCCGGGCTCAGGGCTTGGCGGCACACCGACATCGACGCGGCTCTCGAACCGCGCTCGGAGGGCTGGGACGGCGTCTCCGTCCTGAGCTTCGACACAGCCGAGGACCTGCGCAAGGCGCTCCAGAGCCCGGAGTGGGCGGCGGCCGTCGCCCAGGTCGGCGACATGCGCGGACGCCGGATCGCCGTCATGGGCGTCGAGCTGGAGATGTACGCGGACTGAGCACACCGGGGCGTGGAGCCCCCTTCGCAACGAGGCGAGGAAGCGGATGCGACAGACAGTGCGGGAGTTCTACGACCGGTCCGAACAGGCCGACTTCACAGCCGTCGTCGACGACCACGGACACCACGGTGCGCGCGAACTCCTGCGGCGCGCGACCGAGTTGGCCGACGCGATGACCCCGGACGGCACGCCGGGCGGCACCGTGCTCCTCCAGGCCGACAACTCCTGGCGCACCGTCGCGGCGACCCTCGCCGTGGGGCTGACCGGCGGGGTGCTGGCCCTGGTCAACCGGCATACGACCCCTGCCGAGTTCGCCGCCGCCGTGGAGGACATCCGGCCGGACGTCCTGATCGCCGAACCGTCCGCGATCGAGGAGTGGGGCGGCGGCCAGGCCCTGCCGGACGCGCTGGCGTCCGAGGCCCTCGACGGCTGGACGGTCCGCGCCGGACGCGGCCCGCGCGATATCTCCCGCTGGTCCGGCGGCACCCTCATCGGTCTCACCTCCGGCTCCACCGGACGGCCCAAGGGCGTCGTCCAGTCCGAGAGCGCCCTGAGGTACGCGTGCTCCTGCACGATCGACGTCAACGGCCTGCGTGAGGGGGACGCGGTGGCCGCCGTCGTCCCGCTCTCCTCTACCGCCGCCTACTGCTTCGGGGTCTGTCTCTCGCTCATGCTGGGCGGACCCCTCGTCCTGTCCGGCCACTGGGACCGAGAGGAGGCGCTCGCGCGGATGGCCGCCCATGAGGTCCGGTGGACCATGTGCGTGCCGACCATGGCGCTCCAGATGGGCTCCGCCGCGGCCGGTTCGAAGGTCCTCGACGGGGTTCGCTCGATCACCGTCGGCGGCGGCCCCATGGACCGCGGAGCCCTCGCCCGTGCCGAACGCTCGCTGGGGACGACGATCCTGCGCGTCTTCGGCATGTCCGAGTGCCTCGGACACACCTCGCCCCGGCCCGAGGACCCCGAGGAGATCCGCCTCGGCCGCGACGGACGGCCCTTCCCCGGCACCGACCTCAGGGCCGTCGCCGCCGACGGCACCGTCCTGGGGCCCGGGGCGACCGGCCGTGCCCAGGTGCGCGGCCCGTCCCTCTTCCTCGGTTACGCCCGTGACGGCAAGGTCGAGCCGCCGGCCCTCACCCCGGACGGCTACTTCCCCACCGGCGACCTGCTGGTGACCGGCGAGGACGGCACGGTCACCGTCATGGGCCGGGAGAAGGACGTCATCATCCGCGGCGGACGCAACCTCGACATCACCGAGATCGAGCGCGCCGTCGCGGCTCACCCGGCCGTGGCCCGCGCCTGCGTGGCCCCCGTACCGGACCCGCTCCTCGGCGAACGCGCCGCCGTGCTCGTCGTGGTCGAGGACGGCAGCGGTGAACTCGGTCTCGACGAGATCACCGCACACCTCGCCCGCACCGGCCTGTCCAAGGCCAAGTGGCCCGAATTCGCCTTCACCGTCGGCGAGTTGCCGCAGACCACCGTCGGCAAGCTCGACCGGTCGGGCGCCCGCAGGCTCGCCCACGACCTGCACGCGGAGCTCGCAGTGCACCCCGAACAGCACGGGCAACACCCCGAACAGCACCGGCAAGGAGATGCATGACCACCCCCACGACCCGCACCACCCGTTTCGACCGCGGCCGATGGGCGCAGGGCGGACCCGAGACCGTACGACCCGGGGTCCACCGCATCCCGCTCCCGCTGCCGGAGGACGGACTGCGGGCCGTCAACGTCTACGCCCTGGAGGGGCTGACGGAGGGGCTGGTCCTGATCGACGGGGGCTGGTCGATCCCCGAGTCCCGCAAGGCACTTGAGGACGCGTTGGCCGAACTCGGCCACGACATCGGCGAGATCACCCACATCCTGGTCACCCACATCCACCGCGACCACTACACCCAGGCCGTCGAACTGCGCAGGCTGCTGGGCTCTCGGGTCTACCTCGGTGCCGGCGAGCGGCGCGGTCTTGAGCTGCTGGGCGAGTTGCGCACGGACGAACCGGTCGGCTCGCTGGAGACCCTGCGCCGGGCCGGAGCCCACGACCTCGCCGAGCGGGTCGCCGGGATGTACGACGGCGAATTCGACGCCACCGTCTGGGAGGCGCCGGACCGCTGGCTGCGGGCGGAGGAACTCCGCTTCGGGGACGCGCGGTTGACGGTCGTCCCGACGCCGGGCCACACGCAAGGGCATGTCGTCTACCTCGACCAGGCGCGGGGACTGCTGTTCTCCGGGGATCACGTCCTGCCGCACATCACCCCGTCCATCGGCTTCGAACTCGGGGGCCCCGCCCTGCCGTTGGGCGACTACCTCGACTCACTGCACCTGATGACCACGCTCGCCGACGCGCGACTGCTGCCCGCGCACGGTCCGGTCGGCAACAGCATGCACGCCCGGGTCGGAGAGCTCCTGGCCCACCACGACGACCGGCTCGCCGAGACGCTGGCCGCCCTCGGCGACCGCAGGCGTACCGCGCACGACGTGGCGGGGGAGCTGGGGTGGACCCGGCGCAAGGTGCCCTTCGCGGACCTCGGCGCCTTCGACCAGATGCTCGCCGTCAACGAGACCGCGGCACATCTGGACGTGCTGGTGGCCCGCGGACGGGCTCACTGCACACGGACCGACGGGGTCAACTGGTATACAGCCACGGCTGGTTAGAGGTTCTGGCTGCAGCCGCATTCAACGCGCCGTCCAGCCTCCGTCGACGTAGAGCTCGGACCCGGTCATGAAGCTCGCGTCGTCGGAGGCAAGGAAGGCCACGGCAGCCGCCACCTCCTCGGGCGTGCCGAGCCGGCCAAGAGGAGTCCCCTCGACCATCGCGGTCAACCGGGGCGTGTCCCGCCACAGTTCGCGCGACAGGGGCGTCTCGATGAAACCGGGGTGCAGGGAGTTCACCCGGACGCCGCGCTTCGCCCAGTGCAGGGCGGCGTTCTTCGTCATCAGACGTACGGCGCCCTTGGCCGCGTGGTACGAGAACTGGGCGCCGAATCCGCCGACCGTGCCGAAGATCGACGCGACGTTGACGATCGAGCCGCCGCCGGAGCGTTCGATGGACGGGCCGCCGTACTTCATGCCGAGCCAGACACCGGTCTGGGTCACGGCGAGGACCTGCTCCCAGGAGTCCATGGTCTCGCTCTCGACCGTGTGCATCGTGGCGATGCCGGCGTTGTTGACGAGCACGGACAGCTCGCCCAGCTCCGCGGTCGCCGTGGCGACGACCTCGCGCCAGGCCGACTCGTCAGAGACGTCCAGGGGCAGGCCCAGGGCGCCGCCGCCGACCTCCTCGGCGAGTTTCTCGCAGCGATCGGCGTCGAGGTCGGTCACCACGACCGCCGCGCCCTCGGCCGCGAGCCGTCGCACGACGGCGTCACCAATGCCTCCCGTGGCACCGGTCACCAGCGCCGTCTTTCCGGACAGCCTCGATTGCATGGGGTCCCCTCACTTCTCGATGGTCCGCAGTACTTCTCGGTGGTCCTCAGTCCCGTACGCCGAGCCAGGCGAGGGCTCCGCCGTCGATCACGTACGACGATCCCGTGATGAACGCGGCGTCGTCGGAGGCCAGGAAGCACGCCAACTTGGCGACCTCCTCCGGGCGTCCGAGCCGTGGCACCAACTGCGGTGCGGTCAACTCACGTTCCATGGCGTCACGGTCCGGCGCGGCGGCGAAGTAGTCCCGGGCGAGCGGAGTTTCGATGACACCGGGACAGAAGCAGTTGCAGCGCACCGGGGCGAGGTCGACCGCGGTGACCTTGGTCAGATGGATGACGCCGGCCTTGGTGACTCCGTAGGCCGGGGCGTTGGGGAAACCGGTGAGGCCGGAGACGGAGGCAGTGTTGACGATGGCCGGCCCGCGCGGCGAGCGGCGCAGATACGGTGCGGCGAACTTGGTCGTCAGCCACACCGCCTTCAGGTTGACCTCGTACACCGCGTCCCAGACCTCTTCGGGGAGCGAGTCGACCCCGCGGGCCGGTTCGGCCGTGAATGCGGTCTCGATCACCCCGGCGTTGTTGACCAGGACGTCGAGGCCGTCGAAGCGCTCCGCGGCACGCGTCACCATCTCGGCGATGCTGTCACGATCGCGCAGATCGCAGACGATCGCCTCGGCCTGTGCCCCGGCGGCGCGCACCAGCTCGGTGGTCTCGGCGGCGGTGTCCTTGTTCCGGTCGGCGACGGCCACCGCTGACGCGCCCTGGCGGGCCATCTCCACGGCGATCGCCCGCCCGATACCTTGCCCCGCACCGGTGACGAGCCCGATCTTGCCGTCCAAGGAACCCATCATGAGTCTGCTCCCGAGCGCTCGTCGCAAGACCTGAACTGAACTTGCTTCACTTACGCTGAGTCTAGAGACGCAGAGCGGCGCGCGACAAGGCTCAGGGCAAGCCGGGCGGCGAGCCGTGCGCGGAGCGCGACCAGGAGGTCCTCATGGAACGGCTCGGTTCACGCATCGAGGCCTTGCCCGGGGAACTGGTCCTCGAGCCTGTCGCCGCCCGCTTGAAGGCGTGGAATGTCGCCCGCACCGACCAGGTGCGTCAGCGCACCCTCGATGCCCTGCGCACATCCCGCTACCTGGCCTTGCTGAACTCCCTGGCCGCACTGACGGAGCAGCCTCCGCTGCGACGTAAGGCCGCCCGCACACCGGAGAAGGTGATGGCCAAGACGATGTTCAAGGAGCACGACGGGTTCGCCTGCCGGGTGGCACAGGCGCTGGAGCTCTCGCCCGGAACGGACCGCGACACGGCTCTCCACCAGGCCCGCAAGGCGGCCAAGAAGACCCGCTACGCCACCGAACCGACGCGTGCCTCGCTCGGCAAGCCCGCGAAGCGGCTCGGCAAGCGTGTGAAGGCCGTGCAGAAGGTGCCGTGGCCACAGAGCGCGAACGGGAACTGCCGGCCGCGTGGGCCGATGCGTCGAAGCCCGGCCTGCGCAAGGCGCTCGCCCCCTGACATCTGCCCTGCGCGTGGGTCCGGCCGTTCTCGGGACGCCTGCCCGGGTGAAACCCCCTGGGCATCCGGGCCGGTGCACCGGGCCCCGTCCATGGGGGCGGCATCGTGGCGGAGTCTCGACACCGGACTTCGTAGGAGGAAATGCATGCTCGGCACCGACTTCCGCACCGGATCGCCCAACTGGATCGACCTCGGCAGCCCCGACACGGAGGCGGCCGCCGCTTTCTACGGCGCCGTCTTCGGGTGGCAGTTCGTGTCCGCCGGACCCGGCGCCGGCGGGTACGGGTTCTTCCAGAAGGACGGCAAAACCGTCGGCGCCGTCGGGCCGCTGAGCGAGGAGGGCGCCAAGTCGGCCTGGACGACGTACTTCCAGAGCGACGACATCCAGGCCACCGCGCGCGACGTGGTTGCCGGTGGGGGCGCTGTGCGCGCCGAACCCATGGATGTCATGGGTGAGGGCTGGATGGGTCAGTTCACCGATCCCCAGGGTGCCCAGTTCGCCGTATGGCAGCCGGCGAAGACGAAGGGCCTGGAGAAGGCGTCGGAGGACAACACGCTGCTCTGGGTGGAACTGCACGTCGGTGACCCGGAGGCGGCGATCCGCTTCTATGCCGGGCTGTTCGGCTGGCGTTCCCAGGAGATGCAGGCGCCTGGCATGACGTATCGGGTGCTCAGCATCAAGGACGGCGACCAGCAGGAGGGCTCCTTCGGCGGTGTTGCCCCGCTCCAGGGCGAGGGCGAGGAGACGCGCTGGGTGCCGTACTTCGCCGTGGCTGACGCCGATGTCATCGTCACCAAGGTGCAGGAGAACGGCGGGTCGGTGCTCATGCCTGCCGCGGATGTGCCGGAGGTCGGACGGATCGCCTGGCTGGTCGACCCGGGCCAGGCGGTGTTCGCCGTGCTGAAGCCGAACCCACGTCAGGGGTGACCGCTCCTGAGTCGCGACTGGGATGCCGAAGCGGCCTTGGTGGTCACGGCCGACGAGCGGTCGCCCGCGAACACTGTCGCGAGGTGCCCCCGTGGACACCCGCGACAGGTACGGGTAGCTGCCGCGTTCGCCGAGGTCAGGAGGCCGCTTCGGCAGCGCTCTGCACGGGTGCGGTGAGGTCGGCCTCTTCGGGGAGTTCCTCGACGTCGACGCCGCGTACCTGTGACAACTCGTGCTTGAGCGCGGCGAGTTCGGCGCCGCCTGCCATGTGATTGGTCAGTTCCTCCAGGGTGATGTCGGCGCGCTCGGCGGACAGTTCCATGGTGCCCAGGCGCAGCACGCTGAAGTGGTCGCCGACCATGTAGGCGTGGTGCGGATTGTGGGTGATGAAGATGACGCCCAGGCCGCGGTCGCGGGCCGCGGCGATGTACTTCAGCACGACCCCCGACTGCTTGACGCCCAGTGCGGCCGTCGGCTCGTCGAGGATCAGCACCCGGGCGCCGAAGTAGACCGCGCGGGCGATGGCCACGCACTGGCGCTGGCCGCCCGACAGGGTGCCGATGGGCTGTTCGAGGTTGTCCAGGACGATGCCCATGTTGCGCAGTTCCTCGTCCGCGGTCTTCTTCATCTTCTCGATGTCGAGGCGGCGGACGGGCCAGGGGCCCTTGGTCATCTCGGAGCCGAGGAAGAAGTTGCGCCACACCGGCATCAGCGGGACGGTCGCCAGGTCCTGGTAGACGGTGGCGATGCCCTTGTCGAGGGCGTCACGCGGGGTGGTGAAGCGCACTGCCTGGCCGTCGACGAGGAACTCGCCCTCGGTGTGCTGGTGCAGCCCGGAGATGATTTTGATCAGGGTGGACTTGCCGGCGCCGTTGTCGCCCAGCACGCAGGTGACCTGGCTGGGGCGGACCTGCAGGCTCACGCCGTGCAGGGCGCGGATGTTGCCGTAGGCCTTGCCCGCGTTGCGCAGTTCGACGATCGGCGCTTCGCCCTTTTCGGGGGCGGTGTCGGCGAGGATGGCGCCGTGTGTGCCGGTTCCATTGGTGGATGTCATGGGGTCGGTCACCTCCTGGTCGCCGACTGGCGGACCCACAGATTGATGAGCACGGCGCCGAGGAGCATCACGCCGAGGAAGGCCTTGAACCAGTCGGGGTTCCAGCCGGCGAACACGATGCCCTGGTTGACCATGCCGAACATGAACGCGCCGAAGACCGGGCCGATCGCCGAGCCGAAGCCGCCGGTCAGCAGACAGCCGCCGATCACCGCCGCCGCGATGTAGATCAGCTCCTGGCCGACGCCCTCGCCCGACTGCACCGTGTTGAAGGTGAACAGCTGGTGCATGCCCACGAACCAGGCACCCACGCCGACCAGCATGAACAGCGAGATCTTGGTGAAGGCGACCGGCACACCGACGGCCCGGGCGCTGTCCTTGTTGCCGCCCACTGCGAAGGTCCAGTTGCCGTACTTGGTGCGCAGCAGCACCCAGGTGGCGATCGCCGCGAAGGCCAGCCAGTAGAAGACGGTGATCTTGACGTTGACGCCGCCGATGTCGAAGGACGACGCGAAGACCTTCTTGGCCTGGTTGAAGCCGTCCATGTTGCTGATGTCGTCGGTGGCGACGTTGCCGGTGACCAGCTTGGTCACCGCGAGGTTGACGCCCTGCAGGATCAGGAAGGTGCCCAACGTGACCAGGAAGCTGGGCAGTCCGGTCTTGACCACCATCCAGCCGTTGAAGAAGCCGACGGCCAGCGACACCAGCAGGGCCACGAACACACCGACCCAGACATTCATGCTCAGCTGATAGGCCAGCATGCTCGCGGTCAGAGCCGAGGTGATGACAGCGACGCCGGCCGACAGGTCGAACTCGCCGCCGATCATCAGCAGCGCGACCGGCAGCGTCATGATGCCGATGGTCGACGACTGGTACAGCACCGTCGCCATCGAGCTGCCGTCGCGCACCGGCGGAGCGGCGATCAAGAAGAACACGTACACGGCTGCGGCGCCGAGGAAGACGCCCACCTCGGGGCGGGCCAACAGCCTTACCGCCAGGGGGCGTTCGGCGGTGCGCCCGTCGGTCTGCTTGGGGCCGGAGGCCGGCGGTGTGGTCACCGCCGGCTCAGCATGCTGGGTCATGCCCATCACCGTGTGCCCTTGGCCGCGAACTTGGCGACGGCGTCGACGTTGTCCTTGGTGATGAAGGCGGGGCCGGTGAGGACGGGGGCGGTGGAGCCGCCGCTGAAGTTGCCGTTGGTCTTGTACAGCCACAGGGAGTCGACCGCCAGGTAGCCCTGGAGGTAGGGCTGCTGGTCGACGGCGAACTCGATGGTGCCCTGCTGGATGGCGGAGACGAGGTCCTTGTTGAGGTCGAAGGTGGCGACCTTGGCCTTGGAGCCGGCGTCCGAGAGGGACTGCACGGCGGTCAGGGCGATGGGGGCGCCGAGGGTGACGACCTGGTCGATGGAGGAGTCCTGCTTGAGCTTGGCGGTGATCGTCGACTTCACCGAGGGCATGTCGGTGCCGTTGACGTAGAGGATGTCGGTCTTGCCGGTGAAGCCCTTCTTCAGGCCGGCGCAGCGGGCCTCGAGGGCGACCTGGCCCTGTTCCTGGATGACGCACAGGGCGTGTTTGGCGCCGAGTTGGTTCAGGCGTTGGCCGAAGGCCTGGCCGGCGATGTTCTCGTCCTGGCCGAAGTATTCGAGCATGCCGAGTTTCTGCCAGTCGCCGACGCCGGAGTTGAAGCCGACGACGGGGATGCCCGCCTGGTCGGCCTTGTTGATGACGTCCTTCATGGCTTGCGGTTTGGCGGCGGTCAGGGCGATGCCGTCGACGTTTTGGTCGATGGCGTTTTGGACGAGGTTGGCCTGGTTGCCGGCGTTGGGGTCGGAGGAGTAGACGAGTTTGATGTTGTCCTTGGCGGCGGCGGCCTGGGCGCCCTTGCGGATGAGGTCCCAGAAGGTGTCGCCGGGGGAGGCGTGGGTGACCATGGCCACCGTCATGCGGGGGGTGGTGGCCTTGCCTGCGGAGGCCGCCGCGTCGCCTTCCTCGGACTTCTTGCCGCCGGAGCTGCTGGAACAGCCGGCGGCGAACAGGGCGCCGACGAGAACCGTGGCGGTCAGAGTGGCGGCTCGGTGGTGTCTGTGCATGTCCCTTGCACCTCACTGTGCTGGTCAGGGGGATGGGAATGGGATTTCGGCCTGGATGGACCTGGATGAACCTTGATGAAGGAGCTCCGCCCGGTCCGGCGGGGCGGGGTGAGCGGCTCGGGTGCGCCGTGTGCGGCGGGGTGTCGTCTGCGGCAGCCGTGGGTGTGGGCCGCCTGCCGGATTGACTAGAGCGCGTTACTAGCGCGCGCTAGGTGCTCGTACTATGGAGCGCCGCACGGGTGATGTCAATAAGTTTGTCAGGACGTATCGACAACAAGGCCGATGTGTCAGGCCCGCCCGTGTGCCTCCTGCGAGCGCCGTGACAGGGCGTCGATGACCACCGCGGCGAAGAGCACCCCGCCCGTGATGACGAACTGGATGGCTGTGGGGGTGTCCGTGATCGCCATGCCGGAGGCGATCGACTGGATGACCAGCATGCCGAGCACTGCGGACCAGGTCGTACCCCGTCCTCCGAACAGGCTGGTGCCGCCGATGACGGCTGCCGCGATGGCATTGAGGAGCAGGACGCCCGATCCCGAGCTCTGGCTCACCGAGGTGATGCGCGAGGCCAGGAACAGCCCGCCGACCGCGGCCATCGTCCCGGAGAGCGCGAGCACCGCGGTCTGGATGCCAGTCACATTGAGGCTGGCGCGACGGGCCGCCTCGACGCCGCCGCCGACTGCGTAGACCTGCCGGCCGTAGTGCGTGTGGCGCAGGACGATGTCGAGGCCGGCCACCACCACGAGGAAGATCAGGAGGGCGAGCGGCAGGCCCTGGAAGCGGTTGAGCAGATAGGCGGAAGTGAACGCGATCACCGCGAGCCCTCCCGTGCGCACTGCGATGTCCCCCAACGAGCGGTGCGGCATGCCGGCGGCCATGCGGCGGCGCCGGTCCAGGTACGACAACAGGAAGACGGCGCCCGCGCAGAGCGCCGCCAGGCCGTAGGCGACGGCGTCGTTGGTGAAGTAGTAGCTGGTCAGCTCGGCGACCAGCCCGTTCTCGTCGAGGTTGACCGTGCCGCTGGTGCCGAGGACGTAGAGCATGAGGCCGTTCCAGGTGAGCAGCCCCGCGAGGGTCACGACGAACACGGGCACCCGGGTCTTGGCGCAGGAGAATCCCTGGACGGCTCCCGCCGCGGTGCCCGCGAGCACCGCGAGGATGAGGGCGAGCCATTCGGGCACTCCGTTGTTCACGTTCAGCACGGCGAAGATGGCCGCGGCGAAGCCGCTGATCGAGCCGACCGACAGGTCGAGTTCACCGAGCAGCAGCACGAAGACGATGCCGACCGCGATCAGACCGGTGCCCACGATGTCCACGCTGAGGTTGGACAGGTTCCGGGGCGAGAGGAAGTTGTCGTTGAGGGACTGGAAGATGATCCAGACCGTGGCGAGGACGAGGACGACGGGGAGCGAGCCCAGTTCTCCGGCCCGGAACCTGCGCCGGAGGGAGCCGGCCCAGTCCTTCAGGGCGAGGGCGACGGCCTGCCGGCGGTGCGGCCCGGGGGCCTCGGTGGCGGATACGGCACCTTCGGTGCGCGTGTTGTCCGTCATGCGGCGCATCCCTTCACCACCCCGCCTCGTGGGTGGCCGGCCGGCGGGGCACGTTCTCCGTGGCGCCGGTGATGGAGGAGATGATCTGTTCCTGGGAGGCGGTGTTCACGTTGAAGAAGCCGTTGTTGCGGCCGAGCCGCAGCACGGCGGCCCGGTCCGCGAGTGCTTTGACGTCCCCCATGTTGTGGCTGATCAGCAGCACTCCCATGCCGCGCTCGCGCAGCGCGTCGACAAGGTCCAGGACCTCGGTGGTCTGCTCGAAGCCCAGCGCCGCGGTCGGTTCGTCGAGCAGGAGGACCCGGGGGTCGCCGAGGAGCGAACGTGCGATGGCGACCGCCTGGCGCTGGCCGCTGGACAGGGAGACCACCGGGGCGCGCAGCTCGGGGATGGTCCTGGTGAGGCGTTTGAGCAGTTCGATGGTGCGGGCCTCCATCTCCATCTCGTCGAGGAAGCCGAACCTGCGGATCTCCCGGCCGAGGAAGAGATTGCCGACGACGTCGAGGTTCCCGCACAGCGAGAGGTCCTGGTAGACGGTGGCGATGCCGAGGTCCCGGGCGTCGTGCGGGCGCCTGATGTGCACCGTCCGGCCCTCCCACTCGATGACGCCCTTGTCCGCGGGGGCGACGCCGGAGATCACTTTGACGAGGGTGGACTTGCCGGCCCCGTTGTCGCCGAGCAGGGCGACGACCTGGCCGGCGTGGATCTCCAGCTCGATGTCTTTGAGGACCTCGACGGCGCCGAAGCGTTTGCACACGCCGCGCAGCGCCAGCAAGGGGGAATCCGGCACGGAGATCATCTCCTTCCCGGGGGCTCGGGATCGGTCGAAGCCGGTTCGTCAGGTCAGTCCGGACCTGCTGCAGGCGGCCTCGAGTCGGGGGATGCAGATCTGCTGGACGGTGTAGAAGCCGTCGTTCACCAAGGTTTCCTTGATGTTGGCGGCGGTCACGGACACGGGGGTGAGCAGGACGGCCGGAACGGTCTTCCCGCCGCTGGTCCTCACCTTGTCCTTGGCGACCCGCTCGAGGGCGCTCCGACGCGCCGCGGCCACGGCCATGGCGGCGCCGGCGGAGGCCTCCGGGCCGAAGGGCTTGTAGACGGTCATGTACTGATCGCCGGCGACGATGCGCTGCACGGCGCCGAGTTCGGCGTCCTGCCCGGTGACCGGGGGCAGCGGGGCGACCTTGTTCGCCTTGAGGGCGGAGATGCTGCCGGCGGCGAGGCCGTCGTTGGCGGCGTAGACCCCCTGGATATTGCCGACGCCGAGGGCGGCGAGGGCACCGGACATGTTCGTGTTCGCGATCTCCGGCCGCCACTGCAGCGTGTCGTACGCCTTGCCGATCTTCACTCGCCCCGTCAGCACGGACAGCGCACCCTTCTTGAACGACGCCGTGTTGGGGTCGCTGGGATCGCCGTTCATCATGACGATCTGGTGGGTGTGCCCGCCGGTGCCCATGGCCTTCAGCAGCGCCCTGCCCTGGAGCCTGCCGACCTCCTCGCCGTCGAAGGAGGCGTACCCCGAGATCGGGCCCTGGGAGAGGCGGTCGTAGGCGATCACCGGGATGCCCGCCTGAGCCGCCTTCCTGACCGAGGCGCCGAGCGATCTGCCGTCCACCGCCACGAGCACGATGGCATCGACACCCTTGGTGATCATGGAGTCCATCTGTTCCTGCTGGATCGCCACATCGCCCTTGGCGTTGGCGTGCTCGATCGTGCAGCGGCCGCACAGCTTCATGATCTTCTTCTCGAGCAGGGGCCTGTCCTGTGTCTCCCAGCGGGCCGTGGTGGCATCCGGCAGCAGCAGGGCGATCTTCGGTGAGTTCCCCCCGCCGGAGTCGTTTCCGGCGTCCGACCCGCAGGCCGACAGGGCAACGGCCGTCGAGACCGCGGTCATGGCGAGGGCCGCGCCCCGTATGCAGGCCTTCATGAGCGAGACCTCCCTCCGTGCGCGGGTCGGGTGGTCACGCCGGCATGGAGATCCAGAAAAACACTGGTCGCTGCCCGCACGCGGCGACACCTGGCCCTCTCACGTGAGCGGCAAGACGACCATGCCGTCAGTGTGGCACCGGCTACGACGATCTGCGAATGCAGTGGCGGTTTGCCCTTATATACGATTCTGTTGAGGGGGTGCCCGATCTCAGCCGCATCCGCGGCACGGACGGGAGGTAGGTTGCGGACATGCCTCATGACGGCCGTGCCCGGGCCGGAGTCTCTCAGCTACGGGCATCCGGAGCCGACGCCGCGGTCTCGGGTGGGTTGCCCGCGGTGCCGGAGGCGGCAGCGGGCGGTCGCGCTCTGACCTTCGCCGGAGCGGCCATGGCCGCCGTCTATGTGCCCGCCGGCGACAAGGAAGAGCTTCGACTGGCGGAGACGGCCCGCGGGGCCGTTTCCGACTACCGGCTGCCCGAGCGTCTGCCCCTGTCCGGAGGCTCACCCGCGGTGCACGCCTTCCGCACCGACCGGGCGCTGTGGCTCAACCCCGCACAGCTGGCAGCCTTCCCCGAGGGCGCGCCGACACCGCCGCACACGGAGGCGTCGCTCGGTGCCCTGCCGCTCGAGGCGGACGGCAGCCGGCTCGGCTGCCTCGTCGTCGTGGGGGCTTCCGCGGACGGCTTCGAGGACGAACAGCGCCGCTTCCTGGAGCGGTACGCCGACGCCGTCGCCGGCCTTCTGCTGGCCGCTGCCGGCCGGTCCCCGCCCTCGCCGCTGCTGGGTCCCGCCCTGCGGAGCCTGCACGTCGGCTCGTTCGTACTGGTGCCGGACACCGGCCTGATCGAGGCGGACGACACCCTGCTCGAACTCCTCGGCATCACGCCCGCCGACTTCGACGGCAAGGCGGACACGCTGCTCGCCCATGCCCTGCCCGAGGACATGCACGCGCTGGTGTCGGTCCTCGAGCCTGCTCCCCAGGCGTTCGGCCGTCGGGAGCTGGAGTTCCGCGTCCGCGGCCCCACGGGGGAGATGCGCTGGCTGGCCCTGAGCTGCCGGGTCGTGCCGGGCACCGAAGAGCGGCCGGAGCAGGTTCTGGGCGTGGTGACGGCGACCTCGGTGCTGCGCCGGGGCCCCGACGACGTCTCCAGGATCCAGTGGCTGACGGCCGCACTGGACGACGCCACAACGGTCCGTGACGTCAGCCGCGTCGTGGTCACCGCGCTGCGCGAGCCGCTGGGCGCCGACCGGGTGGCGCTCGCCGAGCTGCAGGGCGACCGGCTCATGGTCACCGTGCTCGACCCGCCGCAGCCCGCCGCCTGGCCGGAGGGATGGCGTGCCGAGTGGCGTACGGAGTGGCCCGACGCACCGGTCAGCGCCCTGCCCACCCTTCAACTGGCCCTGCGTGACGGACGGTTGGACCTGTGGCCCGCCGGCACGGCCTTCGAACCGAATCTCGCGGGCATCGGCAACGGAGGCCTGGCCGTCCTGCCGCTGCCCGCCAGGGGCCGGGTCGCCGGCGTCTGCATGATCGGCTGGGACCAGCCGCACGAGTTCGCCCCCGACGAACGGTCCCTGCTCACCGCCACCGCGGCGCTGGTCGGACAGGCCCTCAAACGGGCGCACGAGCACGACGCCGAGCAGGAACTCGCCACGATGCTGCAGCGCAGCCTGCTGCCCCGGCGCCTGCCGACGCTGCCCGGCGGGACGGCCGTGGCCCGGTATCTGCCCGCCAGGCGGGGCCTGCAGGTCGGCGGCGACTGGTACGACGTCATCGCCCTGTCCGAGGACCGGGTGGCGCTGGTCATCGGCGACGTGCAGGGGCACAGCGCGGCAGCCGCGACGATCATGGGCCAGATGCGTACGGCAGTCAGGGCCTACGCGGTGGAGGGCCATCCGCCCGACGTGGTCGTCTCCCACGCCAACCGCCTCCTGGTCGGCATGGAGACCGACCTCTTCGCCACCTGCTGCTACGCCGAACTGGACCTGGAGCAGGGCAACACCCTCTTCGTCCGGGCCGGGCACCTCGCCCCGCTGGTGCGCCATCCCGACGGCAGCACCGAGGAGATCGAGGTCGAGGGCGGCCTCCCGCTGGGCATTCTCGAAGAGGCGGAGTTCCCCATGACCGCGGTCGAGCTGGCCCCCGGCACGGTGCTCGCCCTGGTCACCGACGGCCTGGTCGAGGCCGCCGGCCTGCCCCTCGACGAGGGCATGCGTCAGACCCGCACGGCGCTCACCGCGGCTGATCCGGCGGATCTGGGGCGCATGGCCGACCAACTGCTCGGCGACGTCGGCCGCCGTGAGGACGACGTGGCGGTGCTGCTGCTGCGCTACGACGGCATGGGAACCCGCCCGATCCGGGCCGGCTGGGTGGTGTGGCGGTTGCCCGACGCCGTCATGCACGCCCGCCGCTTCACCGCCCGCACACTGCGAAAGTGGAAGGCCGAGGACGTGGGCGACGCGGTACTGCTGGTCGTGTCCGAACTGGTCACCAACGCCCTCGTGCACACGCAGGGCCCGGTCCGCCTCGACCTCATGCTCCGTGGTGACCGGGTACGGGTCTGTGTGACCGACTCCTCGCCCCGTG
Source organism: Streptomyces sp. NPDC001401 (assembly GCF_042895385.1). Taxonomy (NCBI): domain Bacteria; kingdom Bacillati; phylum Actinomycetota; class Actinomycetes; order Kitasatosporales; family Streptomycetaceae; genus Streptomyces; species Streptomyces sp. NPDC001401. Next base: position 76,331 of record NZ_JBIAWI010000007.1, read on the forward strand.
CACCCGCCAAGCCGGTGATCGTGGACTGGGAGTCGACCGGCGGCCGGGGCCTGCTCCTGGTCGAAGCGATGTCGGAGTCGTTCGGCTCGATGCCGGTGGCCGGCGGCAAGCAGGTGTGGAGCGAGATCGTCCTGCCGGACCGGGCACCGCTGCCCGCCGCCCCGGACCCGGCAACGGAACAAGGGAGTCGGCGGTGAGTACCCGCCTGTGGCACGTCGTCGCCGCCCTCGTCGCGGGACTCATGACGCTGTCCCAGGCCGGCTGCGGAGGCGGCAGCCAGTCGCAGCCGGACAGCTTCACCGTCGGCCTGCTGCTGCCGAGCCGATCGGTCCCCCGCTGGGAGCACTCCGACAAGCCGCTGATCGAGAAGCGGCTGAAGGAGCTGTGTCCGCGCTGCGCCATGGAGTACGCCAACGCCGAAACGACGCGGACAGACAGCGGCAACAGCTGACCACCATGATCACCAAGGGGGTGAGGGTCCTGATCCTCGACGCCGCCGACGCGAGGGCGCTGCGTTCCTCCATCGTCGAGGCCCACCGGGCGGGAGTACCGGTCGTCGCCTACGACCGGCTCGCGCAGGGCCCGGTCTCGGGCTATGTCACCTTCGACGGGGCGCAGGTCGGCAGGCTCCAGGGCGAGGCGCTCCTGAAGGCCATGGGCGAGAAGGCGAACAGCAGGCTGGTCGTCATGCTGAACGGCGATCCGATCAGCCCCAACGCGGCCTGGTTCAGAAAGGGCGCGCTGTCCGTCCTGGCGGGCAGGGTCACGATCGGCAGGTCGTACGACACCCAGGGCTGGAGCACGGGCGACGCCAACGCCCAGATGTCCGCCGCCATCGCGGCCCTGGGCCCGGACCGGATCGGCGGGGTTCTGGCGGCCAACGACGCGATAGCCGCGGGCGCCATCTCCGCTCTCAAGCGCGCCGGTGTCCGGCGACTTCCTCCGGTCACCGGTCAGGACGCCGACCTCGACGCCGTACGGCGCATCATCCGGGGCGAGCAGTACATGACGGTGTACAAACCGTTCCGGGCGGAGGCGGACGCGGCCGCCGCCATGGCCGTGGCGCTGGGGCGTGGCGACGATCTGCGCAACGTCGCCACGACCACCACCGACAGCCCCACCACCAGCCGTATCCCCTCCGTGCTGCTCACCCCGAGAGCCGTGACGGCCCGCAACATCGAGCAGACGCTCGTCAAGGACGGCGTGTACACCATCGGCGAGATCTGCACCCGCGAGGTCCGGCGCGCCTGCGACCAGGCCGGACTCGCGCGGTAGGGGAGCAGACTCGTCACGGCGTCCACTTGATGTTCGGGTTCACCTGGCCGGTCCAGTTGAAGGTGGCCATGTTGTCCCAGCCGTCTCCGCTGTTGTTGATGTCGGCGGGATCCCATCCGTTGCCGGGGACCGCGTACCAGGTCGGCTCCCAGTAGAAGACGCCGATCGCGCCGGCGCTGCGGGCCGTGTTCTGCACGGCGGTGAAGTTGTCCGCCTGGCCCTGCCAGGTGAGCGGGTAGCCCGAGCAGCCGGAGGTGACCGAGTTGGCTGTGCCGTCCGCGTTCCCCGTGGTGAACGGGTACGCCGTCTCGGCGATGATCACGTCCTTGCCGTACCGGGACTTCATGTCGGACACGACGCTGCCCATGTTGGCCAGCGTGCCGTGCCACATGCAGTAGTAGGACAGCCCGGTGACGTCCCAGTTGACGCCCTTGGCCTTGATGCCGTCGTAGAACCAGCGGGCGTGCGCGTCGCTGTCCGCGTCCGCGGTGTGAATGACCACCTTGGTGCCGCTGTTGCATGCCTTGGTCGCGTTGTAGCCGGACTTGAGGAGCAGGCCGAGGTTGGTGAAGTCGTTGTTGATCACCTTGCCGTCGTCCCACAGCATGCCGACATTGATCTCGTTGCCGATCTGCACGCTGTCCGGAGTGGTGCCCTGGGCCTTGAGGCTGTTGCAGACGTCGTAGGTGTAGTTGTAGACGTCCGTCTGCAACTGGTTGATGCCGTGGCCGGACCAGGCCGCGGGCTTGTACTGCTTGCCGGGATCCGCCCAGGTGTCCGAGTAGTGGAAGTCGACCAGCAGCTTGAGGCCCTTCGCCTTGACCGTCTTCGCGTACGCCAGGACCTTGGCCTTGTTGTTGTAGCCGCTGGCCGGGTTGTTCCAGATCCGCAGGCGGACGTAGTTCACGCCGGCGCCCTTGAGGATGTCGAGCGGGTCCTTGGCGTTGCCGTTCGCGTCGTAGTACTTGGCGCCCAGGTCGAGTGCCCGCTGTGCCGTCGAGACGTCGGCGCCGAGCATGCTGAGCGAGCCCGCGGCGGCGGCGCTCGTCGGCGTGGTGAGCATGGCCGCCGGCAGCGCGGCGGCCACGGCGAGCAGGGCGGCGACCTTCATGGTGCGCCTGGAGCCGTGCACGGACATCCCGATCCCCTTTGACCCGGCGTTGAGTTGACGCGATGCATCTGCTGAGAACGTGCACAGTAGAGGAGCCCATTGTCATGGGCAATGCAAAGCGCAAGCCGGATGAGAAGGCACGAGAGTGTGGGAGCGTGCACAGGATTCGGGCGCGCTCACTGCGCGCTGCAGACCGTTTTCGGTGCCGCGGTTCTGCCGGGTTGTGCGTTCTGCACCGCCTGCACGTCGTCGAGGAGAGCCCCGATGTCGAGGTCCTGTCCGGTGGCGGCCCTTGCGATGGTCAGCAGGACGGCCTCGTAGAAGGCGTCCCGCACGGCGGGTGCCATGACGTCCGAGGCGTCCAGGCAGCGCGGGCCGTCACCGGTCAGCCGTTCGGCGATGTCGCCTTCGACCGGGCCGCCCTCTGGTTTCACCTGGCGGTTCGCCGAGAAGACGTGCGCCAGCTCGGCCCATTTCTGCTGGCCCTCCTTGGAGGCCAGCCGTTCGATCAGGTCTTTGGCCGGGCGGCGGTCGCTGAACAGCGCGGCGAAGTCACCGGTCACCTCGTGGGCCCGGACCGGGCCCGGGCCTCCGGGCAGCAGCGGAGCGGAGTCCATCAGCTCTGCCTGCTTCGAGTCGGCCTCTCCGTAGAAGGAGCGGGCGAAGGAGCCCTGGTGCTCCAGGGTGCATCCGCGCCAGCCGCCGAACAGCAGCCCGGGGCTGCCCGGGGCGCCGCGGTGATCGGTGAGCAGGGCGTGCGCGGCCGCCGCCTTGTTCTGCTGGAGCAGAGCGGCCCATGCCTGCCAGGCGTTGCGCACCGGAGCGCTGGTCCACCACGTCGTTTTCCTGTCCTTGCCCGGTTTCCTGCCCAGCGCCCACTTTCCGTAGATGTCCGGGCCCGCGTGCTGCAGCACCAGGTCCTCGATCCAGTCGGTGCCGGGCCAGCCGGAGGCGCCGTCGTCACCCATGCCGATGCACCAACTCTGCAGTCGCGCCGGTGAGTCGGCGGGCCTGTGGCCCTGGCGGTACCAGACGATGCTCTTCAGGTCCGCCTTGACCGGGACCCAGTACACGTTCGGGGAGACCGCGCTCGCCGCATTCCAGGGGGAGCCGTACTGGTGGGGGTCGTAGAGGTCGTTCAGTCGCTTGAGGCGCTTCTGGCCCGCGTATTCGGCGAGTTCGCCGATACCCGGCATGATCACGATGTCCGGGGGTTCCCCCGACTGCACCTTGGAGAGCAGCACCTCGCGTTGGGCTGCGGTGCCCTGGTAGCGGAAGGGGATTCCGAAGCCCTGCAGCACCTCCTTGAACTGCTTTTCCTGGGTGCCGGTCCACGTCCCGAGGATGGTCACCGGCTGCTGGTCGTCCCGTTCCGCCCACACCACCACGATGCCGGTGGCAGCGGTCAGCAGCAGTACCACGACGAACACCAGCACCTTGAACCGCCGGGTCACCGTCGCCTCCAGTAGTCGCTGTCGAGCCGGAGCACGAGCCCCGCCGCGGGCAGGAGGACGACCAGCAGGCCGCCGATCAAGGTGCCCCGGTACACCCTGTCGGTCCAGGTGTCGTCGGCCAGTTCCCGCCGGACGTCCTCGGACTTCTCCGAGACCTGCTGCTGCGCACCGTCCAGCCCCCCGCTGCAGCAGCCGTGATGGGAGGCCTTGGTGATCGTCTGCAGGTCCCTGAACGCGCTGTCGAGGTCGTCCTCGGTGGAGGACGTCGTCAGCAGCGGGAAGACCGCGAGCAGCACGGTGAGGACGAAGCCTGCGAGCAGGTACGGATTCCAGTCGCGGCCGCAGCGGTCGCGCAGCACGAACAGCGCAGAGAGCAGGGCCAACGCCAGGGCTGCCAGGGCGAGTTCGGCGATCCACCAGCCGCTGCGCTGCAACCACCCCATGGCGGCGGTGGCTTCGGCATGCTTCATCTGGGCCTGCTGCAGTTGGTTCAGCCGGGGCACGAGTCCCACGCCCGGGCGGGTGAGCAGCGAGTGCGCCTCTTTGAGTTTCTGCTCCTGCATGAGGGGCTGGTCCCGGTACATGGACGTGCCGAGGTTGAGCGAGTTGCTGTAGGTGGCGAGCAGACCGTTGACGGTGCCGAGGTCCTGGTTCGTCCGGTCCGCGATCCGGGACAGGCCCTGGTCGGCGGCGGAGAGCTGGGACCGGTAGGTCTCGCCCGAGCCCGCGACGTGGATGAGATCCTTGTGCAGCAGGACCTGGGTCTCCCAGTCGGCACGCAGCACTGCGAGCCGGGCCGCGGCGAGCCCCTGTACGGCCGGCGCCTCCCGGGACGAGAGCGCCTCGGCACCGCGCTGGGTCTGGTGGTAGGAGAGCAGCAGGGCGCCCACCGCCACCAGCGCGCACATCGTCAGGGCCAGGAGGTGCACCTCCAGCAGCCGGCGGGTCCGCCAGCGGCTCAGGCATCCCCGCCAGAAGGCGGCAGGGGAGTATCCGGGCAGGGAGGCGGTGCGTCCGCTCGTCACAGCAGCTCCTTCCCGCACCTGATGCAGTAGCGGGCCTCGCTCCCGGCCGGGTTGGAGCAGTGTCTGCACCGCGGACCGGGGCGCACAACGACGGTGTCGATCAGGGTTCCGCCGGGATAGGACCCGGCGCGCAGGATCCTCGGGCCGAGGGCGCCGGCGTCGACGGGGGTGCGCAGCCGGACCCGTCCCGCGGCAGCGTCCTCGATGTCGGCGACCGCGCGGATCTCATCGAGCACCCACCCCGCGTTGTGCTGCACCGCCAGGCTTGCGGCCTGCCCCAAGTAGCGTTCGGCGACCTCCCGTCGGCCCTTTTGGAGAGCCTCGAGTCCTTGGCGCAGGGCACTGCGCATGACGGCGGTGTCGGTCAGGGCACGCACGCTGTCGGCGCCCGCCGAGGCGTGGGCCGGGGGCGGCCCGGGGCGGTGCCAGCGGGCGGTGACCGAGGCATGGACATCGCCGATGGAGACCATGGCGAACTGCAGGTCGGTCTCCAGCGGGTCGGCGTCGGCGTCGGCGACAAGAGTGAGCAGGTAGTCCCGCCTGCCCTGCTCCTGCCACTGGTAGGTCGGGAAGCTCCAGCAGCGCGGCCGGTCGGACTGGAGCAGCCCGCCCAGGCGGCGCGGCCGGGGCGCCTTCTCGCTGAGCGAGACCTGGCGCACGGAGGGCCGCACGGTCACCTCGATCGGCAGGTGCGGAGTGTGCACCCGGCGCAGCCGCTCGATGGCGCCGGTGATAGCCGCGCCGAGCCCTTCGTCCACGAACTCGGCGGTGCCGTGCAGCCGTTCGGCGAGGGCCAGCAGCGGGTCGGGGTTCCAGTCCGCGCCCACGGCGAACACATCGCAGGTGAACTGCCCGGCGCAGGCCTCCAGTTCCTCCTCGAGACGGGTCTCGCCCTGGGCGCTGCTGCCGTCGGTGATCAGCACCAGATGGCGTACGGACAGCGGGCGGCCGGTGAGCAGGGCGCGTGACCTGGCCGCCCAGACGGCGTACCCGGCGGGCCGCGGACCGTCCCGGTGCAGCGGGAGCGGGCCCGCGGCGAAGACGGCGCGGCGCTTCTGGGCGTGGTCGGCGACGGCCCACTCGGCATCGCCCCGCGGATAGCACCGCACCGGCTCGGGGCCGCTGCCGAGCACGGTGAAGGAGATGCCGTCGGGCAGCGCGCGCAGTGCGGCCGGCAGGGCGTGCCGGACGGCCGGCCGGTTGGCCTCGGCGACGTCCACCGCGATGATCACGGCGAGTTCGACCGCGGGCAGGTCGACGGGAGCGCTGGCGGCGGCCACGTCGACCTGCAGATGTGCCTCGATCTTCGCGCTGCGGTGCGGGCGCAGGTCACCGTCGAGGCCGACATGCAGCTGGATGTCCGGCTGTGGCGGCAGGGTGTGGCTGCTCATGCCGTACGTCACCGCTCCTTCCCCTTCGGCGCCGTTCGCGCTGTCGTTGCCGTGCGGTCGGCCCGTCGGCCCGTCGGCCCGTCGGCCCGTCGGCTCGTCGGCCCGTCGGCCCGCCGGACCGTCAGAACACGGTCTGAGGCCGTACCGCGTGCAGGAGGTCCAACAGGTGCTCGTGGGCGGCGGCCGACTCCCGGTTGCGTGCGGCCAGTTGCCGGTAGTGCGACTCCATCTGTCTGCGCAGATCGCGTTCCGGCGCGCTCATGCGTCTCAGGCTGCGGGCGTACAGCCGTCCGGCATCCCCTCCCGCAGGGCCGGGCCGGTCGCTCAGGCTGCGCAGCGCGTCCAGTTTCCATTCGTGCAGTTCGGTGCTCAGGCGCAGCGCCTCGTCCTCGGACAGGCTCGGCTCGCCGGCGCCGGGTGTCTGGTGCACGAGGCGGGCCAGTTCGGCCAGCGCCGCGTCGACGTCGGCCGGCGCGGCGAGCGAAGCGAGATGGGGGTCCCCCCGGACGAAGTCTGGGGGAGGATCGCCGTCTCCGGGCAGCCGGGCGGCGCGGATGCGCAGGGAGGCGATCCGGGCGACGGTGTGGTCCAGGGTGCCGGGGCGGACCCGGCCGAGCACGTCGAGGGCTGCCCTGCGGTCGCCCGCGCGCAGCGCCAGCCGGGCCAGGCCGAGGGCGGCGCCGCCGTGCGCCTGGTTGCGGGCGAACACGGCCTCGTACAGCTCCTTGGCGGTGGGCCCGGCCCGGTCGTCGCCGAGCTGCTCCCCGCAGTAGGCGAGGGCCAGTTTGGGCGCGTACTCGCCGGGCAGCTCGAGGTGGACCTGCGCGAAGTGGGTTCTGGCCTCGGCTACTTGCCGCGGGTCGGCGTGGAGGCCGGCGCTGCGCAGCGCGAGCAGCGCGCGGTGCCACTCCAGCCGCCACCGGCGCACGGCGGACGGCCCGGGGATGGAGTCGGCGGTGTCGAGCTCCAGCTGGGCCCGGTTCAGGTCGTCCTCCGTGTTGCGGTCCAGCAGGACGCGCACATTGTGCAGGCAATCTCCACCGAGCGCGGCTCCTTGCCCTCCTGGTCGAGGAGTTGGCCCGGGTCGTAGCCGCTGCTCACCTCGAAGCGCGCGGTCTGCGGATCGCCCGGATAGCGCCTCGGCACCGGCAGACAGCGGGCGATCTCGGAGGGGGTGGGGGCGCCCAGGTCCAGGGCGGGGGCCACCGGTGGCTCGTACCGGAAGCGGCGCGGGCGCTCCAGCCAGTGCTCGATGCCCGGGACCGTGCCGAGCCGGGCGCCGAGCAGCTGCGGGGACGGCCGGAAGTAGTCGGAGGGCTCGGGCGGGTCGCTCTTGCCGCGCAGCGCCCGGATCTCCCGCAGCGCGCCCCGCAGTTGGCCGGCCATCTCCCGGGCGTCGGCGAAGCGCTTGCCCGGGTCGGGTCGCACGGCTCGCTCGACGACCTTCCAGAAGGAGGCGGTGCCGAGACCCGGTACCTCGGCGACGGCCCAGGTCCCGAGTTCCCGCAGGGTGACGCCGACGGTGTGCAGGTCGTGGGCGACGGTGGGTCCGGCCGAGAACGCGGTCTCGGGCGCCATGTACGGCGGCGTGACATGGGCAGGGGGCCGGCTCTGGCCCTGTTCGCGCATGCCGCCGAGATCGATGACCTTGACGCCGTCCTCGTGGTGCACGACGTTCGAGGGCTTCATGTCCCCGTACACGAAGACCCGTTCGCTGCCGGCGTGCAGATGGACGAAGGCCTCGAGGATCTGGCAGCCGTACGCGGCGACGTGCTCGATGTCGAGGACCGTCTCGCCGCGCCGGGTCTCTTCGACGACCTTCTCGAGGGTGCCGTCGCCGACGTCGTCCATGACGATGTAGCCGCCGGTGACCTGACCGTCGTCGCTGCGGGCGACGAAGTCGCGGATCTGCACGATGCGGGGGTGGCGGATCGCGACGAGGTTCTGGCGTTCGACGTCGGCGAGCCGGGCGCCGTCGTGCTCGTAGCGGTTGAGCAGTCCCTTGACGGCGACGACGTCACCGAGATGGGTGTCCTCGGCGAGGTAGACCCAGCCCTGGCCGCCGTGCGCGATGGGCCCCATGATCCGGTACTGGTCGCGCAGCTTGTCGCCCTCGGCGAGTTCGGGACGGTACGAGTAGGGCGTGCCGCAGACGGGGCAGTGCCCCTCGGCCGGCACCGGGCCCTCGGTGTAGGGCGGGGCGAACGTGATGCCGCATTCGGCGGCCGAGCAGGCCATGGTGATGCGCAGTGGTGCTTCGGGGTCGATGAGGCGTTCCTCAGGGGAGCTCGGCGCGCGCTCGGGCAGCGCGAGGAGCTCGCGGGGACCCAAGTCCTGTGGGGCCTTGGGCAGTTCGGGCAGCTCCGGGGCGTTCTCCGCACGGCCGCAGTCGGAGCAGTAGCCGGTGGGCAGCACGGTGCCGCCGCAGGGGGCTCCGCTGAAACGCCGGTGCGGGCAGGCCGTCATCCTCTCGTCCTCCTCCGCTGCCCGGGCCGGGCCGAGCCCCTCATGCCTGGCCTCCGTGGTGCCGCAGATCGGCACGGAGAGTCTTGATCAGCCCACGCAGCCGGGAGAGTCGCTCGTGCGGATCCTTGAGCACTTCGATCAGGCGGAGTTCACGCCGGCGCTGATCGGCCGTCTCGGTCGCGCGGCTGAGGGAGGCGCTGTCGACGACGTCGCGGCGGATCGCGCGGCCGAACTCCTCGTCCTGCAGACGGGTGATCAGCGTGTCCGCATGGGCCAGGAGCGCGGGCCGCAGGAGCTGGTCGCGGGCCGCGTTCCAGCCGGTGCCGCCCTCATGGCGGAAGACGAGCAGCAGCCGGAAGCCGAGCACCCGTAATCGGACCAGGAGTTCGATCAGGGGGCCCGGCTCGGGTTCCTCGTCGAGGCCGTCGACGAGGACCGCGACCGGGCGGACGGGCGCGCGGTCGGCCGCGTGCGCGGGCTGGGGCTTGGTGCCCAGCAGCCAGTACCAGTACGCCAGGTACTCGCCGGCCGGGAAGGTGATCTGCTCCAGGGCGTGGTCGGCGAGCTCCGGCCTGCTCGAGCCGCCGCGATGGACGACGTGGGCGCGGTGCTGCAGATGGCGCAGCGAGCGGTCCTTGCCGCTGCCCGGGGTCACCACGGTGATCTTCACCGGATCCTCGTCCGGGTCCTCGAACCACCGGATCGACCGCTTCTCGAAGGCACGATCCCATGCGGACGAGCCGCTCAACTCATCGACGAGCGGGGAGAGTTCGGCGATGCGCTCGATGGGGATCAGATACGAGAAGGCGAGCCGGTTCCTCTCGGGCAGCGGCTCGCTCGTGTCGCCGCGCCAGCTGACGACGAGGCCGACCACGCGCGCCGGATGCCCTTCGTAGGGCCGGGTGCACACGGCGGCGCCGCTGAAGCCCCTGCGCACCACTTCCGCCTTGGTGACGGCGTCGAGCTGCACCAGATCGCCGCTGGCCCCGCTGATCCGCCCCCACAGGTTCATGCCGTCGTCAAAGCCCACCGCGTAGCCGGTCGCGTACACCTCCATGCCGCCCCGCAGTGTGCGTTCCAGCGGGGCGGGGCGCGCCTGCGGGCGCGGGCTGTCCAGGCGCAGCACGGCCACGTCCTCGCCGCTCTCGCCGTCCGGCAGCCAGCCGCCGGGCAGGACGCGTGCGGCCACCGGTTCCAGGTCGCCGTTCTCGGCGAACTCCACCCACATCACGGCGTCCGGGCGGTCCACGACATGTGCGCAGGTCAGTGCCGTGTGCTGGTCGACAAGCACACCGGCGCCACAGATGGGCCCGTGAGCGCCCTCGCGCCGCAGCCTGAGTCTCCAGTCCGCACGCAGTTCCCCCATGGTGTCTCAGACTACGCTCGGGGCATGCTGCGTCCCTAGACTTGTGACCAGGTTTGATCGGTCAATCAACAGAAGCCGGCGGTGAGTTGGGGCGCGGGCCCGCGCGGATGCCTTGGACTGGCTCGGCGCAGCCCTGGTGGTGAGGCGCTCGAAAACCAGTGGAGCGTCACCGCTGTGCGCCGTTACCGTGCTGCCGAGCCGAGTCGCCCAGGTAAGGACGTGCCGTTGTACACCCTGTGAGACCCCCCGAGTGCTGATTGGTCGCGCGTCGCGCATCTGCGCCGCGCTTCTTTTTGCTGCGGTCTTCTCACTGGAACCGGTGTACTTCTGTGCTCAACAACTGGGTTGTCATGCCCACCTGCCTGCCGCTTGTCCTCCGTCGTTGCCACACCTGCGCGTCCGAGCGCTTCCGGGCGAACGGCAAATTTCGCGTCAACGCCAACCACAAGCTTCTCGATGCCTGGCTCCTCGTGCTCTGCACCTCTTGCGGGGAAACGGCGAAGCTCACGGTCCTGGAGCGGATGCACGTGCGCTCTGTACGGCCTGAGCTGCTGGACCGGCTGCATGACAACGACCCGGGCCTGGCAGCCGAGCTGCTCCAGGATCCGGTCGTGCAGCGCCGTAATCGCATCGCCCTCGACTGGGACAACGCCTGGCGCCTCGACACCGGCGGATCGGATCACCTGGACCGCGAGGTGAGCGATGCGATCGATGTATCGGTCCGCTTTGCCGCGCGGATCCCGGTCCGGCCGGTACGGCTGATCGCGGAAGGCTGCGGTCTTTCGCGGGCCGAGGCCGAGAGACTGATCACCGAGGGGAAGCTCGTTTCGGCAGTCCGGCTGAGCGGCAAGCTCTCCGGCGACTTCACCTTCACGCTCAAGCGCTGAGCCCCCTCGGGACCAGGGGCCCGTCCGGCAGGATCTGCCGGACGGGCCCTAGTGCCGGCGGTCCCCGACGGTCACGGTGCCGCTGGTCCTCGTCCCGCCCTGGTTGTCGTAGACGACGTCGCCGGTGGACTTCTTCCAGATCCTGATGCGGTACGTGTCCGGGGCGTCGGTGGCGGTGATACGGAACCCGTAGCCACCGCTGCCGTCGACCGTGCCGGAGCCCTGGTAGACGGCCCGGGAGCCGCTGATCACGAGCCAGTCGGAGCCGGTGGAGCGGAAAGTGAACCGGGCGGCGCCGAAGGCGAAGGTGGCCTCGCCGGTGGGGGTGTTGGCGCCCTTCCGGTACCGGGCGGCGAAGGCGAACGCCGCCTTGCCGGTCAGCCCCGGCCCGGCCGCGTAGGCGCCGGGCGGTGATGTGATCGTGCCGGCACCGAACGCCGGACCGGCGTCACGGTCGTAGACGATCACCTCGGGGAGCGTCGTGCTGTCCGTACCCCCGTCGTCGTCGGAGACGGTGATCACCGGGCGGTGGATGCCCGCCGTGGCGTAGACGTGCTCGGCGCGGCAGTCGCCACCGGAGTCGGTGAGCCTGCCGGATGCCGGGTCGGTGCCGTCCTTCCAGCCGATGGTGCAGGTGTGGCTGTCGGATGTGCCCGGGTCGGTGAAGGCGGCGGTGACAACTACGCGTTGTCCAACGGGAGTTGGGGCGGCCGGACCTGTCGCCGAGGTGATCGACGGGGCCGCGTTGGAGACCGTGACCGTGGTGGTGTCGGTGCTGCGGCCGCCGGTCAGGGTGAGCTTGAAGGTGCCGTTGTCGGTGCAAGTGACGGTGGTCCGGGCCGCGTTGGGGTCCGTGACCGTGCAGGGAGCTCCGTTCTCGACCGTCCACTTGGGCGCGCCGGCCCCGGAGACGGTGCCGGCGAGCGGGATGGCGTCGCCCTCCGCGCCGGTGGCGTCCGGGCCCGCGTGGACGATGGTGACCGGGTCGATGCTCGTGAGCGTCGGGACGACCTTCTCGATCAGGCCGTCGGAGTCGAACTCCATCTTGTCGATGGTGGTTTCACGGTGGGTGCCGTCGCCGCCGGGGATGGCGAAGCGGTGGTAGGCGATGTACCAGTCGTCGGTGTTCGGGACGTGTACGACGCTGTGGTGGCCGGTGCCCTTGATGCCCTGGGAAAGGTCCTTCGACAGGATCACGCCCTGCTTCGTCCAGGGGCCGGTGGGGGAGGAGCCGGTGGCGTAGGCGACCCGGTAGTTCTCGTCCCGGGTGTCGTTCTCCGACCACATGAAGTAGTAGGTGCCCTTGCGCTTGATGACGAAGGAGCCCTCGTTGTAGCCGCTCGGGGTGATGTCCTTGACCTTCGAGGTGTCGATGGACGTCATGTCGGCGCCCAGCGGGACGACGTACGCATGGCCGTTGCCGAAGTACAGATACGACTGGCCGTCGTCGTCGGTGAAGACCGCAGGGTCGATCATCTGGCCGCTGAACTGCCCTGCCTTCAGCAGCGGTTGACCGAGCGCGTCCTTGAACGGTCCGGTCGGCGAGTCGGAGACCGCGACGCCGATGTTCGCGTCGGCGCAGAAGTAGAAGTAGTACTTCCCGTCCTTCTCGGCGATGGTCGGCGCCCAGGCCCTGCTGTCCGCCCACGAGATGTCAGGACCCAGGTCGAGGATGACGCCGTGGTCCTTCCAGTGGACCAGGTCGGTGGAGGAGTACGCCTTGAACTGCGTACCGCTCCAGCCGTCGAAGCCGTCGGTGGTCGGGTACATGTAGAAGGTGTCGCCGAAGCGGACGATGTTCGGGTCGGCGTTCAGCCCCGGCAGGACCGGGCTCTTCATGTTGAGCGCCGAGACCGTCCAGGTGCGCTTCTTGCCGTCGGAGCCCGTCACCTCGTACGTCACCGGCTTGCTGAAGTCCTGGACGCTGCCCGAGGCGGGGCTGATCGCCGCGCCGTGGGCCAGGGTGAACTCCGGTGCCAGCGCGGTGAGATCGGTGCCTTCCTTCATCGGCAGCGTGATCCTGCCGTCCGCGTTGTCGATGATCGCGTCAACCTTCAGCGCCGGGTCGGTGGCGCGCGCGATGCCCGCCGTGTTGCCGCTGAGCTCCATGACCTCCGCGGCCGACAGGGCCCGGTCGTAGATGCGGAAGTCGTCGACCTCGCCGCCGAAGTACGGGTCCGCCGGGTACAGCGAGCGGCCGATGTAGCCGCTGTAGTCCTTGTTCGCGTCGTACAGCTCGGACGGCTTGATGGTGGTCGTGGTGCGGGCCGCCTCGATGCCGTCGACGTAGAGGACCATCGTGCCGGTCGAGCCGTCGAGGGTGACGGTGACGTGCCGCCACTCGCCGGGCGTGAGCTGCGAGCCGGCCGTCAGCTTCGACTCCGCCGACCAACTGGCCTTCGTTATCGCCGAGTAGAGGCTGGAGCCGCCGTTGGACGGGGTGGCGAAGAGGTACTTGTTGCTGTCCGGGCCGAGCCCGAACAGCCACTGGAAGCTGTCGCCGCCCTTCCACTTGGCGTACGTCGACACGGTCACGCTGTCGGCGTTCTTCAGGACCCCGTTCGGGATCTTCACATACGGCGAACTCGACGCGTCCCCCGACATCTTGAACGAGCCGCCCTCCACGCCCGTGCCGAAGCCGGGCGTGCGGACGTAGGTGCCGTGGTAGCCGTGTCCGCTGGAGTCGTGGGCGATGCTGCCGCCCGTCTCGTCGAAGTCGTAGTGCAGGAGCAGGTCGGCCGGGACGTCGGCGCCCTCCTCCGACACGGTCACCTCGGCCTGTACGGGGACGGCGGCGCCGTCCGGCAGGCTGCCGGTCACGGTGAAGGTGCCGGCCTGCGCGTAGGCCGACGCGGGGACGTCGTCCCAGGTGACGGCGGTGGGCCGGTCCACCCCGTCGGCGTACTTCGCGATCACGGTGGCCGGCAGGACCGGGGCCTGACCGGTCTTCGTCCTCACCTTCACGCCCTCGACGCTCTCCACCAACTGATCGGGCTGGTAGGCGCGCAGCAGGCGGTCGTACTCGGCCTGGGTGACCGGCAGGACGGTGCCGTGGCGGGGCTTGGCCGGCAGGTCGTAGCCGGTGGACGGGGTCCAGTTGCCGGAGGCCAGGTCCGTTGTCTCGAACGGGATGTAGCCGCGGCCGCCGAACTCGTCGAGGAAGGCGTACCACTTCTCCTCGGTGTTGGACTTGAACACCAGCGGCCCTTCGGCCGCGCTCATCGCGCCCTTGCCGATGCCCTCGGCGACCGGGTCCCAGGAGCCCAGGATCGAGTCGCTCTTCTCCTGGAAGATGAACTTGCTGTTGGGGGTGGAGGAGGTGTTGTTCCGCTCGTCCTTGGACAGGCGGTAGTACGTCCCGTCGTGCTGGATCATCGTGGAGTCGATGACCGAGTAGCCGCGGTCGATCCACACCTTGGGCTCGCTGAAGGTGTAGAAGTCGCGGGTGGTGGCGTACATCATGCGGTTGTACGTGTCGCCCGTGTGGTCGGCGTTGTCGTACAGCTTCGACGCCCAGAAGACCACGTACTCGCCGCGCTTCGCGTCGTAGAACGCCTCCGGGGCCCAGGTGTTGCCCGCGCTGTCGGGGGAGATCTTCACCAGCCGCTGGTTCGTCCAGTGCACCAGGTCGGTGGACTCCCAGATCATGATGGACCTGCTGCCGGTGCGCTGGGCGGCGTCCCAGTCGCCGTTGCCGTAGATCCTGAGGTCGGTGGCGATCTGGTAGAACTTGTCGCCCTCGGGGGAGCGGATGATGAACGGGTCGCGCAGGCCCTTCTCGCCGAGCGTGGAGGTCAGGACCGGCTTGCCGTCGTCCAACTCCCGCCAGTGCAAGGGGTCGTTGCCCTTGCTGAGGGCGTTGTAGATCTGTTCGCCGTCCGCGGTGCCCTCGCCGGTGAAGTAGCTGAACATATAGCCCTTGAGGGCTGCCTTGGCGGGCAGTTCGGGCACGTGTGCGGTGAAGGTGCGGGTCGCGGTCGCCTCGCCCTTGGTGACGGTGGCGGTCAGGTCGACGGTGGTGGCGCCGGCGCCGTGCGCGGGGCGGTGGACCACACCGTCGGCGGAGACGACGTCCGGGGCGGTGGAGGACCAGGTGACCGTCGTGGCGTACGAACCGCTCGTCGGGAGGGTGAGGTTGCCGCGTGCGTCGTCGAGGTTGTGGACGCTCAGCGCGTCGGCGGCCTGCCGGGTGGCGGTGGCGTCGTCGAAGTCGGGCAGGACCGTGACCTCGAAGGTCCGGGTGTCGGTGACCGTGCCCTTCTTCAGGGTCGCCGTGAGGGTGGCGTGGCCGTCCGGTGAACCGGCGGCCGGGCGGGTCACCTTGCCGGAGTCGGAGACGACAGCGGTGTTGTCGCTGACCCAGCTGATCGTGGAGCCGCCCGCCGTGCCGGTCTTCGGCAGGTCCAGGTCGGCGGTGACGGCACTGGTGTCACCGAGGCTCAGGGCCGCCTTGTCGTCGGCGACGCCCTGCGTGTCGACGGGGAGGGCGAGTTGCTCGACCTCCGAGCCGGCCAGTGCGCGGTCGTAGACGCGGAAGTCGCGGATCCGGCCCTTGAAGAGTTTGTCGCCGGAGTACACGGACTTGCCTATGTAGTTGGCGGTGGTGGTGCCGGAGCCGATCGCGCCGGGGGTGATGGTCACCGACGTGTTGCGGCCCACCTCGACGCCGTCCTCGTAGAGCACGCCCGTGGTGCCGGTCTGGGTGTAGGCGAGGTGCTTCCAGACCGCGCGGGTGAGGTTGTGGGAGTCGGACGGCTTCGTGGTCTGTTCCGTCGACCAGTTGCCGGTCGCCACCGAGGTGCGCAGGGAGTTGCCGGTCGTGAACAGGTAGCCGTTGCCGCTGCTGCCGCTGGAGTTGCCGAAGCCGTAGAGGAAGTAGGGAGTGGTCTGCGCGGAGTCGATGAGCACGTCCAGGGAGACGGTGATCGAGTCCATCCCCTTCATGACGTCGTCGGGCACCTTGAGGTAGGTGTCGGACCCGTTGAAGGCGAGCCCCTGACCCGACGCCGACCAGTCGGCGGTGCCGTTGACCGTGCCGTCGCGGCCGTTGCCCGAGGCGTCGTTCACGGTGGTCCCGGAGCCGGCGTCGAGCTTGTACCACAGGGCCAGGCCGTCGGTGAGGTCCGAGGCTTCGGCGGTCTGTGCCGCCTGGGCGGGGAGGGCGGGTCCGGCGAGGGTCAGGAGCAGCGTGGCTGCGGTCAGTCCGGCGAGATGACCCGCCAGGCGTCTCGCGCGGCCGCGAAGTCGTGCGCTGTGCGTCATGTCGGGATTCCCTGCTGAGACATGGCTGATGACGGAAAGTCAGGCGGGATGCGGGCAAGCTGGAGCGGGCCGACAGCGCGTTCGCTGCGGACCTGGTGTTACGTGGAGGTGACGTCGTGTTGCGAGAGTGTCAATCGGCGTCCTGTGCAGCGTCAAGAGGTTTCGAACAATGTGCGACAGGCCGAACGGACGGAGTGGGATGAGTACAGCGACCGTCGTCGGCGCCGGGCCCAACGGACTGGCCGCCGCCGTCGCCCTGGCCCGCGCCGGCCTGCGGGTCACGGTGCTGGAGGCGGCCGACCGGATCGGCGGCGGCACCCGCTCCGGTGAGGCGATCGTGCCGGGGCTGCTGCACGACCACTGCTCGGCCATCCACCCCATGGCCGTCGGCTCGCCGTTCCTGAACGAGCTCGGCCTCGACCGATACGGGCTGCGGTGGGCGTGGCCGGAGATCGACTGCGCGCATCCGCTCGACGGCGGCACGGCCGGGGTGCTGCACCGCTCGGTGGCCGAGACCGCCGCCGGTCTCGGCGCCGACGGCCGCACCTGGCGGCGGCTGTTCGAGGGCCCTTCGACGGCGTACGACTCCTTCGGCGACGACATCATGGGCCCGCTCCTGCGCCTGCCCCGGCATCCCGTCCGCCTCGCCCGCTTCGGCGTTCCCGCGCTCGCCCCCGCCTCCCTGCTGGCGAAGGCGTTCAGGACCGAGCAGGCCAGAGGGCTGTGGGGCGGGGTCGCCGCGCACGCCTTCCACCCCCTGCAGCGGCCGCTGACCGCGAGCATCGGGCTGGGCATCGTCACCGCGGGCCACTGCTACGGCTGGGCCGTGGCCGAGGGCGGCTCGCGCCGCATCACCGACGCGCTGGCGGCGCTGCTGCGCGAACTCGGCGGGACGATCGAGACCGGGGTACGGGTGCGGTCGGTCGCGCAACTCCCGCGCGCGGACGTGACCTTGTGGGACGTGGCGCCCACCGCCCTGGCCGACATCCTCGGCGCTCTGCTGCCGCCCCGGATCGCCCGCGCCTACCGGCGCTACCGCTACGGACCGGGCGCGTTCAAGGTCGACTTCGCGGTCGAGCGCGGAGTCCCCTGGCGGGCCGAGGCGGCACGGCGGGCCGGCACGGTGCACCTCGGCGGCACCTACGCCGAGATCGCGGCCGCGGAGCGGGACATCCACACCGGGCGGATGCCGCAGCGGCCGTTCGTCCTGGTCGGGCAGCAGTACCTGGCCGACCCGTCGCGGTCGGCCGGCGACGTCCACCCCGTGTGGTCGTACGCCCACGTCCCGAACGGCTACACCGGCGACGCCACCGCGGCGATCATCGCCCAGATCGAGCGGTTCGCGCCCGGCTTCCGGGAGCGCATCATCGGCACCGCGGTGCGCACCACGCCCGGGTTCGCCGAGTACAACCCCAACTACGTCGGCGGCGACATCATGACCGGCGCCATGGACATCCACCGGCTCGTCCTCGGCACACGCCCCACCCTGCAGCCCTACGACACCGGAGTGCCCGGCCACTATCTGTGCTCCGCGGCCACCCCGCCGGGCGCGGGCGCACACGGAATGTGCGGGGCCCATGCCGCGGCACGGGCCCTGCGGCGGCTGCGCGCGTGACGCTCCGACGACCGTGCCTTGCCGACTTCATCTGACTTGTCCGATTCCGGCGCGACGCGCACGCTGGGTCTGTGAGGACCCTCACCGCGCGAATAGAGCAAGAATGGCCACTTACGATCAGGGAGACGGTCACCGCAGGTGGTCAGCCGAGGTCGCGACAGTCACCGTCAGCCTGGGCGGCATCGTCACGGGATGGAGCGAGGGCGCCCGGCGGCTGCTCGGCCACCGCGCCCCGGACGTCGTAGGACGTGCCGCGGCCGATCTGCTGCTCGGCCGGGAGGCTCCCCAGGCGGCGGGGCTCGCCCTCACCGGCTCCCAGGAATGGAGTGGCACGGCGGCACTGCGGCACCGGGACGGCCACCGTGTCGAAGTGACCCTGCACGCCCATCCGTCGCTGGGCGGTGACGGCACACCCCAGGGGTTCGTCGTCGCCGTCACCACTACTCCCGCCGATTCCCGGCACGACCGGACCATGGTGGAGTGGGCGTTCGCACAGGCCTCGATCGCACTCTCCGCCTACTCCACCGCCTCCCGCTCGTGGCACCTGAACGCGGCCGCGAAGGGCGGCGAGCACGTCTCCGGGGCGGGCAGGGCCCCGCTCGGGGCGGCCCCCGCGGACGAGGGCTTCCTGCGCTGCGTCCGCCGGGTCGCCGACGAGGCCACGCCGATGCGGTACGAGCGCTTCGCCCCGGAGCCGTCCTCCGGCCCCGCCCCCGCTTCCGCCTCCGCGCGTCACCGGGCCTGGATCGTCGAGCTCTGGCCGGTCCGGGACCCCGCCACCGGTGAGGTCGTCGGCGTGGGCACCGCCGCGTTCGACAGCAGCGACCAGCACTCGGCACGGCAGCGGCTCGCCCTGCTGCAAGAAGCGGGCACCAGCATCGGCACCACCCTGAACGTGACCCGCACCGCCCAGGAACTCGCCGCTCTCGCCGTCCCTCGGCTCGCCGACTTCGCCAGCGTGGACCTGCTCGACTCCGTGCTGCGCGGGGAGGAACCGGTACCCGGCCCGGTCGAGGCGACCGTGGTGCTCCGCAGGGTCGCCCACCGGTCCGCCACCAGGGGCGAAGTGGTGCCCGACGCGGCCGTCGACCTCGGCGGGATCGACGCCTACCCCCCGTTCTCGCCTCCCGCGCGCTGCCTGACGAGCGGGCGGCCGGTGCTCAGCGGCGCCGACGATCCCGACTTCGCCCGCTGGATCGCCGGGCACGAGTCGCGCACCGCGGCGGTTCAGACGTACGGAATCCACTCCGTCATAGCGACCCCCCTGCGCGCCCGCGGCATCACCCTCGGGGTCGCGGTCTTCGTCCGGACCGAAGGCTCCCCGCCCTTCGAGCAGGACGATCTGATCCTCGCCGAGGAGCTCGCCGGCCGGGCGGCCGTCGGCGTGGACAACGCGCGCCGCTACACCCGCGAACGCACCAACGCCCTCACCCTCCAGCGCAGTCTGCTCCCCCGTGACCTGCCCAAACAGGCGGCCGTCGAGGTGGCGTACCGCTATCTGCCGGCCGGCCGGGGTGCCGGAGTGGGCGGCGACTGGTTCGACGTCGTACCCCTGTCCGGCACCCGCGTCGCCCTCGTCGTCGGCGATGTGGTCGGGTACGGCATCCACGCCTCCGCCACCATGGGACGGCTGCGCACCGCGGTGCGCACCCTCGCCGATGTGGACCTGCCCCCGGACGAACTCCTCACCCACCTCGACGACCTGGTCATCCATCTCACCTCGGACGACGACACCGTCGACGGCCGCATCCGGGAGGACAGCGGTGAGATCGGCGCGACCTGCCTCTACGCGGTCTACGACCCCGTCTCCCGGGTCTGCACCCTTGCCAGCGCCGGCCATGTCCCGCCCGCCGTGCTGCTGCCCGACGGCACGGTCAGCGTGGTCCGCCTCAGCCCGGGACCGCTGCTCGGCGTCGGCGGGCTGCCCTTCGAGCCCACGGAGCTGGAGCTGCCCGAGGGTAGTCTGCTCGCCTTCTTCACCGACGGCCTGATCGAGGCGCGCGACCGCGATGTCGGCCTCGGGCTCGAACGGCTCTGCGAGGCGCTGGCCGCCCCCGTCCCCTCCCTCGAAGTCACCTGCGACACCGTCCTCAAGGCCCTGCTGCCCGAGTCTCCCGCCGACGACGTGGCCCTGCTCCTCGCCCGTACCCGCGCCCTGCACGCCGACCAGGTCGCCGCCTGGTCCCTGCCGTCCGACCCCGCGATCGTCGCCGACGCCAGGGCCCAGACCGCCCGCCAACTCGCCCTCTGGGGGCTCGAGGACGCCACCTTCGTCACCGAGCTGGTGGTCAGCGAACTGGTCACCAACGCCATCCGCTACGGGGCCGTCCCCATCGGCCTCAGGCTGATCCGGGACCGGACCCTGATCTGCGAGGTGTCCGACGCCAGCAACACCGCCCCGCACCTGCGCCGGGCCCGCACCTACGACGAGGGCGGCCGCGGGCTGCACATGGTCGCCCAGCTCACCCAGGGCTGGGGCACCCGGCAGACCCCGGTGGGCAAGACCATCTGGGCCGAGCAGACCCTCCCGGCCGGCTGACCATGGCCGGGCGCACCAAGAACGAGCGTTCCGGCAGCGGAACCCACACGCTCGGACTGCTGTACCCGCCGGCCGGACGCAACCGCGACTACACCACCATGCAGCTCGCCTTCGTCGGCGGGGTCGCCGAAGCCGCCACCGCCCACGGTTACGACCTGCTGCTCTCACCCGGCGACCGGCCCGACGACCCCTCGTTCCTGCGGATGATCAGCGACCGGCGGGTCGACGGCGTGATCGTCATGGAGATCCGCCGGGAGGACGACCGGGTCGAGCGGCTGGCCGAGGAGGGCTTCCCCTTCGTGGCCATCGGCCGCAACCACCGGGCCGACCAGTCCGGCTGGGTCGACCTGGACTTCGCCGGTCTGGCCGGCGGCTGCGTCCAGCACCTCGCCGACCTGGGACACACCAGGATCGCCTTCGTCAACCGGTCCGAGCAGCTGTTCAACAGCGGGTACGGGTTCGCGCGGCTCGGCGACGAGGGCTACACCGAAGCGATGAAGAAGCTCCTGCTCACCCCCCGCGCCCATCTCTGCGGCGACGACCTCGCCTCGGGGGAGCAGGTCGTGGAACGAATCCTGCTGGACGACCCCATGACCACCTCCCTGGTCACCCTGAACGAGGCGGCCCTGGAGGGCGTCTACCGCGGCCTCACCCGGCACGGCCGCAGCGTGCCGCGCGACTTCTCGGTCGTCGGCGTGGCCGCCAGCCCCTGGGCCGAGCAGGTGACCCCGGCGCTCACCGCCGCCGAGATACCCGCCAAGGAGATGACCCGGGTCGCCGTCGACCTGATGATGCAGCGGCTGCGCTCACCCGACTCGCCTCCCCGGCACGTCCTGCTGAAACCCCTGATCACCCTGCGCGCCAGCACGGGCCGCTGCCGTCCCGTGCCGGGTTCGGAACCCGAGCACGATTTCCCCGATTTCGACATGGATTTCTGATACGTCGGTTTCTGGCACGTCGTCCTCCGTGTCCCCGATCTCCGACCCTCCCCGGGAGCAGTCCATGCCGTACCCCCTCGACCGCCGCGGCTTCCTGCGCACCTCGGGCGCCGCAGCGACAGCGGCTGCCCTCGGCCTCGGCACAGCCCTGACCTCCTGCAGCTCGGCCGAGTCGGGCCCGGTCACCCTCACCTGGTGGGACTACTTCACCCTGGACAACTTCCAGCCCGGAATGAACCGCCTGATCAGGGACATCGAGGCAGGCGTCCCCGACGTGAAGATCGAGCGGCGGACCTTCCCGTTCGCGGACCTCGACCGGCAGATCACCCTGGGCGCCATCTCCGGCGACCTGCCGGACATCGCCATCGTCGACAACGTCGCCATGAACACCCTGGGCGGCAACCATCTGCTCGCCGACCTCACCGCCAGGGTCGAGAAATGGGGACAGGCCGACGACTACTACAAGGGCCCCTGGGACGGCTGCCAGGTCGGCGGCAAAACCCTCGGCATCCCCAACAACAGCAACTGCCTCGCCCTCTACTACAACACCGCGATGCTCAAGTCCGCAGGCCTGAAACCCCCCACCACCTGGGACGAACTGGCCTCCGCCGCCCACCGGCTGACCAGCGGCAACCGCTACGGCCTGGCACTGAGCGCGATCAAGACGGAGGAAGGCGTCTTCCAGTTCCTGCCGTTCTTGTGGCAGGCGGGCGGTGACCTGGACACCTTCGCCACCTACGGCGCCACCGCGCTGTCCTTCCTCGACGGCCTGATCGCCAAGGGCTCCCTGTCCGAACAGTGCGTGGGCTGGACCCAGCAGGACGCCAACACACGCTTCCTCAACCAGCGCGCCGCGATGCAGATCAACGGCCCCTGGCAGATCCCCACCCTGAAGAAGGCGGCCTTCGAGTGGAACGTGGTGGCCCTGCCCCGCGACAAGGAGGCCGCCACCTGCCTGGGCGGGGAGAACTGGGTGGTGATGGCGAACAGCAAGCACGTGGACAAGGCATGGGAGGTCCTGGAGTACACGCAGCGCCCGTCGGTGCTGGTGCCCTACCTGGAGTCGTTCGGTGAACTGCCCGCCCGCAAGGACCTTGCCAACCAGGGCACTTGGGCGTCCGACCCGGCCCTGCGGCTCTTCCTCAGCCAGCTGCCGCTGGCCCGCCCGCGTCAGTACGGACCGCACTACGCCGAGGCCTCGCAGGCCGTCGCGGAGGCGGAACAGGCCGTACTCGCCGGGTCCGCGTCCCCCTCCGCGGCGGCGAAGGCCGCGGCCGTCAAGATCGACAAAGCTCTGGGCGACCGATGAGCCGGCCTCTGTCTCCGTCCGCACGCCGCCGACGCGAGGGCTACCTGTTCTGCCTCCCGGGAATGGCCTTCCTCGCCCTCTTCCTGGCCTACCCGCTCCTCTACAACGTGTGGACGTCCGTCCACGACGTCGACCTGGGCCAACTGCTGGGCGGGACCGAGCGGTTCAACGGCCTGGACAACTACCGGACCGTGGTCGACGACCCGGCCTTCTGGCACTCCGTACGCCTCTCGCTGATCTTCACCCTCGGCTCACTGCTGCTCCAGTTCACCATCGGTTTCGCCCTGGCCCTGCTCTTCGCCCGCCCGTTCCCGCTGGGCGGTCTGCTGCGCTCGCTCCTGCTGGTGGCCTGGCTGCTCCCGCCCGTGGTCAGCGGCACCCTCTTCCGCTGGCTGCTGGACGCGGAGTCCGGCGCCTACAACGCCCTGTTCGAAGCGATCGGCCTGGGCGCCCTGTCCCACGACTGGCTCACCGACCCGTCCACCGCCCTGGCGGGCGTCGTCTTCGCCAACGTCTGGGTCGGCGTGCCCTTCAACATGCTGCTGCTCCTGGTCGGACTGCACACCATCGACCCCGAACTCCACGAGGCCGCCGCCCTCGACGGCGCGGGCGCCTGGCGGCGCTTGTGCCACATCACGCTCCCGCTGATGCGGCCGGTCTCGGTGACGGTCCTGCTCCTCGGCCTCGTCTACACCTTCAAGGTCTTCGACCTCGTCTTCGTGATGACGGGCGGCGGCCCCGTCGACGCCACCCGCGTGCTCTCCCTCTACGTCTACGAGGTCTTCTTCACGTTCTTCCGGTTCGGCGAGGGCGCCGCCGCCGGCCTGCTGCTGCTCGTCGTACCGCTGCTCGCGGGCGTGTTCTACGTACGACGGCTGCGGCGCGAGGAAGAGGCGTCGGCGGGCGGTGCCGTATGAACGCGGCAGGAGGCGCCGTATGAAACCACCACGCCACCCCTGGCTGCTCACCGCGATCGCCACGGTGATCACGGCGGCCTTCCTGCTGCCGGTGTACTGGATGGCGAAGACCAGCCTCACCCGGCCGGACCGCATCGAGGCCCCGAGCCCGCAGTGGGTGCCCGCTCCCGTCACCGGCGAGAACTACTCGACGGCACTGGGCTATGCGGGACTGACCAGGGCCCTGCTCAACAGCCTGGTGATCTCCTGCGGGGTCGTGGCGCTGACCCTGCTGCTGGGCGTTCCGCTCGCCTACGCGCTCGCCCGGATCCGGATGCGCGGTTCGGGGGCCATGGTGCTCGCGCTCCTGGTTGCGCAGTTGCCACCCGCCATCGTGCTGGCTGCACCCCTGTTCATCCTGGAACGCCGGGCCGGTCTCGCCGACACCTACCTGGGCCTGATCTTCGCCGACACGACGCTCACGCTCCCCTTCACGGTGATCGTGCTGCGTCCCGTACTGCGCAGCGTGCCGCCCGAGTTGGAGGAGGCCGCCGAGATCGACGGCTGCGGACTGCCGGGTGTGCTGCTGCGTGTCGTCCTTCCGCTCATGGTGCCCGGAGTGGTCGCGGCGGCCGGTCTGTCCTTCCTCATCGCCTGGGGCGAATTCCTGTTCGGCCTCACGCTCACCCAGGGGCCCGACGTCCAGCCCGTCACCGTCCTGCTCAACTCCTTCGTCGGACAGCACGGCACGTCATGGGGCGCCCTGATGGCCACGGCCACGCTCATCAGCATTCCGGTGGTCTGCGTCTTCACCGTCTTCCAGCGCTTCATCGTCGGCGGACTGACCTCGGGCAGCGTAAGGGGCTGACGTCATTGCCCGTCTCGGGCGGCTCGTACCAGGGCGTCGAAGAGGCCCTGCTGCGCCGCGTCCTCGTGGGCGGTGTCCTCCGGGTGCCATTGAACGGCCGTGAACCACCCACGGCAGCCGGGGAGTTCGAGTCCCTCCACGGTGCCGTCCGCGGCCCGCGCGGTGACTGCGAGGCCCGTGCCGGGGCGGTCCACCCGCTGATGGTGGTAACAGGACGCCTCCACCTTCTGCGCGCCGACCGCCTGCTCGAGCAGGGTGCCGTACTGGACTGCCACCGGGTGCACGAAGTGCCGGTGTTCGCGCTCCGGGCCGCCCATGTCCTGGTGCAGGGTGCCGCCGAGGGCGACGTTGACGACCTGGAGGCCGCGGCAGATCGCCAGCAGGGGCAGGCCCAAGTCCAGGGCTGTACGCGCGAGTTGGAGGTCGAAGGCGTCCTGGAGGTCGTCTACGTCGTACACGGTGTCGTGGGTGTCGGTGGCGCCGTAGCGGTGCGGGGCCAGGTCGCCGCCGCCGGGGAGCAGGACGCCGTCGAAGCGGGCGAGGCGGGTGGTGACCTCGGAGGTGTCGGGGTGGATGCTCGCCGGTTCGCCGCCGGCCCGCCACACCGCCTCGATCAGCGCGCGGGCGTTGACCTCGGCGGCGTACCGCAGAGCGGAGGTGGTTGCGGAGAAGCGCGCGGGAATCGCTATCAAGGGGCGGGTCACAGCTGGATCCAGGTCGTCTTGAGCTCGGTGTACTTCTCCATGGCGTGCACGGACTTGTCACGCCCGTTGCCCGACTGCTTCATGCCGCCGAAGGGCACGGTCAGGTCGCCCTCCTCGTAGCAGTTGACCCAGACCGTGCCGGCCTTCAGCGCGCGGGAGACCTTGTGGGCGGTGGACAGGTCGGAGGTCCACAGGCCGGCGGCGAGGCCGTACTCGGTGGCGTTGGCGAGTCGTACCGCCTCGTCCAGGTCGTCGAAGGTGAGGACGGAGAGGACCGGGCCGAAGATCTCCTCGCGGGCCAGTCGCATGCCGGGGGTGACGTGGTCGAAGACGGTGGGGTGCAGGAAGCTGCCGCCGGTCTCGACCCGTGTGCGCTCGCCGCCGACGCGCAGCCGCGCGCCTTCCTCGCGGCCGGTGGCGATGTGGTCGAGGACGCGGTCCAGGTGGCTTTCGCCCACCAGCGCGCCCATCTCGGTCGCCGGGTCCAGCGGATCACCGACCCGCAGTTCGCGGGCCCGGGCCACGATCGCCTCGGTGACGCGTTCGGCGATGGAGGAGTGGACGAGGAGCCGGGAGGGTGCGGTGCACATCTCGCCCTGGTTGAAGAAGATGCCCCAGGCTGCGGTGGCGGCGGCCTTCTCCAGGTCGGGGGCGTCGGGGAGGATGATGTTCGGGGACTTGCCGCCCAGTTCGAGCCAGACGCGCTTGAGGTTGGAGTCGGCCGCGTAGTGCAGGAAGTGGCGGCCGACCGCGGTGGAACCGGTGAACGCCAGGACGTCCACATCGGGGTGCAGTCCGATCGCCCGGCCGGCCACCGGTCCGTCACCGGTCACGACATTGAGCACGCCTGGCGGCAGCCCGGCCTCGGTGGCGAGCCGCCCCAGCAGCAGGGCGGACAGGGGGGAGTTCTCGGACGGCTTCAGTACGACCGTGCAGCCCGCGGCCAGCGCCGGAGCGACCTTCCAACTCGCCAGTGTCAGGGGGAAGTTCCACGGTACGACGGCGGCTACGACACCCGCCGGCTCCCGGGTGATCAGGGCGAGGGCGTCGGGGGCGGTGTGCGGGGACTCGTCGGTGAGTTTGTCCGCCAACTGCCCGTACCAGCGGAAGGTGTTGACGGCGGCACGCAGTTCGATGTCGTACGCGTCCGTGATCGGCTTGCCCATCTCCAGGCTGATGGTCAGCGCGAGCTTCTCCCGCTGCTCTTCGAGCAGTTCGGCGATGCGCAGCAGGATCCGGCCGCGGTCGGCGGGCGCGAGGCGTGGCCAGGAGCCGGAGTCGAAGGCCCGGCGGGCGGCGGCCACGGCCAGGTCGACCTCGGCGGGCCGGGCGTCGGCGATCTCGGCGAGGACCTGTCCGTCGCGGGGTGAGACGACGGCGAAGGCGGGGCCGCCGCCCGGCTCGTCCACCCCGTCGATGTGGTGCTGGGCGGGCAGGTCCAGCTCCTTGGCGCGACGCAGCAGGTCGTCGTGGGTGAGGGGCGGCATCAGCTTTCCGCTCCCTGGTCCTGGGGGTTTCCGGATGGTTCGCCTCGATGCCCGTGCCTGGTCAGCCGTGCCGCGACCAGCCCCAGGACCAGCACCGCCGGGACGGTGAGCTGGAGCCAGACGGCGGTCGTCCGGTCGCCGCCGATGAGCGTGGTGAAGTTCTCGATGATCAGCCAGATCGCACCGGCGATGCCGAGTGCGCCCAGAACCGGTGCGATCAGCGTGTTCCAGGGCCGGGTGTCGGCACGTGAGCGGCGGAAGTAGACGACCACGGAGACGGAGGTCAGGAAGTAGAGGAGCATGATCGCCAGTACGGCGACTCCGCTGAACCAGGAGAAGAGCGTCAGCACCGGATCCTTGCCCAGGAGCGCGAACGGCATGACCAGCGCCACCGCGATCACTGTCTGGACCACGCCGGCGGCCCAGGGGGAGTGGCGCCGGTTGAGCGCGGTCAGCCCGTGCGGCAGCAGGCCCTCACGGCCCAGGGAGAACAGGTAGCGGTTGGCCGAGTTGTGGAAGGCCAGGATTCCGGCGAACAGCGAGGTGGCCAGCAGGATGGGCAGTACGTCGCCGGCCCATGCGCCGAACTGGGCGGTGATGGGTGCGAAGACGAACGACGTGGCATCGCCCGACGCCAGTGCCTTGCCCGCCTCCGCGGTCGCCTTGGATGCGCCGTGCGCGGAGACCAGCATCCACGAGGTGAAGGCGAAGAAGCACATGATCACGCCGACCGACAGATAGGTGGCGCGCGGGACCGTCTTCCTGGGCTCCCGGGCCTCCTCGCCGTAGATGGCGGTGGCCTCGAAGCCGAACATCGACGCCACGGCGAACATCAGCGCCACCCCGGGAGCGCCCTGGAGCGCGGCGTGGGGCGAGAAGCTGTCGCCGAAGCCGAGCCCCTCGGGTCCGCCGCCCTTGGCGAAGGTCACGAGCGCGAAGGCGATCAGGATGCTGAACTCCGCCAGGACGAAGACGGCCAGCACCTTCGCCCCCATCTCGATCCCGGCGGCCCCGAGGAACTGGACGATCACCATGGTGACCAGCGTCCAGACCCACCATGCGATGTGTACGCCGCCGTAGTGCTCGACCAGGCCGCTCACGGTCGCGCCGTAGAGCCCGTACATGGCGGCCTGGACCGCGCAGTAGGCGAACAGGGCGACCCCGGCGCTCCCGGAGCCGGTCGGGCGCCCCAGTCCTTTGCCGATGTAGGTGTAGAAGGCGCCGGCGTCCACGACGTGGCGGCCCATGGCGACGAAGCCGATGGAGAACAGCAGGACCACGACGCCGGCCGCGAGATATGCGGCGGGGGTGCCGGCCCCGTTGCCGATGGCGACGGCGATGGGGACGGCTCCGGCGATGCCGGTGAGCGGTGCCTGGGCGGAAAGGACGAAGAAGAGGATGCCCAGGACGCCGAGGGAATCGGGCTTGAGCCTGCCTGCCATGGATGAATCCTGAGCGGTGTGCGGGGTGACCGCCGTCTGACTGTCCATTCGGATCACCTGTCGGGACGGGGAGAGGTGGGTGTCGTTTCGGGTCAAACGAGTTGCCTCATGGTGGGCTGGAACTATCCGTTTGGCAAGGGGGTCTGCGGAGATTTCCGCCCGGCGGTCGGCTTCTTACAGAGCCGTAACTCGGGATGGGGCCCGTCTGCTGGTGCACGGTGATGGCCGGTGTCCGCGGCCACGGCCCTCAGGGTGAGCCGTCCCTGCTCGTCGAGGGCGAGAGATCCGGTGCTCAGAATGCGAAAGGCCTCGGACGCAGAACGTCCGGGGCCCTGAAAAATGCAGGAAAAAATGCAGGTCAGAGGGTCATGCGCCAGCTTTCCCCGAGGCGCTGCCGCCGTTTGCGTCGAGGAGCCTGAGCAGGGAGCGCAGCTGCTCCAGGGCGGCGTCCGTGACCTCGGGCTCGCCGAGGACGAGCTGATGCAGCACCAGACCGTCGAGCGCGGCGAAGACCAGCCGGGTCATCGCCTGGTCCGCGCCGGCCGGCAGCATACGGTTCAGCTCGCGCTGCGTGGCCTCGAAGTACTGGTCGTACAGCGCCCGGAGCTGCGGCAGCAGCTCCGGGCGGCGGCGCGACTCCAGCAGCAGCTCGTACTGGAACGCCTGCGTGTCCGGATCCGCCGTGACCATGTCGGACAGACCGGTCGAGAAGTCCGCGACCTTGCCGGTGCCCGGTTCGAGGGCGCTGGTACTCAGCGAGGTGCGGATCGTGTGGGCGAGAGCCTCCTCGATCAGCGCGTCGCGGGAACCGAAATGGTGCACCACCAGGCCGTGGGTGACCCCGGCCTCCTCCGCCACGGCCCGATAGGTGAGCTTGCGCAGTCCGCCCCGCGCCACCACCCGTACGGCCGCGTTCAGCAGCGCCTCGCGCCCCTCGCCGTAGTGCAGGCGCTTGCGTGGCTGTCGGCTCTTGGGGGCGTCGGCGGAGTCGGTCATGCCGGTGACCCTACCGTTGCGGCTCGAGGAGCCTTTCGGCGTCAGCGCCTGGGCGGGCGGATACCGCGGAACTCCCAGTCGCCGCCGAGCGCGGTGGACAGCACCTCCTCCGACTCGGTGGGCCGGGCGCCGACATCGGTGCGGATCGGGGTCGGTCCGGTGACGATGCGGTTGGTGAGCCTGCCGAGGCCCTCCACCTCGACCTCTACGACGTCGCCGGGCTCGACCGGGCGGGAGTTGGCCGGGGTGCCGGACAGCAGGACGTCGCCGGGATACAGGGTGATCGTGCGGGCGATGTCGGTGACGAGATAGTGCATGTCCCACTTCATCTCGTCGGTCGAACCGTCCTGCACGACCTCGCCGTTGACGTACGTCCGCAGGCTCTTGCCGTGGAAGTCCCAGTCGGTCACCAGGCCCGGGCCGAGCGGGCACAGCGTGTCGGAGCCCTTGACGCGGAGCATGGAGCCGGCGTCGGTGTCGCGGAAGTCGTGCAGGCCGTAGTCGTTGGCGACGGTGTAGCCGGCGATGTACTCGCCCGCCTCTTCCGGGGAGATGTTCCGCGCCGTCCTGCCGATGACGATGGCGACCTCGCCCTCGTAGTTGAGCCACTTGCAGCCCTCGGGGCGGACGACGGCGCCCTGATGGGAGTTGAGGGAGGAGGTCGGCTTGTGGAAGTAGGTCGGAGTGTCCGGGAGTTCGATCCGGAACTCGTCGACGCGGCTGCGGTGGTTGAGGTGGACGGCTATCACCTTGGACGGCACCACCGGCGGCAGGTGGTGCGCCTCCTCGATCTTCACGCGGCGGCCGTCCCCGGCGACGAGCTCGTCCCCGTCGACGGTGACCTGGACGGTGGCGCCGTCGAGCAGGATGCGGCGGTATTCGGGCATGGTGGCCTTCCTAGGAGCGGCGGTGCGGGTTGTGGGGTGCGGCGGCCGTCACGGGCTCGTCCGTGCCGGTCCAGCCGCCGGCGGGGCGGTCGAACCACAGGTGGACCTGGCCGGTGCCGATGGAGTTCTCGTACTCCCCGTACTGGCGGGCCTTGGCCGTGCAGGCCTGCTCGCCGAGGGCGCCGGCCATCATCAGGTAGTGGAAGAACTTCGCCTCCGGCTTGAACTTCCAGAACTCGTCCATGGTGTCGAGGACCTTGTCGTGCCGGCCCTCCTTGAACCAGGCGATGCGCTCGTGATCGGCGGCGCGGGCCTCGGGCGTGCGGATGTGCACCGGATCGCCGGCCTCGTGGTCGCGCAGTTCGCGCAGCGGCCAGAAGGTGTGCGACAGCGCACCGGAGGCGATCAGCAGCACCCGGCGCCCAGGGGTGGCGGCGATGCCGTCGGCCAGCGCACGCCCGAGCCGCAGATGGTCCTCCATGTCGCCGGTCTGGCAGACACCGATGGTCACCCACCGCTTGTCCGGCAGCCCTTCGCCGAGGAACTTCCAGAGGTTGATGGTGGCGTAGTAGATGGGCAGGTAGTCGTCCTCGATCGCGGTGATCCAGGTGCCGTGCTTGTCGGCGAACTGCTCGATGTTGCGGGCGAGTTCGGGATCCCCGGGAAAGTCGTACGGCATCCTGCACATGCCCCGCGGCAGCTCCTCGGAGGTGAACAGGCCGGCCCGGCGCTGCTGGGCGGTGACGACGAACTCGACCGTGGTCGCCCAGTGCGAGTCGAGGACGACGACGGTGTCGTATTCCTCGGCGGCATCCCGCTCGAAGACGTCCTTGCGGAGCTGCCGGAGACCGGTGACGAGAGTGATCTCCTTGCCACCGTTCAGCTCGAGCCGGTCTTCCTCCGGGAGCACGATGGTGGGGACGTGGGCGAGCAGGCCCGCCCCGACGATCTCACCCATGGTTCTTCCATCCGTTCGGGGCGGTCACCGTGTTCTTCAGGTCGCAGTAGAAGTCGAAGCTCCAGGTGCCGCCCTCGCGGCCGACACCGGAGAGGCGGGAGCCGCCGAAGGGGGCCTGCAGGTCGCGTACGAAGAAGCAGTTGACCCAGACGGTGCCGGCGACGAGCTGTGCGGTGACGCGTTCGGCGCGCTCGCGGTCGCCGGTGGCGAGCGTGGCGGCGAGCCCGAACCGGGTGTCGTTGGCGAGACGGACGGCCTCTTCCTCTGTGCTGAAGGTCTGCAGGGTCAGGACCGGCCCGAAGACCTCCTCCTGGACGATCTCCGAGTCCTGGGCGACGTCGGTGAGCAGGGTCGGCGCGTAGTAGTGGCCGTCCTTGCGGTGCCCGCCGATGACCGCGCGCGCCCCGGCCGCCACTGCCCGCTGCACGAAGCCGTCGATCTTCTCCAGCTGGCGGGTATGGATGTTCGGGCCGATGTCGGTGGCCTCGTCCCGGGGATCCCCCTGCCTCAGACCCGTCGCCTTGTCGACGAAACGCCGGGTGAATTCCGCTGCGATCGACTCCTCGACCAGGAACCGGGTGGCCGCGAGGCACACCTGCCCGGCGTTGTCGTACTGCTCCACCGCCAGGTCGACGGCGAGCTCCAGGTCGGCGTCGGCGAAGACCAACAGCGGTGACTTGCCGCCGAGTTCGAGGCTGAGCGGGGTGAGGTTGGCGGCCGCCGACTCGGCAATCCGCTTGGCCGTCGGAACCGACCCGGTGAAGCTGATCCGGCGCACGTCCGGGTGCGAGGTGAGGGCGTCGCCGATCTCGGAGCCGTAGCCCTGCACGACGTTCAACACCCCGGCGGGCAGCCCGGCTTCGGCCGCGATGTCGGCGAGCAGGGAGGCGGTCAGCGGCGACCACTCGGCGGGCTTGAGGACGACGGTGTCGCCGGCGGCGAGCGCCGGGGCGACCTTCCAAGTGGCCAGCATCAGCGGTGCGTTCCACGGGGTGATCAGCACACAGGGGCCCGCCGGGTCCCAGCTGACGTGGTTGGCGTGCCCGCGCGTCTCGAAGTCCTCGTGGTCCAGCTTCAGCAGCCAGTCCGCGAAGAACCGGAAGTTGTGCGCCACGCGGGGCATCACACCCCGTCGGTGCGAGCGCAACAGCGCGCCGTTGTCGGTGGTCTCGACGATCGCGAGTTCTTCGATCCGCTTCTCCACACCGTCGGCGATGGCGTGCAGGATGCGGGCGCGTTCGGCGCGGGGGGTGGCGGCCCAGGAGGGGAAGGCGGCATTGGCGGCGGCCACCGCCGCAGCGGCCTCGGCGGAACCGCCGCGCGCGATCTCGCCGATTGCACCGCCGTCGATCGGCGATACGTCGGTGAAGGTCCCGGCGGAGGCGACGCGTTCGCCACCGATCCAGTGCCGGGTGTCGACGGAAACTCCGGCTACGACGATCTTGTCAGCCATAAGAAGGGGCTCCAAAGAAACGAAGGGAATTGCAACTCACCTAGGGGCGCGGGGAACTGCGCGACCAGCCACAACGAGCCCGCAGCCGTTGACCGACCTCACTCGGCAGACGCTCCGGACGTGCCCGACTCCAGAAGCCGCCCACCGTCCCAAACCACGCCGACTTGGCGGAAATACGCAGCGATCGGTTCCTGAATCTCCAACCGCGCCAACTCCTCCGTAGGCGCCTCGAAGAGCTCCAACTCCGCGTCCCCGACCCACGGTTGGCCACCCTCGAAGGAAGCCGCACCGGTCTCGATCAGCTCGTCGAGAGCAAGCCCCTTGCCCTTCTCGATGGACGGCAGCCACCGGTGATGGACCATCGGATGCCCGTTCACGAACCCGTTCGTCTCCGACGGCTCGCGCAAGGTCACCACGGCTTGGGCGAGCCGACGGTCCGCAGCGGCAAGGGTGGCTCCGAAGCGGGCGCCCGCCTCGATCCGCGGAGCGGGTCCGTAAGGATGCGGCCGCGTCTGGTGGATGGACCCGAGCTTCTTCGGGTACCCCTGGTGCAGCCCCCGCGCGATGGCGAAGTCCTTGTCGACCCAGATGTACACGCACCGCGAGTACGTCTGCCCCCGGTACTGGCAGCGGACGACCGCGAAGGCCTCCTTGTACTGGGACAGCACGGGGTCCAGCAGCTCCGCCCCGGAGGCCGAGCAGGACTGCCAGTCGGCCCAGATCAACGCGACCGCACCGGGGTCCTCGTCGGCCAACTCCAGTGGCTCGGGCAGCAGTTCACGCACCCGAGAGGGATCCGTGCGGTATTCGACGGTGAGCAGGTCGCCCGAGTAGCGCCAGGGCGGGGAGGGGATCAGCGACGAGACACCCGTCGCCGTCTTGGGGTGGAAGTATCCACGGACGGTGGTCATGGCCAGGAGATTCCTTACGCGGTGAGGGCGGGCTGCTTGAGCAGTTCGGCGCGGTGGCGGGCGGCGGCGGACATGGCGGCGGGGCCGCCGAGCGCCACGACACCGACCAGCCGGCCGTCGTGGTGGTAACCGACCAGGACGTCCGCGGCCGGGTCGCCGTCGAGGACCCGCACGTCGCCGGCGCCGAGCGCGGGCGCGCCGAAGGACTGCAGCCGGAAGTCGTGCTGGTCGCTCCAGAAGGAGGGCAGCGGACCGAAGGGCGCGGGCTGGGCGTCGGCGCCGGTGAGATGGGCGACCAGCACCTTCGCCGCGTGCTTGGCGGTGTCGGCGGGGATGCACCAGTGCTCGACCCGGCGCGGTACGCCGTCGTAGCGGGCGTTGGGGAAACGCGCCACGTCGCCCACCGCGACCACGTCCGGCCGTCCGCCGACCCGCAGATGCTCGTCGGTGAGCACCCCGTCGGCCAGGTCGAGGCCGTTGCCGTCCAGCCATTCGGTGTTGGCGAGCGAACCGACCGATTCCACCACCACGTCGGCGGGCAGGACCGTCCCGTCGCCCAGCACCACGCCCGTGACGCGGTCCTCGCCCTCGAATCCGGCGACCCCCGTGCCGAGTGCGAAGCGCACCCCGCGCTCTTCGTGCCGCTCGAGCAGCGCATGCCCGAGCAGTTCGCCGAGCGGGCCGACCATGGGCAACGGCAGCGGATCGACCACCGTCACTTCACGGACGCCGAGTCCTACGGCGGTGGCGGCCACCTCGCAGCCGATGAACCCGGCGCCGACGACGACCAACCGGGCGCCGGGACGGGTCAGTTCGTCCCTCAGGCCCCGGGCGTCGGCCAGCGTACGGACCGTGTGGCGGCCGGCGAGCGGGCCGGGGCAGCGCAGCCGACGCGGCCGCATGCCGGTGGCGACGACGAGACCGTCGTACGAGAGCGCCTCGCCGTCGTCGAGCTCGACGATCCGTTCGCAGAGGCGGGATGCGACGACCTTCGTGCCGAGGCGCCATTCCACGTCGGCCACGCTTGCGCGGGGGCGGAAGGCCAGCGACTCGAAGGGCGCCCTGCCGGCCAGCACCTCCTTGGAGAGCGGGGGCCGGTTGTAGGGCATGTGCGGTTCGTCGCCGACGAGTGTGATCGCACCCGTCCAGCCGGCTGCGCGCAGCTGCTCGGCGGCGCGCAGGCCGGCCATGGAGGCGCCGGCCACGAGGATGCGTGCGGCCATGCTCAGGCCTCGATCCGGATGGCCTGCAGCGGGCAGACGTCGGCGGCTTCCTCGACCTCGTCGCGCAGCGCGTCGCCGGGGTCGCTGACGTAGCCCAGTCGGCCGTTCTCGTCGAGCTGGAAGACGTCGGGGGCCGCGAAAACGCACTGGCCGTGGTCCTGGCACTTGTTCATGTCGACGACGACCTTCATGGCCGGTCCTCCCGTATCTCGTTTGACTTCAAACAACATAGGAAGCCGCTCGTCCCCGGTCAATACCTGTCCAGGTGGATAATTATTTGGTGCCGACCCCTTGCGGGTGGCTGAAGCCGTTCATATCGTTTGACATCAAACAACATGCCGGCCGCCGAGGAGACAACGGTGAGCGCATCTCAAACACCGGACGCCCGTCAGTACCAGGAGCGGCTCGCCGCCGAGGGAATCGACGTGGTCCGGGTGACCTACCCCGATCTCATCGGCACCGACCGGGCCCGCGACGTTCTGCTCGACCAGCTCCCGACGGCGTGCGAGCACGGGCTCGCCTTCTGCCGGGCGGTCTACCACACCTCACCTCAAGGGGACGTGGTTCCCGTGTCCGGCGGTCTGGACGCCGGACTGCCCGACATTCACGTGCGCCCGGACCTCGACACCCTGGTTGCACTGCCCTGGGAGCCCGGAGTCGCCGCCTGCCTCGGCGAGGCCATCGACCCGGCGACCGGGGCACCCGCCCCCGAATCGCCCCGCGACCTGCTGCGCTCGGTACTCGCCCGGTGCGCCGAGCAGGGTCTGCGCCCGGTGGCCGGCCCCGAACTCGAGTACTTCCTGTGCGACGAGGACCCGGCCTCCCCGAGCGGATGGAAGCGGTACTCCAAAGCCACCGGAGTCGTCTACACGGCCGGTCTGCGCGCCGACCCCGACAACCATCTGCTGCGCACCCTGCGCCTGCTGCGCGACCTGCGCGTCGGCGTGACCAACGGCAACCACGAATTCGACGGCGGGCAGTTCGAGATCAACCTCACCCACTCCGAGGCCCTGTCGGCCGCCGACCGCGCCTTCCGTTTCAAGGCCGCCGTGAAGGAACTCGCGCGCAAGGAGGGCCGGCTCGCCACCTTCATGGCCAAGCCGTTCAACGACGCCGGCGGCTCCGGCTTCCACCTCCACCTGTCCTGCGACGACGAGCAGGGCCGCAACTCCTTCGACGACCCGACGGGCGCCTACGGCCTCTCGGCCACCGCCCGCCACGCGATCGCCGGCATCCTGGCGCACGCCCCGGCCCTCGCCGCCCTGGCCAACCCGACGATCAACTCGTACAAGCGCTTCGGCCCGGACACCCTCGCGCCCTGGCTGATCGACTGGGGGCTAGACAACCGCAGCGCCATGGTCCGCATCCCGCCCGAGCGCGGCTCCGGCGCC
This sequence comes from Streptomyces sp. NPDC001401, assembly GCF_042895385.1. Classification (NCBI taxonomy): domain Bacteria; kingdom Bacillati; phylum Actinomycetota; class Actinomycetes; order Kitasatosporales; family Streptomycetaceae; genus Streptomyces; species Streptomyces sp. NPDC001401. Next base: position 112,185 of record NZ_JBIAWI010000007.1, read on the forward strand.
CGCCTGGAGCTGCGGCTCGGCGACGCGAGCGCCAACCCGTACCTGCTGATCGCGGGCACGATCGCCGCCGCGCTGCTCGGTGTCCGGGCGGGGGAGGAGCCGCCCGCCCCGCTGGAGGGCTACGGCTACGACACCGCACGCGCCGCCGTGCTGCCGATGAGCCTGCCCGCCGCCCTCGACGCGCTGGAGGCGGACACCGCCCTGGCCGAGGTGCTCGGCAAGGACTTCACCACCTCATACCTCAGCTACAAGCGCAACGAGGTCGAACGCTTCCAACGGCACGTCACCGACTGGGAGTTCACCGAGTACGCCTACCACCTGTGACGTCTTGGAGCCACCGATGACCGAAATCCTGTCCGCTGCCGTGAACGAGCCGATGCCGCTCGCGAACGTCGATCTCGCCGACCTCGACAACTTCACCGACGGCATCACCCCGTGGCGGATGTTCCACACCCTGCGCCACGAGGACCCGGTGCACTGGCAGCCGGAGCAGGCGCCCAACTCCGGTTTCTGGGCGGTGACCCGGCACGCCGACATCGCCCGCGTCGACCGCGACGCCGAGACCTTCACCTCGACCAGGTTCGTCAATCTGGAGGAGGTCGACGACGACCAGATCAAGAAGCGGGCCTCCATCCTGGAGATGGACGGTGTACGCCACCGTGCCCTGCGCAGCGTGATCCAGCGGCAGTTCGGCGCGGGCGTGATCAGCGGTTACACGGACTTCCTACGTGGCCTGACCGCCACCACGCTGGACGCGGCCCTGGCGAAGGGCAGCTTCGACTTCGTCTCCGACGTCTCCGCCGACTTCCCCATCAACGTCCTGGCCCGGCTGCTGGACGTGCCGCCGCAGGACAACCAGCGGCTCATCGACTGGGGCAACCGGATCATCGGCAACACCGACCCCGACTACGCGGACGTGCTGCTGCACAGCGAGGAGAGCGAGAAGTACCGCGACCTGCCCTTCCGCTCACCCGCCTCGCTCGAAGTCTTCGACTACGGCCGCGAGCTGGCCCGGCAGCGGCGCGGCAAGGACGGCACCGACCTGGTCTCACGCCTGGTCAACACCACACCGCGCGACGGCATCCCGCTCTCCGGGCAGGACTTCGACAACTACTTCCTGCTGCTGGTCGTGGCCGGCAATGAGACCACCCGGCACACCATCACGCACTCGATGCTGGCCCTGCTGCAGCACCCCGAGCAACTCGCCCGCCTCCAGGAGGACCCCTCCCTGATCCCGGTCGCCGTCGAGGAGTTCCTGCGCTGGGCGTCGCCGGTGTACCACTTCCGCCGTACCGCCACCCGTGACGTGGAGCTGGGCGGCAAGCAGGTCAGGGAGGGCGACAAGGTCGTCATGTGGTTCGCCTCCGGCAACCGTGACGAGGAGGTCTTCGGCAACCCGTACGACTTCGACGTCACCCGGCAGGACAACGACCACGTCACCTTCGGCAAGGGCAGCCCCCACCTGTGCCTGGGCAACCTGCTCGCCCGCACCGAGATCCGCATCATGTTCGAGGAACTGATCCCCCGTCTGGCGGACATCCGCCTGGCCGGCGACGTCCCGCGCGTACGGTCCAACTTCGTCAACGGCATCAAGAAGCTGCCCGTCGAGGTGACTCTGGCCTGAGGGATCAGGGCGTCAGCCGGTAGCGGAGTACACCCCCCGAGGTCAGGACCTTGCCCGGCAGGAAGGGGCCGCTGACGGGCCGTTCGCCCAGCCGCAGGGATCGTACGTGGGTGTTGGTGGCCGATGCGTGCGGGGCGAGGAGGGTGAGGCTGACCCCGTTGCCGCGGCGCACGGTGGCGGCGGGGAAGAGCGGGCTGGCCAGGGCGAGTTGGGGACTTCCGGGGACCTGGGGGTACATGCCCAGGCTGGCCCAGACGGCCCAGGATGACATTTCGCCCAGGTCGTCGTTGCCGACGAGACCGTCGGGCCGGTCGCTGAAGAGGGTGGTGAGGGCCCGCCGTACGACGTCCTGGGTGCGGTCGGGGCGGCCCGCGTAGTCGTACGCCCAGGGGATGTTGAAGGAGGGTTCGTTGCCCAGATAGGCGTACGGCTTGTCGGCGCCCGCGTTGAGCTGGGTGAAGAAGGTGTCGAGACGGGCGGTGGCCGCGGCGTTGCCGCCCATGGCGGTGAACAGGCCGGGCAGGTCGTGCGGGACCAGCCAGGTGTACTGCGCCGCGTTGCCCTCGACGTACTCGCTGTGTTGGGTGGGGGTGAAGGACGGCCAGCTTCCGTCGGCGTTGCGGGGCTGGATGTAGCCGCTCACCGGGTTGAACAGATTGCGCCAGTTGCCGGAGGCGCGGGTGAGGGCCGTCTGGGTCTTCGTGTCGCCGAGGCGTCCGGCCAGGCGGGCCAGCGCGCCGTCGGCGACGGCGTACTCCAGCGTGGTGGCCGCGCTGCCCCAGACGCCCTTGGTGCCGACCGGGACGTAGCCGAGGGTGTCGTACTGCCGGTGCCCGGGTCGCTGCCGGTCGTCCTGCCGGCCCGCCACGGCGGCGCGCAGCAGCGCCCGGGCGTCGAAGTCGGTGCCGCCGAAGGCGTGGATCGAGGCCGCCATGGCCGGCAGCGGGTCGCCGACCATGACGCGGGTGCCGCCGTTCGCCACCGTCCAGCGGTCGAAATACCCCGCCTGGCGGCCCTGCTCGAGGATCGACTGGGCGACGTCGGACGCCTCGCGCGGCGCGAGCAGGGCGAGCAGCTGGCCCTGGGAACGGTAGACGTCCCAGCCGGAGAAGTCCGCGTACTGCACATGCCCGGGCCGGGTGCGGTGGACCCGGCCGTCCATCCCCCGGTAGCGGCCGTCGGTGTCGCTGAATGCGCTGGGGTGCAGCAGCGCGTGATAGAGCGCGGTGTAGAACACCCGGCGCTGGGTCTCGGTGCCGCCGCGGACGGCGATCCTGCCCAGCCAGTCGTTCCAGCGGTCGCGGGCGGCACTCCGGAGCACGCCGTAGGAGCGGCTGCGCTGCTCCGCGGTGGCGTTGCGGCGGGCGGCGTCGACGTCCACGAAGGACACACCCACCCGCGCGGTCACCGTGCGGGTTCCGGGAGCGAAGGAGACGTACGCCCCGGAGGTCTTTCCGTCGAGGGGCTCGGTGTGCGCGAAGGGGCGGTCGAAGACGGCGTGGAAGTAGAGCCGGTAATGGTTCGAGGAATGGCAGAAGCCACCGCTGTCGGTGTAGCCGGACAGGGTGCGCGAGCCGATGCTGATCTTTCCGGTGGCCTTGTTGAAGGCTCGTCCCGCGTCCACCGTCAGCCCGGCGGGCCGCGCGTCGTGGGCCGGGTAGGTGAAGCGGGCGATGCCGGAGCGCTGGGTGACGGCGATCTGCGTACGGATGCCGTTGTCGAAGCGGACCCCGTAACTGCCCGGTGACGCCTGCTCGTTGGCGTGGGAGAAGGTGGCGTGGCGCGCGGCGGGGTCCGGGTCCGGGCGGCCGGTGAGCGGCATGAACGGCACATTGCCGTAGTCGCTGCAGCCCGCGCCGGAGATGTGGGTGAGACTGAAACCCCGGATCCGGTTGTCCTTGTAGGCGTACCCGCCGTGCTGGCGGGTGACCGTGTCGGGGCTCCACTGGATCCCGCCCAACGCCGCCGTGGCGCCGGGGAAGGTGTTCCCGGCCCCTCCGCCGTGGCCGAAGTCGGTGCCGCCCGGAGCGGTGCCGACGAACGGATTGACGTAGCCGGCGGGATCGTCCGTGGCGCGTGCGGGCCCGGCCGTGGCCGGGGCGGCGGACGCCGCCGGGAGCGGCGAGGCCAGCAGCACGGCCGAGGTCAGTGCAGCCGCGACAGGGTGCAGGCGCAAGAAGCTCTCCTCGAGACGGTGGGACGTCGCGGTGTCGTACGACGACGGACTGCCCACCTTCCCGACCGGACGGCGTGGTTGCGCGGCGCCTTGCCGTGGAACGCGCGCGGATCAGGCTCACGGCGCAATGCACCGGAGTGAAGGGAGGCGCGCGAGGGGGTGCTTCACACCTCCCGGTGGTCGATTCCGAGCAGGCTCGCCGCGGCCCGGAAGTCGGCGCCGTGGTGGCCGAGCGCGAGGGACCAGTGGTGGCCGACGCCCGTGGCGCTCCACGCGTCGACCCATTCGCCGGGGTCGCGGCCGAAGTCGACGCGGCTGGTGGTGTTGCCGATCTCCAGCAGGGGGCCGGGGACGACGGTGCCCTCGGAGGTGATGAACGACAGGCTGCCGTCGGCGTCCTGGCCGAGGCCGAGGAGGGTGACCGGGCCGTGCCGGACATCGAACTCCACGCTGACGCCCCAGCCGCGCTTGCCGTGGTAGACGCCCAGCCCGCGCAGCAGCGGGTCGCGGGCGCTGACGGCGAGGTGGGCGGGCCCGTCGTGGCCCATCTCCACCACGCCGTCCTCGAAGTCGAGGGCCTGGATCTCGGTGAACGACCCCCCGGCGCCGACGCTCTGCGAGGCCAACTGGGCGACGCTGGTGCGCAGTTCGTACTCGCCGGCCGCCGGCACGCCCCGGGCGGTGAGCAGGGAGGCGCCGAGGATCATGCCCGCGCCGAGCCGTTCGTGCAGTTCGCCGTCCAGACCGCGGTGGTAGTAGGCGAGCGTGTCGAGGCCGAAGTCCTCGACCAGCCGGTCGAGCCCGACAGACACCCTCGCGCCCCAGGCGAAGTCCTCGTCCGCCACGCTGTCGTCGAGGGTGAAGACCTGCCGGGCCAGCGCCATGCGGTCGCGGGTCTCCGCCTCGGTCACCTGCTCCACCCGGTGGCGCAGGTCGTCGAACTCCAGTACCTCGACGTGCGAGCCGAAGGTCGTGGGCAGCAGGGTCAGATCGGTCGACACGTCCAGCATGCCGGGATACAGATGCCCCATCAGGCCGTGCCGGGCGTGCCGCAGCGCGGCCCGGACATGGGCGGCGCGGATCCACTGCCCGATGCGCCGCCAGGCGGACTCCTGGCGCAGCCAGCCCGACACCGACCGGAAGGGGATGCCGGCCCGGCGGAAGACGTTGCCGACCTCGGGCACCGAGCACTGCGCGCAGTACGCCAGCCAGGCGCCCGTGTCGAAGGTGGCGTGGTCCATCCGCTCGGACGGCTGGAGGTCGACGACCAGCACGGGGGTGTGCGAGCGCCGGGCGATCGGCAGCACCATCGACGAGGTCAGATACGTCGTCAGGAACAGCACGATCAGGTCGCAGTCGGCCCGGCGCAGCTCCTCGGCGGCGACCGCGCCCTCCTGCGCGTCGGAGATGAAACCGACGTCCGTGACCTCCGCGTCCAGCTGCCCGAGCCGCTCGGCGACGTACGCCGCCGACTCCTTCAACTGCGGCAGCAGACCGGGGAATTGGGGCCAGTATGTGCCGAGTCCGCCGGAGACCAGGCCGATACGGGTGCGGCGGCGGTGCACCGGAGGAAGCAACTCCTGCAGGGACATGGAGTGTTCGGCAGTCGTCATGGCTTTGGGTAGCTCCTTCGGGGGTCCGCAGTCGGATTCAGGCCCGGGCCACTCCCAGGTCCGCCGGGGCGGCAGCGGCACCGGGGGAACGCTGGATGAGGACACGGACGATGTACACGCCCGCGACCGCCGACGCCGCCATGCAGGCGGTGATCGACCAGAGCAGGACGGACGCGCTGTACTCCATCAGGGCGGGCGTGACGAACGCGACGCCCGCGAAGACTCCGCGCGACACGGCGTAGGTGAGGCCCTGGGTGGTGCCGCGGGTGTCCGGGGGCAGCGTGAGTTGCGACCACACCTTGTAACTGGCCTCCCCCGCGAAGGGGTTGGAGATCTGGTAGAGCACGAAGAAGACCAGCATGCCGACCAGGGCGCCGGCCGTGAGGGAGGCGATGCAGAAGGCGACGATCTGCACGATGGTGAACACGTAGAACAGCCGGTCGCGCCAGGGGGTGTCGGCGATCCGGACGAAGACGAAGGTCAGCACCAGTGCGATCGGCAGGAAGGCCAGGTTGATCCCGGTGGCCAGGCTCTGCGAGGCACCGCTGACCGTGACCAGGAGGTAGGTGCCGAACTGGCCGAAGGTGTTGGCGCCGACGCCCCAGGTGACGTAGTAGGCGAAGGTCGCGGCCATCGGCAGCAGCGCGGCACGGTTCCACACGTTCTTCAGCTCGATACCGCGCGGGGCGGCGAGCGCTGCCGCCTCCTGGGCCACCTCCGTGTCCGACGGCTCGTCGGCCAGGTCGAGCCGGGAGCGGAGCTGCCAGGTGACCAGCGCGGCGACGGCCAGATGGCCGGTGATGATGCGCGCCCCGGTCATGCCCGTGTCCGACAGGAGGTAGCCGAGGAAGATGACGACGACGATGCCCGCCACCCACATGACCTGGGTGAAGGACACGAGACGTGCCCGGCCGTCGGCGGGTGCGGCGTCCGAGACCACGGCCAGGGAGGTCGGCAGATCGGCACCGGCCGCAAGCCCCGCCACGAGCACACCGGCGAAGAGCACGATGTCGTTCGGCGCCAGCGTGATGACGACCGCGCCCAGCGCAAAGCAGAAGATGTCCCAGTTGTAGACCCGGCGGCGCCCGAACATGTCGGCCAGCCGTCCGCCGACGAGGGAGCCGACCGCGATGCAGCCGGTGACGATCGCGCTGATCGCGCCCGCCATCCATACGCCCATGTCGTAACTGTCGCGGTAGATGGCCAGGTTGACGGCGATGCTGACGATGAGAGCGGCGTCGAGGTAGGAGGCCATGCCCGACAGGGCCGCGACCTTCCACAACCGCCAGGGGATGGGGTGTTCCGAGCGTTCGGGAGCAGTGGGGGTTCGGACCATGATGCGACTCCGTCGTCTGGGGATGGGCCGAGCGGAGGGGGACGTCGCGGCTCTGAGGCCGATTTGCAGTGATTATGGGGTGGGAAAAACGTTCCAACAACCCCTCGTGCGCCCATTTGCCGGAAGACGCGCCTGCCTCCTTCCCGCCCCTCGGATCCGGTGCCAACATTCCAGGTTGTCGGCGATTTGGCCGATGTAAAACGTTTTGATCCGCGAGGGTGCCCCAGCCGTACTCGGAAGGACCGTGTCCGTGATCTCCTCCGCGCTGCAGCAGCTGTTCGACGACCCGCCCCGGGACTTCGGCCCCACGCCGCTGTGGTGGTGGTCGGGCGCGAGGGTCACCCGCGAGCGCCTCGCCTGGCAGATGCGCAGGTTCGCCGACGGCGGCGTCCACAACCTCGTGGTGATCAATCTGGCGCCGGCCGGGCCGAGCTTCGGCGCCCGCGCCGACGAACCGCCCTGGTTCGGCGAGGAGTGGTGGGCACGCTTCACCGACGGCTGCGAGATCGCCCGGGACCTGGGCATGCGCCTGTGGTTCTACGACCAGATCGGGTTCTCCGGCGCCAACGTCCAAGGAGGCGTGACCCGCCTGCATCCCGAGGCGGCCGGCCTCACCCTGCGCTGCCGCAGGGCGACCGTCTCCGACGGCGCCGTCTCCCTGCGGAGTCCGGAGACCCTGGTGGGCGCGTACTCGGCGGAGGGCCGACGCCTGCCCGTCACCGGGAGCGCGCGGATCGCGGCCGCCGACGGCAGCGAGCTGCAGCTCGTCACCGCAGTCCCCACGGCCTTCGACTACCTGGACCCGGACGCCGTCCGCCTGCTCCTGGACGCCGTGCACCACGAGTACGACCGCCGCGTCCCCCAGTACCTGGGCAATGTCATCGCCGGAAGCTTCCAGGACGAACTGCCCGGCACCAACGCCTGGAGCCGCCGCTTCCCCGAGGAGTTCCTCGCCCGTCGCGGCTACGACCTGCTCGACCACCTGTCGGCCCTCTTCCACGACACTCCCGACCTCCCACGTGCGGCGAAGATCCGCGCCGACTACTACGCGGTCCGCGCCGAACTCACCGAAGAGGCCCTGTTCAAACCCCTCGCCGCCTGGCACGACGAACGCGGCATGCTCCTGGGCTGCGACCAGAGCCACCCCGCCCGCTCCGGCTTCCCGGCCCAGTCCACACAGATCTACACGGACTACTTCCGCACCCACCGCTGGTACGGCGCCGCAGGCAGCGACCACCACGGGGACTCCAAGGTGCACTCCTCCATGGCCCACCTCTACGGACACGAGCGGGTCTGGCTCGAGGCGTTCCACTCCTCCGGCTGGGGCGGCACCCTCGAGGACACCTACGACTGGCTCCTGCCGTTCCTGCGCAGCGGCGCCAACCTGTACAACCCGCACGCCAGTTACTTCGGCACCGCGGGCGGCTGGTTCGAGTGGGCGCCGCCGTCCACCGACTGGCGTCAGCCCTACTGGCCGCAGTACCCGGCCTTCTCCCGGGCCGTCGCCCGCATCTGCTCGATCCTCTCCTGGGGCACCTACAGCGCCGACGTGGCGGTCCTGCACCCGACCGCCACCATGCAGGCCCTCATCCCGCTGGACGCCCCCGTCAAGCACTTCGGCGACGGCCGCCTCGGCGAGAGCCACGCCGACGTCGACGAGACCCAGCGGCACTACCTCGACCTGTGCGGCACCAACAACTGGCTGCGGCCCCGCATCGGCACCCTCGACCGACACGGCATCTCCTACGACGTCATCGACGACGCCTCGGTGCAGCGGGCCACGCCCGCCGACGGTGCCCTGCGGGTCGGGGACCTGGCCTACACCGCGGTGCTGCTGCCCTCGGCGAGCGTCCTGGCGCAGGACACCGCACGACGGCTGACCGAACTGCTCGACGCCGGCGGACGGGTGGTGGCCGTGGGCCGTCCGCCGGCCGCTGCGGCAGGCCTCGCCGGTGACGACGCCGTCGTAGCGGCGCTGTGCGCTCATACGCGGCTGGAGCGGGCGGGCGACGCCGAGGCGGGCGCGGCGGCCGTGGCGGACACCGCCGGGTACGCGAGGGGTGATGTGCCGCTGCTCGTGCGGCGAGAGGGCGGGCAGGCGGTCGCCCTGGTGACGGGGGCCTTCCCCGACGCCCGTGCGCATCCGCCCCGGGGCAACCATGACGTCGACCCCGCCCGCTACGCCCCCACCAGGTCCCTCACCGTGCGCGCACCGGTCGCCGAGGCCGAGGTCTGGAACCCCGCGAGCGGCGCCCGGCGCCCCGCGCGCGTCACCGCCTCCGACGGCGTCTCGACCATCGAGGTGCCACTGGACGGCGCCCCCGCCGCCCTCGTCGTATGGCGCGAAGGCACCCCGGCGGCCCCGACGCCCGCGCCGTCTGTCGAGCCGGACCGGGCCATCGACGTGTCCGGCGGCTGGGCGGGCCGCCTGGTGCCCACCATGGACAACACCTGGGGCGACCTTGCGCTGCCCGCCGGGTCGTCCGTCGACGAGCCGCAGATCTGGACCATGCGGTGGACCGAGAGCGACGCACCGGACGCGCGCTGGGTGCAGACGCGGGCGACGTACGGCAACCGGGCGCGTGTGCTGCCCCCGGTGCCCGCCTCGAAGGCCCCCGACCCGCTCGACCGGGCGGCCGTGGCACGGGTCCTGGACGGAGAGCTGCCCCTTGTGCCCTGGGACGAGAGCTGGCCGGTGGCGCTGTTCTCGTCGAGCCGCGGGATCCCGGATCCGGACGGGCTGCTGGGCAACAAGGGACTGGTGGCCGAGGAGTTCGTCCGTGTCCCGGTGCCCGGCCGCGGCACCGTCGCCCGGGTCCGGTCGATCGTCGAGACCGACCACCGCGGGCCTGCCGATCTGCAGGTCGGCGCGGCGGCGGCCAAGCGCGTGTGGTGGAACGGCGAGCGGCTGCCCACGGGCGGCGGCTATCTGGCGTCCGCCCGGGTGGAGGTGGAACAGCCCCGCAACGTCCTGGAGTACGAGCTGTCCGACGCCGAGGACCGCCCGTCCATGATCTCCGCCAAGGCCCATGCCCCGTTGGGCAGTTACTTCTGTCTGTCTCCTGCGGGCGGGTTCGTGCCGCGTCCGCAGTTCATGTGTCTGCCCGACGGTGTACGGCCGGACGGCGGTGTCACCTACCGGGGGCGTCTGCGTCTTGCCGACGGCGGTGCGCGGGCGGTGCTCGTGGTGGGCGCCGCGGCGGGAGTCACCGTGCTGCTCGACGGCGCGGTCGTGGCGCGGCAGGAGAAGGTGGAGTACTACGAGTCCGACTGGGGCGCGGTACCGATGTTCTTCCGCCACGAACTGACCCTCTCGGCGGGCGAGCATGTGCTCGACGTCGTGGCCGACAGCGTCCGCGCACGGGATGCCGTGTTCGTCGACCTCGTGGCGGGAACAGGTGTGACCGCGCTGGTCAGCGGGGCCGGCTGGGAGGCCGAGACGGGCCAGTGGCGCGGGCGCACCGTCGAACACGAGGGCAGGTGGGGGGAGTTGCAGCACTGCCACGCCGCCGTACGACCGCACCCGTTGCCGGACACCGGGTGGCTGACCGGCGGACCGGTGCTCGGCACCGCCGTACTGCCGCTGCGGTCCACCGACAAAGTCCGCGCGTATGCACAGCGTTTCCGCTTCACGGTGCCGCCGGGAACGGTGTCGCTCGACCTGCCGCTGGCGCTGCCCGCGCGGGTGCGGGCCGCGGGCGGCCCGGAACGGCCCCTCGACGGACGGGTGCTGACGCTGGCTCAACCACTTTTGAAACCAACGGAGTTCGAGGTTGTCACCGAGCCCACTGCCGTGCTGCGGGGCGGCTCCGCCTGGTGCGGGCCGGTGCGTGTGCATACCGTGGCGGCGCCGCTGCCCCTGGGGGACTGGCGGTCGCTGGGGCTGGGCGGCTGGAGCGGCGGTGTGACGTACTCGCGTGATCTGGAGGTGCCTGCCGGACCGGACCCGGTACTCGACCTGGGGCGGGTGCGGGGGAGCGTCGCCGTCCTTCTCGACGGGGAGCGGGCCGGCGAGGCGTTCTGCGCCCCGTACCGTTTCGAACTGCGCGGTGCCGCCGGGCGTACCGTACGGATCGACGTGACCGTCCACAACACCCTGGCCCCGTATCTTGCCGAAGCCACCCCGACCGCCTGGGCCTTCCCCTCCCAGCTGTCGTCGGGACTGCTGGGGCCGGTGACGCTGCGGATGCCGGGCTCAGACGTCGGCAAGTGACGAGCGGGTGGAGTCCCGTAGGACGAGTCCGGGCGCGAACACCCTTGTCTCGTGGGCGTGTTCGGGGCGGGCCTCCACCTCGTCGAGGAGCATCTCCACGGCCGCTCTGCCGAGATCCTCGACGGGCTGGCGGACCGTCGTCAGGGTCGTCCCCACAAAGCTTGCGATGTCGAGGTCGCCGTACCCCACCACCTGCACGTCCTCGGGAACCTTCACACCCCGCTCGGCAAGGCCCCGGCACAGCCCCGCGGCAAGGAAGTCGTTCGTGCAGAACACACCGTCGGGCAGGTCTTCGAGCCCACGGGCGATCTCCATGCCGTACGCCACCGTCATCTCCTCGGCGACCACCTGGCCGAGCCGCGCCTCGCGCCGGGTGCGCACGGCCTGCCGGGCGCCCTGGTGGCGGTCGGCGCACTGACGTATCGACCGTTCCCCGTTCACGACGAGGATGTCCCGGGCCCCGCAGTCCAGGAGGTGCTGCACGGCGATACGGCCGCCGGCGACGTCGTCGACGGAGACGGAGCAGCCCTCCTGGGCCGGCATCGCACGGTCCGCCAGCACCAGCGGGATGCCGCGCTCGCGCAGCCTTGTGAGCCGGGTGGGGTCGGCGCTGAGCGGAACCACCACGGCGCCGACGGCCCGCTGCTGGACGAGCATGGTGAAGTAGCCCTGCTCGCGCTCCGGTGCGTCCCCGCTGTGGCAGAGCACGAGGGAATACCCGTGGTCGTACGCCGCGTCGGCGGCACCTCGCGCGATCCGTGCGTAGAAGGAGTTGGTCACGTCCGGCAGCACCAGGCCGATCGAGGACGAGTGTCCCGTGCGCAGCCCGGCGGCGCCCGGATGGGGTACGTAGTCGAGTGCCGCGACCGCGTCGCGGACCCGCTCGGCGGTACGCGCGTTGACCCGCTCGGGACGGTTCAGCACGTTGGACACGGTCGACACCGAGACTCCGGCGGCGGCTGCGACGTCCTGGATGCGGGCGGGGCGAACCGGAATGGCGTCCACCCCCTCGCTGTGACAGCCGTGCGACCAGGCACGACGTGGTCCTCATAGGCGACGCAAGTCTACCCTGACGGTGACTAAAACGTTTTTTACGCTCGGACAGCGGGAGCCGGTCGCCGAGCTGCTCACCCCGTGTCGTTTCGGCGGGCACGTTTTGTGGGGGAAGCCGTTTCACCGCACTGACTGTCCGGGATCCCTCCGAAGTGCGACGCTGGGACGAGAGGTATCCGCCGAGGGGACTCGGGAGGGCACTATGGGACGTGACGTGCCGGCCCTGGTGTTCACGCGGGAGGACCGCCGCAGATACCGGGAGAAGATGCACACCTGCCTCGATGTGCTGGCGCAGATGCTGCGCGAGTCGGGCTTCGAGAGCGAGCGCCCCCAGGTCGGCCTGGAGATCGAGCTCAACCTGGTGGACGGCGACGGGCGGCCCGCGATGCGGAACACCGAGGTGCTCCAGGCGATCGCCGACCCCGCCTGGTCGAGCGAGCTGGGCCGCTTCAACCTGGAGATCAACATCCCGCCCCGGCAGCTGACGGCCGGCGGCCCCGGTGCCTGGGAGCAGGCGATCCGCGAGGCCCTCAACCACGCCGAGGAACGCGCCTCGGCCCTGGGCGCACACATGATCATGATCGGCATTCTGCCGACGCTGGGGGAGTCGGACGTGGGTGAGTCCGCCCTGTCCGGCGACCCGCGGTACAAGCTGCTCAACGAGCAGATCTTCGCGGCACGCGGCGAGGACCTGCGCATCCGGCTGGACGGTGTGGAGCACCTGTCGATGTACGCCGACGCCATCACCCCCGAGGCGGCCTGCACCAGCACCCAGTTCCATCTGCAGGTCGCCCCGAAGGAGTTTCCGGACTACTGGAACGCGGCCCAGGCCATCGCGGGCGTACAGACCGCCCTGGCCGCGAACTCGCCCTTCCTCTTCGGCCGGGAGCTGTGGCGCGAGACCCGCATCCCCCTGTTCGAGCAGGCCACCGACACCCGCCCGCAGGAGATCAAGGCCCAGGGCGTACGGCCCCGGGTGTGGTTCGGAGAGCGGTGGATCACCAGCGTCTTCGACCTGTTCGAGGAGAACGTGCGCTACTTCCCGGCACTGTTGCCGCTGTGCGACGACGAGGACCCGCAGGAGACACTCGACCGCGGCGGCGTCCCGCAACTGGGCGAACTGACGCTGCACAACGGCACGATCTACCGCTGGAACCGCCCCGTGTACGCCGTCACCGACAGCGGCCCGCATCTGCGCATCGAGAACCGCGTCCTGCCCGCGGGCCCCACGGTTGCCGACATCATCGCCAACGGCGCCCTCTACTACGGCCTGACCCGCGCCCTGGTCGACGAGGACCGGCCGGTGTGGACGCGGATGTCCTTCGCGGTCGCCGAGGAGAACCTGCAGGCCGCCGCCCGCGACGGCATCGACGCCCGGCTGTACTGGCCCGGCGTGGGTGAAGTGCCGGTCACAGAGCTGGTGTTGCGGCGCCTGCTGCCCCTGGCCCACCGGGGTCTCGAGCTGGCCGGCATGGACGCGACCTGGCGCGAGCCCATGCTCGGCATCATCGAGCAGCGTTGCGTCACGGCCCGCAACGGCGCCCTGTGGCAGGCGGAGACGGTCCACCATCTGGAGAAGACCGGCGCCGACCGGACAGAGGCACTGCGGCAGATGACGAAGACGTACATGGACTACATGCACCTGAACGCGCCCGCGCACACGTGGCCCGTGGACTGACACCCGACGGCTGTTCACCCGATGGGTTCTCGGCGGTGCCACCGGGCTCGTGTGCCGCCGCTCACCCTGTCGCCCGCTCGTCCAGGGCGTCGACGGCCCATGCTGCCGCCTGCGGCAGGAACCGGTGCCCGGCCGCGTGCGCCGCCATCCGGGCGTTGCGCGCCTCGGCCTCGGGCCCGTCCGGCAGATGGAACTCCTCGCCCGCCTGCGCGGAACGGGCCTGCATGTTCGTGGCGCCCGCCAGCCGCCGGCGCACGTACCGGTCCAGGGCGCCGCCTACGTCGGCCGAGGTTGCACCGGTGAGACAGTCACCGAGCACGGCCGCATCCACGATCGCCTGCGCCGCGCCCTGGGCCTGGAACGGCGCCATCGCGTGGGCGCTGTCGCCCAGCAGCGTCACTCGTCCGACGTTCCACCGGGCGAGCGGGGCACGGGTGTGGATGCCCCAGCGGAACACCTGCCCCGTGCGTTGCAGGACGCCGAGGACCCGGGGGTCCCAGCCGTCGAACGCGCGCAGTTGCTCTCCCGGCTCGGCCTGCGCGGTCCACGACTCCTGTGCCGTCTCCGTGCCGAACACGGCGACGACGTTGAGGAGTTCCCTGCGGCGCACCCAGTAGTGGACGAAGTGCCGGTCCGGTCCGAGCCAGACCCCGGTGTCCGGCAGGTCCAGGTCGGCCACCTCGTGGGCCGGGACCAGGGCTCGGTAGGCGGCGGTCTTCGAGAAGACCGCCTCATCCGCACCGAAGAGCTGCCGGCGGGCCGCGGACCGTATCCCGTCCGCGGTCACGACCAGGTCAGCGGCCAGGCGCTCGCCGCTCGCCGTTGTCACGTACGCGGACTCCTCGTCCTGGTCGACTCCCGCGACGACGGTGTTCAGGCGCACCGACCCGGATGGCACCGCGGCGGCCAGGGCCTGCTGCAGATCGGCCCGGTGGACCTGCAGGTAGGGCGCCCCGAACTCCTCCTCGACCGCGCGTCCCAGCGCGTAACGGCAGATCTCGGCCCCGTCGGACCAGGTGCGGAAGCTCAGCTCGGCGGGACGGGCGGCATGTGCGTCGACCGCCTTCAGCAGGCCCAGCCGGCGCAGGACGCGGGTGGCGTTGGGGGCGAGCTGGATCCCGGCGCCGGTCTCGGTGAAGTGCGGAGTCTGTTCGACGAGCGTGACGTCGTGGCCTGCGCGGCGCAGGCTCAGCGCCGCGGCGAGTCCTCCGACGCCCGCACCCACGACGATCGCTCTCATGGCACGACCTCCTTCGACGGACTCGCGTCCACGCTCGACGGCCGGCCCGGTCAGGGTACGAAGACAACTCGGCTGGTGTACAAGGTGTTTCCGGCCAGTCGAGTGCTGCCGTTGTTCAGCCTCGATAGCCCCGCAGCTTGCGGTACAGCGTGGCGCGGGCGATGCCCAGAGTTGCCGCTGCGCGGGCCTTGTTGCCGCCGTGGAGGCGGAGGGCGTCCAGGATGGCGGCGCGCTCCGCGTGCTCCATCGGGCTCAGCAGCCGGGGCGCGGGGCCCTCGCGTACGGGGTCCGGCAGCTCGCTGCGCCGGACGGGGCCGGTCGCGCGACGATGCTCGGCCAACGCCCGTACCAGATGGGCGAGTTCGGTGACATTGCCGGGCCACGGGTGCTGCTCCAGAGCGCGCAACGCGTCCAGCGTCCAGGTGAGCGGGGGCCGTCCCGGCGCCGGCTTGGGAGCCAGGGCCGTGAGCAACTCCCTGATGTCGTCGGGCCGTTCGCGCAGTGCGGGGAGAGTGACCGACCGTGCGGCAAGGGTGTCGAGGAGCCGTTGGAGACATGGGCCCGGCGGTGTTCCGGGGGTGTAGGTCACCAGCAGAGGTACTCCCGGATGCGAATCCAGCAGCGAGTTGAGGGCCGCCGTGTCGGGCTGTGCGAGACGCTCGACATGACGGATGAGGAGCGGACGGCCGATCATCAACTCGTCGCCCCCGCCGCTGAGTTCACCTTCTGCCGCGTCCATGATCAAGGGGTTCGTGGTCAGTTCCCGTGCGAGCGAGGTCTTGCCGGTGCCGCGCTCGCCGACGAGCAGCAGGGGCTCGGGAGATCCGGCCAGCTCCGCCGCACGACCGACCGCATGCCGCCACGGCGCCGATCGCCCGGCCAGCCCCACGACGTCCCGTACGGCCGATGCCACGGCCGCATGACCCACCGGCTCCAGCACGGCGACCACCCCGACAACCGAGCCCAGGTGGGGAACGGGGGTGAGCACCGCGGCACACCCCGTGCCGTCCGGGAGCCGGATGCGGTCCGAGGTGTCACAAGGTGCTCCGGGGCCGCGGCCCCGTTCCCGCAGCAGGGCGACCGCGCTCCGCTCCAGCACCTCCAGCCCCTCCGGTGACAGCAGCTGTCCCGCGGTCTCGCTGATGAGCCGGTTGCGGCCGTCGAGGGCGACGACAGGGCGTGTCTGCTCTCCCACGGCCCGCAGGTACGCGTCCAGCAGCACCCGTTCGGCCACCAGCGACCGCGAGAGGAGCTCTGCCTCGACGGCGCTCGCCGCGGCCTCGGCGAGCGGGGCTCCCGGATGCGGCCCGCACTCGGCGCACAGGCCGGAGGTCACCGTCACCGTGCCCAGCAGCCGTCCGGTCTCCGGCGCCCGCACCGGCACGCTGACCGCGGAGATGTCCTGCCACAGGTCGAGGAAGTGCTCGGGGCCGTGCACCTCGGCGCGGTGATGAGTGTGCAGGGCGAGGGCCGCGCTGTTGTGGCCGACGACCTGCTCGGAGAGGTCGTAGTGGGCATGGTCCGACGGGAAGCCGGCGGTCCACAGCACCCGCAGCCGCTCGTCGGTCAGGACGAGCGAGGTCTGCCCGGTGCCGAGCGTGGGGGCGATCCGCTCGAGAACCGGGCGGGCCGCATTGAGCAGAGGAGACTCCGGCACTCGCAGTGAAAGCCGGGGAGCGTCCGCCGCCGGGTCCTTCACGTCGTGCCGTACGCCGAAGAACCGGGCACGCTTCCAGGCGGCGGCGACGTCCTCCGGTACCCAGTCCGGCAGTTGCTGCCCCAGCAGGAACAGCTCGCGGGCCCTGCGCAGCGAAGCGAGGGCAGGGCGGACGGCAGGGCGTTCGGCGGTGGTCACGGCACCGCCCACCCTACCGGGAACGGTTGAACACACAACAACTTCCGCTCTGCGCGTTACCTTCGCCGGTACTGCCGCCGGGTGGCAGAGTGCGAAAGCCATGAGGGACAAGGCGGAGCAACGAGGAGTGACGATGAAACCCACCGGCATCACCGCCAACCTGCTCGTCCCGGACATCGCGGCCGCCCGCGACTTCTACACCGGCTATCTCGGCCTGAGCGTCCAGGGCTTCGACCTGGGCTGGGTCGCTCAGTACCGGTCGCCCGACGGCCGCGCGCAGATCCAACTCCTCACGCACGACGCCACCGCGCCCGCGAACCCCGTCGTCTCGGTCAGGGTCGGCGCGGCCGTCGACGAGGCCTACGCCGAGGCGCTGCGGCGCGGATACGAGATCTCGCATCCGCTCACCGAGGAACCGTGGGGCCTGCGCCGGTTCTTCGTCCGCGCGCCCGACGGCAACATCCTGAACATCGTCAGCCACCGGGACGACTGAACCGTCTCGTATTGAGACACCCGACTGTCTCGTATTGAGACACCCACGCTCCGGCTCCCGCCTACATGATCTTGAACAGCAGGTGCCTGTTCTCATTCCCCGGAGCCCTGGAGCGTCTCCCGTGCACACCGTCGAGCCCGATGTCGTGACCGACGTACTGATCGTCGGCAGTGGCCCCGCCGGCGCCTCCGCCGCGCTCGCCCTGAGCACCTACGGCGTGCCGAACATCGTCGTCACCCGCTACGCGAGCCTCGCCGACACGCCCCGCGCGCACATCACCAACCAGCGCACCATGGAGGTGCTGCGCGACCTCGGCGTCGAGCAGGAGGTCGTGGCCAAGGCGACACCCCAGCACCTCATGGGCAACACCACCTTCTGCACCAGCCTCGCCGGCGAGGAACTCGGCCGGGTCCGCTCCTGGGGCAACGACCCCCTCGTCCAGGCCGCGCACGAACTCGCCAGCCCCACCCGTATGTGCGACATGCCCCAGCACCTCATGGAGCCGGTGCTCGTCGACGCGGCGGTCGCGCGCGGCACTCAGCTGCGCTTCAGCACGGTCTACAAGTCCTTCGTCCAGGACGCCTTCGGTGTGACGGTCACCGTCGAGGACCGGCTGCGCGGCGACGAGTACACCATCCGCGCCAAGTACCTGATCGGCGCCGACGGCGGCCGCTCCCAGGTCGCCGAGGACGCCGGGCTGCCGATGGGCGGCCAGATGGGCGTCGCCGGAAGCATCAACATCGTCTTCGACGCGGACCTGTCGAAGTACACCGCGCACCGGCCCTCCACCCTCTACTGGGTCCTGGCGCCCGGTGCGACCGTGGGCGGCATCGGCGCGGGCCTGGTGCGCTGCGTCCGGCCCTGGAACGAGTGGCTGATCGTCTGGGGCTACGACGTCACCGCGGGCGCCCCCGACCTGACCACCGAGTACGCCGAGTCGGTCGTACGGCAGCTGATCGGCGACGACGACATCCCGGTGACCGTCAAGTCGTCCTCGGCGTGGACCGTCAACGAGATGTACGCCGAGACGTATTCGAGCGGCCGGGTCTTCTGCGCCGGAGACGCCACGCACCGCCACCCGCCGTCCAACGGCCTCGGCTCCAACACCTCCATCCAGGACTCCTACAACCTGGCCTGGAAGCTCAAGCTCGTCCTCGACGGCACGGCCTCCCCGAAGCTCCTGGACACCTACACCGCCGAACGCGCCCCGATCGGCAGGCAGATCGTCACCCGCGCCAACAAGTCCATCGGCGAGACCGCCCCGATCTTCGAGGCGCTCGACGGACTCTCCCCGCAGACCCCCGAGCAGCTGTGGGCCAACATCGCCGCCCGCAAGGACGACACCGAGGCGGCCCAGAAACAGCGCGCCCGGCTGCGCGAGGCCATCGCCTTCAAGGCGTACGAGTTCAACGCGCACGGCGTCGACCTCAACCAGCGCTACACCTCCGCCGCGATCGTCCCCGACGGCAGCCCCGACCCCGGATTCGACCGCGACCCCGAACTCCACCACCAGCCCACCTCCCGCCCCGGCGCCAAGCTCCCGCACGCCTGGATCACCTCGGGCCCACGCACCCTGTCCACCCTCGACACGGTCGGCCAGGGCCGCTTCACCCTGATCACGGGCATCGGCGGGGCGGACTGGCTACGGGCGGCCGAGGCCCAGGACCTGGAGATCGCCACCGTCGTCATCGGCCCCGGCCGGCAGTACGAGGACCCGTACGGCGACTGGGCCCGCCTGAGCGAGGTGGCCGACGGGGGAGCGCTCCTCGTACGGCCGGACGGTTACGTCGCCTTCCGGCACGCGACGGCGGCGGCGTCCGGCGAGGACGCCGAGCGCCTGCTGACCGGAGCAGTGCGGCGGATCCTCGGGCATGCCTGACCGGAAGGACCTCGGACGTGACCACCGAATTCACCAGCCACCACCTCACCGAGGCCGTCGTGGACAGCATCGAGGCCACGGCCGACCCGCGCCTGCGCGAACTCCTCGCCGCCCTCACCCGCCACCTGCATGCCTTCGCCCGCGAGAGCCGTCTGACGCAGCAGGAGTGGGAGCGGGCGATCGGCTTCCTGACGGCGACCGGGCAGACGTGCACGGACACTCGGCAGGAGTTCGTCCTCCTGTCGGACGTCCTCGGCGTCTCCATGCTCGTCGAGACGATCAACAGTGACGGCCGCGCCGGGGCGACGGAGTCGACGGTCCTCGGCCCCTTCCACATGACCGAGTCCCCGGTCCGCGAACTCGGCGCGAACATCGATCTGGTGGGCGGCGGCGAGCCGTGCGTGGTCAGCGGCCG
Organism: Streptomyces sp. NPDC001401; assembly: GCF_042895385.1. Lineage (NCBI taxonomy): Bacteria > Bacillati > Actinomycetota > Actinomycetes > Kitasatosporales > Streptomycetaceae > Streptomyces > Streptomyces sp. NPDC001401. The sequence goes on from NZ_JBIAWI010000007.1 coordinate 131,760, forward strand.
CGTCCTGTCCCGGAACGGAACTCCGCTGCCGGGCACGGTCGTTGACGTCTGGCAGGCGAACGACCAGGGGTTCTACGACGTCCAGCAGCCGGAGGTCCAGCCGCCGGGCAACGGGCGCGGGCTGTTCACCGCGGACGCCGAGGGCCGCTTCTGGTTCCGCACCTGCGTGCCGAGCCCGTACCCGATCCCCACGGACGGCCCGGTCGGCGACCTCCTGCGCGCGACCGCCCGCCACCCCTACCGGCCCGCCCACATCCATTTCATCGCGTCGGCCGTCGGCCACACCCCGGTGACCACGCACATCTTCGTCGCGGGCAGCGACCACCTCGACTCGGACGCGGTCTTCGCCGTCAAGCCGAGCCTGGTCCAGGACTTCACCACGACGGACGATCCTTCCCTGGCCCGGGAGTTCGGCATCCCGAACCCGTTCCGCCACGCCCGCTTCGATCTCGTACTGAACCCGGCCTGAACCCGGCCCGAAAGACTGAAAGGTGAAATTCATGCCCCTCGGACTGCTCCGGCGGCGACTGAAGAATGCCCCCGGAAGCGCCGCGGGCCTCACGCTTCCCGTACCGACCGGCGCGGGTGTCGTCGTCCGCGAGGTCCTGGACCCGGTGAACCAGCCCTTGGGCGGGGCTGATGTGACGGTGACGGAACTCCGCAGCCACCAGGTCGCGGCACGCGGCACCACGGACCCGTACGGCCTGTTCATGGCTGTCCTGCCGCCGGGCAGCTACAGCCTGATGGTCATGGCCGAGGGGCTGGAACCCCACCGCGAGACGGTCGAGGTCGTCGCCGACGCCGGCGTCGAGTCGCAGCGCGTATGGCTCCAGCCGGCCCGGCAGGCCGAGCTCCCGGTCCCCGGCACCTGGCTCTTCGACCCGCCGCACACGGCGATCCGCTTCATCGCCAAGCATGTCGGCATGGCCCATGTGCACGGCCGTTTCGAGCGTTTCGAGGGCGGTATCCAGGTCACCCAGGACGTGTCCGACTCCCGGGTCCATGTGCGCATCGACGCATCGAGCATCACCACGGGCAACAACACCCGGGACACACATCTGCGTTCCGCCGACTTCCTCGATGTCGACCGCTTTCCGTACATCGATTTCAGGAGTACCCGCTTCGCCTACCGGGGCGGCAGCAAGTGGTCACTGCTGGGCACCCTGACGATGCACGGCGTGAGCCGATCGGTGTCCCTGGACACGACCTACCTCGGCATGGTGAACGGCGGCTACGGCGAGGAACTCCGCTGCGCCGCCCTCGCCAAGGCCGAGCTGCACCGCGAGGACTTCACGCTCAACTGGCGTTCCATGCTGGCCCGCGGCATCGCGGTGGTCGGCCCGACGGTCCAACTGGAGCTGGACGTCCAGGCGATGTACCGCACGCATGACACACCGACACCGCCCCAGTAGTTCACTCAGCGGAGTCACGCGACACACCCTGCGCACCAATTCTTCACAGGGATGAGAGTTGGAAGATGTCCAAAACTGAAGCATTGGGCGTAGGGTCCGATCATGCACGGCCCGAACGACCGAAATTCCTCCCCCCGCCTGGCTGATCTGGCGCAACTCGTCCGTCTGCCTGCTGCGTTGAGCGTGCCCGGTGACGTCCTGGCAGGGGCCGTCGCGAGCACCGGGACACCCCCGCCCCGCATCCTCGGCACCATGGCGTCGTCCGTTGCCCTCTACTGGGCCGGAATGGCGCTCAACGACTACGCGGACGCGACCGTCGACGCGGTGGAGCGCCCCGAACGCCCCGTACCGTCGGGGCGAGTTGCCCGCCGCACCGCGCTGGCGACCGCATGCGGGCTCACCGCCGCCGGCCTCGGTCTCGCCGCGCTGACCGGCGGGCGGCGGGCGCTCGGCGTGGCTCTTCCGCTCACCGCGCTGGTCTGGGCGTACGACCTGGGCCTGAAGTCCACCCCGGCGGGTCCCGCCGCGATGGCGGGCGCACGGGCGCTGAACGTCCTGGCCGGGGCGGAGCCGGGACGCAGGGCGTCCGCGCTGCCGGCCGCCCTGCTGACCGGCGCGCACATCTACACGGTCACGGCACTGAGCCGCCACGAGGTGTCCGGCGCGACGCGTGTGCTGCCCGCCACCACCCTGGCGGGCAGCACCGCAACCGCCTTGGCCGCCGCGGCACTTCCCGGCGTACGACGACGTAACAGGTCCGCCCGGATCGGCGCCGCCGTCGGAGCGCTCGGCTACCTCGCCTCGTACGGCACCGCGCAGGCGCGCGCGGCCCGTGAGCCATCCGCGGTGAACGTCCGCAATGCCGTCGGCACCGGGATCATGTCGCTGATGCCCCTGCAGGCGGCGCTCACCGCGGGCGGCGGGGGAGCGGGGTTCGCCGGGGTGCTGGCCGCGGCGCATCCGCTGGCGCGCAGACTCGCCCGGAAGGTGTCGCCGACGTGACCCCGATATCCGCCGAGCGGCTCCGGTTCGGTTTCGGCACCAACGGCTTCGTCAACCACCGCCTCGACGACGCGCTGACCGTACTCGCCGACCTGGGCTACGACTCCGTCGGCCTCACCCTCGACCACGCCCACCTCGACCCGTTCGCCGCCGACCTGCCCCGGCAAGTCGCCCACCTGGCACGGCGGTTGGACCGCCTCGGCCTGGCAGTCATGGTGGAGACCGGGGCGCCGTACCTGCTGGATCCCTGGCACCAGCACCTCCCCACCCTGATGTCCGCCCCCGGCGCCGAGCGGCGCATCGACCTCCTGGCGCGCGCCGTGCGCATCGCGGCCGACCTGGGCGCCCCGGCCGTCCACCTGTGCAGCGGCCCGGCACCCGAGGGAGTGCCGGAAGAGGAAGCCTGGAAGCGGCTGACGGCGGGCTGCGAAGAGGTCCTGGACATCGCCCGCGAGCACGGCGTGGCCCTGGGGTTCGAGCCCGAGCCGTACATGTTCGTCGACACCGTGCAACGGGTGCTGGACCTGCGGCGACGGCTCGGCGACCCCGATCTGTTCGGCATCACGCTCGACATCGGCCATGCCCACTGCGTCGAGGACCTGCCGCTGCTCGACTGCATCGGGCTGGCGGCGCCGCATCTGGTGAACGTGCAGATCGAGGACATGCGGCGCGGCGTGCACGAGCACCTCGAACTCGGCGCGGGCGAGATCGACTTCCCGCCCGTGCTGGCCGCGCTGAAGGCCGCCGGCTACCGGGGACCGGTCTCGGTGGAGATCCAGGGCGCCTCCCTGAACGCCCCCGAAGTGGCCCACCGCTCCCTGGAGTTCCTGAAGGCCGCCGAGCCCATCTGACGCCGCGCCGTCAGGGCGAGTTCGGCGTACAGCATCAACCACCCGCCCAAGTAAGAGCGTTGCCGTACCCATATCCGAAACAGGAGGTATGCGCGGTGGACCCCCACATCCCACCAACCGCCCTCGACCGACAGCTCACCGCCGAAGCGCAGCGCTGGCTGACGGATGCCGTCGCCCGCGTCGGCCAGGACCCGGCCGCCGTGCGCGCCGTCTTCCCGGCCGTCGGCCGGCGCTGCGGGCGCGGACCGCTCGCCGCCGGCTGGACGGTGGCCGACGCCGCCCGCGCCCGACTGCTCGCCGCCCTGCCGCTGCGCGGAGCAGCACTCGCCGAGGAGATCACCGCCCTCCACCGCTACGGAGACGCCGCCGAACAGCGGGCGGTGCTGCGCTCGTTGGCCTTGCTGGAGGACGCAGACGCCTCCTTCGGCGACCTCGGACTGCCGCTGGTGCGCGCGGCGCTGCGGGGCAACGACACGCACCTGATCGAGGCCGCCCTCGGCCCCTACGCCGCACGCCACCTCGACTACGACGGCTACCGGCACGCCGTGCTGAAGTGCGCCTTCTGCGGCATCCCCCTGGACCGGGTCGCGGGCCTGGCGGAGCGGGCGGACCGTGAACTGGCCCGCATGCTGGCCGACTTCGCCCATGAGCGGGTCGCCGCCGGCCGTGACGTACCGGCCGACGTCTGGCCGGTCCTGCGCGCCCACCCCGGCACGCTGGAGGCCTCCGGGCTGCCCGCCGAGACCGACTCACCCGTGCCCGACCGCCGCGAGGCAGCCGTACGGGCCCTCGCCGCCTACTCCGCCACCGCGCCCGCAGGAGCCGCATGATGCGCATCTTCGACCCCCATATCCACATGACCTCACGCACCACCGACGACTACGAGGCGATGTACGCGTCGGGCGTCCGCGCGGTGGTGGAGCCGTCCTTCTGGCTCGGCCAGCCGCGCACCTCGGTGGACAGCTTCACCGACTACTTCGACGCGCTGCTCGGCTGGGAGCCCTACCGCGCCGCGCAGTTCGGCATCCAGCACCGCTGCACCATCGCCCTCAACCCGAAGGAGGCCAACGACCCACGCTGCACAGGGGTGTTGGACGTCCTGCCGCGCTACCTCGCCAAGGACCGGGTGGTGGCTGTCGGGGAGATCGGCTACGACTCCATGACCCCCGAGGAGGACGAGGCGCTGGCGCGCCAGCTCGAACTCGCCGTCGAGCACGACCTGCCGGTGCTGGTCCACACCCCGCACCGCGACAAGGCCGTCGGCACCCGCCGCACCCTGGACGTGGTCCGCGAGTCCGGCATCCCGCCCGAGCGTGTCCTCGTCGACCACCTCACCGAACTCACCGTCGCCATGGTCGCCGACAGCGGCTGCTGGATGGGCTTCTCCATCTACCCGGACACCAAGATGAGCGAGGACCGCATGGTGCGCATCCTCCAGGAGCACGGCACCGAGCGGAAACTCATCAACTCGGCGGCCGACTGGGGTCGTAGCGACCCCCTCAAGACCCGGAAGACCGCGGACGCGATGCTCGCCGCCGGCTTCGACGACGACACCGTGGACCAGGTCATGTGGCGCAACCCGGTCGCCTTCTACGGCCAGAGCGGACGCCTGGACCTGGAGGACGTCAAGGCGGACGACGTCGCCCTCTTCGAGGGCAACTCGATCAAGCGCGGCGGAGAGTGAACCGGAGTTGCGCTTCCGACACGCCGACGGCACGACCGTCCACCTCGCCTACTGCAGCAACGTCCACCAGGCCGAGGACCTCGACGGAGTGGTCGGCCAACTCGCCGCCTACGCCGAGCCCGTACGCGAATCGCTCGGCGCCGGCCTGCTCGGCATCGGCCTGTGGCTGGCCCGCGACGTCGTCACCGAACTGTCCGCCCGGCCCGACGCCGTACACCGCCTGCGCACCGAACTGACCGCACGCGGCCTGGAGACCGTCACCCTCAACGCCTTCCCCTATGGCGGATTCCACCGCGAGGTGGTGAAGAAGGACGTCTACCTGCCCGACTGGGCCGACCCCGCCCGCTTGCGCTACACCGTGGACTGCGCCCGGGTGCTCGCCGGGCTGCTGCCCGAGGACGTACGGCGCGGCAGCGTCTCGACCCTGCCGCTGGCCTGGCGCACACCCTGGCCGGCCGACCGACGTGACTCCGCGCGCCGCGCCCTGGACCAACTCGCCGTAGAACTTGCCGAGTTGGAGCGCCAGTCGGGCCGTACGGTCCGCGTCGGCTTCGAACCCGAACCCGGATGCGTGGTGGAGAACACCGTCCAGGCCGCCCGGGAACTCGGGGGAGTGGACCCCGAACGGCTCGGGATCTGCCTGGACACCTGCCATCTCGCCGTGCAGTTCGAGGAACCGGCCGCGGCACTGCGCCGCCTCGCCGACGCCGGCCTGCCGGTCGTCAAGGTGCAGGCGTCCAGCGCCCTCCAGGCCGACGACCCCGCCGACCCCGAGGCGCGCCGCGCACTCGCCCGGTTCGCCGAACCACGCTTCCTGCACCAGACCCGTGCGGCCCCCGGCGGTGCCGTCACGGGCGTGGACGACCTCCCCGACGCCCTGGCCGGTGGCCTGGACCCCGGCTCCCCCTGGCGGGTGCACTTCCACGCCCCGCTGCACGCCGAGCCCGAACCGCCACTGCGTACCACGGCAGCCCAACTCACCACCGTACTGGGCGAGTTGTTCGGCGGCCCGCAGGCCCTGTGCGACCACATCGAGGTCGAGACCTACACCTGGTCCGTCCTGCCCGAACACCTGCGGCCGCACGACCGCGAAGGCCTCGTCGCCGGGCTGGCCGCCGAACTGGCCTGGGCCCGCGACCGGTTCGAGGAACTCGGCCTCAAGCCCCTCACCCGAACGGAGCCCGTCTCATGACAAGACTGGTCGTCCTCGACATCGTCGGCCTCACCCCCCGCATGCTGCGCCACATGCCCGCCGTGTCGGCCCTCGCCGCACAGGGCTTCCAGGCCCGCCTGAACACCGTGCTGCCCGCCGTGACCTGCTCCGTGCAGTCCACCCTCCTCACCGGCGCACCGCCCTCGGAACACGGCGTCGTCGGCAACGGCTGGTACTTCCGCGACCAGGGCGAAGTCCTCCTGTGGCGCCAGCACAACGCCCTGGTCGGCGGCGAGAAACTGTGGCACACCGCGCGCCGCGCCAAGCCCGGCTTCAAGGTCGCCAACGTCTGCTGGTGGTACGCCATGGGAGCCGACGTCGACTACACCGTCACCCCGCGCCCGATCTACTACTCCGACGGCCGCAAGGAACCCGACTGCTACACCCGCCCACCCGCCCTGCACGACGAACTCACCAGCAGACTCGGCCCGTTCCCCCTGTTCACCTACTGGGGGCCCAACGCGGGCATGCCCTCCAGCCAGTGGATCCTCGCCGCGGCCCGCCAGATCTTCGACGAGCACCGCCCCGACCTCACCCTGGTCTACGTACCGCACCTGGACTACGAGCCCCAGCGCTCCGGCCCCGGCTCGGACGCCTCCGCCCGCGAGGCACGCCGGCTCGACGACGCCCTGCGCCCCCTGCTCGACCACTTCCGGCGCGAGGACGCCACGGTCGTCGTCCTCAGCGAGTACGGCATCGCACCCGCCTCCCGCCCGGTCGACATCAACCGCGCCCTGCGCGAGGCGGGGCTGCTCGAGGTCCACACGCAGGACGGCATGGAGTACCTCGACCCGTGGACCTCCCGCGCCTTCGCCGTTGCCGACCACCAGATCGCCCACGTCTACGTCCGCGATCCCGCCGACACGGACGCGGTCGCCAAGCTGATTGCCGAACTCCCGGGCGTGGACCAGGTGTTGGGCGCCGAGGGCAAGGCGGCCAACGGGCTGGACCACGAACGCTCGGGGGAGCTGGTCGCCGTAGCGGACTCCGACGCCTGGTTCACGTACTACTACTGGCTGGACGACGACCGAGCCCCCGACTTCGCCCGCCAGGTCGAGATCCACCGCAAACCCGGATACGACCCCGCCGAACTCCTCTACGACCCCACCGTGCCCGGCGTGAAGGCCCGCGCCGCCGCCCAGGTCGCCCGCAAGAAACTCGGCCTGCGCTACCGCATCCGGACCGTCCCCCTGGACCCCTCCGGCGTCCGCGGCAGCCACGGCCGGCTGCCCACCGACCCGCAGGACAGCCCCGTCCTGCTGTGCTCGCGGCCCGGTCCCGCACGCGACGAGATCGACGCGACCGACGTCAAGGACCTTCTCCTCGACCTGGCCGGCATCACCGCCCCCGACCACCTGAAACCGTCCGTCTGAACCCGTCCGTCTGAACCCGACCGCTTGATCGCTGGAGCCCCCCACATGCACGCGACCGACCCCTCGCCTCCGCCCCTGCCCAGCCACCGCCCCCTCCTCGATCCGGCCGCCGAGTACGGGCGTTGGATCACTGAACGGCCCCTCGCCCGGATCAGCCTCTGGGGCGAGACCCACCCCTGGCTCGTGACCCGGCACGAGGATGCCCGAGCCGTCCTCAGCGACGCCCGGTTCAGCTCGGAGAACGTCCGGCCGGGCTTCCCCGGGCTCCAGCCGACGCCGCCGCCGCGCACCCCCGGCCAACTGTTCGCCATGGACCCGCCCGACCACACCCGGCTGCGCCGCATGCTCATCCCGGAGTTCACCTTCCGCCGCGTCGAGCAACTGCGGCCGGCCGTCCGGAACATCACCGGCGAACTCCTCGACGGCCTCGTCAAGCAGCAGCAGCCCGCCGACCTCGTCGAGCACTTCACTCTGCCGCTGCCCCTCCTGGTCATCTGCGAACTGCTCGGAGTGCCGTACACGGACCGGGATTTCATCCACCGGCAGGCCGCCGCCTTCGCTACCGTCTCGGCCGGACCGGAGGCGATGCGGGCCGGCTGGGCGGCGCTCTTCGGCTACCTGCAGGAACTCCTCTCCGCCAAGTCGCGCGAACCGGCCGACGACCTGATGAGCAAACTCGCCACCGAACGGGTCGCCACCGGCGAGGCCACCCCGGCGGAGGCGGCCGGCCTGCTCGTCCAACTCCTCATCGCCGGCCATGAGACGACCGCGAGCATGCTCTCCCTCGGCGTCGTGGCACTGCTGCGGCATCCCGACCAACTCGCGGCCCTTCGCGCAGACGAGGAACTCGTTCCGGGCGCGGTGGAGGAACTCCTGCGCTACCTGACGGTCGTGCACATCGGCCTGCGCCGCATCGCCACCGAGGACGTCGAGGTCGGCGGGGTCACCATCCGGGCCGGCGAGGGCGTGGTGATCGCGCTGCAGGCGGCCAACCGGGACCCCGCGGTCTTCGCCGATCCGGAGGCGCTCGACCTCACCCGGGACGCCGGACAGCACCTGGCCTTCGGCCACGGCCTGCACCACTGCCTCGGCCAGTCGCTGGCCCGGGCCGAACTCCAGATCGCGCTGCCCATGCTGTTCCACCGCCTGCCCGGCCTGCGCCTGACCGGCGCGGCAACGGAGGACTACGCGTTCGAGGGGCGCGCGATCCACGGCGTGCGGGAGTTGCCGGTGGCCTGGTGATGCCTCAACTGCCCGCTCACAACGGCAATTTGACCGTGACTTCACCCTCACCCTTCAGGTAATCTAAAGGCAAAGAGATGCTCGATGTACGGCAAAGGAGGCAGTGATGTTCGATCTCCGGACAGAGGCAGAGATGAGGCTGCACTCGGAAAGGACGGCCAGGGAGCTCGCCCTGAAAAAACAGCGGGCAGAGGCCGACGAGGCGCGCGCAACCACTGAAGTGACAGCCGCCGCCGACATGGACCCGCCGAAGGCGTAATTCCCGACAGGCGCCGTCACGGTGCGCCGCCGCGAGGTGGCTGACCTGCGTCTTGTGCGTGCGCCCGCAGGGTGGAACGCTTCCTGTCCGCCGGCCGAGACCACGGAACGGCATCGGCCCGGTGCGAAGCGCCACGGCGGCGGGGAGTCGGCGGATGGACCTGGAGCTTCGGCATCTGCGCGTCCTGTGCGCGATCGCCGATGCAGGGAGCGTCGGCCGCGCCGCCTCGGACCTCGGCTACTCGCAACCCGCCATGAGCACCCAACTGCGGCGGATCGAGCGCCACTTCGGCCAGCCGCTGTTCGAGCGCGGGACGACGGGAGTCAGGCCGACACGGTACGGCGTGGAGGTCGTCGCCCAGGCACGCGACGTCCTGGCCCGCGCCGCGGCGATCGGGTCCCGTCCGGCCGCCGAAGCCGCGAGCACCCGTAGGACCCTGCGCGTCGCGGCGACCAACTCACCGGTGCTGTCCGGCATGGTCTCCCGGGTCCGGGCCCGGCTGCCGGACGTCACGCTCGCAGTGAGCAGCGTGTACTCCTCCTCGCGCATCGTCGAACTCCTGGAGGACGGCGACGTGGACGCGGCCGTCGCCGCGGACTACCCCGGGATGGAACTGAAGCATTCGGACACGGTGACGCACCGGGGAATCGTCACCGAGCCCACATTCGTGGCGCTGCCCGCCCGCCATCGCCTCGGACACCGCGCCCAGGTCTCCCTCGCGGACCTGGCCGAGGACGCCTGGTTCCTGACGCCGGACGACGGAGCAGGCTGGCCGGGAGTCTTCTACACGGCCTGCGCAGCGGCCGGTTTCTCACCCGTCGCCGTACACGAATTCCTCGGTGACCAGCTCCAGTTGCAGAGCATGATCGCCGACGGTCTCGGAGTGTCCGTCGTGCAGGCGACGCTGCGGCCGACCCCGGACGTGGTGATCAAACCGCTGATCGGTACGCCGCTTTGGTGCCGCTATGTGCTGGCCTGGCGGCGCGACACGGTTGCCGAGGAGGTGGTGGAGGCGCTGTTCCACTCCGCCGCTTCCGCCTATCGCGAACTCGCCGGGCGCTCACCGCACTTGAGGGCGTGGGCCACGCGCACTTGGCGGGGGAGCGGAGCGTAGGCGGGGCCGGGGTCGGCGGCGGAGTCAGGGGCAGGGTCGAGGCCGGGTGTTATGGCCGGTCGCCGCAAGGTGCTATGTCACATTCCATTGTTGGGGGCAGCCGGCGTTGAGAAGGTGCCTCACGCGCCTCAACACCCGTATCGAGGCGCATCCCTCCGCAGAGGAGTCCAGAGATGCGCTACCTCTTCGCGCTGCCCAGACGCTCCGCCGTCACCCTCGCCGTCTGCACCACCCTCGCGGGCCTGCTGTCGGCGCCGGCGCTCGCGGCCACCCCCGCCCGGCACGGCACCACCCCCATGACCGTGTCCCGGAAGGCGACGCCACCCCCGCCGACCGGCTCGACCACCGGCACCGCCGATCGACCGGCCCTGCAGGACCGACGGCTCACCGCGGCCCAGCTACCGCCCTTGCAACCGGCGCCCTCCCGGACCCGGACCATCACGGGCACCGCACCGAAAGCCGCACCGAAGACGGCCTCGTGCAGCCCGGCCGACTTCGCGGGCAGGACAGGTTCGGCTCTCGTCGCCTTCGTCCAAGCCTCGACCACGGGCTGTGTCAACACCCTGTTCGCCGTGACGGGCACCAACGCCCGCGACATCTTCCGCCAGTCCCAGATGGTCACCGTGGCGAAGGCCTTCACGCGAGAGGCGCAACGCTATCGGGGCGACAACTCGTCCGGGGTGTGGCAGCTCGTCCTGTTCCTGCGGGCCGGCTACTACGTGCAGTTCAACAACGCGTCCGACGTCGGCCCCTACGGCGCACCCCTGGCCCAGGCCACCACCCGCGGCCTGGACGCCTTCTTCGCGGGCCGGCACTCCCGGGACGTCACCGCGGCGAACGGGGACGTGCTGGGCGAGACCGTCATCCTGACCGACAGCGCCGACCAGCAGGCCCGCTATCTGACGGTCTATCAACGCCTGCTCGACGCCTACGACAGCTCCTACGACTCCGTCGCCAGCATGGTCGCGGCCGTCAACGACGTCTACACCCCGCTCTGGCGCGGCAATTGGAATCCCGACTACGTCAAAGCGGTCACCGCCGACCCGGGCGTGGTCCGGACCCTGCACGCCTTCGCGCTCAAGCACCTGGACCTGCTCGGCACCGACCGCGCCTACCTGGACTCCAACGCCGGGATGAACGTGGCCCGTTACGTCGAGCACACCGCGCTGCGCGCCACGGTCCAGCCCCTGGCCAAGGACCTGCTGAACGCCTCGGAGATCACCGGTCCCACCGCGGGGCTGTGGGTCGCGGTGGCGACCCAGGCCGACTACTACGACCGCCCCAACTGCTCGTACTACGACATCTGCAACCTGCCCGCCCGGCTGACCGACGCGGCCCTGCCGATCACCCACACCTGCGACGCGGCCCACACCGTCCGGGCCCAGGCGCTCACCTCCGCCGACCTCGACGCCGTATGCGCCAACCTGCGAGACCAGGACCCGTACTTCAACGGCCTCGTCAAGGACGACGGCCCCATACCGGGCCAGTACCTGTCGACCGTGCAGCTCGTCGTCTTCGCCCACCGCGCGGACTACCAGACCTACGCCGGGGCGATCTTCGGCGTCAGCACGGACAACGGCGGCATCACCCTGACAGGAGACCCGTCCGACCCCGCCAACCAGCCGCTCTCGATCATGTACCAGAAGGACGCCGACGACGGCTTCACGGCCCGCATCTGGAACCTCAACCACGAGTACACGCACATCCTCGACGCCCGCTACGACATGAAGGGCGACTTCGCCCGGCAGACATCGGTGCCGGACGTCTGGTGGATCGAGGGCCTGGCCGAATACGTGTCCTACGGCTATCGCGGCATCACCGACGAGCAGGCCGTCGCGGAGGCGGGCAAGCACACGTACCGGCTGAGCACGCTGTTCCAGAACACCTACGCGAACAGCGACGTGATCCGCACCTACCCCTGGGGCTATCTCGCCGTCCGCTACATGTTCGAGAACCACCCGGCGGACATCCAGCGCATGCTCGCCCGCTTCCGAACCGGCGACTACGCGGGCGGATACGCCGTCTACAACTCCGACATCGGCACCCGCTACGACGCCGACTTCGACCAGTGGCTCACGGCATGCGCCGCCGGCGCCTGCTCCGCACCCGGTCATGCCGGGGCGCACACGTCATGACACCGTAGCCGTCGCCCCGCACCCGGCCTGCGGGAGGGCCGAGTGCGGGGCGACGTGAGGCTCGGCCGACACGCGCGCCCCGGAAGGCCTAGCGCGTGGGGCATGTAGGCCGGACGGGGCGAGGGCCGGTACTGGGGCGGCGTACGGCGTAGTGGATGCGGAACCCGGGGCGTGTCACCGGACTCCTGAGGGTGCGCCGCGGGCCGACATGGAGTATAGGACGTGCCCAAGATCCCAAATTACTACTTAGTGCATGTATATGCTCACATTAAGTAGTCAATCCAGGGCTCACGCCCAGGTGAGAAAGGGTCAACCATGCGCAAGTTTCAGCGCGCTGCGGTCGTAGCCGCAGCGGTGGCGGGGCTGTCCATCCTTGGCGCCGGTATCGGCTTCGCCGACGACGCGGATGGGCCGCGGCAGGGCACCGAAGTCACCCCGCAGTGGCACTTCGCGCCGGTGGAAAGTTCCAAGAAGGCAACGCCGGAGGTGGCTCCCAAATACGTTCTGCCCGAGCTGGATCTCAATCGGTTCATCGATCCGTTCGTCGCCCCGGCCAAGGAATCGAACGACAAGTAACCCGGCGTCGGCAGCCCGGACGCGCAGAAACCCATCAGGGTGCGCGCCCGGGCTGCGACTGTTTCCACTTTCTCCAGGGCTCGGGCGCATGCCGGTCGACGGCACAGGCGCCCGGGCCCCTATTGCTGCCCGGGAAACGCGGCACATGTTCTGCAGCCCACAGGTCTGCGATGGAAAGACCTCCGCCGAGCGGGAAATCATCTGAATTCACAAATGCCGGACCGGGCTGGTTCCCGGTCCGGCATTTCGGCTTTCTGAGGCGGCGCCGGCCGCCCGGTTTTTCCGGGCATGCGAAAACCCCGGTGCCCCGGCTTGTGGCCGGGGCACCGGGGTGAGCTTTTGTCCTACTTGCCGCCGACGCTGTTGTTGCAGCCCATGGACGAGCCCAGCGAGGTCGACTGTGCGCCCTCGTTGCCCTCGCCGTTCAGCGCGCCGCCCAGCAGGCCGTTGAGCAGCCCGACTTGGCCGAGGACGTCCAGGTTCAGGTCGTGTGACCTGCAGGTGGTGCTCTGCAGGACCGTGTTGCCGCCGTGGCCGTCGCCGCCCCGGCCCTGGTCGGCGTGAGCAGCGCCGGCGCTCACGAGTCCGACGGTCCCGAGGGCGGCGACCAGGACGGCAGCCTTGCGAAGCTTGTGCATGTCATCTCCGTGGAGTGAAGTGGATGCGACCTGCGATAGATCGACTTCGTTCAGTTGTGGAGGTTAATAAGAAATATCCCCGGAACATCCGGCGGCGCGCCGAATTCGGGGAATCCTCACTACCCTGGTCGATGGCCGGAAAATAGGCCCTGTGAGTGAATCGCGACATGAGAAGATATTGAGGCTCTTCCAACTTGGCCGAGCGCCGGGCGAGTTGTTGCGCGCTCTGTTCGCGTGACGCACGCTGGTCACATGGGTGCGCACGACGGCCCCACGCTGATCAGTTCCGTCCAGCGGGCCTTCCGGCTGCTGGAGGCGGTGAGCGCGCACGAGAACGGCGCGCCGGCGAAGCAGCTGGCACGTGAGACGGGTCTGCCCCTGGCCACCGCGTATCACCTGCTGCGGACGCTGGTCCACGACGGATACGTGCGGAAGCTGGGCGACGGCGGATTCGTGCTCGGCGACAGGGTGCAGACGCTGCAGACCATGGGCCGTGGACAGGCGCTGCTCAGCCGGGTCCGGCCCACGCTCGCCGCTCTGCGGGACGAATTCGCGACCGCCGCCTACCTCACCTTCTACGAGGACGGCGAGATCCGGGTCGCCGAGATCGTCGACAGCCCCCGGGCGCCCCGCGTCGACCTGTGGGTGGGGTTCGAGGACGCGGGGCATGCCACCGCGCTGGGCAAGTCCGTGCTGCGGGAACTGGACGACGAGGCCCGCAAGGACTACCTCTCCCGGCACCACCTGGCCGACCTCACCCCGCGGACGATCACCAGCCGGCCGGAGCTCATCCGGCGGCTGGACTCCTCACCCGTGGCCCCGGCCGTCACGGACCTGGAGGAGTACACCCTGGGCACGGTCTGCGTCGCCGTACCCGTCTACAGCGGCGACACCCTCGGCTCGCTCGGCGTCTCGATGCCGGCGGAACGGCTCTCCCGGCTGCCGGAGATCCGGGCACGGCTGCTCCCCACCGCGAGCCGTGTGACCAGGAGTCTGTCGCTCACTATCTGAAATCCCGCTTCTTGTGGCAACCGCGCCGACCCCGTTTCCTGGATGAAACAGACATTTCATCAGTGGGCCCCCGGACCGACGTGCCCCACACAGGTGAGGACCGCAGAAGAAACATGAGTCAGGCCCGAGAGCATGGCGGCGACCACTGGCCGATACGTTCGCTCAGGCGCGCCGTCGCGCAGCTGGCCGCGGGGGCACCCGTTCTGCCCGTACTGATCGTCTCCGTGATCGTGCTCGCCGACCTGGCCGGCGGAGCGGGGATCACCTGGCTGCCGATGCTCGCGGCCGGGCCCGCCCTGGCCGCCACCACCAACGGGCCGCGCGGTGTCCTGTGCGTCGGTCTCCTCGCCGCGGTGCTGGGCGCGACGCTCGGCACCCGCAACGGCGTACCGGGCAGCGAACTGGCGGCCGTACTGTCCGCGCTGCTCGCCGTCACCTTGGCCAGCGGTCTGGCCAGCGTCCTGCGCGGGCGCCGCGAACGGGTGCTCGCTGCCGTCCGCTCGGTCGCGGAGACCGCCCAGCATGCGCTGCTCAAGCCCGTCCCGGCGACCGTCGGCCCGTTCCAGGTGGCCGTCCGCTACAGCGCCGCGGCGGCCGAGGCCCGTATCGGCGGCGATCTCTACGCGCTGATCCCCACCCCGTACGGGGTACGGCTGATCGTCGGCGACGTGCGCGGCAAGGGGCTGCCGGCCGTGAGCACCGCCGCGCTGGTGCTCGGCATCTTCCGCGAGGCCGCCTACGACGAGCCCGATCTTCTCGCTGTCGTCGACAGGATCGAGCGGAGCCTGGCACGCAATCTCGGCAGCGACGACTTCGTCACCGCCGTGGTCGCCGGATATCCGAGGGCAGGGCAGCTGGAGGTGGTGAACTGCGGACACGCGCCACCGCTGCTGGTGCGCGCGGACGGCAGCGTCACGGTGGCGGAGCCCACGCAGCCGGCCCCGCCCCTCGGACTGCGCGCCCTCACGGATCACACCCCCGGCCTCCAGGTGCTGTCCTTCGCCGACGGGGATCAGCTGCTGCTCTACACCGACGGCGTCACCGAGGCCCGCGATCGCGGCCGCGAGTTCTATCCGCTCGACGAGGGGCTCGCGCGCCATGTGTCCGACGACCCGGCCCGCACCCTCGACGCGCTCCATGACGAACTGCAGGCACATGTCGGCGGCCGCCTCCACGACGACGCGGCGCTGCTCCTGATCCGCAAACCGGCCCGCACCGAGCCCGCTTCCGAGGCCGAGCCCGGCGGCAGGAACCTGGCCTCCGAAGCCGCGTGACGAGCAAGTCCCTTGAGGGGGAGGCAAGTTGACGACGGTGCGCCGGAGTGCCGAGCTGCCGGCTTCACCGTGAGGCGGTTCGGCCGGCGGCCGGTCCTCTCCACGCCTCGGCGGCCGTGAGCGGAACCAGGGCCGGCGGCGGTGTCGAGGTCGTCAGCTCGATGCGGCGCCCCTCGGCCGACGAGCGGAGGAGGGCGGTCATCGTCTCCAGCACGTGCAGGGCGAGATCGCCGCTCGCGCGCGGCGCCCGCCGCCCGTCGGCGGCAATGAAGTCGAGCAGACCGACGCCCCGCGCGCCGCCCACGTAACCCGCCGACGGCGGGAGCGTGCGCCACCCGGTGTCGCCGAGCTCGAAGAGCCGCACCTCGCCGTCGAAGCCGTTCGGATCCGGCACCGTGAGCGTGCCCGTCTCACCGTGGACCTCGATCGGCGCGGCCGTGGTGGCCACCCCGTCGAAGCTCGTCGTGATCGTCGTCAGGGCCCCGCCGACGTGCTCGAGCACACCGGAGACATGACTGTCCACCTCGACCGGAATCCGCTCGCCCGTGCGCGGGCCGGAGCCGATCACGCGCTCGGTGCGCAGCCGCCCGGCCGCCCCGATCACGGCACGCACCGGACCCAGCAGATGGACCAGGGACGCGAGGTAGTACGGCCCCATGTCGAGCAGGGGGCCGCCCCCGGCGGTGTAGTAGAAGTCGGGGTGGGGATGCCAGCGTTCATGTCCCGGGGTGACCATGACGGCGGAGGCGAACTGGGGGCGTCCGATGCTCCCCGCCTCCACGGCCGCCCGCGCCGTCTGGACTCCCGTGCCCAGGACGGTGTCCGGCGCGCATCCCACGCCGACTCCCGCCTTCTCGGCGGCCTCCATGACGGCCTGGGCGTCGACGAGAGTGGCGGCCAGCGGCTTCTCCCCGTAGACGTTCTTCCCGTGGCCGGCGGCGCCGAGCGCGATCTCGGCGTGGGCCGCGGGGACCGTGAGGTTCAGCACCGTGTCCACGTC
The DNA here is from genome assembly GCF_042895385.1 of Streptomyces sp. NPDC001401. NCBI lineage: Bacteria > Bacillati > Actinomycetota > Actinomycetes > Kitasatosporales > Streptomycetaceae > Streptomyces > Streptomyces sp. NPDC001401. Next base: position 148,544 of record NZ_JBIAWI010000007.1, read on the forward strand.
CGGGCTGCTCAGCAACGCCTCGACGGTCAGCGCCCGGGCGCCGGGCAGCTCGGCGGCGACAGCGGCCGACCGCGCGGCGTCGAGATCGGCGACCGCGGTGACGCGTATGGCCGGATGGCCGAGGAGGGTGTCCAGATACGCGCGGGAGATGACACCGAGGCCTACGACGCCGATGCGGTGCGCGTCGCCCACAGCATGCCCCTCTCGATGACGGTGCGGACGTTCGCGTTCTCCAGCACGTCCAGACTGTGCCCCGGTGTCGTCACCACGATCCGTCCGGCGCCCCACTGCCTGGTCCAGATCGCCGGTGATGTGACGGGCCGCTGCCAGGGCTGCCAGGGGCGGGCGGGATGCGTCGTGGTGGCCAGGACGTCGATCAGGTCGTCGTGGAGCACCCAGTACTGCTCGGTGCACAGCTCGAAGTCGTCGAGCCCCTCGGTGACGGGATGCTCGCGGCCGAGCTCGGTGATGTCGATGGTGTGCGGAACGAAGTTGTCCTCCGCCTCCCCGCGACGCTCGCACGGCTCCTTGCCCGGGTGGCATGCGAACTGGCCCCCCACCAGCTGGAGATAGTCGGAGGAGGCGCGGAACGAGTCGGCGATACCGCCGTGCCAGCCGGTGAAACCGGTGCCGGCCGCGACCGCCGCGCTCAGACCCGACAGCTGCTCGGCGCTGATCTCCGACATCGAGATGCACTGCACCACGAGGTCGGTGCCGGCCATCTCGGCGGCATCGGCGTAGACATCGGTCGACTCCTCGACCCGGACCGTGAAACCGCTCTTCTCGAGGAAGGGCAGGAACAACTCCGTGGCCTGGACCGGCCGGTGCCCCTCCCATCCGCCTCGGACCACCAGGGCTTTCTTCGGTTGCATCGCGTTCCTTCACCCCGTCGTAGAGAGCCCTCACTATGCGCCAGTCGCCCGTGCCCGGCAACGTGCTGCCGGATGCGCGAAAGTTTCGCGGCCGCACGCCGGGACCGTCCGCGGCCCGGCCGGTCCCCGAATTCGGGCTTGTCGGCGTGCTGCCGGGGCTGGCACGATCGCTGCTCCCGTCATTCGGGCCACGGTGGCGGCCCTGGAGGAGGTCCGGTGCACAGACGGTGGCTGTTCCTGTCGGCGGCCGCGGCCCTCGTCGTCGTCTCCCTGGCCGTGGTGCTCCTGCCCGGCCACAAGGCCGACGCCGGGCACGCCGCCGCCACACCCGCTGCCCGAACCCGGTCCAGCGGCCCGTCCACGACCGGGGCCCCGACCGCATCCCACCGCGCGACCGCTTCGGCGAAGGCGTCGCCCGAAGCCACCCCGCACAAGTCGCCCGGGCATGCGAGCACCGCGCCCGCGAAGCCCTCGGCCACGGACACCCCGCAAACCGCGTCCGGCGCCGCGCCGTTGGCGGGCCGCATACGGCCAGGCGTCGCCTACCGGGGCGTCGCCACCTTCTACGACGCAGACGGCGGCGGCGCCTGCCTCTACGACCCCAGCGATGACGTCATGACCGGGGCGATGAACCACACCGACTACGAGACGGCCAAGGCGTGCGGGGCGTACGTACTCGTCCGCGCCGCCAACGGCGCCTCCGTCACGGTCCGCATCACCAACGAATGCCCGGGCGATTGCGCGCCCGGTCAAATCGACCTCAGCGCACAGGCGTTCGCAAAACTCGCCGCCCCCTCGGCCGGCCGGATCCCGATCACCTGGCAGCTGGCCAGCCCCGGCACGGCCGGCACGATCTCGATCCGCTACAAGACGGGCTCCACCCGTTACTGGTGCGCAATCCAGGCGATCGGCCACCGCAATCCACTGGCCCGGCTCGAAGTCCGCACCGGCAGCGGCTGGCGTCAACTGCCGCGTACCGACTACAACTACTTCCTCTCCGAGGACGGCAGCGGCTGCGGCGGCCCGATCAGGATCACCGACATCTACGGACAACAACTCACCGTCGACGCAGTCGCGATCCGGCCGAACGTCACGCAGCCGACCCGGGTCCAGTTCGCCAGGCACTGATCGCGCCGGTCGCGGGCCGGACGGTCGGGTAGCGGCCGAGGCTCACGCCGCGTGGGCGCCCACCAGCCAGCAGGCCGCGGTGAAGCGGACCTCCGTGCCCTGCACGAAGGGGTCGAACGCGGCGCGGACCGTGTCGACGACGCGTGCGCGGGTCTGCTCGTCGACCCCGGCCAGGGCCAGACCGACCGGACCGAGCCGGGTGAAGTAGTGGACCAGTTCGCCCTCGGGCAGGGCACAGGCCACGTCGACCGGCCGGATGTCGATCCCGGCCCAGCCGCTCTCCGCCAGGATGCGGCGGATCCGGTCCGGGTCTGCGAAGGCGAACTGCCCGGGCTCGTCCGGGCGGCGCACGGGAAGGCCGGGCAGCAGCGGCGCCGCGGCGTGTTCGGCCGTCGTCATGAACGGGTTCTCCGCAGGGCCGCGCCACGTGAGGAACCGCAGCAGGGCCTCGTCCGTCGCGGCACGCCGGAGGTTCGCGAAGGCCCGCACGGAGTCGTTGAAGAACATGACGCCGAAGCGCGAGATGACGGCGTCGAAGGCGGCCTGCTCGAACGCGTGATCCTGCGCGTCGGCGAGGACGAAGGAGGCCGGTGTGCCCTCCCGCTCGGCGCGCGCCCGGGCGGCGGCGATCACCGGTTCGGAGATGTCGACGCCGACGCTGCGGCCCGCCGGACCGAGCCGCCGCGCGACGGCCAGCGTGATGCCGCCGGTGCCGCAGCCGACATCGAGCACACGGCCCGCGTGCCCGGCGGCCACGGCATCGACGAGCAGCTCTTCGAAGGGCTTGAACATCCCGTCCAGCACCGCCTGCAACTCGACCCAGGCATTGCCGCCGGGCCCCTTCCAACGGGCCGCTTGTTCGTCGTCGCTCCTGCGCGTGACGTCCATGATCGCCTCCTCCGCTTGCCTTCGTCCGGCCGAGATGACACCGTGCCACTTCAAGTCGACTTGAGGTAAAGAGGATGACAGAGCTGGACATCGCCGAGGTGGTGCAGCGCGCCGGAGTCCCCGCCTCCACACTGCGGTTCTACGAGGAAAAGGGACTGATCGCCGCGAGCGGCAGACGGGGCCTGCGCCGTCAGTACGACCCCGCCGTACTGGAACGCCTGGCGCTGATCGCGATGGGGCGCACGGCCGGCTTCTCGCTCGACGAGATCGCGCGCATGTTCGCGCCGGACGGACAGCCGCGCATCGACCGCGAGGTGCTTGCGGCCAAGGTGGCGGAACTGGACCGGACGATCCGTGAACTCGGCGTCCTGCGCGACTCCCTGCGACATGCCGCCGCCTGCCCTGCGCCGAGCCACATGGAATGCCCCACCTTCCGCCGCCTGCTCAGGTCCGCGGCCTCCGGCGCTGTCGCCGTACCGAGGAAGCGGGTTCCGCGGTCACCCTGAGACCGATCGCGAAGTCGTCGGGCCGACAGTGCCGTCAGGCCGAATCGGTGTCGTAGTCATGCCGGGACCGCTCGACCTTGTCGAGGTTGTCGGCGGCCCATTCGGAGAGATGCGCGAAGAGCGGGGCGAGGCTGCGGCCGAGCTCGCTGATCTCGTACTCGACCCGAGGCGGGACCTCTGGGTGGTACGTGCGGACAACGAGGCCGTCGCGTTCCAGCTGCCTCAGCCGCTGGGTCAGCACCTTCGGCGTGATCCTCGCGATGCGCCGCTCCAGCTCGACGAACCGCTGCCGGCCGTGCGTGTGCAGGCTCCACAGGATCGGAGTGGTCCACCGGCTGAACACGATGTCCACGACCGGTCCGATCGGACAGGCAACTTCCGGATCGGTCCCGGCAGTTGCCGCCCGCATCCCCTTGCCCGCCATGCGCACCCCTTAGGGATAGCCACTTTCCTCTAGGTACCTACTATACCGGCGGTGTTAGCGTCCCGTAGGAGCCCGGGAAAACAGCACTCCGCGGCGCTCTCGCCCGCTCGGGCATCGACAACACACCGAATCGACAGGGGAGTTGCTCGTGATCGTAGTGACGGGGGCGACCGGCAACGTAGGCCGATCGCTCGTGCAGAGCCTCGCAGCAACCGGCGCGCAGGTGACCGCTACATCCCGGTCCGTCTCGGCCGCGGACTCCCCTCCCGGCGTCCGGCACCGACAGGCGGACCTGACCGATCCGGAGAGCCTCCGGCCCGTGTTCGACGGAGCCGAGGCACTGTTCCTGCAGAACGGCGGCCCCAGCGCGCACCTGCTCAGCCCGCAGGACATCCTCGACGCCGCCAAGGCCGGCGGCATCGGGCGAGTGGTGCTGCTGTCCTCCCAAGGCGTCGCAACCCGGCCGCAGTCGGCCTCGCACGGGGGTACGGCACGCGTCATCGAGGACGCCGTCCGGCAGTCCGGTCTGGACTGGACGATCCTGCGGCCCGGCGGCTTCAACTCCAACACCTACGCCTGGGCCGAGTCGGTCCGCGCCCGACGTGAGATCGCCGCGCCCTTCGCCGACATCGCCCTGCCCACCGTCGACCCGGACGACATCGCCGAGGTCGCCGCCGCGGCACTGCGCGAGGACGGCCACGCCGGACGGACCTACGAGCTGACCGGGCCCGCCCTCACCACGCCCCGGCAGCAGGCCGAGGCGATCGGCGACGCGCTCGGCGAGCCGGTCCGCTTCGTCGAGCAGACCCGCGACGAGGCCCGCGCACAGATGCTGCAGTTCCTGCCCGAGCCCGTGGTCGACACCACGCTCGACATTCTCGGTGAGCCCACCCCCGCCGAGCAGCGCATCAGCCCCGATGTCGAGCAGGTCCTCCGCCGCCCGGCCCGCACGTTCGCAGTCTGGGCGCAGAAGCACGTGGCCGCCTTCCGGTGAGCCGTCCCGGCCGGAACGGGCTTCGCCGGCCGTACCCCGGCGAAGCCCGCTCAGCCACGGCAGCGCGGGCTCAGGCCGTCTGCAGCGTCAGCCCGTACCGGTTGAGGATCTCGTTGACGGGCTGGTACCAGGTCTCGCCGCCGGAGCTGCAGTTGCCCCAGCCGCCGGAGGTGACGCCCTGCGCCTGGTCGCCGCTGATGAAGGAGCCGCCGGAGTCACCGGGCTCGGCGCAGACGCTCGTCTTCGTCAGCTCATGGACGGCGCCCTGGCTGTAGTTGACCGTCTCGTTCTTGGCCAGGACGGTGCCGCAGTGCCAGTGCGAGGTGGAGCCGGAGCGGCAGATGGACGCACCGACGGGGGCTTCGGCGGAGCCGCGGACGAGCTGGTCGGACACGGTGCCCCAGCCGAGCACCACCGGTACGGTCCACCAGCCGCTGCCGACGTTCACCCAGGCGTAGTCGTTGTCCGGGAACGACGAGCCCTGGAAGTCGCCGACGTAGGAGTGGTCCCAGCCGTACACCGCGCCGGTGTGCTGGTCGCAGTGCCCGGCGGTGACGAAGCCGCCGTACACCGAAAAGCCTATGGAGCAGCGGACGTTGCCGGTGTAGTACGGGTCGCCGCCCACCGTGCCGGCAGCGAAGGTCCGCGGTGCGGCGGCGGTCTGCTTCACCGTGACCGGGCCGGCCTGGCGGGCGCGGGCCAGGAAGGCCCGGACATCGTTGTCATCCTGGTGCGCGGCGACGACGTTCACGACGACCTTGTTGGCCTTGGTGTCGACGTACCAACTGCCCACGCCGACAGGCGCCTTCAGTGCGTCGATGCGTGCCTTCGCCGCGTCGAGCTGCCGCGCGCTGTGCTGGACGAGGCGTACGGTCGCGCCGGTCGCGCGTACGGCCTCGGTGTCTGCGCCACGGGTGACGGCGACGGTCAGTTTGCCGCTTCCGGCGTCGAACCAGGAGCCGCCGTACGACGACCCGGCGGCCCGCTTGGCCCTTCGTTCCACGGCCGTCGCCGTCTTCTCGGCGGCCAGACGCGCTGCGGCCTGACTCTTCGTCAGGCCCAGGTCGTGCTGCATCGCGGAGAGGAGTGGGGCGGAGGCCGGCGGTTCGGTGGAGCGTGAGGGGGAGTCCGCGGCGGAGGCCGGCACGGTACTCGCGGTGGCCCAGCTGCCGAGCAGGAGAAGTGCGGACAGGGCTGTGCGCATGGCTGTTGTGCGTCTCAAGGGAGTGGCCCCTTCGTTGTTCCAGCAGGGTGGGGATGGAACAGCAGAACGTTGAGAGCGCTCTCACTTCATGCGCGGCAGAGCCTAGCGGGGGAACACGGGCAGGTCCATACCAATTTCAAGTGGGTTGCGGATTCAGGGTGTTGGGTCGCCTCGGTGCATGGGGGTTGTCCTGACATTCCCCCGCGCCTAGGGTCGCCTTCGAGTGCAAGCGCTTTCCAAATGCCTTGTTGGTCATGCCGTGTTCGTCGGTCGTCCGAGGCTCCCAAGGAGTGTGTATGAGCATCCGCGTCAGCCACGCGTACGGCGACCACATCGCGGTCGCGGCGGCGGACGGCACCGAGATCCTCCGCTACGTCCTGGGACCGCGACCGGGTCGCAGGCTGTCTGGAGGGTCTGCCATGGTGATCGAGCGGGAGAGCAAGTGGCCGCACTGGCAAGGTAATTGAGGGTACGTCAGGGGGATTCCGACCGAAGGTCCGAGGAGAAGGAAGGGGTGACCTCGGCATGCCCGGACACGGGACAAAGGGGTTCTGCGTGGCCGCCGCACTCGTGCTCAGTGCGGTGCTGGCCGGCTGCGGGGGATCCGGGGAGTCGGCCGGTGGCGGCAAGGTCGTGCTGCGTTACACGTGGTGGGGCAACCCCGACCGTGCGGCACGTACCGAGCAGGCCGTCGCCCTGTTCGAGAAACAGCACCCGAATGTGCGGGTGCAGACGTCGTTCTCGGGATACGACGCCTACAAGCAGAAGCTCGCCATCCAGGCCACGGGCGGCGACGCACCCGATGTGATGCAGCTCGACTACCGCCAGATCGACCAGTACGCCTCCGGACACGTCCTGCTCGACCTCGGCAAGGCCAAGGACGTCCTGCGCACGGCCGAGATCGACCCGGGTCTGCTGGCCACCGGCCGAGTGCACGGCACCCAGTACGCCATTCCGCAGGGCCGAGGCACCGAGACCGTCGTCTACGACATCGCGGCCTGGAAGGCGTCCGGCGTGCCCCTTCCGCGCAAGGGCTGGACCTGGAGCCAATGGGCCCACGACATAAGGGAGTTGGCGAAGAAGGCCGGCAGGCCCGGCGCCACCGACCCGGGCCAGAGCGAGGACGCCTTCGAGGTGTGGCTGCGCGGCCGGGGCAAGGCCCTGTACGCCAAGGGCGGTGGCCTCGGGTTCACCGCCGAGGACCTTGCCCGCTGGTGGACCTTCACCGACCGGCTCCGCCGGGAGGGCGCCGTCTCCCCGGCCGAACAGACCACCCAGCTCGACGGCTCCGTCGAGAACACCCCGCTCGGCCGCGGCAAGGCCACCGCCGACTTCAACTGGGACGCCCCGTCCAGCGGTTACCTCGCGCTCGTCAAGGGCGGCGTCGCGCTGGCGCCGATGCCGTCGGGCGAGGACGGCACGCCCGGCCAGTACTTCAAGCCGTCGATGTTCCTCGGTATCGGGGCCCACACCGGTCACCGCAAGGAAGCCGCCGCACTCGTCGACTTCCTCCTCAACGACGAGCAGGCGGCGAAGATCCTCGGCGCGACGCGTGGCATCCCCGTCAACGAGACCATCCGCAAGCAGACCGCCCCGCAGCTCAAGGACTTCGACAAGACCGTCGCCGACTACCAGTCCTCACTCGAAGGCGCGCTCAAGGACCCGCCGCAGGCCCCGCCCTCCGGCGACAACGCCCTGCAGACCACCTTCCAGCGTGACTACGACCAGGTGTCGTACCAGCGCATGTCGCCGCGCGAGGCGGCCGAGAACTATGTCACCGAGGCGAAGGCGGAACTGAGGTCATGACCACCACCGACGTCCCCGCACCCACCGCACGCGTCCCCCGCTCCGCGCCCGCCGCCAAGCGCCGCCCGGGGCGCGAACGCGAGGGTGCCGCCTGGGTGTTCCTGTCCCCGTGGGTGCTCGGCGCCACCGTCCTGACGCTGCTGCCGATGGCCGTGTCGCTGTATCTGTCGTTCACCGACTACGACCTGTTCAACCCGCCGCACTGGGTGGGCCTGCGCAACTACACGCAGATGTTCACCGAGGACCCGCGGTACTGGCGGTCGGTCGTGACGACCCTGACGTACGTCGTCATCGCGGTGCCCCTGCAACTGGCGCTCGCCCTCGTGGTCGCGCTCGCTCTCAAGACCATGAAGCGCGGCAAGGGCTTCTACCGCTCCGCCTTCTACGCCCCCTCGCTGCTCGGCGCGTCCATGTCCATCGCCCTCGTCTGGCGCGCGGTCTTCAACGACGGCGGCACGGTGGACAACCTCTTCGGCACCGGCGGCTGGGTCAACAAACCCGGCTGGGCCCTGGTCGCCGTAGCGCTGCTGACGGTGTGGCAGTTCGGCGCGCCGATGGTCATCTTCCTGGCCGGTCTGCAGCAGATACCGGCCGAACTGTACGAGGCGGCGGCCGTGGACGGGGCGGGCAAGGGGCGGCAGTTCCTGTCCGTCACCGTGCCGATGCTGTCCCCGGTGCTGTTCTTCAACCTGGTCCTGCAGACCATCCAGGCGTTCCAGGTGTTCACGCCCGCCTTCGCGGTCAGCGGAGGCAAGGGTGGTCCCGCCGACTCGACCCTCGTCTACACCCTCTACCTCTACGACCGCGGCTTCGTCGCCTCCCACATGGGCTACGCCTCCGCCATGGCCTGGGTGCTGCTGCTCGTCATCGGCGCCGTCACCGCGGTGCTGTTCCGCACCGCACGCTCCTGGGTCTTCTACGCCTCCGAGGGGGACCGATGACCACAACTGCCATGGCCCGCAAGCCCGTTCGCCGGGGCCGGATCGCCGTGCATGTCGGCTGTCTGGCCGCACTGCTCGTCATGCTCTACCCGCTGGCGTGGCTGCTCGCCACCTCCCTGAAACCGGCCGACGAGATCATCGCGAGCCTCAACCTGCTGCCCAGCCACCTGGAATGGTCGAACTACAAGACCGCCCTGGACGGCGTGAACGACGTGTCCGTCTGGCGGCTGCTCGGCAACTCGCTGCTGATCGCGGGCGGTGCGGTCGTCGGCAACGTCATCAGCTGCTCACTCGCGGCCTACGCCTTCGCGCGGCTGCGCTTCCGGTTCCGTGGGCCGATGTTCGCCTTCATGATCGCGACGATCATGCTGCCGCACCATGCGGTGCTGATCCCGCAGTACATCATCTTCAACAAGCTCGGCATGGTGAACACCTACTGGCCGCTGATCCTGCCGAAGTTCCTCGCCACCGAGGCCTTCTTCGTCTTCCTGATCGTGCAGTTCATGCGCGGTCTGCCGAGGGAGCTGGAGGAGGCGGCCCGTATCGACGGCTGCGGCCCGTTCCGCAGCTTCTTCCAGGTGATCCTGCCGCTCACCCGCCCCGCGCTGATCACCACGGCGATCTTCACGTTCATCTGGACCTGGAACGACTTCTTCACCCAGCTGATCTACCTCTTCGACCCGGACAAGTTCACCCTCACGCTTGCGCTGCGGTCGTTCGTGGACGCCTCCAGCCAGTCGGCGTTCGGCCCGATGTTCGCGATGTCGGTGATCGCGCTGCTGCCGATCGTGCTGTTCTTCCTCGCCTTCCAGCGGTTCCTGGTGGAGGGCATGGCCAGCTCCGGACTGAAGGGGTGAGCGGGATGAGCGGGACGCGTATGCGTGAGCCGGGTGAGGTCTTCGGGCCGCGCATGACCCTGTTCGCCGACATGCTGAGCGTCGGCCTCGCCACGGCCGCGGCCTGTCTGCCGCTGCTGACCGCCCCCGCCGCGCTGTCGACGGCCTGCGCGGTGCTGCGAGGCGCTCGGGAGGACCGACCGGCCACCGCCGGCCGCTACTTCGCCCTGCTGCGGCGGCGCCTGCGGGCGGGCGACCTGGTGGCAGGGGCCGCCGCCCTGGCGGGTGCGCTGCTGTTCGCCGCGGACCTGGCACTGGCGGGGGCGGGGCTGCCCGGGGCACCGCTGTTCGCGGTGACTGCCGCCGCGATCGGCGCCTGCGCCACCTTGGTCGCCCTCAGGGCCTGCGCCCGCCCCGAGTCCCTCGACGACTGGCCGACCGCCCTGCGCGAGGCCGCCCGGGATGCGGTACGGGACGTGGGCGGCAGCGGCTTGGTGCTGCTCGCGGTGGTGACGGCCGCTGTGTGCGCGTGGGCGCTGGTGCCGCTGGTGCCGCTGGCGCTTCTGGCGCCGGGGCCGCTGGCGTTGGCGCTCACGGCGGTCGACGTACGGTGTGCCGCTGCCCGTTCTTGATCGGGTATGCGGAGCGGGGCGCGGCGGCGTTCGCGGGGATACCGGCACTCGCTTTCCCGCCCTCAGGCCCGCCTGCGCGGGCGGTTACTGCTGTGGACGCACCGCGTGCGCCTGGGGCCGGCGCTGGGAGGGAATCGCCGGTGTCGGGCGGGTGATGCCGGACAGGTCGCGGGCGGTCATGCTGTTGCGGTCGGTGACCGAGCGGCCGAGGGCGTGGTGCGGCCACAGTCCTGCGGCCACCCGGCGGCTGCGCTCGGTCCATTCGCGGGCCGGGGCGCTGCCGGCCTTGTAGTGGTTCACGGCGTACCCGCCCGAGTGGATCCGCAGCAGGCAGAAGCCGCCGGGATAGTCCTTGACTGCGCTGACCTCCTGCATCGTGACGTGCGGGGCCTGCGGCAGCACGGTGCGTTTGTTGCGGTGGGTGTGGCCCGCGTGGTGGAGGAAGACGCCGGGGGCGTTCGCGTAGGCGTCGAGGATGGAGCGGGCCTGGCGGCGGCCGAGGCGCTGCCCGCCGGTCACCGGGAACACGGAGTCCCGCACGGCCAGCGGATGGTGCCCGAACACCACGGTGGGCTGGTCCTTGTTCTCTCTCAACCGGGCCCGGAACCACGCCAGTTGCTCGGCACCGAGTCCGCCCGAGTCGGCGCCGTTGCCGTCCTTCTCGTATGTGTCGAGTCCGACGATCCGCAGCCCTCCGAGGTCGCGCGCGAAGTACGCGGGCCCGTCGCCGTCGAGGAACCCGTCCCGGAAGGAGTCCCCGCAGCCGCCGTCACAGGAGCGGCAGTTGCCGTGCCCGGGCCGGTCGTGGTTGCCGCGTACGACGAAGTAGTCCTGACCGTGGGTGCCGAAGCCGTCCAGGATCTGCTTGGCCTCGGCCAGGTCCTGCGCCGCGCCGCCGGCCGAGATGTCTCCGGCGGCCAGCAGCACGTCCGCTCCGCGCCGCCGGGCCTCCTCGACCACCGCCCGGCTCATGATCTCGGGATACGGTGCGCGGCCGTACTCCTGTGTGATCCCGCGCATCAGCGGGATGCCGGTCACCAGGCCGGCGGTGGTCTCGCCGAGGTGCAGGTCGTTGCAGAGCGCGATCGACAGCAGGTGCCGGCCGGGCGGCGGCTGCGGCGTGGTGAAGGAGTACGGACCGCCGCCCGAGCCGAGCCCGTGGCGATTGGTGCCGACGGCGTTGCCGCGGACGAGATGCAGCGGCGTGGGCGTCGCGGCCACGCCCCGAGAGCGGGCCTGGTAGTAGTACGTCTGCCCGGGCTCCAGGTCCGTGAGCTCCACGTAGTGGTGCGCCACCGGGCCGTCCTCCGCCGCGACGCGGGTGAGGCGGCCGGGATGGGTGCCGTAGACGACCTCGCCCTCCGTGACCGCCGGGAGCATGTGGCCGAAGCCGTCGTCGGTGCCGGGCACCCCGGTGTACCAGGTGATGACGGCGCGGTCCTCGGTCAGGGTGACCAGTTCCAGATGGACGGCGGCCAGGCCGTCGCGGTGGCTGTGCCTGCTCCTGCCCGCCGGGCCGCGCAGGGCATCGGCGGCGGTCCGCAGCAGGGCGGGCGTGAGCAGGGCACCGGATCGCAGGATCTGGCAGGGATCGGGGAGCGCCGACAGGGCGGCAAGAGGAGCGGACAGGCAGCAGCGCATGCCCTAGTGTGCGCGCCCGCAGTGAACGACGGCAGTGGTGTCGACGGCGGGTCAGGGTACGGAGGGCGACAATTCCCAGGTCGGCACGCCTGGGACCGGTCCGGGTGAGAATGCTCACCTCGTGATGATCAGCGTGGTTCGCCCTGATATGTACCGAAATACCAACGGTTGCCTTCAGGGTCGCGGGCGGCGAAGTCGCGGGAGCCGTAGTCGGTGACGTGCAGATCCGTGGTGATCTCGGCGCCGGCGGCCTTGGCGCGGGCGTGGACGGCGTCCGGGTCGGCGGTGACGACGTAGGCGCTGAAGGCACCGGGCGGTGTCGGGCCGGTGGCGGGGTCCTGGTCCTCGCGTACGGAGCCGAGCATGACGCCGCCGCCCTCGGGCCAGCTGAGCTGGGCGTGCTCGACCCGGTCGCCTTCGCCGTAGACCACGGTCTCCTCGAAGCCGAAGGCGTCGACGAGGAAGCGGATCAGCGCGCGGGCGTCGTGGGCGCGCAGGGTGGGCCAGACCTGCGGGGCGGGCGGCTGCTTGGCGGTGTCACTGGTCGTCATGGTGATGCGCCTCCGTTGCGCGGGAGTCGGGAGCCTGCCGGGGTCGTCCGGCCGGCCTCACCAGGGTCACGCGGGCGGATGGTGCCCGGATTGGATGTTTCGGAACTCCTGCGCCAGCCAGGCGCTCGGCGTGCAGGAGGCCAGGGCGGCGAACTCGCGGTCGAGGTGGGACTGGTCCGCGTAGCCGCAGTCGGCGGCCAGGCCCGCGAGGTCGGGCAGGCCGATCGGGGTCTCCCCGCTCGAGCGGAGCCGAGCGTGCGGGAGGCAGGCGAGACGGCGCCGTGCCAGGTCGAAGCGGATGACCCGGGCGGCCGCCTTGGGGGTGAGGCCGATCTCGGCGCGGAAGAGGTTGCGCAGGTGCCGCTCGCTGAAGCCGACATCGGCGGCCAGCTTGTCCACGCGCAGGCGACCGCCGGCGGACAGCAGCCGCTGCCAGGCGTCCGCCACCGGGGAGGCGGGGGCCGTCCCCGCGTCGTCGTGTCGGGACATGCGGTGCAGCAGCCAGTCGTCGACGACGGCGAAGCGGGCGGCCCAGTCCGGCGCCTCGCGCACCTTGTCGTGGACCTCGCGCACTCCCGCGCCCAGCACGTCGTCGGCGTGTACGTCGGTCCCGGCCAGCTCTCCCGCGGGCAGTCCCAGCAGGACGCGGGCGCCGAGCGGGCTGAGCGCGACCTGGATGCCGGACTGCCGTCCGGGGATGTCGATCAGCGCGGGTGTGAGGTGCAGGCCGCCCAGCAGGGTGGGGTAGTCGCCGGGGGCGGCGTCCGGATCGGGATGGGCGGCCATGGTCAACGGCTCGTCGAGCGTGATGATCAGGGTCAGCCACGGCGACGGCAGCCCCCGGTGCCGGCTGTGCGGGATGCCGCGCTGGCGGTAGCCGGAGTACCAGCCGACCAGCCCGCGCAGCGGCGGCGCAGGCACCACCCGCACCGCCTCGTCCACGAACTCACCGCCCATGCGGCCATTGTCCTGTGCCGGACGCGGACGGCGCTACGGCAACCCCCAGGCCTGACCGGGCTCGCTCACGCCCACCGGAGCGATGACGAGGTCGGGCCGTTCGCCGGTGTACAGCAGGACCTCGCGGCCCTGGGGGAGGTCGATGGCGAGGGTGCCGTCGGAGGTGGTGCGGGTGTGCGCCGGGCGGCCGTCGTCGAGGACGGCGGTGAGCGCGCCGACGGGCAGTCCGTGGCGCAGTTCGAGCGGCTCGCCCGCCAGGCTGCGTACGCGCACGAAGCGGGTGACCCCCTTGGTGCGGACCGCGCTGACCAGGAAGGCGCCCTGGGTGCGGAAGTCGTGGAGGGTGACGTCGGCCCAGGAGGACGGGACGGCGGGGAAGACCCGGACGACACCGCCCCAGCTCTGGCACAGCATGTCGTGCACGGACTGCGACGCCGACAGGGGTGTCTCGATGACCGGGCCGGCCTCGGTGTAGTGGGTGTTGGCCCGGCACGGGTAGCGCGTGGTGGGGTCGAAGAACTTCTTCAGATACGTCAGCGCCGTGTCGCCGCGGCCCATCATCGCGTACATGGACGCGGCGCCCGTGTAGCTGTAGCCGCGGTGCGCACCGGTCAGCGCGTGCCAGCGCACCAGCGTCTTCTCGATCAGCTCCCGCTGCTCCGGCTGGTCCCAGTTCACGAGGTACAGCGGATAGACCATCAGCAGATGCGAGTAGTGGCGGTGGGACTGGGCGTACGGAGTCTCCGCGCCGATCATGAAGCCGTTCTCGTCGACCGGATACGGCGTGAGCCTGGCCAGTATCTCCTGCCAGCGCTCCTTCAGCGGATCGTCGACTCCGAGGCGCTCGGTCGCGTCCAGGAGCGTGGTGCAGCCCCAACGGATCAGCGCCAGGTCGTAGTTGGTGTCCCGCGGGGGGACCACCGGGTACTCCGGCGAGAGCGTCGACGGCAGGTGGAGTCTGCCGTCGTCGCCGGGCTGGAGGAAGTGCCAGTAGTAGTTGATCGCGCGGCGCAGCAGCGGGTGGACCGTGTCGCGCAGCAGGGCCTCGTCCATGGTGTGCCGGTAGCTCAGCCACGCGTTGTGCAACGCCCAGGTCAGGTCGCCCACTTCGGCGCCGGTGCCGGGCGTGCCGACGGTGCGGTCGGCGAACATGTCGGAGCTGCGGCCGATTCCGGCGCTGTCCGCGCGGTAGGCGGAGGGCACGTTGGCGACCAGCTGTTCCTGACTCTGCCTCAGAGTGCTGACGAGCGAGTCGAGTTCGAGGTGGTTGGAGCCGTGGATGAGCCAGTACTCGAGCTGGACGTTGAGGTTCCACCACACGGCGGGCCAGGGTGTCGGTTCCAGCCACGGCCCGGAGGTGGCCATCACGGGGCCGCCCGCGCGGCTCGCCGACGCGACCTTGTACAGCTGGATCCAGTGGAAGCTCTGCAGCCGCTGGTCGGGGATGGAGAGGAAGCTCTTGCGGTAGAACGTGTGCCACCAACGGGTGTGCTGCGAGCGGAGCTCGCCGTAGGAACCGGCGCGCTGGATCTTCTTCAGCGAGGCCTCTCCGGCCCGGGTGCCGGAGGGGTGGCTGTGGGCCACGCTGAGCAGGAGGGTGTCGCCGGAGCGGCGGTGGGCGGTCGCGGTCTGGCCGCCGCCGGTGAGCGGCTGGAGGACCTGTTGGACGTCGCCGGTGCTCTGCGTGGTCCAGGGCGGGTTGGCGACGTATCCGGCCGGTGGTGCCTCCTGGATCCTGCGGGGGCTGATGGCCTCCTCGGGGTGGAAGGTCCAGCGGACCTGCTCCTCGCCGTCGGCCCTCACACGTGCGGCGAGGATGCCGTCGTGGATGAGGGCGGAGAGCGTCAGGGTGCCCCTGTCCGTGGTGACGGTGCCGGTGAGTTCGGCGTTCCACAGGCTCAGGCGCCAGTCGACGGAGGTGATGGTGCCGGCCGGCTCCAGGGTCAGATGCCCCACGGGCAGCCGGGCGGTGCCCCACCCGCTGCCGAATTCGGGCCGGTGGTCCTGCACTTCGCCGTGCTGCACGGTGAAGCGGATGCTGTTCGCGTCCGGCTCCTGGTACACCATGCTGCCCAGCCGCCCGTCGCCCAGGAACGGGCCCTCGTACCAGACCGTGGGCAGCCGGTGCCACACCAGATCCTGCCCGCGCAGGAAGCCGGCCCAGGCGCCGTCGGAGTCCATACGGTTGCGGAGCCGCCAGGGGCCGCCGGGTGCGGGGTCTTCGGGGGTGGCGGCAAGGGCTGCGTGAGGTAAGGCGGCGGCGGTCGTACCGCCGAGCACTGAGCCGAGCACGGCTCGTCTAGAGGTCATTGCGGGGTGCCTCCACGATGCGACGACAGTTCCTGTGATTCTTCGGCGATTCATCGGATCTATCTGCTCGCGCAGCGTAAGAGCGGCCCACAGAATGCGTCAACGGTCTCAACGTGCCGAAGATTGATCCGATGTACCTGGGTGTCGGCACTCGCAATCGCACCCGTGGCCTTACCCGTCACGCGGACGGCACCCTCGGCGGTTCTGCGATGCCGACGAAGTTCCCGGCCACCGGCCGGATCCGGACCGACCACACCAGCGCGGTGAGCTCGTCCGTGAGCGTCCGGGCGTCGTGGAAGACCTTCTGCCGCGGCGCGGGCACGTGCCATGGCCGGCACTTCGGCCGGCGCGTCGACAGCCGTCACCGAATCTGCCCGCTCTGCGAGCAGCAGGGTCCACCGGCCCGTGCCGCAGGCCGGCTCCAGCACGTGCCCGGCGACCGGGATTTCGTCGACGGCGGCCGGCAGCGCCCGCAGCTCCGCGTGTTCGGCACAGGGCCGGTCGTACTCGGCCGCCCCCGCCCGGTAGTAGGCCAACTGCTCGGCAGGAAGAGGGTTGTCATCCATGCGGACACGGTCGGCCTTGGCCTTCGGGCAGGGGCAAGGCCGACCGGGACTTGGGCCGCAGAGGTCAGGCGCTGATGTACGCCGCCAGGTGCTCGCCGGTGAGGGTCGAGCGGGCGGCGACCAGGTCGGCCGGCGTGCCCTCAAAGACGATTCGGCCGCCGTCGTGACCGGCGCCCGGGCCGAGGTCGATGATCCAGTCCGCGTGCGCCATCACCGCCTGGTGGTGCTCGATGACGATCACCGACTTGCCGGAGTCGACCAACCGGTCGAGCAGGCCGAGGAGTTGCTCGACGTCGGCGAGATGGAGGCCGGTGGTCGGCTCGTCGAGGACGTAGACGCCGCCCTTCTCTGCCATGTGCGTGGCCAGCTTCAGGCGCTGCCGCTCGCCGCCGGAGAGCGTGGTGAGCGGCTGGCCGAGGGTGAGATAGCCGAGCCCGACGTCCGCGAGGCGCTCGAGGATCTTGTGCGCGGCCGGGGTGCGGGCCTCGCCCTCGGCGAGGAAGCCCAGGGCCTCCGACACGGGCATCGCGAGCACCTCGGAGATGTCCCGGCCGCCGAGCCGGTACTCCAGGACCGAGGCGTCGAACCGCTTGCCCTCACAGTCCTCGCAGGTGCTGGCGACCCCGGCCATCATCCCCAGGTCGGTGTAGATGACGCCCGCGCCGTTGCAGGTCGGGCAGGCCCCCTCGGAGTTGGCGCTGAACAGCGCGGGCTTGACGCCGTTGGCCTTGGCGAACGCCTTGCGGATCGGTTCGAGAAGACCGGTGTACGTCGCCGGGTTGCTGCGCCGCGAACCCCGGATCGGGCTCTGGTCGACCGAGACGACTCCGAGATCCTCGGGGATCGACCCGTGCACGAGCGAGCTCTTGCCGGACCCCGCCACACCGGTGATCACGGCGAGCACACCGAGCGGGATGTCCACGTCGACGCCCTGCAGGTTGTTCGCCGTGGCGCCGCGGATCTCCAGGGTGCCGGTGGACTCGCGCACCCCGTCCTTGAGGGAGGCGCGGTCGTCGAGGTGGCGACCGGTGACGGTGTCGCTGCCGCGCAGCCCGTCGAGGGTGCCCTCGAAGCAGACGGTGCCGCCCGCCGTACCGGCGCCCGGGCCGAGGTCGACGACGTGGTCGGCGATCTCGATGACCTCCGGCTTGTGCTCCACGACGAGCACCGTGTTGCCCTTGTCCCGCAGCCGCAGCAGCAGACCGTTCATCCGCTGGATGTCGTGCGGGTGCAGCCCCGCGGTCGGCTCGTCGAAGACGTACGTGACGTCGGTGAGCGAGGAGCCGAGGTGGCGGATCATCTTGACGCGCTGCGCCTCACCGCCGGAGAGCGTGCCGGCGGGCCGGTTCAGCGAGAGGTAGCCGAGACCGATCTCGACGAACGAGTCGAGCGTCTGCTGCAGCGCGGTGAGCAGTGGCGCCACCGACGGCTCCGCGAGTGCGCGCACCCAGTCGGCCAGGTCCCTGATCTCCATCGCGCAGGCGTCCGCGATGGAGATCTTCTTGATCTTCGAGGAGCGGGCGTGCTCGGCGAGCCGGGTGCCGTCGCACTCGGGACAGATGGTGAAGGTGACCGCACGCTCCACGAAGGCCCGGATGTGCGGCTGCATCGCCTCCTTGTCCTTGGACAGCATCGACTTCTGGAGGCGCGGGATCAGGCCCTCGTAGGTCATGTTGATGCCCGCGATCTTCATCCGGGTCGGTTCACGGTGCAGGAGGTCGTGCAGCTCCTTCTTCGTGAACCTGCGGATCGGTTTGTCCGGGTCGAAGAAGCCGGACTCCGCGTACAGCCGGGAGTTCCAGCCGCCGCCGGTGTAGCCGGGGATGGTGAACGCGCCGTCGTTGATCGACTTGCTGTCGTCGTAGAGCTGGGTCAGGTCGAGGTCGGAGACCGACCCGCGGCCCTCGCAGCGCGGGCACATGCCGCCGACCCGGTTGAAGGTGACCTTCTCCCTGACGCCGGTGCCCACCTTGATCGCGCCGGACGCCGAGACCGAGGGGACGTTGAAGGCGAACGCCCCGGGCGGGCCGACGTAGGGCTTGCCGAGCCGGCTGAACAGGATCCGCAGCATCGCGTTCGCGTCGGTGGCGGTGCCGACCGTGGAACGCGGGTCGGCACCCATCCGCTGCTGGTCGACGCTGATCGCGGTGGTCAGACCGTCCAGGACATCGACCTCGGGCCGCGACAGGTTGGGCATGAAGCCCTGCACGAAGGCGCTGTAGGTCTCGTTGATCAGACGCTGCGACTCCGCGGCGATCGTGTCGAAGACCAGCGAGCTCTTGCCCGAGCCGGAGACGCCGGTGAACACCGTCAGCCGGCGCTTAGGGATCTCGATACTGACGTCCTTGAGGTTGTTCTCGCGCGCGCCGTGCACGCGGATCAGGTCGTGACTGTCGGCGGCGTGCAGCACGGGCGGCTGCGAGTCGGTCCTCTTGGCCGTGGTCATCGTCTCTCCATCTGTCGGGCTGGGCGGGCGCGGGAGGCGGTCGGTGCCGGCGGCCGCCTGATGGCCGCGCCAGCGTCGGCACGCGGCCACGTTAGCTGCGGCTCGCGGGCCGGCGCTTCTCGATTCCTGATCGGTCCGGGCACCGGTTTCGCCGCCGGCTCCTGCGCCGGGCCGACAGCAGGACGCAGGCGACGGCGCCGAGCACCACGGTGGCCAGTCCCGAGGCGCCGAGCGTCGCGCGCGGGCCCAGCGCCGTGGTGATCGGCCCGCCGAGCGCCGTGCCCAGCGGTGATGCGGTGAGCAGCACCGCGCTGCGGGCCGCGAGCATGGCGGCCAGGTGCTGCGGGGGCGACTTCGCCTGCATGAGCGTGACCGAGAGTGCCACGAACGGTCCGTAGATCGCGCCGCCGAGCGCGAAGCACGCGACGGTGACGGTGGTCGGCGCGCCCGCCCCGAACGGCACCAGTACGAGCCCCCAGGCCGCCACGATGCCGACCGTCACGGGCCACAGCGGCAGCTGCCGCAGCGCGCCGACCGCCAGCGAGCCGAGCACCGCGCCGCAGCCGAACAGCATCCAGTACAGGCCGAGCAGGGTGCCCGGTGCGTGCAGGTCGTCGGTCACGTGCAGCGGCAGGGCGACCTCGACCGGGCCGTAGAGCAGGTTGAAGAACCAGGTGAGCGCCAGCAGCCCGAGCAGCTCGGGACGGGACCGCAGCAACGCGAGACCGCCGCGGGCGGCCGTCGCGTCGACGGGGGAGACGTGCCCCGACTGCGGCAGCCTGGTGCGCACGACGAGCACCGCGAGGAAGACATAGGTGAGAGCGTCCAGGCCGAGTACGAGCGCGGAGCTCGCGAACGTCACCAGCACTCCGGCGACGGCGGGCCCGGCGATCGTGGCGGCGAAGTCGAGGGAGCCGACGAGGGTGTTCGCGGCGAGCCGCTGCTCGTCCGGCAGCAGTTCGGCGAGCAGGGTGTACTTGCCCGCGCTGCCCCATGCGTGCAGCAGTGACGAGACCGCGAGCAGCACGACGTACAGCGGTGGCGAAAGCAGCCCGGCGAGCCAGACGAGCGGTACGGCGCCGAGAAGCACACCGCGCACCACGCTGTCGGCGATCAGCAGCCGCTTGGCCGGCACCCGGCGCAGCCGGCGGCCGAACACCAGCGCGCCGACCACGCCCGGCAGGGTGTACGCGGCGACCGCGCCGCCGACCCACAGCCCCGCGGTCTGCTGCGGCGCGAGCTCGATGGCGAGCCACGCCACGGCTACGAAGCTCATCCCGTCGCCGAGGGACGAGACCGCGAAGCCGAGGATCAGCCGCCGCAGCAGCCGGTGGGCGAGGACCGGCCGGTAGGTGGCGGGAACGAGGCGTCGGATCACTCCGGTCACGCTAGGTGCGGCCGCGGGGCCGGCGCTTCTCGATTTCTGATCGTTGTGGATGTGGCGGCCGGTGAACAGCCGTCGGTGTCACCTCATACCCCTGTGGTACGCCGGTCCGTCCGGGGCGAGCCGGACGGCGGTAACTGCCGCCCCGGAAGGCAGGTACCTCTTGGGCTCCCGCATCCTCTAACGGGCGGGGGACGGCCGCACGGCGGACGGTGTCCCGAACCGGACCGAGACGCCCGGCGAGTAGAGCACGCTGACCGGCGCGTCGGTCATCCGGGGCAGGCCGGCGGCTGTGATCAAGTCGTCGTCCAGGTCGAGCAGTTCGGCCCGGTGCAGCGGCCAGGGTGCGTGCTCGTTCGGCAGGTGGACCGTGCGGCCGTGCCAGGGGACGTGCATGCCCCAGCGGGCGGTGAGGAACAGCTCCAGCGGCGTGGGCTGGGCTATGGGCGCGCCGGGTCGCACCACGACCCGGCTCCTGGGGCCGCGGCCTGCGGATCGTCCGCGGCGGCAGGTGTAGGTGAGCGTGTCCTTCTCGCGGTGCAGGCGCATCGCCGACCAGACATAGGGCAGCCGTACGCCGAGCCGCCCCACCAGCACGGGCAGCAGCCGGGTCGCGTCCAGCGAGCGGAACACGACACCGCGGCGGCCCTGCTCGTCCACCGAGTACAGCCGCACGTTCGTCTCGCAGAACGTTCCCAGATACGGCAGACCGGGCCCCGGGCCGAGGCCCACGCCGCGCATCAGGAACGGCACCAGCCCGACGTAGGTGAGCCCGTCGAGGGTGTCGGGCCGGGTCCCGGCGGGCAGCAGTCCGGCCACCCGCTGCGGCTCCACCGGCCAGTGCAGGAAGGTCAGTCGGTGCCAGCCCTGCACCAGCGTCGGGCGGCGCACGGGCCGCGGGGTGGACGGGGTGACCGGTTCGATCTCCATGCCCAGCCTTGTAGCACGCGGGCAGCGGCCGTCCGCTCGAACGGGCCCGGGTTTCCCTGCGCTGTGCGCAAGAGCACAGTCATGGACGCCGGTCGGGCGGCGCCGCGGTGCTGTGCCTGATCACCAGGCTGGTGGGGACGAGATCGGTGCCGGGCTGCGAGCCGCCGCGGGTGCGGATCTGCTGCAGGGCGCCCTGGACGCAGCGGCGGCCGACCTCGGCGAAGTCCTGGTGGACGGTGGTGAGGGGCGGCACGAAGAAGGCGGCGTCGGGGATGTCGTCGAAGCCGACGACGCTGATGTCGTCGGGCACGGTGAGGCCGCGTTCGTGGAAGGCGCGCAGCAGCCCCAGCGCCATCTGGTCGTTGGAGGCGAACACGGCGGTGCAGTCGGGCTGTTCGGCCAGTGCGAGGCCGGCCGCGTAGCCGGACTCGGCCGACCAGTCGCCGTGCAGGGGCGGCGGCGCCGGGCGTCCCGCCTCCTCGAGGACCGTGCGCCAGGCCTGGGTCCGGCGCTGTCCGGCGAAGGACGTCTCCGGGCCGGTCACGTGCCAGACGGTGCGGTGGCCCAAGTCGAGCAGGTGGCTGACGGCCTTGCGGGCGCCGTCGGCCTGGTCGGTGTCGACCACGCTGTAGCGGTCGCCGGCGTCGGAGTCCACGACGACGACGTGCACGCCGGGCGGCAGCTGGACCGTGCCGGTGTCCAGCAGATGGATCTCCATGATGACGATGACGGCGTCGACGGCCAGCTCGCCCATGCGTGTGAAGGCGCCCAGCACGTTGTCCTGGGTCGGGACGTCGATGGGGATCAGGGTGATCGCGTACCCCTCGGCCGCGGCATGCGTGGCGATCGCCTCCACGGTGCGGCTGTTGCCCGTCGAGGACAGGCTGAAGAGGATCACGCCGATGGTGTTGAACTGCCCGTAGCGCAGGGCGCGTGCCGCGCTGTTGGGCCGGTAGCCCAGGTCCCGCATCGCCGCGAGCACCTGCTCCCGGGTCGAACTGATCACCCCGGGATAGCCGTTGGAGACCCGCGAGACCGTTTGGGACGAGACGCCCGCTCGCTGGGCGACATCGGCCATGGAGACCCGCTGCTTGCGGCGCCCGCCCGGAACGCCGGTGCTGCCCCGTTCCACCACTGGTGCCTCCCTCGGTGCCCCGACCTGTTGCGCGACGCACCGGATGTTACGCGTGAGGAGCCTTGACGGCCGCTGGGGCGGATGCCACGATTCCGGCGCCGCCGAGTTTACGTAAACATCCGTTGCGACGACAGCGCATGTTTACGTAAACACGCGGGGCGCCGAGCCGCCGTCTCCTGAAAGGCCACGTCGATGCGCAAGACCCCCGCCACGAACCGCCTCGCTCCCCGGCTGCGTGCCGCCTGTGCGGCGGTCGCGATCGCCGCGGTCGGCGGCGCGACCCTCACCGGCAGCCCCGCCTCCGCCGCGCCGGCCGGCACCACCCAGTTCAAGGGCGTCAACTGGGCCGACCCCCGCGACAACTACGCCAACGACCCCGTCGTCCTGTCCGGGCTGTCGCTCTCCGACACCTACGCCCAGACCTACGCCAAGGCGAGCCGGGTCATCTCGGCGTTCCGCGCCAACCTCGGTGCCAACACCGTCCGCCTGCCCATCAACCCGTACACCGTCAACGGCTCCTACTGGAAGTCGTATCGCGGCGTGATCGACGCGGCGACGGACAAGGGCTTCAAGGTGATCGTGTCCTACTGGGAGGGCACCGGCGCCCAGAAGGACGGCTTCATCGACGACGAGGCCACCTACTGGCCGATGTGGGACACCGTCGTCAAGGCCTACCAGGGCAACTCGAAGGTCTACTTCGAGCCGATGAACGAGCCGCACGGCTACACCGACACCCAGTGGGCCGACATCGCCGCCAAGTGGCTGTCGACGTACGGATCCGTCCCGCGGGGCCGCGTCTTCGTCAGCGGCGCCGGCTACAACGACCACGTCACCTCGGTCTGCGCCGACCCGCGGCTGAAGGGCACCTATCTCTCCCTGCACCACTACGGCTTCTGGAAGGACTACGCCACCTACGACCAGTGGGTGGCCGACCTCAAGGAGCGCATCGGGAACTGCGCGAGCCGTACCGTCGCCGACGAGTTCGGCGCCCCGATGACCACCGGCCTCGACTACAACAAGCCGGACGCCACCAACAACTCCATCAACTTCATCCAGGCCGACACCGACACCTTCCGCAAGCTCGGGATGGGGTCCGTCTACTGGCCCGGTCTGCGCACCGACGACACCTACTCGATCCAGAAGCTGATCGGGGACGCCGCCCGCCCCTGGCTGGCCACCACCAACCAGTCCGGCGCGGACCGCCTCGCCTGGGCCTGGGGACACGGCAGGCCCGTCCAGCCCTGACCCGGCCGACGCCGGGACGCCGGACGGCCCCGGACCTGCTCGGGTCCGGGGCCGTCCGGCGCCCCGTTCACCTCGCGGCTACGGCTTGATGCCCACCCCGGTCCAGAGGCTGACCTCGATGTCGGTGGGCTCCGTCGCCCCCTCCTCCCGCGGCTCGGGGCGCCAGCGGTGACCCACCTCGATGCCCGGCTCGAGCAGCTCGAGCCCCTCGAAGAAGCGGCCGACCTCGTCCCGGGAACGGACCTGGGCGGGCGTCCCGGCGGCGACGTAGATGCCGACCAGCGTCTGCCAGGTCACCGGGTCGAAGTCCGGCGTGCAGTGGCTGATGGCGAGCGCACTGCCCGAGGGCAGCGCCTCCATGAGGCGGGCCACGATGCCGTACGGGTCGAGAGCGTCCGGCACGAAGTGCAGCAGCGCGTTCAGGGACAGCGCGACCGGCTGCGTCAGATCCAGTGCCTCGTGCAGTTCGGGGGCGGCGAGGATCGCCTCGGGGTCGGTGAAGTCGGCCTGGATGTACGTCGTGCGGCCCTCGGCGGTGGAGCGCATGAGGCGTTCGGCGTACTTGAGGACGAGCGGGTCGTTGTCGGCGTACACCACCCGGGCATCCGGCACCACGGCCTGCGCCACCTGGTGCAGGTTCGGCTCGGTGGGGATGCCGGTGCCGATGTCCAGCCACTGCCGGATGCCGTGCTCCCGGGCCAGCACACGGGTGGCGCGGTGCATGAACGCGCGGTTCTCCCCGGCGCACACGAAAATCGCCGGGAACACCTCCGCGACCTTCTCCGCGGCCTGCTTGTCGACCTCGAAGTGGTCCTTGCCGCCGAGGTAGTAGTCGTACATCCGGGCGGAGTGGGGCCTGCTGGTGTCGATGTCCCGCGCGGCGTGCGAGTTGGTCATGCTGTCCCTTTCGGTGGTGTGCGTGGGGGTGTGGGGGCGTGCCGGAAAGGTCAGCCGGCCGTCAGGTGGTCGGCGAGGCCCCGTTTGACTCCCGCGACGAACGCGGTGATCTCCTCCGGGGTGTAGATCAGCGCGGGGCCGGCGGGATCGGTCGACTGCCGCAGGGCCACCCGGCCGTCGGCCAGCTGCTTCGTCTGCACGCACTGGCCCCCGTTGGGACCGCTCCACGGAGACTCCCAGCCCTGTTCCCCGAGGTCCGACGCCGGCATGCCGTTGTAGACGTCGCGGACACTGCCGTCGACGCTGGTCATGAGTACTCCTTTCGCATGCGGTTCAGGAGCGCCCTGCTGTCCGTGTCCGAGGTCAGCAGGGACATGCGGTTGTGTGCCTCGAGATGGGCCGCGACGTCCGAGCGCTGGTCCAGGTACATGGCACCGGAGAGGATCTCGCTGTAGACGATGTCGGGCAGCTCCGGCTCCTTGAACCGGAAGTAGGTGAAGGGGGCGCACGCCCCGACGTGGGCGCCCGCGGCGAACGGCACGACGTCGACGCTGACGTGCTCCAGCTCCGAGACCTCCAGGAGCCGGTCGATCTGCTCCCGCATCACCTCGGGGCCGCCCACCACCCGGTGCAGCACCGTTTCTTCGAGCACCACCCACAGCGTGGGCGCGTCCGGTCTCTCCAGCAGGCCCTGGCGGCGCAGCCGCAGATCCACCCGCCGCTCCAGGTCCTCCTCGCTGCCGCCCGGGAAGCCGCCGCGCAGGACCGCGCGCGCGTAGTCGTGGGTCTGCAGCAGCCCCGTCACATAGTGCGGCTCGTACGTGCGCAGCGTCGTCGCCCCGCTCTCCAGGCTCACGTAGCCGCTGAACCAGTTCGGCAGCACATCGCGGTACACGTGCCACCAGCCGGGCTCGTTGGCCCGCTCGGCGAGATCGACGAACTCGTCGATCTCCTGCCGGTCGGCCCCGTACGTCTCCAGCAGCTTGTCCACGTAGATGGGCTTGAGGCCGACCTCCGCCTTCTCCAGGCGGCGGATCGTCAAGGACGTCACCCGCAGGGCCTTGGCCGCGTCGTCCAGCGTCAGGCCCGCATCCTGGCGCCGCTCCTGCAGCCGCCGGCCGAGGATCATGCGCAGAACGGTGGGTGCGCTGGGGCCGCTGCCCGCGCTGGACCGACCTTCGTTCACGCCCTACCTCCTGAGTGACCGTCACCGGACCGCTACCGACAGCGACTTGGGGAAGTCGCCGGACCGATACCGGCCCCATGAAATTATCAGGCAGCTGGTTGCAGCTTGAACTGGCCTGTGAGCATAGTTACTTGTGTGAATCGTTTCGGCGATTCACTGCGCGCCCGCTCCCCACGGAAGGCAACTGCGTGTCCCCCCACACGACTTCCTCCCCGCAGCTGTTAGACGCCCCGAACCCGGAGCGCACCCACTGGCTCGAACTGCCGCCGCACCGCTCCAGCATCAGGATCGCCCGCCGCTCCGTCGCCGCGCGGCTGAGCTCCTGGCGCCTGCCGGGCGACCTGTGCGCGGACGCCGTCCTGCTCGTGTCCGAACTGGCCACCAACGCCGTACGGCACACACTCAGCGCCCGCATCCTGTGCGGCATCGGGCTCATCACCGAGGGGTGCCTGCGCCTGGAGGTGCACGACCACGACCGCACGGACCGCGGCCTGCCCCGCTGCGAGCCGGACCCCGACGACGAGAGCGGCCGTGGACTGCTCATCGTGGAGGAGATCGCGGACAGCTGGGGAGTCGACCGGTCCAGACTCACCGGCGGCAACGCCGTGTGGGCGCACCTGACGGCCTGAGAGCCTGCCGGGGAAGGGCGTTCAGTCCTTCTCGGGCGTCAGCTCGGCGAGCAGCAGGGTGCGGTCGTCGGCGGCGGCCGTGGCGGAAGGGGTGCGCAGCAGCCGCCGGCACATGGACTGCAGCGGGTCCCGCTCGCCGGCGGTCACGGGCTCGACGGCCGCCGTGTCCAGGGCGCGGGCGAGGCGGATGATCTCCTGGTCGATGTCGGCGTCCCGGGACTCGACCAGGCCGTCGCTGTAGAGCCCGAGCAGGGAGGGTTCGTCCACGGTCAGTACGGTCGCCTCGTAGCTGCCGGTGCCCAGCCCCAGGGGCAGGCCCGGGCTGGCGAGCGCGACCGGTGCGGTCCGGCCGTCGGGGCCGCGCAGCAGTGGGGGCGGGTGGCCGGCCCCCACCAGGGTGCAGATGCGCTGCCGGGGGTCCCACTCGGCGTAGATGCAGGTCGCGAAGGAGGCGCCGGGGGTGTCGCAGGCGAGTGCGTCGAGGCGGCGTATGAGATCGGCCGGAGGGATGTCGAGGGCGGCCAAAGTGCGGACGGCGGTGCGCAGCTGGATCATCGCGACGGCGGACTCCGGGCCGTGCCCCATGGCGTCCCCGACGACGAGACTGACCCGGTCACCCGGCCGTTTCAGCACGTCGAACCAGTCACCGCCGATGATGTTGCCCTGCCCGGCGGGCAGGCAGCCGTGAGCGATCCGGCAGCCCTCGACCTCCTGTGCCGTGCCGGGCAGCAGGCTGCCCCGGATGGCCAGGGCGGTGCGGCGCTCGCGCTCGTAGCGGCGCGCGTTGTCCAGGGCGATGGCGGCCCGTGCGGCCAGCGACTCCACGGCCACGACGTCGGGCGGCCGGAAGGGGGCCCGGTCCGCGCTGCGCGAGCAGGCGACGAAACCAACTGCGGTGCCCCGCAGTTGAAGCGGCACGACGAGAAAGGAAGCCACCCGCAGCAGGTCCTCGATCCGCGCGTCGCCGGCCCCGGAAGCGACCAGCCGCTCGGACGTGTGCGGGTCGACCGCGTCGAGCAACTGCGCGTGCCCGGCGGCGAGAGCACGGGCGTACGGCGTCTCGCGCGGGAACACGATCACCTCGCCGACCGGCAGCACACCCGCCCAGTCCTCCACCGCGTCCGTGCCGATGCGCAGCGCCAGGCGGCGCGCCTCTATCTGGGGCGGGTCCGCGACGGCGTACGCGTTCTCGTCGCGCAGCCAGCGCTCCAGCAGGTAGATCGATGCCGCGTCGCAGAAGCCGGGAGTCAGCGCATGCACGACATGGCTGCCGGTCAGCCCCAGGTCGAGTTCCGAGCCGATGGCGTCGGCCGCGGGGGAGAAGACCGACCGGCGGGGGGAGGGCGGTACGGCGGGGGGTGCGTCGGTGCGGCTGCGTGGTTCGTTCCGCAGGGGTCGTGCCTTTCCGGGTGGGGGGCTCCGGGCACGCGGCGATGAGGGTGGCTCGTCGTGTGTCGTCGGCCACTATATGATGACGCGTCAAGGCCCCTGGTCGGAAAGGGAGTTGTAGTGCTCGACAACGAACGAATTCCGCCGGGGACCGATCCCGACAAGGCGAGTGTGGCCCGCATGTACGACGCCATGCTCGGCGGGCAGCACAATTTCGCCATAGACCGGGAGGCGGTGGCGGCCGTCACGGGCATCGACCCTCAGGTGCGCACGCTGGCCCGGGCCAACCGCGCCTTCCTCGGACGAGCCGTGCGCCACCTGGTCGACGCCGGGGTGCGGCAGTTCATCGACCTCGGCTCGGGCATCCCCACCCAGGGCAATGTGCACGAGGTGGCCCAGACGGCGAGCCCCGGGGCCCGGGTGGTCTACGTGGACAAGGACCCCGTGGCCGTGGCCCACAGCACCTCCCTGCTCGCCGACAACCCGGACGCGGACATCGTCGACGCCGACATCCGCCGGCCGGCCGACGTCCTGGCCTCCCCGAAGCTGCGCAAACTGATCGACTTCGAGCAGCCCGTCGCCGTCCTGATGGTCGCGATCCTGCACTTCGTCACACCCGAGGAGAACCCCGCCGGCATCGTCGCCGCCTTCCGCGACGCCCTGCCCGACGGCAGCTGGCTGGCACTGACCCACGCCACGAACGAGGACCGCCCGGAGACGGCCGCCGCCGTGAGCAAGCTGTACAGCGCCAGGGCCACCTCCCCGGTCACCGCCCGCTCCCACGACGAGATCCACGACCTGTTCACCGGCTTCGACCTCGTCGAGCCGGGCCTGGTCCACGTACCCCTGTGGCGCCCGGACCAGGGCGACCGGATCCCGGACAAGCCGTCGGAGTACTGGGTGTACGCGGGAGTCGGCCGCAAGTCTGCGTAGCCCGGCGGCACGGCTCAGCACTGCGGGATCTGTGACTTCCAGGTGTTCGGGCCTCCGGTGTCCAGGTACCAGTCATTGACATAGCCGTCGCCGATACCGTTGTCGACCCGCATCCAGTAGCGGTAGCCGTGGCCGTCCGCGTCCGGGTCGCCGGTGGTCCAGCAGATCAGGCCGAGTTCGTCCCCGTTGTGGTGGTGGCCGAAGACCGGCGACTCCGCGGCGCCGTAGCCGGGGGCGGTGCGCACGGCCAGATAGGAGCCGGCGTCGATGCCGGTGACGTTGGCGCACACGGCCGGGTCGCCGGAGATGCTGCACGAGTGGATCGCGGCGCCGGCCGGCCCCGCGCCGGCGAGGACGGCCGAGGCGGCGGCGGTCAGGGCGATGCCCGTCGCGGTGAGAGCACGCAGACGAGTCATGAGGGTTCCCTCCGTTGGTTCGGCTGGTTCGACTGGACCGGTTGGATCGGTTGGTTCGGTTGGACCGAAGGGATCAGGCGC
This sequence comes from Streptomyces sp. NPDC001401, assembly GCF_042895385.1. NCBI lineage: Bacteria > Bacillati > Actinomycetota > Actinomycetes > Kitasatosporales > Streptomycetaceae > Streptomyces > Streptomyces sp. NPDC001401. Next base: position 177,471 of record NZ_JBIAWI010000007.1, read on the forward strand.
ACTGGGGGACCTGGGACTTCCACACGCCCGGGCCGCCGCTGTCGAGGTACCAGTCGTTGACGTAGCCGCTCGCGCTGCCGGTGGAGACCTGCATCCAGTAGCGGTAGCCGTGGCCGTCCGCGTCCGGATCGCCGGTGGTCCAGCAGTCGAGCTCCAGCCACTGCCCGTTGCCGAACCGGGCCACCGCCGCGGCGCCGTAGCGCGGTGCGGTGCGCATCACCAGGGACGAGCCCGCATCGATGCCGATCACCTGGGCGCAGCGCGCCGGGTCGCCCGGGCCGGCGCCGGGGCACGGGCGCGGATCCGCCTGCGCGGGCGCGGCCGTGAGCAGTCCGGCCCCGGCGAGCAGGACGACGGCCGCCCCCGCGGCAGCCGCCGATCCCAGCCGGGAGCCGATCGGTCGTGACGTCAGCATCGGTTCCTCCAATCGATTGCCGATGATCAATGACCATGGCATCGAAGGAGGGAGGAGACATCCTGTGAAGTCTCAGGGTCCCCGCTGACCAGGGGCCGGCGCCCTGTGTCCGGGCCGTGGAGCCCTCCCGGCCCACGCGCCTGTCGAATCGGCGCACCGCTCTTCGTGTAGAGAGTGAGAGGCCGGCCCCGGGCCGGCCCGAGCGAAGGGCTGTGAGGACGATGACCCAGGTATCCACGCTGCTCACCGGCCGAGGCCTGGTCGAGTCACCCCGCTGGCACGGCGACCGGCTGTATTTCTCCGACTGGACCGCCGGCGAGGTCGTCGCCGTCGATCCGGCCGGCCGCAGTGAGGTCGTCGCACGGGTGCCGTCGCTGCCCCTGTGCACCGCCTGGCTTCCCGACGGCCGACTGCTGATCGTCTCCTCCGCGGAGGGGCGGCTGCTGCGCCGCGAGCCCGACGGCAGCCTGGCCGAATACGCGGATCTCTCCATCCCGGGCTGGAACGACATCGTGGCGGACGGCCGCGGCAACACCTACGTCAACCGCGCCCACTTCGACCCGATGGCGGGAGAGGACGTCAAACCCGGCTCCGTCCACCTGGTCGCCCCCGACGGCTCGGTGCGCGAGGTGGCCGACGACATCGCGTTCCCCAACGGCATGGCGGTCACCGCAGACGACGCCACCCTGATCGTCGCCGACTCCTACCGCCACCAGCTGCTCGCCTTCGACATCGAGGCCGACGGCACCCTGTCCCACCGCCGTGTCTGGGCCGACCTGGGCGAGGGCGTCCCGGACGGCATCTGCACCGACGCCCAGAACGCCGTCTGGTACGCGGACGTGCCGAACCGGCGCTGCGTGCGCGTCGCGGAAGGCGGCACCGTCCTGCAGACCGTGACGCTGGACCGCGGGGCGTTCGCCTGCGCGCTCGGCGGCCCCGACCGCAGGACGCTGCTCATCACCGCGGCACGCTGGCAGGGCATGACCGAGACCGAGATGGTCGCACCCGGAACCGGTCAGGTGCTCGCCGTTCCGGTCGAGGTGCCGGGAGCGGGACGGCCGTAGGGCCGTGCCTCACAGGAACGGCGTGCCCGCATCGAGCCCCGACAGGACCCGGCCGTAGATCTCCAGATTGGTCGCGGGATTGACGAAGGAGTGCAGATTCAGGGCCTGCACATCGCGCACCGCCCGCTGGATGGGCACCTCCCGGTGCAGCGAGGACGCCCCGGAGGCGGAGGCGATCAGGTCGACGGCCTCCTTGCACAGCCGTGCCACATAGCCGCTCTGCGCCCGGATCCTGGCGCGCTCCTGAAGCGTGTACGGCTCGCCGGCCTCGATGCGGGCGACGAAGTCGCTGGTCAGCAGCTCGGCGCAGGAGATCTTCAATGCCGCCTCGGCCGCCTGGAGATGGGTGACGGTCGCCTCGTGCTGCCGCTGGTGGAACGTGTAGGTGATGCCCCGCCGATGGATGCGCCCGGTGAACTCCTCCAGAGCCGCCCGCGCCAGGCCGAGTGCGTTCGGTGCCGTCCAGGCGCAGAACATCAGCAGGACGGGCATCCGGTAGAAGGGATCGTCGGCGTTGGACTTGGAGGGGAACTCGCCGTTCAGGAGAGGCCCGACGGGCAGCACACGGTGCGCGGGCACGAAGACGTCACGGGCCACCACGCTGTTGCTGCCGCTGCCCGCAAGACCCGAGACGTGCCAGTCGTCGAGGATCTCCAACTCGGCCATGGGTACGGCGGTCCACAGCACCTCGGGCGGCCCCTCGCCGGATTCCACACGGGTCGTCAGCAGGTGCCAGTCGGCGTGCCGGCAGCCGGTCGCGAACCCCGAGGTGCCGTTGACGACGTAGCCGTCAGCTGTGGCGACCGCCGTGGCGTCCGGGATGAGGGTGCCGCCCACTCGTACGTCGGGACTGGTGAAGATCTCGTCCTGTGCCTCGTCGGGGAAGAGCGCCGCGATGAAGGCGCAGCCGGCCTGGATCAGGGCCGTGAAGGCGGTCGAGCCGCACGCGGCGGCGATCTCGGTCAGCGTGTCGACCTGGGTGCGCGGCCGGGTCTGGTAACCGCCGTACCGCCGGGGGACGTTCATCCGGTAGATCCCGGCGTCCGTGAGCGCCGCGACGACCTCGCCCGGCACGCTTCGCTCCTGCTCGGTACGGAGTGCGTGCTCGCGGATGAACGGAGCGATCGCCGTTGCGCGTTCGACGATGCCGGCGTCGGAACGTGGTGCTGACGACGGAGCCATGGACGACCTCCGGGCACTCCGGACACGACGGGCCCTCACCGTGACCCGGATCGTGTGCAGTGTCAACGCCGCGTGCAGTGGCCGGAGTTGAGAAAATGGGGGCGCGTCAGCCACTGCCCATCTGGTCCGCCAGACAGGCAAGGTAGAGGGCCGTCGTGGTGCGGTGCTCGCGCAGCGGCCGTCCCGTGATCTGCTCGATCTTGTTCATGCGGTAGACGACAGTGTTGCGGTGGATGTGCAGGGCGGCGGAGGCCCGTACGAGGTTGAAGCCGCTCTCGCACCAGGCGGTGATCGTCTCGCGGAGCGCCGGCCAGTCCGGCTGGGCGCGCAGATCGGCAGTGGTGAGGTCGACCAGACGGTTGCGGGCGGACTGGTTGACCGCGGCCAGCACCTGGTGGACCCGCAGACCGGCGATCAGCTGGACGGGGGAGTCCCCTGCCGAACGCCCGCCCAGGCGCAGCGCGTCGCAGGCGTCCTGGTAGGAGTCGTGCAGACCGCCGACCGAGGAGGCGGGCTCGCCGATGCCCACGCGGGCCGTGAGACCGTCCTGCGCGGCGATGACGTCGACGACCCGTCGGCAGTCCGCGACCAGGGAGTCCGTGCGGCGGCGGGCCGGAACGCGGTGCAGGACACCGATCCACCCGGGCGCCGTACCGGCGACGACGTCCTGCGGGTCGGCGAAGACCTCGCGGACGGTGCGCAGCAGTTCCGTGCGGACCAGCGCCACATCCTGGGTGGGGGCGCCCCGGCGGCGCGCGGTCCCCTCCGGCACGGTCACCTCGATGGCCACCGCGACCCGCTGCAGCCGCAGGTCGAAGCCGAGTTCGGCGGCGCGGAACGCCAGGAAGTCGCCCTCGACGACCTGGGGATCGTAGGAGGCGATATCGGCAAGCAGCTTCTCCGCCGCCCGCTCCGAGAGCAGACGGGAGCGCAGCATCACGGACTCCCTCAGCAGGATCTCCGTCTGCCGCTTCACCAGCAGCCCGAAGCGGCGTACCTGGGCGGGGGTGCCGGTGATTCCGACGGTGCCCACGGCCTGGCCGCCCGCGACCAGCGGCAGCGTGACGCCGGGGCGTACCCCGCGCAGCTGCTGGGCCTGCGAGGCGTTGTGCGTGGCGGGTTCCTGGGTGCGGACCACCTCGACCGACGCCTCGTGGAACGAGCCGACCCGGCTGCTGTCGCCGCTGCCGATGACCATGCCCTCCGCATCGGTGATCAGCACGTTGAAGCCGATGACGGCGGAGGTGTCCCCGGCGATCTCCTGCGCGAGTGACGGGCTCAGCACGATGGTTCCTCCCGGGTGCGGGAGCGGTTCGGGGTTGGACGCACCGTACAGGGGGTCGCGCGATTCCGGCCACAAGTTCGTACGAAGTGAACGGTGACGCGCCGCCGGACCGATCTCTAGCGTATGGGCCCAATCAACCTCCCGCCGAGGGCACAGCGCGGTGAACGGCGGGCCCCCTCAGTGCCGATACGGAAGGCCCGTGCCGATGATCCGTGTGCGCTCAATCGCTGCCGCTCTGTCCGCGATGTTCATGTTGTCCACTGTCGCCGCCTGCAGCTCCGGCGACGACTCCCCGAAGAACGTGTCCGCCAAGACCGCAGCCCTGGGCACGCTCACGCCCGGCGTCCTCAAGGTGGCCGTCCAGCCGTACGCGCCCTACACCACCGTCCAGGGCGGCAAGATCGTCGGCCTGGACGGCGACATCCTCACCCACGTGGCCAAGAAGCTGGGCCTCCAGGTCAAGCCGCAGGTGACGGACTTCGCCGGGATGCTCGCCGGAGTGCAGACCCGCCGCGTGGACATCACCATCGGCGGTGTCGCCTGGACCGCCGACCGCCAGAAGCAGGGGCTGTTCACCGATCCGCCCTACTACTCGCCCCCGGCGATGGCCGTCCGCAGCGGCAAGACCTACAAGACCGTCGACGACCTCAAGGGCCTCAACCTCGGCACCGTCGAGGGCTACGTCTGGGTCAAGTCCATCCAGTCCGTGCCCGGCGCCGAGCTGCACGCCTACCCCGACGCCACCGGTGTCTTCGACGACCTCGGCGCAGGCCGCGTCGACGTCGGCTTCCTCGACCCGCTGATCATCATCGCCGCGCAGAAACAGCGCCCGGAACTGAAGATCAGGACGGAGTACCTGACACCGCCGACCGCCGCCGAGGTCAAGGCCAAGCCCGCCTACCAGTACTTCCAGCCGTACCAGACCGGCTTCTACCTCCCCAGGAAGACCACCGGGCTGGAGAAGGCGATCTCCGCGCAGATCGACGCCATGTACAGCAACGGCGAGATGGCCGAGCTCGTGAAGAAGTACGGCGGCGACCCCGAACAGTTCCTCAAGCCCGCCGCCGACGTCGCCACCGCGCGCCGCGGAGTGGACCGGCCGGCCAACTGGACGCCGCCGTCCATCGGCCAGTGAGGAGCTGACATGTCCGGCCTCTTCCAAGTCCCCTGGTCCGACTACCGGTCCGACCTGCTCGACGCGCTCTGGCGCACCGTCTCCTACACCGCCGTCAGTTTTGTCGGAGCGGTCCTCCTCGGCCTGGCCGTCGCGCTGCTCCGGCTGAACCGGGCCTGGCCCGCACGGGCCGTGGCCGCCGTCTACACCGAGGTGTTCAAGAACGTCCCGCTGCTGGCCATCATCTTCCTGACCTACTTCGGCCTGGCCTCGGCCGGGATCCGGCTGGACGTGTTCACCGCCGGCTGCCTCAGTCTCGTCGTCTTCTACGCCGCCTACCTGTCGGAGATCTTCCGCGCCGCGATCAGCGGCGTGCACGCCGGACAGACGGAGGCGGGCGAGGCGCTCGGCCTGGGCAGGGCGGGCATCTTCGCCCATGTCGTCCTGCCGCAGGCCGTCCGGCAGGCCCTGCCCGGCACCAACACCATGCTGGTCGACCTGCTGAAGTCCACCTCGCTGCTGGTCACCGTCTCCGCCGCCGAGCTGATGTCGGAGGGCCGCCTCATCACCTCGGCCACCTTCCGGGCACTGGAGGTGTACCTGGTCATCTCGGCCATCTACTTCGCCCTGTGCTACCCGCTCTCCCAACTCCTGCTGCTGCTGGAGCGGAAGGTGCGCGCCGGCGTCCCCCTGTCCCCCTGGCGACGGCGCCGGGTGCGCGCCGCGCGTGCGCTGCTCGCCGCCGACCCCGTCGCGGCAGCCAACCCGAAAGAGGCGGCCGTATGACCGAGCCCGTCACCACGGCGAAGACCGTGCCAACGGCCCCCACCGAGGCCGTCGTACGGATCGAGGGCCTCAGCAAGTCCTTCGACGGCCGTCTGGTGCTCGACAAGGTGAACCTGGAGGTCGACCGCGGCCGCATCGTCAGCGTCATCGGACAGAGCGGAGGCGGCAAGACGACCCTCATGCGCTGCGTCAACCTCCTCGAACGCCCCGACCAAGGAACGGTGGAGGTGGTCGGCGAGATGGTGCACAGCGGAGGCCGCACGGTCTGCCGCGACCTGCCCAGGCTGCGCCGCACCGTGGGCATGGTCTTCCAGCGCTTCAACCTCTTCCCGCATCTGACCGCCGTGGAGAACGTCGTCCTGGCGCAGCGCAGGGCCGGCGTCCCGGAGCAGGAGGCGCTGGAGCGGGCTGTCGCACTGCTGCGCCGGGTCGGTGTGGCGCACCGCGGCCTCGCCCAGCCGGACCAGCTCTCCGGCGGAGAACAGCAACGCGTCGCCATCGCCAGGGCGTTGGCGCTCCGCCCCGAGGTGCTGCTCTTCGACGAGCCCACCTCCTCCCTCGACCCGGAGGCCACCCGTGAAGTGCTCGGCGTGATGCGCGAACTGGCCGCCGACGGCATGACGATGCTGCTGGTCACCCACGAACTGCCCTTCGCCCGCGAGGTGTCCGACCACGTCGTCTTCGTCGACGGCGGCCGCATCGTGGAGGAGGGCGCGCCCCAGGACGTCCTCGACCGCCCCGCTCAGGCCCGCACCCGGGAGTTCCTCGCCGCCTACGAGTCGGCGTCATGACCGCCCCCGTGGTGGTGCTCGGCGGCGGCGTCGTGGGCCTGTGCACCGCGTACTACCTGGCCGAGGCGGGCCTCGAGGTGGAGGTCGTCGAACGGCGCGGCCTCGGCTCCGGAGTCTCCCGGGGCAACGCGGGCTGGATCTGCCTCAGCCACTCAACACCCGTACCGGCACCAGGAGTTGTCCGGTACGCACTGCGCTCGCTCGGGCGACCGGACTCGCCCCTGTACCTGCGCCCCCTGCCCGACCCGGCCTTCGTCCGCTGGCTGTGGCGTTTCTGGCGCAGCAGCACCCCGGCCGCGTTCAGGCGCGGCTACACGGCGATCGCCGAGCTGAACCGCACCACCTTCGATCTCTTCGACGGCCTGCGCGAGGCGGGTGTCGGGACCACCCTGACCCGCCCCGGCATGGTCCACGCCTTCCTCTCCCCGGCCGAGGCCCGCCACCACCTCGCCGTACAACGGGAGATGGCCGACGGCCGCTACCCGCTGCCCGACGACGTCACCACGGGGGAGGAGGCGCGGCTGCTGGACGACGCGCTGTCGGCCGGGGTGCGTGCGGCGTATCTCGTGGAGGGAGAAGGCGTGGTCGACCCGGAGGCATTCGCCCTCGGGCTCGGACAGGCGCTGGCCACAACCGGAGTCAAGATCCACGAGAACGCGGAGGCGGTGGGCTTCCGGACGACAAGCGGCCAAGTCACCGCGGTACGCACCGACTTGGGTGAGATTCCCTGCTCCTTTGTCGTGATCGCGGCCGGCATGCGGTCCTCGCGCCTGCTGGGCGCCCTGGGCCACCGACTGCCCCTCCAGGCCGGCAAGGGCTACAGCTTCTCCGTGGATCTGGACCCCGCCCCCCGGCACACCCTGTACTTCGGTGAACGCCGGGCCGTCGCCTCGCCGATCGGCGGCACCACCCGCATCGGCGGCACGATGGAGCTGAGCGGCAACAACAACCGCCTGGACTGGCGCCGAGTCGTCGCCGTGGCCCTCGCCAGCCGCCACTACCTGGGCCGCTGGTTCGACGACCCGGACGACCTCGTCGGCCTGATCCGCGACCCCTGGGTCGGCGGCCGCCCATTCCTCCCCGACGGCCTCCCGGTCATCGACCGCGTCCCCGGCCACGACAACGCCTACGTGGCCACCGGCCACGGCATGCTCGGCGTCACCCTGGGCCCGGTCACCGGCCGCCGGCTCACCGAGTACGTCCGCACCGGGCGGCGCCCCGAAGCCCTGGAGCCGTTCCGCTTCGACCGGCTGCGGCGCTGATCCCGACGTGGTTCAGTGGGCGGGCGGCGTACCGGTATCGCCGCGGGGCACGGGAGGAGCCGTATGACGCCGGCGGAAGAGCACTTCGACGACCTGGTGACCGAGCTGCTCGGCCTCCCCGGGGTCACTCCTCCCGGCGGCACCGGCTTCGGCCGGAGCGCGCTGCGGGTGCACAACAAGATGTTCGCGATGCTGGTCCGCGGGCGGCTGGTGGTGAAGCTGCCCAAGGAACGGGTGAACGCGCTCGTCGATGCAGGGGAGGGGGACAACTTCGACGCCAACAAGGGCACGCCCATGAAGGAGTGGTTCACCCTCTCCCCGGAATCCGCCCTGGACTGGTCACCACTCGCCCGGGAGGCCCTGGCGTTCGTCGGCGGACAGACGAAGGGCGCCGCCGGCGGTTGAGGCCGGCCGCCCGGAGGGCTCAGTGACCCCGCAGCGGATTGGCGCGGGCCGCCGCCAGCAGGTACCAGGCCGTGGCGCCCGTGTGCCGGTACGGGTAGTAGCCGAAGCCGAAACCGGTGTCCAGCGGACTGCTGGCCGAGACCACACCCGACCGTTCGGGAAGGGCCTTGCTCCCCACGGTCTGACCCGCGCCGAGCCGGTCCTGGGCCCGCTCGATCGAGGCGATGAGGCGCGCCGCGCGCCGTTCGTCCCCCGCCGCGCCGCGCTCCCGCAGGGCCAGCGCGAGGTGGGCGGTGCCCTCGAACCACACGCCGTTGCGGTCGGGTCTGGGCTGGGAGGGTGCGATGGGCGCGTCCTCGTTCGCCAGGAGTGATGCCGAGCTGAAGGTGACACCTTCGTACGACTGCCCGGCGGGGACCGTGCTGTTGGGTCGGTCGGCGGTGTCCAGCACCGCGAGGTTGCCCGCCGCCCAGTCCACCGACCGGGCACGACGGCGGTCGTGGAGCGAGAGACAGCTCCAGGTCTGGGTGTCCTCGGGGACCGGGGAGGTGTTGACGGTGACGCCGTCGTTGGTGCCGGTGTGGAAGAACCCGCCGGCTTCGTTCCACATCTTGTCGAGGAAGGCCTCGGCGCGGGCGCGCCGCTCCAGCCAGACGCCGTCCCCGGTGAGCCGGGCGAGACGCAGGAACAGGCACGTCAGATCGATGTTGTGCTCGGTGGAGGTGAAGGGCAGTTTCTTGTCGGCCCCGTCGACCCCGAACTTGTAGCCGCCGAGCGGCTCGTCGGTCCGGGCGTGTGCCTCCACCCATTCACCGATCCGTACGGCACCTGCGAGGAAGCGGGCCGCCTTCGTACGGCCGGCCAGTGCAGCGAGCGCGATGCCTGCCCACGCCATGTCACCGACTGCCGTACCGGTGAAGCCGAATTGGGTGCCGACGTTCACGGTGCCGTCCGCGCGCACAAAGCCGTCCGGCTGCGGTGAACCGTCGTAGAAGACGTAGGGCCCCACGTTGTACGCCTGCCGAAGCCTGCCGTCCGTGTGCTGCGGGTCGTGGGCCTGGGCGTAGAGCAGCGCGTCCCCGAGAGCGATGGCTCTGGCGCGCGACCCGGGGCTGGAGTGGGCGAGGTGGGCCAGGATCGCGAGGGCGTTGTCGTAGGTGAACGCGGTGCTGAAGAGCCCGGCCTGATCGGCGTAGCTCTGGGCCAGGCGGATGCTGCCGTGGTCGGGGTAGCCGTCCATGGCCGCATCGAGGAAGGCATAGCCGCGCATCCTGGCATCTTCCGCCTCGGCGGCGGGAGTTGGGCCGGTGGCCGCGCGAGCCGTGCCACCGCCGAACACGGCCAGGGCGGCAGCGGCGCTCCCGGCCCCGATGATCGTCCGGCGGGCGATCTCGGCCATGGCTGCTCTCCTAGGGGTCGGTGACGCTGTCCGGTCCCAGAGCGCTCTGAGAGCGCTCTCAAGTGGCCACATTCTGCTGGCGCGGGCGGGGGTGGTCAAGGTGATGTGCGGGGGAAGTGGTGTCTGGGTGTCGGGTGTGGCGGTGGGGCGACTCGCGCCCCAACTCCCCGCGTCCCGCCCGGTCTTCACCAGTCGGTCACAAACGTGTAGTTGAGAGCGCTCTCAGTCATAAGCATTGACGGCCTCCACGACGAGCACCACAGTGACGGACGCGGTTTCTGCTGAAGCCGTTACCTCCTGTTCCCCCCACCTCGTGGAGGTCATCCCGTGTTGCGCAACAAACATGCAAGGAAGATGCGTCGGCCGCTGAGGGCGGCGATCGGAGTGCTGGGCGGGCTCGCCCTGCTCGGCGGCGGTCTGTACGGCCTCGCCAGTGCCGACGTGCCGCCAACTCCGGGCGGCTGGAGCCTGGTCTGGAGCGACGACTTCTCCGGCTCGGCGGGCGCCCCGCCCTCCGGTGACAACTGGATCACCGACACCGGGACGAGTTACCCGGGCGGCGCCGCGCACTGGGGCACCGGCGAGGTGCAGACCTACACCTCGGACCCGGCCAACCTGCAGCAGGACGGCGCCGGGCATCTGAAGATCACCCCGATCAAGGACGCGTCCGGCAACTGGACCTCCGCCCGGATCGAGACCCGGCGCAGCGACTTCGAACCGCCGGCCGGAGGCAAGCTGCGCATCGAAAGCCGCATCCAGGTCCCCGACGTCACCGGCGACGCGGCCGACGGCTACTGGCCCGCCTTCTGGACCCTGGGCGCCCCGTTCCGCGGCAACTACCAGAACTGGCCCGGCATCGGCGAGTTCGACATCATGGAGAACGCCAACGGCGTCAACAAGGTCTTCGGCACCCTCCATTGCGGCACCAACCCCGGCGGCCCCTGCAACGAGACCAACGGCCTGGGCGCCAACAGGGCCTGCCCCGACACCGCCTGCCCCGGCAACTTCCACACCTACGCCTTCGAGTGGGACCGCAGCGTCTCCCCGCAGCAACTGCGCTGGTACGTCGACGGCGTCCAGTACCACTCCGTCAACGCCTCCCAGATGGACGCATCCACCTGGAACGCCGCCACGGGCCACGCCCACTTCATCCTGCTGAACCTGGCGATGGGCGGCGCCTTCCCCGACCCGCTCGCCGGACACGCCACGCCGAGTTCGTCCACTCGATCCGGCGTGCCGATGCTGGTGGACTACGTGTCGGTCTCCAGCTCGGCCGGCGGTTGAGGCGTCCCCGGTGCGGCGTGCGTGCGTCAGCCCGTTGCACCCGCCACCCGATCGAGGAACCTGTCGACCAGGTGGCGGGCGTTGGCCCGGGCGGTCGCCTCCAAGTCGCCACTCCGGGCGAGGAGTTGGACGGGGTCGACGCCGTGCCGCAGCGCCTGCTGCTCACCGCCGTTCGCCAGCCACCCGCGCAGCATCCACAACGTGACCTCCGGATGGAACTGCACCCCGAGACTCCGCCCGACCCGGAACGCCTGCACGCCCACCTCGTTCCGCGCCAACTCCTCGGTGCCCGGCGGCGGTACGCAGCGGTCGTAATGCCACTGCATCCAGGGGCCCCGGCCCACCAGCGAGGCGTCGTACGTGTCGATCTCGGTCCAGCCGATCTCGGCGCGCGGCGACGGCTCGACCGAGCCGCCGAGGGCAGTGGTCAGCGCCTGCGCGCCGAAGCACACCCCGAGCACCGGTACGCCGAGGTGGTGGGCCTTGCGCAGCAGCGCGAGCTCGCCGCCGATCCAGCTGCCGACGGCCGCCTCGTCGTACACCGACCAGGGCGCGCCGAGCGAGACGACGAGATCCCAGTCGGCGGCGTCGGGGAAGTCGAAGACCACGTCCGGCGCGTGGTGGCGGTGTTCGGGCACGACGGTCACGGTGGTGAGCTCGTAACCGCGCTCCACGAGCCGGGCTCCGACCAGGCCGGGCTCGGTCATGTGGTCGTGCTGGATGACGAGTGCGCGCACGGCGGGGCTCCTCGGCTGGCGGCGGGAATTCTGCAAGCGTGTCCGAACCTGTTGTTTGAGGTCAAATGATAGCGATGTTGTGGGCCGGGAGCCATGGTTGCCGGACATCGCGTACGACGAGGGCCACTGACATGATCAAGGCATGACCAGTGACCTTGACCAGCCCGGTTCCGGCAAATGCGTCCTCTTCGACGTGGACGGCACATTGATCGATGCCGTGGACAACCAGCGTCGGGTCTGGGCGACGTGGGCGGGACGATACGGACTGGACGCGGCTGAGGTCCATCAGGTGGCGCTGCGGACGCGACCGATGGAGACCTTCGCAAAGGTGGCTCCGGACCGGGATCCGGGGGAGTGCCTGGCTGCCCTGCACGAGTTGGAGGACGACGACGTCCGGTCCGGCGTCTATACGGCCTTCGACGGCGCGTCGGAGTTGCTGGGCGGTCTGCCTCCGGGGTCGTGGGCGCTGGTGACCTCCAACTACGAGCACCGGGTGCGCGGGCGATTTGCCCGGACGGGCCTGCCGTTCCCGAGCGTCATCGTGGACGCCGCCGCGGTGGACGAAGGCAAACCCTCGCCCGTCCCTTTCCTGCTGGCCGCAGAGCGGCTGGGTGCCCGGCCCGAGGACTGCCTGGTCGTCGAGGACGCGCCGTCCGGAGTCGAGGCAGGACTGCGGGCCGGCATGACGGTGTGGGGCGTCAACTCCGCGACTGCGGTGGTTGGCGTGCACCGTCACTTTGTGAGCCTGCGGGCAGCGGTCGCCGACATCTTCGCCTTCGCCGGGCTGGAGGCGGTGACGAGTGCGGTGCCGAGACTGCTCACTGACCGCGACGGCGACGGCGCACGAAGAGAATCGCCGTGATCGCTACCGCGGAGGCGCTCAGTGCAACGACGACCGCCCCCAGCGCAACGGCCTCGTTGCCCTTCGCCCCGTCCGGAACCGTCGCCGCGGGTGCGGGGCCGACCGACTCGATGTCCAACTCGGCGATCTCAGCACGCAATTGGTGCGTGAGTCGCTCGGCGGGCTCCGGGTCCAGCTCGGGATCGAACGCGATGGACAACAGCACCTGCATCACGCCATCCGAACCGGATCTCCCCGGTCCGTGGTCCGTGGTCCGTGGAATCCTCAGCCTGCACGAGTCCCCCGATTACGAAGAGTCTCAATGCCGTTCCTCACAGTGTGACGAAGGGCGACTGCCGACGGCAGCCCTTCGCCCTCATTTGCCCATCGGACAACCCGATGCATGATCCGCTGGACAGAACCGCAGTCACCGCTCGCCGTTGGCACGAACAGCCCGCCGAATCTCAGCCCTTGGCCCGCCGCCCACTCCGCCGAGGCGCCGGCTCCGCCCCGTTCAGCAGGGACTGGCGGCGTTCCTCGCCGTTCTCCTCCACCTGGAGCACCACCCGGCGCAGGCCCTCCGCGAGGGTGCGGCACTCCTCGTCCGTCAACTGGCCCGTGACGAAGGCTTCTTCCTCGTTGAACGCCGGGAACAGGCGCTGCATCAGCTGCTCGCCCTCGTCGGTGAGGCTGAGCAGGACCAGCCTGCCGTCCGACGGGTGGCCGGCCCGCCGGATGAGTCCGCGTGACTCCAGGGTGCGCGACACGCCGGTGAGCGTCCCCTTGGAGATGCCCGCCTCCTCGGCCACGTGCCGGGTCTCCGACTCACCCCACACCCATACGACCCACAGCACGACGAACGCCGTCCAGGTCAGATCGGAGCCGCGCAGTACGGAGTTCTCCACGTGCTGGCGCACCGCGGAGGCGGCCCGGTAGATGTTGGCCACGGCCGCCATCTGGTCCCGGCGTATCGGGGTGCCGCCGAGTTTCGCCGCGGCGAGCTTTTCGGCTTCGGTGATGGATCGCTGGCCGGGCACGGGCGCTCCCTCGCTCTTCTTCGAACGCTTTCTTCGGCCGTCTTCTTTGACCGTTCGGGATCAAATTGTACGAGGGGACCTAGCGCTCGTGGACGATGCGTCCGTCGAACACCGTCAGGTCCACCTCCGCGTCCGTGATCTCGTGCGGGTTCAGAGCAAGCAGCGGGCGGTCCAGGACGCACAGGTCCGCGACCTTGCCCGTCTCGATCGAGCCTTTCCACTCCTCGGCGAAGTCCTGACGCGCCGCATTGATCGTGTACGCCCGCAGGGCCTCGGCCAGACTGACGCACTGCTCCGGTCCGCTCCTGCGGCCGCTCGCCTTCGACTCCCGCAGCATCATCGCGGCCACGCCCTGCCGCCAGTCGGGCTCGGTGATCGGCGCGTCGGAACTGGCGCAGACCGCGACCCCGGCTTCGACGGCGGACCGAACGGGCCACTGGTACGCGGAGCGCTCGGGCCCGACGACCTCGTCCATCAGGTCGGAGATGGTCCACTTGATGGCGGGGTTCATGTTGATGCCGTAGCCGTGCGCGGCGAGCTTGGCGAGGCTTTCGGCGCCGACGAAGTCGCCGTGGATGACGTAGTGGCGGGCATCGGGCCGCGGGGCGGCCTCGTTCGCGGCGACGAAGGCGTCCACGACCGTGTCGATGGCGCGGTCGCCGGTGACGTGCACGCCGAGCTGGAAGCCCGCCTCATGGGCGATGCGGATCATCTCGCGCAGCTCGTCGACCTGGAGCGCGGGGGTGTCGCCGTGCACGCACAGCGCGCCGTGGCCGCCGTCGGCGTAGGGCTCGTTCATCCAGGCCGTACGGTTCGGCGGTACCCCGTCGCCGAAGATCTTGACGCCGATGGCGCGCAGCAGGCGCGGGTCGGCGGACTCGGGACGGCGCAGCTCGGCCAGCCCTTTGCGCAGGTCGTCGGCGGAGCCGCCCATGGGCGCGGGCAGCAGCAGGACGCTTACCCGGGCCCGCAGCTCGCCGGCGGCGGCGAGGTCGGCGTACGCGGTCCAGTTGTCGGTGCTCAGGCCGCCGAAGAGGGTGGTGGTGCCGCCGGGGCCGAGACCGGGCTCCGTGTAGCTGGTGATGCCGCGGGAGTGGAGCTCGGCGATCACGTTCTGGATGGCGTGGCGGCGCTGGGCCAGGGTGGGGGAGGGCAGCGCGGCCTGGACAAGGCCCTGGGCGGCCTCGCGCAGGATGCCGGTGGGTTCGCCGTCCGGGTCCAGGTCGATCACGCCGCCCGGCGGGGGCGCGCTCGCCGCGTCGATGCCGCACTGCCGTAGCGCCGCGCTGTTGACCCACACCATGTGCGAGGAGAAGTCGGTCAGACAGACCGGATTGTCCGGCGCGACCGCGTCCAGGTCCCGGCGGTGCGGAAAGCGGCGCGGGTCGGCGAGACACTCCGCGAGATAACCGGGGTCCCAGCCCAGCCCGACGAGCCACTCACCGGGCCGGGCCGCGCGCACCGCCCGTTCCACGGCGGCCGCGATGTCGGCGATCGAGCCCACCGCCGGGTGCCCGACGGCGATGGCGAACGGCGGCTTCGTCATACCGTACGCCGCCCCGTGCAGATGGGAGTCGTTGATGCCGGGCAGGACGGTCCGCCCGCCCAGTTCGACGACCCGCGTGCCGGGCCCGGCCAGGGCGCGGATCTCGGCGTCGCCGCCGACGGCGACGATGCTCCGGCCGCGCACGGCCACGCCCTCGGCCACGGTGAAGCCGTCGTCGACGGTCAGGACCTGGCCGCCGGTCAGGATGAGGGTGGGGGTGGGAATGCTGTCGTTCACGCGATACCTCTCTGCGATACGAAGGTCGGGGACGGGGGCGACGGGGTGGTCACCGGGTCAGCCGCGGGCCGAAATAGGCGAGGGCCGCACCGGCCACGAGGGCGACGCCCTGGGCCATCTGCTGCCAGAAGGCGGGCACGTTCAGCAGGGTCAGGCCGTTCTGCAGGCAGCCGAGGAAGAGCACGCCGAGCAGCACCCCGAAGACCGAGCCCGAGCCGCCGGTCAACGCGACTCCGCCGAGCAACACGGCGGTGAGCACGGTCAGTTCGAACCCTGCCCCCGAGGTCCCGGCGACGACACTGTCCAGCACTGACGCCTTGATGGCCCCGGCCAGAGCGGCCGCGACGCCCGTGACGACGAACAGCCCGAAGGGCGTACGGCGCACGCCGATGCCGGAGAGGTAGGCGGCCTCCCGGTTGACGCCGATGGCGAAGACGTGCCGCCCGGCCGGGGTGAGCGCCAGGAACAGCGCGCCCGCCACCAGCACCAGCGCGGCGATGACGACCGGCGCGTCGATCCCGGCGATGCGCGCTCCTCCGAGCCAGGCGAACCCCGCCCCGAAGCTGCTCAGCGGCAGCGGAAAGAGCTGCTGCGCCAGCCCGCGCACCGCGGTCAGCATGCCCAGCGTCACGATGAAGGCGGACAGCCCCAGGTAACAGCACAGGATGCCGTTCACGACGCCGACCGCCGCGCCCACGACGAGCGCGCCGAGCACCGCCACGACCGGCGACTGGTGCTGCTGCCCGGCGAGCCAGCCGGCCACCAGCCCGCCCAACGCGAGCGTCGAGCCGACCGACAGATCGAGGTAGCCACTGATGACCAGCAGCGCGAGCGGCACGGCCACGATGGTCAGCGTGGCCGCGTCGGTGGCGATCCCGCGCAGATTCCCCGCGTCGAGGAAACTCCCGGTCGTCAGCTGGAACACCAGCACCATCAGGGCAAGGACGACGAGCAGCGGATGCCGCCGCACGGCGGTGAGCCCTCCGCCGGCCAGGGCACGCGGCCCCGGAACGATGCGGTCGGCAGGTGTGGTGGTCGCGGTGGTCATGCCGCTCCTTCCGAGGTCGCGGGGTTGTCCGGATCGTGTATGTCTACGTCTGCGTTGTGTACGGCCGACAGCAGCGCCGCCTCGGTGAGTTCGGCCCCGCTCAGCTCGCCCACGATCCGTCCCGCGGCGACGACCAGGCAGCGGTCGGCCAGCGCGACGACCTCCTCCGGGTCGCTGGAGGCGAACAGCACGGCGGTGCCCCGCTGTTCGGCGAGTGAGGAGACGACCTGGTAGATCTCCTGCCGGGCGCCCACGTCGACGCCCTGCGTGGGCTCGTCGAGCAGCAGGACGTCCACGCTGCGAGCCTCGTTGATCCACCGGCCCAGGACGAGCTTCTGCTGGTTGCCTCCGGAGAAGGCGGCCGCAGGCAGCCGCGGCCGGGCGGGTCGCAGCCCGACCGCCTCGGACAGCGCGCCGAAGATCCGCCGTTCACGGGCCAGCGCCCGCACACCCCGCCGGGCCAGCGGACGGACCGACGGCAACAGCGCGTTGTCCTGGGCGCTCAACAGCGGGAACAGCCCCTGTCGGCGCCGGTCCGCCGGCACGAGCGCGATCCCCGCGGCCAGCGCCTCGGCCGGGCGGATGGCCGCGACGGCACGGTCAGCGACGCGCACCGTTCCGCCGGACGCGCGGCGCCTGCCGTACAAGGTCTCCAGAATGCGCGTACGGCCGGCGCCGATCAGCCCGTACAGCCCGACGATCTCGCCGTCGCCGACATTGAGGTCGACGGGACCGAATCCGGGACCGCGCAGCCCGTCCACCGTGAGGCGGGCCGGGCGCACACCTTGCGCGGCGCGCGCCCGCACCCGACCGGCAGGGACGGCATCGCCGGTCCCCGGGCCCACGATCGCGTCGGCCAACTCCCGCCGCGTCCGCCCCGACACCACCGACCGATGGGTCACCCGCCCGTCCCGCAACACCGTCACGGCATCCGCGAGCCGCTCCACCTCGGCCAGCAGATGGGTGACGTACACGATGGCCAGTCCCTGGCCGCGCAGATCCTCCACCCGCTCGGTCAGGGCGTCGCTCTCCGCCTCGGACAGCGCGGCCGTGGGCTCGTCGAGCACCAGCACCGAGGCGCTGCGGCTGAGCGCCTTGGCGATCTCCACCAACTGCCGCTGCCCCATGGGCAGTTCGCCCACCCGGTCGCGCGGCGAGCAGTGCGCCGCGACGCGCTGCAGCAGCCCGGAAGCCACCTCTTCCTGGGCCCGCCGGTCGATCCGCCCGTACGGGGTCCACTCCTGGCCGAGGAAGATGTTCTCGGCCACCGTCAGCGAGTCGACGACGCTGAGCGTCTGGAAGATGACCGCCACACCCGCGGCGATCGACTCGCGCGGACTCAGCCGCGTATGGCTGCTGCCGCCCACCTCGATCGTGCCCGCGTCCGGCGGGAAGGCACCGCCGAGGCACTTGATCAGGGTGGACTTGCCGGCGCCGTTGTGGCCGAGCAGGGCGTGCACCTGGCCCGCCGGGACGGTGAGGTCCACGCCGTCCAACGCCCGTACGCCGCCGAAGGACTTGCTCAGCCCACGCACACGAAGGTTCGGCACTTTCGCTTCGGACATGACCGGTGCCTACGAGTTCTGTGCGAGCAGCGCGTCGATCCGCGCCGTGTCGCCGTGCTGGACGAGCGTGATCGGCACCTGGACGCTGGGGTTCTGCTTCCCGGCGGCGACCGCGAGCGGCACGTCGACGACGGCGGACGCGATGTCCTGCGGCGCCAGGGCGGCCGAGGCGCGGTAGAACGTGCCCTGCTTGACGGCGAGCAGCGAGGGAGCGGCACCGTCCTGCCCGCCGACGAAGGTCTTGGCGTCGTCCTTGGCCCGTCCCGTCTGCTGCAGGGCCTTGAAACCGCCGTAGGCCGCGGCGTCCGTGACGCCGAGGATGATGTTCAGGTCGGGATGCTTGGCGAGGACGGCGCGGGACTTCGACAGCCCCGTGTCCGGATCGATGGCCTGCTCCTTGGCAACGACGTCGATGCCGGGTGCGTGCTTGGTGAAGGCGTCGATCATGCCCTTGGTGCGCTCGCGGCCCAGCTGGATCGTGCTGTCGGTGAGGAAGGCGACCTTGCCCTTGCCGCCGAGCTGCTGGTTGGCCCACTTCGCCGCGGCCTCCCCGAGCAGCGTGCCGCCCTTGAGGAAGCTGAACTGGATGTCCGCGCTCTGGTGCTCCAGCGTTCCGCCGTACGTCACCCAGATCAGCCCGGCATCCAGCGCCCTCTTGGCGATGGCCTCGGTGGCCTCGAAGACCATCGGGAACGACACGATGGCCGGGACCTTCTGACTGACCCAGGTGCCCAGGTTGGTGGCCTGGGTGTCGGCGTTGCTCGCGTCGCTGGTGGTCAGCAGCGAGACGTGGTGTTTCTTCGCGGCGGCGGTGGAGAGCTTCACCAGCGTTGCGTAGAGCGGGAGTTGGGTGAACGGATAGTCCAGCCCGATCCTGCCCAGGGCCTTCGCGCCCGACGACGATCCGGCCGCCGCGTTCTCGGCCTTCGCCGATCCTGCGCCATCGTCCGGCGCCGAACAGCCCGCCGCGGCCAGTGCGGTGGCCGCCGCGACACCGCTCGACCATGCGAGGAACTGCCGGCGTGAGGCCGGGGGAACGGCCTGCGGGAATCTGGTCATGGCGGTGCTCTCCCAGGAAAACGGGCCCGTCACGGCGGGCGTCCGGCTGTGCCGAACAGAAAAGCCCCGGGCCCCCGGCCCCGCCATCCGTACAAATACCGACTCTCCGAACCGCCGGGCCCGACCAGGAGGAGCCGGGGCGCGGCAACAGCCGAGGGGTTGCCCGACACTCACCCCATCCCTATCGTTAGGGTCCAAACAATCTCGCCGTAACAGTTCCTCCGTGGTTACAGGGGCCCTCGGGAGGCTCACATGCTCAGCCACCAGCAGATCGCCGCCGCGACCCGCATCGGCATGCTCACCCGCGAACGCGACACCGCCACGGCCTGCGGCCAGGCCCTGCAGGAGCTCGGCGGGGCCCTGCCGTTCGACGCCGTGACCCTGCTCGGCATCGACCCCGTCTCCGGCAGGCATGTGCAGATCGCCGGCGTCGGCTACACCGCCGAGACCTCGCAGGCGCTGGCCGCCGAGTTCGTCTCGACTCCCTGGTACGCCAATGTCGTACGACAGGAGTTGCCGCGCTCAATCTCCGAGGACGCCGACGATCCCGGGCCGCGCTTCCGGCACGGCTGGTTCTACGCCGAGCGGGTCCGGCCGGCCGGTTTCCGTGACGGGCTGACCGGGGCGCTGCGCCACGACGGGCGCCTGGTCGGCCTGATCCATCTGTCCACGGAAGGCGCCGACACCTATGACACCGAGGCGCGGCAGCTCCTTGCCTCGATCCTGCCGGCGCTGGGCGTCCTGACCGACCCCACGGCCCCTGTCGCGGGTCTCGGCGATCTGCCGCCCGGGGCGGGCGCGAACCTCGTCACGGCCGAGGGCGTGATCGACGTCCCGGGCCGGGCGCCCGCCGGGGCCTTGCAGGACGAGGCCTTCGCCCGGCTCGTCGAGGTGTTCGCCCTCTCCCGCGGCCTGCGCCTACGGGCCCTGTGGCCGGTCGGGGCCGAGTGGCACCGCGTGGTGCTGCGTCGCTGCGCGGTCGGGCCGGGGGCGGCGACGCGGACGGCGGTGCTGGTGCACGAGGAGCGCGCCGAGCTGCCGTACGGACTGAGTCCGCGGGAGCTGGAGGTGCTCACGCGGGCGGCCAGGGGGCAGACCAACCAGGCCATCGCGCAGGCCCTGTTCCTGTCGCCGCGGACCGTGCACAGCCACATCGAGCACCTGCTGCGCAAGACCGGCTGCGCCTCGCGCGCCGAGGCCACGGCGCTCGCCGTGCGGGACGGCGTGCTGCGGCCCGCGCCGGAAGACCTGGAGTACTTCGTGGAACGGGCGCCCGCCGCCCGGGAACAAGGAGCAAGCCGACGATGACCCACGCACCCCGCATGCTGCTCGTCCTCAGCGAGAACTGGACCCTCACCGGCGGCCGCGCCGATCTGCCCACGGCCGTACGGTGGGCCCGCGAGGCCGAGGACGCCGGCTTCGACTCGGTCATGGTCAGCGAACACATCGTGCTCGGCCCCGACGCGGGCGCCGACGGCATCATGGGCAACGCCCGTGAGTACGCCCTGCCGGGAAACCAGGATCCGTACACCCCCTGGCCCAACTCGCTGCTCCTGCTCGCCGCCATCGCCTCCGTCACCGAGCGTCTGCGACTGGCCGCCGCGGCCGTCCTCGCCCCACTGCGCCATCCGCTGCTCATGGCAAGGGAGTTGGGCACCCTCGACCTGCTCAGCGAGGGCCGCCTGCTGGTGCAGCCCACGGTCAGCTGGAGCAGGGACGAGTACGACGCCCTCGGCGTGCCCTTCGGCATGCGGGGCCGCCTGCTCGACGAACACCTGGAGGTGTGGGCCAAGGCCTGGGGCCCGTCCCCGATCTCGCACGAGAGCGAGCACTACCCCTTCCGGGACGTCTACTTCGAGCCCAAGGCCTACCGCCCGGACGGCCCGCGGCTGTGGTTCGGCGGCCAGCGCCTGCACGGTCCCGTCCTGCGCCGACTCGTCCGCTACGGCCACGGGTTCCACCCGCTGGGCAGGCCGACACCCCCGGACATGCAACTGCTCAAGGACGCCATGGCCGCCGCCGGCCGGGACGTGTCCGACCTGGAGATGATCGGCGGCACCCAGGCCGTCTTCCCCGACGACCACTCACCGGCGGACCTCGGCGCGGCCCTTGCGCCGATTGCCGAACAGCTGGAACAGGGCTTCACGACGTTCTGCATCAAGCCGAACCAGTTCATCGACGACCCGGACGGGGTGGGGGAGTTCTGCCGTGAGGTGATGCGCCGGGTCGAGGCGCTGACCCGGTAGCGTGCCGAGCATCTTGACGTGTACTTGGCAGAGTCGTTCTTTGGAACGCTCCCACACTCTGTTCATCCCGATGCCTGAGTTTCTTGGCGCTCACTCCTGGAGTCGCAGTGAGAAGAACAAGAAGCACGACACGAAAGAGTTCCTTGGCCAAACTGCTCACCGGCCTGGTGAGTCTGGTCGGCCACCCCGCCGCGCCGCCTTCGCCACGGGACGTTCTCGCACGGCTGAGTTGTACGGCGTGGATACGTCCCGGGGTGTGCGGGAGTCGTGCCGTGCTCATCTCAGGACGTACCGTCTGCGGCCCAGGACGTACCGTCAGCGGCGCCGGCGGGCGTTGAGGCGGGCGGCCTGGCGGGTCAGGTGGTCGCGCTCGGCGAGGGCGGGTGCCTTGTGGGCCGCCTCGGCGTACAGCTGTGCCGCCGTGGCCAGGTCGCCGTCGCGCTCGTGGAGGTAGGCCGCCACCGCGGTGTGGCGGGGCAGTGAGTCGTCCAGCTCCGCGAGCGCCGCCAGGCCGGCGCGTGGTCCGTCGGCCTCGCCGACGGCCACGGCGCGGTTGAGTCGGACGACCGGGCTGTCGGTCAGGCGCGTGAGCTCGTCGTACCACTCGACGATCTGCACCCAGTCGGTTTCCTCGGCGGTGGGCGCATCCGCGTGGAGGGCGGCGATGGCGGCCTGGGCCTGGTACTCGCCCAGCCGGTCGCGGGCGAGGGCCGCCTGCAGGATTGCGACGCCCTCGGCGATCGACGCGGTGTCCCACCGGCCGCGATCCTGCTCGGCGAGCGGTACCAGGCTGCCGTCGGGCGCGGTGCGGGCGGCGCGCCGGGCGTGGTGGAGCAGCATGAGGGCGAGCAGCCCCGCCACCTCGGGGTGGTCGATCGCCGCCGCGAGCTGCCGGGTGAGCCGGATGGCCTCGGCGGCGAGGTCGACGTCGCCCGAGTAGCCCTCGTTGAAGACCAGGTAGAGGACGCGCAGCACGGTGGCGACGTCACCGGGCTGGTCGAATCGCACACCGGCCACGGTGCGTTTGGCCCGGCTGATCCGCTGCGCCATGGTCGCCTCGGGCACCAGGTAGGCCTGGGCGATCTGGCGGGTGGTCAGACCGCCGACGGCGCGCAGCGTGAGCGCGACCGCCGCCGACGGCGTCAGCGACGGGTGGGCGCACAGGAAGTAGAGCTGGAGCGTGTCGTCCACGGCGGGTGTGGGCCCGGGCGGCGGCTCCTCGTCGACGAGGTCCTCACGCCGGCGGCGGGCGGTCTCCGCCCGCCGCGTGTCGAGGAACTTGCGCCAGGCCGCGGTGATCAGCCAGCCCTTCGCATCCCGCGGCGGATCGGCCGGCCACACGCGGACCGCCTCGATGAGCGCGTCCTGCACGGCGTCCTCGGCCGCCGCGAAGTCGGCTCCGCGGCGGACGAGGACGGTGAGCACGCTCGGTGTGAGGCTCCTGAGCAGGGCCTCGTTCATCGATGAGATCACTCCGTGCCGGTGCAGTGCGAGTGCCCGGCCAGGAACGGGCGCAGCTCCAGCCACTCGTGGATCGGCTTCCCGCCCGCGCCGGGGGCGGCCGACAGTTCCCCGGCCAGCTCGACCGCGCGCTCGTAGCTGTCGACGTCGATGATCATCCAGCCGGCGATGAGGTCCTTGGTCTCGGCGAACGGTCCGTCGGTGACCGGCGGACGCCCCTCACCGTCGTAGCGGACGAACGTCCCGTCGGGGGTGAGTGCCTGGCTGTCGACGAACTCGCCGGACTTCTCGAGCCGGGCCGCGAAGTCGTTCATGTACTGCACGTGGGCCGAGATCTCCTCCGGCGTCCACTGGGCCATGGGCACGTCGTTGACCGCCGCCGGGGCGCCTCGGTAGTGCTTCAGCAGCAGGTACTTGGCCATCGTGGTTCTCCTCGGTGCTCGTGCGACCCATTGTGGTCGCGTTCACCCCCGGGACGGAGCCGGACGCGGGTTCTCGACATCGCCGACAGATTTTTTTCCGCGAGACGGGGACCGGCTGTTCGAGGGGGCCGCGAGCCCCCGGGTGACCAGGCTGAGCGCGCCCGCGAGTTGTTCGCGGTGCCGGTGCAGGGTTTCCGGGGTGATGCCGGTTTCGGCCGTGTCCTCGGCGAAGTGGTCGGCCGCCACTTTGAGTACGGCGTTCATGGCGGCGGCCTGTGCGCGGACCTCGAACGCGTCGGCCGGCAGGCCCGTGCGTTCGGCGAGCACTTCGGCGAACGTGTCCTCCGCGCGCTCCCGGAGCATGAGGTAGGCGGCGCGCAGCGCGGGTTCGTCACGGGTCAGCCGGACCACGGTGTGAACTGCCTCGATGTCCGTGCTGGACGACGATTCGAGGACGGGGCGGTAGGCCGCTCGCAGGTGCTCTGTCAGGTCCGTGTCGGCCGGCCAGGCGTGCAGGACCGCCCGGAAGGCGTCGATCATCTTGGTGAGCAGGGGCTCCACGCAGCTTTCCTTGGTGCGGAAGTGGCGCCACAGTGTGCGTTCGGAGACGCCGGCCGCCCGTGCGATCTGCTCGCCGGAGGTGGCGGCCACGCCCTGTGCGGCGAACAGCCGGACCGCGTGACGGGAGATGTCCAGGCGTTGCCGCTCGCGTTGCTCGTCGCTGACCGGCGGCCGCCCCCGGCGGGGTGCACGGCCGCCGCCCACTCTGAAGTCCTCCATCGGCCGATCTTAGACACGCCTGGCGGGGTGGGCCGATTGGCGCAAACTTTATTGGCAGTGACTGACAATAAACTGCTACGGTCGAACCACCGGAAGATCACCGGAGGAGAGCCATGAGCGTTGCCGCCGAGCGTCCGCAGCTGCCCTTCACCCGTCCCAACGTCCTGGACCTCGCGCCGCTGTACGAGGTGCTGCGCCGGGAGGCCCCGGTCACGCCGGTCACCACACCGGCCGGGGATCCGGCCTGGCTGGTCACCCGCTTCGACGAGGTCCGCGACCTGCTCGGCGACAAGCGGCTCGGCCGCTCCCATCCCGAGCCGGAACGGGCGTCGCGCATCACCTCCGCCGCGGTCCTGGACGGGCCCTCGGGCAATTACGACACCGAGGAGGCCGACCACACCCGGATGCGCCGGCTGCTGACCCCGGCGTTCTCGGCCAAGCGGATGCAGATGCTCTCCGACCACGTGCAGCAGCTGGTCGACGACTGCATCGACCAGCTGCTCACCGAGCATGCCGCCGCCCCCGACGGCATCGTCGACCTGCACACCGGGCTGGCCTTCCCGCTGCCCGTCGCGGTCATCTGCCGACTGCTCGGGGTGCCCCAGGACGACCACGAGTACTTCGCTTCGCTCTCGGAGCGCATGGCCAACTACGCCATCGGCGACGGGGCCCACCAGGCACGGGACGAGTTCAGCCGCTACATGAGCGAACTCGCCGAGACCAAACGCACACAGACCGGCGAGGACGTGATCTCCGACGTCGTCCGCGCCCAGAGCACCGACCCGGACTACGACTACGACGAGATGATCCGCCTCTGCGTCGGGCTGCTGTTCGCCGGGCACGAGACCACCGTCAACCGCATCGGCCTGGGCACGCTCTTCCTGCTCACCCACCGCGACCAGTGGCAGGCGCTGACCGCAGACCCCGCCGCCCGGGTCAACGCCACCGTCGAGGAGATCATGCGCATGGGCGCGCCCGGCGACCTCGGTCTGCTCCGGTACGCCCACACCGACCTCGACGTCGCCGGTGTCACCATCCGCCGCGGCGACGCCGTGATCCTTTCGGTCAACTCCGCCAACCGCGACGCGTCCGTCTACACGGACGCCGAGAACTTCGCCCCCGACCGCCCGGAACGGGGCCACCTCGGCTTCGGCCACGGCGTGCACTTCTGCATCGGAGCAAGCCTGGCCCGCGTCGAACTGCGCGTCGTGTTCGCCGCCCTCGCCCGCCGCCTGCCCGGTCTCCGGCTCGCCAAGGCGCTCGACGAACTGGAAGTGCGCACCACCCTCACCGGTGGCGTGACGGAGCTTCCCGTGACCTGGTGACCACTGACTCCTCCGTGCTGGACACGCCCCGCTGCGCCCGGCCCCCTCAAGGCCGGGCGAGCTGCTCCACCCGTGCGTGCAGGTGCTCGGCAGCGTGCTCGGACTCCGGCTTCATCAGCACGCTGCGCAGGATCCGGGCGCCTTGGGCGTCCGCGGTGACCTTGGGATGGCGTACGGCGAACGCCTCGCGGCTCGCCTTGAAGGTGCTCAGGAACACCGGGTCGGGGCCGGACATGCCGTCGGCGAGGATGCGGGCGGAGGTCGCGTCGATGCCGGACAGGGCGGCCGGTTCGACGGTGGGGAAGTAGCTGACGATGTCCAACTCGGGCCGCTGGTACAGCTCCAGGACGTCGGACGCCTCGATCAGATCCGCCCAGTGCAGGGCCGCTCGGCGCCCTGCCGCCAGGACCTGGCCGAGGCCGTCGGGGGTGGGCGGCAGCAGCCGGAAGGTGAGCCACAGGGCTGCAGCGGAGGCGCCGGCGCGCGAGCACTCCAGGCTGATCTCGCCGAGATGGAGTTCGCCGGAGGTGAAGTACGTGTAGGGGGAGTCGTGGAGGTAGAAGCGGCCGACCCCCGGGTCGCGGAAGAGGACGGCGCCGCAGCCGTAGGGCTGGAGTCCGTGCTTGTGCGGGTCGACGACGATCGAGTCGCACCGTGCGAGGGCCCGCCAGGGGTCGGGCGGGAGCCCCTCGGGGCCGTCGGCGCCGGCGAGCAGCGTGAAGAAGCCGCCGTAGGCGGCGTCGACGTGGATGCGGACGCCGTGCCGCTCGGCCAGGGGCAGGACCTCGTGGACGGGGTCGACGGCGCCCAGTCCGGTGGTGCCGGTGGTCACGACGACCGTGCCGACCTCACCGGTCCGCAGGACGTCCTCCAGCGCGTGGAGGTCGATGCGGCCCCGGCTGTCGGTGCGCACGGGGTGGCCGGTCATGTCGAGGACGTGGCACATGCGGCCGTGGGTGTAGTGGGCGTCCTCGCTGTAGGCGACGCCCCGGCCCGGGTGGAGTTCGCGGGCCACGAAGAGGGCTTCCAGGTTGGCGATCGTGCCGCTGGTGGTGAGGTGGCCGAGGTGGGTGTCGTAGCCGAACATCGCGGCGAGCCGGGCGACGGCCTCGCGTTCCATCGCCGCGGTGGCGGGACCGCCGTCCAGGGCGTGGTTGTTGGGGTTGATCAGCATGGCGGTGAGGTAACCGACCACGGCCGCGGGGTGCGGCGGCTTGAGCATCTGACCCGCGTAACGCGGATGGAAGAACGGGTAGTTGTCCTTCAGCCTGCCGGTGAACTCCTCGAAGGCCGCGCCGAAACGCTCGTCGTCGACGAGGAGCGACGGGTGTGACCGGTACGGACCGAAGGTGTCGGCCCAGTCCTGTATGGCGTCGGTGGCGCGGCCGAGCCAGTGCTGCAGATCCACTGTGCTCTCCCTCTCTCGCGGGTGATGTCGCACACCATAGGATTTAGCTGACTGCTCAGCAATTGATTGCTCAGCAATTGAGACAGCAGTAGGTGATCTGGCAGTAGAGTTCGATACGTGAATGCCAGGAGCTCCCGGAGCCACGAGGCCGCCGCAACCCGTGCCGCGAACAGCCCGCTGGTGCGCGACTTCGGCCTGCTGATCAGGTCCGCCACCCGCCTCGAGCAGCGGATCGACGGCGCGGTGCGGCGGGAGTGCGGCATCAGCCACACGATGCTGGAGGTGCTGATACGGCTCTGCCGACAGCCCGGCGACGAGGTCTCACAGAGGCAGCTCGCCGATGACCTCACGCTCACCAGCAGCGGTACGACCCGCCTGGTCGACCGTATGGAGGAGGCCGGGCTGGTCCGCCGTGTGCCGTCACCCGGGGACCGCAGGGTGGCCCTGGTGGAGCCGACCGAGGAGGGCCGGGAGGTGTTCGTGCGGGCCGCGGCCGTGCACGCGCGCGTGGTGGAGGAGTACTTCGTCAAGCCGGTGACCGCCGCCGACTACCCACGACTGACGCGTGCGCTGGGCGAGATCGACAGGGCCCTGCGCTCGGACGGCGGATGACCCGGTGGCCCGGAGGGCCGCCTTCCGGCCGTTTCCGCGGACGGGTGGCTGCTCCGAGCAGGCCTCAAGGGCCGCTGGTCTTCCGGTGCGGATACGGCGACTGCACCGGCGTACGCCGCAGCGCGGGCCGGAAGTGATCCCGGCCCGCGCCTTGTCGTTCGGTTTTCAGCCGCCAGGGGTCAGCCGAGCAGCTTGCTCGCGAGGGTCGCGGCGTTGTACGAGCCCCAGCCGGTGGTGAAGTCCCAGCCGGTGGCGGCGGAGTAGGCGCCGTTGCTGCCGCTGGTGATGTCGTGGAAGCCGGTGCCGCTCGCCGAGTAGAGGGCGGGGTTGGCGAAGCCGAGGTTGGCCTTGCCGGCTGCCGCGGCCTGCTGGTTGTAGAGCGCGGCGAACGCCGCCCACTCGGGCGCGGCGGCGCTGGTGCCGCCCACCGAGGACCAGGAGCCCTGCGAGTAGATCGAGACGCCGGGGCTGGGGTTGGCGTGCGCCGAGACGTCCGGGACCTGGCGGAAGCCGCCGCCGGCGCTCTTCTGCACCGCGGTCTGCCAGCTGGGGATCTTGAAGACGGAGGACTTGCCGCCACCGCCGCCGGACCAGGCCACCTCCTTGCTGAAGGCGTTGGACGAGGTCACGGTCAGCTTGGTGCCGCCGACGCCGGTGACGTACGGGTCGCTGGCCGGGTAGTCGACGGAGGTGCCGCCGTCGCCCGCGTCGTCGGAGCCGTCGTCGCCGGAGGCCGCGTAGAAGCCGAGGCCCTGGGCGGCGCCCGCCTTGAAGACGGCGTCCACGGCGTTGAAGCCGGAGGTGGTGCGGGCGCTCTCGGCGGCGCCCCAGCTGATCGAGGTGGTCGGGATGCCGCTGTCGACGATGGCCTGATAGGTGTCGACCTCGCCGGCGTCGGAGTTGGGGCCCTCGAAGACGGTGACGTTCGCCTTGGGGGCGATCGCGTGCAGGACCTCGATGTCCAGCTCGACCTCGACCTGCCCGTCGCCGAGCGCGCCGGAGCCGCCGTCCACCTTCTGCACGGTCGGCGTGGGCGAACCCAGGCTGTAGTTGGTGTCGTACTTCGTGATGTTGGACTGCTGGAAACCGTCGAACTCCAGCAGCGCGATCTTCTGGCCACTGCCGGTGTACGTTCCGGAGACGTTGTAGCCGCCCTTGAGCTGGGCCGGGGTGTAGCCGCCGCCCGGGCCGTTGTGCGGGGTGACCGTGGAGGGCGCCTGGTGGTGCAGGGTCAGGCGGTTGTTGAGGCCGGCCACGTCGCTGACGAGGGAGGCGACGGAGGCCGGCAGGGTCGGCGTGGTGTCGTTGGCGTAGAACGAGCGCCCCGACGCCGTGTCCTTGAAGGTCGACAGCTTGGTGCCGAAGGCCTTCTCCAGCTGGGCGGCGGTGCCGCTGGCGTCGACCAGCAGGTTGCCCGAGTGGACCTTGCCGATGGTGAGCCCCTGCGCGCGCAGGTAGTCCTTGAGCTGCTCGACCTCGGCGTCGGTCCGGCCGAAGCGGGCCGCGAACTGGGCCTTCGTCAGGTAGTGGCCGTAGGAACTCGACCGCGGATTGCTGACCTTGGCGACGAAGGTGTCGAGTGCCTTGTCGTTTCTGGGGGTCAGGCTGATCGCCACCGATATCCGCTTGCCGGCGGCGACGTTTCCGGTGCGGGAGGCGTTCTTGTTGAGGCCCTTGAGGACATCTCCGGTGATCGCGGCGCGAGTCGCGTGCGGCTGGACGGTGCCGGCGGCGTAGGCGGCGGGTACGGCGGCGGCGAGCAGGGCCGGCACGGTGACCAGACCGAGCAGTTTCAGGCGTGACTTCACTGAGGTCCTCCGGAAGGTGGGGGGTGTGTCCCGGAAGCGGAACGGCTTCAACGTAGGAACATCAGCCCCACCCGCATAAGCGGGGGAACCCTTGCTTCACGTGTTAACAACTGATGTCACGTGAACGGCGGATGTCACGTCAGCGGCGGCTGTCGAGCGCCCGGGCAGTCCGCACCCGGCCGGGCTGACTCACCGTCACGGCCTGGACTGCGGTCCTGACTTGGTCGTCGTCGCCGGAGTTCACGGCCCCCGCGCCGGACGCGATGACGGCGACCGCCATCGCATGGGCGAGCGCGGTGCGCGAGCGGACACCGACCTTGCGGTAGACCCGCGACAGGGCGCCTTCCACCGTCTTGACGCTGATGAACAGCTCTGCGGCGACTTCGCGGTTGGTGGCCCCGCCGCCGACCAGTTCGGCGATCCTGGCTTCGGTGGGGGTGAGTTCGGGTCCGCCCGCGCCCGCCTCACCGCTGCGCTCCCCGGCCTCCAGCCGCGCCAGCTCGTCCCCGGCCCGCGCCGCCAGCGGAGCGGCGCCGATGCGTGTCGCGGTCTCCAGTGCCTCGCCGAGGGCCGCCCGCGCCGCGGTCCTGCGACGTGAGCGGCGCTCGACCGCGCCGAGCGCGATCAGGGTGCGCACCAGCTCCACGGGCAAGGGGAGTTGACGCAGGCGGTCCACCGCGGCACGCAGCCGTACCGCCCCCTCCTTCGCCCGCCCGAGCCCCGCCTCCCGCAGCCCCTCCGCCCGTTCCAGAGCCGCCAGTACGCTCCCGGGCGCATCGCCGGACACACGCGTGCGGGCCTCACGGAGCACAGCCCCGGCGGTATCCGTCTCGCCCAGGATCACCAGGGCTTCGGCGAGGTCGCCGTACCAGTGCAGCAAGGGCGGATCGGCGGCGCACATCGCCTCACCGAGCTCCTTGACGCGGTGCAGCGCCTCGGCCGCGGCCGCTGCTCCCCGCGGGTCGCCGGCGAGCAGCTCGGCCTGCCCGAGCACCGCCAGCGCGCGCAGCAGGAACAGCCGGTCGCCGTCCGCCTCCGAGGCCCGAACCGCCTGCTCGGCCAGGCGCCGGGCCTCGTCGGCGCTGCCGCCCGCGGTCGCCGCGAGCGCCGCCGCATACAGTGCGGGCGCCGCCTGTACGCCCGTCTCGGCCAGGGCCCGCGAGCAGCGGGCGGCGGTGCGCAGTGCCTCCCGGCAGTGCCCGGCGCGCACCTGGATGCGGGTCAGCGCCACCAAGGTCGCCATGACCTCCTCGACCCCGGCGAACTCGCCGATGTCCGCGAGGAGTTCGGCGACCTGCTGCCCGGCCTCGGTGACCCTGTCGGAGTCCAGGGCGAGGATCGCCCGCATCCGGATCAGTCCCCAGCTCTCCGGGCCGGCGTCGGCGCCACCGGCCAGTGCAAGGGCCTCTTCGAGCGCGGCGCCGGCGGCGGCCGTCTCCCCGGCCAGGGACCGCACCCGGGCGAGGGTGGCGAGGGCGCCGATCCGGGTGTCGGTGTCGCCTGCCCGGGCCGCCTGCCGGGCAGCGCGCCGGGCATGCCGTGCCGCCTCCGCCAACTCCCCGCACAGCAGCCCCCGTACGGCCGCCCAGTGATGCAGCCATCCCTCGGCTTCCGGATCGCCGTCGGCGTCCTGCAGGCCTTCCTCGATCAGGTCACGGGCACCCCCCAGCGCCTGCCCGGCGTTGCGCAGCAGGATCAGCCGGGCCCGCACCCGCTGCCGTGCGGAGCCCGAACCGGCGAGCACGGTCTCGGCCGCCTGCCCCGCCTCCTCCAACTGCCCGGCGTCACAGGCGTATTCGGCCGCGGCCAGCAGCCGGTCGGCGCGCTCGCCGGGATGGTCGCCGGGAGTGTGCCGGGCGGCGAGCCCGGCCAGTTCGCAGGCGGCGTCGGGTGCGCCGTCGCGGCGGGCGGACTCGGCCGCGGACATCAGCGTGCGGGCGGTGGCCTCGTCCTCGTACGGGTGCGCGAGGGCGAGGTGGCGGGCCTGTCCCACGGGCTCGGTGACGGCGCGGGCCAGCAGGGAGTGCGCCTGCCGGCGGCTGTACTCCGGGGCGTCGGCATAGACGGCGGCGCGGATCAGCGGATGTCTGAAACGTACGGTTCCGTCGGCGTCGGCCGCCGCGACGCCGAGCCGTTCGGCCTCGGCGAGGTCCGCGGCGGGGTCGGGAAGCCCGGCGGCTCGCAGCACGGTGAGGCTGGGGCGGGCGGCGGCGCTGGTGACGAGGAGCGTGTGCCGCACCGTCTCCGGCAGCGTACGCACCTGGGCCAGCAGCAGGGTGCGCAGCCTTATCGGTATGGGCAGCGGCCGGCCGAAGCCGACGGACGCCGCATCGTGCGGGGCCGCCCGCCCCAACTCCAGTGCGTACGCCGGGTTTCCGGCAGCGGTGTCCTGGATCGCCCGCAGCACCGCCGGCGGCAGATCGGCACCGACGGCCGTGCGCACGAGGTGGGCCACCTCGCCGTCCACCATGGGCGGCACCGGCACTTCGACGGTGCCCGGCGGGCAGCAGCGCAGCCGTTCGGGCTGCTCGGCGTCGGCCACCCGCTCGGCGGCCACCACCCGAATGGGGAGGCCCTCGACGCGGCGTACGGCGAAGGCGAGCACCTCGGCGCTCGGACCGTCCAGCCACTGGAGGTCGTCGACGACCAGCAGCACGGGGCCGGCGGCGGCGAGGGAGCGCAGCACCTCGACAACCGCGACACGCAGCGCGAGACGGCTTTGGTCGCCGGCCGGTTCGGGGCCGCGCAGCAGGACCGCCCTCAGCGCCTCCCGGGGCTGGGGTGCCAGTGCCTCCAGGCAGCTCTCCGGCACCCGCGCGAACAGGTCGACGAGGCCGACGAACGCAAGCCGGGCGTCCTCCTCCGCGGGCGAGCAGTGCAGCACCGTGCATGACGCGTCCTGCGCGGCCAAGGACGAACGGAGGGCGGCCAGGAGCGTGGACTTGCCGATCCCCGCGGGACCGTGGAAGAGCACTCCGGGGCGGGCCGTCAACTCGGCCAGGGCGGCGTCGAGCAGCGCGCGGCGCCCGGTCAATGACGGTACCCGCGGCGAGTGCAGCAGGTCCCAGGGCATCGCAGCATGTGCACATGACAACCTTCGCGGATCACCCTTGTCAATGACGTCCGGCGGCTGCCGATCACGAACTGCGCTTGAGGACGACGTAGCCGTAGGCGGCGTCGTCGATCGTGTAACGCGCGTTCGGGTGGAGCCGGCGAGCGTATGCCTGGACGTCGCCCACCCACCTGCTGGTGTTGTTCAGGGCGATGTAGTCGGGGGTGACGCCCCGGGTGTTGCCGATCCAGAAGACGCGACAGCGCGAGGTGAGGCGGCTGATGGGGCCGATGTCGGCCTCGACCGTCGCGTCGTCCGGGATGCGGTCCAGGGCGCGTTCGATGCGGGGGACGCCTTCGGGGGTGTCGTAGGTGGCGGACTCCGTCAGCGTGGACAGCGGGAGGGTGGTCGTGAGTGCCAGTGCGGCTCCGGCGACGGCCGCGGGCACGTGCTGGGCGTACGAACGCAGCCAGGGCCGGGAGCTCACGCGCGCGAGGGCGAGCGCGTCGACGAGGGCCAGCGCGACGATCGGCATCAGGACCGCGCTGTAGTGCCAGTCGGTGCCCCAGTAGTGGTCGTCGGCCGAGTAGAAGCGCCAGCCCAGGGTCGGCAGGGCCACGGCGAGCAGGGGTGAACGCAGGGCGAGCAGACCGCTGGTGGGGATCAACAGCCAGGCCAGCGTGCGGAGTTTCGTGCCCGTGCCGTCGAAGAGGGAGAAGCCGCTGTCGACCTTGGTCCAGTAGTCGTAGCCGCCGCTGGTGTTGAACGAGGGGATGACGACGGTGAGAGTGACGAGGGTGGCGGCGATGCCCAGGACCGCCACCGCGAGGGCGTACCGGAGCGTGCGCGGGGAGGAGCGGCGGGAGCGCACGGCGACGACCAGCGCGATGGCCGCCGCCGTCATCCCCAGGTCCTCCTTGACCAGCACCAGCGGCAGCGCCCACAGCAGCGCGGGCCGCCAGCGGCCGGCCAGCAGCGCCTCCAGGCTGAAGGCGATCAGGGGTACGGCGAAGCAGATCTCGTGGAAGTCGAAGTCGACGGCCCGCTGGAGGCCCCAGGACACGCCGTACGCGATGCCGAGGGCGAGCCCGAGCCGCCGGCCCAGCAGCCCGGCGGCCGCGCGGGTCACCGGCACGGCCGACAGCGCGAAGAGGGCCGCCTGGGCGACGAGCAGCGTGAGCGGCGAGGGGAAGAGCCGGTAGACGGGGGCGAGAAGCACGAGGACCGGGCTGAAGTGGTCGCCCAGGATGTTGAACCCCGGCCCCTTCAGATCGACGACGGGCGCCTGCAGATGGGCGTACGCGCGGACTGCCTGCTCGAAGATGCCGAGGTCCCAGGAGCGGGTCGCCAGATGCTCGTACCGGGTGATGGACAGGGCCGCGTACACGGCGAACAGGGCGGTCGCCAGGAGGTAGGGGTCGCGGCGGCCGGGCGGACGGGGGCGCCGGTCAAGCGGGGGAGGCGTGACCGGCACCTGTATGGAGGGCCGGGGGAGGAGCGAAGTGGGGGCGTCCTGCTGGGCGTGGGGCACAGGGGGGTGTCCTTATGAGCCGGGAGGCGGCGCGATCACGGCGGCGGACCTCTCCGCGCACGGCTCGCCCGTCGCCCGCCCCTGGGACCGTGTCGTGGTGGCGGGATCGCCGGCAGAAGGAACGGGGTCGTGGACGACTGTGGTGGGGAGGGGCACGGATCATCCGCCTCGGGCACTCGATGGCTACGTCATCTCCTGTGACCGTGTTCGCCGCACTGCGGTTCACCTGCTGAGACGTAGATCACTTGCGCCGTCACCCATGTCGTCTGGTCGGCCGGTGCCGCGCTGCAGAACGGGCGGTGGCACGCGAAGTGCCGCGCCACCGCCGGCGCGGTCGGACAAACGGGTCGGGACGCCGCCGCTTTGCCCTGTGTCAACGCGGCTCGTACGGCTGGGGCAGGCGCATGCCCCGGTCGGCCATGATCTGCCGGACGTGGTTGGGATAGTTGGTGATGATGCCGTCGAGGCCCATGTCCATCAGCGCCTCCACGGTGGCCGGATCGTCGCAGGTCCACGGGATGACCTTCAGGCCCCGTGCGTGGGCCTCCTCGACCATGGTCCTGTCGGAGTAGAAGCGGAAGTCCGGGTCGCCGACCTTGCCGGCCTGCGGGAAGCCGTAGTTGGGGGAGAGGGCCCCGACGCCGGGGATGGTGGCGGCCGCCTTCACGAAGTCGCCGCCGTAGTCGTCGGCGTCGATCCCGCCGAGCCACGGGGAGGCACCGGGCCGGCCGACCTGCAGGAAGTCGTAGTTCGTGAGCGCGACGAGGGGCCACTTCGGGGCCAGCTTGTGCATCGCCATCAGCGCGCCCCAGTCGAAGGACTCGATGGTGACCTGGCGCTCGATGCCGGAGCGGTGGATCTCCTCGTAGACCCGGCGCACGAACAGCGCGCGCGGCGCGGTCTGTTCGGGGGCGCCCGCCTCGACCTTGGTCTCGATGTTCAGCTTGAGCTGCCTGGCCCGGTAGCTCTTGACCAGGTTCAGCACGTCCTTCAGCTCGACCATCCGGAACCCCTTGACCACCTCCTGCTCGGGGAATCCGGGCAGTTGCTGGTAGCCGCAGTCCATGGTCTTGATCTGGGCCAGCGTCAGGTCCTTGATGTATTTCCCGACGTACGGGTACATCGGGTCGCCCGGCGTGACGGGTGCCGTGTCACGGCACTTCTGGGCGCTGATCTGCCGGTCGTGGTTGACGACGACCTTCTCGTCCCGGGTGATCTGGGTGTCCAGTTCCAGGGTGGACACGCCGAGGCGCATCGCCTTGCCGAATCCCTCGAGGGACTCCTCGGTCGTCATGCCGATGCCGCCGCGGTGGGCCTGCAGATCGAAGTGCGTCTTCTGGGGCGGCACGCGGGAGCCGTCGTACGCCGTCGCATGGGCCGCCGCCGGGAAGGCGAGCACCGGAGCCAGCGCCAGGGCGGCGAGGGTGTGTCTTGCGGACATCGAAACCTCACTCGGGTCGGGTTCGGGCCACGGCACGACGCTAGTTGGACCTTGGCCCGGCTCAACCGACCGCACATGAGGACGGCGTGAAATGTGCGTGCGGCGGCCCGAGGGGCACCTCGCGGTCTTTTGTTGCGGCAGGCACTCTTGACAACATGCGTACTGTTTCGCGACGTTTGATCCTCGGCGGACGGTTCGGAGCCTGAGGGTCAACCGCGGAACGACCGTGTACACGGCGTGGAATCGGCTGATACTCAAAGAAGTGGTAGGACGCGGACAGCGCGCCGCGGGGGGACGTCACGGGGGGAGCGGTCGCCGATGCGATCAGTGAACAGGGGTCCACACGCTCTACCGGCCTGCGCTGCGGCCGGGTCGTCCCTCGCGGAGCCTGTGGAAGGGCGGATGATCTGACGTGGACGTCACGATCCACAGAGTCGACGAACTGAGCACCTCGCTGCGCACGGCGTGGCACGCGGCGATGGACGAGTCCCCCGAGTACGCCAACCCTTTCCTTGCTCCGGAGTTCGCGCTCGGGATCGGCAGGTACCGCGCCGGCACGCGGATCGCCGTCCTGCGTGAGGACGGGGCGCCGGTCGGCTTCTTCCCGTACGAGCGCAACGCTTTCGGCGTCGGCCGGGCCGTCGGGCTCGGCCTGTCCGACTGCCAGGCGCTGGTGCACCGCCCCGGAGTCACCTGGGACGCCCAGCAGCTGCTGAAGGCCTGCGGGCTGTCCATCTTCGAGTTCGACCATCTCGTGGCGGAGCAGAAGCCGTTCGGCCGGCATGTCACGGGGCTGTTCGCCTCCCCGGTTGTCGATCTGAAGCCGGACGAGAGCGGCTATGCGCCGTGGCTGCGCGGCGCGTATCCGGGGCTGGCCAAGACGACGCTGAAGAAGGAACGCCGTCTCGGGCGCGACGTGGGCGAGGTGCGGTTCGAGTTCGACGAGCGCGATCCGCGGATGCTGCGCCGGCTCATGCAGTGGAAGTCCGCCCAGTACCGCAGGACCGGACGGATGGACCGCTTCTCGCGGCCGTGGATCGTCGACCTGGTGGACCATCTCTTCGAGGTCCGCGAGGAGCACTTCACCGGCGTGCTGTCGGTGCTGTACGCGGGCGACCGGCCGGTGGCGGCGCACTTCGGGCCCAGGTCGCGCACCGTGCTGGCCGCCTGGTTCACCGCGTACGACCCCGACCTCCACTACTACTCGCCCGGGCTGATGATGCATCTGCGCACCGCCGAGGCGGCAGCCCGGCACGGGGTGACGCTCATGGACCTGGGGCGCGGCGACAAGGAGTACAAGGACTGGCTCAAGACCCGCGAGCTGCGCGTGGCGGAAGGGTTCGCCAGCCGCCCCCACCCGGTCGCGGCGGCCCACCGGCTGTGGCGCAGACCCGTGCGGGGCCTGCGGAACACCGTCAACGCCCACCCCGAGCTGCGCACACCTGCCGACCGTCTGCTGAAGACGGTCGGCACTCTGCGCACATCCAGACGGATGGACTCCGGCACCACGGGCCCCCGCACACGCTGACCAGGCCACGGCGCTTTCCTGCTGTCACCGAGCCGATCACCCTGGCGTCAGCCCCCAGCGAAGTCCGGCCCGCCTGCCCAAGCAAAGGTGTAAGCATGTAATACAAGCCTTGGGCCAGCGGAAAGGTCGACTCGTGGCCGAGACACTTTCCGAGCCCGACCGCTCCCCTCAGGAGCAGGCCGCGCTCGACTCCTATTCGCAGATCGTCACCTCCGTCGCCGTCGAGCTCACGCCGAAGGTGGCGGCCCTGAACGTCGCGCACCGCCGCTCCAGAGGCCGATTCGTGATGGGGACGGGCTCCGCGGTGGTGTTCACCGAAGACGGCTTCCTGCTCACCAACGCCCATGTCGTCGGGCGCTCCGATGCCGGTACGGCGTCCTTCGCCGACGGCACGACCACCCCCTTCCACGTCATCGGCGCCGACCCGCTCTCCGACCTCGCGGTGGTCCGCGCCGACGGACCGACCCCGCCCCCGGTCCAGCTCGGCGAGGCCGACGCACTACGGGTGGGACAGCTGGTCGTGGCGGTCGGCAACCCGCTCGGGCTGACCGGCAGCGTCACCGCCGGCGTGGTCAGCGCGCTGGGCCGGTCACTGCCGGCGAGCGCGGGCCGGGCGACTCGCGTCATCGACGACGTCGTCCAGACCGACGCCACCCTCCACCCCGGCAGCTCGGGCGGGGCGCTCGCCACGGCCGACGGCGCCGTCGTCGGCATCAACACCGCCATCGCCGACGTCGGCCTGGGCCTGGCCATCCCGGTGAACGGCACCAGCCGCCGGATCATCGCGACCCTGCTCTCCGAGGGCAGAGTCCGCCGCGCCTATCTCGGCCTCGCCGGCATCCCCGCCCCGCTGCCGCCACTGCTGCGCGCCCGCACCGGCCGGCCCACCGGCCTGCGGATCGTCGAGGTCGTACCCGCTTCCCCCGCCGCCCGCGCCGGCCTGCGGGACGGCGACCTCCTGCTCACCGCCCACGGCGAACCGGTGACCAGCGCCCAGGCACTGCAGCGACTGATGATCGAGGACGCCATAGGACGCCCCCTCGCCCTCACCGCACTGCGCGGCGACGCCCTCGTGGACGTCATCGCCACACCGGTGGAACTGATCGCCGACGACTGAGCGGCGACATCCGAACCCGGGCCGGACGCCCGCTGCCTGGGACACCGGCTCGGCGTCGGGCGCGCAGGCTTGCGGCCCGGCACGCGCTCGTCGCCCGGTATTCGGGGTTGCGGCCTGGCGCCTGAGCTTGCGGCCTGCCCATGCGCCTGCCGCCCGGCACGGGCCCGCCGCCCGGCGCCCGGGCTTGCCGTCCGGGAAAAGCACCTGCCGGGTGGCGCCTGCGCTGGTTACGCGGCATGCGGCTCGGAGCTCGCGCTTGCGGCCCCGCGTGCTGCTCGGCGCGGGCGGGGTGGGCGTCCGGAACGGGCATCCGCCGGTCGGCGCCTGCGCGTCGCCCGGTATGCGGGCTTGTGGCTGGGCGCCTGGGCTTGCGTCCCCGCCTGCTGCTCGGCTCGGGGTGGCCGCTTGGTGTGTGGGGTGGGCGTCCGGAACGGGCATCCGGCCGGTTCGCGCCTGCGCTCGTCACGCGGTATGCGGGCTTGCGGCTCGGGGCCCGCGCTTGCGGCCCGCCCGCTGCCCGGCACGGGCCCGTCGCCTGGCGCTGGAGCTTGCCCCGGCAATGCGCCCTCTGCCCGGCGCGGGCTCGCTGCCTGGCGTGCGGGCTTGCCGTCCGGGATAGGCGCCCGCGGTCCGGCGTCCGTGCTCGTCGTACGGCATGCGGGCTTGCGGCCAGGCGTCTGGGCTTGCGGCCGGCGATGCGCCCGTCGGCCCGGGGCGGGCCCGCCGCCCGGCTCCGGAGCTCTCCGTCCGCCGCCGGGGCCTCCCGTCCGGCACACGCATCCGCCCGTTTGCCCAAACGGCAACAGGCATCGGCCGCACCATCCCGCGCCCTGCATGATCGTCGCCCCCGCGCTTGGCCACGTTCGCCCGGGAGGGACCCATGCCGCAGACCCCCGCCGTCGACCGCACCCGCCACCGCCCGACGCGATCAAGGCGTACCCCACCATCCTTCCCGGTCTGACCTCCTCTCACGTCCTCGATGGCTGCGGCCACTGGATTCAGCGGGAACGCCCCGAGGAGGTCAACCGGCTACTGATCGACTGGCTGGGCTCTCTCGACTGTCTCGGCTCTCGTGGTTCTCTCGACTCTCTCGGCGCCTGATGCGCTTCAGGGTTTGCCGGTCCAGTTGTGGGCCACGTCCACGACCACGTGGCCGTCCAGCCGCAGCACGCGGAACGGCAGCCGTGCCCGGACGCCGAGCCCGAGTTGGGTGTCGCCCTCGAAGCTTCCGGCGAACCGGGTGTCCCTGAAGGTGCGGTACCCGGTGAGGTCGACGCCCGGCAGCGGACGGCCCGCCCGGGCGGGATAGGTGGGTGCCCCGGTGTTGGGGTCGTAGCTGGGCGCATGCACCCGTACCTCGAGGACGGCGCCGCCGCCGACGGGTATGAGTCGCCCGGATCCGTCCTGATAGAGGTGGCTGACGTACCTGACGGAGTAGCCGAGGCTGCTCCGGCCCGCGCCGGGGATGTCGATGACCATCCGGTCGTAGCAGGTGTGGCGGCCGGTCCTGACGTTCCTCACCGGCGTCGTCGTTGATGCTGCGCGTGTCTTGGCGAGGCTGCCCCAGCCGGTGGGGCAGGTGACGGTCTGGGCGGTGGTGACCGCTGCGGCGTCGGCCGGGATCGCGGTCGCTCCCATCGCGGTGCCCAGGAGCATGAGCGCTGCCCATGCGATTCTGCTGCGTGTTGCTCTGCTTCGTCTCATCACGTCCCCCGAAGCGTATTTCGTACTGATATTTGAAGAGACATAGAAGATGGCTGAAAGGTTGCGGTTTCTGACCGATTTTCTCGGGGGTCTGCTGCGGCCGCCGCGCCGGACCGTCAGTAGGGGCCGTGTGTCCAGCGCCCGCCCAGCATGGTGGCGTGCACCGGCATCTCCCGCAGCGTGCGCGCGTCCGCCTCCGAGGGATCCACGTCCACCGCCACCAGGTCGGCCGCGTCACCGACCCGGAGCTGTGAACGTCCCCGTGCCGACGCGGCGAGCGCCGCCGCTACTGGGACCCGCTGCTCCGGATGCCAGGCGGGCCGCCCGTCGTCCGTCCGGTGCACGGCCGCCGCGATGCCCAGCCACGGGTCGAGCGGCGAGACGGGCGCGTCGGAGCCGAACTCCAGCCGGGCACCCGACGCCAGCAGGTCGCCGTAGGCGAAGGCGCGCCCGGTGCGCCCGGCCCAGTGCCGGTCCGCCACATCCCGGTCGTCGGTGGCGTGCGCGGGCTGCACCCCGGCGGTGACGCCCAGCTCCGCGAACCGCGGCACATCGGCAGCCGCCAGCAGCTGGGCGTGCTCGATGCGACCTTGGCAGCCGACGGCCGCGAACGCGTCCAGCGCGAGGGTGTTGGCCCGGTCGCCGATCGCGTGCACGGCGGGCTCGATGCCGTGGGCGAAGGCCCGCCGCATCAGCCGGACCAGCTCCTCGTACGAGGTCTCCTCGATGCCGTATGCCTCCTCCGTTCCCTCCAGCCCGGGGTAGGGGTCGCAGCACAGCGCCGTCCGCGTGTTGAGGGATCCGTCCGTGAAGAGCTTGAGCGGGCCGACTGGACCAGGCCTCCGGTGCCGGGCAGCACGTCACCCGTCCTGAAGCCGCGTTCGACCGCCGCGTCCAGGTGCCGCGGATAGACGGCGGCCTGCACCCGCACGGCGAGCGGCGAACTCGCCGCCCGTCGGCTCCAGTCGGCGAGGTTGTCGGAGAAGTGGAAGTCGATGACGCCCGTCACGCCCCGCGCGGCCGCATCCCGGCAGGCCTGTGCCACCCACTGGTCGAGGACCTCGGCGGACACCTCGGGCAGCGCCTGCATCGCCTCGAAGCACTCGTGCTCGCGCAGCAGGCCCGTCGGGTGATCACCCCGGCCGACCAACGCCAGGCATGCCGAGTTCAGCCAGGCGGCATGCAGATCGGCGCTGATCAGCGCGACCGGCCGATCCGGGCACACCGAGTCCAGCAGTGCCTTGTGGGGCACGTCCGGCCACAGGCCGTCCCGGAAGCCCTGCCCCATCAGCACCTCGCCCGCGGGCAGGCCGGCCGAGTGCAGCCGTACCGCATCGGCGACCTCCCGCGCGGAGTGCAGGCCGGCCAGATCCACCCGGTGACGGTTGCCGGCCCACTGTGCGGCGTGCACATGCGCGTCCCACAGACCTGGCAGTACGGTGCGACCGTCCAGGTCGAGCACCGGGCCCTCCGGCTCGCCCTCCACCGCGACGCCTACGACCTTGCCGTCGGCGATGCGGACACTGCCCAGCGGCCCGCCCGCACCCAGCCGCACCCGGGCGAGCGTCAGTGCAGACGCGCCGAGCTCGTCCGCCGAGAGGCCGGGTCCGCCGTCGAGGCTCGTCATCAAGGCTCCAGTCGTGAGGTCCCGGTGATCTGCTCCTGAGGCTACGCGGCGACCGAGCTGGGCAGGCGCGTGGAGCTTCGGTAGGTGGAGATGCCCACGGCCAGCAGCCAGTAGCTGAGAATCGCCCCCATCAGGGCGGTCGTGCCCCAGCCGTTCGCCGCGTAGAAGTGCGCGGGTGTGTTGCCGAAGAACAGCGACGGCACGAAGGCCAGGTTGATCGCGGCGAGGACGTAGGCCGAGCGGCTGATCCAGCGCGGGAGCAGGCCGGTGCGCGAGACGACGTAGCCGATCGTGGTCAGGAAGAGCCCCAGCATCAGCCGGGAGATCGACCCGTAGAGGATGTATGTGCCGTTGACCGTGATGGTCGGATCGATCGGATGGTCGGTGGCGATGACCGCGCCGGCCTCCAAGCCCATGGAGACCAGGGTGATCGTCGCGTAGACCAGCCCGGTGGCGAAGGCCATCGAGCCTGCCCACTCGTAGTCGGGACGCGTGTGCTTGACCAGCTCACGGAACGCCGTCACGAACACGACCAGGCACGCGAGAGCGACGATCCCGAGGAGCAGCCTGGCCAGCACGTTCGCGTCCGGCGGCGGGCCCGAGTAGACGAAGTACAGGGGCACTTCGACGATGAGCGCGGCCGCGGCGGCGATGCCGGCGACGCCCGTCAGGCGCCTGGCGAAGGTTTCGTTCATGGGTGTTCCCCCGAGTCCGGTGGTTGATTCCGAGTCGGTCCGTTTGCCGACGTCATGAATCCTTCCGGCCGCGCGGCTTGTCGTCCCTGGGCCTGGGCGGCGGATGCGGGGTGGTGCTGGCGACACCTGCCGTCGGGTCCTCAGCCCAGCGCCCGGTCCAGGTTGAACGCCGCGCTGATGAGTGCGAGATGGGTGAACGCCTGTGGGAAGTTGCCCTGTTGCTCGCCGGTGTGGCTGATCTCCTCGGCGTACAGGCCCAGATGGTTGGCGTAGGTGAGCATCTTCTCGAAGGCGAGGCGTGCCTCGTCTATGCGGCCGGCGTGGACCATGGCCTCGACGTACCAGAACGAGCAGATGGAGAAGGTGCCTTCGTCGCCGCGCAGTCCGTCGGGGCTGGCGATCGGGTCGTAGCGGTAGACGAGGGAGTCGGACACCAGGTCGTGGGTGAGGGCGTCGAGGGTGGACAGCCACTTGGGGTCGGTGGGGGCGATGAACTTCGTCAGCGGCATCATCAGAACGGCCGCGTCGAGCACGTCGTCGCCGTCCTCGTGCTGGACGAACGCCTGCCGGGTCTCGGACCAGCCCCGCTTCATGATCCGCCGGTAGATGGTGTCGCGGCACTCGCGCCAGCGGAGCAGGTCGGCGGGCAGGCCGCGCCGGTTGGCCATGCGGATGGCCCGCTCGATCGCCACCCAGCACATCAGCCGCGAGTACAGGAAGTTCTTGCGGCCGCCGCGGGTCTCCCATATGCCCTCGTCGGGCTGGTCCCAGTGCTCGCACACCCAGTCCACCAGCGCGCACACGTCGTCCCACTGGGCGCTGGAGATGGGCTTGGCCCACTTGTCGTAGAGGTAGATCGAGTCGATCAGCGCGCCGTAGATGTCGAGCTGGAGCTGGTCTGCGGCCGCGTTGCCGATCCGTACCGGCGCGGAGCCCTGATGGCCCTCCAGATGGTCGAGTTCCCGCTCGGTGAGGTCGGTGCGGCCGTCGATGCCGTACATGATCTGCAGGGGCGCGGAGTTCCCGTCGGCGCTCGGACTGACGTGCCGGGTCAGGAACTTCATGAACGCCTCGGCCTCTTCGGTGAAGCCGAGGCGCAGCAGCGCGTACACGGCGAAGGCGGCGTCGCGCACCCACACGTACCGGTAGTCCCAGTTGCGTTCGCCGCCCAGCTGCTCGGGCAGGCTCGTGGTCGGCGCGGCCACGATCGCGCCGGTGGGCGCGTAGGTGAGCAGCTTCAGGGTGAGGGCGGAGCGGTGCACCATCTCCCGCCAGCGGCCACGGTACTTGGACGCCGAAAGCCAGCGCCGCCAGTACGCCACCGTGGTGCCGAACTGCTCCTCCGCCTCCAGCTTGGCGCACCGGCGTGGCTCCACGTCGCCGCCGACCTGGTCCAGCGCGAACACCGCCGTCTCGCCCTCGGAGAGCTTGAAGTCGGCGCGCGCGTCCGGCCCGTCGGCCTCCAGCGGCACGGTCGCCGTCAGCGCGAGCGACAGCCCCTCGGATGCAAACACCGCGACGTCGCCGACCAGGCGCACGGTGTGCGGCCGGGTGCCGTAGTCGAAGCGCGGGGCCACTCGGGTGCGGAACGGGATGGAGCCGCGCACGCACACCACCCGCCGGATCAGCCGGTGCCGCTCGCTCTCGACGTTCCCGCCGTTGAGCGGCATGAAGTCCTGCACCTCGCCGACGCCGTCCTCGGTGAAGAACCGGGTGATCAGCACGTTGGTGTCGGGGAAGTAGAACTGCTTGGTCTTGGCCGGCACGGACGCGGCCAGTTCGAAGGAGCCGCCGCGCTCCGCGTCCAGGATCGCCGCGAAGACGCTCGGTGCGTCGAAGGCCGGGCAGCAGTACCAGTCGATGGTGCCGTCGGTGCCCACGAGGGCCACGCTGCGCAGGTCGCCGATCAGACCGTGCTCGGCGATCGGCAGATAGCGGGGAGCACCGACCCCCGGCACGTCCTGGTCGATCGCTTCTGAGCCCATCGCAGCCTCCCTGCCCCGACACGCATCCCGCTCTGCCAGCCTAGGCGGAATCAGCCACCCGGGCGCATGGATCGCCAAGGCCGGTGCGCACTGTCGTGAGTCAGACCATGAGGACCGCGATCCCCGCCTCCTCGAGGCGGCGCACCGTCTCCGCGCTCGCCGCCGTGTCCGTGACCAGGGTGTCCACCGACTCGGCGGCGCAGATCCGGGCGAACGCCCGCCGGCCCAGTTTGCTGGAGTCGGCGGCGACGATCACCCGCTCGGCGCGCTCGCACAGCAGCCGGTTGATCGCGGCCTCCGCCTCGTCGTGCGCGGCGGCGCCGTGCGTGACGTCGAAGGCGACGACACCGAGCACGGCC
This sequence comes from Streptomyces sp. NPDC001401, assembly GCF_042895385.1. Taxonomy (NCBI): domain Bacteria; kingdom Bacillati; phylum Actinomycetota; class Actinomycetes; order Kitasatosporales; family Streptomycetaceae; genus Streptomyces; species Streptomyces sp. NPDC001401. The sequence goes on from NZ_JBIAWI010000007.1 coordinate 221,629, forward strand.
ACATCGAGGGTGATCTGGCCCAGCACACCGTCCGCGAGCGGCCCGATGAGCTCGTACGACTGCGGGCGGGCCACCCCGCCGGTCACCACGATCTTGAACTGGGGGCGCACCGCAAGCTCGTTGGCGATGTTGAGCGCATTCGTGACGACGGTGAGCGCCGGGGAACCGGAGGCGAGATCGCTGCGCACGGCCAGGGCACGCGCCACCTCGGTGGTGGTCGTGCCGCCGGTCAGCCCCACCGCCTCGCCGGGCGCGACGAGGCCGGCCACCGCCTTGGCGATCCGCTGCTTCTCGGAGGCGTGCCGGGCCGTCTTGTAGCGCAGGGGCAGCTCGTACGACACCCCGTGCACGACCGCGCCGCCCCGGGTGCGCACGAGCATCTGCTGCTCGGCGAGCTGGTCGAAGTCGCGCCGGATCGTCGCGGCCGAGACCGCCAGCTCGGCGGCCGCCTCCTCGACGTCCAGCCGGCCGCGCTCGACGAGCAGCTCCAGCAGCGCCTTCCAGCGGGCATCCCGCGACATGCCCACCCTCCGTTCCTCGATCTCCCGGCGACCCTAGCGCACCCCGCATGCGCTCGATTGCTTGATTCTGCTCGAAAGCTGGCTATATCTTGCAAGAACAATCACGCGACGGGTTGTCGAGTGAGGGATCGAATCAGGGGAGGGCCCGGCATGACCCATGTCGAGGACGAGCTGACCAGCCAGCCCGAATGCTGGATACGGGCCGCGGCGCAGGCGGACCGCCACCGCGGGGCGCTCCCGGCGCCGGGGGAGCGGGTCGCCATCGTCGGGTGCGGCACCTCGTACTTCATGGCGCAGGCGGCCGCCGCACTGCGCGAGGGCGCCGGACAGGGGGAGACGGACGCCTTCGCCGCCTCCGAGTTCCCCCACGGCCGCTCGTACGACCGCGTCGTGGCCCTCACCCGCTCCGGCACCACCACCGAAGTCCTCGATCTGCTCGGCCAGTTGAGGGGGCGCACGCGAACGACGGCGATCACGGCCGACCCGGACACACCGGTCATGGCGGCCGCCGACGACCTCGTCGTGCTCGACTACGCGGACGAACGGTCCGTCGTGCAGACGCGGTTCGCCACGACCGCCCTGACCCTGCTCCGCGCCCAGCTGGGCCTGCACACCGACGCCGTCGTCGCCGACGCCCGCACCGCCCTCGCCACCGAGCTGCCCGAAGGGCTTGTCGGCTGCACGCAGTTCACCTTCCTGGGCCGGGGCTGGACGGTGGGCCTGGCCAACGAGGCCGGGCTGAAGATGCGCGAGGCCTCACTCGCCTGGACCGAGGCCTACCCGGCGATGGAGTACCGGCACGGCCCCATCAGCATCACCACCCAGGGAACGGCGACCTGGATGCTCGGCGAAGCCCCGGACGGCCTGGCCGAACAGGTGCGCGCCACCGGCGGGTTGTGGATCGCGGGCACGCTCGACCCGCTCGCCGAACTGGTCCGCGCCCAGCGCCTCGCGGTCGCCGTCGCCGCTGCCCGCGGCCTCGACCCGGACCAGCCGCGCCACCTCACCCGCTCGGTGATCCTCGCGCCCTGACACGCCCCGTCGAAACCCCCTGACGCGCCCCGTCGAAAGGGAGAAGCCGTGCCCCTCGTCACCACCGGCGAACTGGTCACCCGGGCCGCCGCCGAACACTCCGCCGTCGCCGCCTTCAACATCATCACCCTGGAACACGTCGAGGCCGTCATCGCCGGCGCCGAGTCCGCCGAGGCCCCCGTCGTCCTCCAAGTCAGCGAGAACGCCGTGAAGTTCCGCTACGGGCGGCTGCTCCCGCTGGCCCGCGCGGCCGTCGTCGCCGCCGAACGCGCCGGTGTGCCCGTCGCGTTGCACCTCGACCACGTCCAGAGTGACGACCTGCTGCGCCAGGCCGCGGACGCCGGATTCAGCTCCGTGATGTACGACGCGGCCGGCCTGCCCTACGACCAGAACCTCGCAGCGACCGCAGCCGCCGTCGACTGGGCGCACGCCCAAGGCCTGTGGATCGAGGCCGAGTTGGGGCAGGTCGGCGGCAAGGCAGGGCCGGGCGGGTGGGAGAAGTCTGCCGAGCCCCCGCTGGACGCGCACGCGCCCGGCGCCCGCACCGACCCCGCCCAGGCGCGCGCCTTCGTCGACGACTCCGGCGTGGACGCCCTCGCCGTCGCCATCGGCAGCACGCACGCCATGACCACCCGCACCGCCACCCTCGACCACGACCTGCTCAAACGCCTCGCCGCCGCCCTGGAGGTGCCGCTCGTCCTGCACGGCTCCTCCGGGGTGCCGGATCACGAACTCGCCGCGGCGGTCGCGGGCGGCATCGCCAAGGTCAACGTCGGCACGGCCCTCAACATCGCCATGACAGGCGCGATCCGCGACTTCCTCGCCGCCCACCCCGAGGCGGTCGACTCGCGCAAGTACCTGAGTGTGGGCAGGGAGGCGATGGTGCGGGCGGTGACCGGGATCATCCGGACCGTCGGCCGGCCTGCCGCCTGATCACTTCTTGACGGCCTTCAGCACCACGAACTTGGGGTCGCTGGCGACCAGTTGACTGTTGCCGAACACCTTGCGCAGCTTCACGTGGTACCCCAGGTGCCGGTTGCCGACCACCCACATCTCGCCGCCGGGACGCAGCACCCGCCGCGCCCCGGCGAACATCCGCCACGCCGTCGCGTCGGTCGTCGCCTGGTGCGAGTGGAACGGCGGATTGCTGAGCACCAGGTCGACGCTCCCGTCCGGCACCCCCACCAGCCCGTCCCCGACCCGGAACTCGGCGTGCCCCGGCACCCCGTTCGCCTTGTACGTCGCCTCCGCCGAGGCCACGGCCTGGAACGACTCGTCCACGAACAGCACCTCGGCCGCCGGATCGGCCACCGCCACCGCCGTACCGACCACCCCGTTGCCGCAGCCGAGGTCCACCACCCGACGGCCGCCGAGCGCGGCCGGCAGGTGCTGCAGGAAGAAGCGGGTGCCGATGTCGAGGCGGTCGGCGCAGAACACGCCCGCATGGTTGACCACCGTGCGTCCCGAGACCGGGCCGACGCCGCCGGGCAGCGCGTAGCTGTACGGCCACGGGTTCGCGGGGCGCGGCAGCGACGGATCGGGCGTGCAGAAGATCAGCCGGGCCTTCCGCTCGGCCAGCGAGGTGCGGGTCGGTCCCAGGATCCCCTCGAACAGCTGCAGCGTCGAGGTGTGGATCTCCTTCACCATCCCGGTGCCGACGACGACCGTCCCCGCGTGCACCGCGGGCGCCAGCCGCTGCAACTGGTCCTCCAGGAGCGCAAGGCTCTTGGGCACCCTGACCAGAAGGACGTCGACCCGGTCGGGCGGCGGATCCTGGGTGGTCAGCAGCCGCACGGCACCGGTCTCGACGCCCGCCCGGGCCAGGTTCGCCCGGGTGGCTTCCTGGGCGAGGAACGAGTCGGTGATCTGCACGGGCCGGTGCGCCGCGAGCGCGGTGACCAGGGCGCCCCAGCGGTCGCCGAGCACCACGACCGTGCCGGACAGCGGGACCTTCTCGGCCGCGAGGTGCCTGAGCAGGTACTCGTCGGAGGCGTCCCAGGCACGCAGCCTCTCGCGCGGATCCTCGGGGAAACGGGCCAGCGCGAGCTCGCCCCACGGCGTCGTCATACGGTCGTTCATCGTGCGTCAAGGCTAGCCGAGCCCCAGCTCAGGCCCGGTCGGCAGGTGCTTCGGGCAGGATGGAGGCCATGGACGCCGAGCTGTTTCCCAGAGCCCGCACGGAGGTCGCACCGGGCGCGGTGCACGTGCCGGACTGGCTGGACACGGGGCGCCAACGGGAGCTGCTGGAGGCCTGCCGCGCCTGGGCGCGACCGCCCGCGGGCCTGCGCACGGTCCATACACCGGGCGGCGGCACGATGACCGCCCGACAGGTGTGCCTGGGCCGGCACTGGTATCCGTACGGCTATGCCCACACGGTCGTCGACGGCGACGGTGCTCCGGTGAAGCCGTTTCCGGGGTGGCTCGCAGAGCTGGGGCGGCGGGCGGTCGCCGATGCGCTGGGGACGACGACAGTGGCATGTGACATGGCACAGCCGGTGCCATATGACATAGCACTGATCAATTTCTACGACGGCGACGCCCACATGGGCATGCACCGCGACAGCGACGAGAACTCGGACGCGCCGGTGGTGTCGCTCAGCCTCGGCGACACCTGCGTCTTCCGTTTCGGCAACACCGAGACCCGCACCAAGCCCTACACGGACGTCGAGCTGCGCAGCGGCGACCTGTTCGTGTTCGGGGGGCCGTCCCGGCTCGCCCATCACGGCGTGCCGCGGGTGTACGCGGGCACCGGGCCCCCGGAGTTGGGGCTGACAGGACGTCTCAACATCACGCTTCGGGTCAGCGGCCTGTAGCTCGACGTGACTGCGGATCATGGGAGACTCGCCCTCATGAGCGGCAAGGCGGACCCCCGGCCGACGGGGGAAGGGACCAGCTCGAGAACGCGGTTGGACCGGGGGCGCGGTGCGCTCGGGCCCGCGTTGGAGCTCGTGCACACCGGACGCGCGCCCACGAGGGCGGTGCTCACCGCCGAGCTCGGCGTCACGCGGGCCACGGCCGGCGCGGTCGCCGCCGAACTGGAGGCGCTCGGGCTGATCCGTGTCGACGCCCGGCCCGGCGCGGCGGCCGGCTCGCAGGGCAGGCCCTCGCACCGGCTCGCGGTCGCCGAGGACGGCCCGGTCGTCCTCGCGGCGCAGGTGCACGCCGACGGGTTCCGGGCCGCGCTGGTCGGACTGGGCGGCCGCATCGTCGCCACCGCGCCGGGCTGCGAGACCGTCGACGCCGACCCGGCGAAGGTCCTCGGCTCGGTCGTGGAGGCGGGCGCCGAGCTGCTGCGCTCGACCGGACGGCGCTGCGTCGGCGCCGGACTTGCCGTGCCGTCCGCGGTCGCCGAGCCGGACGGGCTCGCCCTCAACCCCCTGCATCTGGCCTGGCCGGCGGGCGCGCCCGTCCGCCGTATCTTCGCGGAGTGCGTGCGCGAGGCCGGCATCACCGGCCCCGCCTTCGCGGGCAACGACGTCAACCTCGCCGCCCTCGCCGAGCACCGGCACGGCGCTGGCCGCGGCGCCCGGGACCTGCTGTGCGTGGCCACCGGGCACCGGGGGGTGGGCGGCGCGCTGGTCCTCGACGGCCGCCTGCACACCGGGAGTTCGGGCCTGGCCCTGGAGGTCGGCCATCTCACCGTCAACCCCGAGGGCCGCCCCTGCCACTGCGGCAGCCGCGGCTGCCTCGACGTCGAGGCCGACCCGCTGGCCCTGCTCACGGCGGCCGGCCGCGACCCCGGCCCCGAGGTCTCCCTCCTCCAGCAGGCCATCGACCTGATCCGCAACCACTACGACGACCCGACGGTCCGCACCGCCACCGAGGCCCTCATCGACCGCCTCGGCCTCGGCCTCGCGGGTCTGGTCAACATCCTCAACCCCGACCGCATCATCCTCGGCGGCCTCCACCGCACCCTCCTGGACGCCGACCCCGAGCGCCTCCGTGCGGTCGTCGCCGACCGCAGCCTGTGGGGCCAGAGCGGCGGCGTCCCCATCCTGGCCTGCACCCTCGACCACAACAGCCTGGTCGGCGCAGCCGAGTTGGCGTGGCAGCCGGTGCTGGACGATCCGCTGGGGGCGCTCAGCCGGTGACCTGAGTCGGAGATCCGAGACCTCGACCACGGCGTGGAGCTCGGCCCCCCGGTCGGCATCCTCGCCCGGTCCGGTCCTCCCGGGCCGAGGACTACGTCCGCGATTTCACCACCGCCTTCGCCCCCGGCGGCGCGATCTGGCCGTCCGCGAGTTCCTCCACGCACCCGCGCCGAATTCGGCGTCATGGGCTGAGCATGCTTCCATTCGCGCCACCAGGTCAGCAGTGCCGGCCTGGTCGAGCCGTTGCCGGAGCCGTATGCCGGCGGGGATGTCGATCGGGTCGCCCTGCCACGCCATGGCACAGGCGGGCATGAGCACGCCATCGGTCACCTGAGCCCGGCAACCGACATGTTCAAGGCATCCATGCCCGCCCGCCCACCGCGAAAGAACGTCCTGCGCTACGACTTCGCCGAGGTGTCGGGCAGCACGCCGGAGAGCCGCAACAGCTTGCCCTGCCGATTGCTGACGTAGATCCAGCCGTTGTCGCGGTCGAGCCCGACGCCGCAGACCGTGCCGAGACCGTCGGCCACCACGCGCTGAAGGCCCTTGGCCTCGCCGTCGGCCACGGCGACCTCATGCAGCTTGCCGCCGCTCGAGTCGGAGACGTATGTGTTGACCGCGCCGTCCAGCGCTGCACGGACGCTGTTCCCGAGGTTGGTGGCCACGTTCCGCGGTGCGGCACCATCCGCGTTCAGGTCGACCTCGTACAGGCCGCCGAGGTCGTACTGCCCGATGTACGCCCTGCCCCCGTTCAGTGCCACTCCGGCGGCCCTCGGCACGTCCCAGGTGCGCTGCTTCGCCGCCGGAGCGCTGTTCAGGTCGTACTCGATCAGCTTTCCGTTCTCGACGTCGGTGACATAGGCCTTGTTGCCCGGCAGGTCCAGCGCGACGCCGTAGGCGAACATCCCATCGGCGACCGTGACCGGGGAGGCGGAGCGGTCGGACAGGTTCACCGTGAACAGGCGCTTGCCGCTGTAGTCGGCGATGTAGGCCTTGTTGCCCGGCAGATCCAGCGCCACATCGTTGACTTGTCCCAGCTTCTCCAGGACCCAGTCCGTGCCGCCGCCGGCGAGATCGACCTTGTACAGCTTGCCGCCGTTGTACCGGTCGGTGATGTACGCCTTTTGGTTCATCAAGTCCAGCGCCAGGCCATCGGCCGTCCCCAACCCGGTGGTGAGCTCGACGGGAGCCTCTCTCGGGATCTTTTGCTCTCCGCTGCCGCCCTTGTGAAGAGGGTGATTTTTCTTGTCGAAAACGAGCGTTTCAAGCTCGAAGACCTCGTGCACCCCGGCGAGGGTGGACACGACCTCGGCTTCCCCTTTCTGCATGAACGGCTTTCCTTCATCGGTCAAGTCGAAGGTCTCCGTGGCCGTGCCGGTCTCACCGAGTTTCCAGGCGATCACCCTGGAGTATTTCGGCTCCCGAGCCTGCGGGCCGTCCGGACGGGTTTCCTTGACCTCTACCGGCTCGGGGTAATACAGAGCGACCCACCCGCCGAACGAGATGGGGTACTCGTAGTCGAACCTCCTCACCTGACGTCGCTGCGTGGCCAGGACATCCACCCGGCTGGCAACTTCCCCGCTCAGCGTGGACGACGTCTTGAACGAAGTGGTCAACGAACCGCTGACGGAAGCAGTGATCCCAAGCATCAGCTGTGCCGACAATTCCCCGGTGCCCGTGGCGGTGCTCGTGGCCGTCGTGGTATTTGTCATTTGTGACTGGGACTCTGCGTCAACACCCTGGTTGTCTTTGCTGTTCTTCCGGGTAATCTTCTCGGACTGGTTCATCGCCATGCTCTTCTGTAGCTGCTGCTGCAGTGATGCTATGGCCTTTGCCCCGAAAGTGAGCTGTACCTGTCCCTGGAGCGACCAGCTGATTGTGTTCGAAATCGAGAATTCGACAGTGTGTGACCATTTGGTGGGTTCGGGATCGGTTCGATTGACGTACGTCTGCTTGGAGATCACGTCAGGAGGGGGCTGTACAATATCGCCTCGCTCATCGACAAGTGGTACCCCCACCGTCATATAGGCACGCCATCCGCGCTCGTGCGCCGCAGCCTCCTCGGCGGGAAAATCGCCGAACCGCTCCTTGTTCAAAGAAAACCCGGTAGGGGAGACATACCGGTCCGTTCCGTCTGCCGATTTCTTCTCGGCCCTCCTCTTCAGTTTGTCCCGGTCCCGCTCCAGGATGGCATCCGACTTGTCGGCGACATTCAGCTCCTTCAGGTTGCGGCCCGTCAGTGGGTGACGCATAAATCGTTCGCCGAGATAGGCCGTACTCACGTTGTTCTTGGTGGCTCCGCCCATGTCCTTCGGTCTCCTCGCGTAGTGGAACTCGATGATGTGTCAGCGAGTCGGCTTCCTGATCGGCTCCTACTCCTTGGCTGGCCCGTCGTCAGTCCGCTTGACGTTCTTGACCGATTCGTAGTTATCCTTTCTGAATTCGTCCAGCCGTTCGTCGCCGGCCTTCGGCCGGTCTTCGTCCGTAATCTCCACCTTCACCTTCTTGACTGCCTCGTCCTTGACCGAAGACGCCATACCGGATGTCGATTCGGGGTCTTCGCTGGCTTCCCGCTGCTTGTCGGCCACTGTCTGGGTGTTCTTGAACAGAGGGGTGAGGAAGTTGTTCATGATGCTGAGCGCCTCGGGCGACGTCTCGCGCATGATCTTCGGGTCGCGCGCGGCTTCAGGAATACCGTCGTAGAGCTCCGGATCGACCCCTTCCCGTTCGGGGCGGGCGCCTGGAATTTTTTCCGATACCTTTTGAGCGGACTCCTCGGCGGAATTCGCTTCACCTGCGCCGCTGTCGAAGATGTTCTTGAAAGACATGAGCTTCCCTCCATGATTAAGTTCTTCACATTCGAAGATCTCGTGTGCCTTCCTACCCCTCCGGTGATCGATCTATCCAGCTCGTCCCTGCGGTTCTCGCCATTCGCCTGGCCGTGGACCGGCGGTGACGTTGTCGCTTGGGCCACCATGGCGGCTGGAAATGATCCCCGGTTGGTTTCCATTTGAACGATGCCCTGAAATAGCCCCGCCTGCGACCTGCAATGATCAGCTTGGAGGAGTTATTTCAAGACGTTATCGAACTGCAGATTGCGTTGCGTCCAGGCCAGCTCGGAGGTCCCTAATATTGAGCCGAAACTATTGGGTCATCTGTTTATTGTTCGAGCGTGTGTGGGGGTCGGGCGTGGACACCCACCCGCCGTGAGCCGCGCGGCGTTAGGCTCCGGAACATGCGGATCTCCGTTTCCTCGGACATGGACGAACCCGTGGCGCGCTCGCTCGTCGCGGAACTGGGCAGGCGCGGCCACCAGGTCGTGCCCCACGGGGCGCTGAGCCCCGGGGACGACCCGCAGTGGGCCGCGTGCTCGGAGGCCGCGGCCCGTGAGGTCGCCGCGGGGAGCGCTGACCAGGCGGTCGTGTGCTGCTGGACCGGCACGGGCGCGTCCATCGCCGCCAACAAGGTGCCCGGCGTACGGGCGGCCCTGTGCACCGACGCCTACACCGCGGACGGCGCCCGCCGCTGGAACGACGCCAACGTGCTGGCGCTCAGCCTGCGCCTGACGTCCGAGCCGCTGCTCAAGGAGATCCTTGACGCCTGGTTCGCCGCCGAGGCCAGCGAGGACGCCGAGGACCGGCAGAACGTGGAGCGCGTGGGGCGGCTCGATCTCGGCAGGACCGCCGGCTGACGACGCGCACCGCTGCGCAAGACCCCGACAGCCACCCCTTGCTTACTCCAATAAAGGGCCTTTAGTTTAGTCAGCATGATGTTGACCCAGCGGGAGCGCGAGATCATCGCGCTGCTGCGCCGTGACCCGCTGGCCGGGCCGCAGGCGATCGCCGACGCCCTCGGCAGCACCCGGGCAGCGGTGAACGTGCACCTGTCCAACCTGGGCAAGAAGGGCGCCATCCTCGGCCGCGGCTACATCCTGCGCGAGGAGAACGCGGTCGTGGTCGTCGGCGGGGCCAACGTCGACGTGAAGGTGCGCAGCCTGGCCCCCGTGCGGCAGCGCACGAGCAATCCGGGGCGGGCCGGCACCACGGCCGGCGGCGTGGGCCGCAACATCGCGGAGAACCTGGCGCGGCTGGGCACCCCGACACATCTGATCGCCGCCGTCGGCCGCGACGCGGCGGGCGAGCGGCTCCTCGCGGAGACCGCGGCGGCCGGGGTGCGCCTCGACCACGTGCACCGCAGCGCGCACCCGACGGGGACGTACACGGCGGTCCTCGACGCCGACGGCGACCTGGTCGTGGCGGTCGCGGACATGGCGGCCACCGAAGCTCTGGCGCCCGAGGACCTGCACCCGGCCCGCGAGCTGATCGCCCACGCCGACATGCTCGTCCTGGACGGCAATCTGCCGGCCGAGGTGCTGGCCCACGCGATGGACGTCGCGCAGCCCGCCGCCGTACCCGTGGTGATCGACCCGGTCAGCGCCCCCAAGGCGGTACTGCTCGCGCCGCTGCTCACCGCCCGCCGCCCGGTCTTCGCACTGACACCGAACCTCGACGAACTGCGCGCCCTCCTCGGCCAACCCGTCGGCGACAGCGAGGCCGAGGTGACGGCCGCAGCCGGCACGCTGCACGCCCGCGGGGTGCGCCACGTGTGGGTACGGCTCGGCGCGCGCGGCAGCGTGCTGAGCACCTCGGGCGAGGACGCGACGTTCCTGGCCGCGCCGCCCGCCGAGGTCGCCGACGTCACCGGCGCCGGGGACGCGATGCTCGCCGCGTTCGTCCACGCCCTGCTGGCGGGCGGCGATCCGGTGGACGCCGCCCGCTACGGGCACGCGGCCGCGGCCCTGACGGTGGAGAGCCCGGCGACGGTGCGCCCCGACCTGACCCCGCGTCTGATCGAGGACGCGCTGGACGACGTGAACGACCCGACCGAACCGAACGACGTGAACGACCCGATGCGGAGCCAGAGATGACCACGCCCACCCCCGCCCCGACTCCCGCGACCCCCGTCCCGCATCCGCGCCTCGTGCTGACCGACGAGGTCCGCGAGGCGCTGCGCGACGGGCGTCCCGTCGTGGCGCTGGAGTCGACGATCATCAGCCACGGCATGCCGTACCCGCAGAACGTGCAGATGGCCGTCGAGGTCGAGCAGATCATCCGCGACGGCGGCGCCGTCCCCGCGACGATCGCCGTCCTGCACGGCAGGCCCCACATCGGGCTGACCCGGGCGGATCTGGAACTCCTCGCCACCGCGCCGGACGTCACCAAGGCCAGCGTCCGCGACCTCGCGTACGTCATCGCGCGCGGGGCCCACGGCGCGACGACCGTCGCCGCGACCATGCGGCTGGCCGCGCTCGCCGGCATTCGTACCTTCGTCACCGGCGGCATCGGCGGGGTGCACCGCGGCGCGCCGACGACGTTCGACATCAGCGCCGACCTGACGGAACTGGCCGCGACCGGTGTCGCGGTGATCAGCGCGGGCGTGAAGAGCATCCTCGACATCGGCCTGACTCTGGAGACCCTGGAGACACTCGGCGTGCCGGTCCTGACCTACGGCACCGACGAGTTCCCGGCGTTCTACTCGCGCCGCAGCGGCTTCACCTCGCCCATGCGCGTGGACTCGCCCGCCGAGATCGCCGCCGTGATGCACGCCCGCTGGGACCTCGGCATTCCCGGGGGCGTCAGCATCGCCAACCCCGTGCCCCAGGACGAGGAGGTCCCTGCCGAGCGCATGGACGGCGTCATCGCCCAGGCCCTGGCCGAGATGGACAAGGCGGGCATCACCGGCAAGGACACCACCCCGTACCTCCTCGGCCGGATCGTCGAGCTCACCGGGGGCGAGAGCCTGCGCACCAACATCGCGCTGGTGAAGAACAACGCCCGCCTCGGCGCGCGCATCGCGGTCGAGTACGCCAAGCTCGGCTGAGACCATCCCCGTTGCGGTTCACAGGCTCCACAGCGCGGCCACCAGCGGCCGCCGCAGATCCGCCCGCCGTACGCACAGCCCGATCGGGAACGGCTCCGGCGCCGGATCTGCGGGCACCACCGCCAGCCGGTCGCGCACCGCACTGTGTTCCAGTACGAGCCGGGGGACCACACCCGTGCCGCAGCCCAGGGCGACCAGTGTCAGCAGCCCCTCGTGGCCGTCCGGTTCACAGGCCACCTCCGGTCGCGTGCCGCGGGTGCGGAACCAGCGGTCGGCGGCCTCGCGGACCAGCCCCCGGTGGGGGAGGACGAAGGGGCCGTCGAGAGCGGGGTCCGGGCGGTCGGTCGCGGTGACGAGGACCAGCTCGGTGACCGCCACCGTGCGGCTCACCAGCCCCTCCGGCAGCCGGGCCGGGATGCCCGCCACGGCCACGTCGACCTCGCCCTCGTCGAGCCGGGCCAGTGCGGCCGCCGCGTCACCGGTGCGCAGGTCGAGCAGGACCTGGGGGTGGGCGGTGCGGAAGGGTGCCAACAGGTCTGGCAGCAGCGCCTGGCAGGCGGTCACCGTGGCGAACACCGCGAGACGGCCGGTGAGTTGGGCCGGGTCGGGGTGCTCCTCGCGGTAGGAGCGCCACAACTCCAGTGCCTGGACGGCGTATTCGCGGAAGCGGTGCCCCTCCGCCGTCAGCGACACCCCGCGCGGCCCGCGCTCGAACAGCCGGTGCCCGAGGTCGGTCTCCAGCCGCTGCACCGTGCGCGTGAGTGTCGCCGGGCTGACATGACAGTCCAGGCTCGTCCGCCCGAAGTTCAGCGTCTGCGCCAGATGCAGAAAAAGACGCAGCTCCCGATGGTCGTCCCGCACGTCCGTGACCTCGATCTTTCACTTCGTGCAACACCCCGCTGCGCAGGTTGCGCTTGCCGCAACGCTCGGTCGGAGCCTACAACTCGACCATGACCTCGACCACGTACACCTCCCGCGTCTTCCCCCTCGAAACGATGGACGTGCCCGGCGGCACCGAGACCATCCTGCGCGGTGGCCGGCATCTCTTCCCGCTGCTGCCGCAGGCCTTCGCCGGCGTGCGCCGCATCGGCGTGATCGGCTGGGGCCCGCAGGGCCGCGCCCAGGCCCTCAACCTGCGCGACTCGCTGACCGGCACGGACATCCGGGTGGCCGTCGGACTGCGCCCGGAATCCGCGTCGGCCGCCGACGCCCGCGCCCACGGCTTCACGGAGGAGAACGGCACGCTCGGCGACTGGCTCGCCGTCACCGCCGACAGCGACCTCGTGATCCTCCTGATCGCGGACGCCGCCCTCGCCGCCCACCACCAGGAGATCTTCGCGGCCCTCAAGCCAGGCGCCGTCATCGGCCTCTCGCACGGCTTCCTGCTCGGCCATCTCCGGGAAACCGGCGGGGAGTTCCCGCCCCGACACGGGGTGATCGCCGTGTGCCCCAAGGGCATGGGCGACTCCGTGCGGCGCCTGTACCAGCAGGGCGAGGAGATCAACGGCGCCGGAATCAACAGCAGTTACGCCGTCCACGCCGACCCCGACGGCCGCGCCACCGACCTCGCGCTCGGCTGGTCGGTCGCGCTCGGATCGCCGTACACCTTCCGCACCACGCTCGACAGCGAGTACCTCTCCGACATCGTCGGCGAGCGCGCCATCCTGCTCGGCGCCGTGCACGGCATCGTCGAGAGCCTGTACGCGCGGGCCCGCCTCGGCGGCGACGACCCCGTCACCGCGTACGAGAAGGCCTGCGAGAACATCACGGGACCGATCGGCCGCACCATCTCGCACACCGGGCTGCGCGCCGTGCGCGAGGGCCTCGACGCGGCCGGCCGGGACGTCTTCGACCGTGCGTACACCGCGACGTACGGACCTGCCCGCGAGATCGTCGCCGAGATCTACGACGAGGTCGCCGACGGCACCGAGCTGCGCAGCGTGATCCTTGCCGAACGGCGGCTCGGCAGCCGCCCGATGAGCAGGATCGGCGGCTCGCCCATGTGGTCGGTCAGCGGCGAGGTGCACGCCCGGCGCGGCGAACGCGAGCTGCCTGTCGACCCGTTCACCGCGGGCATCTTCGTTGCCACCATGACCGCCCAGATCGACGAGTTCGCCGAGCGCGGCCATCCCTGGTCGGAGATCGTCAACGAGTCGGTCATCGAGGCCGTCGACTCCCTGCTGCCCTACATGCACGCCCGCAACGTCGCCCACATGGTCGACAACTGCTCCCGCACGGCCCGCCTCGGCGCCCGCCGCTGGGGCCCGCGCTTCCAGACGGCCTACGAGCAGATCGCCTACCCGGCCGCCGAACACCCGGCGGACGAGGCCTTGTTGACGGCCTTCAACACCCACCCCGTCCACGAGGCCCTGGCCGCGGCGGCGAAACTGCGGCCGTCCGTGGACATCTTCGTCTCCTAGGGGCGTTGTCAGTGGCGGAGACTAGCCTGCACGCATGATCGAGACGACCGCCGACGACCGCCGCTTTCCGCCCGCCCTGGCCGAGCTGGCCCGCGTGGAGTTCGACTTCGACGAGGAGGAGTACGTCGACTACGAGCCCTACGACGCCTTCGACTCCGCCGAGGAGACCACCCACTGGCTGCGCCAGTGGACCGGCAACCATGAGCTCGACGGCGACGCGTACCGGGTCTTCGGGCAGGACGGCACCGGCGGTCTCGCCGCCCTCTGGTGCGTGCGGCCGGGGCGGCCCCTCGCCGAGCAGCCCGTGGTGTTCCTGGGGTCGGAGGGCGAACGGGGGGTGGTGGCGGCGAACCTGTCCGACTTCCTGTGGGTGCTGGCCGAGGGCCTGGGGCCGATGGAAGTCGTGGAATACGAGCAGTACGAGGCACGTCCGAACGCGGCGCTGACCGAGCTCGCCGAGCGGCATGCGACCACTCCGCGCCGGGCCGCCCGGGAGATCATCACCGACGCGCAGGCTGAGTTCGCGACCTTCTCCGAGGATCTGGACAAGCTCTGCCGCTGATGCGGCCGGTCAGCAGCCCGCCGCATCCAGATACTGCGCCACCCCGTGACCGAGCGACCAGTCGGCCCATTCGTTCTCGGTCACGGTGACGAACACGTTCCGCGGCTCGGTCCCCGCGTAGGCGTGGGCGAGCTCGGCGATGCGCCGGTACAGGGCCTGCTTCTGCGCGGGTGTGCGTCCGGACCGCATCGTGATCGCCACGTAGACGATGCCGTGATCGCGCTGCACGCCGAGGTAATTGCCGTAGCGCAGCGTGCTGTTGGTGCCGCCGTGGCCGACCAGGACCTGGAAGTGGTCGTCGGGCGGGATGCCCAGCGTCTCCACCAGGGCGTCGTGCACGGCGCGGCCGAGGGCGTGGAGACGATCACCGTCGGCACTCAGCGCGTCGATACGGACGAACGGCATACGAGGTCACTCCTTCCCGTCTCTCAGCGCCAGTCCACGCCGAAGGCGCGGCCCGGATTGTCGGTGAGGATGCGGTGCGTCGGCTCCTTGCCCAATGCGTGCTCCAGTCGCGGCCGCACGCGCCGCAGCAGATACGGCATCCCGGGCCCGCCGTCGACCGACCGCGCCCCGGCGACCACGGTGTCCCCGCCCAGCAGCAGCCGATGCCCGAAACCCGCCTCGGCGAGGGCCCGTACGGCGTCCGGCATGCGCCAGTCGGTGGCGTGATGCGCGCGGGACGGGCCGTCGAACGCCAGCCAGCAGCCCGCCTCCGCGGCCTGGCGCTGGATCACGAAGTCGGGGCAGCGGTTGAGGTGGCCGAGGATCACGCGATGCGGCGGGACGCCCAACTCGCCGCACAGCAGGTCCAGTACGTCGAGTGCGCCCGTGCCCATCTCGAGGTGGACGGCGATCGCCGCGCCCGTTGCGTGGTGGGCCTCGGCCGCGGCGGTCATGGTCCAGCGGGCGTGCGTGTCGAGGGCGTGGAAGCCGCCCGCCACCTTGACGAGCCCGGCGCGAACGCCCGACGTGCCGATGCCTTCGGTGAGTTCGGAGACGAACACGTCGGCGAGTTTGCCGCGCAGTTCGTCGAGCAACTCCGGTGTGTAGTGGGCGGCTTGGTGCAGTCCGGTCGCACAGATGACGTGCACGCCGGCCGCCCGGGACAGTAGGGGCAGGTCGGCGGCCCGCCGCCCCATCCCCCAAGGCGTCCACTGCACGACGCTCGCCCCGCCCGCCGCACGGAACGCCTCCAACTCGGCCCGCGCGCCGGTGGCGTCGCTCAACTCCTGGCCGGGCAGCTGCGGGCTGCGGATGAAGAGATGGTCGTGCGCGTCACAGACGCCCAGGTCGGCGGGCCGCACGTCCCCCAGCACCGTACGGACGCTGCTCACCACTGCCGTCCGCGCGGCAGCCGGTCCAGCCCCGGCGCCGACATGTGCAGCACCTCGAACACATCGCCGTCGGCCTTCGGCGTGTCGTGCTCCCACAGCGAGAAGTGGACCAGCTGCCAGCGGCTCGAGTCCACGGCAGCCGCCGCAAGCACCGCACCGTCCTCGCCGGCCAGCCGCGCCGTCTCCCGCGCCGCGTCCGCCATGACGTCGGCCAACACCACGCCCTCAGGCACCGGTTGCCGCCGCCGCACCGCGAACCGCGCCGGGACGCCGGTGCCCCCGCCCTCCTCGTAGGCCAGGCCCGTCCACTGCCGGACCGACGGCCGCCCGAAGTCGTTGCTGAGCCCCTGGAAGGCGCCGCCCCACAGGAAGGTGTTCATGCCCTCCATGGTGTTCCACAGGTAGAACGGCGCGTACTGGTTGACCGGCGAGCCGTTCACTCCGCGCTCACGCAGGAGGTACGTCTTGAGGCCGAGGCCCTCCCAGTCGTCCAGCAGATGCCCGATGCGGGCGACACGGCCGCGGATGATGCCCGTGTCGTAGTCGGCCGGCAGGGTCAGTTCGTACTGCATGGCGTGCATCGGGTGCCTCCTCAGGCAGGGGTGTCCTGCGAATCACCGACGGGGTAGTCCTCCGGGCCGACGTGCGCGTCCCACTCCGTGGTGGTGCCGTCCTCGGCGGCCTCGACGACCGCGAGATGCGTCATGAAGGTGCGCGGCCCGGCGCCGTGCCAGTGCCACTCGTCCGGCTCGATCCACACGGTCTCGCCCGCGCGGATCGACTCCGCCGCACCGCCCTTGCGCTGCACCAGCCCCTCGCCCTCCAGGACGTGCAGCACCTGACCGTGCGGATGGCGGTGCCAGGCGGTGTGGGCGCCGGGCGCGAAGTGGACGTTGAACATGCGCAGTCGGGACGGGGCCGCGGGCTCGGCTATCTCGTCGAGCCACACCGAGCCGGTGAAGTTCTCCGCCGGGCCCTGCCGGGTGTCGGGGCGCTTCCTGGTGATGTGCACAGACCTGAACTCCTAACGCGGGGCGAGAAGGGAGAGCAGCCCTCGGACGGCGGCGTCGAAGGCGGTGGGGGAGCCGGAGGCGCGGGCGAGGACATAACCGCCCTGGACGGTCGCGAGGACGGTCGCGGCGATCTCCTCGCCGTCCAGCGAGAGCGCGAACTGGCCCTGCTCCTTGCCCTCTTCGACGATCCCGGCGATCAGCTCGCGGATCGCGTCGAGCGTCTCGTCGACCGGCTCCCGAAGTTCGTCGCTGGCGATGACGTCCGGATCCATCGTCAGCCGCCCGACGGGGCAGCCGCGCAGCACGTCACGCTCGCGCAGCAGATAGGCCTCGATGCGCTCGTACGGTGTCCCCGGCCCGCCGAGTACTCCCTCGGCGGTAGCCCGCAACTCCTCGGCCGTCCGCCGGATCGCCGCCAGGGCGAGATCGGGCTTGCCCTTGAAGTGGTGGTACATGCTGCCCTGTCCGGCGCCCGAGCGTTCCAGGATCGCCTTGGGGCTGGTACCCACGTAACCGCGCTCCCACAGCAGCTCACGGGTGGACTCGATCAGCCGGTCCGAGGTGCTCTCCGAGGTGCTCATGCGTCGACTGTACATACTAGTAGTTACAGAAGTCGAGCCCTTTAGGAAGCCTGCCAGGAGCAGCGGAATCGACCCCGTGTACTCCCCGGGAGGTACGCGCAGTGCCGCTGGCCGTACGACGACCTGGACCCCTGCCCGGCGGGAGTCTCGAGACATCACCACCAGACCCGCAGCGGACCCATTCAGGAGATGACTCGAGATGCAGACCCTCGCAGACTGGAACGGCGGCCCCGGACCGTGGATCCTCTTCTTCCCGCTGATCTGGGCGGCCGTCGTGATCGGCGTCGTGACCGTCCTGCGCCGCACCGTGTGGCGCGGCCGCGGTGGCCCCTGGCGGGCCATGGGGGACACCCGTCCCTCCGGCGACTCGCCGCTCGCCGTGCTCGGCCGCCGCTTCGCCTCCGGCGAGATCGACGAGGACGAGTACTGGCGCCGACTGTCCGTGCTGGACGAGCAGTTCGGCCGCACGAAGGGCGGTGCGGCGTGACGACCACGACCGCCGTGCGGACGGCCGCGCGGGTCGTCGACGCCGTGAAGGTGTACGGCCGCGGCGACACCGAGGTGAGGGCCCTGGACGGGGTGAGCGTCGACTTCCCGGTCGGCCGCTTCACCGCGATCATGGGGCCCTCGGGCTCGGGCAAGTCCACGCTGATGCACTGCGCGGCCGGCCTCGACACGCTCAGCTCGGGCACCGCGTACATCGGCGACACCGACCTGGGCGGCCTGGACGACCGCCGCCTGACCCTGCTGCGCCGCGACCGCGTCGGCTTCGTCTTCCAGGCGTTCAACCTGGTGCCCACGCTGAGCGTCGCGGAGAACATCACGCTGCCGCTGGACCTCGCGGGCGGCAAGGGGGACCCGGAGTGGATCGACGCGCTGATCGACGTCGTCGGCCTGCGCGACCGCCTTCACCACCGGCCCTCCGAGCTCTCCGGCGGCCAGCAGCAACGCGTCGCCGTGGCACGGGCGTTCGCCGGACAGCCGGACGTCGTCTTCGCCGACGAGCCGACCGGCAACCTCGACTCCCGCTCCGGCGAGGAGGTCCTCGGCCTGCTCGGCCGCGCCGTGCGCCAGACCTCCCGCACCGTCGTCATGGTCACCCACGACCCGGTCGCCGCCGCCCACGCCGACGAGGTCGTCTTCCTCGCCGACGGACGCCTGGTCGACCGGATGGAATCCCCGACCGCCGACAAGGTCCTGGACCGCATGAAAGCCTTCGAGGTGCCCTCATGAACGCCGCCGTACGGCTGAGCGTGTCCTCCCTGCGCGCCCACAAGCGGCGCTTCGCCGGCACCTTTCTCGCCGTGTTCCTCGGCGTCGCCTTCCTGGCCGGCACCCTGGTCATGGGCGACACGCTGCGCGCCAGCTTCGACTCGATGTTCGGCAACGCGACCAGCGGCACGGACGCCGTGGTCCGCGGCGCCGACGCCATCACCACGCCCGGCGAGAGCCAGGGCGTGCGCCGGCCCGTCGACACGGCCCTGGTGAACACCCTGGAACAGGTGCCCGGGGTCGCGGCCGCCGCACCCGACATCGAGGGCGCCGGCCAGCTTGTCGGCAAGAACGGCAAGCCCATCGGCGGCCAGGGCCCGCCCACCCTCGCCGGCAACTGGATCACCGACGCCCAGCTCAACCCGTACCAGCTCGCCGAGGGCCGCGCCCCGCAGAAGTCCGGCGAGGTCGTCGTCAACCGCGGCACCGCCAAGAAGGGCAACCTGAAGATCGGCGACACCACCACCCTGCGCACCCCGGACCCGGTCAAGGTGACGATCGTCGGCCTGGCGACCTTCGGCGGCGAGGACGGCATGGCGCAGGTGACCTTCACCGGCATGACCGGCGCTGACGCCGAGAAGTACCTCACCGCCCGGCCGGGCGAGGCGTCGAGCATCAAGGTGCGGGCCGGACCCGGCGTCAGCGAGAAGGAACTCGTCGACCGGCTGACTCCCGTACTGCCCGGGGGAGTTGAGGCCATCACCGGTCAGGCGTCGGCCCAGGAGGACACCGACATGATCTCCAGCCAGTTCCTGACCGTTTTCACCACCTTCCTGCTGGTGTTCTCCGGCATCGCCCTGCTGGTCGCGACCTTCTCCATCCATAACACCTTCGCGATCGTCGTGGCCCAACGCACCCGCGAGAACGCCCTGTTGCGCGCCCTCGGCGCCTCCCGCCGCCAGGTCACCGCCACGACCCTCATCGAGGCCACCGCTGTCGCCGTGACCGCCTCGGCGGCAGGCCTTGCTGGCGGCATCGGCATCGCCGCCGGCCTCCAAGCCCTCTTCCCGGCAATCGGATTCCCCTTCCCCGACGGCAACTTGGTCATCAGCGCCCTGTCCATGACCCTCCCGCTGGCGGTCGGCATCGTGGTCTGCCTGGGCTCCGCGCTGCTGCCCGCAGCCCGCGCCGGCCGCACCGCCCCGCTGGCTGCCCTGCGCGAGACGGCTGTCGACACCTCCGGCGCCTCCCGCACGCGTGCCGTGACCGGCATGGGCCTGGCCGCCCTCGCCGTCGCCACCACGCTCTCCGGCGTCCTGGTGTCACCGTCCTTGTGGATGGCGGGACTTGGCGCCGTACTCGCCCTGGTCGCGTTCGTGGTCCTCGGACCGGTCGCCTCGACCACGGCCGTACGCATCCTCGGCGGCCCCCTCGACAGGCTCCGCGGCGTCACCGGCGGCCTCGCCCGGCGCAACGCCCTGCGCAGCCCCAAGCGGACGGCCGCCACCGCAAGCGCCCTGATGATCGGCGTGGCCGTAGTCTCCCTCTTCACCGTGTTCGGCGCCTCGCTGAAGGCCACCATGGACCAGACCGTGTCGCGGTCCTTCGCCGGCGACGTCGCCGTCAGCACACCGTCCTTCGGCGCGGGCGGCAGCGGGCTGAGCCCCCGCCTTGCCGGGGCCGTCCAGCAGCTGCCCGAGGTCGACACGGCCGTAGGCCTGGGCCGCGGAGTCGCGAAGGCCGACGGCAAGGGACGGGCGTTGACCGTCACCGACCCCCTCGCCCTGGAGCGCACCTTCGACCTCGGCAGGGTCGACGGCTCCCTGCGCAACCTCGGCACCGACGGCATCGCCATCACCAGGTTGGAGGCCGACAAGCAGCACCTCACCACCGGCGACAAGGCCCAGCTCACGTTCACCGACGGCAAGAAGCAGACCTTCACCGTCCGCGCGGTCTACGGCCGGTCCGAACTCGCCGGCGACTACGTCATCACCCGTGCCGCCTGGGCGCCGCACCGCACCCAGGACTCCGACACCCTCCTCGCCGTCTCCTTCAAGGACGGCGTGAGCGCGGACGCGGGCAAGGCAGCCGTGCAGAAGGTCGCCGACCGCTACGGCAACCCCGAGGTGCAGACCCGCGACGAGTACGCCCAGTCCTCGGCCGGCGGCATCGACATGATGCTGACCCTCGTCTACGCCCTGCTCGCCCTCGCGGTCCTCATCGCGCTGCTCGGTATCGCCAACACCCTGACCCTGGCCATCCACGAACGCACCCGCGAACTGGGCCTGCTCAGGGCCGTCGGCCAGACCCGTCCCCAGCTGCGGGCCATGGTCCGCTGGGAGTCGGTCCTCGTCGCCGCCTTCGGCACCGTCGGCGGCCTCGGGCTCGGCGCCTTCCTCGGCTGGGTGCTGGTCAAGGCCTCGGACGGCGCCAGCGACAGCGCCTTCGCCTTCGCGATCCCGCCCGTGCAGCTCGTGATCGTGGCCCTGGTGGGTCTCGCGGCCGGCGCCCTCGCGGGCCTGCGCCCGGCCCGGCGGGCCGCACGCCTGGACGTGCTGCGCGCCATCGCCACCGAGTGACCTGGGGCCAGAAACAAGGTCGTCAAGCGCAATGGCCAACGGCACGCCGAGGGCAACTGGCCCAACAGCAAGGGCCCTCCAACGCCGACTGCACCACCGGACACCGGCCGGGAGGGAGCCGTAGGGGCGCGTCGGTCTCTCGACACCGGCTAAGGCGCCCCGAAGGCGACCGACCCATCCAATACAGTCACCGCCCGGTCAGCCGGCAACGGCGGACCGGGCGGGAGCGTGCGGGGACCGGCGGCCGTCGACCGCGTGCTCGACCTCCACGAGCCGACGGGCCGGTTTGTCGGCCGTACGGCGCGGAGAGCGGGCCGGCGCCGCCACCGGAGCCGGTGTGGTGGGCAGCGCAAACCAGACGACCTTGCCCGACTCGCCGTCCGGGCGCGCCCCCCAGCTCTCGCTCACCGCGGCCACCATGGCCAGCCCGCGCCCGGTGGTGGCGCAGGGTTCCACGTCCCGCACCTCGGGCAGGCGGGGGTCGTGGTCGCGCACGGAGACCATGAGCCGGTCCAGCACCAGCTCTATCTCCACGGTGCACAGCTTGTCGGGCTGGGCATGCAGGTGGACGTTGGTCAACAGCTCCGTCACACCGAGCGCGGCCCGGTCGATGAGGGGGTCCAGATGCCAGTAGCGCAACTGCGCAGAGACGATTCTGCGGACCTGGCCGATCCGCGACGGCAGGGCTTGCAGCTCTACCGTGCAGTGCCTGCTTGGGTGACTGATCACGGCTGCGACTCCCCGACTTAAGAGGTCCGGAAGAACACGGAGTACGGATCCAGCAGGTGCCTGAGGGAAATGGCCACCTGCCGTCGTGCCCGGCGGGCTGGTTCGCAGCGTTATCGCCGGTAAACCCAGAGTGACGTGAGAACAGCGTGACCCAGGGGGCGCGGTACCGCAACTCGCGATCGGCGCAACCGACCGCGCGGGAGCAGCCCCGCCGCCGTCGTCCTGTGGGCTGTGTCAGCCGCCGCGCCCCGCCGCTTTCCGTACGGCCTCGATGAACCGGCGTGCCGCGGGCGGCCCCGGCTCGCCCGGCGCCGGATCGTGATCGCCCAGGGTCAGCAGGTACCGCTTGCCGTTGAGGTCCGCGAGCGCCCGGTCCTCCGCGGCGAACCAGGGCTTGGAGGCGCGCACCGCCTGTACCGGTGCGCTGTCGATCTCGGTGCCGTAACTGGTGAGCAACGCCAGCCTGCCGTCGCTGATCCGGACCTGCCCGGCCCGGGTGAGCGAACGCAGCCGTTTGCCGATCCGCACGCCCGTCGCCGTGAACTCCGGCTCCGCCATGCCGCCCGCCCCCTTGTGGCCGTCCGGTGCGCTGGACCGTGCTCCTGCGTGGGCCGTGATCCAGCTCGTGTCGTGATCCAGTGTGCGCCCCCGTTCGGTGCAGTCTGCCCGCACCCGGCGTCGAGCACCAGTACGCACGGCACCTGGGACCGAGCGCCCGGAGCACTCGTGCGAATGCGCCCCCACCCTCACCCGCCCCCTGGCCCCAGGGTGTTCTTTGAGGCGCTCAAAGGTGCGTTTATGCAGGTGAGAAGCGTGCGGAAGGTGTTTATGATCGATGCGTCGGCCGCGCGACGCGCCGTCGGCGCACAGCCTAAGGAGCACCCGTCGTGAGCACCCCCCAGCAGACCCGGACCGGCAAGACCCTCGACGTCGACCAGAGTGACGCCGCCTACCGCGACTGGCTGAAAGAAGCCGTCCGCAAGGTCCAGGCCGATGCCAACCGCTCGGCCGACACGCATCTGCTCCGCTTCCCGCTGCCCGAGAAATGGGGCATCGACCTGTACCTGAAGGACGAGTCGACCCACCCGACCGGCAGCCTCAAGCACCGGCTCGCCCGCTCGCTCTTCCTCTACGGGCTGTGCAACGGCTGGATCCGGCCGGGCCGCCCGGTGATCGAGGCGTCCAGCGGCTCGACGGCCGTCTCCGAGGCGTACTTCGCCAAGCTGATCGGCGTGCCCTTCATCGCCGTCATGCCGCGCACGACGAGCGCGGAGAAGTGCCGTCTCATCGAATTCCACGGCGGGCAGTGCCACTTCGTGGACGACTCGCGCAAAATGTACGAGGAGTCGGCCGGCCTCGCGGTGGAGACCGGCGGCCACTACATGGACCAGTTCACCTACGCCGAACGGGCCACGGACTGGCGCGGCAACAACAACATCGCCGAATCCATCTTCCGCCAGCTGGAGTTGGAGCGGTTCCCGGAGCCCGCGTGGATCGTGGCGACGGCCGGCACCGGCGGCACCTCGGCGACCCTCGCCCGCTACGTCCACTACACCCAGCGCGACACCCGCGTCTGCGTGGCCGATCCGGAGAACTCCTGTTTCTTCGAGGGCTGGACCACCGGCGATCCGGACGTCACCAGCGACAGCGGCTCGCGCATCGAGGGCATCGGCCGCCCCCGTATGGAACCGAGCTTCGTGCCCGGCGCCATCGACCGGATGATGAAGGTTCCCGACGCGGCCAGCGTCGCCGCCGTACGTGCGCTGGAGCAGGCCATCGGCCGCAAGGCGGGCGGCTCGACGGGCACCGGACTGTGGAGCGCGCTGAAGATCGTCGCCGAGATGGTGGCCGAGGGACGGAAGGGGAGCGTGGTGACGCTGCTGTGCGACCCGGGCGACCGCTACCTCGACAAGTACTACTCGGACGCATGGCTCGCCGAACAGGGCCTGGACATCGAGCCGTACACGGCGGCGATCGACTCATTGCTGGAGACGGGCGTCTGGCCCTGCTGAGCGGCTGTCCCCAACCGGCTTCGCCGAGGTACTGCGGGTAAGTCAGCGCCCCAAAGGGGTGCGGGGCTCTGACATCAGCGGCTCCGCCGCGGGGCGCGACCAGCCACAGCGATGCCGCAGCCGAAAAACGACCCATCGCCGCGCATCCCGCGGAGCGGTCAGCGCGTGAGCCGCCGGTCCAGCGACATCACCGCGTCCCGGAAGGCCCGCCCAAGCCCCGCCCGTGCCGCCTTCACCACCAGCCGGAACGGTGCCGTCCCGTCCGCGGCGAAGGTCCACTGCACGCGCGTGCCGGTCCCGGCCGGAACCAGCCGCCACTCCTCGGCCAGGGCGCGGGCGCCCGGCGCGTTGGTGACGTCGACCCGGTAGGCGTACACCTCGGCCTCCTTCGCCGCGAGGACGGTCTCCCGGAAGCGCCCGCCGCCCTTGAGCCGGATGTCGCGCCCGGCGCCGCCGTCGAGCGACCGCGCCTGCGTCACGGCGGCGAACCATTCCGCCCACCCCGGCACATCGTCGTTGAGGGCGTGGAAGACCGCCTCGGGTGCCGCGGAGATCTCCTGCGCGAAGACCAGGCGCACGGGTGCGGTGTCGACGAAGTCGAGCCCGACGGGACGCAGACGGTGGGCCATGAACGCGAACCCCCTTGGCGGAGAAGGGAAGTTGACCGGGGCAACGTCCACGGTAACTGGCGATCCGTCAGATGTCTGCACCGCCCGGAGCGGATCAGCTCTCCGGCTCGCCCACCACGACCAGCCGGCGCAGATGCTCGGAGATCTCCTCGCGCGCGTCGCCCGCCAGACCCGCGTCCGTCACCAGCGTGTCGACCTGCTCCAGCGCCGCGAACGAACTCAGGCCCACCACACCCCACTTGGTGTGGTCGGCGACCACCACGACCCGCCGCGCCGACTGCACCAGGCGCCGGTTGGTCTCGGCCTCCGCGAGGTTCGGCGTCGACAGGCCGGCCTCGACCGATATGCCGTGCACACCGAGGAACAGCACGTCGAAGTGGAGCGCCGCGATCGCCTGGTCGGCCACCGGCCCCACCAGCGAGTCGGAGGGCGTGCGCACCCCGCCGGTCAGCACCACCGTGGCCGCACCCTGCCGCGGACCGGAGGTGCGCTGCGCCGCGTGGAAGACGTCGGCCACCCGCACCGAGTTCGTCACGACGGTCAGGTCCGGCACGTCCAGCAGATGGTGGGCCAGCGCATACGTCGTCGTACCGCCCGACAGCGCGATCGCGGTACCCGGCGCCACCAGCTGGGCCGCCGAGCGTGCAATGTCCTCCTTGGCCGTCAGCTCAAGGCCCGACTTGGCCTCGAAGCCCGGCTCGTGCGTGCTCGCCTCCACGACCGGCACCGCGCCGCCGTGCACCTTCTCCAGCACACCCTGGCGGG
Organism: Streptomyces sp. NPDC001401; assembly: GCF_042895385.1. Taxonomy (NCBI): domain Bacteria; kingdom Bacillati; phylum Actinomycetota; class Actinomycetes; order Kitasatosporales; family Streptomycetaceae; genus Streptomyces; species Streptomyces sp. NPDC001401. The sequence goes on from NZ_JBIAWI010000007.1 coordinate 246,992, forward strand.
CCAGCGCGTCCAGGTCGCGGCGCACCGTCATGTCCGACACGCCGAGCTTGCGGGTCAGCTCGTTCACGCGGACCCCGCCCCGGCGCCGCACCTCGTCCAGGATCAGGGCGCGCCGCTGCTCCGCGAGGAGGTTCTGATTCTCACTCACGTACGCTCCGGTCCTTTCGTCGCAAGCCGTCCGACACGCCCTGCACACCTGCTCCGACAAGGACATTCTCCCCTGCCCCGGTGCGCGGACGTCCCATCCTTGCACGGGTGGGTCCCCACGGTGCCACCGGCTCGACGCGCGCATGTCACCAACGCCCCATCTGTTCCCCGCATGTCACTCGGAACGGGGAGATTACGTGTTCAGGGGTGTACGCCCCCGCCGAAGCGGAGATCCTTGTGCCCGCACGAACACAAGGAGTCGGCGCGTCACGGGGGAAGTGCGAACAGTGGAACGTGCGCAGGAACGTGTCCCGACCAGCGGCTCCGTCCCGGGGCCCGAGGGATCAGCAACCGCCCTGGAACTCCTGGTCCACGGCGTGGGCGGCACCACACCCCAGGAGATGCTCAATGATCCGCGCACGGTGCGGATCACCGGCGACGACACGGCGGCCGTCTTCCGGCGCGCCGAGGACGTCGACGCGGAGAGCAGACCCGAGGTCTACCGAGGCAGACCGGTGCCGGAGGCGTACGTCTGGTGCAATCTCACCTCCGGCAACAGCGCGCGGGCCCTGTGGCTGCTGCTCCTGCCGTTCATGGTGGTCAACCTCGCCCACTGGATGCGCCCCACCGCGCGCGGCCACCAGCGGACGGTCCGCCTGTACGGGCTGCTGGTGCGGCTCGCGGGCCTGACACTGACGGTGCTGCTGGTCGCGGCCGCCTGCGAAGTCGCCCTGGACCTGGTGGCCTGGCAGTGCGCGGGCACACGCGCGTGCGCCGAGCGGCACTCCTGGCTGGGCTTCCTGTCGCCCGACATGTCGCAGAACGGCTGGTGGAGCAGGCCCGGCCGCCGGCTCGTCGTCGCCGCCCTGGTGCCCGCCGCGCTCACCGGCCTGCTGTGGTACCTCTCCCACCGCACCTGGAGCGCGTACGAGTCCCAGCGGCCGATCGACCGCCGGCCCGAACCCGACGAGGACACCGGCCGCACCGCCCTGGGCCGGCCCGGCTTCTGGTACGGCCGCCGGCTGGTCGCCCGGCTGCGCGCCGCCCACACCGCCGCGGGCCTGCTGACGGTCGCCGCGGCGGTCGTCTCCTCCGCGGCCCGCTTCGACCGCAGGCCCGGCGGCCCCGCGGCACTCGACACGGTCGGCCGGCTTCTGGAGGTGGCACTCCTGGCCACCGCCGCCGTCGTGGTGTGGGTGGTCTGCCGCCGCGGGCGCAGCGAGAACCGCCTCGACCAGGAGCTCGACGAGCACCTCGTACGACGCCTGCCGCTGACCGCCCTCGTCCTGCTGCTGCTGTCCACGGGGTACGCCGGCTGGGAGCGCCCGGGGTGGCGGTCGGCCGGCCTGCTGGCCGGCGGCGGCACCACCTTCGGCGGTCTCGCCCTGGTCCAGGGCTTACTGGTGATCGCCCTCGCGGTGGTCGCCCACCTGCTGTACCGCAGCCACCCCGACGCGCGCGCCGTGCTGCACGGCCAGGGCGGACCCGCCGTCGCGATGCTGGCCTGCGCCCTGGGCGGGGTGATGTCCGGCGGCGTCTCCCAGCGGGTGTCGGACTGGCTGGACGGCACCGGCACCTCCATCGACGGCCCGCCGGTCCTGCTGACCTGGCAGGCGTCCGTGATCCCGGTACTGCTGCTCGTCCTGCTCGTGTTCTGCGCCGGGCTCGGCCGACGGGCCTGGCTCCTGCGCCGCACCGCACTGGGCACCGTCGAGCTCGACTACCCCGGCGAGCCCAAGGACACGGCGCGCACCCGGCGCATCGCCACCACGCGCGCGCTGGCCACGCTCACCGACCGCGGCCCCCTCGTCGTCGCCGTCACCTCCGCCACGACCCTGCTGCTGGGCGCCGGAGCCCTCCTCGGCGCGAAGATCACCGAAGAGGCGCCCGGTGAGGCCGCGCAGCACGCCTTCGCCTTCGTGCACGGAGCCGCCCAGACCGCACAGGCCCTGGGCTCCTGGCTGATCGGCCTGGGCTTCATACTGTTCGTCACCTGGGGCAGGCGTGCCTACAAGGACGCCTCCGCCCGGCGCACCATCGGCATCCTCTGGGACGTCGGCACCTTCTGGCCGCGCGCCGCCCACCCCTTCGCCCCGCCCTGCTACGCCGAGCGCGCGGTGCCCGACCTGACCTGGCGGATGGCGACCTGGACGCGCGCCACCGGCGGCCGCCTCGTGATCTCCGGACACTCCCAGGGCAGCGTGCTCGCGGCCGCCGCGGCCTGGCAGCTGAAGCCGTCCGTCCGCAGACGGGTCGCCCTGCTGACCTACGGATCCCCGATCGAGCGCCTCTACGGCCGCTGGTTCCCGGCCCACTTCGGCCCCGCCGCCCTCAGCTCCCTGCACCACGACGTGGACTGCTGGCGCAACCTGTACCGGCTCACCGACCCCATCGGCGGCCCGGTCGGGCTGCCGGGCGACTGCGGCCCCGAGGTGGACCGCGCACCGCTGAAGGACCCGCTCGCCTACGGCCGCACCGCACGGCACCCGCTGCCTGCCCCGATCCTGGGCCACTCCGACTACCAGGCCGACCCGGCCTTCGCCGAGGAGCGAGAACGGCTGCTGGCCCGTCTGCGCTCGGAGGTGCCCGCTCCGCGCCCGGGGGCGGGAGCTCAGGGCGACTCGGGCAGATCCTCGGCGTAGAGCAGGGTCAGATCGTCCGTGCTCGGCTCGGCGAACTGGGCGACCCGGCCCGCATGCCGCTCCACCATCGCCTCGAAGGTCTGGCGGGCGGTCCGGCCGTTGCCGAACGCCGGGCCCTTCGGGATCGCCGTGAAGTACTTCAGCAGGGCCTCCGCGGTGCCCGGCGCCAGCCGGTACTCGTGCTCGTCGGCCTGCTGCTCGACGATCCGCAGCAGTTCGTCGGGCTCGTAGTCGCTGAAGGTGATGGTCCGTGAGAAACGTGAGGCCACACCGGGGTTGACCGAAAGAAACCGTTCCATCTCGGCGGTGTAGCCCGCGACGATCACCACGACGGCGTCCCGGTGGTCCTCCATCAGCTTCACCAGCGTGTCGATGGCCTCCTTGCCGAAGTCCCGGCCCGAGTCCTCCGGCGACAGCGCGTACGCCTCGTCGATGAACAGCACACCGCCGCGCGCCCGGTCGAAGGCCTCCTGGGTGCGGATCGCCGTCGAGCCGATGTGCTCACCGACCAGGTCGACCCGGGACACCTCGACCAGATGCCCCTTCTCCAGTACGCCGAGCGAGGCGAGGATCTCGCCGTAGAGCCGGGCCACGGTCGTCTTGCCGGTGCCGGGGGAGCCGGTGAAGACCAGATGCCGCTTGACCGACGCCGCCTTGAGGCCCGCCTGCTGCCGGCGCCGGCCCACCTCGATCATGTCGGTCAGCGCGCGGACCTCGCGCTTGACGCTGTCCAGGCCCACCAGCGCGTCGAGTTCACCCAGCACGGCCTTCGACGTCCGCGCCGGCTGCTCGGGCTGCTGGGGCTGCGCGGCGGCGATCAGGGGCTCCTGCTCGGTGGTGCGCTGCCCGGGGATCGCGCCAAGCAGGCCGGGCGACTGACCGGTGGTCTGTACGGCGGTCTCCCGGGCCGCGGGCGGCCTGAGGCCCGCGCTCTCGTCGCTGGTGCAGTCCTCGACGACCGGGCCGGAACCGGGGGCCGCGTCGCCGCCTTCTGCGAACTCGTACCCACCGCGCGCGCAGCGCTCCGTGCGGCACTTCTTCAGCGTCGTACGGCTGCCGTCGATCACATGGAAGCCGTAGCCGCCGCTGCCCGTCACCCGGCAGCCCAGGAAGCTGCCGCGCCCGCCCGCCGACACATAGAACCCGGCTTCCGCGGGGGAGTCGACCGTGCACCGCTCGATGGTGGGGTCCGCGCCCTTGGTGACGATCACTCCGGTCTGGGTGGCGTCGATGGTGCAGTTGCTCAGGGTGCCGCCGCTGCCGTGGTCGCGGAACCAGGCGCCCGTCGCGGCGTCCCGGATGCGGCAGTCGTCGAGTTGTGCGGTCGCGCCGTCGCTCACCGACACGGCCGTGTTGCGCACCTGCGACAGGTCGCTGTCGACGACGTCCGCGCGCGAGCCGCGGTCCAGGACGAACAGGGCGTCCGGCACGTCGTGCACCCGGCAGGAGTCGAGCACCGCAGTGGCGCCGTCGCTGACCCACACCGCCGGGTAGTCGCCCGTGCTGTCGAAGATCTCGCACTGGTTGGCGTCCACGCGGGTGCCCGGATCCCACACCGACAGGCCGTTGCGCCCGAACTGACGCACCGTCGTCCGGGTCAGGGTGAGCACCGAGCGCGAGCGCAGATCGACCGCGTTCTCCGGGATGTCGTGGATGCGGCAGTCGGCCAGGGTGAGCACCGCGTCCGTGTCGAGCGTTACACCGTCCGCCGTGGTGCGGTGCACATCGCAGTCCGTGAGGTGCGCGGTGGCCCGGCCGGTGACCTGGACGCCGCTGCCCCGCACCTCGTACACCTCGCAACCCACCGCCTCCAGCGCGGAGTTCTCCCCGGTCGCCGACAGCCCCGCCCCCGAGGCGTGATGGATGCGGCACCGCTCAAGGCGCGGGTGCGCACCGCCGCGGACCGCGACCCCCGACTGGCCGGCGGCCACCACCTCGCACTCCTCGAACACCCCGCCCCCGCCGTCGAGTACGGCGATACCGATGCCGGCCGGATTGTCGACGGTGCACCGCCGCACGGTGGGACGCGCCCCTGCGCGCACCTCGATGCCGGCCGCGGACCGGGTGATGATCCGGACGTCCAGCAGCTCCGGTGTGCCCTCCTCGACCAGCAGGGCGGGCGCCGCCGCGTCCTGCCCCTCCACGTGCAGGTCCTGGACCACCGCCGAGGCACGCACGGTCAGCGGCACCCCGTCCACGGGCGCGATCCGCACCGAACCGGGGGAGCCCTCGGGCCCGCGCAGGGTCACCGACCGCTGTATGACGAGGTTTTCCCGGTAGGTGCCGGGCGCGACGGTGAGGACGTCACCGTCGGCGGCGGCCTCCAGGGCGGCGGCGAGCGATGCGTACTCACCCGTGCGGCGTCGCCACCGCGATGTGCCGGTGTGCGTCACCTGGACCGTGCCCTGTGCCATGGCGTTTTTGTGCCCCCACCTCGTGGTACGCGGGTTGATGCCGATTGCGTTCGGCCGGTCCACCGTAGCGTGCGCGCGGGCGGTGGGTTGACCAGAGCCGTAAGGCCGTCAGCTGCCGGTGCCGGTCCTGCCCCAGTCCGGGCCCGCCCGGTCCCAGGCCTGGTCCCAACGGGCGTACCGGCGACGGACCATGCGCCAGACGATCAGCCGCCGGCCGCCCTCGACGGCCCCCGCGGCGAGCAGGGCGGCACCGACCCCGGCGAGCACCGCGTGCGTGGTCGCCGTCGTGGGGTCCAGCGGACGGGCCACTATCTGGCCGTGCAGGTCCGTCCATATCTTGAAGTGGTCGCCGCGGTGCGGGGACTTGAGGTCCGCCAGGGCCGCGGCGTGGTGTCCGGAGCCGTCCGGTGCGGTCCAGTCGGCTATGACGCGGCTGCGCAGATCCCGCGACCCCGACGTCTCGGGGTCGGTGTCCAGTGGGGAGCGGTCCAGCTTGCGCACCACGGTGGCCGTCACCAGGTGGCGGGCCACGCGCTGGTCCCGTACGGACTGCTGCAGGGCGTCCTGGGCGACGCCGCCGACGAGAGAACCGATCACGGGTGCGACGGCCAGGATCAGCAGCAGCGCCACCAGCGCCACCCAGGCCTCGACCAGATCGCTCGTGCGCCGCAGCGGATTGTGCCGCCAGCGCCAGAGTCCGCCGATTGCTCGCACCGTCCCGCACCCCCTTCCCGCTCCGTGATAACCCCCGGTGGAGCCGTTCACCCGCGGGCCCGGTCAAAGAGAGATCGAAATCACCTGCCCCCGGGGCCTCTCATGAACTTCTCACGAAAACCCAACGCGCAGGCCCCCGGCCCTGGTTCCCGCGCACCGTTCCTTGACCGGATCTTTCTTCGCGCCCCTTCTTCGCGGGCCGACGCGCAGCCCTCCTGCAGCGCCGCCCCACGAGCCGGCTAAGCGAGAACCGTGACCGGATCGCCGACCCGGACCGTGCCGGGGGAGAGGGGCACCAGGTTCTGACCGAACGCCAGGCTGCCGCCGATGCGGCGGTGGCGTCCCAGGGTGGCCAGTGGTTCCTTGCCCCGCACGGCGGTTTCCTGGTCGGTGGTGGTCACCACGCAGCGCCCGCACATCTTGGCGACGCGGAAGGTGACCTCGCCGATCGCGATGCGGGACCAGCCGTCCTCGGCCCAGGCGGCGGTGCCGGCCACGACCACGTTCGGCCGGAAGCGGTTCATCGGCAGCGGGCCCTCGGCCGGGCGGGCGCCCTGGGCGATCAGGGAGTTGAGGGCGTCGAGGGAGGCGATTGTGGTGAGCAGCAAGGGATAGCCGTCGGCGAAGCTGACCGTCTCGCCCGGTTGTGCGTACTCAGGGTCGACGGGCCGGCGCGTGGCCGGATCATCCATGTGCACAAGGCGCACATCGACGCCGAGATAGTCGCTGCACCAGGCGTGCGCGGCCGCGTCCTCGGCGAGCACTCCCTCGACCTTGTCGCCGAAGATCTCCACCGGCACGGTGCCGGCCGGCCGGGGCACCTCCACGGTCAGCGGGTCCAGGCCCGGTGCGGACAGGCGAACGCCGCCGCCGGGCACGAGCTCGGCGGCGGCCAGCGCAAGGCGCGGCTGCTGACGTTGTGTGACGACCTTTCCCCCGGCGTCGATCAGCACCCAGCGCCGGTCTCCGGCCAGCCCCCAGGGCTCCACGACGGCTTCCCGGGGCGCAAGGCCCCGGAACGCCTTCACCGGATGGACGTGAATCGACTGCAGCAGCGCGTTCCCCATCAGGCCATCGTGCCAGGCGGCAGTGACAAGCGGGGAGGGCGGCTCAGTAGCCGCGGTACTGCTGCTGGTTGTTGTACGGGTCCTGATAGGGAGCCGGGGCGGGCCGGGCGGCCGCGGGGCGCATCGCCTCGTAGCCCGTGCCGGCCGGCATCGGCCGTTGTGGCTGCGGCGGCTGCGGGCCGGGATAGCCGCGCGGCGCCGTGGCCTGCTGAGGGATGTAGGCCGCGGGCGCCTGCTGCAGCGGAGCCGGCTGCTGCGCCTGCGGATAGCCGTAGGAGGGCTGGGAGGGGCCCGCCGGAAGGGCGGGCAGAGCCGACGGCAGGGCCGGCAGGTAGCTGCCCGGCGCGTCGTACGCGGCGGGGACCCGGATCGGAGCGATCTGCGGGGTGCCCCGCTCGGCGACGAGCCTGTCGTAGATCGGGGTGTCCGGGAAGGCGGAGTAGTAGCCGCCGCCGAAGGTGGAGCGGGGGGAGGTCATGGCACATAAGTTAAGCCCTCGATGTGCTAGTTGGGGAGACCGATAAGAGGGTTGTTTTCAGTGTCGGCAGTGACGCGGGATCCCCAATGCGAGCGAACTTGGCAAAAAAGGGCGCCGATCGAGGTACAGGTCGTGTAAAGGCCGAGTTCCGGGCGGGTTACCTGCGGTTGGCCACCGGTCTTCCTGTGCTCCTCGTGGGAGTTCGCTGTCGTGGGGAATAGGTTGTGCGTGTAGAGAACCGGAAGAGCCGCCGGGGCCCGGACTGGCGCAGTGACACGTGATGGGGGCGGACATGTCAATGCCGAAAGGATCGAATACTCCGGTGCCGACGACGGCGCTGCGGGTGGAATTGGGGTGGCGTTCCGGACCCGGCGTGCCGGACGCGGACGCCTCCGCACTTCTGCTCGTGGGCGGCAAGGTCCGCTCCGACGGCGACTTCGTCTTCTACAACCAGCCCGTGCACACCTCCGGGGCGGTCCGGCACGAGGGCAAGCGGGACGGCGGCGGCCGATTCGTCGACACCCTCCTTGTCGACCTCGCGCGCGTGGAGCCCGCGGTCGAGACGATCGTCCTCGCCGCCTCCGCGGACGGCGGCACGTTCGGACAGGTCCCCGACCTCTACATCGAGGTCCGTGACGCCGCCCAGGGTGGTGCGGTGGCCCGCTTCGACAGCACGGGCGCGAGCGTGGAAACCGCTTTCGTACTCGGTGAGTTCTACCGCCGCCAGGGCGCCTGGAAGTTCCGCGCCGTCGGTCAGGGCTACAGCAGCGGACTCGAGGGCCTGGCGACGGACTTCGGGATCGCGGTGGACGAGCCGCAGCACACCGCTCCCGCGCCGCCGCCCCCGGCCGCACCGCCGATGACCACGCCCCCGCCCGTCGCGCCGCCGCCCACCGCACCGCCGGTCCATATGCCCCCGCCGGTCGCACCCCCGGCCGCCGTGCAGCCGCCCCCGCCGCCGGCGCCGCCCACGCAACCGGTCCGCCTGAGCAAGGTGACGCTCACCAAGGCGGCCCCCACGGTCTCGCTGGCCAAACAGGGCGGCACCTCGGGCGCCATGCGCGTGAACCTCAACTGGCAGGTGCGCAAGCAGTTCTCGGGATGGGGCAGCAAACGCGGCCGCGCGGTCGCCATGCACGCAGACCTCGACCTCGACCTGTGCGCCCTGTACGAACTCGCCGACGGCAGCAAGGGCGTCGTACAGGCCCTCGGCAACGCCTTCGGGGCCCTGCAGCGGCCGCCGTACATCCACCTCGACGGCGACGACCGCACCGGCGCCGTCACGAGCGGCGAGAACCTCACCATCAACCTCGACCACAAACAGTCCTTCAGGCGCATCCTCGTCTTCGTGACCATCTACGAAGGCGCGCGGTCCTTCGCCGACCTGCACGCCACGGTCACCCTCCAGCCGCAGTACGGCGCTGCGATCGACTTCTCCCTCGACGAGTGCACCGTCCCCTCGACGGTGTGCGCCCTCGCCCTGATCACCAAGACGGGCAACGACCTGGTCGTCCAGCGCGAGGCCCGCTACCTGGTGCCCGAGCGCGGGGTGAGCCCCCAGCGGACCGTCGACTACGCCTACGGATGGGGCATGAACTGGACCCCGGGCAGGAAGTGAGCGCCCTAGAGAGGGCGCTCGTCCGCGACGGCGTCCGGGCGCGCGTAGGTGCGGCCCTTCCAGGCCGCACCGCGTCCCCTGTAGTGCTGCACCGCGGAATCGACCGTCATGAGGAGATAGAGGAACGCGGTGAACGGCAGCAGCGGAGCGAGCCACACCGGCCGGCGGTAATAGCGCAGCATCGGGACGTACGTCCCCGTCATCACCAGCCACGCGGCACCGCCGAGGGCCCCGGCTGCCCCGTCCCCGGCGGCCAGGCCCGCGACCAGGGCGGCGGGCGGCACCAGATACACCAGGACCAGCCCGACGACCGTCCCGAGCAGCAGCAGCGGATTGTGCCGCAACTGCGCGTACGCGCTGCGTGACACCATCCGCCACAGGTCGTGCAGCCGCGGATAGGGCCGCACGCTGTCCACCCGCTCGGCCAGCCCCAGCCAGATGCGTCCGCCGCTGCCCTTGACCGCGCGCGCGAGCGCCACGTCGTCGATGACGGCGTGCCGGATCGCGTCCGGGATCCGCGCCCGCTCGGCGGCGTCGGTGCGCAGCAGTACGCAGCCGCCCGCGGCGGCCGCCGTCCGCGTCCCCTTCCGGCCGATCCGGCGGAACGGGTACAACTGCGCGAAGAAATAGACGAAGGCCGGCACCACGAGCTGCTCCCACCGGCTCTCCACTCGCAGCCGAGCCATCTGCGACACGACGTCGAAGCCGCCGCTGCGCGCGGCGGCGACCAACTCGCGCAGGCTGTCCGGGGCGTGCGCGATGTCCGCGTCCGTCAGCAGCAGATATTCGGGCCCGCGCGCGCGTGCCAGGCCGATGCCGTGCCGCGCGGCCCACAGCTTGCCCGTCCAGCCGGCGGGCGGTTCGCCGGGGGAGGCGACGGTCAGGGGCAGTCCGCCGTGTGTGTCCGCCAGGTCGCGGGCCAGCTGCCCGGTGCCGTCCGAGCTGCCGTCGTCGACCAGAAAGATCTCCGCCCGGCCCGGGTACTGCTGGGCCAGCAGCGACGGCAGGCTCGCGGGCAGCACGGCGGCCTCGTCGCGCGCCGGGACGACCACGCACACCGACGGCCACTCGCCGGGATCCTGGCGGCGCGGGAGCCTGACGTCCGTGCGCCAGAAGAAGCCCTGACAGAGCAGCAGCCACAGCCAGGCGGCGAGTGATACGGCGGCGATCCACACGATGGCGCTCACCCGCGCAGTCTGCCCCACCCCACCGGCCCGCAAGGGCCCATCGTCTATCGTGGCCGGGTGAAGATCGCGCTCATGGACTCCGGAATCGGTCTGCTTCCCGCCGCTGCCGTGGCGCGCCGTCTGCGGCCCGACGCGGATCTGGTCCTGTCGTGGGACCCCGACGGGATGCCCTGGGGACCGCGCACACCGGAGGACATCACGCAGCGCGCCCTAGACGTCGCCGGGGCTGCCGCCGCGCACAGGCCCGATGTTCTGATCGTCGCCTGCAACACCGCGTCCGTGCACTCCCTTCCGGCGCTGCGCGCCCGTTTCGAGCCGAAGCTGCCGATCATCGGCACCGTGCCCGCGATCAAGCCCGCCGCCGCGGGCGGCGGCCCCGTCGCCATCTGGGCGACGCCCGCCACAACGGGCAGCCCCTACCAGCGCGGTCTCATTGCCGAGTTCGCCGCGGGTGTGGACGTCACCGAGGTGCCCTGTCCCGGGCTTGCGGACGCCGTGCACCATGCCGACGAAGCAGCGGTCGAGGCCGCCATCGCCGCGGCCGCCGCACGCACCCCCGACGACATCACGACCCTCGTCCTCGGCTGCACCAACTATGAACTGGTGGCCGAGCGCATTCGCGCCGCCGTACAGCAACCCGGCCGGCCGCCGCTCATCCTGCACGGCACCGCCGGCGCGGTCGTCGCCCAGGGCCTGCGCCGGATCGGCGAGCAGCCCGCCCCCGAGTCCCCCGCCGACGGCACCCTCACGGTGCTGCTCAGCGGCCGTGAGGCCGAGCTGCCCGAGACCGCGCTGACCTATGAAGAGGGACGTTTCCTCAAGGCGGTCAGTCCCGCGCGGTGACCCGGGGCACGCCCTGACGGCCTCGTCGGCGCAGTCACTCTCCGCCACCCGCTACCCGCGCTGCGAAACCTGAGTAACCTCATGAGTATGAGGGACCACCCCCACGGCGAGCAGGCCCAGCACCCCGACGTCTGGACCGGACGCGCCACCAAGCGGGTCCAGTGGCTGCCGGCGCTGGCCGGTGCGGCCGTCATGGCGCTCGGCATCGAGCTGGCCGTCGACTCCGCCTGGACGTCGGGCATCGCCCCGCTCGTGATGGCCGTCGTCGGCTGCATCGCCGCCGGGCTGCTGGTCCTCTTCGGCACGCTGGCCTTCCTGCATGTCGATCTCAAGCTCGACAAGGAGTGCCTCGAGGTGCGCTGCGGCCACATCGGTGTGCCGCGCCGCCGCATCCCGCTCTCGCATGTCGCCGGCGCCGAGTTCGACGCGCACGTCAATCCGCGGCACTGGGGCGGCTGGGGCTATCGCTGGCGGCCCGAGAAGGGCACCGCGGTGGTCGTGCGCCGCGGCGAGGGTGTCGTGCTGCGCCTGTGGGACGGCCACACGTTCACGGTGACGGTGGACAACGCCGAGGCCGCGGTACGGGTCATCAGGGACCGTCTGCGGCCGGGCACGACCGGCGCACTGCACTGAGCAGCACCGTCACGGCGTCAGCCGGTCGCCGCGCGGGCGCAGGCCCGCCTCCGGCTGCGGTGACTCGTCGGCGAGCGGCCGGGCCGTGGCCAGGCCCGCAAGAAGGCCCGCACCGACCGACACGGCGGTGAAGCTCAGCGCATTGCCGACCGCGGCGATCGCCGCGAGCGCCGTCAGGGCCGCCCCCGCCGTGAGTACCACCGGCGTGGGCCGCGCAGAGCGCCACAGCGCATGCAGCACCCAGCAGAAGGACGCCCCCAGCAGGGCCACGCCGACGACGCCCTGTTCCGCCGCCTGCTGCAACAGCGCCGAGTGCGGCTTGCCGTCCGAGAGCAGGGTCCGGGTCGCCGTCGTGCTCAGTTCACCGAAACGCTCCGGGCCCACGCCCAGGGCGGCGTTGCGGTGCGCGAGATGCAGGGCGTCCTGCCACAGCTGGACCCGGTGCTGGGTGAGCTGGCCTTCCAGGGACGTGGTCAGCCCCTCGGGCAGCGCATTTCCGGCAACGGCCCAGGTCAGGCCGGTCACCAGGGCCGCGGTCAGGGCGAGGCCGGCGATGCCCGCGCCGCGGCTGCGCATACGGCCGGCGGCCAGGGAGCACAGCACCACGGCGGTACAGGTGACGAAACCGCTGGTCGAGCCCAGGACGGCCGCGGTCACGGTGATGGCGGCCGCCAGCGCTCCCATCGCGAACCGCCCGGCCGACGACTCGGCGGCCCAGGCCGCGCAGCACGCAGCGCCGACGCACAGGGTCAGCAGCGCGGCAGTGGCACCGGCGTGTCCGAGCGGTGCCACGATCTGCGGCCCCGGGGCCAGGTACGGCACGGCCACCACCAGGCCCAGCCCGGCCAGCGCCCCTGCACACGGCGCGGCCACCGGCAGCAACACCCCGCAGATCCGCCCCACGGCATAACCGGCCGCCACGGCCAGCACCGCCAGCAGCACGCCCTCCGGGCGGCCCTCATGCACGGTCGCCGTGATCAGCGACCAGGTGGCACACGCCCCGAGCACCACCACGCCCACCGCGTCAGAAACGTTTCGTCTCTCGCCGACCTCCCCAGGACCGGCCTCAGACGTCATCCCTGTGGAACCCACCCCGCCCCCCGAACCGGAACCGAAGCCCCCCGACCTCGCACGACCCAGGCCGCCGAGGCCGTGACCGGCCGGGCGACTGTGGCTGGGCACACCGTAACGGCTGATGGACGTTTTGTGGATGAGTTGGGCCGAGTTACGCAGGAACGATGCGGCGCCTGCGCCGCGCAGTGCCCCGTGCTGCCCGGCGGACCGCGCTGTCCGTGTCAAGGTCACCCGCCGTACACTCCCGGAGTGACCGTCACCGCAACCTCCGTGGACGAGTCGGACCAGTTGCAGCCGCAGGGCGCGCCCGCATCGCGCGCGGTGCGCCTCGTACGCTTCGTTCCGGCCCTCGCCGCCGCGCTCTCCGGAGTGCTGCTCTATGTAAGTTTCCCGCCGCGCACCCTGTGGTGGCTGGCCGTTCCGGCCTTCGCCGTCTTCGGCTGGGTGCTGCGCGGCCGCAGCTGGAAGGCAGGCCTCGGCCTCGGCTATCTCTTCGGCCTCGGCTTCCTGCTGCCGCTGCTGGTGTGGACCGGCGTGGAGGTCGGCTCCGTGCCCTGGCTGGCCCTGGTGGCGATCGAGGCGATCTTCGTCGCGCTGGTCGGTGCGGGCGTCGCCGTGGTGTCGAAGCTGCCCGCGTGGCCGGTGTGGGCGGCCGCGGTGTGGATCGCGGGCGAGGCGGCACGCGCGCGTGTGCCGTTCAACGGCTTCCCCTGGGGCAAGATCGCGTTCGGTCAGGCCGACGGCGTCTTCCTGCCGCTGGCCGCGGTGGGCGGCACCCCGGTACTCGGCTTCGCGGTCGTCCTGTGCGGCTTCGGCCTCTACGAGGTCGTACGCCTGGCCCTGGACGCGCGGCGCACCCGGGCCGTCCAGCGGTCGGCCGCGGCCATAGCCCTGCTGAGCGTTGCCGTGCCGGTGGTCGGCGCGGTCGCCGCCCGTTCGCTGGTCAGCGACAAGGCCGAGGACGGCTATGCGACCGTCGCACTCATCCAGGGCAATGTGCCGCGCTCCGGGCTGGAGTTCAACGCCCAGCGGCGTGCCGTGCTCGACTACCACGCGCGCGAGACGATGCGCCTGGCCGCCGAGGTCAAGGCCGGCAAGACGCCCAAGCCCGACCTCGTGCTGTGGCCGGAGAACTCCTCCGACGTCGACCCGTTCGACAACGCCGACGCGTACGCCGTCATCGACAGCGCGGCCAAGGCGATCGGCGTGCCCGTCTCGGTTGGCTCTGTCGTCGAGCGGCACGGTAAGTGGTACAACGAGCAGATCCTCTGGGATCCCGAGAAGGGCCCTGTCGACAGCTACGACAAGCGGCAGATCCAGCCGTTCGGCGAGTACCTGCCGCTGCGCTCGCTCATCGGCGCGATCAACAGCGACTGGACGTCACTGCAACGCCAGGACTTCAGCCGGGGCACCAAGCCGGGCGTCTTTGCCATGGCCCACGCAAAGGTCGGCCTGGTCACCTGCTACGAGGCCGCCTTCGACTGGGCCGTGCGCTCCGAGGTCACCGACGGCGCGCAGCTGATCTCCGTGCCGAGCAACAACGCGACCTTCGACCGCAGCGAGATGACCTACCAGCAGCTCGCCATGTCCCGCGTCCGTGCCGTCGAGCACAGCCGCACCGTGACGGTGCCGGTCACCAGCGGCGTCAGCGCGATCATCATGCCGGACGGGAAGATCACCCAGAAGACCGGCATGTTCGTGCCCGCCCACCTGGTGCAGAAGGTACCGCTGCGGTCGTCCGAGACGCCGGCCACCCGGGTGGGCATCCTGCCGGAGATCGCCCTGGTGCTGGTTGCCGCGGGCGGACTCGGCTGGGCGATCGGCGCCGGGGTGCGCGGGCGGCGCGCCCGGGACGCATAGCCGTACGCCCGGCGCACGCCCCGTGAAGTGCGCCGGGACCGTGACACCGGCCCTTAGGGTCGGTGTCATGCCAACTCCTGATTTCATCCGCGAGATCCGGGCCTCCGCAGGCCACCAGCTGCTCTGGCTTCCCGGCGTGAGCGCCGTCGTCTTCGACGACGAGGGCAGAGTCCTGCTCGGGCAGCGCGCGGACAACCACCGGTGGGCGCTGATCTCCGGCATCCCGGACCCAGGTGAGCAACCCGCCGCCGCCCTCGTGCGCGAGGTGCAGGAGGAGACGGGCGTCCGGGTCGCCGTCGAGCGGCTGATCGCGGTGCGGTCCGGACGGCAGGTCACCTACCCCAACGGCGACACCTGCCAGTTCATGGACCTCTGCTTCCGCTGCCGCGTCATCGACGGCGAGGCCCGGGTGAACGACGACGAGTCCCTGGCGGTGGGCTGGTTCGCGCTGGACGAGCTGCCCGAGATGACCGACTACCACCACTTCCGGATCAAGCAGGCCCTGTCCGACGAACCCACGTGGTTCGAGCCCATGAGTTCCGAGTGAAGTATGGGTGGTGACCATATGTGGGGTGGCGGGGGTGCTGCTTAGGGTCGAGACATGACCCCGCCCAGCGCCCTCCCGGCTCCCCACACCCCCTCCCTGGACCTCGGCGGCCGGACCGTCCTCGTCACCGGCGCCGCCGGCGGCATCGGCCGCGCCTGTGCGCTGCGCCTGGCGGCCGCCGGGGCCAAGGTGAGAGCGGTCGACCGGGACGGCGAGGGTCTGGAGTCGCTCGCCGAGCAGGCCGGGGGTCTCGCGGGCACGGTCGAGCCGCATGCCCTCGATCTCACCGACCTCGACGCCGCCGAACTGGCCGCCGCGGGCACCGACGTCCTGGTCAACAACGCCGGGCTGCAGCTGGTGCGCCCCATCGAGGAGTTTCCGCCCGAGGTCTTCCACACCGTGCTCACCGTGATGCTGGAGGCGCCCTTCCGCCTCATCCGCGGAGCGCTGCCCCACATGTACGGCCAGGGGTGGGGCCGTATCGTCAATGTGTCCTCCGTCCACGGGCTGCGTGCCTCGGCCTACAAGTCGGCCTATGTGGCCGCCAAACACGGTCTGGAGGGCCTGTCCAAGACCGCCGCCCTCGAAGGCGCGCCCCACGGCGTCACCTCGAACTGTGTGAACCCCGCCTATGTGCGCACCCCCCTGGTCGAGAAGCAGCTCGCCGACCAGGCACAGGCGCACGGCATCCCCGCGGAGCGGGTCCTTGCAGAGGTGCTGCTGCAGGACAGCGCCGTCAAACGGCTCATCGAACCGGAGGAGGTCGCCGAGGCCGTGGCCTATCTGTGCAGCCCGCATGCCTCCTTCGTGACCGGCACGTCGCTCGTCCTCGACGGCGGCTGGACCGCGCACTGACCAGGCCCGCGCCCGTGCAGCTAGGAGTTGTCCACAGGGCTGACGGGGCGGCCGTGCGATGAGGAATCCTGTGAGCATGTCCCGCGATCACGTGCAGTCCGCCGAGCTCGCCGACGCCGAAGCGGCCGGGCCGGCGCTCAGCGGCGCCGAGACGCCCTTCCTTCAGCTGCTGGCCAGGGGCGCCTCCGCCGACGCCTACGAGCAGCCGGTGCTGCTGGCCCGCGCCGAGGCACGGCCGGCCGAGACGATCGCCGCGCTCGAGCAGGCCAAGCTGCTCGCGCTGCGGGTGCGTGCGGAACTGGAGGGGCGCCGCCGCCGGGAGGCCGAGCTGTCCGCGCTCTTCGAGACGGCCCACGACCTGGCGGGCCTGCGCGACCTGGACGCCGTACTGCAGGCGATCGTGCAGCGCGCCCGCTCCCTGCTCGGCACGGACGTCGCCTACCTCAGCCTGAACGACCCGGACCGCGGCGACACCTATATGCGGGTGACCGAGGGCTCGGTCGCCGCCCGCTTCCAGCAGCTGCGGCTCGGCATGGGGGAGGGGCTCGGCGGCCTCGTGGCCCAGACCGCCCGCCCGTACGTCACCGACGACTACTTCAAGGACGACCGCTTCCAGCACACCAACGCCATCGACGCCGGAGTGCGGGACGAAGGCCTGGTCGCCATCCTCGGCGTGCCCCTGATGCTGGGCCACCATGTCATCGGCGTCCTGTTCGCGGCCGACCGGCGTGCCCGGGTCTTCGAACGGGAGCAGATCGCGCTGCTCGGCTCGTTCGCCGCGCTGGCCGCGGCCGCCATCGACACCGCCAACCTCCTCACCGAGACCCGCTCGGCCCTGGCCGGCCTGGAGCGCGCCAACGAGATCATCCAGGACCGCAGCGGCGTCATCGAGCGCGCCTCCGACGTCCACGACCGGCTCGCGGAGCTTGTGCTGCGCGGCGGCGGGGTCCACGACGTGGCCGCGGCCGTCTCCCAAGTCCTCGACGGCACGGTCGAGTTCACCGAGGCCCTCGACGCACCGGCGGCCCCCCTGGAGGCCTCCCGCGCCGAAGGGCACGCCGTACGCCACCAGGACGACTGGATCGCCGCGGTGGCCGCCGGCGGCGAACTGCTCGGCGCGCTCGTCCTGCGCGGCCACCCCGGCCTCGACCCCGTGGACCAGCTCACCCTGGAGCGCGCCGCGATGGTCACCTCGCTGCTGCTGCTCGCCAGACGCTCGGCCGCCGAGGCCGAACAGCGCGTCCGCGGCGAGCTGTTGGACGATCTCCTCGACGCCCGCGACCGCGACCCGCGCCTGCTGCGCGAGCGCGCGTCCCGGCTGCACGCCGACCTGGACGCCACCCACGTGGTGCTCGCCGCCCGACTCGACGGCACGGCCCCCGACGCCGACCAGGAGGCGGCCGCCCGCCGACGCCTGTGGTCCGCCGCCTCGCACCTCGCCGCGACCCGGCACGGCCTGGCCGCCGCGCGCGACGGCGGCACCGTCCTGCTGCTGCCGCTGGCCCCCGACGACACCGCCACCGACCTGGCCCGCCGCACCGCCCACCAGCTGGGCACCGCGGTCCACGAGGCAGTCACCGTCGGCGCCTCCGCCCCCGTCCAGGACCTCGCCGCCCACCCCGACACCGCGGCCGCCGCCTACGCGGAGGGCCGGCGCTGCCTGGACGCCCTGCGCCTGCTCGGCCGCCCCGGCGACGGGGCCGCAGCCGAGGACTTCGGCTTCCTCGGCCTGCTGCTCGCCGGGGACCGGGACATCGCCGGCTTCGTGGACCGCACGATCGGACACGTCGTCGCCTACGACGAACGGCGCGGCACCGACCTCGTGCGCACCCTCGACGCCTACTTCACCTGCGGCATGAGCCCGGCCCGCACCAAGGACGAACTCCACGTCCACGTCAACACGGTGGCCCAGCGCCTGGAGCGCGTCGCCCGCCTCCTGGGCGACGACTGGCAGGAACCCGCCCGCGCCCTGGAGATCCAACTCGCCCTGCGTCTGCACCGGTTGTCGGCACGCGCCACACACTGACCCCCGTACGCGAGGCGTACGGGGGCAGGTTCCGGCAGGTCACACGGTGCGCGCGTCCGCCGCCGTGGCCGTCGTATGCTCCGCGCCGACGGACGGGTCGACCTCGGCCAGGTCCCGGTGACGGGTCTCCTTGGCGACCCCCACCGCGAGGACCGTCAGGACGGCCGCGGCGATGACGTACAGGGCGATGGGGGTGGAGCTGTCGTAGTCGGCCAGCAGTGCGGTGGCGATGAGGGGCGCCGGCGCGCCCGCGGCGACGGAGGCGAACTGGGCGCCGATGGAGGCACCGGAGTAGCGCATCCGGGTCGCGAACATCTCGGAGAAGAAGGCGGCTTGGGGCGCGTACATCGCACCGTGCAGCACCAGGCCCACGGTGACCGCGAGGACCAGGTTGCCGAAGCCGCCGGTGTCGATGAGGGAGAAGAAGGGGAACATCCACAGCCCGACGCCGATGGCGCCCAGCAGATACACCGGACGGCGTCCGACCCGGTCCGACAGTGCGCCCCAGGCCGGGATGACCGCGAAGTGCACCGCCGACGCGATCAGCACCGCGTTGAGCGCGGTCTGCTTGGAGACACCGGCCGACGTGGTGGCGTAGACGAGGATGAACGCGGTGATGACGTAGTAGCTGATGTTCTCCGCCATGCGCGCGCCCATGGCCACCAGCACATCCCGCCAGTGGTCGCGCAGTACGGACACGAGCGGCAGCTTCTCCGCCGCCGCCGACCGGTCGGCCTTGCGGGCCTCCGCCTGTGCCAACGCCTGCCGGAACACGGGCGATTCATCGACAGAAAGACGAATCCACAAACCGACGATCACCAGCACGCCGGAGAGCAGGAACGGGATCCGCCAGCCCCAGGAGCCGAAGGCGTCGTCCGACAGCACGGCCGTCAGCAGGGACAGCACACCCGTCGCGAGCAACTGCCCGGCGGGCGCCCCGGTCTGCGGCCACGACGCCCAGAAGCCGCGCCGCCGGGCATCGCCGTGCTCCGACACCAGCAACACGGCCCCGCCCCACTCGCCGCCCAGCGCGAAGCCCTGGATCAGGCGCAGGGTGGTCAGCAGCACGGGCGCGGCGGTGCCGACCGTCGCATGCGTCGGCAGCAACCCGATCGCGAACGTCGCCCCACCCATCAGCAGCAGACTCAGCACCAGCAGCTTCTTGCGCCCGATCCGGTCGCCGAAGTGCCCGAAGACCAGCGCGCCCAGCGGACGGGCGGCGAATCCGACGGCATACGTCAGGAAGGAGAGGAGGGTGCCGACCAGGGGATCCGAGTCGGGGAAGAACAGCTTGTTGAAGACGAGCGCTGCGGCGGAACCGTAGAGGAAGAAGTCGTACCACTCGATGGTGGTGCCGATGAGGCTGGCGGCGACGATGCGCTTGAGACTGGCGGGGGTGCCGGGCGTCGGTGGAGCGGATGCTGCGGAGGCCATGTGCGCCACTTCCTCGTGTGCGATGGGGACGGGTACGTGTCGGCACACCGTAGGAAGAGGCAGGTCAGGCGGACATGTGGTGGGACTACATAGTTCGGGGGTGGAGTGTGCGTGCGTCCCCTATGCCTCCACTTCGAAGTCCGAGTGAGGAGTCTTGTACCCATCACGTAGCGTCACGACGGTACTGGGCAGACCTGGGCTTTGTGGGCGGCCGGCCTTTGTTCAGGCGTCGTACGCGTAGAAGCCGCGGCCGTTCTTGCGGCCGAGGTGGCCTGCGGCGACCATGCGGCGCAGTAGTGCCGGCGGGGCGTACAGCGGTTCCTTGAACTCCTCGTACATCGACTCGGCGACGGCTTGGGCGGTGTCCAGGCCGATCAGGTCGAGCAGGCGGAGCGGACCCATGGGGTGGGCGCAGCCGAGTTCCATGCCTTGGTCGATGTCCTGGGGCCGGGCGCCGCCGGACTCCACCATCCGGACCGCGCTGAGCAGGTAGGGCACGAGGAGGGCGTTGACGACGAAGCCGGAGCGGTCGGGTGCCTGGATGGGCTGCTTGCCGAGTTGCGTCGCCAGGTCGCGGGTGCGCTGCACGGTGTCCGGGCTGGTGGTGAGGGCGGGAACGAGCTCGACCAACCTCTGTACCGGAACGGGGTTGAAGAAGTGCATGCCGATGACCTGGCCGGGACGGTCGGTGACGACGGCGAGATCCACGACGGGGATGGAGGAGGTGTTGGTGGCCAGGATCGCCGCGGGGTCTTCGACCGCCTTGTCCAGGGAGCGCAGGACGTCGGTCTTGATCTCGCGGTTCTCGGCGACGGCCTCGACTACGAATTGACGGTCGGACAGGTCACTGAGGTCGTGGGTGAACGAGAGCCGGGCGAGGGCCTGGCCGCGCTGTTCCTCGGTGATCTTGCCGCGCTGCACGCCTCGGTCGAGGGAGGCGGTGACCCGACGGCGGCCTGCCTCGACGGCGTCGGGGGTGGCTTCGGCGACACGGACGTAGAGGCCGCCCAGGGCGGCGACTTCGGCGATGCCGGAGCCCATGAGGCCGCAGCCGACGACGCCGAGACGGGTGACGGAGTCCATGTGATGTCCCATCCGGTCAGTGGTAGTGGTCAGACGTTGCGGCGGTACTGGCCGCCGACCTCGAAGAAGGCGTCGGTGATCTGCTGCAGCGAGCAGACGCGGGCGGCGTCCATGAGGACGGCGAAGACGTTGTCGCCGCCCACCGCCGCGTCCTTGAGGGCGGCCAGGGCGGTGTGGGCCGGCTCCTGGTGTCGGGCCTGGAAGTCCTGTACGCGCGCCAGTTGGGAGTGCTTCTCCTCCTCGGTGGCGCGGGCGAGTTCGATGACGCCGGGCTCGGCGATGTCGGCGTGGGGGTTGCGGAAGGTGTTGACGCCGATGAGGGGCAGAGTGCCGTCGTGCTTGCGCTGTTCATAGAGCATCGACTCGTCTTGGATACGGCCGCGCTGGTAGCCGGTCTCCATCGCGCCGAGCACACCGCCGCGCTCGCTGATCCGCTCGAACTCCTCCAGGACGGCCTCCTCGACCAGGTCGGTGAGTTCGTCGATGATGAACGACCCCTGCAGGGGGTTCTCGTTCATCGCCAGGCCCCACTCCCGGTTGATGATCAGCTGGATGGCCAGGGCGCGGCGGACCGAGTCCTCGGTGGGGGTGGTGACGGCCTCGTCGTAGGCGTTGGTGTGCAGGCTGTTGCAGTTGTCGTAGATCGCGATGAGCGCCTGCAGGGTGGTGCGGATGTCGTTGAAGTCCATCTCCTGGGCGTGCAGCGAGCGTCCCGAGGTCTGGACGTGGTACTTCAGCTTCTGGCTGCGCTCGCCCGCGCCGTACTTCTCCTTCATCGCGACGGCCCAGATACGGCGGGCCACGCGGCCGAGGACGGAGTACTCGGGGTCCATGCCGTTGGAGAAGAAGAACGACAGGTTCGGGGCGAAGTCGTCGATGCGCATGCCGCGGGCGAGGTAGGCCTCGACGTAGGTGAAGCCGTTGGCCAGGGTGAAGGCGAGTTGGCTGATGGGGTTCGCGCCGGCTTCGGCGATGTGGTAGCCGGAGATGGACACCGAGTAGAAGTTGCGGACCTTCTGTTCGATGAACCACTCCTGGATGTCGGCCATCATCCGCAGGGAGAACTCGGTGGAGAACAGGCAGGTGTTCTGGCCCTGGTCCTCCTTGAGGATGTCGGCCTGGACTGTGCCGCGCACGTTCGCCAGCGCGTGCGCCCGCAGCTCGGCCGTCTCCTCGGGCGACGGTTCGCGGCCCTCGGTGGCCCGGAAGCGTTCGAGTTGCTGGTCGACGGCGGTGTTGAGGAAGAAGGCCAGGATGGTCGGCGCGGGCCCGTTGATCGTCATCGACACCGACGTCGTCGGCGCGACCAGGTCGAAGCCGTCGTAGAGCGCCTTCATGTCCTCCAGCGTGGCCACCGAGACGCCGGAGGTGCCGACCTTGCCGTAGATGTCGGGGCGTTCGTCGGGGTCGCGGCCGTAGAGGGTGACGGAGTCGAAGGCGGTGGACAGGCGGGTGGCGGGCTGGCCCTCGGAGAGCAGCTTGAAGCGGCGGTTGGTGCGGAACGGGTCGCCCTCGCCCGCGAACATCCGCGCCGGGTCCTCACCGTCACGCTTGAAGGGGAACACCCCGGCGGTGAAGGGGAAGTGGCCGGGCAGGTTCTCCCCGCGCCAGAACCGCACCAGCTCCCCGTGGTCGGTGAAGCGGGGCAGGGCGACGCGGGGGATCTTGTTGCCGGAGAGCGACTCGCGGGTCAGCCTGGTGCGGATCTCCTTGTCACGGACCTTCACGACCTGCTCGTCGCCGGAGTAGGCGGCGATGACGGCGGGCCAGTTCTCGATCTGCTCGCTGATGTCGTGCGGGAGCCGCCTGCGGGCCTCGTCGAGCAGCGACTGCACGTTCGCGGCGTCGGAGCCGACCTCGACGAGCTCGCCCCGGACCGCGTCCAAGCGCTGCACTCGCCGTGCCGCCTCGGCCAGTTGGGCGGTCTCGCCGTGGTAGGCGCGGACGGTGTCGGTGATCTCGGCGAGGTAGCGCACCCGGTCCGCGGGGACGACCTGGCGGATGCCGGAGGAGTGGCGAATGCCGACCGGTGCCAGCGTGCCTTCGGACAGCGGCAGTCCCTTCTCGGCCAGGGCGGTCTTCAGGTGCTGGTGCAGCGCGGTGACCCCGTCGTCGTTGAAGGTGGCCGCCGAGGTGCCGTACACCGGCATGTCCTCGGGCCGCATGCCGAACGCCTCGCGGTTGCGGACCAGTTGGCGGCCCACGTCGCGCAGCGCGTCCTTGGCGCCGCGCCGCTCGAACTTGTTGATCGCCACCACGTCGGCGAAGTCGAGCATGTCGATCTTCTCGAGCTGCGAGGCGGCGCCGAACTCCGGCGTCATCACGTACATCGAGGTGTCGACGAACGGCACGATCGCCGCGTCGCCCTGGCCGATGCCCGGCGTCTCCACGATCACCAGGTCGAAGCCGGCGGCCTTCACGACGTCGATCACGTCCGCGAGGTGCTCGGGCAGCTCGCGGCTGCCGCGGGTGGCCAGGCTGCGGAAGAAGACTCGGCTGCCGTCCAGGGAGTTCATCCGGATCCGGTCACCGAGCAGGGCGCCACCGCCGCGGCGACGGGTCGGGTCGACCGCGATCACTGCGATCCGCAGCTTGTCCTGCTGGTCGACACGGAACCGGCGCACCAACTCGTCGGTCAGGGACGACTTCCCCGAACCACCGGTGCCCGTGATGCCGAGCACCGGCACCGACCCGGCGGCAGCCGTGGCACGCAGTTGTGCGAGGAACTCCGGGGGCAGTTTGCCGAGTTCCGCACCGGTGATGGCGCGGGCGATCGCGAACCGGTCACCGGCCAGTACGGCGGCCGCTTCGGCCGGTTTGCCGTCCCAGAGGTCGAAGTCGCAGTCCCGCACCACCGAGTTGACCATCCCGGCCAGGCCCATCCGCTGGCCGTCCTCCGGGGAGAAGATGGTCACCCCGCTGTTGCGCAGCCGGGCTATCTCGTCGGGAACGATGACGCCCCCTCCGCCGCCCACCACGCGGATGTGGCCGGCGCCCTGCGCACGCAGCGACTCGACCAGGTACTCGAAGTACTCGACGTGCCCGCCCTGGTAGGACGAGACGGCCACGCCGTGTGCGTCCTCCTCCAGCGCCGCGTCCACGACCTCCCGCACCGACCGGTTGTGGCCCAGGTGGATCACCTCCGCACCCTGGGACTGGAAGATCCGCCGCATGATGTTGATCGACGCGTCGTGCCCGTCGAACAGAGCTGAAGCGGTGACCAGGCGAACAGGGTGCACGGGCCGGTGCAGATCGCTCATGAGGGCCTTCCCGGACGGAGCAGGGTACTGCTGACATCAGAAATACTAGGACGTCCTAGTAAATTGCTGGAGGTGATCGCCGTCACAGGTCGAGGACCAGGCGCGGCCCGCACGAGCGGGAGACACAGATGAGCATGGTGTCGCCGGCGGCCCGCTCGTCCTCGCTCAGCAGCGAGTCGCGATGGTCGGGCTTGCCCTCCAGTACGTCCGTCTCACAGGTGCCGCACGTGCCTTCCCGGCACGAGAAGTCCACCGCGACGCCGGCCTCCTCGACGGTTTCGAGTACCGAGCGGTCCGACGGCACGGTGAGGGTGAGCCCGGAACGAGCGAGCTCCAGCTCGAAGGCCCCGGCCGGGCCGGACCCGGTCGGCTGCGCCGGGGCGAACCGCTCGAGGCCCAGCGTGCCGGGGGGCCAGCCCGCGCACTGCTCCTGCACCGCCAGCAGCAGGGGTTCGGGCCCGCAGGCGTGCACCAGGGTGCCCTCCTCGGGTACGCCGAGGTGGGCGGCGAGGTCCAGCAGGCCGTACTCGTCCTGCGGACGGATGAGCACGCGATCCCCGTGCGCGGCGAGGCGGTCGAGGAACGCCATGGAAGTGCGGGTGCGGCCGCCGTACAGCAGAAGCCAGTCGTCTCCCGCGGCCTCGGCGGCCTCCAGCATGGGAAGGATGGGCGTGATGCCGACGCCGCCGGCGATGAACAGATGGCGTGCGGCGGGCCGCAACGGGAAGTTGTTCCGCGGCCCGCGGACCCGCACGGTGGTGCCTTCGTACAGGTGGTCGTGGACGTACGCGGAACCGCCCCGGCCCCGCGGCTCGCGCAGCACGGCGATCTGCCAGGCCGCACGGTCGGCCGGGTGCCCGCACAGGGAGTACTGACGGATCAGGCCGCCCTCTTCACCGTCGTCGCCGTCCAGGAGTACGTCGATGTGGGCGCCCGGAGCCCAGGCGGGAAGCACACCGCCGTCGGGGCGGCGCAGGATGAGGGAGACGACGCCGTCGGCGGCGGGGGTACGGGTCGCCACGGTGAGGGGCGTCCAGGCGGGCAGTTGGTCGTTCATGGTGGGTCAGCTCCGGGGTTCAGGCCTGAGTCGGCACGTGAAGCAGCAGCGCGTCGCCCTGGCCGCCGCCCCCGCACAGGGCCGCCGCTCCGCTGCCGCCTCCGCGCCGTCGCAGTTCGGTCGCGAGGGTCAGCATCAGCCGGGCTCCGGTCATGCCGACCGGGTGCCCGAGCGCGATCGCGCCGCCGTTGACGTTCACCTTGTCCAGGGGGATGTCCAGCTCCCGTACGGAAGCCAGGGCCACCGAGGCGAACGCCTCGTTGATCTCGAACAGGTCCAGATCGGCGCACTTCAGCCGGCCGTCCCGGGACAGGGCGTCGCGGACTGCGCCGGCCGGCTGGACGAGCAGCGAGGGGTCGGGGCCCGCGACCGTGCCGTAGGCGCCGATCTCGGCGAGCGGGGTCAGGCCCTCCCGGCGGGCGCGCTGCGCGCTCATCACGACGAGGGCCGCGGCGCCGTCGGACAGCTGTGACGAGTTGCCCGCGGTGATCGTGCCCGCCCCCAAGAAGGCCGGCTTGAGCCGCCCCAGGCCCTCTGCGGTGCTCCCCGGCCGTACGCCTTCGTCGGTGTCGACCACCGTCTCGCCCCGGCGCCCGGCCACGGTGACCGGGACGATCTCCTCGGACAGTGCACCCGACTCCTGCGCCTGGGCGGCCCGTTGATGGGACAGCGCGCTGTACGCGTCCTGCTCCTCGCGCGTCAGGGCGTACGGCTGCTGATAGCGCTCGGTGGCCGCTCCCATGGAGACGCCGTCGAAGGCGCAGACGAGGGCGTCACGGTCGAGGGCGTCCTCCACCGTGGTCGAGCCGTACTTCCAGCCGGTGCGTGATCCGCGCAGCAGGTGCGGGGCGCCCGACATGGACTCCATGCCACCGGCGACGACCACCTCATGCCGGCCGGAGGCGATCATGAGGTCGGCCAGGGCGATGGCGTGCAGACCGGACAGGCAGAGCTTGTTGACGGTGCTCGCGGGGACGGAGAACGGAATGCCGGCGCGGATCGCGGCCTGCCGTGCCGGGTTGGGGCCGGCCCCGGCCTGCACGACATGGCCCATGACGACGGCTTCCACGGCTGCCGGTTCCAGGTGCACGGCGGCCAGCGCCGCGCCGATGGCGTGGGCGCCGAGGTCGACGGCGGACACCGTGCTCAGGGCGCCCATGAGTCTGCCGATGGGCGTCCTTGCTCCGGCGACGATGACGGATCCGGGCATGGCCGGGACCTCCTGGGGAGTGGGACGGGGTCAGGCGGCCGCGTCGACGGCACGTCGGGCGATCATGTGGGCCGTTTCGTTCACCGAGTGCAGAACGATCCGGCCGCCGGGCATGCGCCGCACCCGGCTGACGGACGTGTAGCCGGGATGGAACCAGAACATCGTCGGCAGGCCGAGCACCGTCGCCAGGTAGGTGTTGGTGATCCCGCCGTGGCACACGACCGCGATCCGCCCGCCGGGATGGGCGTCGAAGATGGTGTCCATGGCGCGTACGGCACGCGCACGGAAGGCGTCCCAGTCCAGGTCGGGCACGAAGTCCTCGTAGCGTCCCTCGGCGAGTGCCGCCCCGCGGGGGTCCTCCGCGCCGATCTGCTCCGGTGGCATATAGGGGTGGGAGACGTCGGTGTCCCACTCGCGCAGGTCGTCCAGGACGGTGGCGGTCATGCCGGTGAGCCGTTCCAAGGGAGCCACCGTCTCGCGGGCACGCAGGAACGGGCTGGTGTACA
Source organism: Streptomyces sp. NPDC001401 (assembly GCF_042895385.1). Taxonomy (NCBI): domain Bacteria; kingdom Bacillati; phylum Actinomycetota; class Actinomycetes; order Kitasatosporales; family Streptomycetaceae; genus Streptomyces; species Streptomyces sp. NPDC001401. Next base: position 273,647 of record NZ_JBIAWI010000007.1, read on the forward strand.
GGGCGTCGACGTCCTCGTGCACGAGCCAGGCGGCGAGTCGCTCTGCCTGGGCACTGCCCTCCGGTGACAGCCCCGGGTCGAACACGCCCGCCAGGGGGAGGCCGTGCCGGACGAGGAGGAGTTCGGTCATGGGTGATCCTTCGTACGCGTGAGGGACGGGCGGGTCGGCTCAGCCGGCGATGGTCCGTTCCGAGCTCCAATAGGGGCGCCGCATCGCACGCTTGTCGAGCTTGCCCATCGCGTTGCGCAGCAGCTCGGGGACGAACTCGTACGACTTCGGGCACTTGTAGGCGGCGAGGCGGTCGCGGCAGAACCGGTCCAGGTCCTCGGTCGGCGGCTCGTCGGCCGCGGCCACGACCAGCGCCCGCAGCGACTCGCCGAAGTCCGCATCGGGCACGCCGATGACCGCGACCTCGGCGACCGCCGGGTGCTGCCGCAGGACCGCCTCGCTCTCGGCCGGGTACAGGTTCACGCCGCCGGAGACCACGACGTCCGCGGCCCGGTCGGTGATGAAGATGTAGCCGTTCGCGTCCACGTAGCCGATGTCGCCGAGCGTGAAGACGCCGGGGGAGAGATAGGCGGACCTGGTCTTGTCCGGGTCCGCGTGGTAGCGGACGCCCTGCTCCTCCGGAGCCCGGAAGGCCAGCAGTCCGCGTTCGCCGGGCGGCAGTTGCCGGCCGTCGTCGTCGGTGACCAGGACCTCGAACGGGGGCCGGACACGCCCGACCGAGCCCGGGTGCGCCAGCCACTCGGCGCTGCTGATGCGGGCGACGGTTCCCGCTTCGCTGGCGCCGTACGACTCGATCAGCACCGGGCCGAACCAGTCGATCATGGCTCGCTTCACGTCCGGCGGACACGCGGAGCCGGTGTGCGAGACCTGCCGCAGGCTGGAGACGTCGTAGCGGGCGCGGGCCTCTTCCGGGAGGGCGAGCAGTCGTTGGAAGTGGGTGGGCACCATCACCGTCGAGGAGACCCGCCACCTCTGCACCCGGCTGAGGAACGTCTCCGCGTCGTATCTGTCGAGGACGATGACCGGCTGACCGGCCGCCAGGTGACGCAGTGAGGTCAGCGGCGCGTTGTGCTGCAGCGGGCCGCACACCAGGTGCGGTCCCGGCGGGAACCCGGGCCGGGCGGCCATCGCGGCGAGGTAGGCGGAGCTGTCGGCGACCGGGCCGCTCACCCAGCGCACCTCGGTACCGCGCGCCCGTCCGGTGGTTCCCGAGGTGTAGACGAGCGGAGGCCGGGCGGGCCGGTCCGTCGGGGCCGTGCGTTCGGCGGGCGCGGCCGCGAGCCACGCGTCCCAGGCGAAGGCGTGCCCGACCGCCGGGGTTCCGTGCATCACGACCGGAAGGCCCAGTTCCCGGGCCGCGTCGAGGGCGGCACCCGCGCCCACCGGTCCGGCGATGATTCCGGTCACGCCCGCGTCGATGATCTGGTCGACGAGTTCGCCCGACGTGAGATTCCGGGATGTGGCCACGGTCCCCACTCCGGCACGCAGGCCCGCCAGATGGGCCACCAGCGTCGGGATCGCGTTGTCGCCGAGGACTGCGACCCGGTCGTCGGGGCCGGGCGCGAGCTCCAGCAGCCGTGCCGTCGCCCGCGCCACCTGGTCGGCAAGGCCCGACCAGGACAGCACGCCAAGGTCGTCCGCCAGGGCGGGCTCGTCGGGTGTCTCCTGGGCGCGACGGTCGAGTGGCAGCAGCGACATGGCTCCTCCGGCGGCTCCTGGGCCTCTCCCGATTCGAAGGGAGAGGAGATGCGGAGACTGTAGCGTTTATCAAGAAAGTACGGAACACTCAGGTTCCAGGCGGAGTCATTTCCCCAAGTTTCAGAGGTGGGGGCGGTGTACTCCCGATCACCGTTACTCAAACTGCCGTCTGGTAAGTATCCGAGGAGGAGCCATGTCCCAGCCCGATCCGGACGCATGGCGCACACAGGTCCGGCAGTGGCTGGCCGGCGTGCTCGAACCGGCGCGGGCGCCGCAGTCCGCCGGAGGTGCCGCCGACCTCGCCGTGTTCCACAATCTCCCGGAGGACGAGGAACGCCTGCTCCTCGAGCGCTGCCGCGTCTACCAGCGCGCCCGCTTCGACGCCGGGTACCAGGCGCTGACCCTCCCCGAGGACAAGGGCGGCGCGGGCCTGACCGCCGCCCATGTGGCGGCCTTCGCCAAGGAGGAGTCGGCCTTCGAGGTGCCGCCGTCGACCGAGCTGATCAGCGTCACGGTGCGCCTTGTCGGCATGGCCGTCTCCCTGTTCGGGACGGCCGAGCAACGTGACACGTACGCGCGCGCGTTCCTGCGCACCGACCTGCTGGCCTGCCAGCTCTTCAGCGAACCCGGTGCCGGATCCGACCTCGCGGCCCTGCGCACCCGTGCCCGCCAAGAAGGCGACGAGTGGGTGATCGACGGTCAGAAGGTGTGGACCTCGGGCGCCCAGTTCGCCGACTACGGTCTGCTGCTCGCCCGCACCGACCCGGACGTGGTCAAACAAGCCGGCATCACCGCATTCCTGGTCCCGATGGACGCCACCGGCGTGGAGGTGCGCCCCATCCGTCAGATGAGCGGCGGCGCCTCCTTCAACGAGGTCTTCCTCAGCGGCGTCCGTGTTCCGGACCGGCTGCGGATAGGGCGACCGGGCCAGGGATGGGAGGTCGCCACCACCACCCTCGCCTTCGAGCGGACCGCCTCCGGCGGCGGCAACCGCCGTAAGGGCGGCACGTTCGCGGATGTCCTCGCACTCGCCCGCTCCCTCGGCCGCACCGAGGACCCGCTGGTCCGCCAGCGCCTCGCCGACCTGTACGTACGCGCCGCCCTGCGCGCGGCCACCGTGGACCGCGTCGCCAGGACGAGCGCCGCCGGCGGCCGGCCGGGCCCGGAGGCGTCGCTGACCAAACTCATGGCCTCCGACCTGCTCACCCGCACAGGACAGGTCGCCACCGAGCTGATGGGCGCGCGGATCAGCGCCGACACCGGGGAGGCGGGCACCTTCGCCTGGGCGCAGCACCTGCTCGGCGCCCCCGGCTATCGGCTGGCCGGAGGCACCGACCAGATCCAGCGCAACCTGATCGGCGAACGGGTGCTGAAGCTGCCGCCGGAGCCGCGGGTGGACCGCATGCCGTTCTCGCAGCTTCCCGGCAACTGAGGCGCCGGGTTCCTTTCAGCAGCAGCATTCGGCAGCCGCATTCCGCAGCCGCATTCCGCAGTCACATTCGGCAATCGCATTCGGCAATCACAAAGGAGTGACATCGATGGATCTGGGACTGACAGGCGCGAAGGCGCTGGTGACCGGCGCGAGCCGGGGCATCGGGCGGGCGATCGCCACCACCCTGGCGGCCGAGGGCTGTGCGCTGGCCCTGTGCGCCCGTGGCGAGGAAGGCTTGGCCAAGGCCGCCGCCGAACTGCGCGGCGAGGGGGCCACGGTGTTCGCGGAACCGGTCGACGTCACCGACCCGGCCGCGCTCGCGGGCTTCGTGCAGCGCGCGGCCGGTGAACTCGGCGGCCTGGACCTGCTGGTGTCCAACGTGTCGGCGGGCAACGTGAAGGGCCCCGAGTCCTGGGAGGCCAGCCTGCGCGGCGACCTGATCCCGTTCGCGGGACTCGTCGAGGCGGCCCTGCCCCACCTGGAGGCCTCCGACCGGGCCGCCGTCGTCGCCATCGGCACCACCAACGCCTCCGACACCGCGCGCCCGGCCGGAGCGAACTCGTACTCCGCGCTCAAGGCAGCCGTGGTCCAGCACGCCTCGGCCCTCGCGCACGCCCTCGCGCCGAAGGGCATCCGCGTCAACACCGTCTCGCCCGGCCCGATCGACTTCCCCAGCGGCGCCTGGGAGACGATCCGCACCAGCCGCCCGGAGGTGTACGAGGAGGTGCTCGCCAAGCTCCCGATCGGCCGTTACGGCACCGCGGAGGACGTGGCAGCGGCGGTGGCGTTCCTGCTCGGGCGGACCGGCTCCTTCTGCGTCGGGGTCAACCTCGTGGTGGACGGCGGGCTGCTCACCCGCGTCCAGTACTGAGCCGTGGCGGGCCCGGCCGGCCGCCTGGACGCCGTGTTGGTCTGCGGCGGCCGCTGGCACGACTACGACTACGCGCGGCTTCGGCTGCTGGAGCTGCTCGGTGAGCATCCACGGGTGCGCACCACCGTGTATCAGGACTACGACTGCCTGGCCGCGCTCGAGAAGGCCGACCTGCTGGTCACCTACACCTGTGACGTCCGGCCCCGCCCGGCGCAGCGGGCCGCGCTCGCCCGGTTCGTCGAGCGGGGCGGACGCTGGCTCGCCCTGCACGGCACCAACTCGGTGATCGAGCCCTCGGCGAGTGACGGACCGCGGGTGTTCACGACCCCGAGGCTCCTGGGGGAACTGGCGCCGGTGCTCGGCAGCCAGTTCCTGGCCCATCCGCCGATCGAGCCGTACGAGGTGCGGGTGACCCGACCCGAGCATCCGCTGGTCGCCGGGATCGGCCCGTTCACGGTCACCGACGAGCTGTACGTGTGCGAACTGCACGGGGAGTTGGAGGTGCTGCTCCATGCCGAGTACACGGGGCCGTGCCGCGGTTTCGCCGAGGGTGACACGGCGGCCCTCGACGCCGCGCCCCGGCCGGTGCTGTATCTCAACCGGCACGGTCTCGGCGAGGTCTGCTACTTCACCCTCGGGCACTGCAGGGGCCGTTACGACGTACAGGACCTGGGCGTGGACGACACCGGCCGGGTGGACCGGGGGCCGTGGGAGACGCCGGAGTTCATGACGGTGCTGCGGCGGTGTGTGGGGCGGACGGTGAGTGGGCGAAACCCGGCAGAGGAGCGGGCCGGCACCTGAGCGGGGCTCGGGCGTCGGCCCTGCACGGGTCGCGGCTCAACCGTGCGGCAGGACCACTGCACGGCCGTTGATGTCGCCGGCGTGCAGACGCTCGTAGGCCGTCGGCGCCTCGTCGAGGGTGAACGTCTCGACGTGGGAGGAGACCAGGCCCTGTCGCGCCAGCTCGACGACCTCGATGAGTTCCGGGCGGCTGCCCCAGTAGGGGAACGAGGCGGAGACCTCGAACGGCAGCCCGCCGCCGAAGCCTACCGCCAGGGTGCCGCCGCCGATGCCGACGATCGTCACGTCGCCCGCCACCGCCACCGACGCCGCGGCCACCGCGAGCGTCGCCTCTGCTCCCACGAAGTCCAGCACCACGTCCGCTCCCGTCCCGCCGGTGAACTCCCGGATCCCTGCGGCCGCCGCGCCGTCGGAGAGGAGCGTCTCGTGGGCGCCGACGGTGCGTGCCAGCTCGAGCTTCTCCTTGCTCACGTCGAGGGCGACCACCCTGGCCGGTGTCAGGGCGCGGAGCAGCTGTACGGCGAGATGACCCAGGCCGCCGACCCCGATCACCACCGCCGTGCTGCCCGGGACCAGCTTGGGCAGTGACTTCCTGATCGCGTGATAGGGCGTCAGCCCCGCGTCGGTGAGCGGGGCGGCCTGCACCGGGTCCAGTCCGTTCAGCGGCACCAGGTGGCGGGGCGAGTCCACCAGCATGTACTCGGCGAGCGCACCGGGGGAGCCGAGTCCCGGCGGCAGGATCCCGAGCCCGGCGGCGCGCGGGCAGCAGTTCTCCTTGCCCTGGGCGCAGTTGTGGCAGTGCCCGCAGCCCCGCGGGCCGTACACCGCCACGTCGTCGCCTTCCGACACTGCCGTGACACCGCTGCCCACGGCCGCGACCGTGCCGACACCCTCGTGGCCGAGCGTCATCGGCAGCAGGTAGGGGAACTGCTCTTCGGGCCAGCCCATGACCGCCAGGTCGGAGTGGCACAGGCCCGCCGCCGTCACCTTCAACAGCACCTGGCCCGGGCCCGGTTCGGGCGCGGGAACCTCGACGACCTCAGGGGCGTGTCCCACCCTCCAGTACTGCACAGCCTTCATTGTCAGGTCTCCTTGCCGGTGGCAGGCAGGACGCCGCTCTCCGTTGGAGTCTCGGCGCCGGCATTCGAGGGGATTCCCTTCCGGCGGCGCAGCACGGCAGGCAGGGCGATCCGGCCACCCGTGAGGACCAGCGCCACGATGAGGACCGAGCCGGTGAACAGGCTCGCGGCCCACTGCGCGCTGGTGGCGAGCCCGAGTCCGGTGATGCCCGTGCCGAGCAGGAGGACGGCGAGAACCGTGCCCCAGGCGTTGAAGCGGCCCGCGCGCAACTGGGTCGCCCCGACGAAGGCGGCGGCGTAGGCCGACAGCAGATACGGGGTGCCCGCGGTCGGCGAGCCGGATCCGACCGAGGACGCGAAGACGATGCCGGCAAAGCCGGAGAGCAGCGCTGAGGTCACCAGGGTCAGAAAGCGCAGCCGGTCGGTGCGCACGCCCTGCAGCCGGGCCGCGTCGGCGTTGAAGCCGGTCGCGTACAACCGGCGCCCGGTGGCGGTGTGTTCCAGCAGGAACCAGATGGCGAGCGCGGCGAGCAGCAGATACAGCACCGGCAGGGTGATGCCGCCCGCGTCCAGCTGGGCGATGCTCGCGAACGGCTTGGCGAGCAGCTGCACACCGGTGATGGAGCTGTCGTTGGTGACCATGGTGATCAGTGACTGGATCAGCGCGCCGGTGGCCAGGGTGGCGATGAACGAGTCGACGCGCAGGACCACCACCACGATCCCGTTGACGACTCCGATCAGCAGTGCGGCGGCCATCGCCAGGGTGATCGCCGCGCCGGGACCGAGTCCGGCGGAGACCAGGAAGCGGGCGGTCAGCACGCTGGTGAGCGACATGGTGTAGGCGACCGAGAGGTCGAAGACGCGTGCGGCCAGTGGCGGTACGACGCTGAGTGCCACCAGGCCGGCCACGGCGTTGCCGTTCAGTACCTGCTTGACCGTGATGATGGTCGGGAACGTGTCCGGCGCCCACACGGAGAAGAGCACGACGATGACCAGCCACACGTATACGGCGCCGATGTTCCGGAACGACAGGGCGGTCACCGCCCGCCGGCCCAGTGCGCCGGGGACGAACACCGCGGACCTGTGCGGTGCGGACGGCGGTAGCTCCGCCGCCCGGGTCGGTGTGGATGTCATGTCAGAGGGTCCCTTCCAAGGCTCATGTCACTCGGTTCCTTCCATGGCGTGCACGAGCGCGGGCTCGGTGATGTCCCGGCCACTGATCTCCCGTGCGATCCGGCCGTGGCGCACCACCAGGACGCGGGTGCACAGCGCGAGCAGGTCCTGCGTGTCGGAGGAGCACACGATGACGCCCATGCCCTCGTCGGCCTGACGCTCTATCAGGTCGTAGAGCTGCAGCCGGGTGGCGACGTCCACGCCCGCCGTGGGTTCGCACAGCGCCAGCACGGGCGGGCGCTGTGCCAGACAGCGGGCCATGACGACCTTCTGCTGGTTGCCGCCGCTCAGGGTGGTGATCCGCGCCCCGGGTCCCGCCGTACGCACCCCGACCCGGCTGATCCAGTCCTCCGCCAGGGCGGACTCGCGGCGCCGGTGCAGTCGCCCGGCCCGGGCGCGTAGCCGGTGCAGGAGCGGGAGGGTGAGGTTCTCGCCGACCGAGAAGTCGCCGATCACTCCCTCGCCCGCCCGGTCCGCCGGGACCAGGGGAAGGCCCAGGGCGTCGGCGTCACGCGCCTCGGTCCACTGCTCGGAGCGTTCCGGCAGCCGCAGCCTGCCGCTCACCGCCCCGGCATGGGCCCCGCACACCACGTACGGCACGATCTCGTGGCCGGAGCCGACCAGACCGGTGATGCCCAGACGCTCGCCCCTGGCCAGGTCGAGGTCGACTCCCCGCAGGGGCCCGGCCCACAGGTCACGGACCTCCAGTACGGGGTCGGCGGGACCGGCGGAGGGCGCCGGGCGGTGGTCGGTCTCCGTCTCCTCGCCCGCCATCAGTTCCGCCAGCGAGCGCGGAGTGAGCTCGGCGACCCGGCGCGTGGCGATCCGGCGTCCGCCGCGGATGACGGTGACCCGGTCGGCGAGCGCGAAGATCTCGTCCATCCGGTGCGAGACGTACAGGACACCGGCGCCGTCGTCGCGGACCTCCCGCACGATGTCGAAGAGGCGGGCCACCTCGCCGGGCGGCAGCACGGCGGTGGGCTCGTCGAGCACCAGGACACCGCGGCCGCCCTCCCAGCCCTGCAGCGCGGCGGCGATGGCCACCACCGCGCGCTGCACCGGGGTCGCCGTCACCAGGGGACGGCGTACGTCGATGCCGAGACCGAACCGTTCGACGAGGGCGGTCGTCCGTCGCTCCATCTCCGGCCAGCGGATGTTGCCGAACGCCGTGCGGGCGAAGCCGTGGCTGAGCGCCAGATTGTCGATGGCGCTCAACTCGCCCACCAGCCCCAGCTCCTGGTGGACGAAGCGGAGCCGGTCGTGGCGGGAGGCCGTGACATGGCCGAGGTCGAAGGGCTCGCCGTCGAGTTCGGCCACCGCACCCGGCTCCGCGTGGTGGAAGCCGGCGAGGATCTTGATGAGGGTGGACTTGCCGGAGCCGTTGGGCCCGATGAGGGCGTGAATCTCGCCGGGGGCGACCTCGAGATCCACGTCCCTCAGTGCCTGGGTGCCGCCGAATCGCTTCGACAGGGCGGCCACACGCAGTACCGGCCCGGTCAACTCAGGCCCCAGAGCGCCTTGAACTGCTTCTGGTAGCTCTCGACGATCGGGAAGTCACCATCGGCGGAAGGCAGGTTGTCCTTGGTGACGAGCATGTTGGGCAGTGCCGCCTTCTGGTCCACGGCCATGGACTGGCCGGTGAAGTGCCGGGCCAGCGCGTCGACCTGGAGCCAGGCCGTCTCATGGGAGTTCAGCGCCATCGCGCCGTCGGTGAGACCGCTCTGGATGTACTGGTAGTTCTGCGCGTCACCGACGTTGACCACGATGTGCTTGCCGGTGATGCCGGCGGTCTTCAGCGCGGCCGGTACGCCCACGTTGAGCAGGCCCAGGGAGAAGACGACATGGGTCACCTTCGGGTGTGAGCGGAGATACGACACCACGCGGTCCGGCATGTCCTTGCCCACCGCGGTGATCGGCACGTCGACGTTGTCCAGCGCGCAACCGGCGCACCACTTCTTGTAGTTGGCCGCGAAGGAGTCCTTGACGGGCTTGAGGATCGTGTACGCCGGCAGATCGAAGTACACGGTGTTCGCCTGGGCGCCGCTGTTCGACACCACCCACGAGGCGAGCATCCGGCCCTGGATGCCGACGTCCTTCGGCCCGTTCTTCAGCAGGGAGATGCCGTCGCCCACCACGTCGTCGGCGTTGGACTGGATGACGGGGATACCGGCCGCCTTCAGCTGTGCCAGCTGCTTGGCGTAGACGGCACGCGGGAAACCGGAGGCGACGACGGCGTCCGGCTTGTCGCGTACGGCCTGTTCGTAGGCGGCCTGGACGGACTCCGGCGTGCCCTGGGTGGCGATCTGCTTCACCTTCCAGCCGAGTTGTCCCGCGGCGCCGGTGAAGAAGTCGGCGAGGTCCTTGCAGGACTGGACGCCGCACAGGATGAAGTCGATCTTCTTGCCCTTGGGGATCTTCTTGCCGACCGGCTGGGTGACGGAGATCGCGGCCGGGCGCTGCGCATACGTCTTCAGAGCCGCGCGGGCCGCCGTCAGGCCGGGCGATCCGGGCGCCGCCGCCTGCGAGGAGTCGGCGGCCGGGGTCGTGCCGCTGCCGCACGCCGCCAGGGTGAGCAGGGCAGTGACGGGGACGATCGCGGTGAGGGCGCGGCGGACCGCGCGACCGGGTCTGGAACTCATCGTTGAGTACTCCCGTGGTGTGGCGCACGCAAGAGGTGCTGGGGAAGGCAGGGCTGCGTGGATCGCCGGCGTGGGGTACGGCGCGGGCCACCGGGGTGAGAGCCCCGGGGCGCTGGGTCCGGGACGGGCAAGACCGTTCCGGGACGGAGAAACTTATGAGGCACTACAGCCTCAAGTGGGTCGGAGTGTGACATGCCCCGGCGTGCTTGGGGAGAGGGTCGCCGCAAGAAAATCCTGGATCTCAAGCTGATTCCGCGATGACCTCGGCAGATGCGGGCTCGTTCACCGTCGCGAGTGTTGCTCCCGACCGCAACCGGTAACTACACTCACTCTAAAGTTTCTGCCGGAGGAGAGATGATGGACGAAACATCGGAGCTGGGCACGGCGCGGTGCCCCGGGCCCAGCGTCCAGGACTACCTCGACCAGGACAGCCGCCCTGTTCCCCCCGCCCTGAGGTACGAGCGGAACGACCACCTCGGCAGCGAGGACATCGACACCGCCCGCTTCACCTCCCGCGAATGGGCCGAACGCGAGATGCGGCAGGTGTGGCGCCGTGTCTGGCAGTTCGCCTGCCTGGAGAGCGAGATTCCCGAGGTCGGCGACCACGAGGTCTACGAGATCGGCGACGACTCGCTCATCGTCGTGCGCACGGCCCCTGAGGAGATCCGCGCCTTCGTCAACGTCTGCCTGCACCGCGGACGCAAACTGCGCACCGGCGGCGGCAACGTCAGCGAGTTCCGCTGCTCGTTCCACGGCTTCGCCTGGAACCTCGACGGCACGATGCAGACCCCGCCCTGTGCCTGGGACTTCCCGCACGTCACCCCGGAGAAGTTCGCCCTCCCCGAGGCCCGGGTGGCCACCTGGCGCGGCTTCGTCTTCATCAACATGGACCCGTACGCGGAGTCCTTCGACTCCTACCGCGGCACCTTCGACGACTACTACATCTGGCCACTGGAGAACCGCTACAAGTCGCTGCACATCGCCAAGGTGCTGCCCTGCAACTGGAAGATCGCACAGGACGCGTTCATCGAGTCCTTCCACGTGATCGCCACCCACCCGCAGATGCTGCCGTGGCTCGCCGACGCCAACTCCCAGTACGACGTCATGGCGGACCAGCCGAACTGGAACCGGATGATCAACATCCAGGGCGCGCCCAGCCCGCACGTGGCGGACTCCGTCACGGAGGAGGACGTCCTCGAGACGTTCTACGACTCGCGTTCGTTCTACGCCGCGGCCCAGGGCCGTGACCTGGTGATGCAGGAGGGCGACGAAATGCCGGCGATCCCGCCGGGCGGCACCGCCCGCCAGGTCCTCGCCGAGCGGATGCGCGCGCAACTGGCGGCCACCTCGCAGCAGGACTTCTCGCAGACCGCCGACACCGAACTGCTGGACGCCATCAACTACTTGCTGTTCCCCAACTTCAACCCCTGGGGCGGCGCCAAGTCCAACATCATCTACCGGTTCCGGCCCAACGGCCTAGACCCGGACTCCTGCACCGCGGAGATCATCTTCATGTCCTCCCCGAAGCAGCCCGGCGAGATGCCGCCCCCGGTGAAGATCCGCTGGGTGCCGGAGGACATGCTCTTCGCCGACATCCCCGAACTCGGCGTGCTCGGCCCTGTCTTCGACCAGGACTGCGAAAACCTCCCCTACGTCCAGCAGGGCCTCAAGGCGATGCGCAAGCCGGGCATCACCCTGGCCAACTACCAGGAGAGCCGCATCCGCCACTTCAACCGGACGCTCGACCAGTGGATGGAGAAGTGACCCACCGCGTGGCGGTCAGACCCCTGGGCGTCGAGCTCGAAGTCCTCGACGGCGAGGACCTGTTCACCGCCGCCCAGCGGCTCGGCTACCGCTGGCCCACCGTCTGCGGCGGCAAGGGCACCTGCCGTACCTGCTTCGTCCAGGTGGAGGACGGCGCCGAGAACTGTTCCCCCGTGGGCCCGTTGGAGCGCGAGGGCATCGAGGCCCTGCGCAGGCCGGTGGACGGCCTGACCCGGCTCGCCTGCCGGCTGCGGGTCGAGGGCCCGGTGACCGTGACCAAGCGCGGCGTGCGCCGCCGAGTGCAGGAGTGAGGCCCCCATGTCCAAGCAAGTGATCCACCCGCTGACCGGGCATGTGTACCGGCTCACCGAGGACGGACTCGTCGAGGTGACCGACCCCAGCACCGGGGCACAGGGCGTCTTCGACTTCCAGGCCCGGTGGCAGTCGGGCGAACTGCGCCACGCCGACCTCCAGATGGCCGGCTGGGTCGGCCGCCTCGCACAGCGGCGTACCCCGCCCCGGCCGGAGGGGTGACGCCGTGTCCCCGCGCACCACCCGGGTGGTCTGTCTGGTACGCCGCCCCGAAAAAGAGCCGGCCCCCAGTGACTTCGCCGTAGAGGAACGCCCCCTGCCGCCCCTCGGTGAGGGCCAACTCCTCGTCCGCAACCTCTACATGAGCGTCGACCCGTCCATGCGCGGGCGGCTGGAGAGCACCGAGAAGCACTACACGCACAACTTCACCCCCGGATCACCGCTCGACGGCCGGGCCCTCGGTGTCGTGGAGGAGAGCCGCTGTCACGGCGTGCCGCCCGGTGCCTTCGTCCGCCACCAACTGGGCTGGCGGGAGCGGGCCGTGCTGGACGCGGCGGACACCGACGGAGCCGATCGCATCGACCCGCAACTCGCCCCGCTGCCCACCTGGTTGGGTCTGCTCGGCCAGACCGGATTCACCGCGTACGTGGGCCTGGTCCGGGTCGCGGCGCTGCGACCCGGCGACACCGTCTTCGTGTCGGCGGCGGCCGGGGCCGTCGGCACCGCCGCCGGCCAGTTCGCGCGCCTGCTGGGCGCGGACCGAGTCGTCGGCACCGCCGGCGGGCCGGACAAGTGCGCCCTGCTGGTCAAGGAGTTCGGCTACGACGCCGCCGCGGACTACCGTGCCGAGCCGGTGCGCGACGCCCTGGCCCGGATGGCACCCGACGGCATCGACGTCTACTTCGACAACGTCGGCGGAGAGCAGCTCGCCGCCGCCCTGCACGCGCTGCGGACCGGTGGCCGGGTCGCCCTGTGCGGCATGATGTCGCAGTTCGGCGGCGCCCGACGGACCGTGGACATCAACCATTTGATCCAGGCGGTCCTCAAGCGGCTGACGCTGTGCGGTTTCATCGTCCGCGACCACGACGACCTGCGGCCGGAGTTCGAGCAGCGGGTCGCGGGCTGGCTCGCCGAGGGCCGGATCACCACGCGCGAGACGGTGGTGGACGGCCTGGAGAACGCCCCGGGGGCGCTGCTGTCCCTGCTCGGCGGCGGAAACGTCGGCAAGATGCTGGTCCGCCTGGGCGATTCCGGCTGAAACGGCCCCGTCCGGCACGCTGAAACGGCGCCCCCCGGGCGGGGGGCGCCGTTTCAGCGCATGGGGTGTGACGCGGCGACGGTGTGGGCCGTCAGGGAGACCCCGACTCGGGTCAGCCCCGCCACGGCCGCTCGGAAGTCCTTGATGTGCGCGGTGGAGAAGTGCTCGTCGAGGGCCTGCCGGGAGGTCCAGTGCTCGTACACCCGGATACGCCGCTCGTCGGCGGGATCGGCGGTCATGGCGTAGTCCAGACAGCCGGGTTCGTGCTCGCGGGTGCGCCGGCCCAGCTCGACGAGGGCCTTCAGCATGGTGTCGCGGTCGGCGGGCTCGTAGTCCATCCAGCCGGCGACGATGATTTCCTCGGCCACGGGATTCCTTTCGCGGTCGTGCCCGCGGGCCCGTCGCCCCGGTGCAGGGGAGCGACGGGCCCGCGGTGCTTCAGATGCCGAGCGGCGCCGGGACGCTGTCCACGGTGACCGTGCCCTGGTCACCGTCGACCGTGATCACCATTCCGTCCCGCAGGCGCTGTGTCCCGCCCTCGACGGAGATGACGGCCGGGATGCCCAGTTCGCGGCAGACCACCACGGCGTGGCTGTTGAGCGCGCCCACGTCCACCACGGCCGCTCCGGCGACCAGGAACAGCGGGGTCCAGGCCGCGTCCGTGATCGGTGCGACCAGCACCTCCCCGGGCTCCAGCGCCTCGCACGAGGCCGGGTCGGTGACCACCCGCACGCGGCCCGTGTAGGTGCCGTGGCTGCCGCCGACACCGCCGAGGACATCACCCTCGACGGCCGCCTGCGTCCGCTCCTCGGCGCGCCGCGGCCAGGTGCCGATGTCGGTCTGCGCGTCCTCCGCGACGAAGAACGGCGGTTCCAGGTCGTGCAGGGCGGCGTACTCCTCGAGCCGCCGCGCGATGACGGGACCGAAGGACTCCGGGGCGGCGACATAGTCGTCGAGCTCGGTGTCCAGCAGCATCATCACGTCCTCGGGCCGGGCGAAGAGCCCCGCCTCGACGCCGCGGCGACCGAGCTCCCGTACGGCCATGCGGATCTCGTTGACGACGGTGACGCAGTTCGCCTTGGTGCGTTCGCGGGCCGGGATCCACACCTGGGAGGCGTGCATGCCGGCGTCGAACATGGGCTGTGTCTCCTCGGGCAGCACGGCCCGGATCTCCTGTGCTGTCTGCTCGCGCCGTTCGGTCAGCCGTGTCCGGCGGGCGGCGGGGGAGTCGTCGTCGGGACTGTGGCGGATCCGGTCGACCAGGGCCAGCGCCTGGACGGGCGCGGCCTCCCAGGACAGCGCGTGGATGTCCCACTCGTTGGGGCCGCGGTCGCCGGACTCGGCCAGGAACTCCTCGAAGGCGTCGCGGAACGTCTTCACGTCGCCGCTCGCCCCGTCGAGGGCCTGCTCCACGGCGGCCGGACCCCGGTCGAAGAGCGCGCTCAGCTCGGTTGAGGCCGCCACCTGCCGTGACAGCGTCCATAGCCCGGTCGAGGGGGAGGCGGAGTCGACGTCGCCCAGACCGCCGATCAGGTCGAGCATGGCGCCGGGGCGGTCCACGCTCGCGCACAGCGGGCCGAGGATCGCCGGTCCCACGGATGCGGGCAGCGAGGACTCGACGTGCCGCTGGAAGGTCGTCTCCACCTCGTCCAGCAACGACCGTGCGTACGCCACCAGTTCGGCCTCGGACAGCCGCGTCAGGTCGGGCCGGGAGCGGCGCAGTGCGCGCAGACGCTGCCGGTCGCCGTTGGCCTCCGGGAAGCCGCTCTGGCCGAGCATCCGCTGAAGCGTCCCGCCCGCCTTGGCGGTCAGCTCCTCGTCCTGGTCGTCCGGGTGCGCCAGGTACACCGGAGTGTCGGAGCGCTGTCCGACGAAGGCCGCGTCGATCTGGTCCGCCGTCTGGCCCATACGGATGCCGAACAGCCGCATGTGGGACAGGTTCAGGTAGAAGTGGCCGCCGAACATCCCGACGAACGGCGGTCGCGGGCCGGCCACCTCCTCCTCGCGATAGATGCCGAACCCGACGAAGCCGCGACGCCAGCCCTGCAGGCCCTGCCCCCAGACCAGGGTCCAGCCCAGCGGGCTGGCGGGTTCCGGCAGGGTCTCGCCCGCGTTGGCGCGGGTGTAGTGCGGCAGTCGCTCACTGCGCTGCCAGTCCGTGATCCAGCTCTTCATGACCGAGGTCTCCCGCTGTCCGTACCCGCGCCTACCACTGCGCCGTTCCGCCGTCGACACTGATCAGTGCGCCGGTGATTCCTGTGCCGGCCTCGCTCGCGAGCAGCGAGGCGACGGCCGCGATCTGCTCCACCGTGGTGATCTTCTTGGTCGCGGCGTGCTCGGCGAAGCGGCTCAGCCATTCCTCGTAACTGATGCCCTCGGCCTCGGCAGCGGCCGGCCCCGCGGCGCGCATCAGGTCGGTGTCGACGGCGCCGGGGCAGATGGCGTTGCAGGTGATGCCCTGGGTGCCGTACTCGAAGGCGGTCGCCTTGGTGAGGCCGTGGATCGCGTGCTTGTTGGTGATGTAGTGGCTGATCCCCGGCTTGTTGGCCTGCTTGCCCTCGACGGAGGAGATGTTGATGATGCGGCCCCAGCCGCCTTCCAGCATCTTCGGCAGCGCCCGTCGGGTGCCGTAGAAGTAGCCGTTGACGTTCAGCCTGAGGGCGTCGTGCCACGCCTCGTCGCTGAGCTGGTGGATGGGGGCGAAGCCGGAGCTGCCGCCGACGTTGTTGACCCAGATGTCGAGCCGGCCGAAGCGCTCGGCGGCGAAGTCGGCGAGGCCCTCGATGTCCTCCTGGCTGTTGGCGTCGCAGGGGTGGAAGACGGCCCGGTCCCCGGCGCCCATCTCCTCCAGGGCCTGCTTGCCCTTGATCTCGGAACGGCCGCTGATGACGACCGTGGCGCCGTCGGCCACGAAGGCCTCGGCGATGGCGCGGCCGATGCTGCGCGTGCTGCCCGTGATCACCGCGACACGTCCGTCGAGGCTGCCCGTAGCCACCATGCTGTTCTCCCGCGAGTGTTGTTGGTTCGTCACCTGGTGGCTCTGGCGGCTTGGGCGCCGTCTTCCAGGTGTTGGTGGATGGTGCGGTGGAGGTGCTGGAGTCCGGGCTCGTTGCGTCCGAAGACGAAATCGGTCCCGTCGAGGGCCTTGAGACCCTGCTGGACTCCGTAGGTGGTCGCGTAGTCCTCGTCGCGGACCACCTCGTGGAACCACTCGCCGAATTGGTCGGCGGCCTGGCGCTCCTCCTCGGTGACCGCCGGCTCCCGCAGCAGGATGATCTGCTGGGTCACCGACTCGGTGGCCGTCCGGGGGAGAACCAGGGAGACGGCGATCTTCTGGCGCCAGCCGCCGGCGATCGCGAGGCCCGGGAAGAGCCAGTAGATGGGCCCGACGCAGTCGCCGGGATCGCGCTGGTCCGGGGGCAGCTCGACCGCCTGCGCGATGGGGCGCAGGGCCGGTGCGATGCGCTGGTGGGGGCCCCAGGTGTCGTGGGCCATCATGTTGGAGAGGTTCGTCTCGAACACCGTCTTCGGGTGCAGCGAGGCGAAGTGGTACGTCTCCAGATATCCGTCGAGGGTGACCTTCCAGTTGGGACTGGTCAGCTCGCTGGTGGCGTAGTGGTGGCACTCCGCCAGCCGCATACCCTCGAGAAGCGGCTGCAGATCGCCCAGCCAGGCGTCCAGGTCGGGCTCGGCCGCCGGGTCCAGCGAGACGAAGACGATCCCCGCCCGCTCCCCGGCCGGAAGCCTGACCAGGCTGCGCCCCTCGCGCGGAACGTCGCCGAAGGTCTTCTCGGCGTAGACACCCCGCAGTTCGCCGGACAGGTCGTACGACCACGAGTGGTACGGGCAGGTGAGCCGCCTCGACACCCCGCAGCCGGGTTCGAGGAGCTTGGCCCCCCGGTGCCGGCACGCGTTGATCATCGCGTGTACGGCGCCCTGGCGGTCCCGGGTGATCAGCACGGGGATGCCCAGCACGTCGATCGCCTTGTAGGTGTTCGGTCCGGGCAGTTCGCAGGACATGGCGAGCGGCAGCGGGACGCTCCGGTGGACGGCGTCCATCTCGCGTTGCCAGCGGTCGGCGTCGAGGTAGTTGGCGACGGGTTCCGTCCACTGGCCGTCCGCCTCGTGCGTCGTGTTGGCGCGGTAGTGCGCCATCACGCGCTCGACGAGTTCGGCGGCCTCCTGCCGCATCGTCAGGGACGCGGCGTCGGTGGACCGGTCCTGGCTGATCCACGAGGAGTATTCGGGGGCCGAGGGCGGGGTGCGGTCGGCGTCTGTCTCCCGGATCTCCGGCGAACTGGTCTGGACCACGATGTCCTCACAATCCTCCCAGCCGCGAGCCGGTGACCGGCTTCGGAATGCGACAGCTGGGCTGTGTCCGAAACTGCAACAGGACTTAGTGTGGTCTGTCAATAGAAAGTGGCGAAGTTGCGGCTCGGTCACCGGTGGGGGTGGGTGCGATGGTCATGGTCCGACCGTTCGAGGTGGGCCTGGTGGTACGGGACTTGGGGTCGATGGAGCGCTTCTACCGCGACGTGATCGGTTGTCGCGCTGTGCACCGCTCGCGCGTGCCGGTGGCCGTCGGCGGCCCGGCCGGACTGGGCGGCGAGCTGGTCGTCGTCTGGCTGCAGGTGCCCTCCGGGGGGTGCGTCAAGCTGATTCTTCCCTCGTCGCCCGCGGTGCCGGCCCGTGCGGCGCATCCGCTGGCCGGACGTCAGGGGCTGTCGTATCTCACCTTCTACGTCGACGACGTGGACCCCCTGGTGGCCGCGCTGAGGGCCGCGGGCGCCAAGCCCCTGTCGGACCCGGTCGTCGTCCGCGCGCACGGTCGGCGGATCACCTTCTGGACGGATCCGGAGGGCAATGCGGTGGAGCTGGTGGACGACCGGGGCGAGGAGTCGGGTCCGGGGCGTAGTAATTAGAGAACCTGTTCAGTAAGGTGCGTGGTGCTGGTTACTGTAGACAGACACTAGAAAGTCCACTTCCGTGGCACACCTCCCTCGGGCGAAGGGGCGGACGATGGCTCAGAAGAAGTCGGCCGATGCGGCCGCGCACCAGGTATCCGCGCAGGTCATCAGGGATCTGCACGAGCGCATGGTGCGCATCCGGCTGTTCGAGACCGAGGCGGGCAAACTCATGGAGGCCGGCAAGCTGCCCGGCTTCCTGCACCTGTATGTCGGCCAGGAAGCCGTGGCCGCCGGCGTCATGGCGGCCCTGCGCGACGACGACCAGATCACCTCCACCCACCGCGGCCACGGGCACGCCGTGGCCAAGGGCGTCGGCCTCCGCGAGATGTACGCCGAGCTGTACGGACGCGTCACCGGCGCCTGCCTCGGCCGCGGCGGCAGCATGCACATAAACGACCTCACCCGCGGCATGCTCGGCGCCAACGGCATCGTCGGGGCGGGCGTCCCGATCGCCGTGGGTGCCGCCTTCGCCGCCCGCTACAAGGGCGAGGACAGCGTCGCCGTGACCTTCTTCGGCGACGGCGCCACCAACATCGGCGCCTTCCACGAGGGCGCCAACATGGCCGCGATCCTCGGCCTGCCCGTCGTCTTCGTGTGCGAGAACAACGGCTACGCCGAATTCACGCCACAGTCGAAGCACATGTTGATCAACGACGTTGCCGAGCGGGCCGCCGCCTACGGCATGCCCAGCGTGATCGTCGACGGCATGGACGCGGTCGCCGTCCATCGCGCCGCTGCCGACGCCGTCGAACGGGCCCGGTCGGGCGCGGGCCCGATGATGATCGAGGCCAAGACCTACCGCTTCTTCGACCACCAGGGCGTCAAGGGCCTGCGGCACCCCTACCGCTCGGACGAGGAGGTCGCCGAGTGGAAGGCCCGCGACCCCATCGACCTGCTGGAGACCCGTGCCGTCGCCGACGGCACGGCGACCCGCGCGGAGCTGGACGACGTATGGCAGCGCACCCGCGACGAGATCGCCGAGGCCATCGCGTACGCCGAGACCAGCCCCCTGCCCGACCCCGCCGACCTGCTGCTCAACGTCTACTCAGGGTGACCGCCATGACCACCACCACCGAAGCACCGGCCGTCGTCCCGAACGCCGCGGCCCGCAAACTGACCTACGTCAAGGCCTTCAACGAGGGACTCGCCCAGGCCATGCGCGAGGACGAGAACGTCTTCGTCGCCGGCGAGGACGTGGCCGGTTACGGCGGCGTCTTCCGCATGTTCGACAACCTGCTCGACGAGTTCGGCCCCCGCCGCATGATCGACACCCCGATCTCCGAAGCCGCCCTCGTCGGTCTGGGCGTGGGTGCCGCGGCCCGGGGCCTGCGCCCCGTCGTCGACCTCATGTTCATGGACTTCATCGGCGTCTGCCTCGACCAGATCGTCAACCAGGCAGCCAAGATGAAGTACATGTTCGGCGGCGCGCTGTCCGTGCCGCTCACCATCACCACCGCCTCCGGAGCCGGCCTCGGCGCCGCGGCCCAGCACAGCCAGAGCCTGGAGGCCTGGCTGGCCCACGTGCCCGGCCTCAAGGTCGTCATGCCGTGCGACGCGTACACCGCCAAGGGCCTGACCGTCTCGGCCATCCGGGACGACAACCCGGTCGTCGTCATGCTCAACAAGGTCCTGCTCGGCAGCACCAGCGAGGTGTCCGAGGAGATCTACGGCATCCCGCTGGGTCAGGCGCACACCGCGCGCCAGGGCAGCGACGTCACCGTGATCGCCCTGGGCCGCATGGTGGGGGAGGCCCTCGCGGCGGCCGACGAACTCGCGGCCGAGGGCGTCGAGATCGAGGTGATCGACCCGCGCACCGTGCAGCCCCTGGACACCGAGACGATGTTCGCCTCCGTCCGTCGCACCAACCGGGTGCTCGTGGTGCACGAGGCCGTCACCTTCGGCGGGCTCGGCGCGGAGATCGCCGCCCAGATCCAGGACGCCGCCTTCGACCACCTGGACGCGCCGGTCCTGCGCATCGGCGCCCCTTTCTCGCCCGTTCCCTTCTCCCCGGTCCTGGAGAAGGCCTACGTCCCCGATCGCACCCGGATCGCCCAGGGCTGCCGGCGTCTCCTCGAAAGGTCGTGACCGACGTGGCGGTCGAGGTTCTGCTGCCGAAGATCGGCCTGACCATGCAGGAAGGCACGATCGACGAATGGCTCGTGCCCACCGGCGCCGCCGTCGCGGAGGGCGACGCCCTGCTGCGGCTGGCCACCGACAAGGTCGACGTGGACGTCGAGGCGGAGGCCGGGGGACTGTTCCACCCGGTAGTCGCGGCCGGGGCCACCGTCCCGGCCGGGGCCCTCATCGGCTGGCTGCTGGCCGAGGGCGAACAGCCACCGGATCCGGCGGGAACACCGACGCCGGTCGGGTCCGGGACCACTATGCCTGTTCCTGACGCCGGCGCGGCGCCCTCCGTGAACGGCACGGGTGAGAAGGGCATCGGTGACCGGCTTCTGTCCTCACCCAACGCCCGGAGGGTCGCCGCGGCCGCCGACGTCGACCTCACCGCCGTACGGGGCACCGGTCCCGGCGGACGGATCGTCTCCGAGGACGTCGAGGACTTCCTCGCGGCCCTCCCCGGCGACCTCGTCACCCTCGTCCCGCCGGGCGACACCCCCGCCTCACCGCTGGTCCGCAAGCTGGCGAAGGAGCGGGGCATCGATCTCTCCGAGGTGAACGGCACCGGGCCCGGCGGCCGGATCCGCAGGGCGGATCTGGATGGCGTCACTCCGGCGCCCGAAGTCACTCCCGCTCGTCCCAGCAAGGTCATCCCACTCACCGGGATGCGCGGCACCATCGCCCGCAGGATGCACGCCAGCCTCCAGGAGATGGCGCAGCTGACGCACGGCTACGAGGTGCGGATGGACGCCGTGGTGTCCCTGCGGGACCGGCTCAAGGAGGAGTGGGCCGGCAGCGATCTGCCGGTGCCCAGCATCAACGACTTCCTGCTGAAGGCCGCGGCCCTGGCGCTGCGCGAGCACCCGCTGCTCAACGCGACGGTGCGGGAGGACGGCATCCATCTGCTCGAAGAGGTCCACCTGGGCTTCGCGGTGGCCGTTCCGGGCGGCCTGATGGTCCCCGTGATCGAGGACGCCGTAGCGCTGCCGCTGCCCGAGGTCGCCCGCCGGTCGAGATCCCTGGCCCAGGCCGCACGCGAAGGGCGGATATCCCCCGCGCAGCTGGAAGGGGCCACCTTCACGGTCACCTCGCTCGGCGGATACGGCGTCGACTTCTTCACCCCCGTGATCAACCCCGGCAACGTCGCGATCCTCGGGGTGGGCCGGCTCAGGGACGGCGTCGAGTGGGTGGACGACCGGCCGCTGCGGACGCGGGTGCTCACCCTCAGCCTCACCTTCGACCACCGTGCCGTCGACGGGGCACCCGCGGCCGAATATCTGCGCTCCGTAGGTGAGTTGCTGAGCAAGCCCCTCCGCCTGCTGGTGTGATCCGAGGCTTATGTGGCCGGGTCGGCGATCCGCTCCGCGAGGTTGCCGACCTCGCGGACGAAGGAGCGGTGCCCCAGCGACCGGTAGACGTCGTCGCCCCGGACCTGCGAGATCGCAGCGGTCTCCAGCAGTGCCAGCAGGCCCAGGCCGATCACCGCCGCCTCGGCGTCGGAGACCTGACCGCGAGCCTTGCGGATCAGCCGCACCAGTTCGTCCAGCAGTTCGGTACGGCTCTCCTGGCGCAGTGCCTCCGCGTCCTGGCTCATGCCGGCCGACGACACGAAGAAGACGGTGGCGGCGGACCGGTGTTCGCCCAGCCAGGCCAGCAGCGAGGTGATCGCCGTGCCGATGTCCGAGCCGGGTTCGTGGGCCTGAGTGAGTGCCTGCAACTGCTCGCGCAGCGCGGCGGCGAACACCCGCATCCCCTCCGCCAGGACCTGGTCCTTGGAGGAGAAGTGGTAGTACACCGCTGCCGAGGTCATCTCCGCACGCGCGGCGATGTCGGCCACCGTCACCTCGTCCGGCGGCTGGGTGGCGAACAGCTCCGTGGCTGCGTCGATCACCCACTGCTTGCGCGACGGGCGATGAGCGGCGCGGGTTCCGGATGTCGTCATGGTGTCAAGTATGCCGGGAGCCCGGTGCTCCGGAGGCGCTTGCGTAGCAGGAATTATGCCGTCGGGCGGGAGTAGTTACTGGATACAATGGTCAGTACGCAGGGCCCACGGACGCGGGTTCACGGCAGTCGGCAGGGAGCATGATGGCCACCACGAAGAACGGCAAGCAGCCCGCCCACCGGCCCTCGCGGCGGCAGCACATCATCTCCGCCGCCGTGCGGGTGTTCGGCCGCAATGGATTCGCGGAGACCAGCATCCAGGACATCGCGGACGAGGCACAGGTGGTGCCCACCGCCGTCTACTACCACTTCGACGGCAAAGAGGAGTTGCTCGAACTCGCGATGCGACGGGTCTTCGACCAGCTGAACGCGGTCGTGGAGGCGGCGCGTCCGGAGTCCGAGCCGGGTGATGCGGAGGGCCTGGTCCGCGTCATCGACGCGGTGTGGGACTGGGTGGAGCAGAACCCGGACGAGGCCCGTCTGTACCAGGTCCAGGTCGCCTCCGCCAACGGCAGTGTCAAGGTGCTGCGGGACGAGTTCGAGCAGCGGCATGTCCAGCGCGGCTACGACTATCTGCCCGAGGGCACGACTCGCAGCCCTCGGGCGGCGAAGGCCCGGCATGCGGGGCAGGCGCTCGCGGTCCGCACACTGATCAGTACGACCATGCTGGTCACGGCGCTGCGGGCGGAGGGCGGACCGCTGTCCCAGCTGCCCTCCCGGTCCGTGCTGGAGGCGGTCAGGGCGCTGGCGCTGCGCATCGTCGGCGCCGAGGAGAAGCCGGCCCCGTCCCGGACCTGAGGCGGTTCACCAGGGCAGCGGCTTGCGGTCGGCGAACAGCCCGCCCGTCGTCTCGTCGCCTTCGGGAAGGGTCGCCAGCCAGACCGGGGTGTCCGCCCCTTCCGCCGGACCGCGCGGAGCGGAGGGCCCGCCCATGCCGCTGCGGGTCCAGCCGGGGTCGGCGGCGTTGACCAGGACGCCCGTGCCGGACAGCTCGGCCGCGAGCATACGGGTCAGGGCGTTGAGCGCCGTCTTGGAGATCCGGTAGGCGGGGTGCCTGCCGGAGTCCATCAGCGCCAGCGAGCCGTACGAGCTGGTGACGTTCACGACCCGTCCGTAGCCGGCTTCCACCATGCCCGGGACGACGGCCTCCGCCACCCGCCAGGCGCCGGTGAGGTTCGTGTCCAGGGTCGCCCGCAGGATGTCCTCATCGACATACGGGGGCCGCAGTTCCCGGTCCAGGGACACGCCCGCGTTGTTCACCAGCACATCGATCCCACCGGTCAGCCCCGTCGCTTCTCGGACCGCTTCCGTGACGCTCTTCGCGGACGTCACGTCCAGGGCCAGCGGCAGTGCCGCCGGGCCGATGACGCGGCACGCCTCTTCCGCGGCCTCCAGACGTCGCGCCCCGACCAGGACCCGCAGCCCCTGGTCCGCGAGCTGTCGGCACATCTCCAGGCCGATCCCGCGTGCCCCGCCGGTCACCAGTGCCGCCTTCTCGCCGTGCCGCATGGCTCGCCCGCCGCCTTTCACACCGTCAGAACCGAGCACGCGCTGATCCCGGGCGCCCCGTACACATGGGTGAAGCCCACCCGGGGAGCGCCCGGCACCTGCACACCGGGCGCCCGGCCCTGCAATTGCCGTACGACTTCATGGAACTGCCGCAGCCCGGAGGCGCCGACGGGCTCTCCGCCGGCCAGGCAGCCGCCGTCGGTGTTGACCGGTATCCGGCCCGTCGGATCGGTGTCCCCGGCGGACAGCAGCTCCTCCTGCTCGCCATGACCGCACAGCCCGGTCTCCGCCAGGTGGATGAGCTCCGAGCCGCTGTCGGTGTCCTGCAACTGGGCGACCTGTACGTCCGCGGGCCGCACTCCTGCCGCGTGGAAGACCGCCTCCGCGGCGTCGACGCTGGGGCTGTGGTGCGGTCCCGGCGGCAGCCAGGGCGAGAAGACCTCGAAGGAACCGAACCGCCGGGTCCGGAAGGCCAACGATGCCAGCCTGACCGGTTGTTCACACAGGTCGAAGGCGCGCTCGCCGCGCGCCAGCACCAGCGCGGCCGCGCCCTGACCGGGGGAACAGAACATGTACTGGGTGAGCGGGGGACTGACCTCGGCCGAGTCCAGGATCTCCTGCTCCGTCAGCGGCTTGCGCCGCCAGGCCAGTGGGTGGTGCGAGCCGTTGCGGAAGGCCCGCGCGGCGACCATCGCCAGCGCGCGCTCCGAGATCCCGTGCTCGTGCAGATACCGCTGGGTCTTGAGGGCGAAGAACTGGGTCGTGAGCATCATGCCGGTCTCGGCGTACCAGTCGCCCAGACCGTAGCGGGCCGCGGAGACGTGGAACGCGCCCCGCTCGTGCTTGTCGAACCCGACCGCCAGTCCAAGGGAGGCCTCGCCCGCGCGCAGCGCGTTGGCCACCGCGAGCACGGTGGAGGCACCGGTCGCGCAGCCGTTCTGCACATTGACGAAGGGCACACCGGTCAGGCCCAGGCGGCCCACCAGCGTGTCGGGCTTTCCGGACACGTCCGAGCCGCCGGCCGCGTAGCCGATGTCCTCCCAGGCGACACCGGCGTCGGCCAGGGCCTCGCGTATCGCACGCTCGGCCATGTCCATGCCGGTGACGCTCTCGTCGCGGCCGAAGGGATGCATCCCGCACCCGACCACGTACACGTCGTCGGTCCGGCTCATCGCTCCCCGTCCGGGTCCGGACGGAACGCGAAGGTCACAACCTCGGTTCCGTCCTCGTCCTGGTACGCGGGCACCATGGTGAGCCGGACCGGCAGACCGATCCGTATCTCCGCGCGGGGTACCGCCAGCAGTGCCTCGACCAGCACCTCACCGAGGTCCACATAGCCCAGGTGATAGGGCCGGTGGCCGCCGGACGGCGGGCGGTACGGCGGCTTCGGCGCAAAGGCCTGGAGCGTCCACGACCACACGCGCCCGCTCACCGGCAGCACATGCGTGGACATGGCCCCGTCCGCACACTTGGGGCACGAGTCCTGTCGGGGGAAGACCACGGTGGTACACGCGGAGCAGCGCGCGCCCGCGAGACGAGGTGGGTCTCCGTCGACGAACAACGCCTCGTCGATGAGTCTGGTGGTCATGCCGTTCCGCCTTCCACGTCACCAGCCCAGCAGCCCGGCCAGCCGTTCCCGATGGTGTGCGGCGCCGCCCAGCAGAACGGCGTAGGACTGGGCGCGCCGGAAGTACAGGTGTGCGTCGTGCTCCCAGGTGAAGCCCATGCCGCCGTGCAGCTGCACGCACTCGGCGGCGACGGACACGAACGCCTCGCCGCACCACGCCTGTGCCACTGCCGCCGCCTCGGCCAGCGCCTCGGGCGAGCCGGCCGCCCGCACCGCGCGCACCACGGCCGACCGAGCGGCCTCGACCTGGAGCAGCATGTCGGCACAGGTGTGCTTGACCGCCTGGAAGCCGCCGATCGCCCTGCCGAACTGGGTACGGTCGCGCACATGGGCCACCGTCATGTCCAACGCGGCCTGCGCTCCGCCCAGTTGCTCGGCGGCCAGAGCCACCAGCGCCACGTCCAGGGCGCGGGAGACGACGTCCGCCCCCTCGCCGCTGGCGGTCAGTGCCCGGGCCCGGGCACCGGAGAAGGTGACCACCGCCTGACCCCGGCTGAGGTCCAGGGTCGGCACCCGGCGCACCGTGACCCCAGGCTCGCGCGGGTCGACGAGGTAGAGGTCCACGCCGTCGGCACCGGCCGCGGCCACTACCAGCGTTTCGGCGTCGGCGCCGTCGAGGACGAACGGCGCGGTGCCGTCGAGCAGCGGCACGCTGCCCTGCCAGGAGACGGCCACCGGTACGGCGTCGGACTGCCATGCTCCGTCGGGGGCCGCCACCGCCAGGGCGTGCACCGTGCCCTCGGCCAATTCGGCCAGTGCTCTGTCGGCGGTGCCGCAGCCGGCCAGTACCTGGCCGGCCAGCACGGTGGAGGACAGCAGCGGTACCGGCGCCAGCGTCCTGCCCAACTCCTCGCAGACCACGGCGATCTCGGCGAGCCCGCCGATGCCTCCGGCGGACTCGGGCAGGCCGAGGGCCGCGAGGCCGACCTGCCGGCCGAGGGTGTCCCACAACTCGGCGTCGATGCCGGGGGCCTCCTCGGACATCCGGCGTACCGCGGCGGTGCCGCCGGCGTCCGCGCACACCGACCGAACGGTCTCGCGCAGGTCGTCCAGTTCGGTGTCCGACAGGGCCGTGCCGTCCGTCACGGTGCTCGTCATCGTGTGCTCCCGCTCTCGTCGCGCCGCTCCCGCAGGGCACTGTGCGCAGCCGCCATCCGGGCCACCGGCACGCGGTGCGCGGAACAGGAGACGTAGTCGAGGCCGAGGTCGTCGCAGAACGCGATCGACTCCGGGTCCCCGCCGTGCTCACCGCACACGCCCAGCTTGATGCCGGGCCGTGCGCTCCGCGCCCGCTGTGCCGCCAGGTCGATCAGGGCGCCCACCCCGTGCGGGTCGAGCCGGGCGAACGGGCTGGCGGTCAGGAACCCGCGCTCCTGGTAGTTGGCGAGCACCTGGCGCTCGACGTCGTCCCGGGAGAATCCGTAGGTGAGCTGAGTGAGGTCGTTGGTGCCGAAGGAGAAGAACTCGGCGTGCTCGGCCAGTTCGCCGGCCAGCAGCGCGGCCCGCGGGGTCTCGATCATCGTGCCGAGCCGGTACGGGACCTCCACTCCGGTCCGGGCGGCGACCGCGTCGGCGGCACCGCGCACGTACGCGGCCGCGGCGGCCAGTTCCTCCGGCAGGCTGACGAGCGGGATCATCACCTCCAGCTCCGGGCGGACTCCGGTGGCGGCGACATCGGCCCAGGCGGTGAAGAGCGCCTCGGCCTGCGCCGGGTAGAGCCGCTCGTGCAGCAGCGCCAGCCGCACCCCGCGCAGCCCGAGCATCGGGTTCGCCTCGCGCAGCGCGGCGGCCCGCTGCTCCTCGGCCGCGTCCAGGGCCTGTCCGGGGGCGGGCAGGAACTCGTGCAAGGGGGCGTCCAGCAGGCGCACGGTCACCGGGCGGTTTCCGACCGCCGCCAGCAGCGCCCTGAAGTCCTCGTGCTGGGCGTGCTCCAGCGCCAGCAGCGCCTCGTCGCGGGCCGTAGGGTCGGCGGCCAGGATCACCCGGCGGATCAGCGGCAGCCGCTCGCCGAGGAACTGGTGCTCCGTACGGCACAGGCCGACACCCTCCGCGCCCAGGGCGACGGCGGTGCTCACCTCCGCGGCCGTGTCGGCGTTGACCCGCACACCCAGCCGACGCATGCCGTCCGCCCACTCCAACAGGGTGGACAGTTCGGGCGGCGGTCCGGCGACACTGACGCTCAGCGTCCCCGCGTAGACGGCGCCGGTGCGGCCGTCCAGAGAAACGGGGTCCCCCTCGTGCAGCACCCGGTCCCCGATCCGCACCGTCCCGGCGGCCCGGTCCACGCGCAGCCCCTCGGCACCGCACACCGCGGGCTTGCCGGCGCCCCGCGCCACCACGGCGGCGTGCGAGGCGATGCCGCCGCTGCCAGTCAGCACGGCGACGGAGGCCAGCATCCCGGGGACATCCGCGGGGTTCGTCTCGGCAGCCACGAGCACGACCCGAGTGCCGTCCGCAGCCAGTTCGAGGGCACTCTCGCTGGACAGCGCGACCGCTCCGGTCGCCGCCCCCGGGGACGCGGGCAGCCCCCTCACCAGGAGCTCCTCCCCGCCGGTCAGCCGGAGCTGGGGATGCAGCAGTTCCTGCACCTGCGCGGGGGTGATGCGCCGCACGGCCTCCTCGCGGCCGAGCGCCCCGTCCCGGGCCAGGTCCGCGGCCAGACACACCGACGCGCGAAGCGGCGGGCGCAGTTGCGCCGAGGCGGCGAGCAGGGAGATCTCGTCGTCGCGTACCTCGAAGTCGACGGACACCGGCGCGTGCAGATGACGTTCCAGGGTGAGCAGAGAGTGCTCCAGCAGCGCGGTTCCCCCCGCGAGCCGCTCCAGCGGTTCACCGGTGTGGGGCGGCGGGGCGCTGCGGCGCACCCCACGGAAGAAGGAGCCCTGGGGGGAGAGGCGCCCGGTCTCAGGGTGGCGGCTGACCGCCGTGCCGTGACCCGAGTGGTCTGCCGGGCCGATGCGCAGCGCCTGCACGTGCAGGGCGACGGCGAGATCGGCGGGGAGTCGCTGGGCCCGGCGGGACCTTCTCGCGCGCGGCGAGTCCCATCGGCCGAGGAGGGCTCGGGCGGCCAGTGCGAGTTGCTGTGCCGGATCGTCGGGGAAGGGCTCGGAGCCGTGCTGCGCCACCTGGGACAGCAGTGCTTCGACCCGTGCCCGCGGCTCGGGCGTGTCGAGGAGGGCGTCGTCGAGCACCGCACCCGGGACGTCGAGGGCGTACTCGGCGATCATCCGCACGGTGGCGGCCCACACCTCCTGCAGCGCCTCCGCGCGACCGATGACGGCGCACAGGTCGCCCGCATTGCCGGGCGTCACGCCGAGACACGCAAGGTCGGGCGGCAGCCCGGCGATCTCGGTCGGAGCACTCGCCGACAGGCGCAGCAGCAGCGGCCGGGTCGGGTCGCCGATCCGCCGTCCCGAGAGCTGTTCGACCAGATCGACAGCGGATCTCGCGGTGTCGGGTTCGCACAGGGACGCGGAGGCGTCGGCAGGCACGGTGAGGCCCGGCACGACCGGCAGCCCGAGGGCCACCAGCCGGTCCATCGCCGCGCCGTGTGCGCCCAGTTCAGCGGCGTCGAGGCCCCGGATCCGACCCTGCCCGTAGGGCACCAGGCTCCGGCCGGGGGTCTCGGACGGTGTGCGAGAGGCCTCGGACTGTGCGAGCGGGCCCGCCTCGCGGTTGGTGACGCTCAACCCCGGCTCCTTGTGACCAGCTCCTCTTCGCGGGCCTCGTCCTGGGCCCGGCTGATGCCCAGCACCAGCAGCAGTTCCTGGTGCAGCCGCATCCACACGGTGTGGTACGAGTCGCACAGCGGCGAGGCCAGCCACGCCGGCTCGCCCTCGTCGAAGTGGTCGAGGGCTTCCTCCAGGGCCGTCAGGTACCGCCCGCTGCCGGCGAGCACCCGCTCCAGCCTGCGCAGCACGGGCTGGATGGCCTCGTGCACGTCTTCCAGCGACTCGCGCACCTCGGCGTCGTAGCCGCTGTCGGAGTGGTCGTTGGCGGTGCCGTCGGGGCGGCACTGCCATGCCGTGCACACGTCGCGGATCTTGCGGTTGACCGGCAGGAAGGCCTCGTACGCCGCGGTGATCCGCTCCTCCTGCTCGGATCCCGCGGCAACCCGCAGGATCCGCGAGGCGGTGGCCTTGGCCTGCTCGGTCGGCAGCACCACCGGACCCTTCACCATCGCCAGCCCCGCGTCGACCAGGGGGCGGTGCTCGGACTCTGGCCGGCCGCGCCACATGCCACGCAGAACGAGGTCGACGACGGCTTCGGTGAGGCTCTCGTCGGGAGCGTCCGGAAGGTCCACGGCAGCAGATTGCATCGCCACACCTTTTCCCCGGTTCAGTGGTGACCGGTTCCTCGGTTCTGTGTTGCCCGGAGGTTACGCTCCGGGCGGGGTGTTAGTGAAGAGGGATTCAAGAAACACTTTCGGGTTCCCGGGTCCCGGTCCCGCTGTCGGCCGCCTTCGAGCGGCCCCGGGCGGCGAGGAACGACGCCATGCGGTCCTGTGCCTCCTCGCCGTCCGCCAGCAAGGCGATCAGCCGCGCCTCTTCGGCGAGGTGGCGGCGCAGCTCTTCACCGGCGCCGGCGCGCAGCAGACCCTTCGCGGCGCGCAGCGCGTCACCGGCACCGGCGGCCAGACCGGCGGCGGTGCGGTGCGCCGCGTCGTCCAGTTGCTCGTCGTCCACGGACCGGGAGACCAGGCCCAACCGCTCGGCGTCGTCGCCGGTCAGGACCCGGTTGGTGAGGATCAGGTCCGCTGCCAGTCGGGGGCCCGCCAGGCGCGGCAGGAACCATGAGGCCCCGCAGTCCGGGGTGAGCCCGATCGCTGTGTACGCCAGCCGGAAGCGCGCGGACCGCGCCGCCAGGACGATGTCACCCACCAGGGCGAGACCGATCCCGCCGCCCGCTGCCGCGCCGCGCACGGCGGTCACCACGGGCACCGGCAGGTCGTGCAGAGCCTGTATCGCGGCGTGCGCGGCGGTGGCCACGGCGTGCACATAGGCGCCGGTCTCCGTGCCGCGACCGGCGAAAGCGCGCAGGTCACCGCCCACGCAGAAGCTGCCGCCCGCCGCCCGCAGCAGGACCGCGCCGCCCGGCTCCACCGCCACCTCGGCGGTCGTGTCCCGCAACGCCTCCGCGGTCCTGAGGTCCAGGGCGTTTCCCCGCCCGGGATCGTCCAGCCTCACCTCGACGACACCGTCGGGGTGGCGCACGATCCGGACCGGCTCGGCGCTCGCGGGGAGGCTCATGGCTTTCTCCTGTCGTCTTCCCGTCGCCGGGTGCCTCCCGGCAAGATACTGAAGACGCTGTACAGTTTCTAGGACGCGACGGGCACCGATGCCCGTACGCCCGTCGGCGGGAGGTCCCGTGCCCATCCAGTTCGATGTCGATCCGCCTGTTGCCCAACTCGCCGCGTCCACCGCCGAGTTCGTACGCG
This sequence comes from Streptomyces sp. NPDC001401, assembly GCF_042895385.1. Classification (NCBI taxonomy): domain Bacteria; kingdom Bacillati; phylum Actinomycetota; class Actinomycetes; order Kitasatosporales; family Streptomycetaceae; genus Streptomyces; species Streptomyces sp. NPDC001401. The sequence goes on from NZ_JBIAWI010000007.1 coordinate 304,283, forward strand.
AGGTGGTGATCCCGGCCGAGCGCGAGTGCGGCGGGTCCGTGCACGATGCTCCCGAGGCCCTGCGGGAAGCCCTGCAGAAAGGTGCGCGTGAGGCGGGTGTGTTCGCTCCCCACGTGCCGACGCGGTGGGGCGGCCACGGGCTCGACCTGCGCGGGCAGGCGGTGGTGTTCGAAGCCGCGGGCTACTCGCTGCTCGGACCACTGGCGCTGAACTGCGCGGCCCCGGACGAGGGCAACATGCACCTGCTGGAGAAGGTGGCCACCGAAGAGCAGAAGCAGAAGTACCTGCGGCCGCTCGCCGCGGGCGAGACACGATCCTGCTTCGCCATGACCGAACCGGCGCCCGGGGCGGGTGCCGATCCCCGCTCCTTGCGGACCACCGCGACCCAGGTCCCCGGTGGCTGGCGCATCGACGGCCGCAAGTGGTTCATCACCGGGGCCGACGGGGCCCGCTTCGCCATCGTCATGGCCCGCACCTCCGGCAGTCCCGGCGACCCGGGTGGCGCCACCATGTTCCTGGTCGACGCCGACACCCCCGGCATGCGCATCGTCCGGACCATCGAGACGCTGGACGAGTCGCTCTTCGCGGGGCACAGCGAGATCGTCTTCGAGGGGTGCGTGGTGAGGGAGGAGCAGGTGCTCGGCGCGGTGGACCGCGGTTTCGACGGCGCCCAGGTCCGGCTCGGTCCCGCCCGGCTGACCCACTGCATGCGCTGGCTGGGAGCCGCTCGCCGCGCCCAGGACGTCGCATTGGAGAGGGCGGGCAGCCGGACCGCGTTCGGCTCGGTGCTGGGAGACCTCGGCATGGTCCAGCAGATGCTGGCCGACTCCGAGATCGACATCGAGGCGAGCCGCGCGCTGATCCTGCGTACCGCCTGGGAGTTGGACACCGCCTCCGCCGCCGCCTCGCAACTCACCTCCGTGTCCAAGACCTTCGTGGCGGAGGCGGTGAACCGGGTGGTGGACCGGGCGGTGCAGATCTGCGGAGCGCTCGGCATCTCGGCAGCCGACGCCCCGCTGGCCCGTCTGCTCAGGGAGGTGCGGCCGTTCCGGATCTACGACGGCCCTTCGGAGACGCACCGATTCGCCATTGCACGCCGAGCGGTGCGGCCCTACCGACAACCGCGAACAGGTGCCGCCGACGGCTCATGACGGCATCGCCGGGGGAGGCGTTCCGGGCCCGTCTCGCCCGGGATCCACGGGTCAGGCGATGTCCCGCCGCGCAGCCCGGACGTATACCGCGTGGTTCTGTGCGCCGGACGGGCCGTCGACTGCTCGCGACTGCGTCGACCGTGAAGCCGTGAGTCGGCGCGGTTCGGTGCCGGTGCCGGTCCGGTGCTGACTTTCAGGCTGCCCGGGAGGCAACTCCGCAGGTCCTAGCTCCGATCGGATGAGTCGTCGTACCACTCGATGGTGGTGCCGATGAGACTGGCGGCGATGATGCGACGGAGGTTCGCAGGTGGTGGGGGAGCGGTGGTTCCGGAGGTCATGTGCGCCACTTCCTCGTGTGCGATGGGGACGGGTTCGTGTCGGAACACCGTAGGAATCCGCAGGTCAGGCGCACATGTGGTGGGACAACATAGTTCGGGGCCGGAGTGTAAGCGTGGCCTCCACGTCTATCCGCCCGGTGTGTCCGGGCGGACGTGTGGGACGGCAGGGATGATGGTCATGGTCTCCCGATCCCGTAGAGAGGAAGCCTCATGGACGAGCAGGGCGAGCAGGGCGAGCAGGGCGAGTACTTCGACGTCGTGGTCCTTGGAGCCGGCCCCGGCGGCTACGTCGCCGCGGTCCGCGCCGCCCAGTTGGGCAAGCGCGTGGCTGTCGTCGAGGAGAAGTACTGGGGTGGTGTCTGTCTGAACGTGGGGTGCATCCCCAGCAAGGCCCTGCTGCGCAACGCGGAGCTGGCGCACATCTTCACGCGCGAGGCGAAGACCTTCGGCATCAAGGTGGAGGGGCAGGTCACCTTCGACTACGGGGAGGCGTTCCGCCGCAGCCGCAAGGTGGCGGACGGCCGGGTCAAGGGCGTGCACTACCTGATGAAGAAGAACAAGATCACGGAGTTCGACGGCCGTGGCACCTTCCTCGACCCGCACACCCTGCAGGTGGCCGGCTACGACGGCGACACCCGCACCATCGGCTTCGAGCACTGCATCATCGCCACCGGCGCCACGCCGAAGCTGCTGCCGGGCACCAAGCGCAGCGCGCGCGTGGTGACGTTCGAGGAGCAGATCCTCGCCGAGGACCTCCCGCAGTCGATCGTCATCGCGGGGGCCGGAGCGATCGGTGTGGAGTTCGCCTACGTGCTGCACAACTACGGCGTGAAGGTGACGATCGTCGAGTTCCTGGACCGCGTCACGCCGCTGGAGGACGCCGAGGTCTCCGCCGAACTCGCCAAGCAGTACCGCAGGCTCGGCATCGACGTGCTCACCGCCACCCGGGTCGACGCCATCGACGAGTCCGGGCCCCAGGTCAGGGTCACCGTCACCGCGGCGGACGGCTCCCAGCAGGTGCTGGAGGCCGACAAGGTCCTCCAGGCGATCGGCTTCCAGCCGAACGTCACCGGCTACGGCCTGGAGAAGACCGGCGTGCAGGTCACCGAGCGCGGCGCGATCGAGGTCGACGGCCGGTGCCGTACCTCCGTGCCCCACCTCTACGCGATCGGCGACGTGACCGCCAAGTTGATGCTCGCGCACGCCGCGGAGGCGATGGGCATCATCGCTGCCGAGACCCTCGCGGACGCGGAGACCATGGAGCTCGACTACGTGATGATCCCGCGCGCCACCTACTGCCAGCCCCAGATCGCCAGTTTCGGCTACACCGAGGCCCAGGCCCGAGACCTCGGCTACGACGTCAAGGTGGCGAAGTTCCCCTTCACCGCCAACGGCAAGTCGCACGGCCTGGGCGACGCCACCGGTTTCGTGAAGCTGATCAGCGATGCGACGCACGGAGAGCTCATCGGCGGCCACCTGATCGGCCCCGACGTCACGGAGCTGCTGCCCGAGCTGACCCTGGCCCAGCAGTGGGACCTGACCGTCCACGAGGTCGCCCGCAACGTGCATGCACACCCCACCCTGGGCGAGGCGGTCAAGGAGGCCGTCCACGGCTTGGCCGGCCACATGATCAACATGTGAGATGTGAGCGGGAGCAGGCAGGCCACCACAGACTCTGGTCAAGGAGAGCGCTATGGGAGTGTACGAGGACGTCTTCCGGGCCAGCCTCGAAGACCCGGACAGCTTCTGGCTGAGGGCGGCGGAAGGCGTCGACTGGGAGGTGGCGCCGTCCCGTGCCCTGGACTCCTCGGGCGCACCCTTCTACCGCTGGTTCCCGGACGGCCGGCTCAACGTCTGCTTCAACGCGGTGGACCGGCATGTCGAAGCCGGCCGGGGCGAACAGCCCGCGCTCATCCACGACTCCCCGGTGACCGGCACCCAACGCACCTACACCTACGCCCAGTTGAGGGACGAGGTGGCGGCCTTCGCCGGTGCACTCGCCGGGCTCGGCGTGGGGCACGGCGACCGGGTGGTCATCTACATGCCGATGGTCCCCGAGGCCACCATCGCGATGCTGGCCTGCGCACGCCTCGGCGCCGTCCACTCGGTGGTCTTCGGCGGGTTCGCCCCACCCGAACTCGCGGTCCGCATCGACGATGCCACCCCCAAGGTGGTCGTCTCCGCCTCCTGCGGCATCGAGGGCAAGCGCGTCATCCCCTACAAGCCGCTGCTGGACCGCGCGATCGAACTCGCCGCGCACAAGCCACAGAAGCGGGTGATCCTTCAACGGCCGCAGGAACGGGCCGAGTTGGGGCCGGACGACCTCGACTGGGCCGACCTGACCGCCGCCGCAGCGCCTGCCGCCTGTGTTCCCGTGGCCGCGACCGACCCCCTCTACATCCTCTACACGTCCGGAACGACCGGGAAACCCAAGGGAGTTGTCCGCGACTGCGGCGGTTGCGCCGTGGCTCTGCACTGGTCGATGGGTGCCGTGTACGACATCGGCCCGGGCGAGACGATGTTCACCGGGTCCGATGTCGGCTGGGTGGTCGGGCACTCGTACATCGTCTACGGGCCGCTGCTGGCCGGTGCCACGACCGTCCTGTACGAGGGCAAGCCGGTCGGCACCCCGGATGCGGGCCAGTTCTGGCGGGTCGCCGCCGAGCACGGCGTCAAGACCATGTTCACGGCGCCCACCGCCTTTCGCGCCATCAGGAAGGAGGACCCGAAGGGCGTCCTCACCGCGGACTACGACCTTTCCCGCCTGCGCTACCTCTTCCTCGCCGGTGAGCGCCTCGACCCCGAGACCTACCACTGGGCGAGCGCCCTCCTGGACATCCCGGTGATCGACCACTGGTGGCAGACGGAGACCGGCTGGCCGATCGTCGCCAACCCGGTCGGCATCGAGGCCGCCCCCGTCAAACCCGGCTCGCCCACCCGTCCACTGCCGGGCTGGGACGTACGCGTCCTCGACCCCTCGGGGCAGCCCGTGCCGGCCGGCGTCGACGGCGCGATCGTCGTGAAACTGCCCCTGCCGCCCGGTTCGCTGCCCACCCTCTGGAACGACGACGCCCGCTTCGTCGCCTCCTACCTCTCCGCCTACGACGGCTACTACCTCACCGGCGACAGCGGGCACATCGACGAGGACGGCTACGTGTACGTCATGGGCCGCACCGACGACGTCATCAACGTCGCCGGACACCGGCTGTCCACGGGCAGTATGGAAGAGGCCCTGGCCGCTCACCCCGACGTCGCCGAGTGCGCCGTGATCGGCGTCGCGGACGCCCTCAAGGGGCAGGTCCCACGCGGCTTCGTCGTCCTGAAGGCGGGCACCGCCCGCGACCCGAGGGAGGTCGAGGCCGAACTGGTCCGGCTCGTACGCGAGCGCATCGGTGCCGTCGCCTCCCTCAAGGAGGTCGCCGTCGTGGCCGCCCTGCCCAAGACACGCTCGGGGAAGATCCTGCGCAAGACGATGCGCGGTATCGCCGACGGCCTCGACGAACCCATCCCGTCCACGGTGGACGACCCGAGCGTCATCGAGACCCTGCGCCCGCTTCTCCACCGCGCCGATCACACCGGTTGAGTCCGACTCGGCGATACCGTCCATGACACTCACCAGAGCAGGTGCACACCGTTACCCGTGGCGTCGGAACAGGTGACGTCATCGGACGGAGTGGCCATGTGCAGAGGCACCCGGGCGCCCTGTTCCAGGGGCAGGATCCCGATGTTGTCGTGCGGGGGCCGGTCCCCTCCGCCGGGCCGCCGCTGGGCGGGTGCCGTGGTCATGGCGTCGTACAGGACCTCGAAGTCCTCGACCGCCAGCTGGATGCAGCCCAGGCGCAGCCGGTATCCCCAGTTGCGGTCCTGCGTCAGATGCAGCTGGTGGGTGACGTCCCGCAGATCCACGGAACGGGCATCGACGTAGTCGATACGGCGGCGCCAGGGGCGCCGGGTGCCGTGGGAGCCCATGTTGACGGCCTCGTCGGCGAGGTAGGGCTCGTCGTCGGCGATGACGCCGAGCGCGGTGAAGGCGCGCAGCGGTGTCCTGGAGCCGTAGGTCTGGGTGGGGGAGTAGTAGACGAAGCCGTCGCCGCGGCGCATGCGGGCCACGTTGTGCCGCCTGCCGTGGTTGACCTGGATGATGGCGAGGTCAACGGCATCGCGGACGTGGTCGCCGGACGCGACCCCGAGCCAGGTGTTGTGGGAAGCCATGGGCAGCATCCTCCGAGCAATACATGACACCTGGCGTCAGGTAATCCGCAGCGGCCGCTCGGCGTTATTTCTCCGTCGAAATCGAGTCTGCGATGTTGGATTCCCGGGATTCTCCTGCTCCTGGCTGGCTTCGGCGTTCCGGTCCGGCGAACAGTTGCCGCCGAAGTCAGCCGATCGCAGCGCCCGGCGCTGCAAGGGAGAGTTTCGTGAACGTCACGACAACGGCGAACGCGCCGCAGGAGAGACGGGCCACCACGCTCGTCATGGCCTGCCTGGGTGTCTTCGTCGCCTATCTGCCGGTGACCGCTGTCGCGGTGAGTCTGCCCGCGATCCAGCGGGCGCTCGAGACAACGACCTCGCAACTGTCCTGGGTCCAGGACGCGTTCGTCCTGCCCATGGCCGCCCTCATTCTGACCGCCGGTGTCTTCGGTGACGTCCACGGCCGCAGGAGGGTCTACCTGGCGGGCCTGGCCCTCAGCGCGGTGGGTGCGCTGACAGCACTGTGCGCGCAGTCGATCCAGGTGGTCTGGGTCGGTCAGGCCTTCGCCGGGCTGGGCGCGGCCGCGCTGCTGCCCACCACCCTGGCGATGATCAGCCATGCCGTGCCCGACCACCGTGAGCGCGGCAAGTTCATCGGGATCTGGGCCACCTTTCTGATGGCGTCCCTGGCGACGGGGTCGCTGCTGGCCGGCACGGTCCTGGAGCACTTCGCGTGGCGCTGGATCTATCTGGGGCCCGGCGTCGTCGCCGTGGTCGGGATGGCCGTATCCGTGAAGCTGCTGACCGACTCGCGTGCGCCGGGTTCGCGGCGGCTGGACTGGGGCGGGCAGTTCACCGCCGCGCTGGCCATCACCGCCCTGGTCTACGGGATCATCGAGGGCGGCGCCGGATCCTTCACCGATGCCAAGGTCATGCTCGCCCTGTTCGTCGCGGCGGTCAGCGCGGTCGCCTTCGTCCTGGTGGAGCGGCGCAGTGACAGCCCGATGCTGGACCTGACGCTGTTCCGCAGCCAGGCCTTCACCGCAACCACCCTGATCGCGATGATCACTTTCCTGGGTCTGATCGGGTTCTTCTTCGCCCTGAGCCTGTATTTCGGCCTGGTCCAGAACCTGTCCACGCTCCAGGGCGCCTTCCGGCTGGCGGCGATCTCCGGCGTGCCGTTGGTGCTCGGGGCCCCGGTCGGCCAACTGATGCACCGGGTCTCCCCGCGCCTGCTGATCCCCGGCGGCCTCCTTGTCACGACCGGTGCCCTGCTGTCGTTGACCGGCATCGACGCGGACACCTCCTATCTGTCCCTCACCTGGCGGCTGGCGCTGCTCGGCTTCGGCCTGGCGTTCGTGATCACCCCGATGACCGCCACCGCCGTCAGCTCGGTCCCCTTCCACCAGGCCGGTATGGCCGCGGCCGCCAACAACGCCTTCCGCCAGGTCGGCGGCGCCCTCGGCCCCGCCGTCCTCGGCGCGATCCTGTCCACCAAGGCCGTGCACGCCCTGCCCGGCCACCTCACCGACGCCGGCCTGACCAGAGCCGCGGCGGACGGCATCGCCTCGGCGGCGGACACGAACGGACTGGGCGCCGTCGCCGGGATGAACCTGGGCGCCGAGCAGGGCCCCGCCCTGGCCGCCCTGTCCGAGTCCTTCCTCGACGGACTCCGCCTGTGCCTGGTCATCGCGGCCGTACTGACCCTCCTGGCCGCCGCCGTCGGCGCGGTCCTGCTGCGGGCACCGAAGCACGCGGCTTCGCCGAAGGCGGGCCAGGGCCCTGTGGCCCACGGTCCACAGGCGGCCGGCGACTTCGACCCCACTGCACCGGAAGGCGCCCAGCGCGGCAGTGGCACCGTCGGGCGGACTCCGACCGGCCGATGAGTGACTCCCAGGCACCGGGACGGTCCACGAGCGGGTGACCGCCGATCCCGGTACAGGCGTCCTCCGTGGGGACGGGCAGGGCGCCGGAGCGTGACCCGGGACGGGAATCCCCCGCCGTCCCGGGTCACGTCGCATGTCGTACGGGCCCAGCCCGAGCAACCCTGCCCTGCTCGTGATGCGTTCCCCTCCCTGCCCGCACGACAATCCACTTCAGGAATGCACCACAGAAATCCCCTTCAGGCATGCACCACGGAGCAGGGACAGAGCAGGAGACAGCCATTGGAGTCCCAGCCGCTCGACACTCTCGACCTGAAACTCCTCCACGCGCTCCAACTGGACGGGCGCGTCCCGTTCAGCAGGATCGCCGAGGTCCTCGGAGTGTCCGACCCGACCATCGCCCGGCGCTTCCGCAGACTGCGCACCACCGCCGGCCTCCGAGTCGTCGGCATGACCGAGGAGAGCCTGCTCGGTCAGGAGAGCTGGATCGTGCGGCTGCGCTGCACCCCCGACGTGGCCGAGCAGCTCGCGGGTGCCCTGGCTCGGCGCCCCGACACCAAGTACGTCAGCCTGGTCTCCGGCGGCACTGAGGTGATGTGCGCGATGATGCCGCGAAGTCAGCGGGAGCGCGACGAACTCCTCTTCGAGCGCCTGCAACGGACTCCCCGGATCACCTCCGTCAACGCCTACTGCCTCCTGCACACCTTCTACGGCGGTCCGCTCGGCTGGCTCAACAAGAACCGGGCACTCGAACCCGACGAGGAGGCGGCCCTGCGTCCGCCGACCGTCGAGCCGGCCACCACCTCCGTCACCCTCGGCGAGGCCGACGCGGCGGTGCTCAAGGTGCTACGGCGCGACGGCCGAGCCACGCTCAGCGAACTGCAGAACAGCACCGGTCAGTCGGAGTCCGCCGTCAAGCGGTGCCTGGAACGCCTGCGTTCCACCGGAGTGCTCTACTTCGACGTCCAGTACGACACGGCGTCTGTCGGTCATGCAACCCGTGCGATGCTGTGGCTGACTGTCGCCCCCAGCGCCCTCGACGCCGTCGGACGCGCACTCGCGGAACACCCCGAGGTCCTCTTCGCCGCGGCCACGACCGGAAACCTCAATCTCGCCGCCGCCGTCGCCAGCCCCGGCACCGCGGAACTGTACGCGTATCTGAGCGGGAGGATCGGCGCCCTGGACGGCGTCCGCTCCGTCGAAACGGCCCTCACCCTGCGCCAGGTCAAACAACTCACCTACGAGCCGGGCCGGTGAACTGCCTGGTGGACAGCGGAGGTCACCTTGCGCGCTCGGCAAGCATTGCTTCGACGGTGGCGGTACCACGACCGTCGTCGACCTTTCTGTGCGGGCATTCGTGTCGCACGCTTTCTGGCCGACGAATCTCGTCCGTCAGTACGTCCAGACTCTCGTCACGGCGTTTCTGACCAACGGCAACGGCGAGGTATTCGCGGCCGGCCCGATCTACCTGGACCTGATCGGCCGGTTCGACTCGCAGCCTGCGTCGCTCGCCCTCAGAGCCTTCGCCAACACCGAGACCTCAAGCCAGCTGTAGCGTCCTCTGTCCCAGAAGAAGTGGGCCGAGCTCCTGGACGTACCTGATGTCAAGATCACCGGTCGACCCCGAACCTGAACTCCTCGGGACAGTCCGCGAGTTCAAGGCACTCCGGACAAGCTCCGCATCGCCTCCGGCATCAAACGCTACCTCGACGTAGTGCCGCGCTGCGCCACAGCCAGCACGTCGAAGGCCCGTTCCAACGCTGGGCAGATGTCCATCGCAGATGTCCATCAGGTTGTCGTGGAGCTGGCTGATCAGCTGGCCTCGGTCGGCGATCAGGCCAGCGCGGTGCGCGGCCGGCAGCCGGAGGGTGCCTTGGGCCACGGACCTTGCGCTCCACCAGGTGGTGAGTCGCTTGACGCCGATTCACCGCGGCGCGGTTGGGGTCTGGTACTCGGTCAGCATCACGATCGGGCCCTTGGCGGCGGAGTAGGCAGTCGGAGCGTCCCGGAGGAACGGGCGGCCAAACCACTTGAGCCATCACCGGGAGGTGTCGCTCACAGTTGAGAATCCCCGGAGCGGGCGCAATGGCAGGGACATAGTCGAATCGGCGTCGAGAGAGCCGCGGAGACGGAGGGTTTCTTCCTCGGGAGTGGATACGAACTCGGCCGCTGTCCTGACAGCAGGTATTGAGCCGAGTATTTGTCCAAGTGATGACCGAGCGGGAAATTATTCTGTGTTCGTGTTCTGGAACGTGAGCGCTCACGCCTCGAGATCGCTCGAGGCGGCAGCCACCATGGCCGCGCGGGTCGACACGCCAAGTTTGGCGAAGATGCGGCGGAGGTGGGTCGAGACGGTGTAAAGGCTGATGTCGAGGACGGCGGCAATGGTCTTGTTCGTATGGCCCGCTCCAACCAGCCGCACGATTTCCGCCTCCCGTGGGCTCAGCCGCTGGGCGACTGCGCAACGGTTCTCCCGCATCGGCAAGTGGGTGAGTACGCAGCGGACTTCACCCACCTGTACGTCAAGCAGCGTCTGTTGGTCGCCTGCGTCCGATCGGGGTAGTTCACTGCCGCGGCGAGCGAGTTCCAGCGCGAGTTCGCGGACCACGGCGTCGTCAGGAAAGGCCTCCTCCGTGGCCGCTCGTACCGGAGTGAGCCCTGCCCCGTTCCGCGGTGCACTGGGGGCGGGTCCTGTGTGAGTCGGATCGATCGCGGTGTCGGTCATGCGGGTCTCCGTCCCGATCCCCCCTGCTGCAATGACCGTGCCTTTGTAACCGAAGGTGCGCGCTTCCGCATGATCATGGCGAAAAGGACATGACGATCCATCAGCGGGATGAGGTAGCACAAACACGGTACGGAGAAGGTGTGACTGTTCCACGTGCCCCGTCTCGTGTGCACTGGTGATGACATCGTCGCTACAGAAAGGCACCGTGATGGCGCGATACCACGACGGCACGCCCTACCCGGAACGCGAGGAATTCCTTGGCAGGGCCCTGTCCGGGATCACCGACTTGCTGGGCGAGGGCGAGGAGGAGTTGGAATCCGCCTATGAGGGCGAGGAGGAAGAAGAGTACGAACTCGAAGCCGAGGACGAACTCGAAGGCAGGTACGAGGGTGAATTCGAGGAGGAACTCGAGGCTCTGCTGGAGCAGGAAATGGAGACCGAGGACGAGGTGGAGGGCGAGGAGTTCCTCGGTGGTCTGGTCCGCGCGGCGAGTGGCCTGCTCGGCGAGGGCGAGGAGGAAACCGAGTTCGAGTCCGAGTGGGAGACGGAAGGCGAAGAGTTCTTCGGAAAGATCGGCGGTTTCCTGCGCAAGGCCGCGCCGCTCCTGAAGACCATAGCCAAGACTGCCGGGCCTCTCATCGCAACCGCCGTCGGCGGACCGGCCGCGGGCCTCGCTGCCCGGGCCATCACCTCGCAGCTGGAGGGCGAGCTCGAGGACGAAGGCGAATACGAGGCCGCCCACCGTGAGTCGGTCGGACGGTCCCTGACGTCCGGTCAGGCGGCCGCGGAGATGATGGCGGCACAGGCCACCGTCGCGGCATCGGAAGCCGAGGCCGAGGCCCTGGTCGGCGCGGCGGCTGTCAGGGCGCTGTCGCCCCGGGACCGCGCGGCCCTGGAATCGCTGGTCCCGGTCATGGTCCGTGGCGCCGCGGTTCTTACCCGGCTGCTGCACGGTTCGCGCGGCACCCGGCCGTTCATCCGAGTCGTGCCGACCGTCGTCGACAACACCGCCTGCACCCTGCTCCGCCAGGCGCGCCAGGGCCGGAGTGTCACGCCGGTGACCGTGGCCCGGACGATGGCCACTCATGCCAGCCGGGTGCTGGGCAGCCCTCGACACACTCGCCAGGCGCTGGTGCGCAACCGGCGAGGGATCCGCTCGACGCGTCGTTACGGCGGAGCCCGCATCCGGCACTCCTACAGTCCGCACCCTGCCGTTACCCGTGGCGTGCCTGTGCGCACCCGCACCTACCCCTCCTCCGACGGCAGGTACGCCTCGCGCCGCGGCATCACCACCATGAGGGTGGTGACCCCGGTCAGAGTGCCGGGCACCGGTGGCCGCCCCAGCCGACTGGTGCGTGTGGTGACGGATGTACGCGTGCCGCGTGGGGCCGTCCCGGCACGGCGTACAGCAGCCATCGTCCGCGGCCCGAGCGTCGGGCGCCGGTTCTGAGCCAGCCGGTGTCGCAGCGCACGCGAGCCCGCGTGACCCGAGGAGGATCTGCATGAGCGTGAACGGATACCCGGCCGTCGAGGGGGAGCTCGAACTCGAGGAGGAACTTGAGTCCGAGCTGGAATTCGAGACCGAGAGGGAGTGGGAGGGCGAGCTTGAGGGCGAATGGGAGGCGGAGGGCGAATACGGGCCCGCCTGGGAGGGGGAAGGCGGCGGATCCGGCCGCGAATTCGACTTCGAGACGGAGGCGGAAGCGGAGGCCGAGGAGGAGTCCGAGGGCTTCGTCAACCCAGTCCGACGGATCTATCCCGATGCCGAGCTGATGGCCCATCTCGGACGCGCGGCAAGTACGGCGGAGAGCGAGGGGGAGGCGGAAGCCTTCATCGGAGCCCTGGTGCCGCTGGCGGCGAAGCTCATTCCCCGTGCGGCACAGCTCGTCAGCCGTGTCGCTCCCCAGCTCATCCAAGGCGCCACCCGCGTCACCCGGCAGCTGCGGCGTGATCCGGCGACCCGCAAACTGGTGGAGGCCGTTCCCGTCATCCTCCAGCGCACCGCACAGAGCATTGCCGACCAGGTCGAGAACGGCCGCCCGCTGAGCGGTGACATGGCCTTGCGCACGCTGGGCAGGATGACCACCCGAGTGCTCGGCACCCCCGCCGCCCGGAACCGCGCACGCCATGCGGTCCGCGTATTCGACGAGCGTCGGCACTCCAGAATCCGCCGGGACTCGGCACGCGGAACCGTCGCTCCGTCGAACAGTCGGTCCACGAACCACGGGCACCGCTGTGTCTGTTACTGAGAGCCGCCGAACGTCCGCCGGACGCCGGGCAGGTTCCTCGACACGCCGAGCCGGAACTGGCATACGGCTTGCGCACGAGGCCACCGCTCGCAGCACTCTGCGTCCCTGGCTGGTCAGCCAGGCGGCCAACGTGGAGAGGCACTACGAGGCCCTGCGCCCCTTCACCCGGGAAGAGTTCGGCACCGGAGACCAGGCGCCCAGCCCCGGCCACATCCACGCCGTCAACGAACTGCTCGCCACGCTGCGCCGCCCGCTGGCGACCATGACGGACGCTGTACGCGTGGCCGCCGAGGCAGCGGCGGACCAGCCCACGACCCAGCGGCTGCACGAACTGCTGACGCTGAAGTCGAGGGCCCACGACTGGGTTCGCGCCACCGAACGCATCTGGGACTTCTACCTCGAGCTCTTCGGCCAGCGGCAGTCGCCGTACGCAGAGTGGCTGCTCGGCTGCGACCGGATCGCTCTGGACTGCTACCAATACACCTATCTCGGGCTGGGCACGGCGCGGTCGATACCGGCGCCACCGCCGTTCAGCTATATGCGCACCGGATTCTCCCCGGCCACCTTCCGGCGGGGCATACCCCTGCGCCGGCTGGGCCGCAGGCTCAACCCCTTCCCTCTGGTGCAACTGCCGTACCACCGGCTCGTCAACCCCTGGACGCTCGGCGCCGTACTGCACGAGATCAGCCACAATCTGCAGAACGACCTGGGGCTGCAGCACGCCGTTCCGCGGGCGATCGCGGCCCAGCTCGGCGCGGCCGGCTGCCCGCCAGAGGTGACCGCCACCTGGACCCGCTGGAACCGCGAGATCTACGCTGATTTGTCGGGGCTGCTGCTGGGCGGACCCGAGTTCGTGGGCTCGCTCTTCGACGTGGTTGGGCGCTCGCCCGAACTGTCGCTGGGTTACTCCCCCGACGGCGTCCACCCGACTCCGTATCTGCGCGGATTCCTCGCCACCCACGCACTGCGCCGGATGGGCTTCACCGCCCGATCCCGGCAGTACGAGCGCATGTGGCGGCGGCTCTACCCGGACGCCGCCGGTTCCAGCATCCCGGCCGTACTGCTGCGTACGGCGTCCAGCGCCATCCCGGTCGTGGTGAACGCGGTCTGTCACACACCGTTCCCCTCGCTGGGGAACCGCACCCTCGCGGCCGTTGTGCGTTTCGAGCCGAAGGAGCAGGCCATGGTGGAGGAAGCCGCCGAAAGACTGGCCCGCGGAGTCGACCCCGGCGTTGTGCCCGAACGCTTCCTCATCGGCGCCGTCCGGTTCGCCGCCGACCGTCGGATGGCGAGCCACGAGCAGCTCATGCGGAACTTCTTCAGTGAACTGGCGAGGCGGTGAGCCATGAGTCTGCTACGTGAGATGAGCGTGTTCTCCGCCGAAGTGCGGCGGCTGCACGGGGCGTGGCGCGAACTCGACGTCACCGCGGCCGAGGACCGCCCGCGCGGTGACGGTCTGGCCGCCGCCGACCGGATCACCGAGGTGGTCACGGAGGGCCGGGGTGACCTCGCCGAGGCGCAGGAGCTGCTGGCCGGACCGGCAACGACCCGCGCGCTGTGGGAGGCGGCCCGTCTGCTGGACCGCGTGCGCCGCTGCTACTACGAGGAGTTGTGCTCCTTCGGAGCCGTGGCCGCCATGCTGCGGGCCGTCCGCGGCATCACCGAAGCCGAGCGCAGGCGTGAATGGCAGGCATGGGCCCAGGGCCTGCGAGCCGGCGTCGACCGGTGCGCCGCAGTACTGCGGGCGGTGGACGCGGCGTTGCTGCGGTGCCTGGGAGAACTGGCGGATGCAGGGGCCGACGACGCCGTTGTGAGCTATTGAGGAGGTTGAGATGACACTGAGTAACTCGCAGAGGAACAAGAAGACAATTCAACTTGCGGAGGCCGAATCACCCTTTCCCGTACTCACTCAGGAATTCACACCTGGTGCGTCAGCAGGCAAGGGCGACGGAGATCTGGGCCGGCTTGCTGCTCAGACCATCAGTGACGTCCTCGGCTGGCGCACTCGAGGGGAGGACGCCGATGGATTTATGGCGGCCTTGGCCGGAAGCTTCGACATCACTCGGGTCGAGGGGCACAACGAGGTCGTGTGGACTCCGCGGGGCTACTCGGTGCATGCCGAACTCGGTCTGGTGACAGGCGGACAAGCCTCCCTTGCGGCACGCGCGCGCACCGTGGTGAAGGATGCTCTGCCTCTCCTGGACTCGCTGGTTCCACTAAGAGTTGACCCCGACGTACAGGACGCCGAGGCCTTTCGCTCGCTGGTCCGGCACGGGCTGGAGGAACTGCTCCTAGAGCTCGCATCCCCCGTGATCCGCACCGACCGGGTGGACGTACTTCTCGACCAGCTCACCGGCGGAACCGCTTTCGTGAGCGATCCTGCACTCGCCACCGCCGACTCCGTCGCCGGTCATCTGGGCGAACTCCGTGAACAATTCGGCCTCACCGGCCGGAATGTCAACACCATCGAGGAAGAGCGAATCCAGACCAGCTTCCACACCCTCGCTGACTGGGTGCTCTCGCTGGACGCCAGCTGGCGTCGGCAGAAGAAGGACATCGCCCTCACCGGCGGCGCGGGCGGCTTCCTGGGGACGACGCTGGTGCGGCTCTCGCAGGAACTGGCCGTGGTGGCCGCCCAGGTGGACGAGGTGTTCGCCGCCATGGACTCGGTCTTCGTCACAGCAGGGGAGCGCCAGACGATTCAGCTGCGCCACGACTCCTCGACGACGGTGCAGAGTCTGCTCGAATGGATCGCTCATCTGACGGGAATTGAGGCCCCGAAGATCATTCAGAGCGGCGGGAAGGACGCCCTCGAACGCGCCGTCACCCCTGTACTGCAGCGTCTTGAGCGGATGCTCCGGGACGACCTCGTTCGCACGTTCTCCACATCCGTCGGCCTGATCGAGCTGTGCCCCCGCGGAGACATGATCAAGCCTCCCGGTTTCCACACGTTGCGGGTGCAGCTGGCACTGTGCGAGTTGCTCACCTACGTCCAGCAGGCTCGCAAGACCGCGCAGCGAGTCCACCGCAACGTCGAGGTCGCCATCTCGGAGGTCCGGCCCGACATCCTGGAACCGCTGCCCAAACAGAGGCTCACCATCTACGGATCCGGACTGCGCACGGACGAGCACACCGCCGTGATCTTCGGGCGGGACGGAAATTTCGAGCGGGAGGGCGAGATCATCCTCGGCAAGCTGGACATGAGGAAGATCGGCGCAACCGACCGACTCGTCCTCGAGTTCGACCTGCGTGGCCAGGCGGCTGGTCCGCACGAGCTGGCCATCGTGCGCCGGGCCGCGGTCAAGGGGCAGAAGTTCAAGGGAGAGGCAGAGCTGCTGGACTTCACCCACGTGTACGTGCGGCCAGGTGCTCCCGCAGACGACCGGGGATCAGCGGCTGAAACCCAGGACCCGGCGCCGACGGCGGAGTGACCACACGCTGCCGTCCCCTCCGACAGATGGCACCCACTGCACCCACGTCCATCCACCGCACCGTGTGCCCGGGACAAAGGAGAACACCCGATGGCCACCGAGCAGCAATACCGTGATCTGTACGACCGAGTCGCCGCCCTGCGCCAGCAGGTCGCGGGCCGACTCGGTACCGAACTCACAGTCAATCCGCAGCTCGGCGACGCTGTGATCAAACAGCTCGACGAACTGCTCGAGAGCGTGGAGAAGTCCGAACGCACCAAACCGGTGCCGCCCGACGGAGGCCTGGCCGAACTGGCCGGACTCGGTCCTGGTGCGGCGCAGGAGCTAGGCGCGACGCGTATGCCCTCGGGGGTCGAGGCGTACGACGAGACGGTCGCCTCCGAGAGGGTCCTGGCGGTCGGTGATCTGTACTACTGCTACCAGCACGAACGCGTGGGCGTATTCAAGGTTGTGCAGAAGCTCCAGGAGCTCTTCCAGAGCGGTTCCCTGCGTCTCTCCGACGGCCCCGGCGCCTTCGGGCTGTACAAGTTCGACCGGCGTGACGTCCTGCGCTACACCCGCCAGGACCGGATAGCCGCCTACCGGAGGATCCTCGGCTACGGCCGTGGCGCCGGCGCCGCGGGCTCGCGCCCGAACACCGATTTCCACATGCTCTTCACCCACTTCAACAACCAAGTGGCGTTGTTCTGGCGGGACAAGCGCATCTCTGACGTGATTCGGATGCGCGCGTACGACCCTAGCTTCGGCAGCATCGCGATCGTCCGCCGCGCGGGTCTCGACCTGCGGAACAACCTGAAGTTCACCTCCTACGGCCACCTCAACGTGCTGCGCGTGGAGGTGATGCAACTGCTCGACGAGGCGTTCCGCATCCTCGGTGCCGAGGACGTCAAGAAGCTGTTCGGCGCGGACAACGCCTGGGACGTGGTGGACGAAGTCCTGATCCGCTACTTCGACCAGCGGCTCGTCACCTCACCGCGCCAACGCATGGCCGTGACCGGGCAGAAAGTGCTGCGCTGGCTGGCTGCCCCACACATCCTGGAGGCGACCCGCGCCGAGTTCGAGACCCTGCTTCTCAACATCGCTGAGGAAGCGGAGGAGTGGATCACCTCCGCTCAGTCGCTGGGCCTCGCCGAACGCACCGAGGCCGAACGGGTCCTGCCCTGGGACCGGCACCGACCGGTCGGCGTGGCCGCGGGTCGGCCTGACCCCCAGCCCGGCAACCGGCCCGGGTACAGCCGCCGCGGCGGCCTGGGCACCTACCGCGGCAGCGGACTACCGGTGGATGGTCGCTCCCGCAGCCGCACAGTAGGACCGCGGCCCTAACCACGATGGCAGCCACGACGCCCGCCGCCCTGGACGCAGCGCTGCGGTATGCCCACCGCCACCGGGCACGCTTCCTGGGCGACGTCCTCGAACTGGCGGCCATTCCCAGTGTCAGCAGCGACCCCCACCACCGTGCGGACGTCGCACGTGCGGCCCGCTGGTTGGGGCGACGGCTTCGCCACGCGGGGCTGAGCGACGCGCGGATCGTACCGACGGGCGGTCACCCGGTGGTGACCGCCGGCTGGGGAGACCGGCCCGAGAGGCCGACCTTGTTGATCTATGGCCACTACGATGTGCAGCCGGCCGAACCCTTGGCGGCGTGGACGAACCCTCCCTTCAGGCCGACACACGACGATGGGCTGATTTTCGGGCGCGGAGTCTCCGATGACAAAGGTCAGCTACTGACTCATGTCGCCGCTGTGGAGAGCTGGTTGGCAACTGCCGGCCGAGTGCCCGTGAACGTCCGCTTCGTCCTGGAAGGGGAGGAGGAGGTCGGCAGTCCCCACCTACCGGCGTTCCTGGGCCGACACTGGTCATGGCTGCACCCGGATGTCGCGGTGCTCAGCGACACGAACATGCGGGATGCTCGTATCCCCGCCCTGACCGTGTCCCTTCGGGGTTCGTTGAACCTGGAACTCGTCGTCACCGGAGCATCGGCCCCGGCGCACTCGGGCATGTTCGGCGGCGCACTGAGCGACCCCGCACGCGAGTTGTGCCGCATCCTCGCGGGCCTGCACGGTGCCGACGGCACGCCGATTCCGGAGTTGATGCTCGGAGCGCCCAACGTGCCACCCCCTATCCGTCGTTCGGCGGCCCGAGTCTCAGGCCTCACGGAGGTCGAACTGCTGTCGCTGTCCGGTGCCCGTCGGCCCGGGCCCGGAACCGTGGAGCCCGGCTGGTCCGCTCATGAGCGCACCACGATCCGACCCGCCTGCGTCATCACCGGCCTGCAGGCCGGCTACACCGGTCCAGGACAACTGAACGCCGTGTCGGCCACGGCGTCAGCGCATCTCAACATCCGGCTGGCGCCCGGCCAGAATCCTGCGGTCGTACAGGCAGCTCTGCTCCGGCGTCTTCGAGCCTCCGTGCCGCGCGGGGTGCGGGTCCGTCTGCGTCGGCTGTCGGCGACACCGCCGGTAGAACTCCCCATGTACGGCCCTGCCGTTGAGACCGCTGTCGAGGCATGCCGCCGCGGATTCGGCCGCGAACCAGTACTCATGCGCTCAGGTGGCACCATTCCCCTGGTGGCCGAATTGACACACCGCCGGAAGCTGCCCGTTGTCCTCTTGGGCTTCGCCCTTCCAGACAGCCGGATGCACGCTCCGGACGAGCGCTTGTCGACCGCTTCATTCACCAACGGCACCCGAACCGTCATTGCCTTCCTGCACGAACTGGCCCACCGGATGCGGGCGACTGCCGTAGAAGCCGAAGACCGCCGTCAGCGTCGGAGACCGCCATCGCAGGTGGTCGCCCGCTCGTCGCTCACCTCCCGCATGGCTGCATCATTGGGAACGGGGTCGGGCGAGTGACGGTTGCTCACCCAGCAGTGTGAGTCGACTGCGCGGCGGGATCCGTCTACAGCCGTCATGTGAACCGCCCTGCCCCGTCTGACGGTTTGCTTCATCGCGTGTGGCGGCGAACATGGTTCGCTTCGACCCAGTGGCGTTACGACTACCTCTTCGCATCCACACCTGCACAGTTCCGGCACCCCACGAGACAGAGGAAGACCATGGCTTCCGCCGTAGAGACCGGGGGCTCCGCTGCTGCCCCATCCGGTGCACCACGTTCTCAGGCTGAACGGCTGAGCCGCGTGGGCGTGACCGTGGCGGTAGCCGCGGTCGTGGCCTGGCTTGCCTTCAGCGCCGTGCTGCTCGTTGTTGCCAACTCCTCCTCGGACACGACGTGGACCAGAATGGCCTGGGTGTTCGGCTCGGTACAGGCAATCGCCTTCTCCGCGGCCGGAGCACTGTTCGGCACGTCGGTACAGGCGGGCCGGGTGGCTCACGCGGAATCCCGGGCTCAGGCGGCCACACAAAAGGCCGAGCAGCACGCCGAGGACGCTTCCAAGGGACGGGCCATGGCAGCCATCCTCCAAGCAGAAATGCCCCCGGACACCGCCAGGGAAGACGGTCCGAGCAGCCAGCTGCCTACGGCACCCGAGACCGATGACGACGCGGTACTGGAGACCAAGCGTCGGCACGCTCGACTCTCCCGGGCGCTCTACGGCGACCTCTTGGGGCGAGAGACCGATCCAATCGGTTCACCCACGAGCAATTAGCCTGATCTATAACCTCGCTGCTGCTTCAGACGGACATGCTCGGTGAGGGTTCGACTCGTTTCACAGTCTTCCGTGCAGTTGCGTCCCCTGGAGATGGTGTAGGGGTTCGACCTGAATCGCGGCGGGCGGGCGCCCGGTCTCCCGGCCAGGCCCCCGCCCGTCGGGTCCAGCAGTGCGCCCGTGCAACTGTGCGCCGCCGCCAGGCCACCACGTCCTCCGCCTCCTCACTCATCCCTCTGTTCCGATGCAGTGGACCAACCGATGAGGGCGCCGCTTAGTGCGGCCACCAGGCGGGAGGCGGGCTCGTCCTCGGTGCGGCCGCTCTTGATGAGGTCGAAGATGTCGCGGGGGTCGAACAGGGCGTTCCACACGTACAGGGCTTCGTACTCGGGGTGCCCGGGCCGAGGTCCTCGTCTACCTGGCCCCGTGCCAGTCCACAAAGAAGGCTCAGTGGTGGCGGCTGCGGCCCACCGTCAACGGTGACGCTTGGGCCATGATGCCCTACCTCAACGAGGACCTCGTCGTCACCGCCATCTACGGCGACGACAACGTCGCGCCCCTACAGGAGATGCCCGGCGGACACGCAACCACACCCCAACTGTGGTTCCTGACCGACTGAGACGCCATCCGCCTCTCGAACACGGTGCTGGTCTGGTCGAACAGGATTCCCGATCGAGTGATGGAGTGATCGCGCGAGAGCCGGCACATGCCAGCAGGGCCTCTTGGTAGTTCGGGGTGCGAACCAAACCGACTACCAAGAGGCCCTGTTGGGGTAGCCTTTCGTGCTCGGCCTGGGACGGCACCAGCGGCTCCAGCCTGGGATCACCCACGCCCCGGCACAACGCAGCCCCGCCGCTCCCCGCAGCAGACCACCAAGATCTGGAACGAGAAGCGGCACACGAGACGAGCTACTGCCTCAAGACGGGCTCACTAGCCCTTCGAGTCCGGCTTCCAGTCCTGTACGAGGAGACCGAGCAGCACCTCGTCCAGGAACTCGCCCATCACCCAGGCCGAGGAGCGCAGCACGCCCTCGCGGACGAAGCCGTTGCGCTCGGCGGAGCGCAGCATCGCGGCGTTGTCCGACAGCGTCTCGATCTGGAGCCGCTGCAGGCCGCGCACGACGAAACCGTAGTGGCACAGCACCGCGACCACGTCGGTGCCGTAGCCCTTGCCGCGGGAGGACGGCAGCAGGCCGAGGCCGATGTGCGCGAACCGGTGGTGAAGGTCGATGCCCCACAGCGTCGCGGTGCCGACCAGCGCGCCGCCGTCCAGCTCCACCACGGAGAACGGGACGTGCCCCTGCTCCTTGTCGTCCACCGCGAACTGCGAGTCCTTCGAGCCGGGCGTGATCGGCCGCCACGGCCGCCCGTCGGCCCGCGAGGCGTTGACCACGTCGTCGTGGAGCTCGGCCTGCAGGATCGGGATGTCGTCCTCGTGCCGGGCCCTGAGCCCGACCTTGCTGCCCTTTAGCATGCAAGATTCCTATCCGACCGGGCCGGCCGGCGGCAAACCAATTAAAGATCGCCTCAGTTGGTGCAGAGCCGGTAGCAGATGGGGGCTGGGCTGCCTGCTGGCTGTTCGAACCCGGGCCGGAGTCCCCGGCCCCCGACGGCCGATGCTGGCGCCGCGCGTCAGTGACTGCGATGGGCGCGGTGAAATCAGTGGAAGCAGAGGCAGAACGGATGGCCGGCCGGGTCCGCGTAGACCCGCCAGTTGGCCTCCGGGCGGAGCTGGTCCGTCCGCTCCAGCACGGTTGCGCCGAGGGCGAGCGCCCGCTTCTCCTCGCCGTCGAGGTCGTCCACGTCGAAGTCCAGGTGGAGCTGCTGCGGGCGTTCCTGGCCGGGCCATTCGGGCGCCCGGTAGCCGTCCACCCGCTGGCAGGCAAGCGGCGTCCCCTCGAACCCGTGCACCTCGACCCAGTCGGGATCCTCCGTATCCGCTACGACCCGCCCGCCGAGCAGCTCCGCGTAGAACTCCGCGAGCCGTACCGGATCGGCGCAGTCCAGTGCGACCGCCTGCAGCTTTCGAATCACTTCCGACACTCCTCGCTCTTCAGCCGCTTCCGCGACGCCTTGGTACGGGAGGGGTCGTACCCCCCGCGGCGGGTGGCATGCGCGGCGGTGCCACGCTGTGCTGGGCGATCCCCGGGGACGATGCTCCGTTCATGGCGTGGAGCCGGCGCGCTGCCTGGGTGATCACGGCTCCCGCCGTGGAGGACGCTCCGGGGGTTACGTTTCCCGGACCTCGTCGACCACCTGCTCCAACAGCGCGGTGAGCTGCTCGGCGCCGTCCGAGCCCAGCCGTTCGACGAGGCGGCGCTCGATGTCCGTGACGACGCGGGTCGGCGGCGGCCAGCTTCGCCGGTACCGTCGAGGCCGTGGGTGAGGACGTCGGCACGATCGAGGCCGGCGGCGAGGTCTTCGGGGAGGTCCCGATGGGAGAGCCCGTCCACGAGGGTGCCTGGGCCGAGCTCATCGCGGCCGGCGAGCACACGCTCACCCGCAGGCCCGCCGAGGTCGACATCGCGACCGCCGGTGTCGCCGCTCTGGCGGCCACCATCGCGGTCATGACGGTCGACGCGCTGGACCTCACGCGCGGCGACACCGTCCTCGTGATCGGTGCGACCGGCGGGGTCGGCAGCATCGCCGTGCAACTCGCCCGCGCCGCCGGTGCGACCGTCTTCGCACCGGGACTGCCCGAGGACGAGGCATACCTGCGCGACCTGGGCGTGAGCGAGGTCCTCCCGCGTGGGGGCGATGTCGTCGCCGCCGTACGCAAGCACCACCCCGACGGGGTCGACGCACTCCTCGACGCCGTCACCGCGTACGAGATCACCCCGTTCGCGGAGGCCGTCAAGGACGGCGGCCGGATCACCTCGCCGACCGAAGCGGCCGGATACGGACCCGGCCGCACCAACATCACGCACGGCCCGTGCACCGAGATCCTCGCGCGCGTGGCACGTCACCTTGCCGACCGCACCCTCACCATCCCATTCACCAGTCCTACGGCATTGCGGACGCGGCGACGGCTCTCAAGGCCCTGGCCACCCGCCACACGCGCGGCAAGATCGCCCTGCGTGTCGCCTGAAGCAGCGTTCAACCCTCCATGGAGCAGCCATGACCGCACAGTTGACGGGGCAGCGGACACTGACCCGCATCACCACCAAGCAGCAACTGGGCCCCGACGCACAGGTCGACGACAAGGCCCTCGTCTTCGTCCCCACCGACCCGGCCCTGACCGACCCGTTCCTCGCTCTGATCGAGGACTGGTTCTCGTCTCCCGGCTTCGAATGGCATCCCCACCGTGGCCTGGAGACCGTCACCACCGTGATCGACGGCGTCCTTGAGCACGGCGACAACCTCGGCCACGCAGGAGCGCTCGAACCCGGGGAGGTGCAGTGGATGACCGCCGGCCGCGGCATCATCCACCGCGAGCTCGCCTACCGCGACGAACACGCACACGTGCTGCAGATGTGGCTCAACCTGCCCGCCGAGAAGAAGCTGACTCCCTCGCGCTACCAGGACCTGACCCGGGCGGCCATGCCCCGTGTGCACGCGCCGGGCGTCACGGTCGACGTGCACGCCGGCACGGTCGACGGCGTCACCGGAGCGGCGCAGACCCATCATCCGGTCCAGGGCCTGGTCGCCACGCTCGACCCCGGCACCTCCTACGACCTCCAAGTTCCCCCGGAACACCGCCTGTTCGCCCACGTCATGACCGGACGCCTGCTGGTCGGCGGCAGCGAACTGCACGCGGGGCAGACCGGCTGGTCCGACCCCGTCCCCGGCCGCACCGACGTCACCTCACTCCAGCTGGCGGCCGCGGACCCGGAAAAGCCCGCCCGCGTCATGGTCTACAGCGGCACACCGCTGCAGGAACCCGTCGCCCTCGGCGGCCCGTTCGTGATGAACACCAAGGTGGAGATCACCAAGGCGTTCACCGATTTCCACGCCGGCGTCTTTGGCCCGGTGCCGCGCCAGGCACGGCTCGCCTACGACCGCTGAAAGGAAGGCGCGTGACGCACCCTCCGGCGCTCTCGTCGGGCGTTCACCTCCGGCTCGTCCGGCCGCAGTGGCAGGGCGCCGGCACCTCCAGCATCAAGGCGTTCGCCTCCGAGTTCCCCTTCGACGTGGCCCCCGGGGCGCGTACCCGGGCCATCACGCAATGACCGTCGCCGCATTCACCGGACACGGCGACCTCGACGTACTCGATCTGTTCCGGCGACCGTCTCACCAGAGCGGGTCGCCCTGGCGGGACTGCACTCGTGGACGGACGACGACGACCCGAAGCTCGCCGATTGGGGCATCCGGTCGTTCGGTCCCGACGAACTGCGCGCATCGACCCAGCCCCTGCTCGACTGGCTCGCGGCCACGGGGCGCTCGCGCGGCGCGGTCCACTTCGACGTCGAGACGATCGGCAGCGACGAGATCGTGCTCGGTCTGGGTCCCGAACCGGGCGGACTGACCAGCGGTGAGGTGCGGCGCATCGTCGCCGGCATCGACACGGCCGTGGACGTTGTCGGCTTGATGATCGCGGAGTTCATTTTGAGACAGGTGATGCACCTTCAGCAGATGCTGGGCGGCTTTCCGTTGATCTCTGCGACGCCGGTGGACTGAACTTGATCTGCTGCGGCGGCCTCGGTCCCGCCGCTGGGATCCGGAAGGCATCGGGCAAGGACGGTCCAGCACCTCTGTCCCGATGCCGTGAATGCCCCTGACGAGCCCTTCGGTGCGAAGCTTCCGCAGTGCCTTTTCGGCGGTTGTGGTGCTGACTTTCCACTCCTGTGTAGTGGGCGGCAATTTTCGCGTACGGCGTTCGATTGGCGGCCTGAGAACCAGCAGGTCAGGGCGCTGAGTGCGGCACGGCTGGAGCGGGGCTGGAGCGTCAAGGAACTGGTCCGACAGCTGTGGGCGGAAGCCGAGGGGCAGGACGTCCGCACCGGCACGCACCCGAACTCGGTCGAGTTGCCGGTGATCTGGTGGGAGCTGGGTTGGTGCGCCCTGCGCGCGGTCTACACGCGGCTGCTGACGGCTCTGTACGAGACGACGGCCGAAGCGCTGGAGCTCCCGGAGCCCAAGAGACGTGCTCGATGGACAACCAGCAGTTGGCCGACCTGTTCGCCAAGTACCGCGGCTTCTGCAGCGCTTGACCTACTCCAGGCGCAAGAGGCTGTTGGCCGCCGCGCGAGTTCCAACTCGTAGACGCCCAGGGCGGTCCTGAGAACCCGGATGGAGGCGACTGGTCCGGCCGGACCGAATCCGGCCCGCAGCAGGGCACCCGGCCGGGCGCCCGGGCCGAGTGCCAGTGCCGGGCCGGGCGGCATGGTGGTGAACGGCTGCCTCGCCGCGTCGTGCCATGTGCACGGGTGTGTGCCTTGCCGAGAAATGCGTACCGCGTGTGGGTGCGCGCCCTAGCCTTGAACCATGCTGAGTGAGCTGGTCTACCTGTCGGACGCGAAGCTGCGGCAGTTCCTTCCGCTGGCAGGTCGCCGATTCGGCAGTCTGAAGGCGGCGTTGAAACTCACGACCCCGTTGGTCAGCATGGACGTGACATCTTCGACGAACAGTGACCAGGCTCGGATGAACCAATTCCGCCGAGTGGCGCTCCAGATCGAGCGTAACGCGGTGTGGTTCGCAGAAAGCCGGCACCTTCCAGGGCGCTGGATCTATTTCGAGGCCCCGCTGAACTTCATGCCGTTGGCCGAACCCTTCGGCCACATGGTGGTGTTCCTGGACCCGGGTGATCCGTTCGACGGCTACGACCCCCGGCACCTCAGCGACGTTGATCCAGATTCCGAAGGGGAGCGGCAAGCATCGGGCGGAAGGGTCCGTCTTCTACTGCACGGCTCGGCCGATCACCTCCTGCTCGAGACGGAACATCCCCTCCATGAGGCTCCTCCCGCCGCCGAGACGATCATGGAACTGCCGGACGTGCCGGACGTGCCGGAAGCGCGGCCGGCGCGGGCGGTCCGGACGGATCGAGGGCCGTCGGGCCCTGCCGGGTACCGGGCCGCAGTCAGGGGGTTCAACCATCGTGACTACATGGGCAATGTGCCCCGCCCGGATCCACGCAGGATGGTTGTGTCCGTCCGCCGGGAGGGCGGCAGCGAGGCGGCCGACGCGCTCGAGACGTTCGGACACCAGGCCATTCCGGTGTTCCCCCGCCCCACACCGGCGGCCGACCTCTCCGGAGTACGCCACCTCCATGACGGCACTGCCGCACTCATCCGCTGGTTCGACGCCAGGACCGACAGGGAGACCGCGGGTTGGATGCGCGGGTATGCGCGCGTCACCGCTGACCTCCTCTACGCGGGCGAGGACACAAGCGTCGATGCCATAGCCCGGGTCGTGGTGGCCAGCCCCCTCTACGTCGAGCTCGCCCATGACTTGCCTTGAGCCCAGGCCGTCCGCTTCCCGATCCCCGGCTCATGGGATCCGCCCTGCTGCAGTCGGCAGAGTTTGTCTACACTCCCTCAAGGGCAGCCGGGGTCGGCTCTCTTGAAGTCGTCAGCTCTCGTCCTTCTAGAAGGGGGCGCTTGGCCATGCCCAAGGCCTCAGCCGGGCATCGGAGCTGACAGCCCCCGCCACCGGGCGGGACTGCACGCAGCGCAGGATGTGGCCGGCGGGGCCCAGGCCGGCCAGGGCCTGTGAGACCGCTCGGCCCACGTGCCCGTCTGCTGCTGCGTCCACCACCGCGATGGTTGCGGCGTCCAGGTCCTGGGGCCGGAGTCGTTCGAGTGACGTGACATCGCGGATCCGGACATCGGCCCTCGCGGCCTCACTTACCGCGGTCCTGGCGGCGGGGCTCGGGCCGGTTCCGGTGATCAGGAGTACGTCGGTCTGTGCGAGGACGGAAGCGACCGCCACACGCAGATCGTCCGCGGTGTAGCACCATTCGCAGGGATGCTGGCCCCGCAGCCGCGGAAAACGTCGGCGCAGTACCTTGATGATGCCGGCCGCGTCGGACACGGCGGTGCCGGGACTGACGACGAAGGCGAGGCGGTTCGGGTCGGTGACTGTGACCGTCTCCGCGTGCTGTGTCGTCGTGATCCGCGTTCTGCCTTGGTGCAGAGGCGTACCGGGCTGGGCGCCGATGTCGAAAGCCGGCTGCCCCACCATGACTACCTCGTCCCCGCGTGCCAGGAAGAGGCGCAGTGTGCGGGCCGCGTTATCGGCCGCGGCGCAGGTCGTCCCCGTCCTGCATCCGCAGACCTGCCAGGCGTCGCGGGAGCGGTGGCGAGACTGCTGCGGCAGCGCGGGTTCCATCACCTCTGTGGGGTCGGAGACCGACGTATCAGCCACGTACAGCACGCGCCGCGTCCGCAGTGCGGATCGCCAGGCGGCGATCTCCTGGCGGGCGTACGACATCGCGGCGGTGTCGTCACCGGAAGCGGCAAGCGCGAGGCCGGCGTATCCGCCGTCGGGCTGTTCGTAGGAGATGGTGAACAGGGTCGCCGCGGCGGCCGCGGGCTCCTCCGTTGAAGTCGGCGCGCTGAGCGTGCCGGTCGCGGTGGCGAATCCGGCGTGCCGGGCCCGTGCGGCGATCAGGGGGCCGGCGGGGCAGGAGACCGGGCCGCGATCGGGGTGGAGCCAGGACGTCGCCGCCAGGAGAGTTCGCGGGGGCAGGCGAAGGGTGGCGGAGTGGAGGACCTCTGAGCGGATGCTTCGGTTCATCGTTCCTGCGGAGGAAAGGTCGTCACGGGCAACGGCCCCATCTAACCGGCACGGTTGACGCGCACTGCCGTTCCTGCCCCTCTGTCACCCCCATGGTCCAGTCAGGATTTGGGAGCTGCACGTGGTCTCTCAGCCGTCTGCCGCCCGCGTGTTCCGCCGTTGTTCGAGGGCCCGTCCGAGCAGGGCTCCGGCAACCGGATTCGCCGAGTTCGGTCGGGTACGGGCGATCAGTGTGCGCAGTCGGTCATCGGCACGGGCGCTGGCCAAGGACGGGTAGAGGTCGAGGAATTCATGCCAGGTGGCGCATGCCTGTTCGAGATGACCGATGGTCAGCTGGGTTTCGGCGCACTCGGCGAGACACAGGGCTTGGGAGCGCCGTTCTTCGGCGGGACGGTGACGGAGGGAGAGTTCCAGCGCCCGAAGTGCCGTGCGGTGATCGCCCCGCGCGGTGGACGCGGCCGCCTGCTGGTAGGCGAGTGATCCCGGATGGAAGGCCCCGACGGGTGTGGCACCGCTCGAGGCTCGCTCCAGACAGCGTTCGGCCGCGGCGAAGGATCGGGCATGGTGCGCATCGCCGCGGGCGGCCTGGCTGAGCGCCAACTGCCCCAGCAGGAAGGCGCGTTGGTGCGGCGGGGCGTGTGAGGCTCCGATCCGTACGGCTTGTTCGGCCAGGTGGTGGGCCTGGGTGAGGTGGCCCAATGCGTGGGCCTGGACGCTCAGTCCCCGCATGCCGAGCGCGTATCCGACCCTGTCGCCCGCCTCACGGGCGAGGCGAATGCTGGAGAGGTAGAAGCTCTGCGCCGCGGCCTGGTGGTTCATGTCGAAGTGGGCGAACGCGCAGAGATAGGCGAGCCGTGCGGCAACCGTGAACAGTTCACGCCGTACGGCCGGTCTCATCTCGCTCTCGAGCAGGGGCAGGACGGTGGCGGACAGGTATTGCCGCAACGGCTCCCGGATCGCCCCGGAACCGAAGGCGGCGTCGCTGCGGGCGAAGACGGACAGTAGCTCCCGGGCGGACTCGGTGTGTGGAACGTCCACCCCTGTGCGGATGCCTTCGCCGGCCTCGGAGGGATGCTCGGCCTCGGCCTGCCAGCCAGGTGCGGCGAGCGCGGCGAGGGAGTAGGCACCGAGCTGCGTGTGGCCGCGCTGGTCGGTGGTGGGTAACACGCGGCGCAAATACTCCACCGCGCTCTCTTCAGCAGGCGACACTTCCGGGACGTAACCCGGCGGCTCGCTGACCATCAGCCCAGTGTCCTCCGTACGGACAACTCTGCCCAGACGCCGGCTGAGGGCTTCCGCGACGAGCGAGGGCACGGGTGGGCGAGGGCAGCTGCCGGACAGCCAGTGGGCCACCGACGTGCGGTCGTAGTGGAAAGGGGTGCCCTGGGCGATTCCGAGGGAGTTGACCTCGCGCGCCAGTTGAGCACCGCTCCATCCGGCCTCGGCCAGCAGGGCCCTCAACACCTGGTTCGGGATGCGCGGTGAACGCACGGTCCCCCCTCTTCCATCCGCTCGGCCGCGCGCAGGTGCGGGCGTTCAACGTCCGGATGTGTTCAACACACATGCCGCCCACAGGTGCGTCAGAAAGCGCATGCATGCGGGCAAGCTCAGAGTGCGCCCCGGCCCCGAACCGGCTGTAGTGCACAGAGAAGGCGTACGGCAGCGGAGCGCGCCATTCGGCATCCGCGCCCCCTGGCCTTCAGGTTTCCGCCCCTCTCCCGAAGGAACACGATGGACACCAGCCCGGTTGGAAGGCCTGCTTCCCCAGCCGTCGGACTGCGTTCGGTCCACCTGTTCCCGGGTCAGGGGGACCTCTCCGTCAGTTCGTTGGTAACCGCTGTCCGTCTCGAGGGACCAGTGCGGGCGGCGGTCCGGCGGGTCTTCGACGAAGTCGACCGGGTCGCGGTCGAGCGCGGACTGGACCCCCTCGGCCCACGGCTGCTGGGTCCGGTGCCCCCAACCGGCCGCGACCTCGCGGGTGCACCCGTCGGCACGGCCCAACTCGTCGTGTTCGGCGCGTCGTTGGCCGTGCACCAGGCGTTGTGCCACACCTACGGCGTGCCCTCGGCGGTCGTCGGTGTGAGCTTCGGAGAGATCGCGGCGCTGAGTGCCGCCGGAATCCTCACGGTAGGCGACGGCGCCCGCGCGGCGCACGACCTCGCCCTCGTCCTTGCCTCCTGCGCCGGCGGGTTGACCCTGCTGTGCTGTTCCCAACGATCCGCGCACGACCTGCTGACGCGTGTACAGGCACGGGAGGCGACGATCGCCGTCGTCAATGACGACCGTTCCGTGCTCATCGCCGGTTCGCTGCCGGAACTGACGTGCGTGGAGAAAGCGGCGGCCGACGCCGGCGTGACCGCCGTACGACTGCGCCTGCCCTTCACCTCACACCACCCCTCGCTCACCGACCAGGCCGAGGCTTTCGCCAAGGCCCTGACGGCCTATCACCAGGCAGAGCCGCTCTGCCCTGTCTATTCGGCTGTGGCCGGACGGGCCTACAACGGGAGCGACGACCTGGCTCGACGGCTCGCCGACTGCCTGATCCGGCCGGCCGTCATCCCCCCAGTCCTGCGCCACGTGGTGACCGCGCACAGACCCGACGCGCTGTTCGAGGCCGGCACCGGCAGCGCCCTCGCCACCAGTGCCCGCAGGGTCCTGTCCGACGGCGCCGCACCGGCCGTGCACGCCCCACTCGCAGAACCCGCCTTCGCCTGGTGACCGTTCCCCTTCCCCTCCCTGGAGCATCGGTGCCGCCTCTCGCCACCCTGTCCGCCGCCGCTCACGACGAACTGCGCCAACTGGTCCACGGCCCCTGCGATTCCGCTTTCCTTGCGGCTCTGCAGAAGGCGCTCGACACGCGCCCCCCTTCCGATGCCCCCCGCGAACTCCTCCTGTACCGCCTGCGGGCGCTGGGCGAGAGCCTGCCTCCGGCACGCCGCCTCTTCGACGATCCGGCTCAGCTCGCCGCGCTCAACGCCTGGGCGGCGGTGGCCGATCCGTGCCTGAGCATGACGACCCTGGTCCACCACCTGCTGTGTCTGGGCTCGCTCACCCAGCTCTCCGAGGACCCCGAACGCCTCGAGGCGCACCTGGCGGCCCTGGAGGCGGGACGGATCAAGGGCGCCTATCTGATCACCGAGGTGGGCCAGGCCAACAGCCACCTCGCCACCCGTACCCGTGCCGAGTTCGATCCGGCGGGCGGCTGCTTCGTCCTGCACACCCCGGACCCGGCCGCGGCGAAGTTCAGCAGCTGCGGGACACCGGGCATCGCGCACACGGGAGTCGTGCTCGCCCGACTGACCGTCGGGGGCGCCGACCGGGGGGTCTTCGCCTTCCTGGCCGACCTGGCCGACGACCGTGGTCCGCTGCCCGGCGTCGAGGTGTCTTCGCGGCTCGGCTTGAGTGCCCTGCCCCTGGACTACGTGCTGGTGCGCTTCGACCGGCTTCGGGTGCCGTACGCACACTGGCTGAGCGACGGTGCCCGTATCGACGGCGACGGCGTCCTCCACGACCCCGCCGGCTCGCCCGACCTGCGCCTGCAGCGCACCCTGCGCGTGGGGCAGGGCCTGTGGGCCACCGTTCCGGCGGTCGCGGCTGCGACCTCCCGCCAGGCCGCGGTGCTCGCCGTCGAGTACTCGCGGCACCGCCGCACCCAGGGGCGGCTGGCACCCGGAACCCCCTTGCTCGGGTACCGCACACAGCAGCGCGTCGTGCTGGGGGCGCTCGCCGACGCCTTCGCCCTGACCTGCGCCGCCCACCAGGCGCGCACCCTCTGGACCGCATCGCTCACCACCCCCACGGCGACGCACGGACGCGGCGCAGGCGATGCGTCGGCGTTCTCGCCCTGGACGGCTGTCCATCAGACGCTGGCCATGTACAAGGCGGCCACGGTCCGCACGGCCGCCCGCATCACCGACGACTGCGTCAGCCGCTGCGGCTTCTCCGGCCACCTGGACGTCAACCGCATGACGAAGTACCACGGTTTCCACCAGGCGTTCGACACCGCCGGCGGGGACAGCCGGCTCATCTTCTACGACGTCGGCCGTTCCCTCGTCGAACAGCGCCACGCCCCCACACCCTCCGCACCAGCCGACGCGCCCCCCACGTCACCTCACTGGTGGCCGGCGATCGCAGGTCGGCACCAGGACCTGCTGACCGAGCGGCTGAGGCGTCTGCGCGACGCACGCGGCACGGACGGGGCAGATCAGCTCACCGTGTGGAATCCCCTCCTGGAGGACGCCGGCCTGCTGGGCGAGTTCCATGGGGCACGGCTCATCGCCGAGGACGTGTCGAGGATCCTGACGCAGACAAAGGACCGCGTCCTGCTGGCCGTTCTGGAGCCGTTGGCGGCTCTGCACGGTGTCCTGACGGCCCGGCGGTGGTCCGCGTCGCTGCTCGCCCTGGGCACGCTGCAGTCGTCGGACATCGAGGCACTGTCCGACGCCGCCGACCGTCTGTGTGACGCGATCATGCCCCATCTGCCGTTCCTGACGGAGGCGTTCGCCTACCCGGCCGACGTCGGGGGAGCCCCACTGGCCGCTGCGGACTACCCCGCGGCCCTGGGCGACACCCTGACCTGGACACGCGGGGGTGCGGCGTGACGGACGACAACCGCAGCGGCACCGACCGCCGCATCGGGATCGTCGGCATGGGAACCCACTTGCCGCCCGGACTGCGGACGAACGCCGACGTGGCCCGAGAGACCGGAGTGACCCCCGAGTGGATCACCGAACGCACCGGTGTCCGCGTGCGCCATGTGGCCGACCCCGGCGAAGCCGCATCCGACCTGGCGGCACACGCGGTCCGGGCGGCCGCCGATGCCGCCGGCATCGACGTGGGCGACATCGGCCTGCTGGTCTGCGCGACCTCCACCCCCGACGAACTGGGCCCGTCGACCGCGTGCCGCGTCCAGGCATCGGTGGGCGCCTCCCGCGCCGTCGCCCTGGACGTCAGCGCGGCCTGCTCGGGCTGGCTGTTCGCCGCGAAGGTCGCGCACGACTGGCTGCGCGGCACGGCCGGCATCCGGTATGCGGCCGTGGTGGGCGTCGAGGCGTACTCGAAATTCCTCGACCCGGCCGACCGGGGCACCGCGGTGCTGTTCGCCGACGGCGCCGCCGCCGCGATCCTGGCTGCCGTGGACCATGCGCACGGGTTCACCTACTTCAGCCTCGGCTCGGACGGCACGCTCGCCGACCACGTCCTGATCCCG
The DNA here is from genome assembly GCF_042895385.1 of Streptomyces sp. NPDC001401. NCBI lineage: Bacteria > Bacillati > Actinomycetota > Actinomycetes > Kitasatosporales > Streptomycetaceae > Streptomyces > Streptomyces sp. NPDC001401. The sequence goes on from NZ_JBIAWI010000007.1 coordinate 336,734, forward strand.
GCCGGTGGCAGCCGCATGCCGGCGGACGCGCACACGCTCGCGCTGGGCGCGCACCGCATCCACATGGACGGACGGGCGGTCAGCCGCTTCATCACCGACATCTTCCCTCGACTGGTCACCGAGGCCCTCGACCGCAACGGACTGGGCATCAGGGACATCGACTGCGTCGTCGCGCACCAGCCCAATCCCGTGCTGCTCAGGCAGATCGGGCAGGACCTGGGAATCCCCGACGGCCGGCTGGTCGTCGTCGGCGACGACGTCGGCAACATCGGGGCCGCCTGCGCGCCGTACGCCCTCGCGCGCGCCGCGGACCAGCACGGGCTGCGCCCCGGCGACCGCATCCTGCTCGCCGTGTTCGGTGCCGGGATGACCTGGGGCAGCGCGCTGCTCACCTGGAGCGGAGCACAGGTGCGCGTCGCACCGGCCGCACCGCACACGGCTCTGCCCGCTCTCGCCGGGCCGGCGGACCTCTCGGACTCGGAAGGAGCCCTGCCATGAACGCATTGGAACGATTCCGTCTGGACGGCGCCCGGGCCCTGGTGACAGGGGCGTCGCGGGGGATCGGCAAGGCCGTTGCGGAGGGCCTCGCCGACGCGGGCTGCGACCTCGCGCTCACGGCGCGCACGTCGGCCGCCCTCGACACCGTTGTCCGGGCGGTGGAGGACCGGGGCCGCAAAGCCGTGGCCGTCGACGGAGACCTCGCCGAAGCGGGCGTGGCCACCGGGCTTGTGGACCGGGCGGCGTCGGCTCTGGGCGGCCTCGACATCGTGGTCCACAACGCGGGCACCCTTCCCCTGGCCGAGGACGGAAGCCCCGTACTGGCTCCGTTGCAGGATGCGCGGCAGGAGCAGTGGGACGCCGTGATCGGAGTCAACCTCAACGCCACGGCCGCCCTGTGCCGAGCCGCGTACCCCTACCTGGCCGACTCCGTCAGGGCCAGCCTCGTGCTGATGTCGTCCGCCGCCGGACTCGTCGGCACCCCGATGATGGAGGCGTACGCAGCCACCAAGGCCGCTCAACTCTCCCTCGCCCGCAGCCTCTCCGTGGGCTGGGCCCGCCGCGGCATCCGCGTCAATGCTCTGTGCCCCGGCTGGGTGCGTACGGACATGACGGCATTCGCCGCCGGGACCGCCCCGCTGTCCGACTGGCTCACCAGCCACGTCCCGCTCGGCCGGTGGGCAAGCCCGGACGAGGTGGTCGGTGCCGCGCTCTTCCTCGCGTCCCCGGCCTCCTCATTCGTGACCGGGCATGCGCTCGTCGTCGACGGCGGGCTGTCCGTACCGGACGGAGGACTGGCGGGCCACCCCAAACCCGCCTCGCCCTTCGCCGCGGTGTGACCGTATCGGGACCGTCGGAATGCGGAGGGAGAGGACCGTCATGCGGCTCGACAACAGCAGCACCGCGGTGATCGCGGGGATCGGCGCGTGCCTCCCCGATCACATCCTCGACAACGCGGCGGTCATCGCACGCGGCGCCCTGCACACCGACGACGCATGGATCCGTGACCGGACCGGCATCGTGCACCGACGCCACGCGGGACCGGGAACCAGCACCGGCGACCTCGCCGTCGGCGCCGGCCGGGCGGCTCTCTCCTCCGCGGGCAATTCCTCACCCGACATGGTGCTGCTGGCCACCAGCACGCCCGATCATCCGCTCCCCGCCACCGCCCCCGAGGTCGCCCACCGGCTGGCTCTGGGCACGGTCCCGGCGATGGACCTGTCCGCTGTCTGCTCCGGCTTCCTCTACGCGCTGGCCACGGCGACCGCGCTCGTCCGTGGCGGCGCCTGCTCGGCGCCTCTGGTCATCGCGGCGGACACCTACACCACCATCGTCGATCCGCGGGACCGGGAGAGCGCACCGATCTTCGGCGACGGAGCGGGAGCCGTCCTGCTCCGGCCCGGCGCACGCGATGAGCCGGGAGCCGTCCTGGCCACGCACCTCGGCGCCGACGGTGGCGGCCGCGACCTGATCACCGTTGCCGGCGGCGGCTCGCGCCATCCCCACCACCTGCCCCAACTCGCCCCGGACGCTTACCACTTCCGCATGCGGGGCCGTACGGTCTACGCCCATGCCGTGCGCCGCATGACCGAGTCCGCCCACGCGGTCCTCCGCCAGGTCGACTGGGCACCGCAGACCATCCGGGCCTTCATCGGACACCAGGCCAACCAGCGGATCCTGGACTCCGTCGGCGACCGGCTGGGCATCGCCCCCGCATGCCGGTTCGGCAACATCCGCGAACTCGGCAACACCGCGGCCGCCTCGATCCCCCTCGTCCTGGCGGACACCGCTGTGCACGCAGCCGTCGTACCGGGTGCCCGCACCCTGCTCACCGCTTTCGGGGGCGGACTCACCTGGGCTTCCGTCGCCCTCAACTGGCCCGCCGCAGTTCCCCGTTCCGAGGCGCCACCCATCAGCCCTGACACCGCGTCCCTGCCGATCCCCAACCCCTCGAGGAGAAACCCATGGACCACGTCTACGAGCACCTCGTAACCCTTCTCACCGACAAGTTCGAAGTCCCGCCCGCCCGCGTCACCCCGGAAGTCACCCTCAACGACCTGGAGTTGGACTCCCTCGCCGTGGTGGAGCTGTACGTCACCCTCCAGGAGGAGTTGCAGGTCCCCCTGGACGACTCCGCCGCCTCCGGCGACCTCACCGTCGGTGACGTGGCGCGTTCGGTGACCGCTCTCCTCGTCGAGCCGGACCGCACGTCCGACCGCGGAGCGGTGTAGTGGGCGAGGACATCGCCGTCACCGGGATCGGCCTGGTGACACCGTGCGGCGTCGGCACCGAACCGACGTGGGAAGCCGTCTGCGCGGGGCGACCGGCCGCCCGCAGCGACCCCACCCTGCGCGACGCTCCCGTACGCATGTCCTGCCGCGTCCCGGAGCCGGCGTCCCAGCAGGGCAGGCTCTGGCGCTTGGACCGCGGAACACGCTTCCTCCTGACCGCCGCCCGCGAAGCACTGGCCTCGGCCGCGCTCGACCCGGCGGAATGGGTTCCGGGGCGGGTGGCCGTCGTCATCGGCAGCGCGGCGGGCGGCGTCGACACCCTGGAGACCCAGCACCGCAAGCTGCTCACGGCCGGCCACGGCGCCCTCTCGCCCATGACGCTGCCGGCCTTCCTGCCGAACATGGCGGCCGGGCACCTCGCCCTCGAACTGGGCGTCACCGGCCCCTCCCTGCAGACTTCCACCGCCTGCGCCTCGGGAGCGACCGCCCTCATCACGGCCTGCCTGCTGCTGCAGGCCGGAGCCTGCGACATCGCCCTCGCCGGGGGCACCGACGCCATGGTCACCCCCCTGTGCACCGCAGCCTTCGCCAAGATGGGAGCACTCTCCCGCGGCGACCACGACCCCGAAGGGGCCTCACGCCCCTTCGACAAGGACCGCGACGGCTTCGTCCTCGGCGAAGGATCCGGACTGCTCGTCCTGGAACGCAGACAGCACGCCGACGCCCGCGCCGCCACACCACTGGCCGTCCTCGCCGGCCACGGCACCACCAGCGACGCCCACCACCCCACGGCACCGCACCCCGAAGGAGCCGGCCTGCGGGCGGCAACCGCGATGGCGCTCGCAAGCGCCGAAGCCGGTATCGCCGACGTCGACCACATCAACGCCCACGGCACCAGCACACCGCTCAACGACAAGGTGGAAGCCACCGTCATCCGCGAGCTCTACGCCGGTCACCCGCCGTCCGTCACCTCGGCCAAAGGCGCCCTGGGACACACCATGGGCGCCGCCGGAGCCATCGAAGCAGCTCTCACCGCCCTGACCGTCGCCCGCCGCACCATCCCTCCCACAGCCAACTTCACCGCACCCGACCACACCACCACCGGCCTCGACATCGTCCGGGCCGCCCGCACCGACCAGCCGATCAGCCTCGCACTCAGCCACTCCCTGGGCTTCGGCGGACACAACACCGTGCTGGCCTTCACCGCTGCCTGAGGCGGGCTCGGTTCCGGCCGGTGGGGTGTGAAGAGAGCCATGTGGTGTGAACGGCCCATCCGAATTCGGAGGAGATGTTCAGTGATCACAGTCCTTCTTCGCGGCGCTCCTGACGGCATGGAGCCGCTGCTCGAACTCGACACCCAGACCCTGCCCGAGCGCATCGCCGTGCCCTTCTACGGCTGCCACCAGCACTTCGAGCGCGCCGACGACGAACCGGGCCAAGACGACAGGACCCTCCCGGTCTTCGTCTGGACGTACGCCACGGCCATCGCCGAGTAGGTGACGGCTCCGTACAGACGCAGGCTCTGCACGTCCACCTACGCCGCCGCAACGCCAACGCCCGCCACCCGACAACATGCTGGTAGCCGCCCGTGCGGTGGGGGTTCGGGTGGTCAAGCTGTCGGTCTGGCGGGCCGGCGCGGCCAACGGCGTCCCGTCGGTCAGCGCGGGACGGTCACCAGGACGCGCCCGCGCCCGCCCGAGTCGACCCGCTCGTGGGCCTCGGCGATGTCGTCGAGCGGGAAGCGGTCACCGATGTCGACCGTCAGAGCGCCGGCGGCGGCCGCCGCGGTGAGGTCCCGAGCGGCCTGCCGTTTGGCCTCGCTGGGGAAGTCGTCGCTGCCGAGCAGACGCAGGGTTACGTTGTTGAACAGCAGTGGCCAGAAGGGGAGTTCGGTGCGGTCGGTGTGGGTGCCGTAGGCGGCGATGACGGAGTCGAGGGCGGCGACGGCGTTGTCGAGGTCGGCGTTGGCCGACAGGGACACCTCGATGATGCGGTGCACGCCGTCGGGCGCACACGCGCGGATCGCGGCCGCCGGATCGGCGCCGTCCAGAGCGACGGCGTCGGCGATGACCGTCGGGTCGACGCGGTCCAGATCGCCGCTGCGGCGAACGGTGGCGATGACGGTCGCGCCGCCCCAGTGGGCGAGCTGCGCGGCCAGGGAGCCGACACCGCCGAGCACGCCGTGCACCAGCACGAGCCTGCCGTCGACCGGCCCATCGGCGAACACGGCGCGGTGCGCGGTGATACCGGGGATGCCCAGACTCGCGCCCAGTTCGTCACTGAGGTGATCGGGAAGCGGGACGGCTTGGCGGTCGGGTACGAGGGTGTACTGGGCTGCTGTGCCGAAGGCTCGGTAGGACTGCGCACCGTACACCCACACCCGCTGCCCGATCCGGGATGCGTCGCCCCCGTCCCCGACGGCATCGACGACTCCCGCGGCGTCACTGTGCGGGATCACCCGGGGGTACGGCATCGACGAGCCGAGCCAGCCGCGCCGCTTCTTGGTGTCGCCGGGGTTGACGCCGGAGACGGTCACACGGACGCGGACCTCGCCGGGGCCGGGCCGGGGATCGGGCAGCTCACCGACGTGCAACACGTCGGCGGCCGGGCCCTGTCGGTCGTACCAGGACGCGAGCATGGACGTACCTCCGGTGTCTTCAGGGCTTCTGGGGTGCTTGCTCGGGAGGTCCCTCGCCCAGGACCTCGCGGAGCCAGGCGCGTTCGGCGCGGCTGGTGGCGCGGGCGGTGAGGAGCAGGCCGCGCCGGTAGGGGTCGGTGACCTCCTCGGCGCGCAGCGGCCGGTCACCGTCGTAGTAGAAGCTCGCCGGTGTCTCCAGGAACGTGAGACGCCGCCGTAGCACCGCCTGCTGTTCGGCGACCTCGGGGAGAAGGGAGAGGAACGACAGGACCGTGGCGAACCGCGTCTGGTCGGTGATCTCATGGTCGGCGGGCCTGCGCAGGCGCTCCAGCAGCTCGGCGCGTCCGGCCTCGGTGAGGCTGAGCACGTAGCGGGACGCGCCCGCGCTCGGATCGGCCTGCCGTTCCAGGAGGCCCGACTTGGAGAGGCGGTTGATGGCGGGGTAGAGGCTGCCGTCGCTGACCGGTCGGGTGTAGCCGGTCAGCTGGGAGACACGCCGACGCAGCTCGTGGCCCGGCAGGGGGCCTTCGGCGAGGAAGCCGAGGATTGCTATCTCCAGCATGCTCCCCATCGTCACATATCCGCATCGATTCGAGGTGCACATCGATTCGATGTCAGGGCGTCGCGACGGCCGCAGGCGCAGTACGCGTTGGAGTGGTGTTGCCTGGCTGGGCCGAGCTGCTTGGAATCGGGGGAGCGGGCGTCGGAGTGGCAGCCCGCCAGCCCGAATGCGTCGTTGAACGCCTGCAGTTGTCCGGCATGTGCGCGTCCATCTGCAGGAAGTCGGTCGGCGGGTAGAACGGCACGGCCGCCTGGACGGGCCGCGCACGCCGACGTCGCCCTCCAGCGCCGGGATGTTCCCTGCCGGCGGATGGCGCTCTTGATGTCGTACAACTGGGCCGGGAACTTCGCCTGGACGCTGCAACGGATGGCCACCCCGCGACCGCGAAGCCGTGGGGGTTGAGCTGGGCGGCCGCCTTGTCGGCGTCTGTGCGTCCGCTGTCCGCGAGCCGGCCGACACCGCCGGCGAAGATCACCAGCAGTGCCGGGTGCTGGGGCCGGGGGAGGCGGCTACGGCAGTCGTGATCAGAGCCACCGACGCGGCAGCCGGGCGCCAGTGGACCGGGAACACCGTACGGAACATGTGCGGGGGACGGGCTGCGGCAGCGGTAGACAGCAGCGGTCCGCTCGTCCAGTCTATTCGTGGAGTCTGTTCGTGTGGTGAAATGTGCTTCACTGGATGAGCTGATCGCGAGTCTTGGGTCGCGCCCGGCGGGTGTCACTGGCGCGCGGAGCGGGGTAATCCCCGGGTTCCTCGATCTCGCGGCAGCTAATTGATACTTCAAGGACATCGTTGCAGGATGGCCTCGCTGACGTGGTCCGCTTCGCTCGCCGAGCGGCCGTCCTGGCCGCTGCACGACAGGGACCTGTTCCCGCGTACGGACCGGAGGCCGTCGATGCGCGGTCGCCTGAGGAGCCAACATGAGCAGTGCCGAGTTTCCAGAGGTCACGACGGCGGCGGGCGCGGTGCGCGGCCGTCGTGAGGAGGGCCTGGCGGTCTTCCGCGGAATCCCGTACGCGCAGCCGCCGGTCGGCGAGGCGCGCTTCGCGGCGCCGCGGCCGGCGGAGCGCTGGGACGGTGTGCGGGAGGCGTTCGCGTTCGGTCCGCCGCCCCCGCAGGAGCCGCTCGGATCCGATGCCGTGCCCGTCGACGGCGTTCCGGCCGGTGACGACTGGCTGACGGTCAACGTCTGGACGCCGGATGCGGATCCGGTGGCGCGACGGCCGGTGATGGTGTGGATCTACGGCGGCGCCTACAAGTTCGGCTCCGCCGACGACCCCGCCTACGACGCCGGCCGCCTCGCCCGTGACGGCGAGCTGGTGGTGGTGACCCTCAACTACCGCGTCGGCATCGAGGGGTTCGCCCGGATCGAGGGCGCCCCCGCCAACCGCGGTCTGCTCGACCAGGTCGCGGCCCTGGAGTGGGTGCGGGAGAACATCACCGCGTTCGGTGGCGATCCCGACCAGGTCACCGTGTTCGGTGAATCGGCCGGTGCCGGATCCATCGCCTCGCTGATGGCCATGCCGAGCGCCCGGGGCCTGTTCCGGCGGGCCATCGCGCAGAGCGTGCCGGGCACGTTCTTCTCCGACGCACTGGCCGCGGACTTCGCCCAGGCCATCGCGGGCGAACTGGGACTGCGCCCGACCGTGGCCGACCTGTCCGGCGTGGACCCGCGCAAACTGACCGAGGCGGGGGCCGCGTTGAGCGCCCGGATGCGCCAGTACGTGCACCGCTGGGGCCCGGTCGCCCTCACCCCGACCCCGTACTCTCCGGTCGTCGACGGCGAGGTCCTGCCCACCACGCCGTGGGAGGCGCTGGCGGGCGGCGCCGCACGGGACATCGAGCTGATCGCCGGACACAACCGGGACGAGTACCGGCTCTTCCTGCTGCTCGGCGGGCTGCTCGGCCAAGTGGACGACGGCCTCGCGTCGACGGGGCTGGGGCTGTTCGGCCCGACGCCGGACGCCGAAAAGGCCTACCGGGCCGCGTTCCCGCAGGTCTCCGCGGAGTCCCTGTTCGAACTCGTCCAGTCCGACTGGCTGTTCCGCATGCCCTCGCTGCACCTCGCTCAGGCACACGTGGCGGGCGGCGGCCGGGCGCACGTGTACGAGCTCACCTGGTCCGCCCCGGCGAACGGCGGCGTCCTGGGCGCCTGCCACGGCCTGGACGTGCCTCTGACCTTCGGTGTGTACGGCGGCCTGGGCGCCATGCTGATCGGACCCACGCCCTCACCCGAGACCGAGGCACTCTCCGCCCGTTTCCGCTCGGCCTGGACCACCTTCGCCAAGACCGGCGACCCGGGCTGGCCCGCCTACGACACCGAACAGCGCCTCGTCCAACTCCTCGACGCCGAACCCACGGTGGCCGCCTACCCCGAGGAAGCCTCCCGCCGACTCTGGGAGCGGCACACGTTCGCTCCGCTGGGCCTCGCGACCCCATGAGGACATGGCCCGGGCCGTCCACGCTGAACTGCGCGGGCGGCCCGGACTAGCCGGGTGGTCCGTGCAGGGGCATGTGTGTGGTCGACCGTAGCGCCGATAAGCATCATGGCCGGCAAGGCAGCTGTGGCAGCCGCCGGTGTTGGCGATGCCCGAAGCGGCGCCGACCCGGCGGCGGGCTGCCGGCGTCGACTCGGAACGTGCTTCGGGCGATTCGCGGAAGTATCCGCAGAGCTGATCTCCCGCTGCTTCGCCGCCGATGTCTTTGTGCCGGCCGCGGGTGAACCCCCGATGGGCGCCGCTGCGACGGGTGAAGGTGATGGCCCGCGTGCCCAGTGCGGCCCGGGTGACTTCGACGATCTGAGCATGGGCGCAGAACCGGGCGAGACCGGCGACGAAGCCCGCGGCGGCCGTCTGATCGAGGGCCGACGGCAGTCTGGCTGTGCAGGCCAATGAGGTTTGCACGGCTCGTTAATAAATGGCGGGGGTTTGTAGTGACGGCACGGGGAAGTTGCTCTGTCGAAAAATCGCTTCTGACGGTGTTCTGATGGCGTAGGGGGTGCGGCTGGGGGGTAATCTGGCGGCGACTCGCACCAAAGGGAGACCTGCTGTGCCCACATTCATTGTGTTCGACCTTGAATTCACGACATGGCCGGGGGCGCTTGAGCAGGATTGGGGTGCACCGGGACAGCTTCGCGAAATCGTGCAGATTGGCGCACTGCGTCTGCGTGAGGACTGTTCCGTCGTAGAGGAGTACGAAGCACTGGTGCGCCCGGTGACCAATCCGCAGCTGTCCCCGTACTTCACCGAGCTGACCGGAATCGACCAGGAGGCGGTGGACAGGGAAGGGGTACCCGCGGCAGAAGCACTTGGCGACTTCCTGGGGTTCTGCCGGGGGCAGTCGGTGCTCTCCTACGGCAACGACATGGTTGTTCTCGGGGAGAACGTGGGCTGGGCGCGAGCCCGCGGAGAAGAAGTCAAGAACGGCTACCTTGGTGCCCATTTCCTGAATATCCGTCCTTGGTTGAACACCCTCGCGCCGGAAACGGCGACCGCCAACGTGGGTCGCCTGTGGCAGGTGCTCGGTCTCCCCAAACCCGCGGCCGGAAGAGAGCATTCGGCGCTTTTCGACTGCTATTCCTTTGCCGCGGCCATCAAGCACTTGCGCGGTACTGGGGCGGCCTTGCCCGAGGGGTGCATGCGGCGTCGTTGAAGGGCCTCGCGTGTCGACTGGCCCAACTCGCCTGGGACAACGGCCTGCTCGACGCCCTGAACACCCAGATCGCCATACAGGGAAGGCAGGGCACTGCCGAGTGTGCCCCGGGCGGCCGGGCATAGACTCGAACCGCTGTGCCCTCGGTCAGGGCGCGATGGGGGAGTGGGTGTCCATGGGCGGGGATGCATGAGCGGGGATTGGACGGGGTCCGGGCTGCCCCCGATGGCAGCCGCACGCATCGCTGAGGGGCGGAGCAGCGGGACGTGGTCCTCGGCGCTGTCCACCGGCGAATTCGCAGCACTGCGCGCCGTGGGATTCGAGCCGGTGGGCCAGGTCATGGGCTCGGCCGTCTACCACGTGGGCCGCAGCGGCCGGTATTGGGGCTATCACGACTGTCTTTACGACGGTTTCGCCCGCTACGCCTTCGGCAGTGCCTACGCGCCCATCGCCCTCTCCGGAGCCGGCGCCCCGTCCGCCGCGCTCGTCCAGGTGCTCGACCAGGCGCGTCGTTCGGCCCTCGACCGGATGACCGCGGAGTGCTCGGCCCTCGGCGGCGACGGCGTCGTCGCAGCGCAGTTGACGGTGGCGCCCTTCGCGGCGCAGCCCAACTGCCTGGAGTTCAAGGTGATCGGGACCGCGGTGCGTGCGGCCGGGACGGTACGGGCGCCGCAGCCGTTCACCTGCCACCTCGACGGCCAGGGGTTCGCGAAGCTGGTGACCGCGGGATGGGTCCCGGTCGAGCTGCTGTACGGGATGTCCATCGGCGTACGCCATGACGATTACGGCACCCGCGCCCAGACACGCTCGTGGAACAACACCGAGGTCAGCGGTTGGAGCGAGCTTGTTCACGCAGTGCGCTCCGACGCCCGCGCCCACCTGAGGGCGCAGAGCGGGCGGCGGGGCGGCGACGGCGTGATCCTCTCTGGGGGTGGCCTGCGCATCTGGGGCGAGTCCTGCATACGCAGCGGCAACAACGAGCAGGAGGACCATGTGGCCGAGGCGACGCTGCTGGGCACCACCGTCGCCCAGTTCACGGCACGCCAGGCGCCGTCCCGCACACTCACCGTGATGCCGCTCGACCCGCAACGACGCCGATGAACCATGCACCGAAGCACCACCGATATGCGATGAGGGGAACCCGTTCATGACCGTCTTCAACCCCGCCGACGGCACTCCTGACGGCGTATCCGCGCAGGGTGTGCCGGCCGATGCGATGCGGCGGCTGGCCGAGCTGCAGCCGGGCAAGCCGGGTTCGATCTTCACCAGCGACCTGTCGGTCAATGAGTTCCTGCTGGTGCGCGAGGCGGGATTCCGGCCCATCGGCCTCGTACTGGGCAGCTCGATCTACCACGTGGGCATCCAGCTGGGCCGCTGGGGCAAGAACCAGGAACTGACCACGCTCAGCCAGGCGATGTACCACGCACGCGAGCTGGCGATGACCCGCATGGAGGCTGAGGCGGCCCAGCTGGGCGCGGACGGTATCGTCGGCGTCAGGCTCAGCGTCGAGGCCCGTGAATTCGGCAGCGACATAGCGGAGTTCATCGCGATCGGCACCGCCGTCAAGGCCGACCACCCGGCGCCAGGCGGCAACGGCGGCAGCTGGCGCAACCTCAAGGGCCAGCCGTTCACCTCCGACCTCAACGGCCAGGACTTCTGGACGCTCATCCGCGCCGGTTACGCCCCGCTGGGCATGGTGATGGGCACCTGCGTCTACCACATCGCGCACCAGCGGATGGGGCAGATGTTCTCCAACATCGGCAAGAACGTGGAGATCGAGCAGTTCACACAGGCGCTCTACGACGCGCGGGAACTGGCCATGGCGCGGATGCAGCACGAGGCGGAGGAGCTGCAGGCAGAAGGCATCGTCGGCGTGCAGCTCAACGCGCACAACCACCGCTGGGGCGGTCACACCACCGAGTTCTTCGCGATCGGCACGGCCGTGCGGCCGCTGCGCGAGGACCACGTCATCGAGCGCCCCACGATCGTGCTCAGCCTGGACGGCTGAGCGCCCGGCCCAGCAGACTTGGAGCAACCACACACCACGAGAGGCCCCGCGATGAGCTCGCCAAACGACCCCGTTCCGTTCGAGCCCGGCGGGGAGACAGACTCCATCGACCTGCTGACGGCCGCGCTGCGCAGGGACGCCGCCGATCTGCAGGTCTACGCCCAGGTGCTCACCGGGACACTCGCCGATGCGCTGCCCGCGGATTCCGTCGCCGTCCAGCGAAAGCGGGGCATGGCCGACCGGCTCGCGGGGCGCGACGGCCGCGTGGAACGGGTCGAGGTCTTCCTCGGCGAGCAGCGTCTCGTGCTCAACCTGGCGGGTGGGCATCCCAAGGGCGAGGTGTGCAACGAGGTCCGCGGCGTGGTGCTCTCGCGGCGCCCCGTGGCGCTCGACGAGTGGGTGCGGGAGCTCGCGGGCGCGATCGCGGCCCGTGCCCAATCGGACGCGCGGGCGCGGGCGGCTCTGGAACGGTTGGTGATCGGGGAGTAAGGGTGCCGCGTTCCCGGCCAAGCGCGCGACCGCCGACAGCAAGAAATGACAGGCCGACGCCCGACGCCTCCTCAACGACGACACACTGCCGGCCCCGAACCGGGTCGCGGGCCTGCCACTGATCCTCTACGCACAGAAGATCGTCATCATCAGCCAACTCACCGTCCAGTCGCAGCAGGCATACGCTGGGGACTGGGCCGCCGACGTCAGTCGACGGACGAGGCCGGCGTGACACTCATGGAGGGCCAGTCCAGAACAGTCAGCTCCGGCCAATGCTCCCGCCACCGCGCCGCCTTGGTCTCATAAACCGCCCGCGGGGCAAGCACCGGGTTCGGCCGGACGACGAGGTTGAACACGTCCGACAGGCCGTGCGGAGCGTACACGCGCCACCGGCCGTTCACTTCCACTCGTACTCCGAGGCAGCAGGTCGTCGCGGCGAAACTGTCGATCGCCGCCTCAGTGGAGTCATACGGCGGGCACGAGACGCCGAACTTGCCCTGATACCAGAGGTGAACTCGCGCTTCGTTGCGGATCTCCACCTCCGCGGGCAGGCCGCCGAAGACCTCCCGTCCGGCCTTGATCACGGTGTCTTCGGCCTCCCAGGACAGGTCGCCGCTGTCGAAGTAGAAGATGTCGTAGTCCTTGATGCCGTTGGTCGGTGGCCTGCCCGTGATGACGTTCCACACGGTCTGGAACAGGCAGCCGGCCGTCACATACCACCCGGGCAGATCCAGCGTCGCGGCCCGCGCCAGCACCTCCGTCAACGTGTCGTTACGGGACAACACCGCACGCAGGGACTCAAGTTGCTGGTCGAGAGGGAGTCGGCTGATCATCAGCCCTGCCTACCACAGCTCGCCCGCCGGACGGGCCGGATCTGCCTCAAGGGCCCCTGCGGTGCAGCTCAACGCGCATCCTGTGGCAGCATCGCGCAGGCGTCAATGCGCAGGATGGGATACATCGCGAAGCGGGCGTCCCACGATGAATGCCGACGCCGGAAGAATTCGCGGCGCGCATCCGGATCGGCCTCGAACGTCGGATCCTCCGACAGCTTGCGCCGGAACTCCCCGGCCAGCGTCGGGTTCTGCTCCAGCATCTGCCCGGCGAAGATTTCGGTGACGTAGGGCTCGACGTATTCCTTGTGCTCGAAGCGGGCGTTGAAGAATCCCCACGCAGCCAGCGAGTCGGGGGCCTGCGGCTCCAGCAGTGCCATCAGGAGCCTCGCTCCCGGCTGGGCGATCGGCACGAACAGGCTGCCGGCAGGCAGTGACTGCGCCTCCAAGTGCCAGGCCCCTTGGAGTACGAGCTGCATGCGGCCCTCGAACGGGGCGGACGAGAACCGCATGCCGGTCGCGCGGAACACCTCGGTCTCCAGGCCGTCGACGCCGTGCTCCAGCGTCTGGTGGTCCACCCCGTGCAGGGCCAGCTTGTCGGCGATCAGCGGCGCATACGCCCTCGGCACCAGGTAGCCGCCGCGCGGTGCACGCACGGTGAGTGACGGGACCACACTGCCGCGATAGGGCACGCGCCAGATCTGCGGGGTTGCGGGGTCGTAGACGGTGACCGGCTCACCCGAGATCGGGGACAGTTCGCGGGTGTAGGCGTACCCGCGGAACTCGATGGTGGTTGCTGCCTCCCGTGTTGAGGGCGAGCTGCCCTCGGCGTCACAGGGCATGTTGCGCTGGTCGACCACGACGTCCAGAACGACGTTCTCGCCGCCCAGACGGCTCGCGCGCCGGTCGGCCTCGCGCACGGCTGCGCCCCATTCGGTGCTGTGCTCGGCCACGAGTTCGGCCAGGCCGACGATCGCGTTGCGGCTGACCCGCACGCGGGTGGCGTAGTCCTTCCAGGAGTGTGTCTCGACGAGCACCGTGTACCGGTTGCGGGTCGGGAAGTAGCCGGTCGAGTAGCGCGGCGAGTAAGCCGTGACCTGGAAGCCGGAGGCAGGATCGTCCTCCACCACCGGCAACGGGTAGAACGGCAACGGCAGCGAACCCTGCGCGGCCAGCTTGCCGAGCAGCGCATCGCGTAGTGCCACTCCGCCGGCGTGCAGGAGCGGGTCACCCAGGTGGACCGGCTCGACCTGGATCGACACGTCAGGTTCGAAGTCCGCGCCGTCGGTGACGTGCATGTCCGCGCAGACCAACGGATCCCAGTCGCGCAGCAGCGACACCATCGCCTGCATCTCCGGTGCGTCGGCCTTGGTGTAATCACGGTTGAGGTTGAGATTGTGCGCCGTCGCGCGCCAGCCGGTCTCTTCCGGACCGATCTGGTTCGGGCGATTCCAGCGGCCCACCCGCTCATGGCCATCGGTGTTGAAGGCGGGCACGAAGAGAATCGCGACGTGCGACAAGGGGTCGCCTTCGGGTGAGTGCACCGCGATGTGCGATCCGCTCGTCCCCCCGATCAGCGGCTCGCCGCCCAGCAGCTCGCGCAGTGCGGCGAAGCCGGCGTCCTTGCCGTCGCTCTCGCCCGGGTGGATGCCGGCCTGGATCATCAGCAGCGGGATGCCACGCTCACGCAGTGCCTCGGGAGTGAACGCACCGCTGCGCGAAACCAGCAAGGCCCGCATCGGACGTTCCTCAGCCGATTGCCCGTATACGAAGCTGCGCACCGCCGCAGGCCAGTGCTCAGCGAAAGCCGCGCACAGTGCCTCCACTTCGTCCAGACGCCCGGTCAGGCGGAATTGCGACTGTTCGGCAAGGGTATGCAAGGTCATTTTCAACTCTCTTCGGTACGCAAAGCTCAAGTGCCGGCCAATGGGATGAAGCATCTTGCGTGGCGTCAGCCTGGGCGGCGTGGAGGGGAACTCACTTCGCAATCTGACCAACTGGAGGTCACAGCATGCACGTTGGTGGGAGCCACCCGCCGCAGGGCGACCAGTTCCAGGGTGCAGGGGAGCGCGGAGGACAGGATCGCCACCACAGCCCCCGGGTCCAGCATCACCGGATTCAGCGAACGAGGACTGCTGTGGGGGTACTGGGTACTGTCCGGCTACGGCCTGCGCGGCACTCGGGCCCGGCTTGTCGCCACCGGAACCCTCCCGGCCCACGGCGGGCAGGTGACGCTGACTCCAATGGCCAGGACCTCACCAGATGGGGCACCTACACGGAAATGATCAGCCGCTTCACTGAGCCCGTCCTGCTCATGCTGGCTGTCCTCGCCATGCGCGGCTGCATCAAGCTGGGGATGGTCCTCAGGCGTCGGGGGGGGGAACAAGCCGGGTTCGGGTTCGACCGCAACCCGCAAAGGCCGACGCCTCTCTCAGCCTCGGAACGAGGAAGCGCAGTGGAGAAATTTGTGGAGCTCGGAAGCGCGAGCAGGATGGGCATAGTTGCGCACTCAACGGTAACGAGAATCCCGGGATGGCATTGCACGCCATCCCGGGATTTCGTTGTTGTGTTATGCGGGGTCGTAGGCGGCTTCCAGGTTTTGTTGGGTTTCTGGTGTGGCGGCGGGTTCGCCGCGGGTGTTGGAGGCTCGCAGCGCGATGGCTCCGGCTGCCACCAGGCAGAGGGCGCTGACGAGCAGGGCCCGCCGGAATCCGGCGGTGAGTGCCTCCGGGGGCGGGGTGTGGGCGGCCAGCAGGTGGCCGGTGCGACTGGTCGCGATCCCGCTGAACACCGCCAGGCCGAGCGCTGACCCGAGCTGGAAAGAGGTGGTGATCAGGGCCGCGGCCAATCCGGACTGATCCTCCGGCACCCCCGCGTTCGCCGCCGTTTGCACACCGGCATACAGCAGCCCCAGCCCGGCCGCCATGACCACCAGCGGGGCGAGCAGGTTGCCGAGATAGGTGCCGTCCACCGGGATGCGGGAGAGCCAGAAGATGCCACCGGCAGCGAGCAGCGCACCGGAGACGATGATCGGACGGGTACCGGTCCGCACGAACATCTTCGTCGCCAGGGTGGAGCCGAACCCGATGCCGACGGTCACCGGCAGATACGAGAGCCCGGTCCGCAGTTGGGAGTAGCCCAGGACGTTCTGCATGTACAGGGTGACGAAGAAGAACATCGAGTAGAACCCGGCCCAGGCGATCACCTGGGTGGCGTCGGCCGCGGCCAGGCCCTTGATCCGGAAGATCGACATCGGGACCAGCGGATGGGCGCGCCGCTGCTCATTGACCCCGAACGCGGCCATCAGCACCGCCGAGGCGGCCAGCCCGCCGATGGTGCGTCCCGCACCCCAGCTCTCGTCCGGCGCCTTCACCAACGTGAAGATCAGCAGCAGCATGCTCGCGGTTACCAGCACCGCGCCGACCGCGTCGAAACCGCCCGGCACGGACCGGCCGTGGTCGGCCTTCAGGATCCGGAACGCCCCGAGCAGCACCAGCGCGCACAGCGGGAGGTTCACGAAGAACACCCACCGCCAGCCGAAGTCCTGGGTGAGCAGCCCGCCGAAGAACACTCCGACCGCGGCGGCCAGCCCGCTGATCCCGGCCCACACGCCCAGCGCCTTGTGCCGGTCGGAGTCCCGGAAGGTGGTGGTCAGGATGGACAGCGCGGCCGGGGACATCATCGCCGCCCCGAAACCCTGGGCGAGCCGGGCGCCGACCAGCAGCCCCTGGCTGTCGGCCAGCCCGCAGGCCAGCGAGGAGGCCGCGAACAGCGCGGTCCCGGCGATCAGGAGCCGCCGCCGCCCCAGCAGGTCCCCGGCCCGACCGCCCAGCAGCAGGAACCCGCCATAGGTGATCAGATAGCCGCTGACCACCCACTGGAGGTTCTGCACCGAGAACCCCAGATGCGTACGGATGGTCGGCAGCGCAACGTTCACGATCGAGCCGTCCACGACGTCCAGGAACGTGACCGCGCACAGCAGCGCCAGCGTGACCCTGCCGCGCCCGGTCGCCAGGAACGACCTCACCGGCGGCGCCGTCGACCCGGTGATGGCGTCGCTCACGACCCGGCGGCTTCCATCACGGGGCCGACCTCGACCCCGCCGCCGACCCGCATCACCGGGCAGTCCTTGGCCAGCGCCAGCGCGGAGTCCATGTCCTCGGCGGACACCACCGAGTAGGCGACCATCCGGGAGCCGCTGCCGCCGACCTCGCCGAGCGAGGCGTAAGCGGTCACCGCGTTGCCGACGTCCACCAGGGCCGAGCCCAATGCGCCGAACCAGGCCTGCCACTCGGCCGCCGTCCCGGCGTCGGGTGCGTAGTCGGAGGGCACACGGAAGGAGAAAACGTACTTGGCCATGATCTGTGGTCCTGTTCTGTGTCCGGGGCGCGCCCCGGACCGGGACCGCCTCCAATCGGGTAGACGCCGGCACCGCCATGAATTGGGCGCGCAGACACCGCCCAATTCGCGGGCCCGGCGGCGTCTTTATCGTTGAGCGAGCCGAACGTGCCCCGCGGAAAGCAGAAAAGCGAGGATGCATGCCGATGGAGATGGACACGACGGATCTGATCGCCCGGGCTCGGGCCGGCGACCACAACGCGTTCCGCGACCTGGTCCAGGGCCACTCCCACGAGTTGCAGGTGCACTGCTACCGCATCCTGGGATCCCTGCAGGACGCCGAGGACGCACTCCAGGAGACCCTCGTGTCCGCCTGGCGTAACCTCGGCGACTTCGGCCAGCAGTCCTCGCTCCGGACCTGGCTCTACAAGATCGCGACGAATCGGTGCCTGAGCATGTTGCGCGCCGACAGCCGGCGCCCCCGGATCGCCCCGCCGCTACCCGAGGCCACTCTGCCCGAACCCACCGGCGCCAGTGACGCCCCGCCCTGGTTGGAGCCCTACCCCGACGTGCTGCTCGACCACCTCGTCGACCAGCGCCCCGGACCGGAGGCCCGCTACGAGACCACCGAGGCCATCTCCCTGGCCTTCATCACCGCCCTGCAGCTGCTGCCCCCACGCCAACGCGCCGCGCTCGTCCTCCGCGACGTCCTGGGCTACCACGCCGCCGAAGTCGCCCAAATGCTCGATGCCACCCAGGAATCGGTCCAAAGCGCCCTCAAACGCGCCCGCGCCACCGTCGACAGCCACCTCGCCGACTCCAGCAGCACCGGCAGCAGCGACACCGGCAACCGCAGGCCTGCACGCCAACTCGACACCGCCGCCGAACACCGGCTCGTCGCCCGGCTCACCGACGCCCTGGAACGCGCCGACCTGGACGCCCTGATCGGACTGCTCGTCAGCGACGTGAGACTCTCCATGCCCCCGGCCATGCTGGAATACCGCGGCATCGAAACAGCCCAGCGCTTCTTCGCCGCCTCCACCTTCCGCCCCGGCCGCACCTACCGCGTGGTGCCCACCCGCGCCAACGGCCAGCCAGCCGTCGGCTTGTACCTGGCAGACCCCCACGCCGGTGTCCACCGTGCCTACGCCCTCCTGGTCATCAGCACCGCCCGCGACCAGATCACCGCCATCACCGGCTTCAACGCCAACGTCATGACGCGCTTCGGCCTGCCCCGGACCCTCCCCGAAACAGATTGACGAAGCGGTGGGCGGTAGAGCGGACGCTGTCGTGGCTGACCGCCCACCGGCGTCTGGCGCGGGACTACGAGACCAGCCCCGCTCGCTCGGAGACCATGATCCGCTGGGCGATGATCGGCATCATGCTTCGGCGACTCACCCGCAAAGGACCAGCTGTCCGCCCAGGCCCCGACCGCTCACGCGGAGCTCTGCTGTATGACCGGACTGTCCGCTGCTGGAGGACTTCTTGCTCCTCCTCATCACCAAGGAGCATGGTCTCCAGCGCGAGCAGGTCCGCCCGACTGAGCCACTTGGCAGACCGGGATCGAGGGGGGCTCGGTCTGGACGGTTCCAATGGCCAGGACTGCATCCATTCCTGTCAGCGAGTGCATGGCCCGCCGGGGAGGCCCAGTCGATCCATGCCGACGTCAAAGGCCCTTCAGGACACGATCAAGTGCGGACCGGCCTGCGGGCCCCCAGTTCGGCTTGCCGCCGGGCAGGCCGCGGTCCCCGTTCTGGCCCATCAACATCAGGAAAAGGCTCTTCATCGCGGCCAGTCCGCGAGCCCGTCGCACCGCTGCCTCGTCCGCCTGTGCGTAACTGTTGAAAAACCGTGAGGCGCCGCCCGCGGGGAGCAGCAGCCAGGCGGCCGCGAGGTCCCACGCCGGGTCGCCGGCGACGAGTGCGCCGAAGTCGACGATGCCCGCCAGTGTCCCGTCCGCGACGACGACGTTCGCGGGATGCAGGTCGCCGTGTACCCACACCGGTGGGCCCTCCCACCCCGGGGCCGCCACGGCTTCGCCCCAGACTTCACGGATCTCGTCGGCGAGGTCGGTAGGGGCAACGGCCTGGAAGAAGTGCTCGAAGCCGTCCGTGCAGTCCTTGGGGTGGGCGCCGAAGTCCGAAGCGGTCGGTGCGTCGGCGGGCGCCTCCACGTGCAGCGCCCTGAGGAAGCCCGCCAGCGCCTCAGCCGCGTGGTCGCCGCGAGTGATCGAGCCGTGGTCCAGCGGCGTGCCCTCGACCCATGTCATGACGGTCCAGATCTTGGGGAAGCGCTCGGACGGCGCACCGTCCCGTAGGGGGACAGGAATCGGCAGCGGCAGGCGCGCGGCCAGAGTCGGCAGCCACCGGCGCTCCTTGAGCTGCAGATCGGAGCTCATGTCCATCCGCTGCATCCGGATCGCCAGCTCGTTACCGAGGCGCCACATTTGGTTGCCCCAGCCGCCCGCCACTTCGCGGATTGGCAGTTCGGCCAGGTCCGGATGCTGTTCCCGAAGCAGGTCGCGGACCAGATCCTCGCTGATCTCATTCTCGGATTCGATCATGCCGAGTCACCGTACTTGAGGTAGGCGGAGGCCACCTTGCACTTTGGGGGATCCAGCATGGGCGTGATTCGTCCGCTCGTTTGGCTCGTGGAGGTGGCTGGTGGCGTCGGTGCTCGGTCTGCTGGAGGCCAGGGAGAAGAGGTTCCGCGAGGAGATCGCGCGGTTACAGGAGGAGGCCCAGCGGGTGCAGGCCGTGCTCGGTGAGGCCGAACGCGAGCTTCAGCGGTTGGCGGATGCCCGGGTGACAGTGACCGAGGTGCCGGCCGGGCCGCCTTCGATGGTCACGGAGCCGACGGGAAGCGCGGTAACGGGTTCGACGGTGCCCCGGCGGGAGACGGGCATGGCGGCGACAGCCCTCGCGCCGGACTACCAGCGGATCTTGTCGGTGCTGGAATCTGAAGCGGGCCGGGAGGGCATGCGCTGTCGGCAACTGGCCGTCGCGCTGGGACTGGAGGCCATCCCGGCGAAGGTCGAGGGGCTGCGATCGAAGGCGAAACGACTGGTGGAGCGAGGGTGGGCACTCCCGGTGCGGCCGGGAGTGTTCATCGCGCTCGCGGTGCCGGCCGTCTGCAGCCGGCCGGGCGACCGCTCATGAGCATGGTCATCGACCACAGCACCACGGTTTGTTCCTGTCCTTGCCCGACGGCCAGATGCGGCCTCAACGCGGCCTCAATCAGGCCCCACGGAGCCAGGCAAGCCCCGCGCGGGAGGGTCTCGCCGGCTCACGAACGGGGCTCGTACTCGCCCGCGGCGGATTCCCCTTCCAACGCGCAGGGGCTCCGCCGGGGCAAGGTCCGGGGAGAGCCACGTTCGCCCGGTTTGATCTCGGAATGCGGTGGGAGGCCAGGACAGCCTCGCCGGCATGAGCCATACGACCCGGACGCGGAAGACGTTCGGCTTCGCCGCGTCAGCGGGGCGGAGCGCGGATCCTTCCAGGACCGGGCGGCCCGTTCCGGTGTTGCCGATCGGGTTCACGCGTATGGTGTGCACCCGCGCCCCTGGCCAGCCTTACACCGAGAATTACACTGCGAACTCGCGTATCACCGTGTTGCGGAACACCGCGCTGCCGCCGATCGTGAACAGTGCGAGCCGGGTGTCCAGCAGGTACGGGAACACCTGGCTGGTGTGCACATAGCGGCCGTCGTCGACGAACATCTCCACCGACGTGCGGTCCACCAGGATGCGCAGCTTCACCGTGCCGGCGGACGGGTCGAACGGGGTGTGGCTCTCCTGCCACTTGCCGGACGTGTCGGCGTTCACCGTGTTGCGTCGGTTCAGAAAGGCGTAGTTGGCGTAGATCCCGGCATCGATGTGCCGACCGCCGTCGGGTGAGCGCCTCAACTGGAGCCCGGCGCCGGTGAGTTGGGACCAGGTGATCTCGGTCGTCACCTCGTAGGAGATACCGGTGTAGTCGAGCACCTTCGTGCCGTTCACGGTCACGTCGCCCAGGTTCACGGTGCGGGAGACATGCGCGTCGAGGCCGGCGACGGGCTGGGAGGCGAGGTAGTAGGTGTTGTCGGATGCCTTCTTCAGGGTGATCTCGCGGACGATGGAGTCGGTGCCGTTGAAGCCGTCGCAGTCGATGGTGGGGGTGGTGTTGGCGTAGTCCCAGTTGTTCACCCATCCGATCGCGTACCGGGCAGCCGCGTCGACCGCGCCGCTCGCGTCCCGCTTCTCAAAGGTGACGGCGCCGTACCAGTCCCAGCCGTGGTCGAGCCACTGCGGGGCACTCGCCTCAGCGGTGAACGCGCTGCCGTCGAAGGAACCCGTCCAGTAGGCGTACGTGTTGGGCAGCCCCGAGCCCTTCCCGTTGGCGCTCGCGCCGAGCACCCATTTCACGGTGCCGTCGCCGGCGGTGATGCGGAACAGGTCGGGGCACTCCAGGACGCCGATGCCGTCGTGGACGAAACCGTTCACGTACGTCCAGGACTTGAGGTCGTCGGAGTGGTAGAAACCGATCTTGTCGTTCTCGGCGAGGGCCATCACCCAGCGGCCCCGGTCCTCGTCGCGGATCACCTTGGGGTCGCGGAAGTCGGCGACGCCGGGGTTGGGCAGGACGGGGTCGGTCCCGTAGTTGTCGAAGGTGAGACCGCCGTCGGTCGAGTAGTACAGGAACTGCTCCTGGTGGTCGGTACCGCCGCCGGGGGACATGGTGACGATGACGACGACCGCGCCCGCGCCGAATCCGGCCGTGTTGCCGGTGTCGACCACCGCCGAACCCGACCAGAGATCGCCGTTGGGCGTGGTGTCCTTGGGCACGGCGACCCCGCGGTCGGCGAAGGAGACCAGGTCCTTGGTGGTGGCCAGGCGCCACGCCGTGCCGACGGCACCGGTGAAGTAGTCGGCGTTGTAGAGGTAGTAGTAGTGGTACTCGCCGTCGATCCAGACGGGCCGCTGCGGGTCGTTCTTCCACTGGTCGGGGACCGTGAAGTGGTACGCGGCGCGGTAACTCGCCCCGCTCGCCGCGGACTTGGTCCTGCTCTTGGCCGTGGCCCCGGGCTTGGGCTCCGGGGCGGCCGTGGCCGCTGCGGTGGGCAGCAGCGCGGCGGCGGTGCCCGCCGCCGATCCCGCGAACAGTGATCTCCTGGAAATCCCCGACGAAATCCCCGATGTTCCGGGCATGACACATCGTTCCTCTCATGCGGCTCGTGTGAACGAGGACTGTAGACCTAACTCGTTAAAGGTCAAGCGTTCCCGACCCTTGACATGCCCGCTGCCCGGTTCACATCATCTGGGGCATCACCCCTGATCTAACACGAGTTAGGCCCGTTTGATGACTGACTCGCACCTCCCCCGCCGCACGCTGCTGCGGTACGGCGCATACGGGGCCGGAGCAGCCGCGCTGGCCGCGACCGCCGCGAGCTGGGACCGGCTCACGGGAGCCGACATCCCCGGCCGTGACGACGGCTCCCTCGTCGTGGCCACTCTCGGCTCCGCCTTCGACCCGGCCACCGTCGACGCCCTCACCAAGGGCTTCCACCGGCTCCACCCCGACATCCCGCTGCGGGTGAACGCGGTGCAGGCCGTCGACTGGTCGGATTTCTTCGCGAAGATCCTCACCCAGATCGCCGCCGGCACCGCCCCCGACCTGGTGTATGTGGCCACCGAGGGCGTGCAGTTGTTCGCCCGGCGGCTCGGCGTGCCCCTGGACCGCTGGGTGCGGCGGGACGCGGCACAGCTGCGTGAGTACTTCGCCGACGTCCACCCCTCGCTGGTGGAGTCGATGATGTACGAGGGGAACCTCTACCAACTGCCGATGGAGTTCAACGCCGCCGACATCTACCTCAACAAGCAGGTGCTGAAACGGGCAGGCGCGGGTTTCCCGGCGGCCGACTGGAGCCGCGACGACTTCACCGCGCTGCTGCGGGAGATGAAACGTGCCGGCGATGCGCACTTCACGCCGTACTTCTGGACCAACCGGCTGTGGGGCGGCGTGGTGCCCTGGCTCTTCGCGAACGGCACGAACCTGCTGAAGGAGTCGAAGGCGCCCGGCGGCTCCTGGCTGTGGGACACCTTCTACCCGGCCGCCGACCGGCAGGGGCGCGGCGGGGGCTTCCGCTGGACGACCCCGCAGGCCACCGCCGACCGGGTCGAGGAGGCGTACGACTATCTCGCTTCCCTCGTCCAGGAGAACCTGTGCACCCGGCCCGAGGGCGGCAACGGCAGCAATCTGGTCGGCGTGTTCTCCACCGGCCGCGTCGGCGTCACACCGGCGGGCGGATTCTGGGCGGGCGGCCTGCATCTGGCCGGCATGCGGGCCGCCGACTACGACGTGCAGTACTTCCCGCGCTGGCGTACCCAGCGCCACCAGTTCGGCGCGGCGGGCTACGCGCTGCTGCGCACCTCGAAGAAGCAGGAAGCCGCCTGGGAGTTCATCAAGTACGCGGCCCGCAAGGACACCATGACCCGGCTGTTCCAGAGCAACCAGACCACCCCGGCCCGGCGTTCGATGCTGAACGCCGCACGCTACGCCGCGAGCGGCCCGGCGCACTGGCAGGTCTTCTACGACACCCTCGACCGGTTTCCCGACACCGGCCCGATCCCCGCGCCGCCGCAGGTCGCCGAGGTGACCGACGTCCTGCTCAAGTACACCGGCACCGCGCTGGCCTCGCCGCGTGCGGTGGGTCCCGCGCTGCGCCGGATGCAGGGCGACCTGGAGCAGGCCATGGAGCGTGAGGTATGACGAACACCCAGGTCCCGAACTCCCAGGTCCCGGCCGTACGTCCGCGGCCCGCCACGCCGCCCGCCGTCGCCGTGCGGCGCTCTGTCCGCGACCGCGGCGCCCGGCTGCTGGCCGCGCTGTTCCTGGCGCCCACGGTCGTCGGCATCGTCGTCTTCACGGTCGTGCCGATCATCGGGTCCATCGTGCTGAGCCTGTTCCACTGGAACGTGATCGACCCGCCCCGTTTCGCCGGCGGCGCCAACTACCGCACGACCTTCACGGACTCGACCGTCCTGGTCTCCTTCCGCAACACGCTCCTCTTCATGGTCCTCGCGGTCGCGCTGCAACTGCTGATCGCGCTGGCGCTGGCGCTCGCGCTGAACGGGCGGATGCCGGTGTGGCTGCGATCGGTGTTCCGTTCGGCGTTCTTCTTCCCGCTGGTGCTGTCCGCCGCTTCGATCTCGGTGGTGATGAAGTACCTGTTCAACCAGGACTTCGGGGTGGTGAACTGGCTGATCGGCCTGGTCGGCGTCGCGCCCGTGCCCTGGCTGACCTCGGAGCACGCGGCGATGGCCACGGTGATCCTGGTCTACGTCTGGCAGCAGTTCGGTTTCTCGTTCCTGCTGTTCGTCGGCGGTCTGAACAACATCCCCAAGGAGATCCACGAGGCCGCCGCTCTCGACGGCGCGACCGGCCTGCGCAAGCACCTCGGCATCACGCTGCCGCTGCTGTCGCCGACGCTGCTCGTCGCGTCGGTGGTCGGCATCATCAATGCCCTGCAGGTCTTCGAACAGCCCTACGTCCTCACCGACGGCGGACCCGGCGACGCCACCCGCACCGTGGTGATGGTGATCTACGAGAGGGCCTTCGAGCAGCTCGACTTCGGCGAGGCATCCGCGGTGGGCGTGCTGCTCTTCGTGCTGATCATGGCGGTCACCGCCCTCCAGTTCCGGCTCAGCCGGCGTTTCGTCCACTACCAGTGAGCCGGTGAGCCGCATGAGCCAAGCAACCTTGACCCTGAGCCGCGTACGTCACTCACTCACCCCCTGGGCCCGAATCGCCGGACTGACCGTGTGCGCCCTGCTGACGCTGGGCCCGGTCATCTGGACCGTCGCCACCTCACTGCGCACTCCGGCCCAGTCCTTCGACCTGCCCCCGCAGATCATCCCGGCGCACCCGACGACCGCGGCCTACCGCGGGGTCTTCCAGCAGATCGACGTGTGGCTGCTTGCCCTGAACTCCACCCTGGTGACGGCACTGATCGCCGTCGGCCAGATGATCACGGCGGGCCTGGCCGGATACGCCTTCGCGCGCCTGGAGTTCCGTCTCAAGAAGCCCCTCTTCGGCCTGGTCCTGGCGACCATGATGGTGCCGTTGCAGGTCACCATCGTGCCGGTATTCCTGGTGCTGAAGTCGATGGGCCTCACCGACACGCTCCTCGGCCTGATCATCCCGGCCTTCCCGACGGCCTTCGGCACCTTCCTGATGCGCCAGTACTTCCTCGGTATGCCGAAGGACCTGGGCGAGGCGGCCATGCTGGACGGCGCGGGGCCCTGGCGGATCTTCCGCTCGGTGTACGCGCCGCTGGCCACACCCGGCCTGGCGATCGTCGGCGTGCTGGCCTTCAACTACCACTGGAACGAGTTCTTCCGCCCGCTGATCCTGGAGACCTCCAGCCAGAACTACACGCTTCCGCTGGGTCTGGTCTCCCTGCAGGGCAACCTCGGCACCGGGTCGATCTCGGTGGTCCTGGCCGGGGTCGTGCTCTCGATGCTCCCCGCCGTCGCCGTGTTCGTCGTCGGCCAGCGCCCTCTGCGCGAGGGCATCACGTCCGCAGGAGTCAACCGTTGAGCAATGACCCCAACGCGCCGCGTTTCAGGGTCCGTCCGCCCGTCGGCTGGATCAACGACCCCAATGGGCCGTTCCGTTGGCAGGACCGCTACCACCTCTTCTACCAGCACAACCCCGACGCACCGGTGCACGCGAACGTCCACTGGGGTCATGCCTCCAGCGCCGACCTCGCGTACTGGGAGCACCACCCGATCGCGCTCACCCCGACGCCCGGCGGCCCCGACGAGGCCGGCTGCTGGTCGGGCTGCGTGATCGACGACGCCGGCACACCGACCGCCGTATACACGGGAGTCGACCGTGCCCACGCCGGACTCGGCACCATCTGCCTGGCGCGGGCGGCGGACCCGGACGACGAGCGGCTGACCGAGTGGAAGCCGCTGCCGACGCCGGTGGTGGCAGGGCCGCCGCCGGGACTGGACGTGGTGATGTTCCGCGACCCGTTCGTCTTCCGCTGCGCGGACAGGCGCTGGGCCCTCGTCGGTGCCGGGCACGCCGACGGCACGCCGTCGGTCCTGCTCTACGACTGCGACGACCTGACCGACTGGCGGTTCGCCGGTGTGCTGCTGGACGGCAAGGACCCGGTGGCCGTGGGTGTGTTCGGCGACAAGTCGGTGGGCTGGGAGTGCCCGCACCTGTACCGGACAGCAGGCGGCGAGTACGTGCTTCTGGTGTCGTTGTGGGACGGAGATCCCTGCTCCACCGGATACCTGACCGGCCGTCTGCAAGCCGATGGCCAGGGCGCGTTGAGGTATGTTCCGCGCGCCGGTGGCCGGCTCGACCAGGGGCGGGACTTCTACGCTCCCGCCGTGCTCCAGGAGCCGGACCGCGCACTGCTGTGGGGCTGGTCGTGGGAGGCCCGCCCGCAGGAGGAGACGCACCGGGCGGGATGGGCAGGCGTACTCACCGCGCCACGGGTCGTCGACATCCACCCCGACGGTTCACTGCGTGTGAGTCCGGCCCCGGAACTCGACCTGCTGCGCCCGGCCGAGCCGTTCGTCACCGCGCCGGGTCGGGTTCCGCTTCCACATACGTACGACCTGACGGTCACCGCATGTGAACCGACCACGGTAAGCCTGCTCCGGGGCGCGGCGGGCCGGGAGCTGACCGTCCGGGCGGACCCTGGCTCGGGGACCGTCGTCCTCGACCGCAGCGCCTGGCCCCGGACCGGCAGGGAAGGCTCCGCCCCGATCACCGTGCACGTGCCGAAGGGGCCGGAACTCGCGCTCCGGCTGCTCGTCGACGGCTCGCTCCTCGAACTCTTCGTCGCGGAACGGGCCATGGTCACCGAGCGCGTCTACCGGCGCCCCGGCGACATCGCCGAGCTGGTCGTCGACGGGCCGGGTGCCCGGGTCACCGGGTGGGCGCCGGACCCACGGAGGCGCGGCTGACCACAGGGCAGGCCAGGCGCCGGACGGTCGCGGGCGGCGTACGGCCGGCTTCGATGGCGTCCAGGAGCAGCCGGGCCGCCACCTCGCCCATCGCCCGGTGCGGCAGCGCGACCGAGGTGAGCGGCGGTGTGAGGAACGCGGCCATGTGCTCCTGGTCGTCGTAACCGACCACGGACAGATCGGCGGGCACGTCGATCCCGAGCCGGGTCGCGGCGTGCAGGACACCCGCCGCGACCCGGTCGTTGTAGCACAGGACGCCAGTGGGGCGACGGCCCGGCTCGACCCCGTCGAGCAGGCGCAGCGCCCCCGCGTATCCCGCGGAGATCTCCCCGCCGCCGCGCACGATCCACTCCGCGGGCACGGTGACGCCCTCGGCGCGCAGCGCGTCCCGGAAGCCGCGGGTACGTTCCACCGAGGCGATGTCGTCCAGACCGCCGATCACGGCGAGCCGGCGGTGGCCCGCACCGAGCAGCAGCCGGGCCGCGGTACGGCCACCGGCGCGCTCGGCGGGGACCACGGCGGGCAGGGAGTCGTCCTCGGGCAGGCAGTTGGCCAGCACGGAGTGGGTGCGGTGCAGGCCCTCAGGGACGCGGACCCGGCGCAGTGACATGGCCGCGTAGATGATGCCGTCCACGCGCCGGTCGAGCAGTTCCGCGACGGCCGCGTCCTCCTTGGCCGGGTCACCGCCGGAGTCGACGGTGAGGACGAGATGGTCGCTGCCCCAGGCGGTCTCCATGGCGCCGCGCAGCAGCCGACCGGCGAACGGCGAGGACGCGATCTCATCGGTGACCAGCCCGATCACGGCCGTACGGCGACGGCGCAGACCGCGGGCCACCGGGTCGGGGCGGTAGCCCAGCCGGGCCGCGGCCTGCCGGATGCGTTCCTGGGTGGCGGGCGAGAGGTTGCCCTCGGCTCGGCCGTTGAACACGAAGGACACCGCGGTGTGCGACACGCCGGCGAGCCGGGCGACGTCCCGTGACGTCGGGCGCCCGGTGCCCGTGCTCCTGCTCTCCTCGGCACCGCCCACGCCGTCCGCCGCCCTCGCCCAGCCCGTCCCTGTCGATCACTGTCCACCCTATCCGCGGGGAGCGCCACGGCACACGGGAGATCCTCAGGGCGCCGCGGCGTGGGCGTCCGATTCGATCACCGGATTCCCCGGAGTGCGGGGACCGCTTCGGACTGGACGTAAGCACGTCATCCGCCGGCGATGCCGACCCACCGGCCCGGTGGAGGGTAGCGCGGGCCGGACCGCGCAAGCCGCTCACGACGACCGGGCTGCGGTGGCGGACCTGACTGGCGCCTTCGCTGAAGGTGACGTCCTTGGTCCGGTGGACGGTGTTCTCGATGACCCGGTGCGCGCGTGCCCGAGCCGCGATCTTCTTCGCGGTGGCCTGCTCGGCGCGCAGACCGGTGACAGCGTAGGCCGTCTCGGCCTGCCGCTCCTTCTCGCCGATGCGGCGGCGCTTGCGGCGGATGCGCACCACCTGGCGGGCATGCGGGAAGCGCAGTCCGCTGACGGTGACGATCTTGACTTCGCGGATCTCTTCCCAGCCCTCCCGCGTTCGCGGGAACAGTCCAGGCACGCCCGGCGAGGCGCTGCGGACGGCGCAGCTGGAGGTCAAAGCCGGGCAACCGGAGCCCCGCTACTGGGCGGGCTGGATCCTGGAGGGCGACGACTCCCCGGTGCCGCTCTGACCCGCCGCGCTTCAATCGCTTCTGTGCCCGAAGCCCTGACCGTTGTCGATCAATCGGAGCCAGCTGGGGCGGAGTTCCCGGTGGTCGGCCCTGGCCGGCGCCTCGGCGAGCAGGTCAGCGCTGGCGACGAAGAGGTAGCGGGCGGCGTAAGCGGCGTGTGGCCTGCGAGAATTCGCCGGGTACAAACGTGACTCCGCCCGGACCGTCGCCGAGGCCAGGACTGTGTTGGACCGCGCCTGCCAGATCACGTCTTGATTCGCGCCGGCGTCCAGCGCCGGTCGGCGAAACCGCGGGTCAACGGCCCGCGTGCCAACTCCCACTCCAGCTGCTCGAACGTAACCCTTGCGCTGTAAGGAAGCTGGCCACATGTCGACGCGGATGGCTGCCGCTCGTTGCCGCGGCGTCGGCGCCGCCCTGATCACTCGATGCGGGGGCCTGTACATGACGCTTGAAGGATGACGTCGAGGGCGGAGAGGGGGTAGCCGACTCCGCCCTTCGGCCCGGCGGTTTCGGTCCGGCGGTCCGCGGTCCGCAAGTCATGCCGAAATGATCAGTTGCGAACTACGCATGCCCGAACCAGCTGCCGCCCCACACCGCTCGTGTTCCCGCAGGGCACGTCAGGCGGAAGTCCCACCGGCCGGAGTAGGAGCGCCGGAACTCGTGGCGGCCGTCGGTGCAGTCCACATACACCGGGTACGTGTGGCTGTCGCAGGTCAGGTAGACGTTTCGGCCGCCGTCGGTGCGCCCGTTGAAGCAGGCCAGCCCCATCTCGCTCTCATCGGGGGACGAGGCGCGCTGGACGAAGTCGAGCAGCGAATGCTCGAGCGGGGCGCTCTCCTGGATGGTTCGCCCGTCAACGTTGGTGGCCTGGGCCTGGGCGTCGTTGGATGTGCCTGTTGCGCCGGCTGTCACGGACGCGCCGGCCAGCGCGACAACAGCGATCGCCGCGGTGGCTGCAGCGTTCCTCATGGACGTCAAGTTCTCCTCCACACAAGGAACAATTGGCTACAGATGCAACGGAAGGTAGCGAATTACGCCCGGCACCTCCAGCGAGACATTCACTCGAGCGTCACTCCTCAAGATTGGAGCGACGCTGGGCACACCCGTGTTCGTCGCCAAGAGGGTCGCATCGCCCGGCCGCGGTCAGCACCCTCTTCTCAGAGCACCAAGGAGTCACATCGTGAGCCGAGCCGTCCGCTTCCATGAGGTCGGCGGACCTGAGGTCCTGCGCCGGGAGGAGATACCCGACCCGGCGCCCGCACCGGGCGAACTCCTCATCCGTACCCGGGCGTTGGGGCTGAACCGGGCGGAGTCGATGCCTCGCCGGGGCGAGTACGGCATCGACCCGGTCTTCCCCTCGGGCGTCGGATACGAGGCGGCCAGGGTGATCGAGTCCGTCGGAGCCGGTGTCACCGGCTTCGGCGTGGGCGATGCGGTCAGTGTGGTGCCGTCCTTCACCATGACGGACTACCCCATGCACGGCGAAGCGGTCCTCGCCCCCGCCCACGCCGTCGTCGCCCACTCCGAGCACCTGTCCTTCGAGGAGGCCGCCTCGGCGTGGATGAAGTTCATAACCGCCTACGGCGGCACGTCCTGGGGACGCGCCGATCTCACCGCGCTCACCGGCGCGGCGCTCTCGGCGAGCACGCCGACCGCGTACGTGACCGAGGTCGCCGGTCAGGACCCGTGCGCGCGGGTGGTCTATCGGGGTACCGATGGTCACGTGCACGAGCTCTACTACCTCGGCGGCACCACCAGTTGGGGCCACGGCGACCTTACGGCGATCTCCGGGGCACCCGTGCTGGCGCAGTCGGCCGAGCCGGCCAAGAAAGAGGGCTGACCCTCGTATGAGCACAGGAGAACGGCCGCCTGCGGGGGACGGGGCGGGAGCGCTCAGCGCGCTCGTCGTCCTGCGCCCCGCAGGCGGGGCCAGTGCGGGGCCCGCGACCGCGGAGAGTGTTGCCGCGATGCTCCCTGAGCAGGCGGCCGTGGCCGCCGTCCGCGACTGGTTTGTCGACCACGGCTTCGACGTCACGGCCATGCACGGCAACAGCATGGCGATCCAGGGGCCGGCACCGCTGTTCGCGAGGACGTTCAAAGAGGCGGGGCCGCCCGAGCCGGGGCGACCGCTGCCGCTGGAGCTGCTGCCCGATGAGGTCTCGCGTCACATCGAGGCGATCGCCACGACGCCACCCCCGGACTTCGGGCCGCCGCCGTGAGGCATCGGGCCGGACAGCCGTGCCGTACCTGACGCGCCGCCCGGGCCGTCAACAGCTGTTGAACGATCAGCCGGCCCGGCGGGTTCCGCCCAGCCCCGGACCCGGGGCTTCAGGAGTTCGGCCATCGGGCGGCCATTGCCGCCGGTTCCGATGGGTTGCCCACGCCCCCGTGCCGTAGAAAGCGAAGGTCCCGTCCCGGCGCTGTGAACGTCTCGTGGAGCATGTGTCCGAAGAACTGTTATCCGAGACTCACCCACCGGTCTCCCAGGTATCGGGCAGGATCGTTCGGCGTCGAGGACGGGAAGCTTTTCATGAGTACAGAGCGCACGGTGGAGCCGGTGGCACTGGTGACCGCTGCCCGAGGGGGCGACCCGGGGGCTCAGGACGCCCTGGTCAGTGCGTATCTCCCGCTGGTCTACAACATCGTGGGGCGGGCGCTGAACGGCTCGGTCGATGTCGACGACGTGGTGCAGGAAACCATGCTCCGTGCCCTGGACGGGCTGGGCGGTCTGCGTACTCCCGAGAGTTTCCGTTCCTGGCTCGTGGCGATCGCGATGAACGAGATCCGCAAGCACTGGCAGGATCGGCAGTTCGCGCCGGGCGCAGTGGAGGAGGCCGAGGAACTCGCGGATCCGGGGGCCGACTTCGTGGATCTGACCCTTGTGCAGCTTCAGCTCTCCGGCCAGCGTCAGGAGACCGCGCGGGCCACTCGCTGGCTGGAGCCGGACGATCGGGGACTGCTGTCGCTGTGGTGGCTGGAGTGCGCCGGCGAGCTGACCCGGGCCGAGGTGGCTGCCGCCCTGGAGTTGTCGGCGCAGCACACCGCGGTACGGGTGCAGCGGATGAAGGCGCAGCTGGAGGCGGCCCGGGTGGTGGTGCGGGCGCTCGACGCCCAGCCGCCGTGCTTCGAACTGCGCGGCATGCTGGGCACTTGGGACGGCCGGCCCTCGGCGTTGTGGCGTAAACGAATAGCCCGGCACGCCCGTGGCTGCGGGCGCTGCTCCGGCCTGTGGAGCGGGCTGATGCCGGTGGAGGGGCTACTGGCCGGGCTGGCGCTGGTTGCTGTGGCGCCCTCGCTGCTGGCGAGTGTGCGTGCCGCCTGCGGAGGCATGGCTGAGGCCGGGATGACTGTGGCCGACGCGGGGACGCGGTCGTCCGGCATCTCCGGAAGCCGTACCGGATCGGGTCCGGGCGCCGGACACCGTGCCGCGCGCGGCCGGGCGACATCGCGGAGCGAGGTGCGCCGACGTCGGCGCAACCGGCGCCGGGCCGTCGGGGGTGCGGTCGTGGCGGCGTGTGTGGCGGGCGGCGGCCTCTGGTACTTCGGTACGGACCCCGGGACCGGCACCGAAGGGGCGAGCGCCGAGCGCACCGCGGGCGCCCCCGTCGCGGACCTGTCGGAATCCAGTGCCGTCGAGACCCCTCCGTCGGCTTCCAGGTCTGCCTCGCCGTCCGCGTCACCTACGAAGAAGGCGAGCCCTTCCAAGACCCCGCGTCCCACGAAGAAGGACGCGCCGGCTCCCCGCCCATCCGCCCGCCCGTCCCGGACGCCGAGCAGCACGCCCGAGGCGTCGTCGACGCCGTCGGACGCCGTCACACAGGTGGTCGCGCTGGTCAACAAGGAGCGAGCGGCGGCCGGTTGCGGTGCGCTCACCGAGGACCCGCAACTGGAGAAGGCCGCGCAGGGCCACTCCGACGACATGGCCGCCCGTCACTTCTTCGACCACACCAATCCGGACGGCGCCGACCCCGGGCAGCGCATCACCGCCGCCGGCTACCGCTGGTCGACGTACGGGGAGAACATCGCCCAGGGGCAGCAGACGCCGGAGGCGGTGATGGAGTCCTGGATGAACAGCCCCGGCCACCGCGCCAACATCCTCAACTGCTCGTTCAAGGACATCGGCGTGGGTATCCACAACGGGTCGGGCGGGCCCTGGTGGACGCAGGACTTCGGGGCCAAGCTCTGACCTGCGAGAGGTTGCTGCCTTGCCGGAGCTCAGCGCACCGGGAAGCCGAAGGAGTACCCCTGCTGCTTCAGCCACGGCAGGATTTCGCGCAGGGCCGCCACGGTCTGGGAACGGTCGCCGCCGGCATCGTGGAAGAGGATCGTCGGACCGTTGGACACCTCGTTCTTGACGGTGGCGATGATGGCGGCGGTGCCCGGACGCTCGAAGTCCTTGGAGTCCACGTTCCAGCCCAGCGGCCGCATCCCCTGCGAGGCGGCGAGGTGCCTGCTGTACGGCGTGAAGGCACCGCCCGGGGCCCGGTAGTACAGCGGCCGGACGCCCCCCGAAGCCTTGGTGATCATGCCGGCGGCGTCCAGGATCTCCTTGGACTGATAGGAGTTGGGCTTCTTGTCCATGGTGGTGTCGTGCGACACCGTGTGGTCACAGAGCCGGTGCCCGGCTGCCACCACCGCCTTGACCAGGTCCGGGTGCGCCTGGGCCTGAGTGCCGACCATGCAGAAGGTGGCCTTCACACCGTTGTCCTTGAGCACCTGAAGGACCTGCGGTGTCCAGACCGGGTCCGGCCCGTCGTCGATGGTGATGTTGACGCCCCGGGCGCCCTTGTCAGAGGCATGGACGATGCTCACGGCCACCGGGGCCCGGCCGGGACCGGCAGCCGGTGAGGAGGAGTGCGCCGAGGCGCCCGCTCCCGCGTGCTGCCCGCTGAAGGGGCCGGCCTGCGCGGTCCATGCCGTGGTGGCTGCCGCCACCGCCGTCACCCCGACCGCTGCCGCGAATACCCGGCCGTGCCATCCCCGCCCGCCATGCCGCGCCATGTCTGCCCTGCCCTTGTCATCCTGGTGGTTCCTGTGCACCTGTCAGGACGGAGAAGAGGTGCTGCGGGATCCGCCTGTTACTGATCACGGACAATTCCGCGGGGGTTCCGGGACGCACGAGCGTCATATAGGGGTTGAAAAGGTGCGGAACAGGGGTGACGTGCGACGTCGTACCTCGGATGCCGAGCTCGAGGTGCGGATGCCGAAGGGCGGCTCGGTGAGCATGAAGGTGGCGTACTCGCCGTGGCTGCACGCCGAGGGCGGCTGCCTGCGCAGGCAGGGCGAGTTCACGGCTCACCTCGCCTCGCCCCCGCTGCTGACGGCCGGTATGGCCCACAGGCAGTGGCCCCGGGCCCGGCAGTAGACGGGAACGGGGCCACTTACGGGGAACGGTCAGAGGGCGGAGGCGGCGCTGTGCAGGTTCTTGGCGGCCAGGGCGAGGCCTTCGGTCTGGGAGTAGGCGGCGTCCTCGTGCTCGATGTTCACGGCCATGTCCGGGTTGATCTCGTGGAGGGCGCGCAGGAACTCGGTCCAGAAGGGGACGTCGTTGCCGAGGCCGACGGCGACGAACTTCCAGGCCGGGTTCTCCGGCCAGGCGTTGCACCAGAAGCCGTAGCCGGTGGGCACCTTGCCCGGCGCGTCGGCGGGGACGCGGGTGAACGAGGTGTCCAGTACGCCGCGGATGTCGGCGCCCGGGCAGAGCGTCGCGTCCTTGGCGGCGGCGTGGAAGACCAGCGGGCCCAGCCACTTGATGGAGGCGATGACGTCCATGCCCTGCCACATCAGGTGGGAGGGGTCCATCTCGGCGCCGACGTTCGTCAGGCCGCCCGCCTCGACCAGCCGCTTCAGGGTGACCGGGGAGAAGACCAGGTTGTGCGGGTGCATCTCGATGGCGACCCGGACGTCGTTCTCCCGGGCCAGCACGTCGATCTCCTTCCAGAACTCGACGGCCACGCCCCACTGGTAGTCCAGAACGTCCATGTAGACGCCGTCCCACGGATTGACCACCCAGGAGGGGTACTTGGCGTCCGGGTCCGAGCCCGGCGTACCGGACATGGTGACCACGTGCTTGATGCCGAGCAGGCCCGCGAGGCGGATGGTGCGGCGCAGGTCGTCGGCGTGCTTCGGACCGACACCGGGCAGCGGGTTGAGCGGGTTGCCGTTGCAGTTGAGGCCGGTCAGCTCCATCCCGCGGTCCGCGAAGGCCGCCAGGTACTCCTCGCGCGCGGTGGCCGAGGACAGCAGCAGGTCGACCGGGCAGTGCGGGGAGGGGATGAAGCCACCGGTGTTGACCTCGACGGAGGTCAGACCGTTCTCCTTGAGGATGTCGAGGGCCTCGGGCAGAGGCCGGTCGTGCAGACAGGCGGTGTAGGCGCCGAGCTTGAGAGCCATGTGTCTTTTTCCTTGCCTATGGTCGATACGTCTATGGGGCTTCGTCTACGGCGAGGTCAGGCGACGGGCGGAACCGCGGTGACCGCGCCGCCGTTGCGGGAGGAGTCGACGACCGCCTGGATGATCTCCATGGTCCGCAGCGCGTCGCCGAAGGTGGCGCAGGCCGGCAGCGGCTCGGCGACCCCCGCGACCTGGTCCAGGAAGGCCCGCGCCTGGTAGGTGAAGTTGTCGGCGTTGCTGGCACCCACACCCGGCGCCTCCATCGGGACCCCGCCCGCGAAGTACGGCAGCTGCGGACCCACGATGATCTGCCGGGCGCCCCGGGTACGGGCGTTGGGCTGGGCGTCGTCGAAGAGGTACTCGGCCGGCCGGTGCTGGTCGAACGCGGCCCGGCCGCCGACGCCCAGGACGTCGAAGGAGAGCCCGTTGGGCAGGCCGAAGCCGGTGCGCGTCACCGAGAACGTACCGACGAGACCGGACTCGAAACGAGCGGTGAAGGACGCGGTGTCCTCGTTCTCGACCTCGCCGAACTCGTCCGAGACCGGGGCCGCGTTGTGCCCGACCACCGCGCCCAGCGGCAGCGGCCGCTTGGAGATCTGCGTCGACAGCGAGGCACCGGAGACCGAGGCGATCGGCCCGGCGACGTACTCGGCGGCGTCGATGACGTGCGAGCCGATGTCCCCGAGCGCGCCCGAACCGAGGCCGCCCTTGAACCGCCAGCTCAGCGGGCCCTTCGGGTCGGTCGCGTAGTCGCACCAGTAACGCCCGCTGAACAGCGTCAGATCACCCAGCTCGCCCCGCTGGACATGCTCGCGGATCGCGGAGATACCGGGGGAGCGGCGGAAGGTGTAGCCGACGGCGGTCACGACCTCGGCGCCACGCTCCAACTCGGCCATCGCACGGGCGTCTTCGAGCGAACCCGCAAGCGGCTTCTCGCACAGCACGTGCTTGCCCGCGGCGACCAGGGCCTCCGCGATCGGGCGGTGCAGCGCATTGCCCACGACGATGCTGACGGCGTCGATCGTCGGGTCCTCGACAACGGCCTCCCAGCTCGGAAGCGCCTTCTCGAAGCCGTAACGGCGGGCGGCGTCCTCGCCGAGCTCGACATTGGCGTCGGCGATCGCGGCCAGCCGGACGGGCGGCAGACCGGCCCCGAAGACCGTGTTGACATTGCGGTATCCGGCAGCGTGGCTGCGGCCGGCCATACCGGCTCCGATCACCGCGACGGAGAGGGGTTTGGCGGACGTGGTCATGGCGGTGCCTTTCAGAACGAAGGGGATCAGGCGGCGAACTGCCGGCGGAAATGGGACTCGATGTCTTCCATCGAGCGGCCCCGGGTCTCGGGAACGGTGCGGACGTAGAACACGAAGGTGACGACGTTGACCGCGGCGAACAGCAGGAACGTGGTCCCGCCGACGGCGCCGATCAGCGGCGGGAAAGCCAGCGTGACCAGGAAGTTGGCCATCCAGGTGCCGAAGACGGCCGTACCCATGGCGAATCCGCGCAGACGGAGCGGGAAGATCTCCGAGAGCATCAGCCAGAACACGGTCGCAATGCAGCCCTGCATGAACAGCAGGAAGGTCAGCATGGACGCGAGTACGAGGTAGCTGCGGGCAGCCGACTCGGGCAGGACCAGGAAGCAGAACCCGATCAGCACGAGCGAGACGGTGACGCCGATCTGCCCCGTCAGCAGCATCGGGCGCCGGCCGAACCGGCCAAGGAGCCACATGCCGGTCGAGACGGCGAGCACGGCCACGACACCGTTGGCGATGGTGGCCGTCAGGGCCGCCTGCGTGCCCAGCCCGGTGTCCAGCAGGATCGTCGGAGCAAAGTACATGATCGAGTTGACGCCGGTGAGCTGGGTCAGAGCGGCCAGCCCGAACCCGAAGACCACAATGTTGCGTATCCACGGCGTGCCCAGATCCCGCCAACCCGCCCGCGGCTCACCCGCATCCGCGGTGACACGCTGCTTGCTCTCGGCGAACTCGGCGTCGACGTCCTGCGCGTCGCGGATCCTGCCCAGGGTGCCGAGAGCGTCGTCGAACCGGCCCCGAGAGGCCAGCCAGCGGGGCGACTCGGGCACGAACAGCATCCCGAACCACAGCAGCACGGCGGGGACCGTGGCGATCGCGAGCATCCAGCGCCACACACCCCCCTCGCCCACGGTGCGGGCGATCACCGCGTTCGAGGTGTAGGCCAGCAACTGGCCCGTCACGATCATGAGTTCGTTCTGGGTCACCAACCGGCCACGGCGCTCGGCCGGAGCCAACTCGGCGATGAAGACCGGCACCGTCGCGGAAGCACCGCCCACGGCGAGCCCCAGCAACACACGGAACAGCACCATCACCCAGAGATCCGGGGCGAGCGCAGTACCCAGCGCGCCGACGAAGAACAGCACGGCGAGCCCCAGGATCGTCTTCCTGCGCCCATGCCGGTCGGACAGACGTCCGCCATACAGTGCGCCGAACGCCGCGCCGAGCACCAGCGACGACGCGACCATTCCCTCGGTGAGTGGGGTCAGCCCCAGCCCGCCCTTTTCGGGCGCGAGGGACATGAACGGCAGTGCACCGGAGATGACGCCTGTGTCATAGCCGAACAGGAGCCCGCCGAAGGTCGCGATGATGGTGATCAGCCGCAGTCTGCGGTAGACCTCCGGCGAGGCGCTGTCCTTGACGGTACTGCTGGGTGCGAGGGCCTGGGGCGTGTCATCCCTGACGTCCATGGCCACCTCCTACCGGTCGATGTGGAAGACGGGCGGCTCAGCTGGAGGTCGGGAAGTTGAACCCGGCGTTGAACTGCTGGGTGGGCTGGGGCCAGCGGGTGGTGACGACCTTGGGGCGGGTGTAGAAGCGGATGCCTTCGGGGCCGTGGATGGGGTTGTCGCCGATGAGGGAGTCCTTCCAGCCGCCGAAGGAGTAGTACGACATCGGGACCGGGACGGGGACGTTGATGCCGATCATGCCGACGTGGATGTTGCGCTGGAAGCGGCGGGCGGCTTCGCCGGAGGCGGTGAACAGGGCGGTGCCGTTGCCGTAGGGGTTGGCGTTGATCACGTTGATCGCTTCGTCGAGGGTGTCGACACGGAGGATCGCCAGGACCGGGCCGAACAGTTCCTCCTTGTAGGCGTCCATCTCGGTGGTGACGTGGTCGAGGAGGGAGGGGCCGGTGAAGAAGCCGTCTGCGTAGGCGGGGTTGTCGAGCTTGAGTCCACGCCCGTCGACGACGACGGTGGCACCCTGCACGGCCGCTGTGCCGACGGCGTTTTCGACGCGTTCCTGGGCGGCCTTGGTGACCAGGGGGCCCATTTCCGTGCCGGGCTGGTCGCCGGGGCCGACCTTGACCTCGTGGGCCTTGCGTTCCAGCACCTCGACGAGGGCGTCGGCGGCGTCGCCGACCGCGACTGCCACCGATACGGCCATGCAGCGCTCACCGGCGGAGCCGTAGGCGCCGGCGGTGATGTGGTTGGCGGCGAATTCGAGGTCGGCGTCGGGCAGGACGACGGCGTGGTTCTTGGCGCCGCCCAGGGCCTGGACCCGCTTGCCGTGCGAAGTGGCCTGCTCGTGGACGTACTTGGCGATGGGGGTGGAGCCGACGAAGGAGACGGCCTGGATGCCGGGGTGGGTGAGGATCGCGTCGACGGCCGGCTTGCCGCCGTGGACCACGTTGAATACGCCGTCCGGCAGGCCCGCCTGCCGGTACAGCTCCGCCACGAAGTTCGCGGCGGAGGGGTCGCGTTCGGACGGCTTGAGGATGAAGGTGTTGCCGGTGGCGATGGCGATGGGGTGCATCCACAGGGGCACCATGGCCGGGAAGTTGAAGGGGGTGATGCCGGCGACCACGCCGAGGGGCTGGCGGAAGTTGTGTACGTCCACGCCGCGGGAGACCTGGTCGGAGAAGGACCCCTTCAGCACGTCACCGAGACCGCAGGCGAACTCGACGACCTCGCGGCCGCGGGTGATTTCGCCGCGGGCGTCGTCGACGGTCTTGCCGTGTTCGGCGGAGATGATCCGGCCGAGCTCTTCCTCGTGCTCCACCAGGAGTTGGCGGAAGTTGAACATGACCTGGGTGCGCTGGGTGAGGGAGGACTCCGACCAGGTCTCGAAGGCCTTCGCGGCGGCGGTGACGGCAGTGTCCACATCGGCGGCGCCGCCCAGGACCACCTGGGCCTGCTCGGCACCGGTGGCCGGGTTGAACACCGGCTGGGTGTCGGTGGCGGAGCCCGGGGTGGGGCTGCCGTTGATCCAGTGCTGGATGGTCTTCACGGTGCGGGTTTCCTTACAGGTAGTGGCGCTGGGTCTGCTTGTGGGCGGCGTAGGTCTGGTAGGCGGCCTGGGTGGTGTCGAGGGCTGAGACCTCGCTGACGGGGACGTCCCACCAGCCGTGGCCGGGTGGGTTGGGTCCGCAGAGGTCGGTCTCGACGTGCACGACCGTGGTGCGGGACGCGGCTTTGGCCTTCTCCATCGTGGAGCGGAACTCGTC
The DNA here is from genome assembly GCF_042895385.1 of Streptomyces sp. NPDC001401. Taxonomy (NCBI): domain Bacteria; kingdom Bacillati; phylum Actinomycetota; class Actinomycetes; order Kitasatosporales; family Streptomycetaceae; genus Streptomyces; species Streptomyces sp. NPDC001401. Next base: position 376,510 of record NZ_JBIAWI010000007.1, read on the forward strand.
GACGGAGGTGGCGTGCAGGACGTCGGCGCCCAGGCTGGAGGCGTTGGCGGCGAGGTCGACCGGGAGGATCTCGCCGTCCAGCTGGCCCGAATCGCCGTTGCGGTAGCGGTATTTGGTGCCGAAGCGCTGGCTGCCGAGGGATTCGGAGAGGGCGCCGATGGAGGCGAAGCCGTGGTTTTGGACCAGGACGATGATGACCTTGAGGCCCTCGGAGACCATGGTCACGATCTCCTGCGCCATCATCAGGTACGAGCCGTCGCCGACCAGGACCACGACCTCGCGGGTGGGGTCGGCCATCTTGGCGCCGACGCCGGCGGCGACCTCGTAGCCCATGCAGGAGTAGGCGTACTCGACGTGGTAGGCCTTCGGATCCCTCGCCCGCCACAGCTGCTGCAGGTCGCCCGGCATGGACCCGGCCGCGTTGATGACGACCGCGCGGTCGTCGAGGACGTCGTTGAGCGCGCCGAGAATCTGGGTCTGGGCCGGGAGGTCACCGGTGTTGCGGTCCGGGGCGAAGCACTCCTCCTCGATCTCCCGGGTCCGGGCGATGAGTTCGCGGGTACGAGCCCGGTACTCCGGCTCGACCTCCCAATCCGTCAGCGCCCCCGCGAGGGCCTGGACGCCGAGCCGGGCGTCGGCCACCAGCGGCTCCGCCGAGTGCTTGACGGCGTCCAGGCGGGCCACGTTGAGGTTGACGAAGGTGACGTCCGGATTGTCGAAGACGGTGTGGCTGGCGGTGGTGAAGTCGGAGTACCGGGTGCCGATGCCCAGCACCACGTCCGCCTCACGCGCCAGCTCGTTCGCCGCGTACGACCCTGTCGAGCCGATGCCGCCCACCGCGTACGGGTGGTCCCAGGGGACGGCGCCCTTGCCGGCGTGCGTGTCGGCGACCGGGATGCCGGTCGCCTCGGCGAAGGCGCGCAGCACGGTCTCCGCACCCGAGTACACCGCCCCGCCACCCGCGACGATCAGGGGCTTGCGCGCCCCTCTCAGCAGTCGGGCCGCGCGCTCGATGGCGGCGGGTTCGGGCACGGGGCGGCCGATGTGCCACACCCGGCGGCGGAAGAAGGAGACCGGCCAGTCGTGCGCCTCGGCCTGCACGTCCTGGGGCAGGGCGAGGGTGACGGCGCCCGTCTCGACCGGGTCGGTGAGCACTCGCATCGCTGCGAGTGCGGCCGGGATCAACTGCTCCGGGCGGGAGATACGGTCAAAGTACTTCGACACGGCGCGGAAGGCGTCGTTGACGGTGACGTCTCCGCCTCGGGTGTCCTCCAGTTGTTGCAGGACCGGGTCGGCGGCGCGGGTCGCGAACATGTCCGAGGGCAGCAACAGCACCGGGATGCGGTTCGTCGTAGCCAGCGCCGCACCCGTGATCATGTTGGTGGAGCCCGGCCCGGTCGACGCGGTGCAGGCGAAGGTGGCCAGCCGGTCGCGCATCTTCGCGTACGCCACGGACGCGTGGACCATGCCCTGCTCGTTGCGGGCGAGGTAGTAGGGCAGGTCGGCCTCGCGGGTGACAGCAGCCTGGAGCAGGGCCTGGCCGATGCCGGCCACATTGCCGTGCCCGAAGATGCCCCACACACCGGGGATGAGGCGCTGTTCCTGGCCGTCGCGGTCGCTGTACTGGGCGGCCAGGAAACGCACCAGGGCCTGAGCGGTGGTCAGTCGTACGGTGGTCATCGCTCGTTGAGTCCTTCGAAGGGAAGCCGGTCGTCGACGTCCTGGGACTGCCAGGTCTCCCGCACCCATCCATGGGCGGGGTCGTCGCAGATGAGCCAGGCGCGGTCCTGGCCCGGGCCGGCCATGACGTTGAGGTAGTACAGGTCGTAGCCGGGGGCGGCGATGGACGGGCCGTGCCAGCCGTGCGGGATCAGCACCGTGTCGCCGGAATGGACCTCGGCGAGCACGTCGATCGGGCGATCCTTTGTGCCGTAGACCCGCTGGTAGCCGAAGCCGTTCTCCCCGGAGACCTCGAAGTAGTAGATCTCCTCCAGCTCCGACTCCTGGCCGGGGCGGGCCTCGTCGTGCTTGTGCGGCGGGTACGACGACCAGTTGCCGCCGGGCGTGAGCACCTCGCACACCAACAGCTGTTCTGCCTCGAACGTGCCGGGCAGGCAGTAGTTGTTGACCTGCCGCGAGCAGGCTCCCGCGCCCCGCAGCTCGACGGGCACGTTCTCCTTGGACCCGTACCGGGCGGAGAGTGAGCTCCGCCCGGTACGGGCGCTGGGCAGTGCGAACCGGCCACCGGCCGCACTGCTGATCAGGGCCTCCGACTCGCGGGGGAGGTAGGCGAAGTCGGTGGCCGAGGCGAACACGCCTGTCCGGCCGGAGAGTTCGAAGGCCGTGCCGTCCGTGGTGACGGTGCAGGAGCCCGTCAGCGGCAGGACCAGGAACTCGGACTCCCCGGTGGACAGGGCGTGTGCCTCGCCCGGCTTCAGGGTCAGGATCCTGAGGCCGGAGTATCCCCAGCCCGCCGACTCCGGCGTGACCAGGACGTCGTAGGGGCCGTCGGCCGAACTGCCCTTTGGCAGGTAGTACTTGCTCGTCTCGGTCACAGCAGGCTCACCGCCCGGTCCACCGCGCCGGCGACGTCGCCATCCGTCGGGTAGAGCAGGGAGCGGCCCACGACCAGGCCCTGCGCGGTGGGCTGCTTCAGCGCCTTGCCCCAGGAGGCGAAGGCCGCGTCGGCATCCTTGACCTCGCCGCCCAGCAGCAGCGCGGGCAGGGTGGACGAGGCCAGGACGCGTTCCATGTCGGGGACGACCGGCAGCTTCAGCCAGGTGTAGGCGGTGCGGCGGCCCAGACCCGAGGCGATGGTGACCGACTTGATCACGGCGTCCGTGGACAGGTCGTTACGGATCTTGCCGTCTTGCCACGTGGAGAGGAACGGCTCGACCATGGCAACGAGTTGACGGTCGTTGAGTTCGTTCACCGCCTCGGCCGTGTTCTCCAGGATGGAGGGCGTGGCGGGGTCGTCCAGGGCGATGCGGGTGAGCATCTTGCCGCCGTCGAAGCCCATCGCGGCGATGGTCGCGGCGTCGTAGCCGGTGAACCGGTCGTCGATCTCGAACACCGAACCCGCAAGCCCAGCCCGGTTCATGGAGCCGAAGACGGACTTGCCGTCCAGGACACCCAGCAGGAGCAGGTCGTCGAGGATGTCGGCGGTGGCCAGCACGCCGGTCACGCCGGGACGCTCCAGGGCGGTGCACAGGCGGTCCAGAAGCCGGGCGCGGTCGGCCATCGCGTTCGGGTCGCCGCCCACGCCGTTGGCTCCGCGCGCCGGGTGGTCCGCGGCGATGATCATTGCTTTGCCGTGCTCGCCCAGCAGCGAGGTCGCCTTCACACGGCGCGCCGCGGCGGCGGCGATCGCGCCGGGGTCGCCCACCCGGGCGGCCACGATCCGGTTCACGTTGTCGGACAGCACGGCGTCACGCCTTTCGTACGGTGGGGGCGAGGGAGGCCTCGCGCAGCTTGTTCTCGACCTCGGCCTCGGTGGGCATGGCGTCGGAGCAGGACAGCCGGCCCGCGACGATCGCCCCGGCGGCGTTGGCGAAGGACACCGTGCGGCGGGCGTCCCAGCCGGACAGCAGCCCATGGCACAGCGCCCCGCCGAACGCGTCCCCGGCGCCGAGCCCGTTGACCACATCCACCGGAACCGGTGGGATCTCGGCCACCGACCCGTCCCGGTCCATCGCCAGCACACCCTTGGGGCCCTGCTTGACCACGGCCAGCTCCACCCCGGCCGCCAGCAGCGCCTTCGCGGCGGCGTGCGGCTCGCGCTCGCCGGTGGCCACCTCGCACTCGTCGAGGTTGCCGACCGCGACCGTCGTGTGCCGCAGCGCCTCGGCATAAAATCCCCGCGCCAATTCCGGACCCTCGCTCCAGAACATCGGCCGCCAGTCCAGGTCGAACACCGTGATGCCCGCCCGGGCCCGGTGCTCCAGCGCCGCCAGCGTGGCCGACCGGCTCGGCTCCTCGCTCAGCCCGGTGCCCGTGAACCAGAAGATCCCGGCCTCGCGCACCGCGCCCAACTCCAGCTCGCCCGCGCTGATGTCCAGGTCGGGGGCCTTGGGCAGCCGGTAGAAGTACAGCGGGAAGTCGTCCGGCGGGAAGATCTCGCAGAACGTCACCGGCGTCGGCGCGATCTCCGACGTACCCACGAACCGGGCATCCACGCCGTAACCCGCCAGCGCCTGCCGGACGAAGTCCCCGAACGGATCCCGGCCCGTCTTGGTGATCACAGCCGACGACCGGCCGTACCGGGCCGCGGCCACCGCCACGTTCGTCGGGCTGCCGCCCAGGTACTTGCCGAACGACGTGACCCCCGCCAGCCCCACCCCCGTCTGGAGCGGATACACATCCACTCCCACCCGGCCCATGGTCAGCACTTCGAACGGCATAACGCTGGTTTCCCTTCGCTCCGGAGACTCCGGGGAGTGGTGGAGAGTCGCTTTAAAGCGCTTTAAAAACGCGCTGAAAGTACGATGCCTTGCGGTTAAATGTCATGTCAATAGGTTGTTAGTGCAATGTTTCGCAAGCTGGTCAGGACTGCCGCTCAAGAGGCGGGAAGAGGGCTGTCCGGAGGGCGGGGCCCCGCCGGGAGAGTGCGCGCCGACGGGGCCCGGCCCGTCAGGACCAGGTGGCCAGGTATTCGGCGATCTTCTCGCGCATGAACACCGAGGACTCCTTGGCCCGTTCCTCCCAGGCGAAGACGCAGGCGGTCAGCGTGCCGTCGAAGCCGTTCGCGCGCAGTTCGCGGAAGAGCTCGTCGAAGTCGACCTCGCCCTGGCCGATGTCCAGATGCTGGTGGATGCGGGCCGGGGTGCCGGGCGGGTTGAGGATGTAGCGGTTGCCGGACGAGGCGGTGTGGTCGAGGGCGTCGGCCAGGTGGACGTGGGTGAGCAGGTCGCCCGCGTACTTGATGATGCCAGGGGCGTCGTTGCCGATGTGGAAGGTGTGCGGGGCGCAGTACAGGAACGTGACGTTGGGGTGGTTGATGCCCCGGATCAGGTTGACCGCGTCGTAGCCGTTCTCGATGAAGTCGTCCGGGTGCGGCTCCAGCGCGAGCTTGATGCCCTCCCGCTCGAACACCGGCAGCAGTTCGTCCAGCGACTTCCAGAACTGCGCCTCGCTGCGGTCGGATTCCTCCGGCCGGCCGTTGAACTCGGAGATCATGCTGTCCACGCCGAGGTCCGAGGCGATCTGGATCGACCGCTTCCAATACCGTACGGCGGCCTGCCGGGCGTCCTCGTCCGGGCCGGACCAGCGGAACAGCGGCAACAGCGAGGAGATTCCGACACCGGCCGCATCCAGCGCCTTGCGGAACTTGCGGACCGTCGAGTCGTCGACGCGCGGGTGGCGGAAGAAGGGGATGAAGTCCTCCCGGGGGGACAGCTCGATCCACTCGTATCCCAACTCGGCCACCACGGCGGGGAGTTCGAGCAACGGGACGTTGCGGATCATGTACGGGTCGAGGGCGATCTTCATGAGGGAGTGCCTTCTGATCGGTGTGGGTCGGCGGAGCGTGGGATCAGGACGTCGCTGTTGTCAGGGGGTTCCCTCCGGGGCCGCCGCGACGGGTGCGGTGAGGTCCTCCTGCTCGGGGAGTTCCTCGACGTCGACGCCGCTGACCTGTGCCAACTCGTGCTTGAGCGCGGCGAGTTCGGCGCCGCCCGCCATGTGATTGGTCAGCTCTTCCAGGCTGACCTCACTGCGCGAAGCGGTCAGCTCCATGGTGCCCAGGCGCAGCACGCTGAAGTGGTCGCCGACCATGTAGGCGTGGTGCGGGTTGTGGGTGATGAAGATGACCCCGAGGCCGCGGTCGCGGGCCGCGGCGATGTACTTCAGCACGACGCCGGACTGCTTGACGCCGAGTGCGGCGGTGGGCTCGTCCAGGATGAGGACGCGGGCGCCGAAGTAGACGGCGCGGGCGATGGCCACGCACTGGCGCTGGCCGCCGGAGAGGGTGCCGATGGGCTGTTCCAGGTTGTCCAGGACGATGCCCATCTGGCGCAGCTCGTGGTCGGCGGTCTTCTTCATCTTCTCGATGTCGAGGCGGCGGACCGGCCAGGGGCCCTTGGTCATCTCGGAGCCGAGGAAGAAGTTGCGCCACACCGGCATCAGCGGGACGGTCGCCAGGTCCTGGTAGACCGTGGCGATGCCCTTGTCCAGGGCGTCACGCGGGGTGGAGAACCGCACCGGAGCACCGTCGATGAGGAACTCGCCCTCGGTGTGCTGGTGCAGCCCGGAGATGATTTTGATCAGGGTGGACTTGCCGGCGCCGTTGTCGCCCAGCACGCAGGTGACCTTGCCGGGATGTACCTCAAGGCTCACCCCGTGCAGGGCGCGGACGTTGCCGTACGACTTGCCGGTGTTGTTCAACTCGACGACCGGCCTGCCGTCCTGGGGTGCGGTCTCCTCGGACGAGGCCCCGCTGGGCTTGGTTGCGTTGGTGGTTGTCATGGGTGTCGTCACCTCCGGGTCATGGTGCGCTGGACCCACAGATTGATCAGGACGGCGCCGAGGAGCATCACGCCCAGGAAGGCCTTGAACCAGTCGGGGTTCCAGCCGGCGTAGACGATGCCCTGCTGCACCATGCCGAACATGAACGCGCCGAAGACCGGGCCGATCGCCGAGCCGTAGCCGCCGGTCAGCAGGCAGCCGCCGATCACCGCTCCGGAGATGTAGATCAGCTCGATGCCGACGCCCTCGCCGGACTGCACGGTGTTGAAGGAGAACAGCTGGTGCATGCCGACGAACCAGGCACCGAAGCCGACCAGCATGAACAGCGAGATCTTGGTGAAGGCGACGGGCACACCGACGGCCCGGGCGCTGTCCTTGTTGCCGCCCACCGCGAAGGTCCAGTTGCCGTACTTGGTGCGCAGCAGCACCCAGGTGGCGATCGCCGCGAACAGCAGCCACCAGAACACGGTGATCTTCACCTGCACGCCGCCGATGTCGAAGGACGACGCGAAGACCTTCCTGGCCTGGTCGAAGCCGTCCATGTTGCTGATGTCGTCGGTGGCGACGTTGCCGGTGACCAGCTTGGTCACCGCGAGGTTGACACCCTGCAGGATCAGGAAGGTGCCCAGGGTGACCAGGAAGCTGGGCAGTCCGGTCTTGACGACCATCCAGCCGTTGAAGAAGCCGATCGCCAGCGAGACGACCAGGGCGGCGATGACACCGACCCAGACGTTCATCGTGAGCTGGTAGCTGATCATGCTCGCGGTGAGCGCCGAGGTGATCACTCCGACGCCGGCCGACAGGTCGAACTCGCCGCCGATCATCAGCAGGGCGACCGGGATGGTCACGATGCCGAGGGTGGAGGACTGGTAGAGGATGTTCGCCATCGAGCTCGCGTCGCGCACCGGCGGCGCCGAGATCAGGAAGAACACGTAGACGGCGACGGCGCCGAGGAAGACGCCGACCTCCGGACGGGCCAACAGCCTGACCACCAGCGGCCGTTCGGCTGTGCGCCCGTCGGTCTGCTTGGGGCCGGAGGCCGGCGGTGAGGTCACCGCCGGCTCAGCATGCTGGGTCACGCTCATCACCGAGTGCCCTTCGCGGCGAACTTGGCGACGGTGTCGACGTTCGACTTGTCGACGAAGGCCGGGCCGGTCAGCACCGGCTGCTCACCGCCACCGCTGAAGTTGCCGTTGGTCTTGTAGAGCCAGAGGGAGTCGACCGCCAGGTAGCCCTGGAGGTACGGCTGCTGGTCGACGGCGAACTGGATGGACCCCTTCTGGATGGCGGAGACGAGGTCCTTGTTGAGGTCGAAGGTGGCGATCTTCGCCTTGCTGCCGCCCTCGGACACGGCCTGCACGGCGGTCAGCGCGATCGGGGCGCCGAGGGTGACCACCTCGTCGATGGAGGAGTCCTGCTTGAGCTTGGCGGTGATCGTCGACTTCACGGACGGCATGTCGGTGCCGTTGACGTAGAGGATGTCCGTCTTGCCGCTGAAGGTCTTCTTCACGCCGGCGCAGCGCTCTTCGAGGTTGACGTCGCCCTGGGCCTGGATGACGCAGAGGGCGTGCTTGACGCCGGTGCCGTTGAGCTTGCTGCCCAGGGCCTGGCCGGAGACGGCCTCGTCCTGCCCGAAGAACGACAGCAGGCCCTGTTGCTTCCAGACGCTCAGGCCCGCGTTGAGGCCGACGACCGGGATGCCGGCCTTCTCGGCCTTGGCGACCACCGACTTGAGGGCGTCCGGCTTGGCCAGGGTGACGGCGATGCCGTCGACCTTCTGGTCGATCGCGTTCTGCACCAGGTTGGCCTGGTCGCCGGCGTTCTCGTCGTTGGAGTAGATGAGCTTGATGTTGTCCTTGGCCGCGGCGGCCTCGGCGCCCTTGCGGATGGTGTCCCAGAAGGTGTCGCCGGAGGGCGCGTGGGTGACCATCGCGATCGTCATGCGGGGCGTGTTGGCCTTGCCGGCGGAGACGTCGCCGGTGTCCTCTTCGGCCTTCTTTCCGCCGGAGCTGCTGGAACAGCCCGCCAGGGTCAGGGCGGCTGCGGCCGCGACGGCGACGACGGGGGTGATTCTGCGGAGGCCGGGTGTGGATGTGCGGTTCATGGGGCGTGCACCTCGCTGTGCGACTCGGAGGAGGAAGAGGAGGAAGAGGAGGAAAGGGATCGGCGGCTGCTGGGTGGGCCGGTGCGGTCGCGAGGTCGAGTGGGTGGTCTCTCGAGTGCGACCCGTACGGCCGTGTCGCGGGCGAGCGCCTTGTGGGCGTCGTCGACGGCGACCGGACAGATTTCGGGCAGCCGGGGGCATGCGCGGTCGGGGCCGCTCGGGGGAGTGCGTGATGTACTGCGAGCTGACGCACTGCCGAGCCGACTTCGTTGGAACATCAGGACAATTTAAAGCGCTTTAAGTTCTGGTACTATCGGCCTTGTTTCGCGAGCGTGTCAAGGGTGTTGCACGAGGAGATTTGCCCCGGGAGGCACAGGTGGAGGATGTCGGTTCCGCAGGTCACCGGAACGGCACGCACAAGCGCCCCCGACTGGAGGACGTGGCCGCACGGGTGGGCCTGTCCATGGCGTCGGTGTCCTTGGTGCTGCGTGGTGCGCCGGGCCCCAGCGAGCGGACCCGGCAGCGTGTCCTGAAGGCGGCGGCCGACCTCGGCTACCAGGTGGACCGCACCGCCAGCAGCCTCGCCAGCAGACGCAGCCGGCTGCTCGGCGTCCTGGTCGACATCCACAGCCCCTTCCACGCCGAGCTGGTCGAGCACCTGCACACGGCGGCCGAGGAGGTCGGCTACGACCTGGTCCTCAGCACCCTGACCCGCACCCGCGACGAGAGCACCGCCGTGGACACACTGCTCGCCTTCCGCAGCGAGGCGCTGATCCTGCTCGGCCCCACGGCCCCCGCGGACACGCTCGCCGCCCTCGACAACAAGGCCCCCGTCATCGCGGTCGGCCGCCGGATCACCGACGCCGGCCTGGACGTCGTACGTACCGCGGACGACGACGGCGTCGGCCAGATCATCGACCACCTGGTCGGGCTCGGCCACCGTGAGATCGTCTACGTCGACGGCGGGAAAGGTGTCATCGCCACCGACCGGCGTCGCGGCTACCGCACGGCCATGCGCCGCCACGGCCTGGGCGACCACATCCGGGTCCTGACCGGCGACCACACCGAGGCGGCCGGCGAACGAGCCGCGCGCCACCTCCTGGACGGCGGCGCACTGCCCACCGCGGTCGTCACCTACAACGACCAGTCGGCCATCGGTGTCCTAGCCGCCCTGGCCCGGGCCGGCGTCTCCGTGCCGGGCCGGGTCTCCGTGGCCGGCTACGACGACGACACGCTCTCCCGCCTGAGCTGCTTCAACCTGACCACCGTCAGTCAGAACGCCGAGGAGCAGGCCCGGTTCGCGGTGAGTGCCGCCGTCGAGCGCCTCGACCAGGGCCGCACCGAACCCCGGGAGGTCGTCCTCACCCCGCACCTGGTCGTGCGCGGCACCACCGGCGAACCCGCCTGAGATGCGCGGTGTGCGGGCCGTGTCGGCTGCCGGCGCGGTCTCCGGGCGTCAGGCTGCCGGCCGTATCAGCCCGGACTCGTAGGCGAAGGCCACCGCCTGGACGCGGGCGCGGGCGCCGATCTTGGCGAGGATGTGGCTGACGTGGGACTTGACGGTGGTCGGGGCTATGGACAGCCGGACGGCGATCTCGGTGTTGGACCAGCCGGAGGCGACGGCCGTGAGGACGTCGCGTTCGCGTTCGGTGAGGGTGTCCAGGCCGACCTCCCGCCCGGCGGGGCGGATGGCCGGCTGTTCGCGGACGGCGTCGATGAGCGCGCGGGTCAGGGCGGGGGTGATCGCGGCGTCCCCGGCGGCCACGACGCGGATGGCCGCGGTCAGTTCTTCCGGGGCGGCGTCGGTGAGGAGGAACCCGGCTGCTCCGGCGCGCAGGGCGGCGTAGGCGTGGCGCTCGTGGGTGGTCGAGGTCAGGACCAGTACGCGGGGAGGAGAACCGCCCGCCGTGGTGGCCTCGGGAGCCGGCAGGAACCGGGGGAGGTGCGCGGGGCGTGCGATGCGTCGGATGGCTTCGATGTCGTCCGTACCGGCGAGACGGCTGTCCATCAGGACGACGTCCGGACGGAGCGCGGAGCACATGCCGACAGCCTCGGCTCCGCTCGCCGCTTCGCCGGCCACGGTCAGGTCGGGCTCGGCAGCCAGGAGCATGCGCAGGCCGACGCGTTGCAGGGACTGGTCGTTGACGATGAGTACGGAGACCATGCCTGTCCTTCCCGCCTCTAAACGAAACGGTTTCGTTCACTTGAGCCTCAGAATAGTCCCCTCCGCTAGCGAAACGGCACCGTTTCCCTTGTGGTCTGGGTCACATCTCTCGACGGGCTTGGACGGGCGGCGCTTTCCCGGGAACGGTCAGGGTTCGCGGTGCTCGTGTGCCGCCTGCTCCAGCGCCTCCGCCTCGGCCTCCGCGATCCGCTGCTCGGCGTCCACGTCGATGGAACGGGTCAGCAGCCAATACAGCACCGCGGCGACCGGCAGCCCGATGAACAGGGAGATGTCGGCTCCGTCGAGTGCGTGGGCGACGGGGCCGGTGTAGAGGGTGCCGACGGAGAAGAAGGGGATCATGACGGCGAAGCCCACGAGGTAGGCGATGATGCCGTGCCAGCCCCAACGGCCGTAGATTCCACGGGGGTTGAAGATCTCGGCGATGGCGTAGTGGCCGCGGCGCACGACGTAGTAGTCCATGAGGTTGACTGCGGTCCACGGGATGAACAGGTAGAGCACCAGCAGCAGGAAGTTGTTGAAGTTCTCCAGGAAGTTGGAGGTCGCCGCCAGTGCGCCGATGAGGGAGAGCACCGCGGTCAGCCCGATGGTCACCAGCCGTACGCCGAGCGTCGGCGTCACCCGCCTGATCGAGTCGATGGCGCTGATGAGCGTGAGCGAACCGCCGTACATGTTCAGCGCGGTGACGGAGACCAGGCCCAGCACGGCGAAGAGCAGCACGATCGCGCCGAACCCGCTGAACACCTTGTCGCCGGCCGCGTTGATCGACTTGATCGTCTCGAAGTCCTTGCCTGCCCACGCCGCCAGCAGCGCCCCGAGGACCATCAGCCAGATGCCGCCGAGCGCCGAGCCGAAGTAGGTCCAGTAGAAGGTCTTGCGGACGGTCACGCCCGGCGGGAGATAGCGCGAGTAGTCGGAGACATAGATGGCCCAGCTGATCTGGTAGCCGGCGACCACCCCGAACTGGGCCAGGAATGGTGTGGCCTTGAAGGCGCCGAGGTCGAAGGAGCCCGCCGGGTAGTGCAGCGTGACCAGGACGCCCACGGTGAAGATCCCGAAGACGACCAGGAAGGAGTACGTCAGGAACTGCTCGGCCTTGTGGATGACGTCGTAGCCCACCAGCGCGATGAGCAGGGCGACCGCGGTGACCACGACCACCCACAGCTTGACGCCCCCGTGCACCGTGGTGTGCATCGCCTCACCGGCGAGGATGGTGTTGAAGACGTTGAAGCCCGCGTACTGGACGTAGGCGAACAGCCACACCAGCAGGGCGCCGACGTAGCCGAACTGGGGCCGGGACTGGATCATCTGGGGCAGTCCGAGCTGCGGGCCCTGGGCCGAGTGGAAGGCCATGAAGAAGGTGCCGAGGACCGTGCCCGCCACGATCGCGATCAGCGACCAGATGAGGTTGCCGCCCTCGGTGATGCTGATCAGGCCCACCGCGAGGGTCGCGATCTGGGCGTTCGACATGAACCACAGGGGGCCCAGGTGCCACAGTTTGCCGTGGCGCTCGTCCAGCGGGACGTAGTCGATGGAGCGGATCTCCAGGCCCGACACTCGTGGCTCTGATGACGTGGTCATGGCACCTCCGGAGTGATGATCCGCCCCTGTGGCCGGATTCATTCCCTCCAGGCGCCCGGTCAAGCGGCCATTGCCGACCCTTGACCGGGCGATGCGCCGCCGTCAGACCGCCGGGCTGGGGAAGGTCGGGTACTCCACCCCGGAGACGTGCTGGACGACGCGGATGACCTGGCAGGAGTAGCCGAACTCGTTGTCGTACCAGAGGTAGAGGATGGCGTTGTCGCCGTCCACCTTGGTGGCGCCCGCATCGACGATCGAGGAGTGGCGCGAGCCGATGAAGTCGCTGGAGACCGCGTCGGGGGCCGTGGTGAAGTCGATCTGGCGCTTGAGCGGCGAGGTCAGCGACACGTTGCGGAGGTAGTCGAGGACCTCCTCGCGGTCGGTCTCGCGGCCGAGCCGCAGGCTCAGGATCGCGATCGAGACGTCCGGCACCGGGACACGGATCGAGCTGCCCGTGATGGGCGCCTTGAGGTCCGGCAGCGCCTTCGCGACGGCGGAGGCGGCGCCGGTCTCGGTGATGACCATGTTGAGCGGCGCGGAACGGCCCCGACGGTCGGCCTTGTGGTAATTGTCCAGCAGGTTCTGGTCGTTGGTGAAGGAGTGGACGGTCTCCACGTGGCCGCGCAGCACGCCGTACTCGTCGTCCATCGCCTTCAGCGGCGGCACGATCGCGTTGGTGGTGCAGGAGGCGCAGGACAGGATCTGCTCGTCCGGCTTGATGGTGTCGTGGTTGACGCCGTGCACGATGTTCGGGACGTCGCCCTTGCCCGGCGCGGTCAGCACCACCTTGTCGATGCCGGGGCGCAGATGCTGCGAAAGACCCTCGCGGTCGCGCCACTTGCCGGTGTTGTCGATCAGGATGGCGTTGCTGATGCCGTACGCGGTGTAGTCGACCTCAGAGGGGTCGTTCGCGTAGATCACCTTGATGGCGTTGCCGTTGGCGAAGATCGTGCTGCTCGCCTCGTCCACCGTGATCGTGCCCTGGAACTGGCCGTGGATGGAGTCCCGGCGCAGCAGCGAGGCCCGCTTGACGATGTCCTGCTCGCCACCGCCGCGCACCACGATCGCGCGCAGTCGCAGACCGTTGCCGGAGCCGGCCTTCTCGATCAGCAGGCGGGCCACCAGGCGGCCGATGCGGCCGAAACCGTACAGGACGACGTCGCGGCCCTCGCCGCGCTCGATCTTGTTCGCGCCGGTGGCGCCCGCGACGGCCTCCGCGGTGAACGCCTCCACCGACAGACCGCGGTCGTCGCTCCTGTACGTCGCCGCGAGCATGCCGATGTCGATCTGCGAGGGACCGAGGTCGAGCGCGGTGAGCGCCTGCAGGAACGGCAGGGTCTCGGTCACCGAGAGCTCCTCGCCGGCGATCTGCCGGGCGAAACGGTGCGTCTTGAGGATGCTGACCACCGACTTGTTCACCAGGGAGCGGCTGTGCAGCAGGACCGTCACGTCCCGCTCGCGGTGCAGCTTCCCGATGATCGGGATCATCGACTCCGCGATCTCCTCGCGGGTCTTCCAGTTGGTGAACGAGTCGTCGTTGACAGTCACAGATCCATCTTTCGAGCTAGGCGGCGCTCATATGTTAAACCCTGGTTGATCGATCGTTTGAGCGGGGTTCGTCACACACGCCCCGGCCCGGAATCGAGACGATCCGGCTGCCCGTCCGTACCTGACGGGCATGGGGCACGCCCGCCCCGCGACCGCCACCGGATCGACCGAGGGACGTACACCATGAACGCAACCGCAGCCATCGGCGTGACCGGCCTGGGCGTGATGGGCCGCAATCTGGCGCGGAACCTCGCCCGCAACGGCTACACCGTCGCCGTCCACAACCGCACGGCGGGCCGCACGCGCGCGCTCATGGAGGTGTACGGCGACGAGGGCACGTTCGTCCCGGCCGAGACGCCCGAGGACTTCGTGGCCGCCCTCGAACGCCCCCGCCGCCTGATGATCATGGTGCAGGCGGGGGAGGCCACCGACGCCGTCATCGACGAGTTCGCCCCGCTCCTCGCGCCCGGCGACATGATCATCGACGGCGGCAACGCCCACTTCGCCGACACCCGACGCCGCGAGGCCGCCCTGCGCGAGCGCGGCATCCACTTCGTCGGCACCGGCGTCTCGGGCGGCGAGGAGGGCGCCCTCGAAGGTCCGTCGATCATGGTCGGCGGCTCGGCGGAGGCGTACGACGTCCTCGGCCCCATGTTCGAGACCATCAGCGCCAAGGTCGACAGCGAACCGTGCGCCGCCCACATCGGCAGCGACGGCGCCGGGCACTTCGTCAAGATGGTCCACAACGGCATCGAGTACGCCGACATGCAGCTCATCGCCGAGGCCTACGACCTGCTGCGCCAGGTCGCCGGCTACAGCCCGGCCGAGATCGCCGACGTCTTCCGCCGCTGGAACGAGGGCCGGCTCGGCTCCTACCTGATCGAGATCACCGCCGACGTGCTCGCCCACACCGACCCGGTCACCGGCGCCCCGTTCGTCGACGTCGTCGCGGACGCGGCCGGGCAGAAGGGCACCGGCCGCTGGACCGTGCAGACCGCGCTCGACCTGGGCTCCCCGGTCACCGCCATCGCCCAGGCCACCTTCGCCCGCGCCGCCTCCGGCCAGCGCGACCTGCGCGCCGCCTACGCGGGCCTGCCCGGCGGCACCCGGCCCCCGCTCAGCCGCACCGAGGCCGAGCGCTTCACCTCACAGGTCGAGCACGCCCTGTACGCGTCGAAGGTCATCGCCTACGACCAGGGCTGGAAGATGATCCAGGACGCGGCCGCCGAGTACGGCTGGAAGATCGACCTCGGCACCGTCGCCCGGATCTGGCGCGGCGGCTGCATCATCCGCGCCTCCTTCCTCGACCGCATCCGCGCCGCCTACGCCTTCGACCGCGACCTGGTCAGCCTGCTCGGCGAGATGGAGTTCGCCATGGAGATCACCGACGCGCAGGTCCCCTGGCGGGAGATCATCGCCTCCGCGGCCCGCCGCGGCATCCCCGTCCCCGCCTTCTCCGCCGCCCTCGCCCACTACGACACCCTGCGCGCCGACCGCCTGCCCGCGGCCCTCCTGCAGGGCCAGCGCGACTACTTCGGCGCCCACACCTACCGCCGCACCGACCGCCCCGGCACCTTCCACACCCACTGGACGGCACCGGCGCGTCCCGAGACGACGGCCTGACCAGCGCGGTCCGTTCCCTACCGGGCGGGCCCCTTGCCCAGGTTGCGCCAGGCGATGCCGCCCAGCACCGGCGCCATCCACATCAGCAGCAGCCAGACCGGCTTGGGCAGATGGCGGACCCGTGAGGCCGGCGTCCTGATGCAGTCCACGAAGGCGTGCAGGCACAGCACGACCACCAGGGCGTACAAGGCGATGGCGAGATAGGCGGTCATGGATCCGGTTCCTTCCTGAGGGTCCCGGTGCCCGAACGGGTACCGGGATCTTGCCTGTTCGCCCCTTCATCGGATGAGGCCGCCCCTGCGGTTCACGCAAATCGCGCCTTCTGCGCGCTCGCGTCCGGCGCGCCCGCCCTGTGCAGCCTTGACGCCCCGACCTGCGCCGACAAGGCTTCGGGCAACACCCGCCCGGACAGGTAGGACGACGATGGCAGACTCCCCGGACACTCCCGACAACAGAGCCGCGGGCCGGCAGCTCCAGGTGGAGGCGCACGGCCTCGACGTCATCGCCGACGCCGAGCGCAAGGGCACCCCCCAGACCCTGTTCTGGCCCTGGTTCGGCGCCAACGTGTCCATCCTCGGGCTGAGTTACGGCGCCTTCGCGCTCGGTTTCCGGATCTCCTTCTGGCAGGCGCTGATCTCCGGCGTGATCGGCATCGTCTTCTCGTTCCTGCTGTGCGGCTTCATCGCGGTCGCCGGCAAGCGCGGCTCCGCGCCGACGATGGTCCTCAGCCGGGCCGCCTACGGCGTGCGCGGCAACCGCCTCCCCTCGGTCATCTCCTGGGTGCTCACCGTCGGCTGGGAGACCGTGCTGTGCGCGCTCGCCACCATGGCCACCGCCACCGTCTTCGGACGGCTCGGCTGGGGCGGCGGCACGGAGACCAAGGCGGTCGCGCTCGTCCTGGTCGGCGCGCTGGTCGTCGTCGGCGGTGTGATGGGCTTCGACCTGATCATGCGGCTGCAGACCGTGATCACCGTCGTCACGGGCGTCCTGACCGTCGTCTACATCGCTCTCGTCGCCGACCGCATCCACTGGAGTACCGTCAGCGCGATCCGGGCGGGCTCCGCCCAGGAGTTCATCGGCGCGCTGGTGTTCATGATGACCGGCTTCGGCCTCGGCTGGGTCAACGCCGCCGCCGACTACTCCCGCTATCTGCCCCGCAGTTCGTCCAGTCGCGGGGTGATCGGCTGGACCACCTTCGGCGCCTCCGTGGCCCCGCTGCTCCTTCTGGTCTTCGGCCTGCTGCTGGCCGGCTCCTCCACCGACCTCGCCGTGGGCGTGGCCGCCGACCCCATCGGCGCCCTCGCCGTCGTCCTGCCCACCTGGTTCCTGGTCCCGTTCGCCGTCGTCGCCGTGCTGGGCCTGGTGGGCGGCGCGGTGCTCGACATCTACTCCTCCGGCCTGGCCCTGCTGTCGGCGGGCCTCAGGATCCCCCGCTTCGTGGCCGCGTTCGTCGACGGCGTCCTGATGATCGCGGGCTCGATCTACATCGTCTTCTTCGCCGACGACTTCCTCGGCCAGTTCATGGGCTTCCTGACCACGCTCGGCGTCCCCATCGCCGCCTGGTGCGGCATCATGCTCGCCGACCTGGCCCTGCGCCGCCGCGACTACGACGAGGGCGACCTCTACCGCCCGGCCGGCCGCTACGGCGACGTACCGCCCACGCCGCTGCTGCTCACCCTCGCCGCCACCGCCCTCGGCTGGGGCCTGGTCACCAACTCCGCGGCCGGCTGGCTGAGGTGGCAGGGCTACCTCCTCGAACCGTTCGGCCTCGGCGGCAAGTCCGGCGCCTGGGCCTACGCCAACCTCGGCGTCCTGGCCGCCCTCGCCCTCGCCTTCCTCGCCACCCTGGCCCTGGGCCGCGCCCGCGTCCGCGCACAGGAGGCGCAAGCGCCGAGCCCGGCCACGGGGGAGGAGGTGCCCATCGCATGACCTCGTCCGCCCCTGGCCTGCTTGCCGTCATCGACATGCAGCGCGTCTTCGCCGACCCCGACAGCCCCTGGGCCACCCCCCGCTTCACCGAGGCCGCGGCAGGAGTACGACGCCTGCTGCCCGCCTACGGCGACCGGGTGGCCTTCACCCGCTTCCTGGCCCCCGCCAAACCCGACGGTGCCTGGAGCACGTACTACGAACACTGGCCCTTCGCCCTGCAGCCGCCGCAAGCCCGACTCTGGGAACTGAGCGAGGAGTTCGCTCACTACGCGGGGCCCGTACTGGACGCCACCACCTTCGGCAAGTGGACACCGGAACTCGCCCGCCTGCTCGGCCCCGAGGGCCGCCTGGTCCTGGCCGGTGTCAGCACTGACTGCTGCGTCCTGTCCACCGCGCTCGCCGCCGCCGACGCCGGTGTGGAGGTGCTGGTCGCCGCCGACGCCTGTGCGGGCGTGGACGACGACTCGCACGCCAAGGCGCTGCAGGTCATGGACCTGTACCGCCCGCTGATCCGCGTGACGACCGTCGCGGAGCTGCTGGGGGTTGCCGGCAGGGCCTAGCGGTGTGCGATGCCGTCGATCATCAGGGCGAGAGTGAAGTCGAACCGGTCGTGGCCCTCGCCGGCGGTGAGCTCGGCGGCGTGGCGGGTGGTGTGCGGGAAGGTCTCGGCGGGCAGGGCGGTGAACCGGCGTAGCAGTTCGTCGCGGTCGAGGACCCACACGGCGTCATCGTGTGCCGAGCGTTGGCGCGCGATCGATGTCTCGAGACAGTAGGCGGCCACGTACAGCAAGAGCGCGTCGATGGCCCAGGCGGCGGCCTGCGGGGCGACGCCGCCGGCGAGCAGGATCGCCAGCAGTCCCTCGGTGACGCGCACGGTCTCGAGGTCGGTGGGGGCCATGGCGAGCGCGGCGCGGGAGATTCCGGGGTACTTCAGGTACTGGTCGCGGATCTGGGTGCACACGCCGCGGATCTGCTCCCGCCAGGCCGCGGGGTCGGGCTCGGGCAGTACGAGTTCGGCGCACAGCCGCCCGATGAGCAGCTCGTCGAGGTCGGCCTTGTTGACCACGTGGGCGTAGAGCGAGGCGGGCCCGGTGTCGAGCGCCCCGGCCAGCCGGCGCATGGTCAGTGCCTCGTACCCCTCTGTGGCGATGACGCCCAGCGCGGTGTCGATGACCTGCTCGACGGTGATCGGGACCTTGCGGCGCCGCGGCCTGGGGTCGGCTCCGGCCTCGGGGTTCGGCGGCTGGTGGCGCGCCGCGCGTCGCTCTCTCGGGTTCACCCGACCATCATAGCTTGACACGAACACTGTTCGTTTGTAGAACACTGTTCGTGACAGTGAATGTGAACCAGGACGTGAACCAGGACGTGGACGTGACCGTGGTCGGAGCCGGGCCGGTGGGCCTCGTGCTCGCCGCTGAGCTGGCGCTCTCCGGGGTGACCGTGCAGGTGCTCGAGCGCCGCGCCGAGCCGGACGAGGGGATGAAGGCGGGTTCGATCAACGTGCCGACGGCCGAGGCGCTGGACCGCCGCGGCCTGCTGCCGGCCGCCGAACGGGTACAGCGAGAACTGCTGGAGCGGATGGGGTCGTTCGCCCGCATGGCCGACAATCGGCAGCCCGGTGGCGGCCGGCGAGCGCCCGAGACGCGGTTCACCGGGCATTTCGCGGGAATCGTCCTCGACGCCGACCTCGTGGACTGGTCCGATCCCGACCTCTCCGCGCACGCCGCGGTCGACGGAGCGCGGATGGTGCCGCAGCGCGAGCTGGAGGCGCTGCTGACCGGCCATGCCGCGCGGCTCGGCGTACGGGTGCGGCGCGGGGTGGAGGTCACCGCGCTCGAGGACACCGGCGACGGCGTGCTCGTCGGCACCACCGCCGGCACCGTGCGCACCGGCTGGCTGGTGGGATGCGACGGCGGGCGCAGCACCGTACGCCGCCTCGCCGGCATCGACTTCCCCGGCACCGACCCCGAACTCACCGGGCATCTGGCCCTCGCAGACATCGCCGACCCGGAGAAGCTCGCGAACGGATGGGCGTGGTCGACTCAGGGGGCCTACCGCCACGGACCGCAGCCCGGCCGGGTGGTCACCGTGGAGTTCCGCAGCCCTCCCGCCGCCCGCTCGGCACCGGTCACCCTCGAGGAGTTGCAGACCAGCCTGCGCCGGGTCTCGGGCACCGACGTCACGCTGACCGCGCTGCGCGGCGCCGCGACCCGCTGGAGCGACAACGCCCGCCAAGCTGCTGCCTACCGGTCGGGCCGGGTGCTGCTGGCCGGCGACGCCGCGCACGTGCACTCGCCGTTCGGCGGGCAGGGGCTCAATCTCGGCGTCGGCGACGCGATGAACCTGGGCTGGAAGCTCGGTGCCGTGGTCGCCGGGTGGGCACCCGAAGGGCTGCTCGACACCTACGACGCCGAGCGCCGACCCCTCGGCGCCTGGGTACTGGACTGGACGCGGGCCCAGATCGCCGTATTGCGCGGGGACGCCAAGTCGGCCGCGCTGCGGGAGGTGCTCGGCGATCTGCTGAGCACCCGCGACGGCACGACCTACGCGGTCAAGAAGATCTCCGGTGTCACACAGCGCATCGACCTGCCCGGCGACCATCCGCTGGTCGGGCGATACATCCCCGACGTGTGGCTGAAGGACGGCTCCCGGCTGGCCGACCGCGCTCACGGCGGCGGGTTCCTCCTGCTCGACCGCACTGCGGACGGCGCGTTCACCCGCCTCGCCGCGGACTGGGCCGGGCGGCTGAGCAGCGTGACCGACGACCATGCGACGCCGACCGGGGTCTTGGTGCGCCCGGACGGGGTGGTCGCCTGGGCCTCCGACACCACCGACATCGCCGCCGTCACCGGCCTCGAAGCCGCCCTGCACCGATGGGCCGGCGCGCCGTCGCCCTCACCCGAGCACGAGCCGGTGGGCTGAGGCGGATTCAGTCGCTCGGCGGCGATATCCCATTGCGAGCACCAGTCGGGCCACGGCAGGGTTCCCGGACACCCCAACCCTCAGGAGGCGCTTCCGTGGCCGGTCTTCCCGTGCGACAAGGCCGTCTGGCTCTCCTCGGCGGTGGCTTCAGCCTCGACGACGGACTGCTGGACGACTGGCTGCTCAGCCACGCGCGCACCCCACGCCCGCGCCTCTGCTTCCTGCCCACCGCCAGCGGAGACGCCGTCGCATATGTCGAGAGATTCTCCGCCGCGTTCCGGTCGCACGATGGCTGCGAGACATCTGTACTGCCCTTGTTCCAAAGGGAGTTGGACGACGAAGGCCTGCGCTCGTTCCTGCTGGCGCAGGACGTCGTGTACGTGGGCGGCGGCAACACCGCGAACATGCTGGCCGTATGGCGCGTGCACGGCGTGGACCGACTGCTGCACGAGGCCTACGACCGCGGCACCCTGCTGTGCGGCATCAGCGCCGGCGCGAACTGCTGGGCCGAGGGCTCGCACACCGACTCCTTCGGCCCCCTCACCTTCCTCCCGGACGGACTGGGCCTGCTGCCCGGCTCGGTCTGCCCGCACTACGACAGCGAACCGGGCCGCCGTCCCTCGTATCAGGCAGCTGTGGCTGACGGATCGCTGCCCGCTGGTTGGGCGTTGGACGACGGGGTGGGGGCCCTGTTCACGGAGGGCCGACTGGAGGAGACGGTGAGCAGGCTGCCGGGTGCCCAGGTGTACCGGGTGGAGCCGGACGGGAGGGGCGGGGCCGACGAGCGGGCGCTGCCGTGCCGGCTGCTCACATGAGTGTCGGGCGACCTTGGCCTTATCCGGTCGGTACCCGCAAGGCACTTGCCGTGTTCAATCACCCCTATCGCGTCACGTAACCGACGGCCCCACCCGTCAGGAGGCACCGTGCTCGCCGCTCCCGAACCCGACCTCACCGAACACGACATCATCGAGCGCGCCGCCGCGCTCAGGCCCGCACTGCTCGAACGTCAGCCGGAGACCGAGCGGTTGACGCACTACCCGAAGGACACCCACGACGACTTCCTCAGGGCCGGCTTCTACCGGATCCTCCAGCCGCGGCGCTACGGCGGCTACGAGTTCGGCCTGCCGGTCTTCTACCGCGTGGTCACCGAGATCGCGCGCGGCTGCCCCTCCACCGGGTGGGCACTCTCGCTCACCGCCGCCCACGTCCTTCAGGTCGCCACACTCTTCGACGAGCGGGCGCAGGACGAGATCTTCGGCGCCGACGGCGATTTCCGGGCAGCGTCCACCGTCGTACCCGTCGGGGTCGCACAGCCCGACGGCGACGGCCATGTCGTCCTGGACGGCACCTGGCCGTACTCCTCCGGCGCCCCCTACTCCACGCACTACGTCGGCCAGACCCTGCGTGCCCCGGCCGCACCGGGCGAGGCGCCGGGACCGCCGGTGCTGTTCGTCGCGCCGCGCTCGGTGTGGACGGTGCTCGACGACTGGCACGGCGTCCTCGGCCTGCGCGGCAGCGGCTCCAACAGCATCCACATGGAGCAGGCCCGCATCCCGGCGTACCTCACCCGCGAGGCGTTCCTGCTCGACCTGCCGGTCGAGGGCGGCAGCGTCGGCTCGAAGCTGCACGGCAATCCGATGTACGCCGGGCGGGCACCGAGCTTCTTCCACGGTGAGCTGGCCGCCATCATGATCGGCACCGCGTACGCCGCCGCCGACGAGTACGCCCGGATCGTCGCCGCCCGCCCGCTCACCCTGGAACCCGACCGCACCCGGGCCGACCTGCACGACTACCAGCGCCACCTCGGCGAGGCGCTCGGCATCATCGACATGGCCGAAGCGGCGCTGCGCCAGACCGCGCAGGACTGGATGGAGACGTGCCGGCGCAACGTCACCGGCGAGGCCCCCTTCACCGTCGTCGAGGACAACCGGCTCGCGCTGATGTTCCTGAACGCCGGGCGCGCGGCCTGGGACGTGCTGCAGGGCATCCTCTTCCGCACGGCCGGCTCCCGGCATGCCCGCGACGGCGAGCGGATGCAGCGCTACTTCCGGGACGCGGCCACGTACTGGACACATGTGGGGGCCGGCATGGCGGAGCCGCTGGCCCGCCGGGTCGGCTGCGATCGCCTGGGGCTGCCCTCGGCGGACATACCGCTGATTCCCTGAGCCGATTCCCTGAGCCGATTGCCTGAGGCGACTACCTGAGGTGAATTCCTGCCGAACGGATGAATGGGCTCGCCCGGATCGGGTACGCGAGCAGGACCGTGCCGGGGGCCGATCTTGTCCCGGGCGAGCCGTACGACCGCCGCTACCAGGGGATCTGCCATGGAGATACCTGCCAACGACCACACCAGCACACCGGCCAGGCAGGCGCTGGACGCGCTGGCCGTGAACACCGAGGACACGGCGGCGCTGGACACGCTCGCCGGCAGCGAAGTGCTTGTTCCGGTGCCCGACGACGCAAGCCAGGAGGAAGACGGGGATCCGGGCGCGGTGGCGCTGCCGGTCCTCGAGCAGCCGGGCGGCGACCCGGTGGTGCCCGTGTTCACCTCGGAAGGGGAGATGGCCGGACTTCTGCCCTTCGTCTCCCGCTACCGCCTGGTGCCACTCGGTGCGCTCGCCTCGCAGTGGCCCGCCGACGATCTGTCGCTCACCATCGACGCCGGATCCGAACACCCGCTGACGCTCACCTCGGAGGGCGTACGAACCCTCCTGGCCCGGCCCTGACGGCCACCGACTGACCCAGGGGAGGCGCCGGGCCCGGGAGATGAACGGCGCCGACCCCGCTCATACCCGGGCGCCCACGGTCGCCGTGCCAGACGATACGACTGCTGCGGTCGCCGCGTCGCTGCCGGATGCGCGGCGACTGCCCGCAGAACACGGCGGATGGTGGCATTTCACACGCCGTTACAACGGCCGACGCAAAGAGGCGCGGTGCCCGCTCCTACAGGTGTCCCGGCTCGTATTCGAGCCGATGACCAGACCACTGGACTTCTGGTCCGCGCCGACATCGACAGCGCCGTACTCCTTCAGCCGCAGAAGGACACCTGCCGGATCGACGAAGTAGCCGTTGCCGACGTCCGCCCAGGTGACGTCGCCGATGCTGTCGTAGAAGGTGACCAGGTCGGCAGGAACGGGGCTCATTACCAGCCATGCCCTGTCCAGCCTCCCAATCCAGCGCCGTGGCGCGTGAATTACGGGGAGAGGTCCGGTCCGGCTATGTAGCGGATGCGACGGTCGGAATGGTTCCGGTCGGTGACGTCGGTGCTGTCGACGTATTGGTCGATCGCGCCGACCGGCGGCAGTGCGCGCAGGGCGGGATCGCCGATCGAGGCGATCAGGGCATCGGTGAAGCGGTGGGCGTCCAGGACCAGGAACGGCCTGGTGTGGAAGGGGCGGACCTTCACGTCAAGAGGCTCGGTCAGCCCGAGGCTGTTGTGCATGCCGGCGGCAAGCTCGTATGCCGGCGACAGGTGCTGCTCGCGTTCCTGCCAGCTGCACGCCGACAACGCGCTCGCAAGGAGCGGGGTGAGTTCCGGGGCGCAGGGCAGTGCGGTGAACGCGGTGCCCAGCCACTTGCTGTAGGGCGGGTAGACCCGGTGCATCAGGAGGCACAGCTTCATCAGGTCGCGCACCTGCCGGGCGGCGACCACGGCGGAACCCAGGTCGTCACCGACCTCGCCGCAGCGCCCGACGAACGGTTCTTCCTGGGACAGGCGCATCCACTGGCAGGCCAGCACATAACGCCACACGTCATCGGGATACCAGGCCAGAGTGGTGCGGTAGGACTCGAGCAGGCCGAGGCCGTCGTGGAAAACCGCGCCGCCGGTCAGCTCCCGCAGCAGTTGCGTCGGGACGATCAGCCACTCGCGCGCCGACAACCCCTGGGCAGGGTCGGCGCCGAGCTGATCGGTGAAGAAGGCCCGCGGATCATTGACGTGCACCCAGTGCCGGGCCGGTGTGCCGTCAGGAAAGGGAAACCGAACCGGGTAGCCGCGGAACCGGGCCGGCAGTCGCCGGTCAAGATCCGCCTCCAGGCGTTGCGCACGGGTTTGGAAGTCTTTGCCGGCCAGGAACACCTGCAGGCGCGGACCCCAGGCGTGGTCGGTGGAGCGTACGGTGTCGAACCCCTGCACCTCCGAGCCGTAGCCGATCAGGGCCGCCGAGTACGCCACGCCGTGCAGCACGGTGTCCAGGATCGGGGCGACGACCTGCCGGTAGAACAGCTGGGCCAGCTCGAGACCGGGAAGAAAACGGCGCGTCACGCCCGCCACCCTGGCAGAGCCATGTGGATGGCAGCCAGCCGATATTGGCGTCCTCGCCCGGTGACCGCTGCCCGGATCACGCACCGAGCTGCCTCGGTTTGGCGTGGGCGAGGATTTGGAGGCCGGCAGGGGAGACGGTTGCCGTCTTGTCGTCCAGACCTCACGGTCGAAGGCCGGCGGCCGCCCTGCGGATCTGCGGCACCACTGCGCGAGGGCGATCGGGCGGCAACGGCCGTCGGCCATCAGGCAGATCTTCGTGGTCGGTCCGCCGAGGGAGCGTCCGAGGGCGTGGTCATGCGGCTCGCCGGCCGGGTTCCGTTTGGGCGGGCTCCGGCGGCGTGCTGGTGAGCGAACGCGATCGTGGAGTCGACGGTGACGGCCCGGTCGAGGTCGCCCTCGGCGTCTGCCCGTGCGAGCAGGGCGGTGAAGATCGGTTCCTGCGTGCCGTCGACCGTTCACACCCGCAACCGCCGCCCCGTGCTGACCGACCAAAATCAGCCGAACAGGGCCTGAGCTCGGCCCAGTTGGCAGCGCCGGCGACGCCTCCGGGTTGCCGGTGCGGCACCCCGGAGAACCCCCGTCATCACAGGTCACAAGGCCCGCCTCCGTCGCCACGGCACCGGCAGGCGGTCGCCGATCCGTGGCCACATCTTCAAAACGTAGGCACAAATTCCACACATCCCTCTCTTCATACGGGTCGCGATGGTCTAGATTGACCGTGCCTCACATGCTGGGACACGAGGCGACAAATGGGGATCTATGGGTCCGCTGCTGCGGGCAGTCAGTACTTGCGTCTTCGGGGCCGGACGTGGGGGCGATCAATTCTTGGAGTCCGAGAGGGCTTCGGGTGCGTTGAGCATCCGAGGTTTCGACGGGTTTCCGCGCACCTCAAGAGCCGGGCAGGACATGCGAGTCTGCTGCTGCCGGGTGGGGTGTTCACATAGCTCTCAAAGAGCCGCATGCGCGGGGGGCGGGGGCCTCCCGAGGGGGGAACAGCACGGCGGGAGGCGGGGGCCTCCCGGGGGAGGGACAGTGCGGGGGGCGGGGGCCTCCCGCAGGGGGCGAAACAGTGTTGGGCGAACACGTCTTACCACTGGGGACCTTGGGGGGTTCTGTGCGGCAGGGGGGAATAGTCGGCCCTTTTCCGTCGGCGCGCGGGCGTCTGGCGAACGGGGCAATCAGCCAGCCTGCGATCGACTGGGAGCATCGGTACCGCCGTACCGTGATCATCAGCGACACCATGGCCACCGCCTTCGTGGTGGCGGGGATCGGCGACTTCTTCGGGGCCCGGGACGCGGCCAACTGGCACGAGAAGTGGGGAATACTCGCCTTCGGCACCCAACTGCTGGTGCTGGGAGCGCTGGCGGTGAGCCGGTCGTGGGCTCCGGCCGTGCTCGGCCAGGGCGCCGAGGAATTCCGCCGTCTCGGACGCTCACTGTTCACGGCGACCGTCGTCCTGGCGCTCGGCGGGATCGCCCTGACCTCGCGCAACATCAAGCTCTGGATCTTCGTCGCGGTCCCCGCGATCGCGCTCGTCACCATGACCGCGCGGTATCTGCTCCGGCTCTGGCTGCACAAGCAGCGCAAGGAAGGGCGGTGCCTTAGACCGGTGCTCGCTGCCGGGAGCCCGGACACCGTGCGCGACCTGATCACCCGTACCCGCAAGTTCCCGCACCTCGGCTGGCGTGTGGAGGCGGTGTGCACGACGGACGGTCGCGGGCTCGACGGTGACGAACTGGACGGAGTGCCGGTCGTCGGCCAACTGTCGGACGTCGCCAAGCACGTTCGCCACGACGGCTACCGTGTCGTCGCGGTCACACCGGACCCGCACTGGTCACCGGACCGGCTGCAGCGGCTGGCCTGGAACCTCGAAGGCAGCGATGCCGAGATGGTCGTGGCCCCCGTGCTGATGGAGGTGGCCGGCCCGCGGCTGCACGTCGACGCGGTGCTCGGGATACCGCTGCTGCGGGTCAGCATGCCGACCTTCACCGGGGGCCGCCGGGCGATAAAAGAGGTCGTCGACCGGGTGGGCGC
This sequence comes from Streptomyces sp. NPDC001401, assembly GCF_042895385.1. Lineage (NCBI taxonomy): Bacteria > Bacillati > Actinomycetota > Actinomycetes > Kitasatosporales > Streptomycetaceae > Streptomyces > Streptomyces sp. NPDC001401. Next base: position 403,159 of record NZ_JBIAWI010000007.1, read on the forward strand.
GGCGCTCCTGCTGGTGCTGTTCGCGCCGCTGATGGTGCTCGTCGGGCTGCTCGTGCTGGCGGACAGCCGGGGCGGGGCGTTCTACCGCCAGCGCCGGGTCGGCAAGGACGGCCGCGAGTTCACCATTCTCAAGTTCCGCACCATGGTCACCGGGGCCCACGGGGCACGTGCCCAGCTGGCCGGCCGCAACGAGGGCGCAGGCCTGCTGTTCAAGCTCCGCCGGGATCCGCGGGTGACCCGCGTGGGAACAGTGCTGCGCCGGTACTCGCTCGACGAGCTTCCGCAACTGTTCAACGTGCTCACCGGATCGATGTCGCTCGTCGGACCTCGGCCTCCGCTGCCGGAGGAGTCCGCCGCGTACGGCCCGGACATCCGGCGGCGGCTGCTGGTCAAGCCCGGGCTCACCGGCCTGTGGCAGATCAGCGGACGCAGCGACCTGCCGTGGGAGGAGGCGGTCCGCCTCGACCTGCGGTACGTGGAGGACTGGTCGCTCGCCCTGGACACAGTGATCTTGTGGAAGACGCTGCGTGCCGTCCTCCACGGGCAGGGGGCGTACTGATGCGCGGGGGTCGTCCGACCGGCGCGAGGACCGCAGGCCGCAAGGGCCTGCCTGGGGGGAGAGACGGGGCATGAGAGTCAGCGTTTTCGGGCTCGGCTACGTGGGCTGCGTATCGGCCGCGTGCCTGGCCAGCATGGGGCACGAGGTCATCGGGGTGGACGTCAACCAGGTGAAGGTCGACCTGGTCAACGACGGCAAGGCCCCGGTGGTCGAGGAGCGGATCGGCGAGCTCATCGCCGAGGTGGTGCGGACCGGGGCGCTGCGCGCCACCGGCGACGTCCGCGAGGCGATCATGGACAGCGAGGTGTCGCTGGTCTGCGTGGGCACGCCGTCGGAGCCCAACGGCAGCCTGTGCACCACGTACTTGGAGCGGGTCACCGAGGAGATCGGCGCCGTGCTGGCCGAGGGGGCCAAGCAGGGGGGTCGGCACACCGTCGTGTTCCGCAGCACCATGCTCCCGGGCACCTGCCTGAACCTGCTGGTGCCGATCCTGGAGAAGTACGTCGGCGGCACGGCCGGGGTTGACATCGGGGTCGCAGTCAACCCGGAGTTCCTGCGCGAGGGCACGAGCGTGCGGGACTTCTTCGACCCGCCCAAGACCGTCATCGGCGAGCTCGACCCGGCAAGCGGCGACGCGGTGTTGGCGCTGTACGACGGCCTGCCCGGTGAGGTGTTCCGCGTGCCGGTCCCGACCGCCGAGGCGATCAAGTACGCGGACAACGCGTTCCACGGCCTCAAGATCGGCTTCGCGAACGAGCTGGGCGCGGTGTGCCAGGCGCTCGGGGTGGATTCGCACCAGGTGATGGACGTGTTCCTGGCCGACCGCAAGCTGAACATCAGCCCCGCCTACCTGCGGCCCGGCTTCGCCTTCGGTGGCTCCTGCCTGCCCAAGGACCTGCGCAGCCTGGTCCACGCGGCGCAGCGGGCCGACGTCTCGGTGCCCATCCTCTCGCATGTGCTGCCCTCCAACGCGGACCATCTGCAGCGCGCGGTGGACCTGGTCGAGCGCACCGGCAAGCGCCGGGTGGGAATGTTCGGGCTGTCCTTCAAACCCGGCACCGACGACCTGCGCGAGAGCCCGCTCGTCGAGCTGGCGGAGAGGCTCTTCGGCAAGGGGTACGACCTCAAGATCTACGACGCCAATGTGAGCCTCTCCCGGCTGCTCGGCGCGAACCGCGAGTACATCGAGAGCCGGCTGCCGCATCTCGCGCAGCTGCTCGCGGAGTCCGTCGACGAGGTGCTCGAGCATGCCGAGGTGTGCCTGGTCGGGACCAGGGATCCGGCCGTGCTGTCGGCGCTGCCCCATGGCGACGGCCCCGTGATTGTCGACCTCATCCACCTTCCCGACGCCGATGCGCGCCGGGCCGAACCTGGGTACGTGGGCCTTGCTTGGTGACACAACCGGCGGCGACGGGCCGACCCGTCGCGCGCTGATTCTGGTGGAGAACCTGTCGGTGCCGTTCGACCGGCGGGTGTGGCAGGAGTGCACGACGCTGCGCGACGCGGGCTGGGAGGTGCACGTCATCTGTCCCCGGGGGGAGAAGCGGGACACGGAGCCGGAGGCGGTGATCGACGGGGTGCGCATTCACCGCTACCCGTTGCGCGCGGCCACCGGCGGGCCGGCCGGCTATCTGCGGGAGTACGGATCGGCGTTGTGGCACACGATCCGGCTGGCCCGCAAGGTCGGCCCGGTCGACGTGGTCCATGCCTGCAACCCGCCCGACCTGCTGTTCCTGCCGGCACTGTGGCTGAAGCGGCGCGGCGCGCGGTTCGTGTTCGACCAGCACGACCTGGTGCCCGAGCTGTACCTGTCCCGGTTCGACCGCGGCAAGGATCTGCTCTACCGCGCCGTGTGCGCGCTGGAACGGCGGACCTACCGGGCCGCGGACATCGTGCTCGCCACGAACGAGAGCTACCGGGACGTGGCGATACGCCGTGGCGGCAAGCGGCCGGAGGACGTCTTCGTGGTGCGCAGCGCGCCCGCGATCGAGAGGTTCCAGCCGGTGCCGCCGGAGCCGGAGTTGAAGCGCGGCAAGCCTCATCTGCTGTGCTATCTCGGCGTCATGGGCCCTCAGGACGGCGTCGACTACGCCCTGCGGGCCCTGGCGAAGCTGCGCGACGAGCTCGGGCGGACCGACTGGCATGCGGTGTTCGTCGGCTCCGGCGACGCCTTCGACGCGATGGTGGAGCTGTCCGGGCGGCTGGGTCTCTCCGAGCAGGTGCAGTTCACCGGGCGCATTCCGGACGCCGACCTGGTGCGCTACCTGTCCACCGCGGACGTGTGCCTTTCGCCCGACCCGCGCAATCCGCTCAACGACGTGTCGACCATGAACAAGGTCCTGGAGTACATGGCGATGGGGCGGCCGATCGTCTCGTTCGAGCTCCGGGAGGCGCGCGTCTCCGCCGGTGACGCCGCCGTCTACGCGCCCGCCAACGACGAGGCCGAGTTCGCCGAGCTCATCGCGCTGCTCCTCGACGATCCGGAGAAGCGGGCCCGGATGGGGAAGATCGGCCAGGAGCGGATCGGCGGGCCGCTGTCCTGGCAGAACTCGCAAGCGTCGCTGCTCGCCGCCTACGCCGCTGCCTGCCGGGACCAAGCTCCGGTGTCGGCTGGTGGGCCGGTCCGTACGGGGAAGAGGCTGCTCCATTGAGTGATGACACGATCCGTCTGGCCACGATCGGACGGATACTCCGTCGGCGGTGGCGGCTTCTCGCCGTACTCGCCGTGGTGGGTGCGCTCTTCGGCTACGGCAGCTCGGTGCTGGTGTTTCCGCCGCGGTACACGGCGTCGGCATCGGTACTGCTGCCGGGGCTGTGGGAGGAGCGCGAACTGCTGACCCAGGTGGACATCGCCACCAGCTCGGCGGTGGTCGACCGCGCGGCCGCCACGCTCGGCTGGAAGGGTGTGAACGGCGTCGAACTGCAGGATCAGGTGAGCGCCAAGGCCGCCGACGGGAACATCATCAAGATCTCCGGTACGGCCGACACCCCGGAGCGCGCGCAGCGGCTCTCCGACCAGGTGGCCCAGCAGTTCGTCACCTTCGCCGCGGGGATCGCCGGCGGCAGTGCCGACCCCGCAGTGGCCACGGGGACCGAGGCGCTGCGGAAGAAGGTGGCGGAGACCAACCGCCGCATCACCGACCTGGCCAATGCGGCCGACCCGGGGCAGACCGTGGAGAGCGTGCAGGCCCGCACCGAGCTCGAGAAGCTGCGCACCTCGCTGCAGGACGCCATAAAGAAGCTGGACGAGGCCAATCCGGCCACCAACAAGGCCAGCATGGTCGTCATGGGGCCGGCGCCCCGGCCGACCGGCGCGGCAGCGCCGACGAGGATGCAGCTCATCGTCGGCGGGGCGCTGCTGTTCTTCCTGCTCGCGGTCGTCGGCCATCTCGCCGCCGCACGGGTGAGCCGTCGGCTGCGCACCGAACCGGAGATCGCCGCGGCGCTGGGCTCGGCGCTCCTCGGCACCGTCGACGTGCCTGCTGAACGGCGTACGCACGGGCCGGAAAGCAGTGGCCGACGGGCCCGGATCCGCCGGCTTCTCGGCGTTGACACCCGGTGGGACATACCGACCCCGCAGAGGTCGGGCGACGAGGCCGACAGACGGATCCGCTACCGGCGGGTGTGCGCTCGCCTCCGGGAACAGCTGCCGGCCCCCCGGCGGCTGCTGGTTGTCGTACCGGAAGGCGACGAGGTCGCCCGCCGGGCCGCCGGGCAGCTCGTCGCCGAGGCCAAGATCGATCCGCTGCTGCGGGTGGTGGACGTTTCGGTGGACCGGCCGATCGTGCCGGACCGCGGCACGGAGTCCGGTGCCCTGGTCGTCCTGAGCGCGGGCAGCTGGACGGCGGAGGAGCTCACCGGCATCGCCGAGGCGTGTGCGGACGCCAGGCACGAGGTCGTCGGCATCGTCGTCGCCGGCCTCGTTGTCGCCGGCACGGTGCGCAGCGGTCCGACGCCGACTGCCGAAAGTCCTTTGGACGATGCCACTTTGACGTTCGCGGTTCGCGGCCATGCGACGGGAGGTTCAGCGTGACGACAAGCACGACTTCGGAGTCGTCGGCCGCCACTCCGCTCATCGACCTGCAGGCGCTGGTGGTCGCGGTCCGCAGGCGCCGCCGTCTCTGGTGCGCCATGGCGCTGCTGGGACTGCTGATCGGCGCGGCGGTGGCGGTCCTGCTGCCACCGGCGCCGGCCGCGGTGACCAAGGTGCTGGTCGCGCATCAGGAGGACCAGCCGAACGACACCGGAACGCTGATCCGCACCGACGTCCAGCTGCTGGGGACCACGCGGATCGCCGACCAGGCCCTGCGGTCCCTCAAGTCCCCGGAAAAACCGGAAGACTTCATGCGGGACTACCGGGGCACCGGATTGTCCAACAACGTGCTCCAGATCGATGTGACCGGTGACACCGACGCGGAAGCGGTGGCCCGGGCCAAGGCACTGGCCGATGCGTTCGTCGCCGACCATGCCAAGCGGGTACGGGACATCGCCGACGCCGAGGCCAAGGGCCTGGTCGCCCAGCGCGACCGCATGCAGAACGAGCTCGCCGACGTCAACAAGGAGATCGGCGGCCGATCGCCGGACAGCGACCCGAAAGCGTCGGCGGGCATGGAGTCGCTCTTCGCCCGCCGGGCCGAGCTCACTTCGCGGATCGCCGACTTCAGCCAGCGCGCCGAGGAGGCGCGCATCGGCACGCCCCAGCTCATCGCCGGCACGCAGATCGTGGACGGCCCTCGTGCGGTGCGGCAATCCCTGCCCAAGGCAGCCGTCACCAACGCCGTGATCGGGCTCGTCCTCGGGCTCTTCCTCGGGCTCGCGCTGGCCGCGGTCGGCGTGGTGGTGGCGGACCGCCCCGTGCTGCGCCGGGACATCGCGGCGAACCTCGGCGCCTCGGTCATCGCGGAGCTGCCCCGCCGGTCGGGCAGGCCGTGGCAGCGCCGACGGACCCGGGTGGCACGCGAACGCCTCACCACGAGCCTCGCCCGCACCGTGCGCGGCTCCGCGGAACCGCTGTCGCTGCTGGAACTGGGCTGTGCACGCAGCACCAGCGTGATCGCCCTGAGCCTTGCCCGGGCAGTGGCGGCGGATGGGCCAGTGGTCGTCGTCGACGGTCTGCCCGGCCCGCAGCTCGCCAAGCACCGCCCGAAGCCGGGAGACCCGACCGTGGTCAGCGGCGAGCGTGCCGCGACCGTGTCGCCTCAGGAGCGCCGGATCGGCGTCGGCTCGGTGGCGCCCGGCACGGCGTGGACCGACCTCCAGTACCTGGGCACCCAGACCGTGCTCGTCGTGCGTGCCGGGCGCGGTAGCGCCGCATGGCTGCACACCGTGGCGCGGCAGCTCGCGGAACAGCGCATTCCGGTGATCGGCGTGGTGCTGATCGACCCGGATCCGCGTGACCGGACCGACGGCACGCTGTGGGACGGGCTGCACACCGCGCTGCGCGGTAGGGCCGAGAAGCCGCCCCGGCAGAGCGGGACGGGCCTGCGGCGGACGGAGCGCGAGCCGATGTGGGCCGCACGGGTCCCGGACAACGACCAGGAGGTGAGGTAGGACATGTGTGGCATCGCAGGCACTTACCGATGGCCGGACGGAAAGGTCGTGACCGACCGGCTCACCGACACCCTCGCCCACCGCGGCCCGGACGGGGCGGGCCGCTACGGCCACCCGGTCGCTGACGGCGAAGTGCAGCTCGGGCACCGCCGGTTGGCGATCATCGACCTGTCCGAGACCGGCGCTCAGCCGATGGTCTCGGACGGCCTCGCCCTGACCTACAACGGCGAGCTGTACAACGCGCCCGAGCTGCGTGCCGAGCTGGCAGCCGCCGGGGTGCGCTTCCGTGGCACCTCCGACACCGAGGTGCTCCTCGAGGCCTGGCGGCGCTGGGGCACGGACTGCCTGCCCCGGCTGCGCGGCATGTTCGCGTTCGGGATCTTCGACGAGCGCACCGGTGAACTGGTGCTCGCCCGCGACCAGTTGGGCATCAAGCCGCTGTTCCTGCTCCGGCGCGGCGCGGGCCTGGTGTTCGCCTCCGAGCTCAAGGCGCTCGCCGCCGCGACCGGCGGGTCGCTGGAGGTGGACCATGCGGCGCTGGTGGCCTCGCTCCTCTACTACTGGGTGCCGGACTCGCGCTGCGCGTTCCGCGAGGCGGAGAAGCTGCCGCCGGGCAGCTGGCTGCGGATCCGTCCCGACGGCCGGGTGGAGCGCGGCAGTTACTGGAACCTGAAGGACGTCGCCGCCGAGGGCCGGGAGCGGGCCCGGGCAGGAGAGCAGCCGGACCTGGCCGCCATCGTCGAGGAGTCGACCCGGCGCCACCTGCTGTCCGACGTACCCGTGGCGACGTTCCTCTCCGGCGGCCTCGACTCCAGCTACCTGACCGCGCTTGCGGCCCGCCACCAACCCGGGATCTCCGCCTACACGATCGGATTCCGCGCCGAGGACGCCAAGTTCGAGGCGATGCCGGACGACCTGCGCTATGCCCGGCAGGTGGCCGAGCAGTTCGGTGTCGACCTGCACGAGATCGAGATCGCCCCGAACGTGCTCGACCTGCTGCCGCAGATGACGTACCACCTGGACGAGCCGATCGGCGACCCCGCCGCGATCAACACGTTCCTGATCTGCTCGGCCGCCCGCGAGGCCGGGGTCAAGGTGATGCTCTCGGGGATGGGTGCCGACGAGCTGTTCGCCGGCTACCGCAAGCACCTGGCCAACTTGCTCGCGCTGCGCTACCAGCGTGTCCCGCGGCCACTGCGCCGCGGGGTGTCCGGGGCCGTGGACCGGCTGCCGGTCGCCACGTCCCGGCGGGGGTACCGGTCGGTGCGCTTCGCGAAGCGGTTCCTCTCCTTCGCCGATCTGCCGGAGGAGACCGCGTTCCGGCGCAGCTACACCATGTACGACCAGGACGAGCTGCTCGCCCTTCTCGATCCGGACCTGGCGGGGACGGTCGAGGACGTGCTGACCGAACATGCGGACGTCTACCAGGACAACGACCTCGACGACTTCGTCAACCGCATGTGCCTGACCGACGCCCGGATGTTCCTGCCGGGCCTGAACCTCACGTACACGGACCGCTCGAGCATGGCCGCGTCGACCGAGGTGCGGGTGCCGTATGTGGACGTCGAGGTGGTCAAGGCGGCGTTCGCCGTGCCCGGCAATCGCAAGATCGTCGGACGGCAGGGCAAGGCCGTCCTCAAGGAGGCGGCCACCTCGGTCCTGCCCCGGGAGATCGTGTACCGGCCCAAGGGCCTGTTCAGCGCCCCGCTGCGCGCCTGGATGAGCCGGGACCTGGCACCGCTGGTGCGCGAGGTGGTCAACGACGGCGAGCTCGTCCGCTCCGGGTTCCTGCGCCGCGACGCGCTGGCGCGCATGGTCGCCGAGGACGCCGCCGGACAGCAGGACTTCTCCAAGCATCTGTGGCATGTGCTGACCCTCGAGTACTGGTACCGCGACGCGACCTCCGGGTCCGGCCAGGGCGCTCGCTCGGCGGCGTAGAAGACGGCGTAGAAACAAGGGGACTTCGGTGAAACAGGTTGTTCAGAACTACAAGAGCGGCGAGCTGGCGGTGCTCGACGTTCCGGTGCCGGGGTGCAAGCCGGGCGGTGTGCTGGTCCGCAGCGCCTTCTCGCTGATCTCCACCGGGACCGAGCTCATGAAGGTGTCCGAGGCCGGCATGTCGATGCTGGGCAAGGCCCGCTCACGGCCGGACCAGGTGGCCAAGGTCATGCAGAGCGTGGCCACCAACGGGCTGCCCGCCACCTACCGCAAGGTGATGGGCAAGCTGGACTCGTACACGCCGTTGGGCTACTCGCTGTGCGGGGTGGTCGAGCAGGTCGGCGCCGGGATCGACGACGTGAAGGTCGGCGACCTCGTGGCCTGCGCCGGCAACGAGCACGCGCTGCACGCCGAGCTGAACTGGGTGCCGAAGAACCTCTACGCGCCGGTGCCGGACGGCCTCGCGCCGCAGCACGCGGCCTTCGGCACCGTCGGGTCGATCGCGATGCAGGGCGTCCGCCAGGGCGAGCCACAGCTCGGCGAGGTGGCGCTTGTCATCGGCCTCGGCCTGATCGGGCAGCTGGTCGTGCAGCTCCTTGTCGCCTCGGGCGTCCGCGTCGTCGGGGCCGACCCCGATCCGGTGCGCTGCGAGCTCGCCGAGCGCCTGGGCGCCGCGGCCTGCGGCGACCCCGCGTCCGCGGCCGTGGAAGCCGCCGTCGCCGAACTCACCGACGGGCACGGCGTGGACCAGGTGTACCTGGCCGCCGGCGGCGGCAGCAACCAGCCCGTCGAGCTGGCCGCCCGGCTCTGCCGGGACCGCGGCCGGGTCGTCGACATCGGCAAGTGCCGCCTGGACCTGCCGTGGAACGCGTACTACGAGAAGGAGCTCGACGTCCGGTTCTCGCGCAGCTACGGCCCCGGGCGCTACGACCCGGAGTACGAGCTCGAGGGGCGGGACTACCCGATCGGCTACGTGCGCTGGACCGAGCGCCGCAACCTGGCGTGCTTCCTCGACCTCGTCGCCCGCGGCAGCGTCGACGTGGAGCCCCTGGTCTCCCACATCGCCGACTTCGACGACGCGGTCGAGACGTACCAGCGCCTGAAGGACGGCGAGTTGAAGGCCGTGGCCGTGCTGTTCCGGTACCCCGAACACGCGGGGGAAGCGGAGGAGGCGGGGGCCCCGACGGTGGCCGTGCCCGCGGTGAAGCGACCCGCCGGCGGAGCGTCCACGCCGACCCGGGCCGCCAAGACGCCGGTGCGCCTCGCGTTCGTCGGCGCGGGAAACTACGCGACGTCGATGCTGCTGCCGCACCTGGCACAGCGCGAAGGCGTCGAGTTGTCCACGGTCGTCACCACGACGGCGCTGTCCGCGGCCAACGCGCAGCGGAAGTTCGGCTTCGCCGAGGCGACCACCGATCTCGACGCCGTGCTCGGCGACAAGTCCATCGATGCGGTGTTCGTGGTCACCCGGCACAGCTCGCACGCCGAACTGACCCGGAAGGCGCTCCACGCCGGCAAGACGGTGTTCGTGGAGAAGCCCCTGGCGCTTACCGAGGACGAACTGGCCGGCGTACTCGCGGCGGTGGAGGAGTCCGGCAACGACCGGCTGCAGGTGGGCTTCAACCGCCGGTTCGCGCCGCTGCTGCAGGAGGCCAAGAAGCGGTTCGGCACCCGGACCGGCCCGGCGAGCCTGCGCTACCTGGTCAACGCGGGCCGGCTGCAGCACGGCAGCTGGTACCTCCAACAGGGCACCGAGGGCTCGCGGTTCGCCGGCGAGGGCGGACACTTCATCGACACGGCGAGCTGGCTGCTCGAGGCCGACCCGGTCTCGGTGTACGCGGTCGCCACGTCCGGCCACGAGGACCTGCAGGTCGTCCTGCGCTACCCGGACGGGTCCACCGCCACCATCAGCTACGTCACCACCGGTGCGCCCGGCTTTCCCAAGGAGACGCTGGACCTGGTCGCGGACGGCAAGGTGCTGCGGCTCGACGACTTCGTCCGTGCCTCGGTGTACGGCCGCAAGAAGTGGGTCAGTTCGCGGCTGCCCAAGGCCCGGGACAAGGGCCAGGAGGCCGAACTGGCCGCGTTCATCAAGGCCGTACGGACCGGCGGGCCGATGCCGGTGCCGCTGGAGTCGCTGGTCGCCACCACCGCGGCCACCCTCGCCGTGCAGACCGGCCTGGCCGGCGGCGCGCCGGTGACGTTGGAGAACACACCATGACCATGAGCGCGGGCTGGTACCTGCGGCGGCTGTCCCGGATGGGACCGCAGGAGGTCGCGGGCCGGGTGAGTGACGCGGTGCGCAGGCGGCGGTGGCGGTCGGCGCGGCCCAACTGCCCGAGCGTGACCGACGCCCGGTTCACCGCGGTCCTGCCGGCCGGGACGATCGCCGCAGTGCCTCCGGATGCTGCGAAACGGCTCATCGCCGAGGCGGACCGGCTGATGTACGGGCACGCCGAGTTCTTCGGTGTGGTCCGCGACGACCTGGACGACCCCGACTGGTGGTGCGACCCGAAGACCGGGCGCCGGGCTCCGTGGGGCTACGCCTTCGACGTGCCGTACCGGAACGAGGACGCGGTCGGGGACATCAAACAGATCTGGGAGCTGTCCCGGCACCAGTACCTCACCCAGCTCGCCGCCGCCTACGCGATCACCGGGAACGAGCGGTACGCCGAGCGTGTGGCCGAGCACCTGCGGTCGTGGTGGGCGGCCAACCCGCCGCTGCGCGGTGTGCACTGGATCAGCGGCATCGAGCTGGGCATCCGGCTGCTGTCCTGGGTGTGGATCCGCCGGCTGCTCGACGACTGGCCGGGCGCGGCCGACCTGTTCGAGGACAACCCGGTGGCGCTGAACCAGATCTGGCACCACCAGCGCTGGCTGGCCGCCTTCCCCAGCCGGGGGTCTTCGGCGAACAACCACGTCATCGCCGAGACGGCCGGGCAGTTCGCCGCAGCCTGCGCGTTCGACTGGTTCCCCTCCTCGGAGCGCTGGCGGGCCGACGCCCTGCGGTCGCTCGAGCGGCACCTGCGCGGCAACACCTTCCTCTCCGGCCTCAACCGTGAGCTGGCCTCCGAGTACCACGGCCTGGTGCTGGAGCTCGGTCTGGCCGCGGTGGCCGAGGCGGACGCCGCGGGCGTGCAGGTCCCCGCCACCGTCCGCCTGGTGCTGCTGCGGATGACCGACGCGCTCGCGGCCGTCGTGGACAACCGGCTGCGGCCGCCGCGCCAGGGCGACGCGGACGACGGGCACGGTCTGGTCGTGGACGGAGCGGGCACCGACCGCTGGGCCTCGCTGCTGGCCACCGGCGACGCCGTGTTCGGCCGGCTCGACTGGTGGCCGGCGGTGACCGGCACCGATGTGCGCACCCCGCTGCTGGCCGCGCTCATCAAGCCGTACTCGAACACTGGAACCGCACCGGCCGTGACCCGCCCGGCAAGCCGACCGGGCCACTTCGCCGACGCGGGGCTCACCATCCTGCGCGGCCCGGAGGAGATCTGGTGCCGCTGCGACGGTGGTCCGCACGGCTTCCTGTCCATCGCCGCGCACGCCCACGCGGACGCGCTGTCCGTGGAGGTCCGGCACGACGGGGTCGACGTGCTCGCCGACCCGGGGACGTACTGCTACCACGGGCAGCCCGAGTGGCGGCAGTACTTCCGGTCGACCCTCGGCCACAACACCCTGCAGCTGGACGGCGCCGACCAGTCCGTCTCCGGCGGCCCGTTCCTGTGGACCCGGCATGCCAACACCCGCGTCCTGGCCGCCGACACATCCGACGAGGGCGTGGCTCGCTGGAGTGCGGAGCACGACGGCTACCAGGACTCGGTGCACCGTCGCCGGGTGGAGCTGACGGCCGAAAGCCAGGAGCTGCGGGTGGTCGACGAGGTGCGCGGCCCGCGCCGGGCCGTGCAACTGGCGTTCCACCTCGGCCCGGCGATCACCGCGGACCTGGTGGGGAACCGGGCCGAGCTCACCTGGACGCGGGACGGCGAGGACCGCTCCGCGGTGCTCGACCTGCCCGGCCAGCTGTCCTGGCAGGCGCATCGCGGCGAGACCGACCCGCCGCTGGGCTGGTACTCCGCCGGATTCGGGCGCAAGGAACCCGCCACCACGCTGGTCGGCACCGGCTTCACCGACGGCACGGAGGGCTTCATCACCGTGCTCAGGTTCCGCGGCTAGGGGGGGCGCGTGGGGAGCAAGATGCGGCACTGGGCGTTGGCGGCGGCACCGCTGGCGCTGGCCCTGCTGACGACCGGCTGTGAGAGCGCGTCGGGCGCCGGGGCGGAGCCGAAGGCCACGTCCACCACGTCCGCCACGTCCGTGGACCGATCCGTGGCCCGGGTGTGCGCCAAGCCCGCGGCGGGACCGGCGAAGGCACCGTCGGGCGCGGTGACCGTCGACCCCAAGGTGGTCGGTGACCTGGCGGCGAAGACCAAGAGCAGCCCCCCGAACACCACGTTCTGGCTTCGGCCCGGCAAGCACAGGCTCGACCCGGACCGCTACGCCCAGGTCATCCCCAAGAAGGGGGACCGCTACATCGGTGCGCCCGGCGCGGTGCTCGACGGCCGGAAGAAGAACCAGTACGCGTTCGCCGGTACCGCCCGCGACGTCACCATCGGCTACCTGACCGTGCAGGGCTTCGTGGCGCCGCCGGACGAGGGCGTGGTCAACCATGACTCGGCCGACGGATGGGTGATCGAGCACGCGACGATCCAGAACAACTCCGGCGCCGGGCTGATGGCCGGCGCCCGCCAGCAGGTCCGCGCCAACTGCCTGCGCGACAACGGCCAGTACGGCATGAACGCGTACAAGGCGGGCGGCCGTATCACCGGCCTGGTGGTCGAGGGCAACGAGATCGTGGGCAACAACACCGGCGACTGGGAGCGGAAGCGGAAGGGCTGCGGCTGCACCGGAGGCATCAAGTTCTGGGACGTCAACGGCGCCGACGTCAGCGGCAACTGGGTGCACGACAACCGCGGAACCGGGTTGTGGGCGGACACCAACAACAACGACTTCCTCATCGAGAACAACGTGATCGAGGCCAACGACGGTGCCGCGCTGATCTACGAGATCAGCTACAACGCGGTCATCCGGAACAACACGATCCGGCGGAACAACTGGGTCGAGGGGCGCAGGGCGGCCGAGAGCGGCGACGGCTTCCCGTTCGCGACCGTCTACGTGTCCGAGTCCGGCGGCGAACCACGGATCCGAGCCCGCACCAACAAGATCGAGATCTACCGGAACGTGCTGGAGAACAACTGGTCCGGGATCACCCTGTGGGAGAACGCCGACCGGTTCTGCAACAGCCCGGCCAACACCTCGTCCGGTGACTGCACTTTGCTGGTGAAGGACACCAAGCGCTGTGCGAAGCCGGCGATCGCCAAGGCACCGCTCTACTCCGACTGCCGGTGGAAGACCCAGCGGGTCGACATCCACGACAACCGCTTCGTGCTCGACAAGTCCGTCCTCAAGTGCACGGAGAAGTGCGACCGGATGGCGCTCCTCGCCAACTACGGAACCTATCCGGACTGGTCGCCGTACAAGGGCGAACGGGTGGCTGACGCGATCACCACCGAGCAGCACAACCGCTGGCACGACAACGTCTACATCGGACCCTGGAAATTCGTGGCCCAGGACACGAGCCGGGTGCTCGACTTCGGGCAGTGGCAGACAACGCCGTACCAGCAGGACGCGGGCAGCACCCTCGACCCACGGGCCGGTGGTTGACATGGGCGTGAACCTGACGCGCGGACCGGGCACTGCGGGAACGCAGCCCGGCACCGAACCGCGCTCCGCAGGCACACCGAGGATCGTCGGGATCGTCTGGGGGCTGCTGGTCCTCAACACCCTCGGCTCCGCAGGGGCGAAGACCATCGTCCCGCTGCCCCGCTCCCTCATCCAGATGGTCACCATGGGCGCGCTGGTCTCCGCGTTCGCGCTGGCGCTCACGGTCAATCTCCGACTGCGCATCCGAGCCAGCGCCTACGTGTTCCTGCTCACCCTGCTGCTGGTGACGAGCGTGATCTCCAGCGCGAACCTGGAGTCCGGGTTCGGCGCGCTGTTCCGCTGCTTCCGGCTGACTCTCTTCGTCGGCACGCTGTGGCTGCTCAGCCGCTGGTGGGTCGGCAGCGAGACGTTCGTCCGGCACCACATCCGGATGTACTTCGCGGTGCTCGGATCGGTGGCCGCCGGCCTGGTCGTCTCACCGGGCGCGGCCTTGCCCGACCTCTACGGCGGACGCCTCGTCGGCGCGTTGTGGCCGCTCACCCCGCCGCAGATCGGGCAGTACGCCGCGGTGATCATCGGGCTCACCGTGCTGCTCCTCCTGGGGCGCCGGACCGACGGGGCCAGCGCGGCGGTGGTCATCGTGCCGTCCCTGGTCCTGCTCGCGCTGACCCATACCCGGACGGCCACGCTCGGCCTGCTCCTCGGGCTGGCGTTGGCGATCTGCTCGCTCATCCTGACCAGCGCCGCCGCCCGCCGGTTCTTCACCTGGACGGTGCTGTGCGTCGTGGTGGCCGCGGTGGGGTTCGCTTCCGCGCTGCAGTCGTGGTTCCTGCGCGGGCAGAGCCAGGAGAACTTCTCCAGTCTCACCGGCCGGGCCAAGGTCTGGAACGCCCTGCTGGCTGCGCCCCGGTCGACCTCGGAGCAGTTGTTCGGCGTGGGCCTGGGCGACAAGTCGTTCGGCGGGCTGCCGATCGACAACAGCTGGCTGGCCGTCTACAACGAGCAGGGTCTGATCGGCGTCACCCTCGTCGCGGCGATCCTCATCGTGCTGGGCGGCGTCGCGTTGCTGCGGCCACCGTCGCTGCAGCGTGCCTGCGCGATCTTCCTGATCAGCTACTGCGCGATCGCGTCGTACACCGAGGCCGGCCTTGGCGACGCCTCGCCGTATCTGCTGCATCTGGCCCTGGCCGCCTCACTCCTTGCGGCACCCGCCGAGGCCGCTCCGCTCTCGACGCCCGACGTTCCTCGACGACACATCCCGCGCTGGGCCCGGAGATCGGAGGTGATCTGAGCATGCACGTCCTCGTGGTGCACAACCGCTACAACTCGGCGCAGCCGAGCGGGGAGAACAAGGTCGTCGACCAGGAGGTGGAGCTGCTGCGCTCGGCCGGCCACCGGGTCGAGGTGTTCGAGCGGCGCAGCGACTCCATCGCCGACCGGTCCCTGCTGGGCAAGGTCGCGGTGCCGCTGCTTGTGCCGTGGAACCCGGCGGTGCGCACGGAGCTCGCCGCCAAGCTGCGCACTGAGCGGCCGGACGTGGTGCACGTCCACAACGTCTTCCCGCTCCTGTCGCCCGCGGTCCTTGCCGCCTGCGCCGACGCCGGTGTGCCCGCCGTCGCCACGCTGCACAACTACACCCAGGTCTGCCCGCCCGGCACGCTGCAGCGAGACGGCCGGCCATGCACCGAGTGCGTCGGATCGGCGCCGCTGCCCGCCGTCCGGCACGGCTGCTACCGCAACTCCCGCCTTGCGACGGTGCCGCTCGCGGTCAGCCTGTCGGTCAACCGGCGGCGGTGGTGGTCCGGCGTGGAGCGGTTCTTGTGCATCTCCGCGGCGCAGCGCGACGTCCTGGTGCGGTCCGGCATGCCGGCCGAGCGGCTGGCGGTGAAGCACAACTTCGTGCCGGAGCCGGGCACTTGCCGGTCCGGTGACGGCGAGCATGTGCTCTATCTCGGCCGGCTCGCGGAGGCCAAGGGCGTACGTCTGCTCATGGCCGCGTGGGACGAGATCGCGGCGAGCGGCGGCGTGGGCGTCCCGCTCGTGATCGCCGGCACGGGGCCGCTGGAGCGAGAGGTGACCGCCTGGGCGGCCGGCCGGGACGACGTGCGCTACGTCGGCCTGTTGGACCCGGCGGAGTGCCAGAAGGCCATCGCACGGTCGGTCGCCGTGGTGGCTCCCTCGACGTGGCTGGAGGCGTTCGGCCTGGTGGTCGTCGAGGCGATGGCGGCCGGGGTGCCGACCGTCGCCGCCGGGCACGGCGCCTTCGTCGAACTCGTCGAGGACGGCGTCACCGGGCTGCTGCACCGGCCGGGCGAGGCAGCCTCGCTCGCGTCCTGCATACGCCGGATCACGGCAGATCCGGACCGCAACCAGGAGATGGGCCAGGCGGCCCGGCTCCGTTACGAACAGGGTTTCAGCCCGGCGGTCGGTCTTGACCGCCTGGTTGATGAGTACCGCACCGCGATCGCGGGTCGGTCAGCACAGGCTCGCGGCGGGGACACCCGCGCGAGCAGGGGGGATGGGGACAGTAGATGACACGATGCCGACTGTGCGGCTCGGAAGCGATGGCGAGCGTCGTCGACCTTGGGGCGACGCCACCATGTGAGAGCTTTCTCGCCGCGGACCAACTGGATCAACCGGAGCCCGCGTACCCGCTGCACCTGCGGGTCTGCACCGACTGCTGGCTGGCGCAGATCCCTCCGCTGATCACGCCGGAGGAGACGTTCAAGGAGTACGCGTACTTCTCCTCGTACTCGACCTCCTGGGTGGAGCACGCGCGCACCTTCGTCGCCGACGCCGTGGAGCGTCTTGCCCTCGGCCCGGACGCCTTCGTGGTCGAGGTCGCAAGCAACGACGGGTACCTGCTGAAGCATGTGGTGGACCGGGGGATCCGCTGCCTCGGCATCGAGCCGTCGGTGAACGTCGGCGCCGCGGCGCGGGATGCGGGTGTGCCCACCCTCACGGAGTTCCTGAGCCCGGACACCGGCTCCGCCGTCCGCGCCGAGCACGGCCCGGCGGACCTGGTCGTGGCCAACAACGTGTACGCGCACATCCCCGACGTCGTCGGGTTCACCCAGGGGCTGCGCGCCCTGGTCGCCGACGACGGCTGGGTCTCCATCGAGGTGCAGCACCTGCTGACCCTGATCGAGGAGAACCAGTACGACACGATCTACCACGAGCACTTCCAGTACTACACGGTCGCGTCCGCGATCCGTGCCCTGGCGAGCGGCGGACTCACGCTCGTGGACGTCGAGTTGCTGCCCACGCACGGCGGCTCCATCCGGCTGTGGGCCCGGCCGAACGAGGTGGCCGGCGAGCCGACCCAGCGGGTGACCGACGTACTGGCCCGGGAGAAGGCCGCCGGGCTGCAGGAGCTGTCCGGGTACACCGAGTTCTCCGCCCGGGTCGCCAAGGTGCGCCGGGACCTGCTGCGGTTCCTCATCGACGCGGCCGAGCGCGGCGAGACGGTCGTCGGCTACGGCGCCCCGGGCAAGGGCAACACCCTGCTCAACCACTGCGGTATCCGGCCCGACCTGCTCGCGTACACGGTCGACCGCAACCCTTACAAGCACGGCAGGTTCACCCCGGGCACCCGCATCCCGATCCTGCCGCCCGAGCAGATAGCCGCCGACAAGCCGGACTACGTCCTTGTCCTCCCGTGGAACCTGCGGGCCGAGCTGGTCGAGCAGCTGTCCTTCGTGCACGACTGGGGCGGCCGCCTCGTCTTTCCCATCCCGGAACTGAGCATTGTCGAGGTCAAGCGATGAAGGTCGTACTGTTCTGCGGCGGTTACGGCATGCGGATGCGGAGCGGCGCCGCAGACGACGTACCCAAGCCGATGGCGATGGTCGGCCCGCGCCCGCTGATCTGGCACGTCATGCGCTACTACGCGCACTTCGGGCACACGGAGTTCATCCTGTGCCTCGGCTACGGGGCGCACCACATCAAGAACTTCTTCCTCAACTACGAGGAGACGACGTCCAACGACTTCGTGCTCCGCGGCGGGAAGACCGAGCTGCTGTCCACCGACATCGCCGACTGGACGATCACGTTCGCGCAGACCGGCATCGAGTCACCGATCGGGGAGCGGCTGCGCCGGGTGCGCCACCACCTGGACGGCGACGAGATGTTCCTCGCCAACTACGCCGACGTGCTCACCGACGCCCCGCTGCCGCAGATGATCGAGAACTTCGCCCGGCGCGACGCCGGTGCGTCGATGATGGTGGTGCCGCCGCAGTCCTCGTTCCACTGCGTGGACCTGGGCGAGGACGGCCTGGTGGGGGGCATCACCGCGGTGAGCGACATGCCGCTGTGGGAGAACGGCGGCTACTTCGTGCTCCGCCAGGAGGTCTTCGACCACATACCGGAGAACGGGGACCTGGTCGCCGACGGCTGCGCCCAACTGGCCAAGCAGGGACGGCTGGTGGCGCATCAGCACCGCGGCTTCTGGAAGCCGACCGACACCGTCAAGGAGCGGGCCGCGCTCGACGAGGCCTACGCCCGGGGCGACCGTCCGTGGGCCGTGTGGGAGCGCGACGGCGCGAGTGCCGGAGCGAGAGCGTGATCCGGCTCGGGGCAGGACCCCTGGACCGGATCGTCGCGGTGGGCGCGCACTGCGACGACATCGCCATCGGCGCCGGCGGCACGCTGCTGACGCTGTGCCTCGCGCGGCCGGGTATCCGCGTCGACGCGCTGGTGCTCTCCGGCGGCGGCACCGACCGGGAGCAGGAGGAGAAGGCTGCGCTCGCCGCCTTCTGCCCGGGCGCCGACCTGCGGCTGACCGTGCTCAAGCTGCCGGACGGGCGCATGCCCGTGCACTGGGACGAGGCCAAGGCCGCGGTCGAGGAGCTGCGCGGGCAGACCGAGCCGGATCTCGTCCTTGCCCCGCGTACCGATGACGCGCACCAGGATCACCGCGGCCTGGCGCAGCTGATACCCACCGCGTTCCGCGACCACATGGTCCTCGGCTACGAGATCGTCAAGTGGGACGGCGATCTCGGCCGCCCGTCGGCGTACCAGCCGCTGTCGCCGGAGATCGCCGAACAGAAGGTGCAGCTGCTGCAGGAGCACTACCCCTCGCAGCGGCACCGGCCCTGGTACGACCGGGAGGCCTTCCTCGGCCTTGCCCGGATCCGCGGCATCGAATGCCACGCGCGTTACGCCGAGGCGTTCGCCGTCACCAAACTCACGCTCAACCTGGGGAACTGAACTATGCGCGTACTACTGACCGGACACCAGGGCTACCTGGGCACCGTGATGGCCCCGGTCCTCAAGGCCGCCGGGCACGAGGTCGTCGGCCTCGACGCAGGCCTGTTCGCCGACTGCGTGCTGGGCGAGCAGCCCGCGGACCCGTCCGGGCACCGGGTGGACCTGCGCGACGTCACGGCCGAACACGTGGCCGGGGTGGACGCCGTGATCCACCTGGCCGCGCTCTCCAACGACCCGCTGGGATCGCTGGCGCCGGAACTCACCTACGACATCAACCACCACGCGTCCGTACGGCTGGCACGGCTGGCCCGCGACGCCGGAGTGCGGCGCTTCCTGTACGCGTCCACCTGCTCGGTCTACGGCGCCGCCGGCGGCGACGACCTGGTGACCGAGGACGCGCCGCTGCGCCCGGTGACCCCGTACGCCGAGTCCAAGGTGCGCGTGGAGGACGACCTGCACGCGCTGGCCGACGACGACTTCACCCCGGTGTTCATGCGCAACGCCACCGCCTTCGGCTACTCGCCCCGGCTGCGCGCCGACATCGTGCTGAACAACCTGGTGGGCCACGCCCTCCTGTCCGGTGAGGTGCTGGTGCTCTCAGACGGCACCCCCTGGCGCCCGCTGGTGCACGCCGCCGACATCGCACGGGCCTTCACGGCCGCGCTGACCGCGCCGCGCGAGGCGGTGCACGACCGGGCGTTCAACATCGGCAGCGAGACCAACAACGTCACGGTCGCCGAGATCGCCGAGCAGGTCGCCGAGGCGGTGTCCGGCGCGAAGGTGAGGATCACCGGGGAGAACGGCGCCGACCCGCGCTCGTACCGCGTGGACTTCTCCCGGTTCCGCGCCGCGATCCCCGGCTTCGACTGCGAGTGGTCGGTGAAGCAGGGCGCGCTCGAACTCGCCGACGCCTACCGGAAGTTCGACCTGACCCGGGAGGACTTCGAGCAGCGCTTCACCCGCCTCGCCGTGCTGCGCGCGGCCTCCGACGCCGGCGCTGTCGACGACACCCTGCGGTGGCGCCGATGACCGCTGTCGGCGAAGAGATGCACGCCCTGGTGGAGCGGATGTACCCGCTCTGCCGGAGCATCACCGGCGACGGTGTGCGCGCCACTCTGGACATCGTCGGCGAGTACGTCCCGCTGCAGGTGCACGAGGTGCCGACCGGGACGCAGGTGCTCGACTGGACGGTGCCGCAGGAGTGGAACATCCGCGACGCCTACATCGCCGACACCGCCGGCAACCGGGTCGTCGACTTCGCCGCGTCCAGTCTGCACGTGCTCGGCTACAGCGTGCCGGTGTCGGCGACCATGCCGCTGTCCGAGCTGCGCGAACACCTGCACACCCTGCCGGACCACCCGTCCTGGGTGCCGTACCGCACGAGTTACTACAAGCCGGAATGGGGGTTCTGCCTGGCCCAGGAGACCCTGGACGCGCTGCCGGACGGCGAGTACGAGGTACGCATCGACTCCACCCTCGCCGATGGCCACCTCACCTACGCCGAGCACGTGGTCCCCGGTCAGGTCCCCGACGAGGTGATCGTCTCCTGCCACGTCTGCCACCCGTCGCTGGCCAACGACAACCTGGCCGGCATCGCGGTGGCGACGTACCTGGCCCGGACGCTGGCACAGGAAACGCCGTACTACACCTACCGGTTCATCTACGCGCCCGGCACCATCGGGGCGATCACCTGGCTGGCCCGCAACGCGGAGCGGGTGGAACGGGTCAAGCACGGGCTCGTGCTGGCCTGCGCCGGGGACCGGGGCCAGTTGACGTACAAGCAGAGCAGGCGCGGCGACGCGGAGATCGACCGGGTGATGCGGCATGTGCTGGCCGCATCCGAACGCCCGCACCGCGTCGACGAGTTCACTCCGTACGGGTACGACGAGCGGCAGTACTGCTCGCCCGGGTTCAACCTCGGCGTGGGCTCGCTCAGCCGGACCCCGTACGCCGGGTACCCCGAGTACCACACCTCGGCGGACAATCCGGACTTCGTGACCCCGGAGGCGATGGCGGACACCCTTGCCGTCTGCCGTGAGGCGTTCGCCGTGCTCGACCGCAACCGCAGGTACCTCAACCTCAGCCCGTACGGCGAACCACAGCTGGGCCGGCGCGGGTTGTACGACGCGCTCGGCGGCCGCAGCGACACCAAGCAGGCCCAGATGGCCATGCTGTGGGTGCTCAACCTGTCCGACGGCGAGCACAGTCTGCTGGATGTCGCCGAGCGGTCCGGGCTGCCGTTCGACACCGTTGCCGTCGCGGCCGACGCCCTGCACGGCGCCGGGCTGATCAAGGCATGACGCCGATGACCATCGAGGGGGAGAAGACGAGGCCGAAGGCGGCGACCGCCAGGAGGGCCCTCGTCGGCCGGTTGTCCTGGGGGCTGGCCGACCAGGCGGCCTCCAGCATCAGCAACTTCGTGGTGGGCATCTACGTGGCCCGCTCGCTGGGGGTGACCGCGTTCGGCGTGTTCAGCCTGGCCTGGGTCACCTACGGCGTGGTGCTCAACGTCTCCCGCGGCCTTGCCACCGACCCGCTCGTGGTGCGCTTCAGCGGCGTGCCGGAGGCGTCCTGGCGGGGGGCGGTGGCCCGGTCGACGGGTACCGCCCTCGGTGTCGGCGGGGCCCTCGGCGCGGCGTGTCTGGTGGCCGGGCTCGGCCTCGGCGGCCGCGTGGGGCCCGCGTTCGCCTGCCTCGGTGTCATGCTGCCGGGGCTGCTGCTGCAGGACGCCTGGCGGTTCTCGTTCTTCGCCGCCGGCGCCGGGCGGAAGGCGTTCGTCAACGACGTCGTGTGGGGTGTCGCGCTCGTCCCGGCCATGGTGGTGGCGGCCCGAGTGGGCAGCGTGGCCGCTTTCGTGCTCGCCTGGGGCGCGTCCGCCACGGTGGCCGCGGGGTACGGCTACCTCCAGTCCGGCATCCGGCCCCGGATGACCGAGGCGCGCGGCTGGCTTCGCGAGCAGCGCGATCTCGGCTACCGGTACCTGGTCGAGAACGTCAGCCTCAGCGGCGCCAGCCAGCTGCGGGCGTACGGGCTCGGCGCGATCGTCGGGGTCAGCGCGGTGGGTGCGGTGCGGGGCGCCGAGCTCCTGATGGGTCCCTTCCTCGCCGTACTCATGGGTCTCTCGCTGGTCACGGTCCCGGAAGCGGCACGCGTGCTGCGGCAGGCCCCGCACCGCCTCGGCAGGTTCTGCCTCCTCCTCGGTGGCGGGCAGGCCGGTGCCGCGCTGCTGTGGGGCGCGGCGCTGCTGCTGATGCCGGACCGGCTCGGCGAACTCGTCCTCGGCGACGTCTGGCACTCCTCCGCAGCGCTCATCGCGCCGATCACCCTCGGCGTGGCGGGCGCGGGCCTCGGCACCGGCGCGGCGGCCGGACTGCGCGCGCTCGGCGCGGCCCGACGCAGCCTGCGCTGCCAGCTGTTCGCCTCCGCCTGCTATGTCAGCGGCGGGCTCGGCGGGGCGGTCATGGCCGGCACGGTCGGCTCGGCCTGGGGCGTCGCCGCGGCAACCGTCAGCGGCTCGGCCGTGTGGTGGCTGCAGCTGCGGTCCGCCCTGCGCGAGCACCGCCAGAACTCCATTTCCGAAGTGAGGACCTCATGACCGCCCAACCCAGGCTGAGCATCGGCCTGCCCGTGTACAACGGCGAGGAGTACCTGGCCGAGTCGCTCGACGCCCTGCTCGGCCAGACCTACGAGGACTTCGAGCTGGTCATCTCCGACAACGCCTCGACCGACGGGACCCAGGAGATCTGCCGCAAGTACGCCGCGCAGGACTCACGCATCCGCTACCTCCGGCTGCCCCGGAACATCGGCGCCACGCCGAACCACAACCATGTCTTCGCCGAGTCCCGCGGCGAGCTGTTCAAGTGGGCCTCGCACGACGACCTTTACGGCCGTGATCTGCTGCGGCGCTGTGTGGAGGCGCTGGACGAGCGGCCGGACGTGATCCTCGCGCACGCCGACCAGGCGGTCATCGACGGCGACGGCCAGGTGACGGTCCCCTACGAGTACACGCTCGCCACCGACTCCCCGCAGGCGCCGGAGCGCTTCCGCAGTCTGCTGTTCGAGCCGGGTGGCGACGACTTCTACGGGGTGATCCGGGCCGACGCGCTGCGCCGGGTGAAACCGATGGACAGCTACCACCACGCGGACCGCACCTTCGTCGCCGAGATCACCCTGCACGGGCGCTTCCACCAGGTGCCGGAGCTGCTGTACTTCCGCCGCGACCACCCCACCCGTGCCGAGCGGGCGAACCCGTCCAAGCGCGCCCGGTGCGTCAACCTGGACCCGCGCCGGGCAGGCCTGCTGCACCCGACGCCCCGGCTGCTCGCCGAGTACATCTGGGGCTTCGCCTCGGCGATCCGGCGGGCGCCGTTGTCCCCGGCCGACCGGCGCGCGTGCTACCGCCACCTGGCCTCCTGGATGACCAGCCGGGTCCGGCCGGGCGCCGGCGAGCGGGTCGAGGACCGCGCCCCGGTCGACCCGGCCCTGCTCACGGTCTCCGTCGACGCCCTCGTCGCCGGCCGTGAGGGGAGGCAGGCATGACGTCCGCGGACGAAACTCCGGCGCACGTCGGGGTGTTCGGCCTGCTCGGCTCCGGCAACCTCGGCAACGACGGGTCGCTCGAGGCCGTCCTCGGCTACCTCCGGGCCGAGCACCCGGATGCGGTCGTGGACGCGCTGTGCGGCGGACCCGAGGCCGTGACGACCCGGTTCGGGATCCCCGCCACGCGGCTGCACTGGAACCGCGCGGAGTACCGGACCGCCTCACGTGTGGGCGCGATCGCCTCGAAGGGGCTGGGCAAACTCGTCGACGTCTTCCGCACCGCCGCCTGGGTGCGCCGGCACGACGTGGTGATCGTGCCGGGCATGGGCGTCCTGGAGGCCACACTGCCGCTGCGGCCGTGGGGCTTCCCGTACTCGCTGTTCCTGCTCTGCGCGAGCGGCCGGCTGCTGGGCACCCGGGTCGCGCTGGTCAGCGTCGGCGCCGCCGAGATCCGCAACCGGCCCACCCGGGCCCTGGTGCGCTGGTCGGCGCGGCTGGCCGCGTACCGCTCGTACCGGGACGCCCAGTCCCGTGACGCGATGCGGGCGATGGGCGTGAACGTCGCACGCGACGAGGTCTACCCGGACCTCGCGTTCTCTCTGCCGACGCCGCAGGCCAGTGCCCCTTCGGGCACGCCGGGCCTGGTCTGCGTCGGAGTCATGGACTTCCACGGCGGCAACGACGACCGCGCCCGGGCCGAGGAGATATACCGGCGCTACCTCGACGGGACGATCCGGTTCGTCCGCACGCTGGTCGAGGAGGGCAGGCCGGTCCGGCTGCTCACCGGCGACCAGTGCGATGCGTCGGTGGTCGCTGCGATCCTCGACGCGGTGGACTCACCGCTGGTCACCGCTGCCGAACCGGCCTCACTGGCCGACCTGATGAAGGAGATGGCGGCTGCCGACACCGTGGTGGCGGTCCGCTACCACAACCTGATCTGCGCGCTGAAGACCGGTACGCCGGTGCTCGCTCTCTGCTACGCGGCCAAGAGCGACGCGCTCATGACGGAGATGGGCCTCGGCGCGTACTGCCACCCGGCGCGCGAGGTCGACGCCGACCGGCTGCTCGAGCAGTTCCGGGCGCTGGAGAAGCATTCGGCCGAGCTGCGGCAGACCCTCACCGAGCGGAACCAGGCCGCCGCCCGCCGACTCGACCACCAGTTCAACTCCTTGACCACGGCCGTGTTCCCAGCGGCCGACCACGCCCCCACCTCGCGGAAGGCTCCATGAAAGCGACCGAAGTCCCGGAGATCGCCGGCGCGTACCTGTTCGAGCCGACGCCGTACGCCGACGAACGCGGCTTCTTCTGCCGCACCTTCGACGCCGACGTGGTCCGCTCGGTGGGCCTCGACCCGAACGCCTTCGTCCAGGACAGCGTGTCCCGCTCGGTCCGGGGCGTGCTGCGCGGCCTGCACCTGCGCTCCGGCGCAGGCGAGGCCAAGCTGGTGCGGTGCTCGTACGGAAAGATCTTCGACGTCGTCGTGGACCTGCGGCCCGACTCGCCGACCTACCGCAACGTGGCCTCCTTCGAGCTGTCCGGCGAGACACAGGTGACCCTGTACATCCCGGCGGGGTGTGCGCACGGCTTCCAGGCGCTGACCGAAACCGCCGACACCTCGTACCGGATCGACCGCCCGCACGATCCTGCCGAGGACGTGACGATTCGCTTCGACGACCCGGAGCTCGCCATTCCCTGGCCGCTGCCGGCCACATCGATGTCCCAGCGGGACCGGGAGGCGCCGAGCCTCGCCGAGGTCCTGAAGCAGAAAGAGAGCTGAAGCCAGCGTGGACACCGAAGAGACCGTAGAAACCGAGGAGTTCCTCCTGCCCCGGTCGCGGACAGCGAACGAGCGGCTGCACGCCATGATCCCCGGGGGCGCGCACACCTACGCCAAGGGCGACGACCAGTACCCCGAGAACCTGGCCCCGGTCATCAGCCACGGCCGCGGTGCCCACGTGTGGGACGTCGACGGCAACCGCTACATCGAGTACGGGTCCGGCCTGCGATCGGTCAGCCTCGGCCACGCCCACCCACGCGTGAACGAGGCGGTACGGCGAGAAATCGACCGCGGCAGCAACTTCGTCCGGCCGTCCATCGTGGAGCTCGAGGCCGCGGAACGCTTCCTGGCCACGGTGCCGACCGCCGAGATGGTGAAGTTCGCGAAGAACGGCTCCGACGTCACCACCGCCGCGGTGCGGCTCGCCCGCGCCGTCACCGGGCGCCCGCGGGTGGCGATCTGCGGCGACCATCCGTTCTTCTCCGTCGACGACTGGTTCATCGGCACCACACCGATGTCCGCCGGCATTCCGGAGGCGACCAACGAGCTCACCGTGGCGTTCCCTTACGGGGACCTGGCCGCCACGGAGGCGTTGCTCAGCCGGTACCAGGACGAGGTCGCCTGCCTGATCCTCGAACCCGCCACCCACACCGAGCCACCGCCCGGGTACCTCGCCGGCCTGCGCGAGCTGGCCGACCGGCACGGCTGCGTACTGATCTTCGACGAGATGATCACCGGCCTGCGCTGGTCCGAAGCGGGCGCCCAGGGCCTGTACGGCGTCGTCCCCGACCTCTCCACCTTCGGCAAGGCGCTGGGCAACGGGTTCGCCGTCTCCGCGCTGGCCGGGCGCCGCGAGCTGATGGAGCGGGGCGGGCTGCGTCACTCCGGCGACCGGGTGTTCCTGCTGTCCACCACCCACGGTGCGGAAACGCACTGCCTGGCAGCCGCGATGGCCGTGCAGACCACCTACGTCGAGGAGGGCATCACGGCGCGGCTGCACGCCCTCGGCGAGAGGCTGGCCGCCGGTGTTCGCGACGCCGCGGCGAGCATGGACGTCGGCGACCACATCGTCGTCAAGGGCCGGGCCAGCAACCTGGTCTTCGCCACCCTCGACGAGAACGGGCAGCCGTCGCAGGAGTACCGCACCCTGTTCCTGCGCCGACTCCTCGCGGGCGGGGTGCTGGCCCCGTCGTTCGTGGTGAGCAGCGCGCTCGACGACGCCGACATCGACCACACCGTCGACGTGGTGGCCCAGGCATGTGCGGTGTACCGGAAGGCACTGGACGCCGCCGACCCCACCCCCTGGATGGGCGGACGGCCGGTGAAGCCCGTATTCCGCCGCTTGGCGTGACGTGACGTCAGCGACGCTCCAGCCGACCGGCATCGGCCATCCGATCGACCAGCCGGTCGGCTGTCCGGTCGACCAGCCACGCGGTCGCCGGTATCACCGCCAGCGCGGTGCACCAGCCGCCGAGGACGTCGGTCGGATAGTGCGCGCCCAGGGCGACCTGCGCCCAGCCCATGGCGGCGCCGGCAACCAGCGCCGCGCCGAGCACGAGTGACGTTCCGGCGGTCCTGCCGAGGCCGAACCGGCCGGTCGCGAGCAGCGCCACCATGAGGGCGAGCGCGGTGAGGAAGGCGGTGTGCCCGCTCGGATAGGACAGGTTGCCGGGGCCGTGGATGGTGCGTCCCACCAGGTGTTTGAGCAGCGTCGCCGTCCCCACGGTCACCACGACGCCGACGATGACGAGCACCGCCGCGCGAGGGCTCCGAAGCAGCAGGCAGCCGCCCACGACGGCCACGACCAACATCACCGATCCGGCGGGATTCCCCAAGAAGTCCCAGAACAGAGCGACACCCCGCCACGGAGGCCGCACACTGTCCGCCGTCGGCGAGACGAGCCACCTGTCCACCCTGCCGGGCTCGCTGTGGCCGGCGTACATGACCCCGAGCACGACGACCACCAGCGCGGCGAGGACCGCGATCAGCCCGAGCCACGGGCGCAGCGACGGGGACAGCACCGCGGGCCCCGGTCGGCCGGTCACACGTTCACCGCGTCCGGTCGACCTACGGAAGTGACCTTCTTGTCCGCCGCGCGCAGCATCGGGCGTTGCGGGCACTGGTCGCCGACTGCCTCTACGGCCCCGGCGAAAGCCCACACTTCATCGCCGAACTCGACCACGCCGAGGCCACATACGTGGCGGCGGTCGAGCCCCGCAAGAACCGGTTCCGCTCCTGCCAGGCGATCCAACGCGAGCCCCTCCGTCGTGTCCGACCCACCCAGCGACCATAACCGACCCGCGGGCGCCCGTTCCTGGCCTGCACGACTCGCGGCAAACCGCCCCCGGGCAGTCACGCAGTGTGAGCCGCGCCCTGTTTCGCAGCGCCCCTGAAGCCATATCTATCATCTTGGCGTACGGGACATACGAGCAGTGCCGAAACAACTCCCGGAGGAAATAGCGGAGTTAAGAGGTTGTCTCACATGACAAGTTTCGCGAGCTTCTTGTAGCAGGTCACGGCGGCGGCCATGGCCAGCCCTCGGCTCTGCCAGTCGTTGCGGACCACGAACGGGATCTTGAGACCACGAGCAGCCCATGGCAGGCTCACGCCGCATGATCGATGAATTCGCGAAAGACAACCTGCACGGCAGGCTGCGGCGGGACCGCAAGGCGCTGCTCTGGAAACTCGACGGCTTGTCCGAATACGACGCCCGCCGACCTTTGACAGCGACCGGGACCAACCTCCTCGGCCTGGTCAAACACGTGGCCACTGTCGAGGCCAGATACTTCGGCGAGGTCTTCGACCGCCCTTCCCCGGAACCGCTGCCCCGATGGCAGGACTACGACGGCAACGACCTGTGGGCGACCGAGGACGAGACCCGCGATCAGATCATCGCGTTCTACCGGCGCACATGGGAACACTCGGACGCGACGATCAACGAGCTTCCCCTCGACGCCCCCGGCCACGTGCCGTGGTGGCCGGAGCCTTATCTCAACACGAACCTGTTCGCCATCATGGTCCATGTCCTGGGCGAGTCCATCCGGCATACCGGGCACGCCGACATCCTGCGCGAGGGCCTCGACGGCCGGACCGGGTTGCGCGCCGAACACGAGCAGCAGATCGACGAGGAAGCCCGCGCAGCCTACTGCGCGAAGATCGAGCAGGCCGCCAGGTCGGCCGCACCAATCAAGGCTTAGAGGCCTCTAAAGCGGGCCAACAAGATCTTGAAGGCCGCTTTGGTGAACGCCTGAACAAGGAGATCAGGACCGAACTCACCGCATAGCCTCAAAACGAGATCACCGAGTGGCCGTCGATACACCACCTCGGCGGACGTGACCGTGCGGGCATCCCATTGAGTCGCCCTGGTCACCGGCTTGTCCTAGACCGTGCGGACCGAACCTGGCACTGCCATCATGGGCGACGACAGCGGTTGGTGGCTGCCCGCCGAGGTCGATTGCGAAGGGCGACGGCATGTCCGATCAGTCCGTTCATTCCAAAAGTCATCCCGAAAGGGGCCGTCTCAGCACGACCGAGCGGACCATTGCCGGTACAGCGGCAGCGGTCGTTCTGGTCATCGCCTTGGCCCTCGCCGTCATGCCGCCCGAGCACCGGGTGGCGCTGCAACAGTGTCCGAACGCCGCAGCGGGATGCATCGTCACTGTCGACAACGACCTCACCACACTCGCTGTCGCCCTTTCAGCCCTCGGGGCGCTCGCAGCCCTGATTGCGATCCTCGGTGTCCGGTTCAACACGGTTAAGGCCGGCGGCGCGGAGCTGGGTCGCGTGGACACCGACGGCCTGGCCTACGTCCCCCCGCCGGTCGAGGAGGGTGTAGCCGATGCCGGACCGCCCCAGACCTCGCCGGACGAGCCGTCGACAGATCAGCCGATCAGTGTGAAGGTGCAGCAGGGCCTCGGCACGACGCTCGGCAGGGCCCCGATTGCGGTCACTCACCTCACCGAACCAATGCCATCGGTGGACCCGCTACTTCTGCGTGATTACCGATCGGCGCGCAAAAAGGGCCAGCACGGGCACTTTCTGACACATATCCTCAACCCGGCCAAGACTCCAGGGCACTACTCTGTTGTGCTCCGGGTAACCCCCGACACGGGCGCCACCGAGAAGGTGCGGTCTGCATCATTCTTCTTCGGGAAGTACTGGGGGAACAAGGTCTTCGAAGGCCGGCGTGGAACGGACGGACGAGTCGGCATCGTCACCGAGGCCTACGGGCCGTTTCTCGCGCTGTGCGAGGTCCAGTTCGAGAGCGGCCGCCGCATCCTGCTGGACCATTACTGCGACTTCGACATGGCTGAGCTGCTGCACTAGCGGAGTGACCGACGCGCCAGGGCACTGGTCTGGCCGTGGACTCCGATGGTGCGCCGCCGGCCACTCGAACCCCGGCCCCGCCGATCAAGACTCAGAGACCCTTGCCCGGGTTCAGGATCCCCCCGCGGGTCGAACACGTCCTTCAGCCGCCGCTGTAGCGCGTGGGCGGCGGGCCCGAGTTCGTCGGCGACCCACTGACGCTTCAGCACCCCCACGCCGTGCTCGCCGGTGAGGGTCCCGCCGAGGCGTAGCGCCAGTGCGAAGATCTCGCCTGCGGTCTCCCAGGCTGCTTCGGGCAGTCGGTCCAGGGTGGGATCGACCACGATGATCGGATGCAGGTTGCCGTCCGCCGCGTGCGCGATGGTGAAGACGGGTACGCCGTGACGGGCGGAGACGGCCCGGATCTCCCTGACCGCCTCCGCCAGCCGGGACCGGGGGACCGCGATGTCCTCGATGAGCGGGCGGCCCAGCTGTTCCAGCGCGGGCAGGGCGAGTCGGCGGGCGGCCAGCAGCCTCTCCGCTTCCGCCGGGTCCTGCGTGGTCTCCACCGCCGAGGCCAAGGGCTTCAGCACCTGCGCGACCGCCGCCGCCTCGGCCGCCGCGCCCGCGCCGTCGCACTGCACGACCAGCAGCGCGGCGCCCCGCTTCCGCAGCGCCGGGTCGATCGCCTGCAGCACCGGTCCGTCGACCAGCTCGGCCAGCGCGGGCACGACTCCGGCACGGGCGATGGCGTACGAGGCCTCGGCCGCCGCCTCGAACGAGTCGAACCAGGCGGCGAGCGTCGCCGTCGCCACGGGGAGCGGTCGCAGCCGCAGCGTCGCCGAGGTGATCACGGCGAGGGTGCCCTCGGAGCCGGTGAGCAGTGCGGTCAGGTCGTAGCCGGTGACGCCCTTGACGGTACGGCGGCCGGTCGTGATCACCGTGCCGTCGGCGAGGACGGCCTCCAAACCGAGCACGCTGTCGCGGGTCACGCCGTACTTCGCGCAGCGCAGTCCGCCCGCGTTGGTCGCGATGTTCCCGCCGATCGTGGACAGCGCAGCGCTCGCCGGATCGGGTGCGTGGCGCAGGCCGTGTGCGGCGGCCGCCCGGTCCAACTCGGCGGTGATCACGCCCGGTTCGACGACGGCGAGCTGGTCGTCCGCCGACAGTTCGAGGATGCGGTTCATCCGGGACAGGTCCAGCACGAGCGTGCCCTCGCCGGCCGTGGCTCCGCCCGACAGTCCGGTGCCCGCCCCGCGCGGCACCACCGGGACGCCCAGCGCGTGTGCGTGCCGGAGCGTGACGGTCACGTCCTCCGTGCGTTGGGCGTGCACAAGAGCGAGGGGTTCGCCGCCCGGGCGGGCGCCGGAGCGGTCGGTGGCGTGCGCGGCGAGCGCGGCCGGGTCGGTGGTCAGCCGGTCGGGCGGCAGATCGCGGGCCAGCAGGCCCAGGAACTGCGCGGACACGGTCGTTTCCGGTGCTGCCGTCACGGGTTCAAGGCCTTCGTTCCGATCGCGAGCAGGGAGATGTCCTCCTGGGGCGCATGCACGGGCGCGCACTGGATGTCGCGGAAGTGCCGCTCCAGGGGGTTGCCGCGGGCCAGGCCCGGATTGCCGAGCAGCCGCACGGCCAGCTCGACCGCTCGCACGCCGTGCCGGTCGGCCAGCACCCGTGCGCCGAGGGCGTGTTCGGGCGCGTACGAGGCGTCGCCCGCGTCGAGCTTCGCTGCCCCGTCGAACACCAGCTGCTCGGCCGCGGCCAGCAGCAGTTCGATCTCCCCGGCGGTCCGCCGGAAGCGTTCCGTACGGGCCACCGGATGACCGAGGTTGGCGGGCACGCGCGCGTGCGCGAAGGTGTGGAAGAAGGACTGCGCGGCGCGGGCGACGCCCAAGTAGAGGGCGGCGAGCGGGAGATGGAGGGCCGCGCCGGCCCGATTGTCCTGCTCGGCCGCCGGTCCGTGCGGGCCGATCCCGATGACGTGCTCGTAGGGGACCTCCACCTCCCGGAACGTCACGTCGTGACTGCCGCTGGCGCGCAGCCCCAACTGGTCCCAGCGGCCGGTGACTTCGATGCCGGGCGAGCCGCCGGGCACCAGGAACGTGCCCACACGCGGCTCGGTCTCGTCGGTGGTCGCCCACACCAGAAACCAGTCCAGCCCGTCCGCGCCGGTCACGAACCGCTTCGTCCCGCTGATCGCCCAGCCGTCGGCCGTCCGCCGGGCCCGCGTGGCGGGCAGTCCGCCCCGCGCGGGGGAGCCCAGGTCGGGCTCCACGCGCGCGTGGTTGACGAGAACGGGACGCTCCAGCGATTCCTTGACCACGCGCGCGTACAGCTCTTCGGGCCAGTGCGGCTGCGCGGCCTGCCGGGCGTGGGTGGCGAGCGTCATCGCCGCGATCAGCGCGACCGAGGGATCGCCCTGGCCCAGCGCATGCAGGATGCGGGCGCTCTGCTCGACGCCGGCGCCCGAACCGCCGTACTGCTGCCCGATGGTGGCGGTCAGCAGTCCGGCCTCGTGCGCGATGTGGAGGGACTCGGCGGGGAAGGTGCCCGACCGGTCGTATCCGGGAGCCAGTTCGGCGATGCGCTCGATCACGGTCGGGTCGGTCACAGCGCCTTCTTCAGGTCGGCATTGAGGCCCGTGGTCCAGAACGACTTCACGTCCAAGTGGTCCTTGAGTGCGCCGAGTTCGGTGAAGGCGTCGGCGACCTTCTGCTGGGAGGCGATCGTGTCGTCGCCGACCGTGCGCGCCTGTGTGGGCCGCTGCTTCTGCTGAGCGATCAGGTCCTTCTGCGCCTGGGCGAGGGGCTGGTGCGTGTTCTCGGCGATCACCTTGGCGAAGGCGGCCTCGTGGCCGTCACGAACGTATGCGTACGCCTTGCTGATCCGTGCGACCAGATCGGCCACCGCCGCCTTCTGCGCAGGGCTCTTCAGCACGCTGTCCCGGGCCGACCAGAGGAAGTTGCCCGACAGGATGTCCGCGCCCGAGCCGACCGTGCGGGCGCCGTGCTGGTGGGCGGTGATGATCGAGGTGCCGTAGGAGGCGAAGGCGTCGATGCTGCCGCCGTTGAGGGCGGCGAGGCCGTCGTTGGGCAGCAGCGGCTTGGCCTCGACCTCCGACCACTTGAGGCCGGCCTGCTTCAGCAGCTCGTAGAGGAAGTAGTGGGCGGTGGTGTTCTGGACGTAGCCGACCTTCTTGCCCTTCAGGCCCGCGATGCCGGTCACCTTCGAGCCCTTGGGGACGACGACCTCCTGGTTCAGTGTCGAGCCGCGCTGGACGGCGACGACCTTGAAGTTCGGTTTCCCGTCGGCCGCCGCGAAGACCGGAGGGATCTCGCTGGAGGAGGCGACGTCGAGCGCCCCGGCGCGGATGGCCTGGAGCTGCTGGTCACCGCCCTGGAACACACTCCATCTGATCTTGTACGGGGTGTTGTCGAGGTGGGCGAACTTCAGCACCGCCTCCTCGACCTTCCAGCCGGTGGCGCCGACCTTCAGGGTGACGGAGGACGGATCGGACGAGGACTCGGCCTGGGCCTCGTTCCCGCAGGCCGCCGCGAAGGGCAGCAGCAGGAGGGCAAGGGCGGCGGACGCGCGGATGGTGCGACGGAACACGGAATCTCCATGGGAGCGGTCAGGCGGCCTGAGTCGTAGCGGCGCGGTGGGCGAGCTCCTGCCGGACCAGCGGCAGGACGTGACGGGCGTAGTCGATGGCGTCGTTGAGCGGGTCGTAGCCGCGGATCGAAAGCAGGTCGCAGCCGATGTCGACGTAGTCGAGCAGCGCCTTCGCGACCGTCTCCGGTGAGCCGACCAGCGCGGTCGAGGCGCCTGCGGCATTGGTGGCGACCGCCGGGGCGGTCCACAGGCAGCGGTCGTGGACCTCGCCGCGCTCGGCGATGTCGAGCAGCCGCTGGGATCCGACGTTGGCCGGGCGGCCGGTGGTGCGGTAGTGGCGCAGCAACTCGGTGTTGTTCGCCTGGTTCTTGAGCACCCCGAGCGTGCGGTGGGCCTTCTCCCAGGCCAGTTCGTCGGTGGGGGCGATGATCGGGCGGAACGACACCCAGATACGGGGACGGGGGCGCCCGGCGGCATCCGCGACCGCGTTGACGGCGGCGATCTGCTCGGCCGTCTCCTTGAGCGGCTCGCCCCACAGGCCGAAGATGTCGCCCTGCTGCCCGCCGACCCGGTAGGCGTCCTGGGAGGAGCCGCCGACGGAGATCGGCACGAGCCCGTTCACCGGCTTCACGTCCGAGTAGTAGCCCTCGAACTTGAAGTACCTGCCCTCGTGCGAGACGGGCCCGTCGGCCTGCCACACCTTCCTGAGGATCTGGATGTACTCGTCCGAACGCTCGTACCGCTGGGCCTTGCCCAGGTAGTCGCCCTCGCGGTGCTGCTCCTCGTCGCTGCCGCCGGAGATGATGTGCAGCGTGAGCCGGCCGTTGCTGATCTGGTCGAGGGTCGCGAGGGCGCGGGCGGCATGGGTCGGGAAGATCACGCCGGGCCGGTGGGCGAGGATCGGGCGGACCCGCTCGGTGTGGGTGGCGACGAACTGGGCGACCTGGAAGGCGTCCGGCGAGGCCGAGTGGTAGGCGACCAGGGTGTGGTCGAAGCCGCCGTCGTCCAGGGCACGAGCGTACTTGCGCAGGTGGGCGATGTCGAAGCCGGTCCGGCTCGCGGCGGCCGGGCCGGAGGCCCCGGCGTCGGTGTGGACGGCGCTGATGAACTCGACAGGCATGAATGACTCCAGTGGCTACTTGAGGAGAGATGTGTCGGCCGACTTCGCCACGTCGACGTTCGGGTCCAGAACCCCGATGCCGTTCATGAGGTCGGCCACGCCCTGCACGGTCTTGTTCACGTCGGAGGTGAGCGGCAGGACCTTGCTGTACGCGGCCGAGGCCAGCGTCTTCGCCACCGTGGCGTCGGCGCCGTTGCGCTCCTCGATGGCCTTCGCATAGGCGTCCCGGTGAGTGCTGGTCCACTGCAGGGCCGATCCGAGACGCCGAAGGAAGTCGGCGAGCGCGGCCTTCTTGGCGGGGTCCGCAAGGGCCTTGTCGGAGGCGTTGACGAAGCCGTAGCCGCTGACGCGGCCGTCTCCGCCGTCGACGAGCAGCTTGCCGCCCTGCTCCAGGCCGACCGCCTGGTAGACACCGAAGGTCGCCCAGATCTTGACCTTCCCGGAGGCGAAGGCGGCCTGCGCGTCGGTCGGCAGCAGGTACTGGACCTTCACGTCCTTGTAGCTGAGGCCGTTCTGTTTGAGCACGTTGGCCAGCAGATACTCCGAGATGCTGCCCTTGGCCGAGGACACCACGACCTTCTGGCCCTTGAGGTCCTTGACGCTGTCGATGCCGGAGTCGTTGCGGACGACGATGCCGACGTGCGTGCCGTCGTTCTTGAGGGCGGCGACGTTCTTGACCTGCACCCCGCCGCTGAGCGCCTGCAGCGCCGGCAGGTCGGCGGAGTACCCGGTGTCGGCGGCGCCTGCTTGAACGGCCTGGTAGAGCGGGGCCGCGCCCTCGAACTCGGCCCACTTCACCCGGTACTTGGCGCCCTTGAGCGCGCCCGAGGCCTCGACGATGGTCTGCAGGGTCTTGGCCTGGTCGCCGATGGTGAGCGTGGCCTGCTCGGAGGAGGCGTCCGCCGAGGAGTCCGCGCCGCAGGCGGTCAGCGCCAGCAGGGCGGAAAGGCTCAGCGCGGCGGCGGGGATTCTGCGGATCACGAGGGGGTTCCTTCCAGGGTGTGGGTCACGCCGAGCCAGTTCAGGAGGCGGGCGCGCAGGGTCACGAACGCGGGGGCGGTCAGGTCGCGGGGGCGCGGCAGGTCGACGGTCAACTCGTGGGCGATACGGCCCTCGTCCATGACCAGCACCCGGTCGGCGAGCAGCAGCGCCTCCTCCACGTCATGGGTGACCAGGAGGATCGCGCAGCCGTGCAGCCGCCACAGCTCGGCGACCAGTTGCTGCACCTTGCCGCGGGTCAGCGCGTCCAGGGCGCCGAACGGCTCGTCCAGGAGCAGCAGTTCGGGCTCGCGCACCAGGGCGCGGGCCAGTGAGACGCGCTGGGCCTGGCCGCCGGAGAGGGTCTTGGGCCAGACGGTGGCGCGGTCCGCGATGCCGACCTCGTCGAGCGCCTTCAGCGCGAGGGCCTTGTCGGGCCGCCCGCGCAGTCCGAGGACGACGTTGCGCCACACCTTCAGCCAGGGCAGCAGCCGCGGCGACTGGAAGGCGGCACTGCGCCGCGCGGGCACCGTCACCTCGCCGCCGATCCCGTCGTCGAGCCCGGCGAGGATCCTCAGCAGCGTCGACTTGCCGCAGCCGCTGTGCCCGAGCAGGGCCACGAACTCGCCCTCACGGATGTCGAGATCGAGGTCGTGCAGAACCGTGTGGCCGTCGAAGGCCCGCGAAAGCCCCCGTATTTCCACGCTGTTGGGCATTTCTAGGCCTCGCCCTCGAAGTTGGCCCGCCAGGTCAGCAGTCGCCGCGACAGGATCCGTACGGCGAAGTCGCAGGCCAGACCCAGCAGCGCGTACACGACCAGGCACAGCACGATGACGTCCGTGCGGAAGTACTGCTGGGCGTTGCTCATGAGATAGCCCAGCCCCGCGTCCGCG
This sequence comes from Streptomyces sp. NPDC001401, assembly GCF_042895385.1. Lineage (NCBI taxonomy): Bacteria > Bacillati > Actinomycetota > Actinomycetes > Kitasatosporales > Streptomycetaceae > Streptomyces > Streptomyces sp. NPDC001401. The sequence goes on from NZ_JBIAWI010000007.1 coordinate 439,359, forward strand.
TTGATCTGCTCGGCGAAGACGAGCGCCAGCCAGGCGGTGGACAGTGCGTACCGGAGCCCCACGAGGGCTCCGGGCAGCGCGCTCGGCAGGATCACGTACTTGATCAGCCCGAGCCGGCCGAGGCCCATCATCCGTGCGGCCTCGACCAGTTGGGCGTCGGTGGAGCGGATGCCGCCGTAGATGTTGAAGTACAGCGGGTAGGTCACACCGAGCGCGACCAGCGCGATCTTCGGGGTCTCCTCGATGCCGAACCAGACGATGAACAGGGGGATCAGGCCCACCCAGGGGATCGCCCGGAACATGCCCATCGAGGAGTCGATGACGTCCTCGCCGAGCCGGAACAGCCCGGCCAGCAGGGACAGGCTCAGTGCGACGGTCGCGCCGATCAGAAAGCCGGTGGCCGCGCGTCGGCCCGATGCGGCGATGGCGCTGGGCAGTTCACCGTTCTTGGTGAGTTCGACGGCCTGTTGTACGACGTCCACGGGGGAGGCCAGTACGGACTCGGGGAGGACGCCGGTGGCCGAGGTCAGGAACCACAGGAGCACGAGGCCCACGGGGCCCGCGGCCCGGCGGACGGAACGGGGGACGGTGAAGCGGCGGCCGGTTTTGGCGGTGCCGCGGAAGGTGACGCGGGCGCGCCGTTCAGGTGCCTCGGGGAGGTCCTGCTTCGACAGCACTCCCGCGTCGAGCGGTCTCGTCGTCATGGCGGGTTCCTTCAGGAGGGCGACGGCCCGGTCGCGGCCGGGCGGGCGGGGTCGGCGGACCAGGCGGACCAGGAGCCGGGAAAGAGCACCGCCTCGAAACCGGCGATCTCCAGCGCGGCGATCTGATGGGCGGCGGTGACGCCCGAGCCGCAGTAGACGCCGATGCGCGAGGCCGCCCCGGCGCCCTTCTCCTCGAACCGCTTGCGCAGCACGTCCGGCGGCAGGAAGACCCCGTCGGCCGCGAGGTTCTCCCCGGTGGGCGCGGACACCGCCCCCGGGATGTGCCCCGCCCGTGCATCCACCGGCTCCACCTCGCCCCGGTACCGCTCGCCGGCCCGCGCGTCCAACAGCAGCCCGGTTACGGCGAGTTCGGCCGCACCGTCGGCATCGGTGACCGGCAGACCGCCCGAGCGCAGGACGACATCCCCGGGCGGCGGGTCGACCGGGATCCCGGATTCCAGCGGCAGTCCGGCGGCCCGCCAAGCCCCCAGCGCCCCGTCGAGCAGCGTCACCTGGGCGACACCCGCGTACCGCAGGAGCCACCAGGCCCGCGCGGCTGCGGTGTTGCCCAAGTCGTCGTGGACGACGATCCGTTGCCCCTCACGAAGGCCCCACCTGCGCGCCGCTGCCTGCAGATCCGCAAGCGCGGGCAGCGGATGCCGCCCGCCCTCGGCACTGGGCGGCGCGGCCAGCTCGCGGTCCAGGTCGACATACACGGCACCCGGAATGTGCCCGTCGGCGTAGTGGCCGTGGCCGTGCGGATCGCCCAGCGCCCAGCGGACGTCGAGCACGAGGGGCGGGGCGTCGGAGGCGAGCAGCTCGCGGAGCTCGGCCACCGTGGTCGTCACGCTCATGCCAGGCCCTCCACGATCGCGGGCAGCTCGGCCGACAGCCGCAGCCGCTCCAGGAACAGCACGACCGTGGCGGCGGCGGTGCGGTGCAGCGCGTCGTTGAGGACGTCGTGCCGGCCGCCGTTGAAGGTCACCGTCCTGACGCCCGCGTGCCCCGCATACGCAGCCAGCGCCCGCTCGACCGGGCTCACCGCGTCGTCCTTGCCGTGCAGGGCGAGGACCGGGACGCGCACACGGTCGAGCCGCAGCTCGGGCAGGTCCGGGCTCGCCTCCAGTGCCCCGCGCCGGAAGTCGGGATCCTGGGTGAGGCGGCCCTGATGGGTGGGGCAGGCCGTACGGGCCTCGGCCTCTTCCTCCCAACTCCCGGACGTCCAGGGCGTGGTGGGCAGCCCGGCCAGGATCAGCGCGTCGACGCTCTCGGTGTGCTCGGCGGCGAGACGAGCGGCGTAACGGGCCCCGCTGTCCGAACCGACCAGCACCTTCGGACCGGGCAGCGACTCGTCGGCGAGCAGCTTGGCGGCGTCGTCGAGCACGGACGGATCGGCCGACGCGTCGCCGAGGGCACGCACCCGGTAGGCGTCGAAGGCGAGCCGACGGCCGAACCGCTCGTACACACCACCGTGCTCACCCCGTCCCGCGAGCACGATCAGCGTGCCGCGCGCGGCGAGACCTTCGGGTTCGTCCCAGGAGAAGGATGAGGACATGAGGGGGCAACTCCCGTTTCAGGGCAGGGGACATGCAGGGAAAGAGGGCACACGTGAGGGACTGTCACGTGTCAGCGAAGCGAAGACGTGATCAGCTCGTACGGCGGCGGCGCACCGAGAGGGAAGTCAGCGACAGCGCGCGCTGCACGCCACGCCGAAGTCGATGACTCGGCGCTGCGTCAGAAGGGCAGCAGAAGCGGTCGCGTGCAGCATGCGCCCATCATGACCGGCGGCGAGCGACCGCGTCCAACGATGAATCCGCATCGAAACCGATCAGGGATCGCGATCGATCGACGGCAGCGGTTACTGTCACCGCATGCCCCAACCTGTCCTCGACATCGTGGCCCTGCGCAGCCTGACCGCGATTGCCGACTGCGGCGGCTTCCACCGGGCCGCGCAGGCGCTCTCGCTCAGCCAGTCGGCGGTCAGCCAGCATGTCCGCAGGCTGGAGAAGACACTGGGGCGGCCCGTCGTCGAACGCGAGGGCCGCGGCACCCGGTTCACGCCCGAGGGCCGGCTGCTGCTGGAGCAGGCCCGCCGCATCCTCGCCGTGCACGACGAAGCCGTACGCACCCTGCTCGACGCGGACGGCGACACCGTCACCGTCGGCTCCACCGAGCACGCCGCCGACCAGTTCCTGCCCCGCCTGACCGCGGCCGTCCAGGAGGTGCGCCCCGGCTGCCGGGTCCGCTTCCGCATCGACCGCTCCGCCCGCCTCGTCGATGCCGTGGAGCGCGGCAGCGTCGACGTGGCGGTGTACGTCACCGAGGCGGCCGCCACCGAAGGCACCCGCGTCGGCGGCCTCCCGCTGACCTGGCACGCCGTTCCCGGCTGGGAGCGCCCGACCGCGCCCAACCCGGTGCCGCTGGTCGCCATCGAGGACCCGTGCGCGATCCGCCGCCGCGCGATCGCGACCCTCGCCGCACACGGCGTGCCCGCCACGGTCGTCGGCGACGCTGGCTACCTCGCCGGCGTCCTCGACATCGCCCGCACCGGCGAGGGCGTGGCCCTGCTCGCCGCGGTCGGCCCCGCCCCCGACGGTCTGACCCCCTACGCGGGCCTGCCGTCCGTCACGCCGATCCCCATGAGCGCCCTGGCCCGCCCGGGCGCCGACCCGGCGACGGCCGAGGCCGCCTTCGCCGCTGTACGGGATCTGCTGCGTCAGGAGTGAGACCCGTGCTGCCGCAGTAACGTGATCGCATGGAACAGCGCATCACATTGATCACGCTGGGAGTCTGCGATCTCGCCCGCGCCAAGCGCTTCTACGAGGCGCTGGGCTGGCGGGGCCAAGAGGTCGAGGAGACCGTCTTCTTCCAGGCGGGCGGTCTGGGGCTGGTCCTGTGGAGCCGCGACAAACTCGCCCGGGACTGCGGCCTGGAGCCCGGACCTGCCGGGGGTTTCGGCGGGATCGCCCTCGCCCACAACGTCCGGTCCGAGGCGGAGGTCGACGCACTGCTCGCGGCCGTGGACCGGGCCGGCGGCACCATCACCAAGCCGGCGGCCACCAACGCCATCGGCTTCTACTCCAGCGCATTCGTCGACCCGGACGGCCACGCCTGGGAGATCGCCTACAACCCCGGGTTTGCGCTGGCCGACGACGGGTCGGTCACGCTGCCCGATTTCGGCGGCGAATAGGGCCTGGTGAACCGCGCGTTCACGGTGCAGGATCCAAAGGTGCGGCGGGGGAACCGACGATCAGACGATCAATCGGGAGTGGACACCGATGAAGGACCGCACCTACCTCAAACCGCCCTGGATGCAACGCCACGTCGGGAACCGTCTGGCGCCCCTGTTCGGACGGTCCGTCGTGTCCCGGCTCTCGGTGCGCGGCCGGCACAGCGGGCGCTGGCAGACGGTGCCCGTCGCTGTCCTGGAGCACGAGGGCGAGCGCTACCTCGTCTCCTACCGCGGCCTGAGCGACTGGGCACTGAACCTGCGCGCCACGCCCGACTGCCGGCTGACCGTCCGCGGCTGCACCGACGACCTGACCACGGAGGAGGTGCCCGAGGCCGAGCGTCCGCCCCTGCTGGCGGCCTACCGCGAGAAGTACGGCAGCATGCCCACCGTCTCCGCGGTGCTGACCGCGCTGCCCGACCCCGCCGACCATCCCGTCTTCCGCCTCCGCGACCAGCACTGATCGCCGTACCTGATCGCCGTTCCTCGAAGCGGTCCACAATGGCCGCATGGAATGGATCTCCGGCGTGGCCGGCGGGCTGCTGCTGGCGGTCATGTTCTTCAGCGTCCTGCGCACCCTCGTGGTGCCCCGCGGCCTCTACTCGATCCTGGTGTTCCGGCTGTGGTGGCTCCTGCGCCGTCTGCTGCGGCTCGGCGCGCCCCGCGGCGGTTACGAGGCCATCGACCGCGCACAGACCTGGCTCGCTCCGCTGATCCTGATCGGCATGCTCGCCACCTGGCTCGGCGGAGCACTGGTCGGCTACGGCCTGCTGCTGCACGCCGTGTCCGAACTGGACTGGAGCGACTCCTTCAGGGAGGCGGGCTCCAGCCTGCTCACCCTCGGCTTCGCCGGCGGCGCCAGACTGCGCCTGTCCGTGCTCGACTTCGTCGCGGCGGCCACCGGACCCGTCCTCATCGCGCTGCAGATCGCCTACCTGCCCACGCTGTACGCCGCCTACAACCGCCGCGAACTGGAGGTGACCCTGCTGCAGTCACGGGCCGGCGAACCCGCCTGGGGCCCGGAGATCCTGGCCCGGCAGTGGCTGGTCGACACCGAGACCGCGCTGCCCGAGCTGTACCGGGCCTGGGAGCGGCTGGCCTCCGACATGGGGGAGAGCCACTCCACGTACCCCGTCCTGATCGCGTTCCGCTCGCCCCGCCCGTACCGCCACTGGCTGGTCGGCCTGGTCGCCGTCATGGACGCGGCGGCCATGCAGCTCGCCCTCACCCCGCGCACCGCGCCGCCGGAGGCACGCCTGGTGCTGCGGGCCGGCTTCACCGCCCTGCGCGACATCGCCCGCGCCCTGCGCATCCCCTTCGACCCCGACCCCGCCCCCGACACCCCCGTCCAGCTGGGCTACGTCGAGTTCGACGCGGCGGTCGCGATGCTGGAGGCGGCGGGCTTCAGCGCCGAACGCACCACCGCCGAGGCGTGGCCGCACTTCCACGGCTGGCGGGTCAACTACGAGGCGATCGCCTACGAGTTGTGCCGCCGCTGCGATGCGGTACCCGCCCTGTGGACCGGCCCGCGCGACTTCGCCTCGACCCCGGTTCCGCCGCGGCGCCCGGCGGATCGCCGTCCCGGCGAAGGGCGGCCGGGACAGCAGGGCCCCTCTCGCGGAAGCGGGCCCTGATCAGAGGGCATCCGGCGTGCTTGCTAGCGTTCGCCCGTGCCCGCGGAGATCACCCTGCTCGTCGACGAACTCGTCGCCCGGATGAAGGCCGGCTCCGGTTACCGGCCGGCGCTGGCCCGGCTGGCGGAGGCCGCGCGTGCCGGCGGCGCCGAGAGCGCGACCGCGGTGATCGAGGCGCTCGCCCCGTGGCTGCCCGGCCTGCAGGGCGACTACGCCGCGACGGCCGTGCTGGCCGGAGCCTGCGTGGAGTGGGGCGGCTCGCCCGAGGCCCTGGTCGACGTCCTGCCGCAGCGCGCCTCGGAGGCCATGATGCTCAACGCGGCGGTGCCGGAGTTCTGGGCCCGGGCGACACGGTGGAGGCCGCTGCCCAAGCCGGAGAGCGCGAGCACCGACCGCCTGGTGAAGACCCTCGGCAGGCTGGTCCGGTCTGGACAGGGGATGGACGAAGGGGTCATGACCCGCATCGCCATGTCCTGGTTCGACATGGACGACTGGCTCCTGCCGCTGATCACGCTCCTCACCGACAGCCGCTTCCGGACCGCGGTCGCCGCCCCGGTCAAGGCCCAACTGCGCGCGCACGCCGCCGCCGTCGCCGACCGTTCACAACGTGCCGCCTGGGTCGGCCAGTTGGCCGCCGTCCTCGACGACGAGCCGCTGCTCGTCCTGGACCCCCGCACCCGCAGGGGGTACGCCCTGACCATGGGCGGAATCGGGGACAACTTCCAGTTGCACACCCTCCTCACGGACCGGCTGATCGGCGATCCCGAGCAGGGGTTGGTCGCGGGCGAGCGCCCTGCGCGCAAGTGGGTCGAGGCGGCAACCGACGGCGATGCGAACCTGGGTGCGAGCGACGCTGCGATACGCCGCTTCCGCCTCTTCGACGGCCATGGCGCCTACGTGTACCCCGAGGGCGTCCCCGCCGACATCGAGCCGCTCGACGGCACCCGTGTGCTCGTCCTGCATCCGCCCAACGGCACTTTCGGCATGGGAGTCGGCCGGGTCTTCGAGCACATGATGCCCACGCTCCGACTGGAGCGTGTACTCGAATCGGCCGAGACACAGGCCTGGTTCGACCAGGTGGCGCCCGCCGTCGAGAACGATCTGATGGCGGGTCAGGCCGAGACCGGGACCGGCTGAGGGAACGCGACCCCCGTCAGCTCCTCCGAGACGGTCCACAGACGGCGGGCGGCGGCCGGGTCACTGGCTGCCGGTGAGCGGCCGACCAGGGTCGGGGCGCCGCGCATCTCGCCGAGGCCGTCCGGGCCGACATAGCTCGCGCCGGGCAGGTCCTGCACGGCGGCGTACAAGGTCGGCAGCGCGCCCGCCTTGCTGTCCTGGGCCACGACGCGGTTGCTCGCCCACATCAGGGCGCGCCGCAGCGCACTCGCGTCGTGGCTCTGGAGATTCGTGGCGGCGTAGCCGGGGTGGGCGGCCAGGGCCCGTACGGATGAGCCCGACTCGGCGAGGCGCCGCTGCAGTTCCAGGGTGAACAACAGGTTGGCCAGCTTGGACTGGCTGTACGCCGTCATGGGGGCGTACTCGCCGGCGAGGTTGAGGTTGTCGAAGTGGATGTACGGGGTGCCCGGCATCTTGTGCGCGCCGGACGACACGGTCACCACCCGGTCGGTGATGTGCGGCAGCAGCAGGTTCGTCAGGGCGAAGTGCCCCAGGTGATTGGTGCCGAACTGCATCTCGAAGCCGTCCTTCGTGGCGGACTCCGGGACGTTCATGACACCGGCGTTGTTGACGAGCAGGTCCAGGTCGCCCCGCCAGCTCCCGGCGAACTCCCGCACGGACGCGAGATCGGCGAGGTCGAGGCGGCGCACCTCCACGCTCCCGCGCACGCCCGCGGCGGCGGCCTCGCCGCGCTTGGGATCCCGCACGGCGAGCACCACATGCGCGCCCGCACCGGCCAGCGCCTGAACGGTGGCGATGCCGAGCCCGCTGTTGGCGCCGGTCACGACGGCGGTGCGGCCGGTCTGGTCGGGGATGTCGGTGACGTTCCACTTGCTGGGTTCAGTAGTCATGCCCGCCAATGTAGGCGGCGCCAACAATGCTGTCAATGACAACAATGGTGACGCCGCCAACAATGTAGGCGGCACAAACATGACCGATACACTGACGCCCATGCACACCCGCACCCGCCGCTACCACCACGGAGACCTCCGCGCCGCCCTGCTGACCCGCGCCGAGGAGACGCTGCGCGAAAAGGGGCCGGCCGCGCTGTCACTGCGCGAACTCGCCCGCGACCTCGGCGTCAGCCATGCCGCCCCGAGCCGCCACTTCAAGGACAAGCAGGCCCTGCTGGACGCGCTCGCGCTCACCGGCTTCGAGCGGCTCACCGCCGTCCTCGGGGCCTCACAGAACGGCGTCGGAGAGGCGTTCGCCAAGCGGCTCGACGCGATGGTCCGCGCGTATGTGGGGTTCGCCCGGGCCAATGCCGAGCTGCTCGACCTGATGTACTCGATCAAGCACGATCCGGAGGCCTCCGATGCGCTGCTCGAGGCCACCCAGCGCTGGTCGGACCTGGTCGTCCGGCTGATCGGCGAGGGCCAGGCCCAGGGCGAGGTGCGGCAGGGCCCGATGGAGCGCGTCGGCCTCCCGGTGTTCGCGACCCTGCACGGCTACGCCGATCTCGCGGTGACCGGCATGCTGCCCCCGGAGGCGGACGAGCACGGGCTGGACGACGTGATCGCGTTCATCCTGCAGGGGTGCGCGCCCTAGGCCGGCCCGCCCCGCCATAGGCACACGGAGTGCCGGCGCCGCAAACGGCGGATCACCATCCGACTGCCGTGGCTCCGCATGCCCCACACCCAGATCGAGATCACAGCGGAGTTGGTGCGGGACCTGCTGCGCGACCAGCGCCTTGACCTGGCCGATCACCCCTTGAAGCTCGGCGCGTGTGGCTGGGACAACCAGTTGTGGCGGCTCGGCGACGACCACGCTGTCCGATTGCCCTGGGCGACGCAGTCCGCGGACGCGCTGCTGTGCGAGAAATGCGCCTGGCTGCCCGCCCTCGCCCCGCACCTTCCCCTGCCGGTCCCCATCGCGCAGCGCCTCGGCAGGCTCTCGGAGCGGTTTCCGCGGCCCTGGCTCGTCACCACCTGGGTGCCGGGCGAGCCCGCCAACCAGGCCCCCTCCGCGCGCGTCGCGGAGGCGGCCGACACCTTGGCCGCTTTCCTGACGGCCCTTCACCGACCCGCTCCCACCGGAGCGCCCGGCCGTGACCGCGGCGGGCCGTGCCGACGGATTCGCCAAGATGCTCGCCTCGGCCGCCGAGCCGGGGGCTGATCCCCGCCCCGGGCGCAGTCCGCGCGACCTGGGAAGACGCCACCGCCGCACCCGACTGGGCGGGCCCGGCCACTGTGGCCCCATGGCGACCTGCATCCGGCCAGCGCTCTCACCACGGACGGCACTCTCTGCTCCTGCCGGACGGCGTCACCGACCGCTTCCACGACGCCCATCAGCCAGTCCCGGACACCGCGACCCTGCGCCGCGCCCGCGGCTGGGCGGTGCTCCGCGCACTCGGCTGCATCCTGATCGGAAAGGCCCGCGCCCGGGGCCGGGGCACCTCTGCCCGGCGCGAGCGCAGCCGCCCAAGGTCCATTCATCGGGATTCGTCAGACCCTCACCCCATCGGCGAGCTACCGTACGAACACGTCGCGCTACCGACGGTCAATGAGGAGGAATCCTGTGTCATCGCCCTGCGACCCCCAGCACGCTCCCGCCGGCGACGTGGGCGCAGCGCTCATGATGGTCGACTCTCGACTCAGGGCCATCTACGACGACAAGCCCCAGACCGACGCCGAACAGCGAGCGCTGACCGACCAGTTCGCCGCGTCCTTGGGGCCCGGTGGAGTCGACGACCTGGTGGACGGCGCGTGCACGGTCATCTACATGTTCATGCAGTGGCTGCGGATGGCCTACGAGGATCACGGCAAGGACGTCATCGAGTACGTGGTGCCCAACCTCGTGGCCTCGATGCGCATGATGCCCAAGAGCATCGGCGCCGAGGCCATCCCCACCATGGCCGGCCTGCTCGTCGCTGCGGGCACCGGCCTGAGCCCCAGCCTGTGGCGCAAGCAGTACGGGTACTGGACCGAGGGGGAGATGAATCCCCTGGAAGCCACTGCCTTCCTGCTCGCGGAGCACATCAACCGACTCACCGACGACCGCGAATTCGCCACCCGCATGATCGCCGAAGCGCTGTCCATTGCGGACGACGGCTGACGTACGGCCTCCCTGCGAGGGCGGACGCGAACGGGCTGTCACACGAGGGAACGCGCGATGCGGAATCCGACGTCGTCGACCCGGAAGGTCGGGTGGCTGCGGCGCCGCGCGGAGGCCCGGCAACTCCAGTGCTCATCAAACCAACCACCGCCGCGTAGCACCCGGTAGGTGCCGTAGACCTCGGCGTCGTAGACGTCCCAGCACCAGTCCCAGACATTGCCGAGCATGTCGTAAAGCCCCCACGTGTTGGGGCGTTTGCCGCCCACGTCGTGGATGCGCTCGTGCGAGTTGCCGCGGTACCAGGCGATCTCGTCGAGCTCCCCGTAGCGCGGTCCTGCCGTACCGGCACGGCAGGCGTGCTCCCACTCGGCTTCGGTCGGCAGCCGGTACCCGTCGGCAGACGCGTCCCACTCGATACCTTCGCCGTCGGCACCGAAGTGGTACGCGGGCGTGAACCCCCCGCGCCGGGACAGCGCGTTGCAGAACCGCACCGCGTCCCACCAGGAGACACACTCGACGGGCAACTGGTCCCCATGGGCGGTACTCGGCCGCCGGCCCGTGACCTGCCCGTACAACGCCTGGGTGACCGGGAACGCCGCGAGTTGGTAGGGCGCAAGCTCGACCGACCAGCTGCGCTGCGTTCGCCGGTCCGACAGTGTCACCTGTCCCGGCGGGATGGCGATCATCTCGTTCCCCGTCATCACGTCCATGATCAGAAGATCCTAACGAGACCTCCCAGTGCGAAACGGCAGGGCCGGACGAGATCGACTGAGACAGCACCCGGCGGCCGGGCGGCCGGTCGATCGAAGCCTCGAAGGGCGGAGGTTTGCGAAGTCGAGTGACATGGATCACTAAAGATCTACGCGGCGCGTGCAACTGCGGCCCATGGGGGCACTGTCTGACAGGGAGGTGGGCCCCTCAGGGCCGAGGAGCGAGAGAGCGGGGCAGGTCGTGGGACGGCGCAAGGGCGGCATAGGGATCGCACTCGTCACGGTCGCGATGCTGGTGGGCACGAGTGCCTGCGGCGGGGGCGGCAGCAGCAAGGCGAGCGGGGACGACGCAAAGGCGCCAGGAAAGGCGAGTGCCTCGCCGTCACCGACGAAGCCCGCGGGCCCGCCGATGCTGCTGGAGACGATCACCCCGCAGACCGGAACCACGGTCGGCGTGGCCATGCCCATCTCGGTGATCTTCACGAACCCGGTGGCGGCCAAGGCACGGGCCGGCGTCGAGAAGCACATGAAGGTGAGCGCGTCGCAGCCGGTGGCCGGCGCCTGGCACTGGATGGGCGACAGGCGCGCCGACTGGCGGCCGAAGACGTACTGGCCCTCCGGTACGAAGGTGAAGGTCGACGCCGACCTCAAGGGCGTCAGCAACGGCAACGGGCGCTACGGCGTGCACGGTTACACCCACACCTTCACGATCGGCGACGACGTGCGCGCGGATGTCTCGGTGACCGGCCACACCATGAAGGTGACCCGGAACGGCACGGCGGTACGCACCCTGTCGATCAATGCGGGAAGCGCCGAGTACCCGACGTGGAACGGCACGATGGCCGTCATCGACAAGCAGGAGAAGGTCCACATGACCTCCTGCAGCGTCGGCATCAGCTGCGACAAGGGCAGCGCCAACTACTACGACCTGACGTTGCCCTGGGACGTCCACCTGACCCAGTCCGGCACCTACGTGCACTACTCGACCGGCGACCCCAACCCGGGCAGCGGCAGCGCCCGCGGCTCGCACGGCTGCGTCCACCTGTCCATGTCGGACGCCAAGTGGTTCTACGGCCAGGTCAAGCAGGGTGACCCGGTCACCATCACCGGCTCCCCCCGCGCCAAGGCCCCGGCCGACAACGGCTACGCCGCCTTCAACCTGAGCTGGGACCAGTGGCTCGCGGGCAGCGCGTCCGGGGAGCAGACGACCGCGACGCTGTGACGCGCTGAGGCGGCGAAACGGTCGGCGGTTCGTCTGCAGCACTGGAGGATGTCGAGAACGGCCCGGCGATTCCGTCCCAGGGGTGAGCGCGACCACCGTGGCTCACCCCACCAAGGAGACCCAGCATGGCGATCCAGCGGATGGACAACGTCCTCATCGTTGTCGACGACCTTGACGCTGTCATCTCGTTCTTCGTCGAACTCGGCATGGAGCTGGAGGGCAAGGCGCCGATCGAGGGCCGTTGGGTGGAGCGTGTCATCGGGCTCGACGACGTCCGACAGGACGTCGCAATGCTGCGGACCCCGGACGGTCACGGCCGAATCGAGCTGGCGAAGTTCCACGCGCCGAAAGCGATCAGCGCCGAACCGAAGGACGCGCCGACGAACACGCTGGGCATTCGTCGCATCATGTTCGCGATCGACGACATCGAGGACGTCGTTGCCCGCCTGCGCAGCCACGGCGCCGAACTCGTCGGCGAGCTGGCGCAGTACGAGGACAGCTACCGGCTCTGCTATGTCCGCGGCCCCGAGGGCATCGTCGTCGGACTGGCCGAGCAGCTCGGCTGAAGACCGTCAGCCGGACAGGCCTCATCCCTCGGAAGAACCCTTGCCCACGGCCCGCCCGCCCAGCAGCCGACCCAGCACCTCACGCTGCAGCGGCAGCACCTCGGCGTGCAGGGCGCGGCCCTTGCCGGTCAGGGCGACATACACACCGCGCCGGTCCTCCGCGCAGACCGAGCGGACCACCAGGCCGTCCTTCTCCAGCCGGCCGATGAGCCGGGACAGTGCGCTCTGGCTGAGGTGGACGCGTCCCGCGAGGTTCTGCACCCGGCACTGGTCGCCCTCGCCGGGCGCCTCGGACGCGAGGATGTCGAGCACCTCGAAATCGCTCGCGCCCAGGCCGTGCGGGTGCAGGACCCGGTCGATCTCGCACATCGTGCGGGCGTGCACGGAGAGGATGTCCCGCCATTTCTCCTCGAGCCGGGCGTCGGCCGTCTTCACTGCCATACCCGCACGGTAACACCGAAACAGCCATTCGTTGACTGTGCAATGAATGCGGGTGCATGCAGCTTGGCGGTCGTCAGGCGGGCGGGTCCTGCAGCAGCCCGACCAGATTGCCGTCTGCGTCCTTCAGCGAGGCGATCAGCCTGCCGTTGCCGACGTCCTGGACGTCCTGCACCACCTCCGCACCGGCGTCCACCAGTGCGGCGAGCCGCCCACGGATGTCGTCGACGTGCCAGTACGGCACCGGCCCGGTGAGGCCCTTCGCGTGCCCGTTGGGGTCGAGGCCGACGTCCTGTCCGGCGTCCTTGAAGCCGACGTAGTACGGCTCATCCGCGTACGGCTCCACCTGCAGCAGGGCGCTGAACAGGGACTTCGCCCGGGCGATGTCCTTGACGGGGTAGATGATCGTCTTGAGGCCGGCGGTCATGGCGTGCTCCTCCGCAGTGGATGGTCCGACGGATTTCGTCGGTGCTTTCACGCTAGGACGGGGGAGGGGGAATCGGCTTCTTCGATCCTGATCGGTTGACCGGGAAAGTCAGAGCCGAGGGCGCGCCGACGGCCGGAACGCCGATCAGCGCGCCCTCGACGGGGTCCTTGCACGAGGTCCTTGCACGGGGTCCTTACGTCGACTCCCGCTTCACCAGCTCCGTCGGCAGAATCACCGCCGCCGGGTCCTCGCCCCCTATCTGTGCCAGCAGCACCCGTACCATCTCGGCGCTGATGCGGTCGTAGGGCTGGCGGATCGTGGTGAGGGCGGGGGTGGCCTCCGTCGCCGCGATGGAGTCGTCGAAGCCGCCCACCGACACGTCCTCGGGGACCCGGCGGCCCGCCCGGCGCAGCGCCGTCAGGGCGCCCTGCGCCATCAGGTCGGAGGCCACGAACACGGCGTCCATGTCCGGTGCCTGTGCCAGCAGCCGTTCGCAGCCCGCCTCGCCGCTGGCCCGGCTGTAGTCGCCGGAGACGATCAGCCGCTCGTCGATCTCGACGCCCGCTTCCGTGAGTACTTCCTTGTAGCCGGCGAGGCGGTCGACACCGCCCGGGGTGTCCAGCGGGCCGCTCACCATGCCTATGCGGCGGCGCCCCCGCGACAGCAGGTGGCGCACCATGTCACGGGCGCCGTCCCGGTCGTCGGCCGCCACATAGCTCACCTTGGAGCCGAGTCCCATGGGCTTGCCGCACTGGACGAGGGGCACCCCCGCCTCGCGCAGCTGCTCCGCGACCGGGTCCCCGGAGTGGCTGGAGACCAGCAGCACCCCGTCGACATGCCCGGCCGTGATGTACCGCGTAATGCGCCGCCGTTCGTCCTCGGTGCCCGCCAGCATCAGCAGCAGCGGGATGTCATGTGCGGCCAGCGCCTGGGTGCACGCGCTCAGCAGGACATTGAAGTTCGGGTCCTCGAAGAACCGCTCCTGAGGCTCCGTCAGCAGGAAGCCGACGGAGTCCGAACGCCCGGTGATCAGCGAGCGGGCGTGCCGGTTCACGACGTAACCCGTCTTGCGGATCGCGGCGTTGACCGCCTCCTGGGCGGACGGGCTGACGTAGTGCCCGCCGTTGAGCACCCGCGAGACGGTGCCCCGCGAGACACCCGCCTCGCGGGCCACGTCGTGGATCGTCGGCGGTCTGCGTCGGCCCCCCGTGCTGCTCATGGTCATGACTTTACGGCCCCGGAGAGCAGATCGAGGCTCCAGAAGCGCTGGATGACCAGGAAGAGCGCGATCAGCGGGAACACCGCGAGGAACGCGCCGGTGATGACCCCCGTGTACAGCGCCGGGGTGTTGGCGCCCTGCTCCAGGAGCGTGTAGAGGCCGAGCGTGATCGGGAACTTCTCGTCGTCGCTGAGCATGATGTACGGCAGCAGGAAGTTGTTCCAGATCGCGACGAACTGGAACAGGAACACCGTCACCAGCCCGGGGATCATCATCGGCAGCGCGACCCGGGTGAAGATCCGCCACTCGCTCGCGCCGTCCATCCGCCCGGCCTCCACCACGTCGCTGGGCACGGCGGCGGCCGCGTAGATGCGCGCGAGGTAGACGCCGTAGGGGGAGAGGACCTGCGGGAGCAGCACCGACAGGTACGAGTCCGTGACGCCCGCCTTCGCCATCAGCAGGTACTGCGGGACGGCGAGAATGATCGGCGGCATCAGTACGCCTGCGAGCAGGACGTTGAAGATCGTCTCGCGTCCGCGGAAGCGGTAGGTCGCGAGCGCGTAGCCGCTGAACGACGACACGCAGGTCGACAGCAGGGCGCCGAGACCGGCGTAGAGGGCGGAGTTGCCCATCCACTTCCAGTAGACGCCGCCGCGGTAGGAGTTGAGATCCTTGATGTTGTCGACGAAGCCCGAACCCGGCAGGAACGTGAAAGTCGAGAACAGCTCGGTGCTGGACTTGGTGGACGCGATCACCACCCAGACCACCGGCAGCAACATGTAGACGGCACCGAGCACCAGGGTGATCGTCGGGATCAACGCGATCCGCCTGCGCAGCGGCGGGCGGCTCTGGGCGGCGCCGGTCGTGCCGGCCGCCGAGGGGGCCTTCTGGACGGCAAGAGAACTCATCGTGCTGCCTCCTGCTTCTGGCGGCGGTTCGCGGCACGCAGGAAGCCGAAGGACATCACCAGCGTGGCGAGGGCGATGATCACGGCCTCGGCGGCCGCCTGGTAGATGTCGCCCGTGCCGAAGGCGTCCCGGTACACCTTCATCAGCGGACTCCAGGTCGTGGACACAGAGTTGGTGAGCGGCTTGAGGGTGGTCGGCTCGTTGAACACCTGCAGCGTCGCGATGATCGAGAAGAAGAAGGTCAGCACCAGCGAGGGCGCCACCATCGGGATCTTGATCCTCAGCGCGATCTGCAGCGGGGTGGCGCCGTCCAGCTTCGCCGCCTCGTACACCTCGGCCGGGATCGCCTGCAGCGAGGTGTAGATGACGATCATGTTGAAGCCGGTGCCGCCCCAGACCGCGATGTTCGACAGCGCGACGTACAGCGGGCCGCCGTCGAGCAGGTTCGGCTGCGGCATGTGCAGCTTCTCGAGCACGTAGTAGAAGGGGCTGACGTCCGGCAGGTACAGAAAGCCCCACAGCAGCGCCGCCACCACGCCGGGGATGGCGTACGGCAGGAAGATCGCGAGCCGGGTGAAGGGCGCGAGGCGCACCTTGTCGGAGTCGAGCATCAGCGCGAACAGCAGGGCGAGGCCGAGCATCACCGGGATGACGATGAGGCCGTAGCCGAGGACGCGCAGCGCCCCGTGCAGCAGTTCGCTGTCGGTGAGGGCGTCGGTGTAGTTCTCCAGGCCGGCCCAGACCTCCTTGCGGGCGCCCGAGCCCAGGCCGAGCCCGGAGACGTGCACCTTGCGGAAGCTGAGCCAGACCGCGTAGCCGATGGGCAGCGCGAAGAACAGGGCGAAGAGGATCGTCGCGGGGAGGAGGAAGGCGTACGGGGCCCCCTTGACCCCGTACGACTTCCGGCGTGCGCTGGTCACTCGGAGACCTCGAAGCCCTGCTTCTTGAGGTCGGCGACCGTGGCGTCCTGCATCTTGTCCAGGGCGGCGGTGAAGTCCGACTTGTTCTTCGCGGCGGCGCCGAAGGCGTCGTTGAAGGTCGTGTAGGCGACGTTCACGTTCGGGCCCCAGGCCGAGGGCGCCGTGGTCTTCGCGATCTCGGCGGCCTTGGTGTAGAAGTCCGACTGGTTCGAGAAGTACGCCGGCGGGGTGGCGAAGGCGCCGCTGGTCTGGGCGTTGGTGGCGGCCGGGTAGATGCCGCTCTCCTTGGCCAGCGCCTGGAGGGCGGAGCCGTCGGTGTTCAGCCAGGCGGCGAACTTCGCGGCGGCCGCCCGGTGCTTGGAGTCCGTGGTGACGGCGGTGGAGGAGCCGCCCCAGCTGCCGGTGACGTTCTCGCCCGCGGACCACTGGGGGAGCGGGGCCATGGCCCACTTGCCCTTGGTGTCGGGCGCGGCCGTGGTCAGCGTGCCCGGCGCCCACACGGCGGAGACCCAGGCGATCTGCTTGCCGGTGTTGAGCGCCTTGTTCCAGGCCGGGGTGTACATCGGCTGGTTGTCGACGGCGCCCTCCTTGACCAGGCCGCCCCAGAAGTCGGCGACCTTCTTGGTGGCCGTGTCGTTGATGCCGACCTTCCACTTGTTGCCGGAGGTGGTCCACCACTTGGCGCCGGCCTGCTGGGCGAGGCCCGCGAAGAGGCCGGAGTCGTTGGCGGAGAAGGTCGTCAGGTCCTTGTCCGGGGCCTTCTTCTTCAGCGCGCGGGCGGTGTCGGCGAACTGCTCCCAGGTGGTCGGGACCGTCAGGCCGTACTTCTTGAAGAGGTCGGCGCGGTAGTAGAACATCATCGGGCCGATGTCCTGCGGCACCGCGTACACGGCGTCCGTGCCCAGCGTGGTCTGCTGCCAGACGCCCTCGGCGAACTTGCTCTTCGCGTCGCCGACGTCCTTCGATATGTCGGCCAGGGCGTCATTGCTGACCAGCGTCGGCAGCGCCTGGTACTCGGCCTGCACCAGGTCCGGTGCCTGCTTCGCCTTGTGCGCGGTGAGGATCTTGGTGACCAGCGAGTCGCCGGACGCCTGCTTCTTCACCGTGACGGTGATCTGGTCCTTCTTGCCCTGCCCCTTGTTCCACAGGTCGACGACCTTGTCCATGCCGGGCGTCCAGGTCCAGTACGTCAGCGAGACCGGACCCGATTCGGTCTTGCTGTCGCTGTCGGACGAGCCGCAGGCGGCGAGTGCGGTGGCGCCGAGGGCAACGGCGATGGTGGATGCCACGAGGCGAACGCGCTTCGTGTTGGGCATGGATCTCTCCCCTGACCTGGGTCCCCGCCTCTTGCGGGAACCTGCCATGCGAATCACATGAGCCAGGTCCCCGCCCGTCGCGAGGACCTGAGACGCTCTCTGTGAGCGTTCACAGTAGAGAAACATCCCGGACACTTGTCAATGGTTGTTGCTGTGCGGTTATGTTGGGCTCGCACCGCCGCCGCTGTGTGTGCACGTTCCCAAATGATCAATAAATACGGGAGAGATCCATGCCGGAGACCAGCCCCAGGGGCCTCACCAGGCTCGCCTTCGGTGGGGACTACAACCCCGAGCAGTGGCCGGAAAGCGTCTGGCATGAGGACGTCCGGCTGATGCGGGAGGCCGGCGTCACCATGGTGAGTGTCGGGATCTTCTCCTGGGCGCTGCTGGAGCCCTCACCCGGGGTCTACGACTTCGGCTGGCTGGACCGCCTGCTCGACCTGCTGCACGAGAACGGCATACGCGCCGACCTGGGCACGCCCACCGTGTGCCCGCCGGTCTGGTTCTACCGGGCCCACCCCGAGGCCCTCCCCGTGACCGCCGCGGGCGTGCGCCACGAATTCGGCTCCCGCGCCGCCATCTGTCACAGCAACCCCGACTACCGCGCGGCCGCCGCCGGCATCACCACAAAGCTCGCCGAGCGCTACGGCAACCACCCGGCCCTCGCGCTGTGGCACGTGCACAACGAGTACGGCGTCCCCGTCTCGGCCTGCTACTGCGACTCCTGCGCCGCCCACTTCCGCCGCTGGCTGCAGACGGCGTACGAGACGATCGAAGGCGTCAACGAGGCCTGGGGCACAGCCTTCTGGGGCCAGCGCTACACGGACTTCGAGCAGATCAACCCGCCGCGCACCACCCCGACCGCCGTCAACCCGGCCCAGGCACTGGACTACAAGCGCTTCGCCGACGCCACCATGCGCGAGAACTTCGCGATGGAACGGGACATCCTGCACCGCCTCTCTCCCGGCGTCCCGGTCACGACGAACTTCATGACCGCCCTGAGCCAGTGCGACTCCGTCGACTACTGGGCCTGGGGCCGCGAGGTCGACCTCGTCACCAACGACCACTACCTGATCACCGACGGCCGCCGCACCCACGTCAACCTCGCGATGGCCGCCGACCTGACCCGCTCCGTCGCGGGCGGCGCCCCCTGGCTGCTCCTTGAGCACTCCACCTCGGGCGTCAACTGGCAGCCCCGCAACCCCGCCAAGGCCCCCGGCCAGATGGCCCGCAACTCCCTCGCCCATGTGGCCCGCGGCTCCGACGGCGCCATGTTCTTCCAGTGGCGCCAGTCCCGGCGCGGTGCCGAGAAGTTCCACTCGGCGATGCTCCCGCACGGCGGCACGGAGACCCGGGTGTGGCGCGAGGTCGTCGAACTGGGCGCCGCCCTCGACTCGTTGAGCCAGATCCGCGGCACCCGCACCCAGGCCGACGTCGCCGTCCTGTGGGACTGGCACTCCTGGTGGGCGCAGAACCTCGAATGGCGCCCCAGCGAGGACCACGACGCGCGCGAACGCGCCGACGCCTTCTACGAGGCCCTCTATGACCGCCACCTCACGGTCGACTTCGCTCACCCGGAAGCCGACTTGTCGGCATATCCCCTTGTCGTCGTGCCCGCCCTGTATCTGATGACGCAGGCGGCCGGCAACAACCTCAAGCAGTACGTCGAGGGCGGCGGCACCCTCGTCGTGTCGTACTTCTCCGGCATCGTCGACGAGCACGACGCCGTGCACGAGGGCGCCTATCCGGGCGCGCTCAGGGACGTCCTCGGCCTGACGGTCGAGGAGTTCTCGCCGCTGCTGCAGGGCCAGTCGGTATGCATCAGCGGCCCGGACGGCTCCGAGCTCAGCGGCGACGTGTGGACGGAGTTCGTGGTGCCGCGCGGCGCCGAGACCGTGTGGACCTACACCGACGGCCTGACCGCGGGCCACCCCGCCGTCACCCGCCACCGCCTCGGCGAGGGCACCGCCTGGTACGTCTCCACCCGCCTCGGCGCCGAGGGACTGGATGCCCTGCTGGGCTGGGCGATCGAGGACGCGCGCGTCGCCCCGCGCGCCGACCTGCCCCGCGACGTCGAAGTGGTACGCCGCACCGGCGAGTCGGGCAGCTACCTCTTCGCCGTCAACCACACCGCGTCGGACGCCAAGGTGCCGCTGGAGGCGCACGGCACCGAGCTGCTGACCGGCGAACGGGCCGCGGGCCGCCTCGAGGTCCCCGCGGGAGCCGTCAGGGTCGTACGACTCGACGGCTGAGCCGACTCCCCTCCGCCCGCGCGTGCCACGAGAGCCGCGGGCGGAGGGGCTCTCCCTCCGGCGCCACCGGAGGGACACCCCCATCGGAGGGGATCCCCCCATCCCCCATTCGTCGAAGGGACGACGGACGACGATGTTCCATCCCAGACGCACCCTCAGGGCCCTGCTGCTGCCGCTCGTGGCCGGGCTCGCCCTGATCGCCCTGCCCGCATCCAGCGCGCAGGCGGCAAGCACGCTCACCAACGGCGGCTTCGAGTCCGACGGCACCGGTACCGCCACGCCGACCGGCTGGTCGACATACTCGGCAGCCGGACAGAACTCCGCCTCGTTCACCGAATCCGGTGGCCACAGCGGCAGTTACCGCCTGTCCCACTACTCGGCCTCCGCCTACAAGGTCGAGACGTACCAGTACCTGTCGGGGCTGACCAACGGCAACTACACACTCACCGCCTGGGTCCGCTCCAGCGGCGGGCAGAACGCCGCCTACATAGCCCTGAAGAACTGCGGCAGTTCGGAGCAGCGCACCGACCTTCCGGTGTCCACCAGCAGCTGGGTGCGCATCGTCACATCGATCAATGTGACGAACAGTCAGTGCACCATCAGCATCAACAGTGACGCGAACGCCGGCAACTGGATCAATGTTGACGACCTGACCTTCGCATCCGGATCAACCGGCCTGTCCATCAAGGGTGCCGACATCTCCTCCCTCGCCAAGAGCGAGGCCCTCGGCGGCGTCTACAAGACCAGCTCCGGCACCACCGGCGACGCGGTCACCATCCTGAAGAACGCCGGCATGAACTACGCGCGCCTGAAGGTGTGGGTCAACCCCGCCGACGGCTACAACAACAAGACGCGCGTGCTGGCCATGGCCAAGCGCATCAAGGCGGCCGGCATGAAGCTGCTGGTCGACTTCCACTACTCGGACAAGTGGGCCGACCCGGGCGCCCAGAGCAAGCCCGCAGCCTGGTCCGGCCACAGCTACAGCCAGCTGAAGACCGACGTCTACAACCACACCTACGACGTCCTCAACGCACTCAAGTCCCAGGGCACCACCGCCGACATGGTTCAGGTCGGCAACGAGATCAACGCCGGAATGCTGTGGAACGAGGGCTCCACGGACAACTGGTCGCAGCTCGCGGGCCTGATCAACTCCGGCTACAGCGCGGTCAAGGCGGTCTCCTCCAGCACCCAGGTCGCCCTGCACCTGGCCAATGCCGGTGACGACGCCACCGTCCGCTGGTGGTTCGACAACGCCAAGACATACGGCATCAACTACGACGTGATCGGCCTGTCGTACTACGGCTACTGGCACGGCTCACTGGCCGCCGCGCAGACCACCCTGGACGACGTGGTCTCCCGCTACGGCAAGCCGGTGTTCATCGCCGAGACGGCTTACCCGTTCCGGCTGGACAGCAAGGACTCGCTCACCAACCAGATCGACACCACCGGCGAACTGGTCACCGGCTACCCGGCCACCCAGGCCGGCCAGCTGGCCTGGATGAACGCCGTCGCGAACATCGTGGAGGCCGTCCCCGGCAACAAGGGCCTCGGCGTCTTCTACTGGGAGGCGACCTGGACCGCGGTCACCGGCAACGGCTGGGACCCGACCGACTCCACCTCCGGCAATGGCTGGGAGAACCAGGCCCTGTTCGACTACGACAACAAGGCCACCTCGGCCACGAGCTGGTTCAGCCACCGCTGAACCTGTGTGGAGAGCGCTCGGCCGCCGGGGAGCGATGCTGCTGGTCGGTGCGGACCCGGCGTGACGTCGGCTTCCGGGACCCGGTTGGGGTCTTGGAAGCCGACGTTGTTGTTTGGGGAGGGTGTCGAGCAGACCGGCGCCGACGGGCTGCCGCCGTCGGAGAAAACAAGGTGGCCTCGGCGTACCGCCTGGGTAGGGTTGGGCAATGCCCGAGCTGAAGCGGCTGCATGTTGGCCATGCGCCGGCGGTCCTGGCCTTCGAGTTGGCCAATCGCGGCTACTTCGCTGCCTCGATCTCCGACCGCGGCGACGACTACTTCGCCCAGTTCACCGACAGGTACAACGCCTTGCTGGCTGAGCAGGAGGCAGGCATCTGCGCCTTCTATGTGCTCGTCGCCGAGGACAGCTCGGTGCTCGGCAGGTTCAACCTGGTCGACATCGAGGACCACACTGCGGAACTCGGCTACCGGGTCGCCCAGCACGTCGCAGGCCGCGGCGTGGCGACCGCGACCGTCAGGGAAGTGTGCCAACTGGCGGCGGCCCGGCACGGGCTGCGCACAGTGCGAGCGGCCGCGGCCCGCCAGAATGTCGCGTCCCACAAGGTGCTGACCAAAGCCGGGTTCGTCCCCGTCGGCGCCGCCGACCCGGCCCACCTCGGCGGTAAGCCGGGCACTTGGTATCAGCGCGACCTGGTGCCCCAGCCGGACAGCGCGACCTTGCCGGGGTCATGAGACCGGCCGGTGCCTTGCCTCCAGGCATCGACGACTCGGACGATTCCTGCGTCCGGCCGGGACGCTGCCTGCTCCGCCGCTCTCCGCACCGGCCCGGGCCACCCGCCGCTGGCACGCACGCGTACTGACCCGGTCCTCCGCGCCCCGGATCACAAGCAGCGCTCCTGGGGCTGGGCGACCGTCGCCTCCGGGGCATCGGCGACATGGATGCAGGCGAGGTGGATCACGCGCCGCAGCCCAGCCCCCTTCCAGACCGGTCGGCGCGACTGGGACAGGCCGGACGGCTCGTGCCGGGGTCCAGGCTTCGGTGCGGCAAGCGGTGGTGCTCGCCGAGCATCGTGACCGGCCGGCCCGTCGAGGCTGCAGCCGACGAAGAAGATCATCGCCCGGGTGCCAGTCGCTCTCCCCGGAAGCGCGCGGGAGTCGGCCCAGGCGCAGCCGCTTGACGCGGATCTACACGACCGGACGACCACGGCCCGGTCCTGGCCCGAGCCGTGCGGGTGGACCAAGGGCAGGTCAGATGCCGCCTGGACCCGCTCCGCACCCAGCGCATGTCTCCCTGAGCGAAGATGGAGGGGAGGCACAACGATGGCTCGCATACTCGTCGAGGGTGATGACCTGGTTGTGCGGCTGGCCTTGTGGGAGAAGGCGGCCGTGCGCCGCGGTGACGTGCGTGTGCCGCTGGCGGCGGTGCGCCGGGTGACGGTCGAGCCGGACTGGTGGCGTGTCCTGCGCGGAATCCCAGAGGGTGGCATCTGCATTCCTGGCGCCCTGTGCCTTGGCATGCGCGGCCATCACGCCGGGAAGGACTTCGTGGCAGTGCGGCCCGGCAGACACGTGGTGTGCGTCGAACTGTGGCCGTCCGCCGCTTTCCGCCTTCTCGCCGTCGCCGCGCGGACCGATCGGGAAGCCGAGGCTGCGGCGTCGAGGCTCCGCCTGATCGCACCGAAGGTGGACACGTCCACGCCTTGCCGGCAACCGCTCCCTGTGCCCGAGGAATCGGAAGGTCGCTCTGCTGGGATGCCTGTCCTGGAGCCCGTGACCGTTGAGCGACGGCGTTCCGACCAGGCCGGCGAGGGCAGGGCACGTGAGGATGTCGGCTGCGCGCGGTGAGACGAAGCCGTCGGGGCCCAGCAGCAGCGGGCTGCGGGCGGGAACCTTGGGTGCCTGCAGCCGGCCCAGCGGCCGGGCCCGGCCGCTGGGCACCATCAGGTGACTGACCAAACCGGTGGCCGCATGGCGCGAACCGAAACCCCCGCCGCCACCACCGGCCCCACCGCTGCGATCCGGGCTCATCCCTGGACAGGCCGCCTCGCCACGGCCTCCCCTGTGACCAGGCGGATCAATACCTGCCTTTGTCGCCGAGCCCCCGCTGTTCACGAGTGCAGCTCTGCACCGTCGCCCGGGACGATGACCAGCACCTTCCCACAGCGGCATGTGCAGCCTCTGCAAGCTTCCACGCCTCCGCGAAAGGGCATCTTTCTGCTTCTACTGCCCGATCGAAGCGGTTGCCTAGTCGACGAGGAAGCCGTACCGGCAGATCCGGTTGCGCAGTCGTTCCAGCGCGGTGCGCGCTGCGCCCGCGTCGCCCGAGGCGACGGCGGCGAGCAGGAAGGGGATGGCCGCAGCGGATCCGGTGGCGTCCTTGATCTCGCGCCAGGGCACCTGTGCGACGTCTCCGAGCGTGGTGGCCGACCGGTCGTGTCCGACGAGGATGCTCATGGCTTCAGGGCGTCGCGGTGCCGTTCGGTAGGGCAGTGCGACGGGTGGGCAGCATGGCCCAGACGGTCTTGCCGGTGGGGGCGGAGCGGGTCCAGCCCCAGTGTGCGGACAGGGCCTCGACGATGTGCAGGCCGCGGCCGTGCTCCTGGAGCTGGTCCGTCCTCCTCGGGCAGGCCGGCAGGGTGCTGGCCGGGTCGGTGACGGCACACACCAGGTGGTCGGAGCGCAGGGTGAGCCTCAGCCATACCTCGAGCTCGGCCTCGCCGACGGGGTTGCCCGGCCGGGCGTGCACCACGGCGTTGGCGACGAGTTCGGAGACGATGCTCAGCGCGTCGTCACGGCAGTGGTCCAACTGCCAGACGTCGAGGGCCCGGTCGGTGAAGTCGCGCGCCTGGGCGCATTCCCGGCCGGTGTCGGGCAGGCGCAGGGCGGCAGTTCTGGGCGTGCCATGCGGGGGTACATCCGGCGGTGCACTTCGATCCGACGTGCTCGTAGCCGGGCTGAACAGGGCTGCCGAGTGCGCGGGCGACACAGCGCCTCCCTGAGAGGACGTCAGGACGGGGCGTCTGCGTGGAGGTTGACGCCTTGGCTATTATCCACGCCGAGAGTGACTTCGTGCAATTTCACGGGAAATTGCGCGCGTCGAGGGGAAGTCCGGCGCCGCACGCCGTCGCCTGTGCCCACGGGGGCGCCAGGTCTGCGGCGTGACGGAACACATGCAAGGAGAGTGTCGTGCCGTCAGTTCAGAACGGGGTACGGGCCAGTTCGCTGGGCGTGGACTGGATCAAGAGCCGCCACAGCAACGCCGAGGGGAATTGTGTCGAGGTGGCCGCCTTGCCCGGCGGAGACATCGCCCTGCGCAACTCCCGTGACCCACAGGGACCGGCGCTTGTCTACACGCCGGCCGAGGTGGCCGCGTTCCTGGCGGGCGCGAAGGACGGCGAGTTCGACCACCTGCTGTGACACGGTTACCGGCGATCCGCTTCGGCCGGGGCATGCACCGGCAGGCGGCAACAATGCGATAATGCGGCCTGTCGTCGTCTGCCCACGGGGAGTCAGGATGCACTCCGAGTCACCGCGCATCTCCCGCCTCGAACCGTATCTGAGTCGCACCGAACCCGCTCCGACGTTGCTGAAGATGCTGGTCGGGGTTCAGCTGGCGGGTATCCGCGAAGACGTGGGCATGGCTCAGGAACAGGCCGCGCGCGCCGTGGGGTTCAGCCCGGCGAAACTGTCACGCATCGAGGCGGGCAAGGGCCGCCGCCCGCCCACCGAGGGCGACGTCCGAGCACTGCTGGACCTGTACAAGACGGAGGACTACGAGACGTCGGTGCTGCTGCAGCTGCTGCGGCGGGCCGGGGAACCGGGATGGTGGCAGCGCTTCGACAAGCGGCTGATGCCGGAGTGGTTCGACCGTCTGGTCGGGCTGCAGGAAGCGGCCCAGGCGATCCGCACGTTCGAGATCCAGTACGTTCCCGGGCTGCTGCAGACTCCGGCCTACACCCGTGCCGTGGTGGAGCGCGGCCTGCCCACGGCGCCGGCCCGCGAGGTGGAGCGCCGTGTCGAACTCCGCACCCGGCGAAGCGAGTTGCTCCGGCGCACCGATGCCCCCCAGCTGTGGGCGATCGTCGACGAGTCGGTGCTGCTGCGCGTCCTGGGCAGCCGCGAGGTGATGCGCGCGCAGCTGGAGCACCTGGTCACGATGGCGCAGCTGCCTCATGTGACCGTCCAGATCGTCCCCTTGGACGTGACGAACGCCTCCGCACCGGCCATCCCCGTCACCTACCTGCGCTTCGGCGGCCTCGACCTGCCCGACATCGTCTATCTCGAGCACATCCGGAGCGCCACGTTCTTGGAGGACCGCGACGAGACGGAGGAGTACCGGGTGACCCTGGACCGGCTGGCTGACGAGGCCCTCAACCCCCGCGAGTCGCTGGCCCTCCTCCGTGACACCGTCGAGCGGCGGTACGCGGGGGCGTGACCCCCGCGCGCCCCACTACCGGAGTCGGCCCACTCCGCCGAACTCGATCCACTCCTGGGTGAGCTGACGCGGCGCCACCTCGTTGTCCGGCCGCCAGGTGGACACCTCCACCAGGCCCGGCTCGAGGATGTCCATCCCCTCGAACCACGCCGCGACGTCCTTCTCCTGCCGCACCCGGCCCCAGTGTCCCTGCGTCGCCTGATCCATGAAATTGGTGACGAAGTCCCGCACCTCCGGGTCCTCGCTGACCAGCTGGCACATCACCAGACAGCTGCCGGGCACGAGCCGTTCGGCCACCCGCCGCACCACCGCCGGCGGCCCGTCGCTGTCGCTGTCCGGAATGCAGTGGAACACCGAGTTGAACAGCACCGCCACGGGCTGCGAAAAGTCGATCAGCCGCTGGGTGTCGGCGTGGGAGAAGATCGCGTCGGTCTCGCGCAGGTCCGCCTGGATGACGGCGGTGCGCTCGTCCTGCTCCAGCAGGGCCCGGCCATGCACCAGGACCATCGGGTCATTGTCGACGTAGACCACCCGCGACGCCGGATCGACCTGCTGCGCCACCTGGTGCACGTTGTTCTGCGTGGGCAGACCCGACCCGTGGTCGAGGAACTGGCGCATGCCGTACTCCCGCGCCAGCGTGCCCACCACCCGCTGCAGGAAACGCCGGTTGTTCAGCGCCAGCGCCCGTGTGCTGGGCACCACCTTGTCCAGTTCCTCGCAGGCAGCCCGGTCGACGGCATAGTTGTCCTTGCCGCCCAGATAGTGGTCGTACATGCGAGCGGCCGTCGGGACCGTCGCATCAATCTTCGTCGACAATTGCTTTCCCGACTCCATCGTCGCCCCCACTCCCGCGCCTTACCCAGCGCACCAGCACGCAAGGCAATACATCCTAGAGACACCAGAGTTGCCCCAACCACCCCCTTGATCGAACCCGCGCTGGAAACTGCAGCGGCAGCCATGGATGTGGGGGGTCTTCAACTGCTGGTCTTCAAAGTCGGATGAGTGAGCGTAACCATGCGTGAGTGAGTGTCGTTGTCAGAGCATGAATCTCAGAAGCCGTTGTCTTTCCGGATGTGATCGTTGAGTTTCCGCTGCTCAGACATGGTTCGGGCGTCGTTGCGGGAGAGTTCGGGCGATCAGATCGTT
>NZ_JBIAWI010000008.1:0-447270 GCF_042895385.1 Streptomyces sp. NPDC001401
CACCAGCAGCGGCAGGGTCTGCGAGGCGGTGACGAACTCCCGCAGCGGATGCCGGGCCAGCACCGCATCCACCTCCGGCGTCAACGCCGCCGCCAGGCGCGAGGCGGCCGGGCGGGTCTCGTCCCGCAGGGCGTCCACGGCGGCGACGATCACGTTCCGTCCGCCGCCCTCGGGGGTGCCGTCGGCCGCCCGCTCGTACAGCCGCGCCCCTTCCTCCAGCACCAGGTCCGTGTCCATCCCCGCCGGGATCTTGATCTGGGCGTGGTGCCGCCAGGTGGTGATCGGGTCGCCCCAGGCCTCCACCGTGTACGTCCAGTGGCCGGGTTCGCCGGCGGTGACAGCGGCGCCCCAGCGGTCGGTGCCCGGGGCCAGCTCCCGCATCGGCGTCCATGGACCGGCACGGCCCTCCGGATCCGTGAGGACGACGTTGGCGGCGACCGCGTCGTGGCCCTCGCGGAACACGGTGGCCGAGATCTCGAACGACTCGCCGGTCACGGCCTTGGCCGGCCTGCGCCCGTGCTGGACCACGGGGCGGACATCGAGGACGGGTATGCGCCCGATGCCCGCGGTGCCGCCCGCGGAGGGTGGCTCCGGGGTCGGCGGTCCGGCGTCGGCGGGGCGCACGGGAGGCGCTTCGGTGCTGGTCGTCGGGGGTGCTGACGAGTGGTGCGTGGCGGGCATGACCGCTCCTGTCCGCGTCAACGTGGGTGGGCGGATGGCAGTGGGGAGGTGGGTCCTGCGGGTGATGTTGCGTGGTGTGTCTGTGGAGTACCTGAGTCGTGTACCGGAGGAGCCTTCCCACCCTATTCGGGTGCGCAATCCGGCACTTTGTTAACTACTCACGCGTATGTCTACACACAAGACCGGTCCCGTTCGTGAACGAACGGGACCGGTCTTGGGACTGTGTGACTAAGAAGGCGGCACCTGCAGAAGTTCGTCCGGTGAGCCGAGGCCCCGGCCGGAGACCTTCCCGGACACCGCCAGCTTGACGAGTGCCTTGGAGACCTGGGCCGGCGTGGCCTTCGGATGGTCGGCCAGATACAGGGCGGCCGTGCCTGTGACGTGGGGAGTCGCCATCGACGTACCGGAGAAGGTCGCCTTCCCGGTGTCGCTCGCGTAGGAGTCCGAGGTGATCGACACTCCGGGGGCGAACAGGTCCACGACCGAGCCGAAGTTGGAGAAGCTCGCCCGCGCGTCCTTCTTGTCGGTCGCGCCGACCGTGATGGCCTCCTTCACGTCCGCCGGGGAGTAGAGGGCGGCCGGGAGGCCGTCGTTCCCCGCGGCGACTGCGTACGTGACGCCCGAGGCGATGGAGTTGCGGACGGCCGCGTCCAGCTGGGCGTTGTAGTAGCCGCCCAGGCTGAGGTTGGCGACCGCCGGTTTCCTCGCGTGCTTGGTCACCCAGTCGATGCCCGCGATGACCTGCGATGTCGTACCGGAGCCGTCGTTGTCGAGGACGCGGACGGCGACGACCTTCGCCTGCTTGGCGACGCCGTACGCCGTGCCGGCGATGGTGCCGGCGACGTGGGTGCCGTGCCCGTTGCCGTCGGCTGCGGTCCTGTCGTTTCCGACGAAGTCCCAGCCGTAGCTCGCCCGGCCGCCGAAGTCCTTGTGCGTGATGCGGATACCGGTGTCGAT
Source organism: Streptomyces sp. NPDC001401 (assembly GCF_042895385.1). Lineage (NCBI taxonomy): Bacteria > Bacillati > Actinomycetota > Actinomycetes > Kitasatosporales > Streptomycetaceae > Streptomyces > Streptomyces sp. NPDC001401. Next base: position 1,639 of record NZ_JBIAWI010000008.1, read on the forward strand.
CACGTACGCGGTGACCCCTTTGCCCGCGGACTCGGGCCAGGTGTAGCTCCTGTCCAGCGGCAGGCTCGGCTGGTCGATCCGGTCCAGGCCCCAGGACGGCGGGTTCTTCTGCGTGTGGTCCAGCGACACACGCGTGTCCTGGACGACCGAGGCGACCTGCGAGTCGGCCGCGAGCAGCTTGGCCTGTCTCTCGTTGGCCTTGACGGCGTAGCCGTTGAGGACCGAGCCGTAGGCGTGGCTTATTTTCGCCCCGTACTTCTCGGCGATGCCTTTTCCGGTCGCCGACGGAGCCTTCGTTCCCCCCTTGAGCGTCACGAGATAACTTCCGCTGACGGAGCCGGGCTCACCGGCGCCGAGTATCTGCCCCTCCGGTGCGGCGTGCGCAGGCAGGGTGATGGCCGAAAGCGTGGCGGCACAGGCCACCGCGGTCAGACCCCCTGTCAAGCGCAGACGCCGTGTTCGCGTCCGTGCCATGGTCCGAATTCCCCTCCATTGACTCCACTTGGCAGCCTCTCGTGCGGTGTAGAAGGCCCACAAGAGGGCCTATGGGGGCGGAATCGGCCATGTCGGCCATGGTGGACGCGTGAAGGTTGCGGCGTTTTCCGGACGGCGTAGGAGTGTGGCGTGCTCTTGGACGTGCCGTGGTTGCGAAGCCCTCCACACGGATACCGTCGAGGTTGACGACGAGGCGCACAGCGTTGTGCGTCCGCACAGCGACACGCGTCGAGGTGGAAAGTGAAGGCGATCCGTCGATTCACCGTCCGACCCGTTCTCCCCGAACCCCTGCGGCCGCTCAGTGATCTGGCCCGCAATCTGCGCTGGTCCTGGCATGCGGAGACCCGCGATCTGTTCCAGTCCGTCGACCCCGAGCGCTGGGCGGCCTCGGACGGCGATCCCGTACGGCTCCTGGGCAGCGTGTCGCCGGCGCGGCTCGCGGAGCTGGCCGGGGACCACCGCTTCCTGCGCCGGCTGACGGAGGTCACGGGCGACCTGGACGACTACATGACCGGCGACCGCTGGTACCAGACCCACCCCGGGGAACTCCCCGCCGCCATTGCCTACTTCTCGCCCGAGTTCGGCATCACGGCCGCCCTGCCCCAGTACTCCGGCGGCCTGGGCATCCTGGCGGGCGACCATCTGAAGGCGGCCAGCGACCTCGGCGTACCCCTGGTCGGCGTGGGCCTCCTCTACCGGCACGGCTATTTCCGCCAGTCGCTGTCCCGGGACGGCTGGCAGCAGGAGCACTACCCGGTCCTGGACCCCAACGAGCTGCCCGTGGCCCTCCTCGAGGAACCCGACGGCACCCCTGCCCAGGTCTCCCTCGCCCTGCCCGGCGGCAGGCAGCTGCACGCCCGCATCTGGCTCGCCCAGGTCGGCCGGGTCCCGCTGCTGATGCTCGACTCGGACGTCGAGGAGAACGACCTCGGCGAGCGACAGGTGACCGACCGGCTCTACGGCGGCGGCAGCGAGCACCGGCTGCTGCAGGAGATGCTGCTCGGCATAGGGGGTGTGCGGGCGGTGCGGACGTACTGCCGCCTCACCGGCCATCCCGCCCCCGAGGTCTTCCACACCAACGAGGGCCACGCCGGCTTCCTGGGCCTGGAGCGCATCGCCGAGCTCTGCGACGGCGGGCTGGACTTCGATTCCGCGCTGGAGGCGGTCCGCGCCGGGACCGTCTTCACCACCCACACCCCGGTCCCCGCCGGTATCGACCGGTTCGACCGCGAGCTGGTCGCCCACCACTTCGGCCCCGACGCCGAACTCCCGCGCATCGACGTCGAGCGCATCCTGCAACTCGGCATGGAGACCTACCCCGGCGGCGAACCGAACCTCTTCAACATGGCCGTGATGGGCCTGCGCCTCGGCCAGCGCGCCAACGGCGTCTCCCTCCTGCACGGCCACGTCAGCCGCGAGATGTTCTCCGGACTGTGGCCGGGATTCGACCCCGACGAGGTACCGATCACCTCCGTGACCAACGGGGTGCACGCGCCCACCTGGGTCGCCCCCGAGGTCTTCCGGCTCGGAGCCCGGCAGATCGGCGCCCAGCGCACCGAGGACGCGCTGACCGTCGGCGGCTCGGACCGCTGGGACGCGGTCGGGGACATCGCCGACCAGGACATCTGGGAGCTGCGCCGGAACCTGCGCGAACAGCTGGTGGACGAGGTACGGGTGCGGCTGCGCGCCTCCTGGCGTCAACGCGGGGCGGGAACCGCCGAGCTGGGGTGGATCGACGGGGTCATGGATCCGGACGTCCTCACCATCGGGTTCGCGCGGCGCGTCCCGTCGTACAAGCGCCTGACCCTGATGCTGCGCGACCGCGACCGTCTGATGGACCTCCTCCTGCACCCGGAACGGCCCATCCAGATCGTCGTCGCGGGCAAGGCGCATCCGGCCGACGACGGCGGAAAACGCCTGGTCCAGGAGCTGGTCCGGTTCGCGGACGACCCACGCGTCCGCCACCGCATCGTCTTCCTCCCCGACTACGGCATGGCGATGGCGCAGAAGCTCTACCCGGGCTGCGACATCTGGCTCAACAACCCACTGCGCCCCCTGGAGGCCTGCGGCACGTCCGGCATGAAGGCGGCGCTGAACGGCTGCCTCAATCTCTCCGTCCTGGACGGCTGGTGGGACGAGTGGTTCCAGCCCGACTTCGGCTGGGCGATCCCCACGGCGGACGGCGCGGGCACCGACCCCGACCACCGTGACGCCATAGAGGCAGAAGCGCTCTACGACCTGCTGGAACAGCGTGTGGCCCCGCGCTTCTACGAGCGTGGTCAGCACGGTCTGCCCGACCGGTGGATCGAGATGGTCCGCCAGACCCTGACCCTGCTCGGCCCGAAGGTGCTGGCCGGCCGCATGGTCCGCGAGTACGTCGAGCGCCTCTACGCACCGGCCGCCCACGCACACCGCGCGATGGCCCCCGACTCCGCGCGCGAACTCGCCGCCTGGAAGGCACGGGTGCGGGCCGCCTGGCACGGCGTCACCGTCGACCACGTGGAGACGTCCGCCGCCACGGCCACCGCGGAACTCGGCAGCACGCTCGCCCTGCGGGTGCGCGTGGGCCTCGGCGAGCTCGGCCCGGACGACGTGGAGGTCCAGGCCGTCTCGGGCCGCGTCGACCCGGAGGACCGCATCGCGGACGCGGCGACGGTCCCGCTGAAACCGGCGGGAGGCCCCGACCAGGAGGGCAGGTGGGTGTACGAGGGCCCGCTCTCCCTCGACCGCACCGGCCCCTACGGCTACACGGTCCGCATCCTGCCGGCGCATCGACTGCTGGCGTCCGGTGTGGAGCTGGGGTTGGTGGCGGTGCCTTCGGAGGAGACGGGAGAGGGCGCAGGAGTACTTATGCGGTGAGGCAATTCAGCGGCGCTTCGGGCTTTCCGGCGCGGCAGGCATCTTCAGCCCGTCCGGCGTTTGAGGACGAGGCCGTTCAGGCCGAAGCGGGGGTCTGGGGGCGGCAGCCCCCGGCCAACGGTGCCCCAGACCCCCGCTCAGTCCTCGGACACCGGCGCGCACAACTGCTGCAAAACCTTCCCGCACCGCCGCGCGTAAGCGTTCTGCAGCCCCCGTGTAGCCGGGCCGCCGGCCTTCGCGTACCACTTCGCGGGCCTGCTGAACGCGGACACCGTCAGCCACACCGTGCCGTCGCCCGTGCGGTCCACGACGAAGAGTTCCTCGCCGCACTCCGGGTGCCCGGTCAGGGTGCCGTACGCCCAGCCCGCACGGCGGGGTTCGTCGACCGTGTAGATGATGCGGCACGGGGCCTTGATCACACCGGCGAGGGTGACGGTGACGTCGACGTCCGGGGCGGCGCGGTCCGCGCTCGCGTCGATGCCCACGCCCAGTTCCCGGTGCATCTCCCAGGTCAGGACCGCGTCGGCAGCTCTGCGGAAGCAGGGTTCCCCCTCGCCGATGCGCGTGCGCACGTGCAGGGGGCGGAAGCCCGGCGGGCAGAAACCGCGGCGGCGGGTGCCGCCGACGTCGTCGTAGGTGAAGTCCTCCAGGCGCATGGGACACAAGAGTAGGGCGGTACCCGGGAATGCCTTCGTCCCGGGTACCGCCCGCCAACCCCCCTCGGGTCAGCTCACGTTGACCGCGGACCAGGCCGCGGCGACCGTCTTGTACTCGGTGCTGCTCGACCCGTACAGGCTCGCCGCCGCCGCCAGCGTGCCCGTGCGGGCCGCCTTGTAGTTGGTGGTCGAGGTGAACTGCTCGGTCAGCGCCTTGTACCAGATCTGCAGTGCCTTGTCCCGGCCGATGCCGGTGACCGTGGAGCCGTTGGACGTCGGCGAGTTGTAGCTGACGCCGTTGATCGTCTTCGAACCGCTGCCCTCGGCCAGCAGGTAGAAGAAGTGGTTGGCGACACCGGACGAGTAGTGGACGTCCAGGTTGCCGACGGAGGAGGACCAGGAGTCCGCCGAGCCGCCGTCCTTGCTGGGCTTGTCGAAGTAGCGCAGCGGGGTGCCGTCGCCGTTGATGTCGATCTTCTCGCCGATGAGGTAGTCGCCCTTGTCGGACGAGTTGTTGGCGTAGAACTCGACGCCGACGCCGCCGAGGATGTCGGAGGTGGCCTCGTTGAGGCCGCCGGACTCGCCGCTGTAGTCCAGGCCCGCGGTGTTGGCGGTGACGCCGTGGGTCATCTCGTGGCCGGCCACGTCCAGCGAGGTCAGCGGGTGAGTGTTGCTGTCACCGTCGCCGTAGGTCATGCAGAAGCAGTCGTCGTCCCAGAAGGCGTTGACGTACGAGCTGCCGTAGTGGACGCGCGAGTAGGCGCCGACACCGTCGTTCTTGATGCCGCTGCGGCCGAAGGTGGCCTTGTAGTAGTCCCACGTCTCCTGCGCACCGTAGGTGGCGTCGGCGGCCGCGGTCTGGTCGGTCGTCGAGCTGGAGGCGGCGCCCGTGCCCCAGACGTTGTCCGAGTCGGTGAACAGCGTGCCGGTGCCGGAGCTGCTGGTGTGCTTCAGGTTGTACGTCTTGTGACCACCGCGCGTGGTGTCGTACAGCTGGTACGTCGAGCCCGACAGGTTGGTGGTCAGGCTGACGGTGCCCGAGTACAGCGTCTTGCCGGTGCCGGTCGCGTTCTCGACGGCCTGGTACTCGAAGAGCTTCTTGCCCGTGGCCGCGTCGGTGATGACGTGCAGCGCGTTCGGGGTGCCGTCGTCCTGGAGGCCGCCGACGACGGTCTCGATGGCGAGGACGGGCTTGCCGGAGCCGGCCCAGACGACCTTGCGGGCCTTGTCGGCCGAGGTCTTGTCCGAACCCGCGGCCTTGGCGGCGGTCAGCGCCTGCTTCTCGGCCTTGGCGGTGGTGATCTGCGGCTTGAGCGAGGCCACCTTGATCGCCGACTTCGTGGCCTTGGTGACGCTCTCGGTCTTGCCGGACTTCGTCGCGACGACCAGGTCGCCGCCGAGGACCGGCAGGCCCGCGTAGGTGCGCTCGTAGCGGGTGTGGACCGTGCCGTCGGCGTCCTTGATGACGTCCTTGACGACCAGCTTCTCCTTGGTGCCGAGGCCTATCTGCTGGGCCGTCTCGGCAACGTTGTCCTGTGCCTTCTGGATGAGGGCGGTGCGGGACGAGGCCGAGAGCGCGGCGGGGGCGCCTGCCGTGCGGGCCGTGGCCGTGGAGTCCGCCGTGGTCTGGGCGGCGGCCGAACCGGTGGTCAGACCGGTGGTGAGCAGGGCTCCGGCGGCAACGGCGGTTGCGATGGCCAGAGTCGAGCGCTTGTGACGCGCGTAGAGGGGGGTCACACAAGCTCCTTGTGGTGGGGGAGTCCGGCACGGCGTGGGGCGCCCGGCCGGAGTTGCTGTGAAGTTGTGCGGCGGTTGTGGGGAAGAGTGTCATCAAGGCGCGTACATGTCATGACCCTCAAGTGATGTTGGCTGAAAAACGACTGTCTGGTTAACGTTTCGGGAATGTAAACGGGCGCCGCCCCGGGAGTCGTACCCGGGACGGCGCCCTGTTTCCGATACCGCTACGTGCGGTCTACGGGAACGTCACCTTCCAGCTGTTGAGCGTGCCGACGTCCTGCGCGGCCTGGTCCTGGATCTTCAATTTCCAGGTCCCGTTTGCCGTTTCGGAGGAGGCGTTGACCGTGTAGGTCGCCTGTACGTTGTCGGCCGAGTCCGAGGAACTGAAGTTCTTCAGGCGGTACGCGGTGCCCGAAGGGCCGAGCAGATCGATCACCAGGTCGCCCCGCCAGGTGTGCGTGATGTCCACGGTCACCTGGAGGTTGCTTGGCGCGTTTCCGCTCCTGCCGGAGACGGTGATCGACGAGGTGACGGCCGGGCCGTTGTCCGGGATCGACAGCGGGGTCGTGTTCTCGTACGAGGTCCCGGACCCGCCGCCCCCGCCGGAGCGCGAGCCGACCGCGACGGCCGCCCACGCGTCCTGCACGGCCTTGTACTCGGTGGACGTGGTGCCGTACAGCTCACCGGCGGCCGCGAGCGTGCCGGTGCGTGCGCTCGCGTAGTTGGTGGTGGACGTCCACTTGGTGGTCAGTGCCCGGTACCAGATCGCCAGGGCCTTGTCCCGGCCGATGCCCGTGACCGGCAGGCCGTCCGAGGTGGGCGAGTTGTAGCTGACGCCGTTGATGACCTTGGCGCCGCTGCCCTCGCTCAGCAGGTAGAAGAAGTGGTTGGCGACACCGGACGAGTAGTGCACGTCGAGGTTGCCGACACCCGAGTACCAGGAGTCGGCGGAGCCGCCGTCCTTGCTGGGCTTGTCCATGTAGCGCAGCGGGGTGCCGTCGCCGTTGATGTCGATCTTCTCGCCGATGAGGTAGTCACCCGGGTCGGACGAGTTGTTGGCGTAGAACTCGACGCCGACGCCGCCGAGGATGTCGGAGGTCGCCTCGTTGAGGCCGCCGGACTCGCCGCTGTAGTTGAGGCCCGCGGTGTTGGAGGTGACGCCGTGGGTCATCTCGTGGCCCGCCACGTCCAGCGAGGTCAGCGGGTCCGCGTTGCCGGAGCCGTCGCCGTACGTCATGCAGAAGCAGCCGTCGTCCCAGAACGCGTTCACGTACGAGTTGCCGTAGTGGACGCGCGAGTAGGCGCCGACGCCGTTGTTCTTGATGCCGCTGCGACCGAAGGTGTTCTTGTAGAAGTCCCAGGTCTCCGCGGCGCCGTAGTGCGCGTCCGCGCCCGCGGTCGCGGCGTTCGACGTCGTCCCGTTGCCCCAGGTGTTGCTGGTCTGCGAGAACAGTGTGCCGGTGCCGGACGTGCCGTGGTTCAGGTTGTACGTCTTGTGGCCGCCGCGGTCGCCGTCGGTCAGGTTGTAGTTGGAGCCCGACTGCGTCGTCGTCAGCGAGACCGTGCCGCTGTACTGCGTGTTGCCGGTACCCGTCGCGTTCTCGATGCCCTGGTACTCGTAGAGCTTCTTGCCGGTGGCCGCGTCGGTGATGACGTGCAGCTGGTTCGGCGTGCCGTCGTCCTGGAGGCCGCCGACGACCGTCTCGTACGCCAGGACCGGCTTGCCGCTCGCCGCCCAGATCACCTTGCGGGCGCTGTCGGCGGTCGACTTGGTGGAGCCGAGGGCCTTCGCGCGCTTCACGGCCTGCTGCTCGGCGGCCGCTCTGGTGATGTCCGGGGTGACGTCGGAGACCTTGATGGCGGCGTTCGTCGCCTTGATGACGCCCTTGGTGGCGCCCGACTTGGCGGTGTCGACGACCAGGTCGCCGCCGAGGACCGGCAGGCCGTCGTAGGTGCGCTCGTAGCGGGTGTGCAGGGTGCCGTCGGTGTCCTTGACGACGTCACGGACGACGAGCTTCTCCTTCGCGCCCAGGCCTATGTCCTTGGCGGTCTGCGCACGGGCGCTGTCCGCGTCGCGTATCAGCTCGGCACGCTGCGAGGGGGAGAGCTTGACGGCCGCGTGGGCCTTGCTCGTGGACGAGGCCCGGTCCGGGGCGGCGGACGCGGCGCCCGACTGGACGGCCGCGGCGAGCAGGGCGGTGACGCCGGCGACGGCGACGATGTGGGAGGTGCGTCTGCGAGAGGAACTGCTTCTCAACACTGACTCCTTCTGCGTGGCCGCGGGTTGCGCGGCCAGGGAGATCCGGACGGTGGGTCGACCGACCGGGCAGAACATGGGGATGGAGCTTGTGGGGTTGCTGTGTTGAAGCTGTGGGAAGGGTGGCAGGAGATTTCCGCCCTGTCAGGAGCGCGTCACGAAGTTGGCCGGAAATGGTTCGTTGTCCGGGTGTTCATGTTCGGTATGCGGACTGCCTGTTGGATCGTGAGCGGAAATTTGCTCCGCCGACATGCCCTCGGAACCGAGGGGCAACGGATCCGGCAGGATCCTGCCGTCCAACCGGCGGTCGCCGGACCGCCGCTCCCTGGAGGGGAGTTGACGGTGCAGTGATCCCCTATCCCTCATGGCTCGACGCCGGCGACAACGCCTGGCAACTCGTCGCGGCCACGCTCGTCGGAATGATGAGCATCCCCGGTATCGCGATCCTCTACGGTGGTCTGGTCCAGCGCAAGTGGGTCGTGAACACCATGTTCATGGCCTTCACCGGCTTCTCGCTGGTGCTGGTCGGCTGGGTGCTCTGGGAGTTCAAGATGGGGTTCGGCGAACCCCTGAACTCGCACTGGCCCGGCATCCTCGGCGCCTTCGTCGGCCGCCCCGGCACGATCGTCGGCTCGGCGAGCGAACAGCAGCAGGCGTGGATACCGCTCATCAACGGCACCGACCTGATGCCGCACTTCCGTTTCTCCCAGTCCACGCTCGCGTACTTCCACTTCGCGTTCGCAGCGATCACGCCCCTGCTTTTCATGGGCAGCGTGATCGGCCGCATGAACATCCGCGCGTGGCTGCTCTTCGTCCCCCTGTGGTCGACCCTCGTCTACACCGTCAACGCCTTCCTGCTGTGGGGCGGCGGCTGGTGGGCGGCCCAGGGCGCGCTCGACTACTCGGGCGGCTACGTCATCCATCTCGCCGCCGGTACCTCTGGCTTCGTGGCGGCCGCGGTGATCGGCCCGCGCCTCGCCCGCGACCGGGCGCATGGCGTCCCCAACAACCTCCCCATGGTCGCGGTCGGCGCGGGCATCCTCTGGCTCGGCTGGAACGGCTTCAACGGCGGCGACATGTACTTCGGCGGCCACAACGCGGCCGCAGCCGTCCTGAACACCAATCTCTGTACGGCGGTTGCGCTGCTGGTGTGGGTGCTGTGGGACATGTTCGCGGGCCCGCAGCGCAAGCCGACCTTCCTCGGCGGCATCAACGGCATGATCGTGGGCCTGGTCGCGATCACCCCGGCGGCCGGCTTCGTGTCCGGCATCGGCGCGATCTACATCGGCATCATCGCGTCCTCGATCGTCTGGCTGGCCTGGAACTACCTCCCGAAGATCAGGCCCTTCTCGAAGGTCGACGACGCGCTCGGCGTCGTCTACACCCACGGCATCGCGGGCCTGGCGGGCGGCCTGCTGGTCGGCATCTTCGCCGACCCGGCCATGGCGGTCTACCTCAACAAGGACGGCTCCACGGCCTTCTCCACCAGCGGCTGGCTCTACGGCAACTTCGACCAGCTGTGGAAGCAGGCGGGGTCGGCCGGCACGATCATCCTCTACGACGCCGTGATGACCTTCCTGATCCTCAAGGGCATCGGCCTGTTCGTGAAACTCCGGGCCCCCGACGCGGTGCTGGAGAGCGGCGACCTCGCGGTGCACGACGAGGAGGCGTACCCGGCGGAGACGGCGGTGGCGTCGGCGGCGGAGCCGGTTTCGGTGGCCGCTTCGGCACCCGCGCCGAGTCCGCAGAAGGAGGCGGTGGAACCGGACTCCGGCTGAGGGAAGGGGAGTTGAGGAGCTCCCCATGAAACTCGTCACCGCGGTCCTCCCCCCGCACCGCGTCCCCGACGTCATGAAGGCGCTGCAGTCCTTCGGGGTGCGCGGAGTGACCGTGACAGAGGTGCAGGCGTATGTGCCCAGGACCGTCCGGGTGGAGATCTACCGGGGCAGCGAGTACCGCGTGAACCTCGCCCCGCAGCTCCGCCTCGACATCCTCACCCTCGACTTCGACGCCGCCGACCTGGTCCGCGTCATCCGTGCCGCGGGCGCCCGCGGCACGGGCGGCGGCACGGTCTGGGTGACGCCGGTGGAGGAGGTGGTGCGCATCAGGACGCGGGAGCGGGGGCCGGACGCGGTGTGAGTCCGGTGACTCCTGTGACTCCTGTGGCTCCTACGGCGACGGTTCGCCGTGCCAGGTGTGCCACAGCGCCGCGTACGCCCCCTCGGCCGCCACCAGCTCCTCGTGCGTGCCGAGTTCGGACAGCCGGCCGTCCTCCATCACCGCCACCCGGTCCGCGTCGTGGGCGGTGTGCAGGCGGTGGGCGATGGCGATGACCGTGCGGCCCTCGAGCACGGCGGCCAGGGCGCGCTCGGTGTGGCGGGCGGTCGTCGGGTCGAGGAGGGCGGTGGCCTCGTCGAGGATCAGGGTGTGCGGGTCGGCCAGGACCACGCGGGCGAGGGCGAGTTGCTGGGCCTGGGAGCCGTCGGTGCGGGACCCTCCCTCGCCGAGCGGGGTGTCCAGGCCGTCCGGCAGTTCGCGCACCCAGTCGTCGGCACCCACCGCCGTCAGCGCCGCCCACAACTCCTCGTCGGTGGCGGCCGGTTCGGCGATGAGCAGGTTGTCGCGGACCGAGCCGAGGAACACATGGTGCTCCTGGGTGACCAGGACGACCTGGCGGCGCAGCTGCTCGGGGCCGAGGTCGACGACGGGCACCCCACCGACGGTCACCGTGCCTTCGGTGGGCGCGTCGACGCCTGCCAACAGCCTGCTCAGCGTGGTCTTTCCGGCGCCCGAGGGGCCCACGACCGCCAGTCGCTCGCCGGGCCGTACGGTCAGGTCGACGCCGTGCAGCACCTCGCCGCCGCGGTCGTAGGCGTACCGCACGCCGGTGACGTCGATACGGTCGTCGGCGGGGGCGGGGGAGCCGTCGTCCGGGCCGGACCGCGGGGCGGCGGCCAGCCCCTCCACCCGGGCGAACGAGGCGTTGCTGCCCTGCAGTTGCTCCACCCGCATCAGGATCTGGTCCAGCGGCTCGGTGAACTGCCGCAGATACAGCGCGGCCGCCACCACCGCACCCAGCCCCACGTCCCCGCGCGCCTGCAGCACCCCGCCCACCAGCAGCACCCCCGCCACGGGGACGGTGTACGACACCTCGACCGCCGGGAAGAACACGCTGCGCAGGAACAGGGTGTAGAGGCGGGTCCGCCGTGACGTGTCCAGCGCGTCCCGGCTCGCCGCGATCCGCCGCTCCTGCAGACCGAACGCCTCCACCGTGCGGGCCCCGGATGCGGTCGCCGCAAGGATCTCGGCGACCTCCGAGGTGGCCGCGCCCTCCGCGAGATAGCCGTCCCGGGCCCGGCGCAGATACCAGCGCAGCGCAAACCAGATGGGCGTCAGCCCGAGCACACCGAAGAGACCGAGCAGCGGGTCGAGCGCGAAGACGGCGCCCATGATGAACAGCGCCTGCACGGTGCTGACCAGCAGTTCGGGCCCCACGTCGCGCAGCGTGGTGCCGACGGTGCTCACGTCGGCCGTGCCGCGCGCGGTGAGGTCGCCGGCGCCGGCCCGCTCCACGACGGAGGCGGGCAGTGCCAGTGTCCGGTCGACGAACTCCTCGCGCACCCGGGCGAGTGTGCGCTCACCGAAGCGGTGGCCCACGTAGCGGGCCCAGCGGGCGAGCAGCAGTTGGGCCAGCGAGGCGACGAGGATGCCGAGGGCCAGGCGGTCCACGGCCGCGACGCCGTGACCGGAGCGGACCTCGTCCACGATGCGGCCGAGCAGCCACGGTCCGGCGAGACCGGCCGCGGCGGCCAGGGCGTTCAGTGTCAGTGCGGCGGCGAACGCCTTGCGGTCGGCGCGCATCAGCCGGAGCATGGCGCGGCGTACGGCGGCCGGTTCGGCGACGGGGAGGTGGTCAGTCGTCACCGTACGGCCTCCTCGGCATCGTTGTCCCGGGCCACGAGCGCCTGGTAGCCGGGCACTTGGGCCAGCAGCTGTCGGTGGGTTCCGGTGGCTGCGACCTTGCCGTCCACCAAGTAGTGGACGGCGTCCATCCGGTCGAGGACCAGGGGGGAAGTGGTGGTCAGCAGCGTTGTGCGGCCCTCGCGGGCCTCGCGGAGGCGGGCGGCGACGGTGGACTCCGTGTGGGCGTCGAGGGCGGAGGTCGGTTCTACGGCGAGCAGGACCTCGGGGTTGGCCGCGAGTGCCCTGGCCAGGCGGATGCGTTGGCGTTGGCCGCCCGAGAGGCTTCGCCCTTCTGCGGTTACCAGTGAAGCCAGGCCTTCGGGTAGGCCCTGGACGATGTCGCTGGCGGCGGCTGCGTGTATTGCTTGGGTGAGGTGCGCCTCAGAGGGTGCCTCGGATTGTTGTCGGGCGTGTGCAGGTTCGTCGTGGCTTGTCGCGCAGTTCCCCGCGCCCCTGAGAGCCGCTGCTCCACCGTCGATCACGTCGTGCAGGGGGCCTGCGAACAGGGCCGCTTCGTTGTCGGCGACCAGGATGCGGGTCCGGACCTGCGCCATCGGGATTGCGTCCAGGCGCACGCCGCCCCAGGTGACGTTGGACGGTGCGTACCGTCCCAGGCGGTCCACCACGAGCTCGGTGTCGGCGGGGCGGGCGGAGACCAGGGCGGTCAGGCGGCCCGGCAGGACCCGTACGCCGGACTCGGGGTCGTGCAGTGCCGATGGTTCCGCGGGGGCCGGGTGTGTGCCTTCGTCGGGCTCCGGCTCCAGTTCCAGCAGGCGTACGACGCGGCGTGCGGCCACCACTCCGCGGCCCAGTTCGTAGGTCATCTGGATGAAGAACGCCACCGGGCCCACCAGCACCGCGACATAGCCGTACACCGCCACCAACTCGCCCACGCTGATCTCCCCTTGGGCGGCCAGGCGGGCCGCCAGCCAGGTCACCAGGGCGAGGAACAGGGTCGGCAGGCCCACGCCGAACGCCTGCATCCAGCTGGCCACCGAGCCCACCCGGTAGCCCTGGGCCCGCAGGCGTTGCGAGTCGCGTCGGAAGGCGTCCGCGAACAGGCCCTTGCCGCCGAGGCCGTTGAGGACGCGGAGGCCGCCCGCCAGGTCGCCGATGCGGGCGGTCAGCACGCCCTGCCGTTGCCGGTACTCGGTCTCCACGCCCTGCAGCCGTACGCTCAGCGGCCCGGCGCACAGCGCGATCAGCGGTACCCCGAGCAGGACCACCGCGGCCAGCGGCGTCGAGATGGAGAGCAGCAGTCCGGCCACGACCGCGTAGACGACCACGGCGCCGGCCCCGGGGCCGACGACGGTCAGGGACTGGGCGATCGTCAGCACGTCGCCGACGCCGATCGTGACGACCTCACCGGCCCCGGTCCGGCGCGGCAGCGCGGCGCCCAGCCGGACCGCGTGCCCCACGACCACCTTGACCGTACGGAAGTTGGCGTCCATCCGTACCCGGGTCATGGTGCGGTGGCGCATGATGCTCAGCCATGCGTTGACCGCGCCGACCAGGAAGAGGACGACGGTCCACATGGCCAGGATGCCCAGGCGGCCCGGCACGAGGCCGTCGTCGATGGCCCGGGACATCAGGTACGGCGCCGCCGCCATCAGCACCATCCACACACTGGCGAGCAGCGCCCCGGCGAGACATCTGCCCCACTGGCGCATCACCAGCCACCACAGGAAGTGCCAGCCGCCGCGACAGTCGGGCGTCCCGGGATCCTCGTACGCGTCGATCATGTGCCCCCGTTCCTCTCGCGTCCGCTACGCCAGACTGTCCCGCCAGGCCCGGTGCAGATCCGCGAACCGCCCCGTCCCCGCGATGAGTTCGGCCGGGCTGCCGTCCTCCACGATCTTCCCGTGCTCCATGACCAGCACCCGGTCCGCGATCTCGACGGTCGACAGCCGGTGTGCGATGACGACGGCCGTACGGCCGCGCAGGACCGTCAGCATCGCGCGCTGCACGGCCCGTTCGCCCGGAATGTCGAGCGAGCTGGTGGCCTCGTCGAGGATCAGCACGGCCGGGTCGGCGAGCAACGCCCTCGCGAAGGCGACGAGTTGGCGCTGGCCCGCGGAGATACGGCCGCCTCGTTTCCGTACGTCCGTGTCGTACCCGTCGGGGAGTGCGCTGATGAACTCGTGCGCACCGATCGCCTTCGCGGCCTGCTCGATCTGCTCGCGGGTCGCGTCCGGGCGGCCGATGGCGATGTTCTCGGCGACCGTGCCGGAGAACAGGAAGGCCTCCTGCGTCACCATCACCACCCCGCGCCGCAGTTCGGGCACGGCCAGTTCGCGCAGGTCGACGCCGTCCAGCAGGACCTGCCCGGCGGAGGGGTCGTAGAAGCGGGCCAGCAGCTTGGCGAGCGTCGACTTGCCGGCGCCCGTCGAGCCGACGACCGCGACCGTCTGCCCGGCGGGGATCGTGAGATCGAAGGCGGGCAGCACCTCGCCGCCGGTGCGGTAGCCGAAGCGGACGCCGTCGAAGACGACCTCGCGGCCCGGGTGCTCGCTCTCAAGTGCCGGAAGTTCCACGGGACTTGACGGCTCCGGCACGGACGGTGTCTGCGCCAGCAACCCGGCGATCTTCTCCAGGGAGGCCGCCGCCGACTGGTACGAGTTCAGGAACATGCCGAACCGGTCGATGGGGTCGTAGAGGCGGCGCAGATAGAGGACCGCCGCCGCCAGCACGCCCAGCTCCAGCGAGCCGCCCGCCACCCGGTAGGCGCCCCACAGCACGATCAGCGCGACGGCCGTGTTGGCGACCAGCCGGGAGCCGACGACATAGCGGGCCATCTCCAGCATGGCGTCGCCGTTGACCCGCTCGTGCCGCCGGTTCAGCACCAGGAAGTCGGCGTCGTTGGCGGCCTCGCGGCGGAAGGCGCGCACCGGCCGGATGCCGTTCATGGTCTCGACGAACTTGACGATGACGCCCGCGATGGCGGTGGACCGCACCCGGTACACCCGTACCGCGCGCCGCTGGTAGACCCGTACGAGCAGGTACAGCGGCACGAAGGACGCCACCGCCAGGGCGCCGAGCCCCAGGTCCAGCCAGAGCAGCATGGCCGAGATGTAGACGAAGGACAGGACGACCGTGATGAGTTCCTGCAGGCCCTCGTTGAGCAGCTCCCGCAACGACTCCACGTCCGCCGTGGACCGGGAGATCAGCCGGCCCGAGGTGTAGCGCTCGTGGAAGTCGATGCTCAGCGCCTGCGCGTGCCGGAAGATACGGCCGCGCAGATCGAGCAGCACGTCCTGGCTGACGCGGGCGGAGGCGATGATGAACGCGGACTGCAGCCCGCCGGAGACCAGCGCGCACAGCAGATAGGCCACGGCCACCGCGATCAGCGGGCCATGGTCGTGGTCCCGGAACGCCGGTACGGCCTTGTCGATCGCGTACGCCACCAGCAGCGGGCCCGCCTGGACTGCCGCCAGCTGGAGCAGCAGCAGGAGCGTGGCGACGGTGACACGGGCCTTCATCGGGGCGAGCAGGGAGCGCAGCAGGCCGGCGGTGGCGCCCGGGGGAGTGGGCAGGACGTCCCGGTCGAAGGGGTCGCCGGCGTCCTTGGGGCGGGGGAGGTCCGGCTCGTCCTCCGCCGTGGGGGCGGACGTGGTGGGGGCCGTCATCGGTCGTCTTCCTCCGCTTCCCCGGTACCGGACATCAGGTGGGCGTACTCGGCGTTCGTGCGCAGCAGTTCGTGATGCGTGCCGACGGCGGTGATCCGGCCGCCGGAGAGCAGCGCGACCCGGTCGGCGAGCAGCACCGTGGACGGGCGGTGCGCCACGATGAGCGCCGTGGTGTCCGCGAGCACATCCCGCAGGGCCCCCTCGACGGCGGCCTCGGTGTGCACGTCGAGCGCGGACAGGGGGTCGTCCAGGACGAGGAATCTGGGTCTGCCCACAACGGCCCGCGCGAGCGCCAGCCGCTGCCGCTGCCCGCCGGAGAGGCTGAGCCCCTGTTCGCCGACCTGGGTGTCCGTGCCCTGGGGGAGCGCATGCGCGAACTCGGCCTGCGCGACGGCGAGCGCCCGGTTCAGCTCGGCGGCTCCCGCGCTGTCCTGGGCACCCATGAGCACGTTGTCCCCGACGCTCGCGGAGAAGAGCGTGGGCTCCTCGAAGGCCACGGCGACGAGGGCGCGCAACGTTTCCCGAGGCATCGTGGTGATGTCCTCACCGTCCAGCGTGATGCGACCGGAGGTGACCTCGTGGAGACGGGGCACGAGAGCAGTGAGGGTCGTCTTGCCGCTGCCTGTGGCGCCCACCAGGGCCATGGACTCGCCGGGCCGGATGTGGAGGTCTATGCGGTCGAGGACGGGAGGGGAGTCGGCGGGGGCGTCGGGGTAACGGAACCGCACGTCATGAAAGCGAAGTCCGTTGTCCTTGCCGCCGGTTGAGCCCGTGCCTGGCGCAGCGGTCTGCTCCTCAGGGGCCTCGTCCATCACCTCGAAGTACCGCTCCGTCGCCGTCGCCGCCTCTTGACTCATCGCAAGCAGAAACCCGATCGAATCCACCGGCCACCGCAGCGCAAGTGCCGTCGACAGAAAGGCGACCAGCGTGCCGGCCGACAGGTCACCGTCCGCCACCTGCACGGTGCCCAGCACCAACGCCGCCCCAATGGCCACCTCCGGCAGCGTCACGATGACCCCCCAGATCGTGGCGAGCAGCCGAGCCTTCCGCAGCTCCGTCCCCCGCAGGGTCCGGGTCAGCTCCCGGAACGCCTGCGCCTGGCTGCGGTGCCGCCCGAACCCCTTGATGATCCGGATCCCGAGCACGCTCTCCTCGACGACCGTCGTCAGATCGCCGACCTGGTCCTGCGCGAGCCGCGCCACATCGGCGTACCGCTTCTCGAAGATCACGCAGGTGACCATCACGGGGACGGCCGGGCCCAGGATCACCAGCCCGAGGGTCCAGTCCTGCAGCAGCATGATCACCACGCCGACGAGAATCGTCACCCCGTTGACCAGCAGGAACGTCAGGGGAAAGGCGAGGAACATGCGCAGCAGCATCAGGTCCGTCGTGCCGCGGGACAGCAACTGGCCCGAGGCCCAGCGGTCGTGGAAGGCGACCGGCAGCCGCTGCAGATGCCGGTACAGATCCGCCCGCATCCCCGCCTCGACGCCGGCGAGCGGCCGCGACACCAGCCACCGCCGCAGCCCGAACAGCAGCGCCTCCGCGAGCCCGAGGAGCAGCAGGTACAGCGCCCCGAGCCATACGCCCGCCGGATCCCGGTCGGCGACCGGCCCGTCCACCATCCACTTCAGCACGAGCGGGATGACGAGCCCGGTACACGAGGCGAGCACGGCGACGAACGCGGCGGTGGACAGCCGCGCCCGCACGGGCCGTACGTACGGCCACAGGCGCAGCAGTGTGCGTACGGCCGATCGTTTGCTGGCTCCTGTGGGTTCCTTGGTGGTTGCACGTGTCGAGGGCATCGTCTGTGAGCCTACGGATCGGCACTGACAACGCCCACCGAGTTTTGGCCGGACCCGGATCGGCCGCTGGTCCTACGACCTGCGCGTTCGAGGGGTCGTACAGGAGATCCGGAGGGGTCGTACGCCGGCATCAACCGATCGGTTGATGTCCCTTCGAGCGCGACGGCCGATGTGGCGGCAGGGCGCTTCCCGCGAACCTGAGGCCATGCCCGTCATCGAAGTCACCGAACTGCGCAAGTCCTACGGCGGCCGGACCGTCGTCGACGGCGTCTCCTTCGCCGTCGAGGAGGGCGAGATCTTCGGGATCCTCGGCCCCAACGGCGCCGGCAAGACCACCACCGTCGAGTGCGTCGAGGGGCTCAGGGTCCCCGACGCCGGCCGGGTCCGTGTCACCGGCCTCGACCCCGTCGCCGACCACGCACGCGTGGCGCGCGTTCTGGGCGCCCAGCTCCAGGAGAGCGAGCTGCAGCCCAAACTCACCGTCCGCGAGGCGCTGGAGTTGTACGCCTCCTTCTACCCGAGCCCGCTCGACTGGGCGCCGCTCGCCGAACGTCTCGGGCTGACCGCGAAGCTGACCACCCGGTTCGGCAAGCTCTCCGGCGGCCAGAAGCAGCGCCTGTTCATCGCGCTCGCCCTGATCGGCAATCCGCGGGTCGTCGTCCTGGACGAGCTGACGACCGGCCTGGACCCGCGGGCCCGCCGGGACACCTGGGCGCTGATCGAGGACGTCCGGGACAGCGGCGTGACCGTCCTCCTCGTCACCCACTTCATGGAGGAGGCCCAGCGGCTGTGCGACCGGATCGCCGTGATCGACAAGGGGCGGGTGGCCGCCCTGGACACCCCGGCCGGGCTCATCCGGCGCTCGGCGGGCGCCACCGTCATCAGCTTCACCCCGTCCGCACCCCTGGACGACCGTGAGCTGAACGCGCTCCCCGCCCTCGCCTCGATCGAGCACAAGGACGGCCGTATCACGCTCTCCGGCACGGACGAGACGGTCAACGCCGTCATCACCCTTCTCGCCCGCCACCGCATCACCGCGCACCAACTGCGCGTCGTGGACGCCACGCTCGACGACGCGTTCCTCGACCTGACGAAGGCCGACAACGCCGACGACGCCGACAACACCGGCAACACCGCCAACAAGGAGGCAGCGGCATGAGCACCGCCGTACTGAAGACCGAGATCCGCCTGTTCCGCCGCGAACCCGGCGCCCTCTTCTGGATCCTGCTCTTCCCGACCCTCCTCCTTGTCATCCTCGGCTCCATCCCGTCCTTCCGCGACCATCAGGCCGACCTCGGCGGTCTGCGCACGATCGACGTCTACGTCCCGGTCGCCGTGCTGCTCGGCATGATCGTCGGCGGCCTGCAGTCGATGCCGCAGACCCTCACCGGCTACCGCGAGCGCGGCATCCTGCGCCGGATGGCCACGACGCCGGTCCGCCCGTCCGCCCTGCTGTCCGCGCAGATGCTGGTCTACGGCGGCGCCGCCCTCGCGTCGGCGCTGCTCTCCCTCGCGGTCGGGCGGCTCGGCTTCGACGTACGCCTGCCCGAGCAGCCCTTCGGATACGTCCTCGCCCTGCTGCTGGCCGTCCTGGTCGCCCTTGCTCTCGGATCGGTGGTGTCGGCACTGTCCCGTACGACGAAGATCGCCGGCGCGATCGGGTCCGCGGTGTTCTTCCCGTCGATGTTCTGCGCGGGCGTGTGGCTGCCGACGCAGGCCATGCCGGACATGATGGCCCGGATCGTCGGGTACACGCCCTTCGGGGCGGCCGCGCAGGCCCTGAACCAGGCCGCGGCCGGGCACTGGCCGGGCTGGGGTCACCTGGGCGTGCTGGCGATGTGGATCCTGCTGCTGACCGGCGCCGCGAGCCGCTGGTTCCGCTGGGAGTAGGCGGTCGGCCGTGCAGACTGGGGAAATGACCGTCGCGGACAGCCAGATCGACCGGCGCTGGGACCAGTTGCACACCTGGGGGCCCTACGGGCTGCTCGGCATCAGCGTCGTCCTCGGGGTCGCCTCGGCCGGCCCGGGGACCAGCGCGGCCAAGTGGTACACCGCCTGGGCCCTGATCTTCGCCGCGGTCGCGCTCCAGCTCTGGTGGCACTCCACCCGCCTGCGCCGCGGCGACTGCCGCCGTACGCCGTCCTGGACCGGGACGGCGTACTACGTCGTCCGCTGGGCCCTCGCCTTCGCCCTCACCTGGATCAGCCCGTTCTTCGCGTTCTACGCCGCCGCCGGCTACATGGACGCCGACGAGACGATCCCGGGCAGGTGGTGGCAGCGGCTCGGACTGCTCGCGAGCGCGGTCACCGTGGCCGGTGCGCAGGCCGGGGGAATGCCGTTCGGAAGCCTGGTCCAGTGGATCGTCTTCGCCGGGCTGCTGGTCGCCAACTCCGGCCTGCAGATGGCGGTCGCCCATCTCACCGATCAAGAGCAGCAGCGGGCCCGCGAGCGCACCGCCACCATCGCCGAACTCGAACGCACCAACACCGCCCTCCAGCAGGCCCTCGACGAGAACGCCGCCCTGCACGCCCAACTCCTCGTCCAGGCAAGGGAGGCCGGGGTCGCCGACGAACGGCGACGCCTGGCCGCCGAGATCCACGACACCATCGCCCAAGGCCTGACCGGCATCATCGCCCAGCTCCAGGTCGTCGCGAACACGCCCGACCGGGACCAGGCCCGCGAGCACATGGGCCGAGCCATGGAGCTGGCCCGGCACAGCCTCGGCGAGGCCCGCCGCTCCGTGCACAACCTGGCGCCGGTGGCGCTGGAGAACGACGGGCTCCCGGAGGCCCTGAAGAAGACGGTCGCCGAATGGGGCGAACGGACCGGCGTACGCGCCGAGTTCACGGTCACCGGCACCACGGAACAGCTCCACGAGGAGGTCGCCGCCACCCTCCTGCGCATCGTCCAGGAAGCCCTCTCCAACGCGGCCCGCCACGCCCGCGCCACCCGAGTCGGCGTCACCCTCTCCTTCCTGGGCGACGAGGTCATCCTCGACATCCGCGACGACGGCTCCGGCTTCGACCCCCTGGCCCTCCCCGCCCGCTCCCACGCGGGCGGCTTCGGCCTCGACGGCATGCGCGCCCGCGCCGAACGCATCGCCGGCTCGCTCACCGTGGAGTCCGAACCGGGTCACGGCACCGCGCTGTCTGCTCGCGTACCGTTGGTCCGCCATGAGTGACGAGCCGTTGATCTCCCTGCTGATCGTCGACGACCATCCCGTCGTACGGGACGGCCTGCGCGGCATGTTCGAGTCCGCGCCGGGCTTCCGTGTCCTCGGCGAGGCGGCGAACGGCGTCGAGGCCGTCGCCAGGACGGACGAACTCGACCCGGACGTGGTCCTGATGGACCTGCGGATGCCCGGCGGCGGAGGAGTGGACGCCATCCGCGAACTCACCCGACGCGGTGCCCGCGCCAAGGTCCTGGTCCTGACGACGTACGACACCGACTCGGACACCCTGCCCGCGATCGAGGCGGGCGCGACGGGCTATCTGCTGAAGGACGCCCCGCGCGACGAACTCTTCACCGCCGTCCGGGCGGCGGCCGACGGCCGCACGGTCCTCTCCCCGGCGGTCGCCTCCCGCCTGGTCTCGGCGGTCCGCACCCCGGGGTCGGGCGGCAACGAGCCCCTGTCCACCCGCGAACGCGAGGTCCTCGCCCTGGTCGCCAGGGGCACGTCCAACCGCGAGATCGCCCGCGAACTGTTCATCAGCGAGGCGACCGTGAAGACCCATCTCACCCATCTGTACGCCAAGTTGGGTGTCAGCGACCGCGCGGCGGCGGTCGCGACGGCGTACCAGCGGGGGATCCTCGGCTAGCTCGGGTACGGGAGCAGCCCGGAGGCGGTCTTCTCCCAGGCGGCCTTCAACTGCGCAAGCAACTCCGGCTTGTCGGGGGCCAGGTCGGCCTGCTCGCGCAGGTCGGCGCCGAGGTCGTAGAGGTGGTCCTCGCCGTCCGAGTCCTGGTAGTACTTCCAACTCCCGCGCCTGAGTGCCCGGTTGGCCCGTACCCGCCAGAACAGGTCCCGCTCCGGGAGCTCGTCGCCGCGCAGCAGGTACCCGGCCAGGCTCGTTCCGTCCAGCGGGTACGCCGGGTCGGGGCGGGCGCCCGCCACCTCCAGGAAGGTCGCCGTCCAGTCGGGGGAGAAGTTCGGCTCGTGGCTGACCTGGCCGCCGTCGATGCGGTGCGGCCAGCGCACGATCGTCGGGACGCGGATGCCGCCCTCCTGCAGCACGAACTTCTCGCCGCTGAGCGGCCACAGGTACGACCAGCGCTCGCCGCCGTTGTCGCTGGCGAAGTACACCAGCGTGTGCTCCTCCTGCCCGGAGCGGCGCAGCGCGGCGAGCACCTCGCCGACGGCCGCGTCCAGGCTCTGCACCATCTCCGTGTACTTGGCGACCGAACCGCCGTCGTAGTGGTTGAGGGCGTTGCTGACCTCCGCCTGGCTCTTCGCGGCCCGGATCTTCGCCGCGATCTCGGCGCCGGTCTCCTCGTCGCCCTCCGCCAGCCACGGCCAGTGCGGGGTGGTGAAGTTGAGGTTGAGCAGCCAGGGCGCGTCGTGGTCGCGGCTCACGTACTCCACGGCCCGCTCGGTCAGGACCTCCGTGTAGTAGCGCAGGTCCTTGTACTCGGCGTCGCCCTCGTAGAGGTCGTAGTCACCGAGCTGCCCGAGCTTGGAGAAGTACTCGAGGACGCCTCCGTGGTTGCCGAAGAACTCGTCCCAGCCGGACTTGGTGGGGCTGTAGTCGGGCAGCCAGCCGCAGTGCCACTTGCCGATGAGGGCGGTGGCGTACCCGGCCTTCTTCAGCAGGGAGGCCAGGGTCGGGTGATGGGGATCCAGCCCCTGTGTCCTGTTCGCGATGGGCTCGGCGAGCCCGCCCTTCGTACGACCGGGATAGCGCCCGGTGTACAGGCTGAACCGGGTCGGCGAGCAGGTCGCGGAGCCGGAGTAGGCGTCCGTGAAGCGCACACCCTGCCGGGCCAGCCGGTCCAGGTTCGGCGTCCGGATGTGCGGGGCGCCGTAGGAGGAGAGGTCGGCCCAGCCGAGGTCGTCGCCGAGGATGACCAGGAGGTTGGGGCGCTTTGTGGCCACGGAGGCCGTACGGGCCTGGAACGGGCGCTCGGCGGGGGCGGCTTCGGCGGCGCTCGCGGCGCCTGCCGTACCGGCAACGGCGGTCACGGCACCGCCACCGACGAGACCACCGAAGGCGCGACGGGATATGTGAGGCATAGGAATCCTAGGGATCGGCGCACCCTGCAACAGGGCACGCAGAAGCGAGGAGGAGAAGGGAGAGGCGAGAGAAAGGTGGAGGGGCTGCGGCTCAGCGACAGATGGCGCTGGACTGCCGGCACAGATCCACATGGCGTCGCTCCACGAGCGCGACGCGCGCGCAGCGGTGGTCGGCGGACAGCCTCATGACCATGGACCGTGCCAGCGGGACGGTTCAGCCGTCAAGGACGTGTTCGCAGTGTGGAACGCGGTCCACCGGGGCCGGCGGGGTGCCTACTTCACGGCTCCGCGCGCCGGCAGTGCGGTCAACCGCGCCATGACAGGCTGGAGTTGGCGCTTGACCAGCCGGCTCAGTGTGACGACGCTCGGCAGTCGCAGGGTCGTCGGATCGAACCGGATGAAGGTCGCCCGCCAGTCCGGTCCGAAGACGACGAGGCCCTTGAGTTCGAAGTCCCAGCGCAGCCGCGACCGGCCGCCGTTCACCAGCACCTCCCAGAGCGGCCGCTCGGGGCGGGCCGGCGGCGGGTAGTCGGGCAGCGCGGGCAGGGGCGGCCACCGGCCCGTGTCCGGCGCTCCCGGCTCGCTGCGTGACCGCCGTTCGTACTCGGCGGCAACGGCCGTGCGGAAGCCGTCGTAGGCCCCGGCGTCGCAGTAGGCGAGCAGCACCAGCCGCTCGGGCGGCAGCAGGCGCAGCGCCTCGACGAACTCCCACACGGTCCCGGGGCCGGGACCCGCCGACAGCATCACCACGTGCGCACCCGTGATCAGCCCGCTCACGGTGTCCCGCCAGTCGTCGATCGGCAGATACGCGCGCGCCGCGCCGGGCAGCGGAAGCGGCTCCCCGGGGCTGCCGATCGCGATGACCCGGCCGAGCCGCCCGAAGCGCCGGACCAGGCTCTCCTCGTGGGTCAGCCCGGAGATGAAGAAGAAGTTCTCCAGGTTCGCACCGCCGCCGGTGATGTCGGTGGGCAACAAGGACATGCTCTTGTCGTTCGAGAACGGGCGCAGATACAGCACGTAGCGGGTTCCGGCCAAGGGAGCGAAGGAGCCGATGACTCCGCTGGTGTGCTGTTTGCCGCGCACGATGCAGAGGCGTCCCGCGAAGAAGACCCCAACGCCGGCGCAGAAGGCGACCGCGGCCCCCAGCAGGCGCAGCCACCAGGAGACGTGCGTGACGGCCAACTGGTCGCTGTAGAAGCTCTTCTTGAAGACCGTGAAGCTCACCAGGCCCACCACCGCCCCGGCCACCCGCAGCGCCCACCCGGCGGCGATCAGCGTGCGCCCCAGCCCCGGCCGCTGCACAGGGCGCGGTGACGGCTCCCGGTCGCTCAAGAAGTACGTGTTCCCGTTGGTCACCGGCATCCCCCGTAGCCCAGCCGACTCACGCCGAAGCCCAGGATGACCGCTCAGCCGACCCGCAGCAACAGCACCGCCCGCGCCGGCACCGTGATCGCCGTACCCGCCCGGTGCACCACCCCGGGCGCCTCCCCCTGCGCCTCCCTCGACGTGTCGACGACCACCTCGTACTGCTCGGCCCAGGGCGGCCCCGGCAGTACGAAGCTCACCGGACGGTCCCCGGCGTGCAGGACGGCGAGGAAGCTGTCGTCGAGGATCGGGTCGCCGTGCTCGTCGCGGCCCGGTATGTCCCGCCCGGACAGATACATGCCGAGCGTGGCGGCGGGCGCGTACCAGTCCCGTTCCGTCATCTCCGTGCCGCGCGCGGTGAACCAGGCCAGGTCGCGCAGACCGTCGGCGGAGTGCGCCCGCCCAGAGAAGAAGGCCCGGCGGCGCAGCACGGGGTGCTGGTGCCGGAGCTCGATGAGCCGGGCCGTGAGGTCGAACAGGGCCTTCCAGCCCGGCTCTTCCAGCAGCTTCCAGTCCAGCCAGCTGATCTCGTTGTCCTGGCAGTACGCGTTGTTGTTGCCGCGCTGGGTGCGCCCAAGTTCGTCGCCGGCCACCAGCATCGGCACGCCCGTCGACAGCAGCAGAGTGGTCAGCAGGTTCCGCAACTGCCTTCGCCGCAGGCCCCGTACCCGCTCGTCGGCCGTCTCCCCCTCCGCCCCGCAGTTCCACGACCGGTTGTCGTCCGAACCGTCCCGGTTGCCCTCGCCGTTGGCCTCGTTGTGCTTGCGTTCGTACGACACCAGGTCGCGCAGGGTGAAACCGTCGTGCGCGGTGATGAAGTTGACGGACGCGTACGGCCGGCGGCCGCCCCACGCGTACAGGTCGCTCGACCCCGACAGCCGGTACCCCAGATCCCGTACGTCCGGCAGCGCGCCCCGCCAGAAGTCCCGTACGGCATTGCGGTACCGGTCGTTCCACTCCGTCCACAGGGGTGGGAAGGACCCCACCTGGTAGCCCCCGGAGCCCACGTCCCACGGTTCGGCGATCAGCTTCACCCGCCGCAGCACCGGGTCCTGCGCGATGACCGCCAGGAAAGGCGACAGCATGTCGACGTCGTGCATGGAGCGGGCGAGGGCAGCGGCCAGGTCGAAGCGGAAGCCGTCGACGCCCATCTCCGTCACCCAGTAGCGCAGGGAGTCGGTGATGAGGCGGAGTACGTGCGGCTGGACGACGTGCAGGGTGTTGCCGCAGCCCGTGTAGTCCGCGTATCGACGCGCGTCGGACTGCAGGCGGTAGTAGCCGCGGTTGTCGATGCCCTTCAGGGAGAGCGTCGGGCCCAGCTCGCCCGCCTCCGCCGTGTGGTTGTAGACCACGTCGAGGATGACCTCGATGCCGGCCGCGTGCAGCGCGCGCACCATGCGCTTGAACTCGCCGACCTGCTGCCCCGTCGTACCGGATGCGGCGTACGCGGCGTGCGGGGCGAAGTAGCCGATGGAGTTGTAGCCCCAGTAGTTCTTCAGGCCGCGGCGCAGCAGGTGGTCCTCGTGGGCGAACTGGTGCACCGGCAGCAGCTCCACGGCCGTCACGCCCAGCTTGACCAGGTGCTCGACGGCGGCCGGGTGCGCCAGTCCGGCGTACGTACCGCGGAGTTCCTCCGGGATCCCGGGGTGCAGGGCGGTGAACCCCCTGACGTGCAGCTCGTAGATGACGGAGTCCGCCCACGGCGTCTTCGGGCGGCGGTCGTCGGCCCAGTCGTCGTCATCGTGGACCACGACACCCTTGGGGACGTACGGCGCCGAGTCCCGGTCGTCGCGCACGGTGTCCGCGACCTGCTGCTGCGGCCAGTCGCGGACGTGGCCGTACACCTCGGGCGGCAGGCTGAAGTCGCCGTCCACCGCGCGCGCGTACGGGTCGAGGAGCAGCTTCGCCGGGTTCCAGCGGCCGCCGGTCCACGGGTCCCAGCGGCCGTGCACCCGGTAGCCGTACCGCTGCCCGGGCATCACACCCGGCACGAAGCCGTGCCAGATCTCGTGCGTCAGCTCGGTCAGCCGCGCGCGGGTCTCCTTGCCGGCCTCGTCGAACAGGCACAGCTCCACCGCCTCGGCCCCGCCCGCCCACAGCGCGAAGTTGGTGCCCGCGACGCCGTCCGGGCCGACCCGGAACCTGGCCCCGAGCGGCATCGGCGCACCCGGCCGCACGGGCACGCCCGGCACCTTGCGGGGCGCGCCGTTGACCGCGGTGGCCGGGCGTTCGCCCTCGTCGGCGCGCCCCTCGGCCACCGCCTCCTGCTCGGCTGCGCTGGACACCAGTCCGCCTCCCACGGCTCGTGGAACGACCTCGAAAGAGCCCACGGCGTCCCGGCCGCGGCTCCCCGTCGCGTCGTCCTCCCCACTGTTCTGCCCAGAGCATGGCCGACGAAGTCTCATCCGGTTCGGCTGCGCCCCTACAGGGGTGCGGGGCCGTGACATCAGCGGCTCCGCCGCGGGGCGCGACCAGCCACAATGGCGCCGCGGACGAAAGACGACCTCACGGCACAACCCGCGGAGCGCCCACGTCGTTGGGTACGCCGTGAGGCAGAGGCATGCACAAGGGCGCGCACGGCGCGCGGGGGCCGCTCTGGCCGCCGTACTGACATGGGCAGGACTGCTGGCCGGAGCCGCCGGCTGCTCTTCGAACCCGGCGGAGCGGAGCGACATCGACGAGGTGCTCGGCAAACCCCCGGCACCCGAGGACGTCATTCGGATCACCCCGGACGACGCCAGTAAGGACGTCCGCCCCGGCCGCCCGCTCCGGGTACGCGTGCCCAGTGGACGCCTGGAGTCGGTGAAGGTCGTCAAGTCCCAGGACGCGCAGGAGTCCGCGGTGCCCGGCCGTATCTCCGAGGACGGCCTGAGCTGGGAACCCGACCAGCCCAGGCTCGCGCTGGCCGCCAAGTACACGGTCGACGCGGTGGCCCTGGACGGCCACGGGCGCAGGTCCGCACGGCACACCACCTTCACCACGTTCGTCCCCGACGAGCGCTTCATCGGCTACGTCACCCCGGAGAACCGCTCCACGGTCGGCACCGGAATGATCGTCTCCCTGGAGTTCAACCGGGAGATCGAGCACCGCGCGGCCGTCGAGCGAGCCGTCCACGTCACCGCGAAACCGGCGGTCGAGATCCGTCCGCACTGGTTCGGCGATGACCGCCTCGACTTCCGCCCCGAGCGGTACTGGAAGCCCGGCACCCAGGTCACCGTCTCCCTCCGGCTCCGCGACGTCGAGGGGGCGCCCGGTGTCTACGGGCTGCAGTACAAGACGTTCTCCTTCACCGTCGGCCGCAGCCAGGTCTCCCTGGTCGACGCGGCCGCGCACACCATGCAGGTACGGCGCGACGGGGCGCTCCTCGCCACCGTGCCGATCACGGCCGGGGCGCCCAAGCACACCACCTACAACGGGAAGATGGTGGTGATGGAGATGCTCGAGCTGACCCGGATGAACGGCGCCACCGTCGGTTTCAAGAAGGAGAACGGCAAGGGCGAGTACGACATCCCGGACGTCCCGCACGCCCTGCGCCTCACCGACTCCGGCACCTTCCTGCACGGCAACTACTGGGCGCCGAACGCCCCCGGACACGTCAACGTCAGCCACGGGTGCGTGGGGCTCATGGACGTCAAGGGCGGCAGCTCCGACACCCCGGCCGGCTGGTTCTTCGACCGCAGTCTCGTCGGGGACGTCGTCCAGGTCGTCCACAGCAATGACAAAAAGGTCGCTCCTGACAACGGCCTCGGAGGGTGGAATATGGGCTGGAAGGAGTGGAAGGCGGGCACCGCGGTCAAGTAACCCGAGGGGAGGCGGGGATGGGGACAGGCGCCTGGCCGATGTTGCGACTGAACAGTGACCTTCACCTGACACGATCCCCAAAACCTTGGGGTTAAATTGCGCCAATGAGCGCGCGGGACGCGCCGGGGTGCGGGCCCGACCAGGCCCGGCGAGGGGAGAGCAACTTGAACGTGCGGCCGATATCGGGGGCGTCGGTTGACGCGCGCGGACGTGGGGGCAGGGGACTGCTGGCACTGATACTCGGGGTGCTGGTGCTGGCCGTCACCGCGTGCGGAGGCGGCGGTTCGGGTTCCGGATCCGGTTCCGGCGACGGCAAGGGCAAGGATGCCGACTCGGCGCAGAGCAAGCAGTCGGTGGCCGTCGTCACCATCGCCCCCAAGGACGGCGCGAAGTCCGTCGACACCAGCGGCGCCCTCAAGGTCAGCGCCAGCAAGGGCAAGCTGACCGCGGTCGAGGTCAAGGACTCCAAGGGCGCGGAGATATCCGGGACGATCACGGGCGGCGGCACCGGCTGGACGCCGTCCACCCACCTGGCGGCGTCCACCAAGTACACGGTGCACGCCGTCGCCAAGGACTCCGCGGGCCGGGTCGCGGCCGAGGACTCCAGCTTCACCACACTGACTCCGAAGAACACCTTCATCGGCACCTACACCCCCGAGGACGGCTCCACGGTCGGCGTCGGTATGCCGTTCTCCGTCCGCTTCACCCGGGGCATCACGCACCCCGAGGACGTCGAGAAGGCCATCAGCATCAAGACCGAGCCGGCCGTCGACGTCGAGGGCCACTGGTTCGGCAACGACCGCCTCGACTTCCGCCCCGAGCAGTACTGGAAGTCCGGCACCAAGGTCACGGTCAAGCTGAACCTCAACGGTGTCGAGGGCCGCCCCGGCGTCTACGGCTCGCAGGCCAAGACGGTCAAGTTCACGATCGGCCGCAACCAGGTCTCCTACGTGGACGCCAAGAAGCACACGATGAAGGTCACCCAGGACGGCAAGGTCATCAAGACCATCCCGGTCACCACCGGCAAGCCCGGATACGACACCTGGAACGGCCAGATGGTCGTGAGCGAGAAGTCCATCGAGACGCGCATGAACAGCGAGACGGTGGGCTACGGCAAGGAGTACGACATCAAGGACGTGCCCCACGCCGTCCGCCTGACCGACTCGGGCACCTTCGCCCACGGCAACTACTGGGGCGGCGACGCCTTCGGCAACTACAACGCCAGCCACGGCTGCATCGGCCTGCGCGACGTGCGCGGCGGCTACGACAGCGGCACGCCGGCGGCCTGGTTCTACAACCACTCGATCATCGGCGACGTGGTGGTCGTGAAGAAGGCCCACGACGCGACGGTCGATCCGGCCAACGGCCTCAACGGCTGGAACATGTCGTGGGAGAAGTGGAAGTCGTAAGCGGCTTCTGATCTGCGGCCCCGGTGTGAGGTACGGCACCGGGGCCGTTGTCGTTAGTCCCCGTTAACCTGCCTGCATGACCGTGAATCTCGAAGTCGCCGAAGGCGTCGGCACCATCCGCCTCGACCGCCCGCCGATGAACGCGCTGGACATCGCCACCCAGGACCGGCTCAAGGAGCTGGCCGAGGAGGCGACCCGTCGCGACGACGTACGGGCCGTGATCGTGTACGGCGGGGAGAAGGTGTTCGCGGCGGGCGCGGACATCAAGGAGATGCAGAACATGGACCACGCGGCGATGGTCCTGCGCGCCCGCGCCCTGCAGGACTCGTTCACGGCGGTGGCCCGCATCCCCAAGCCGGTCGTCGCGGCGATCACGGGCTACGCGCTCGGCGGCGGCTGCGAGTTGGCGCTGTGCGCGGACTACCGGATCGCGGCGGAGAACGCCAAGCTGGGCCAGCCGGAGATCCTGCTGGGCCTGATCCCGGGCGCCGGCGGCACCCAGCGGCTGTCCCGTCTGGTCGGCCCGTCGAAGGCCAAGGACCTGATCTTCACCGGCCGTATGGTCAAGGCGGACGAGGCGCTGACGCTGGGTCTGGTCGACCGGGTGGTGCCGGCCGAGGAGGTCTACACTGCCGCGCACGAGTGGGCGGCGAAGCTGGCGCAAGGCCCGGCGATCGCGCTCCGGGCAGCCAAGGAGTCCATCGACACCGGACTGGAGACGGACATCGAGACGGGCCTGGCCGTCGAACGGAACTGGTTCGCGGGCCTGTTCGCGACGGAGGACCGCGAGCGCGGGATGCGCAGCTTCGTGGAGGAGGGGCCGGGCAAGGCGAAGTTCCTCTGAGTCCCTCTGAACCACTTGCAATTGACGCGACGTCTGATCCGGGTCCCTCGATGGGGCGGTTTATGGGAGCCTTAAGGCAACCTTAAGTCTGCCTTGTCGAGGGAGACCGTCGATTGCCTCCAGTGGAGCCTTCGCCGCAGGTCGAGCAGGCTGTGGAAGCCTCTGAACTGCCTGTGGCATATGTCAACCCGCCTATTCGGAACGTCGTATTCCGGGGGGCGTATTCCTCCGGAACGGCCCCGGAGGGCGCTCTGGGCGGCCATGATGGGGGCATGGCGGGGCTGGAGGGCATCGAACAGCCGCGGGGACACAGCCGTGCGACCGCGGCACGCTGGTCGCCTGCGGTCGAGGACGAACGGGCGCTCAAGGCACTCGAGTTGTTCGGCAACCCGACCGAGGCGGAGGTCCCGCTGCCGTCCCGCCCGGAGTCCGCCGCCACCGCCCGCCGTCTCACCCAGGTCGTGGTGCTGCGCCAGTGGGGCCTGACTCCCAAGATGACGGAGGACGCCGTCCTGCTCGTCTCCGAACTGGTCGGCAACGCGGTCCGCCACACCGGCGCCCGAGTCTTCGGTCTGCGGATGCGCCGCCGCCGGGGCTGGATCCGCATCGAGGTTCGCGACCCCTCCCGGGGCCTGCCCTGTCTGATGCCGGTTCAGGAGACGGACATCAGCGGCCGGGGCCTGTTCCTGGTCGACAAGCTCTCCGACCGCTGGGGGGTCGACCTCCTGCCGCGCGGCAAGACGACATGGTTCGAAATGAGGGTCGCCGACCGCTGAGGGGTGCCTCCGGCGGTGGGGGCGTGTTCCGTGCGGGTGAGTGGGGGGTGCTGTCCCTGGTGGCTGCGCCCCCAGACCCCCGTCGGCCCGGAGGGCCTTGTCCTCAAACGCCGGACGGGCTGAGTTGCTGGCCGCGACCCGAAGAATGTTCCCCGATCGGGTCAATCGGCTGTTTTCTTACCCTTCGCCTCTTAAATGGTGAAGGTGACCTCGACCGACCGCCGTACGGCGCTCCGCACGGGCGCCGGCCTCCTCGCCGCAGGCGCCCTCACCGCAGGATGCGCCCCGAACGGTGCCGTCGCGCACTCCACTTCACCGGCGCACCCGTCGTCCTCCCCGCCTTCCACGCCATCCGCCGCACCCGCCCCCCGCCGCTACCCCGGCCGACCCGCCCAACTCACCCACGGCCCCCGCACCCACCCCCGCGTCGCCCTCACCTTCCACGGCCAGGGCGACCCCGCCATCGCCCACGCCATCCTCACCGAGGCCGAGAAGCGCGGCGCCCACCTCACGGTCCTGGCCGTCGGCAGCTGGCTCGACGAACACCCGGACATGGCCCGCCGCGTCCTCGACGGCGGCCACGACCTCGGCAACCACACCCAGCGCCATCTGGCCGTCAACGCCATGTCCGAGGCCGACGCCCGCAGCGAGATCACCGCCTGCGCCGACCGCCTGGAGCACCTCACCGGCTCCATCGGCACCTGGTTCCGCCCCTCGCGCGCACCCCTCGCATCCCCGCTGGTCCTGCGCCTGGCCCGCAGCGCCGGCTATCCGCACGTTCTCTCGTACGACGTCGACTCCCTCGACTACACCCGGCCCGGTGCCGATGCAATCCAGCGCAAGATCCTCGACGAGGTCCGCAACGGATCCGTGGTGAGCATGCATTTCGGATACCCGGACACGGTCGCCGCCCTCCCCGTCGTACTGGAAGAACTCGCCCGCCGCGGGCTGACCGCGGTGACCACCACGGAGCTGTTCAGCTGATGAACCCCACCCGGCTCACCCGCGCCCTGATCGCGACCGCCGCCCTCGCCTCGCTCACCGTTCTCGCCGCCTGCACCAGCGCCCCGCGGCACCAGGACGAGGCCCTCGGCAGCAAGGCCGCCATCGCCCCGGCGAAGAAGAAGGCCCCCGTCCCGGGCCTGCCCGGCATGCCGCCCGTCCTCGACCCGCACGACGTGTACGCGGCCGACCGCCCGAACCAACTCTCCCCGGCCGTAAGGGACTTCCCGTCCCGCGTCTACGTCCCCAACACCAACTCCAACACCGTCTCGGTCATCGACCCGAAGACGTACAAGGTCATCGAGACGATCCCGGTCGGCACCCAGCCCCAGCACGTCGTCCCCTCCTGGGACATGAAGACGCTGTGGGTCAACAACGACCGGGGCAACACCCTCACCCCCATCGACCCGAGGACGGGGAAGGCCGGCAAGCCCGTGGACGTGCACGACCCCTACAACCTCTACTTCACGCCGAACGGCAAGTACGCGATCGTCATGGCCTCGCTCGACCGGGCACTCGTCTTCCGTGACGCGCACACCATGAAGGTGGAGAAGACCGTCCCGGTCAGCTGCTACGGCGTCAACCATGCCGACTTCTCCCTCGACGGCCGCTACTTCATCGTCTCCTGCGAGTT
This sequence comes from Streptomyces sp. NPDC001401, assembly GCF_042895385.1. Taxonomy (NCBI): domain Bacteria; kingdom Bacillati; phylum Actinomycetota; class Actinomycetes; order Kitasatosporales; family Streptomycetaceae; genus Streptomyces; species Streptomyces sp. NPDC001401. The sequence goes on from NZ_JBIAWI010000008.1 coordinate 34,098, forward strand.
CAGCGGCGAACTGCTCAAGGTCGACACGGAGAAGATGAAGGTGATCGAGCAGGAGAAACTGCCGTTCCACGGCGCGATGCCGCAGGACGTCAAGATCTCGCCCGACGGCAAGAGGTTCTACATCGCCGACATGATGGCCGACGGTGTGTGGATCCTGGACGGCGACAAGTTCACCAAGCCCACCCTCCTGCCCACCGGCAAGGGCGCCCACGGCCTCTACGTCAGCCGCGACTCGCGCGTGATGTACATCTCCAACCGCGGCGAAGGCACCATCTCCATCTTCGACTTCGCGCAGAACAGGCTCACCGAGAAGTGGCACCTGCCGGACGGCGGCAGCCCCGACATGGGCGGCGTCTCCGCGGACGGCAAGGTCCTGTGGCTGTCGGGCCGTTACAACTCCGAGGTGTACGCCATCGACACCCGCACCGGCACCCAGCTGGCCCGCATCAAGGTCGGCAGCGGCCCGCACGGCCTCGCGGTGTACCCGCAGCCGGGCCGCTACTCGCTCGGCCACACGGGCATCTTCCGCTGAAACACGGTGAGTTGAGAAAGGCCGGGAAAGGCTGGGGACACGCCGCCGAACGAGTGACGCTACGCATTCCGCAGCCGCGGGACGGGGATCGTCCACCCCATGATCACAACTCGCCTGCGGCGGCGGGCCGCTGCCGTCGTCCTGTCCCTCGCGGCAGCCTTCGCGACGACGGCCGCGACCGTCCCCACCGCCACCCCCGCGAAGGCCGCCGCTCCTGTCTGTCCCCAGTTCGACGACCCGATCAAGGCCGCCGTCGACCGCCGGGTCGACGTCGACCGCATCACACCCGAACCGGTCTGGCGCAAGACGTGCGGCACGCTCTACCGCAGCGACAGCCGCGGCCCCACGACCGTCTTCGAGCAGGGCTTCCACCCCAAGGACGTCATCAACGGCCAGTACGACATCGAGCAGTACGTCCTGGTCAACCAGCCCTCCCCGTACGTGTCGACGACGTACGACCACGACCTCTACAAGACCTGGTACAAGTCGGGCTACAACTACTACATCGATGCCCCCGGCGGCGTGGACGTCAACAAGACCATCGGTGACACCCACAAGTGGGCCGACCAGGTCGAGGTGGCCTTCCCCGGCGGCATCGCGCGGCAGTACATCATCGGCGTCTGCCCGGTCGACAAGAAGACCAAGACCGAGATCATGAACGACTGCCAGAGCAACCCGTACTACGAGCCGTGGCACTGAGCAGTACCTCTGCTCCCACAGGGCGATAGCCCGCCGCCTGGAACGCCCGCATGCTGCGGGCGTTCCCCGGCGCGACCTGCGCCCACAGGGGTTCGGGGGCGAGATGCCGGGCGGCGGTCACGAGCAGCCGCCCCAGCCCCCGGTGCCGTACCCCTTCGTCGACCTCGACGGAGACCTCCAGCCGCCCGGCGATCCCGCGCCCCATCACCAGCACGCCGCGCTCTGCCGTCCAGGCGCGCACGTCGTCGCGCCGCCCGCGGGCGTACCTGATCCGTGGATGCCCGGCGTCCGTGATCTCCTTCAGCGCGAGCGGCGGCCCGCCCGGCAAGGGGGAGCCGACCAGCATCGCGTCGATGGTCTCGGACGTGCGCCCCGTCCGCTCCATGAAGGCTGCCAGGAACACCGGGTTCATCGTCGCCGCGAGGGCGTCGCAGTCCAGGGCGTCCAGCGTGTCGTACACCCAGCGCGGATCCTCGTCCGTGAAGACGACCGAGTGTGCGGTGAAGGCGACAACGCCCGCGTCCCGGGCGCAGGCCTGCGGGACCACGGTCGTACGGCCGTCCGCCGGCGGGAAGACACCGCGGGCGGCCGCGTCGAGAATGTCGCGCAAGGTGTCCATCGGGCCCCTCCGCGCTCCTTGAGTCTCCACCCACTGGAAGGCCCAGACTCACACACATGATCGACGACGGCACCGGACTTCTCACCATCGGCGAGCTGGCGCGGTCCACCGGACTGACCGTGCGCACCATCCGCTACTGGTCCGACGAGGGCGTCCTGACCCCCGTGACCCGTTCCGCGGGCGGCTACCGGCTCTACGACGCCGAGTCCGCCGCCCGGCTGGAGCTGATCCGCACCCTGCGCGAGCTGGGCCTCGGCCTGGACGACGTGCGCAAGGTGCTGGACGGGGAGCGGACGGTCGCGGAGGTCGCGGCGGCGCACGTGGTGGCGCTGGACGCGCAGATCCGCTCGCTGAAGGTGACCCGTGCGGTGCTGTCGACCGTGGCGCGACGCGACTCGACCGCAGAGGAGATGACCCTGATGAACAAACTGGCGCGGCTGTCGGCCGCCGAGCGGGCCCGTATCGCCGAGGACTTCACGACGGAGATCTTCGACGGGCTCGACACGGCCGACCCCGACATCCGCAAGCGGCTCCGGTTCGCCCCGGCGGACCTGCCGGACGAGCCGACACCCGAGCAGGTGGACGCCTGGGTGGAGCTCGCCGAGATGATGCAGGATCCCGAGTTCCGGGGCCTGATGCGCAGGATGATCGAGTTCAATGCGGCGGACCGCGGCCCGGACGTGCCCGCGGGCACCTCGCTGTGGTTCATGAGCCGCCTGGTTCAGCTCGCGGGGGAGGCCCTGGAGCGGGGCATCGCCCCCGAGGCGCCCGAGGCCGAGGAACTCCTGCGCGGCCTGCTCGGCGACGCGGACCCGGCCGAGGTGTTGAAGCGGCTGGAGGCGGGCTCCAACGTCCGCGTGGCCCGGTACCGCCAGTTGTGGGCGGTCGTGAAGGGGCTCGGCCCGCAGTCGGCGCACGAGCCGGAGTTCGCCTGGGTGGTCGCCGCACTGAAGGCTCGCGTGGCCAGCTAATCTGACCTGCGTCAGTACGACAGCAAGACGCGCAGTTATGGAGAAAAGGGGCGGATCGGTGGCCGACATCGAAGCAGCACGCAAGGAGTTCCAGCGGATCGACACCGACGGCGACGGGTTCATCACCGCCGCCGAGTTCAAGGCCGCCCTCGCCCAGGAGGGCGACTGGAACGTCACCGAGTCGGTCGCCGAGGCGATCATCAAGACGCGTGACCTGAACGGCGACAAGGTGCTGTCGTTCGACGAGTTCTGGGCGTACCTGAACAAGTAGGACGTACCGGGGGGTGCCCGTCCGCACGGCGGACGGGCACCCCTTCGTCATGTCCGCAGGACCCGCGGAGGGCTAGGGAACCCGCCTGCGGTACTGCCCCGGCGCCACGCCGTACCCCCGCTTGAAGGCTTTGGCGAAGGCGAACTCCGAGGTGTAGCCCGCGCGTTCGGCCACCTGGCGCAGGGGGAGGTCCTTCTCGCGCAGGAGGCGGCCCGCCGTCGTCATGCGCCACCAGGTGAGGTAGGCGAGCGGCGGTTCGCCGACCAGCGTGGTGAAGCGGCGGGCGAAGGCCGCGCGGGACAGGCCGCCCGCGGCGCCGAGTTCCTCGACGGTCCAGGGGTGCGCCGGGTCGCCGTGGATGGCGCGCAGGGCGGCCGCCACGGCCGGGTCGGCGAGGGCGGCCGACCAGCCCGTCGGGCGGGCGGCGCCGTCCCGCTCCCACCAGGCACGCAGGATGTACAGCAACAGCGTGTCCAGGAGCGAGGTCACGATGGCCTCCGAACCCGGCCGCCGTTCCTCCAGCTCCATGCCCAGCAGTTCCACCGCCGCCCGCAGCGAACGGTGCGCGCCGACCCGGGCGGGCAGGTGCACCACCTCCGGCAGCTCGGTCAGCAGCCGGTGGGCGCGGCTGCGGTCCAGCTGGTACGCGCCGCACAGCATGACCGTGTCCGGAGCCGACTCCCTTGTCGCGGGCGGCGGTTCGGGCCACCGCCCGTCCGGCCCCGGCCGCACCTCCTCCAGCGGTACGTCGGGCCCGCTGGCCAGGGCGTGTCCGCGCCCGTGTGCCAGGAACACCACGTCCCCCGGCCCGACGGCCACCGGCTCGCCCTCGGCCGGGAGCAGCCACGCCGACCCGCGCAGCACCACATGGAACCCGGCCCCCTCGGAGGCCTCGAACCGCATGCCCCAGGGCGCCCACTTGTCCCGACGCGAGGAGTGCGGCCGCCCGGTGCGCATCGCGCCCACGGCGTCGCTGAGTACGTCCATGTCCGTACGGTAGCCGCAGGACGTACCGGCAAGACGATCGGACAGAAAAGGGAGACCGGCGAACATGGATCGTCTCGCGCCTGGCTCTTAGCGTCGTGTGTATGCCAACTACCGCACGTACCGTGCTTTTCCATGAAATCGGCGAACCGGAGGTCCTGCGGATCGAAGACGCCGCCGTCCCGGATGTCGCCCCCGGCCAAGTCCTGGTCCGGGTGGAGGCGTTGGGCCTCAACCGCGCCGAAGTCCTCTTCCGGTCCGGCACTTGCTACTACCAGCCCACCCTCCCCGCCTCCCGCCTCGGCTACGAGGCCGCCGGCGTCGTCGAGGCGGTCGGCGAGGGTGTCACCGAACTCGCCGTCGGCGACCCGGTGTTGACCGGTCCAGGCATCGAGATGAGCGCGCAGGGCGTGTACGCGGATCGGGTCGTCCTGCCCGAGACGGCCGTCCTGCGGCGCCCCGACTCCGTGGACGCCGTCACCGGCGCCGCGGCCTGGCTGACGTACACGACCGCATACGGCGCCCTGCTGGAGACCGCGGGTCTCAGGCCCGGCGACCACGTCCTCGTCACCGGCGCGTCCAGCGGCGTGGGCACGGCGGCGATCCAGGTCGCCCGTCGCATCGGCGCGATCCCGCTGGCCACCACCCGCACCGAGGCGAAACGGCGGCAGCTGCTCGGCCTGGGTGCGGCGGACGTGATCGTCACCGGGGAGTCGGCGCCGGAGGCCGTGGCCAAGGAGGCCAAGCGGCTCACCGGAGGCAAGGGCGTCGAGGTGATCTTCGACGCGATCGGCGGCCCCGGCTTCCGCCCGCTGGCGGAGGGCCTCGCGCCGGGCGGCGCCGTGGTGATCTACGGCTGGCTGGACCCCCGGCCCGCCGAGATCCCCTGGACCTGGCCCTTCACCATCCACACGTACGCCAACGGCGTCCTCACCAGCACTCCCGACGGCCGCCGCCGCTCCACCGCCTTCCTCAACGCCGGGCTCGCCGACGGGGGATTCCGCCCGGTCGTCGGCGAGGTTTTGGAGGGCCTCGACCGCATCCGGGACGCCCACCGCCTGATGGAGTCCAACCGGCACACGGGCAAGATCGTCGTACGGGTCTGAGGGCCGTCACCCGTTCGCCGCACCAGCGGAATAGTCCAGGGCCCCCCAGGGTTGATGCCGCCCAGACGTATGCATGCGCATCGACCGTGGAAGGCTCTGTCATGAAGATCGGCATCATCGGCGCGGGCAACATCGGCGGCAACCTCACCAGGCGGCTCACCACCCTCGGCCACGACGTCTCCGTCGCCAACTCCCGTGGCCCGCAGACGCTCACCGCACTGGCCGAGGAGACCGGCGCGACCCCTGTGCCGGTCGAGGAGGCGGCCCGCGGTGCCGAGGTCGTGATCGTCACGATCCCGGTGAAGGCGATCCCGAACCTCCCGTCCGGCCTGCTGGACGAGGCCGCCGACGGGGTCGCGGTGATCGACACCGGCAACTACTACCCCCAGCGCGACGGGAAGATCGCCGCGATCGAGGACGAGGGCCTCACCGAGAGCCGCTGGACGGAACGCCAGATCGGGCACCCCGTCGTCAAGGCCTTCAACGGCACATACGCCATCGACCTCCTGGAGCGCCCGCTCCCGGCCGGCGCCCCCGACCGCCAGGCGCTTCCGGTCGCCGGCGACGACGAGGCGGCCAAGCTCAAGGTCCGGGCCCTGATCGACGAACTCGGCTTCGACACCGTGGACGCGGGCGGCCTCGACGAGTCCTGGCGACAGCAGCCCGGCACCCCGGTCTACGGCCTGCGCGAGGGCGTCGACGGGGTCGCCAAGGCGCTCGCGGAGGCGTCCGAGGAGCGCCCCTCGGACTTCCGCGCCTAGCCGGCGGCGGCTTGCAGCGGGTTGCCGATCTACGGATCGTCAGGCGCCCTTGGCCCACTCCTTCAGCGCCGCCTTGTCGGCGAAGTCGGCGACGTCCTTGTCGTGGGGGTCGCTGGTGTACTGGTGGAAGCGCCACTTGGCCTTGATGCGGGGCTTGCCTGCCGTGACGTAGTCGGCGATCCAGAGGCCGTCGCCGGCGTACGAGGTCGTGTCGATGTTCAGCCAGAAATCGCGATTGGTGTAGAGCACGACCTGGTTGTGCGGCCGCAGTTCCTTCACCTTGCGGATGAAGAGGTCCTTCTCCGCGTTGCTCGCATGCGTCCCTGCGCTCGTCCGCTCCCAGTCCACGGCGAGGATGTCGCCCGCCTTCTCGGGGGCGTGCTCGACGAAGTACTCCGCCTGGGCCTGGAGATGGCCCGGCCACAGGAAGTGGTAGAAGCCGACGACGAGGCCCGCGTCGCGGCCGTGTTTTGTCTGGGCGCCGAGTCTCGGGTTGACGTACGAACGGCCCTCCGTCGCCTTGATGAAGGCGAAGGAGAGGCCGTCCGTGCCGTACGAGGAGGACTGGTAGGCGCTTACGTCGATACCGCGCAGCATGGAAGGACTCCCTGAAGTGCCGGTGGGGGGACAGCGGTTGATGTATCCCCACCTTTCCACGGGTGATCCGTTCCGGATGTGGAAACGAGGTGGAAACGTCGGCAGCAGGCCGGGTCTTGACGTCCTCGCCTCCGGGCGCGAATGTTTATCGATAAAACCTCGACGCATCCCGCGCCCCGCACGCCACCACATCCCCCGGAGAACTCCGTGCCCGACGCCACCGCGATCATCAACCTCGACCTCGAGGGCCCGAGGATCAGCCGTCATCTCTACGGTCACTTCGCCGAGCACCTCGGCCGCTGCATCTACGGCGGCTTCTGGGTCGGGGAGGACTCGTCGATACCCAACGAAGGAGGCATCCGGCTCGACGTCGTGGAGGCGCTGCGCGCGCTGAACATCCCCAACCTGCGCTGGCCGGGCGGCTGTTTCGCCGACGAGTACCACTGGAAGGACGGCATCGGACCTCGGGACCAGCGGCCCCGCATGGTCAACACGCACTGGGGCGACGTCGAGGAGAACAACCACTTCGGCACCCACGAGTTCATGGCCCTGTGCGAACTCCTCGGCGCCGAGCCGTACATCAGCGGCAATGTCGGCTCCGGCACCGTCCAGGAGATGAGCGAGTGGGTCGAGTACCTGACCCGCGACGGCGACAGCCCCATGGTGCGGCAGCGCAGGGCGAACGGCCGCAACGAGCCCTGGCGGGTGAAGTTCTGGGGCATCGGCAACGAGACCTGGGGCTGCGGCGGCAACATGCGCGCCGAGTACTCCGCCGACCTGGCCAGGCAGTACGCCACGTACTGCCGCGACCACGGCGACAACAAGCTCTACCGCATCGCCTCGGGTGCCTCCGACGACGACTACAAGTGGACCGAGACGCTGATGCAGCAGATCAGCTGCTTCGGCTGCGAGGCCACCCCGAAGACCTTCTTCCAGGGCCTGTCCGTGCACTACTACACGCTGGCCGGGCCCTGGGAGGCCAAGGGCAGCGCCACCGACTTCGACACCGACGACTACTACCGCACGATGGTCGCGGCCCGGCGCGTCGACCGCATCCTGACCGGTCACGCCACGGTCATGGACGTCTACGACCCCGGACGCAGGGTCGGCCTGGTCCTCGACGAGTGGGGCACCTGGTGGGACGTCGAGCCCGGCACCAACCCGGGGTTCCTGTTCCAGCAGAACTCCCTGCGCGACGCACTCGTGGCGAGCACCCACTTCGACGTCTTCCACAAGCACGCGGCCCGTCTGCACATGGCCAACATCGCGCAGACCGTCAACGTCCTGCAGGCGATGCTCCTCACCGACGGCGACGCGCTCGTCCTGACCCCGACGTACCACGTCTTCGAGATGAACAAGGGCCACCAGGACGCCGCCTCGCTCGCCGTCCACCTGCGCGGCGACGACATCCGGCGCACGGTCGGGGACACGGAGCTGGAGACCCTGTCCGCCTCCGCCAGCGTCAAGGACGGGGCAGTGCTGATCTCGCTGTCCAACCTGGACGCCGAGGAGCCCGCCGAGGTGACGCTCGACCTGCGCGGCCGCTCCGTCGGCGAGCCGACCGCGCGCATCCTGACGGCCGAGCGGCTCCAGGACCACAACACGCCCGGCACACCGGAGGCGGTCGGCCCGCGTCCCTTCGACGCCCTGAAGGCCACGGACCGGGGGCTCTCCCTGACCCTGCCGCCCCACTCGTTCGTGACGGTCCGGGCACCGCTCGCCTGACCGCCGCCGGCTGCTGAGAGACCACGGACGACGACCACAGACCTGGAGTGAACGTGACAACGGTGCAGGACGTGGCGAAGGCCGCCGGGGTCTCGGCGATGACCGTCTCGAACGTGATCAACGACCGCCCCAACGTGAGTGAGGCGACCCGGGAGAAGGTCCTCGCGGCGATGGCCCGGCTCGACTACCGCGTCAACGTGGCCGCCCGCAATCTGCGCAAGGGACGTACCGGCACCATCGGCCTCGCGGTCCCCGAGGTGAACAGCCCGTACTACGGCCGCCTGGCGACCGCCATCATCACCGCGGCCGAGCGATACGGCCTCCGGGTGAGCATCGAGCAGACCGGCGCCTCGCGCGAGAACGAGCTGGACGTGCTGTCCATGTCGCGCAACCGGCTCTACGACGGACTCATCCTCAGCACGGTGGGCATGGGATCGGCCGACGTCGAACTGCTCAAGGTGGACTACCCGGTGGTCATCCTCGGCGAGCGGATCTTCGGCGGTCCCGTGGACCATGTCGCCATGCCCAATGTCGAGGCTTCGCAGGCCGCCACCCGCCATCTGATCGAGCGCGGTTGCCGGCGTATCGCGATGGTGTGCGGGCGCGTACGGGACGAGGTCGACGTCTCCAGCCTCCGCTTCACGGGCTATCGGCAGGCACTGCTCGGCGCGGGCCTGCCCGTGGACCCCGACCTCGTGCAGAGCGTGGACGCCTTCACACGGCGCGCCGGTGCGGAGTGCGCCCGCCGGATGGTGGCGAGCGGACTCGACTTCGACGGTGTCTTCTGCGTGACCGACACCGTGGCGATGGGGGTGCTCCGCGGCCTGGCCGACACCGGGACACCGGTGCCGGACCGGGTCAAGGTGATCGGCTTCGACAACGTCGAGGAGAGCGAGTTCCTCGTCCCCTCACTGTCCACCATCGATCCGGACCACGACGCCATGGCACAGCGCGCGGTCGACCTGCTCGCCGGACGGATCGAGCGGAACGGGTCTCGAACCGAACGGGAAGGGACCGGACAGGAACGGATCGGACAGGAAGGGACCGGACAGGAAGAGTTCGTCAGCTCCTACTCGGTGGTCGTCCGGGAGTCCACGGACCTCCGCTCCTCTCAGCAGGGTGCGGGAGGAGGCTGAGGCCGCCTCAGGCGGAAACGTCCAACCAGGGGGCGCGAGCCCGCTCGTACGCCGTGATCCGGTCGGCGGCGCGCAACGTCACCTCCAGCTGGGTCAGCCCGGAGACGAGCCTGTCGTGGGCGTCGTCGTCGAGCCTGAACGGCGCGGCCCTGACCCCCGCGGCCTCGCAGGTGACCGTTCGCTCGGCCACGTCGACGCCGATCTCGGCGGTGGCGTCGGCGGTGGTGGCGGCCATCAGGGCGGTGACCACGGCCGGCTCGCACCATACGGGGACCAGCCCGGCGTTCGGCATGTTGTTGCGGAAGATGTCCGCGAAGCCCGGCGCGATCACCGCCCGGAAACCCCACTCGTGCAGCGCCCACGGCGCGTGCTCACGCGACGAACCGCAGCCGAAGTTCGGGCCGCTGACCAGGATCGCCGCCCCGGCACGCTCGGGCCGGTTGAGGACGAACTCCGGGTCGCGGCGCCACTGTTCGAAGAGGCCGTCGGCGTAACCGGTGCGGGTGGTGTTCTTCAGCCATGCGGCGGGGATGATCTGGTCGGTGTCGACATTGGGCCGGTCCAGGGGCACCCCACGGCCGGTGACATGGATGAGCGGTTCCATACGGCGTCTCCCTACAGGTCGGCCGGCGTGGCGAAACGCCCGGCAACGGCGGTGGCGGCGGCCGTGGCGGGGGACACGAGATGCGTCCGGGCCCCGGCGCCCTGCCGGCCTTCGAAGTTGCGGTTGGAGGTCGACGCACAGCGCTCACCCGGCGCGACGGTGTCGCCGTTGATGCCGACACACATCGAGCAGCCCGGCATGCGCCATTCGAAGCCGGCCGCGGTGAAGACCCGGTCCAGCCCTTCCTGTTCGGCCAGCTGACGTACGAGCATCGAGCCGGGGACGACCAGGCCGCGTACGCCGTCGGCCACGCGCCGCCCGCGCAGTACGTCGGCCGCGGCGCGCAGATCCTCGATCCGGCTGTTGGTGCAGGATCCGATGAAGACCACATCGATGCCGACCTCGCGCATCGGGGTGCCGGGACGCAGGTCCATGTAGGTGAGGGCGCGCTCGGCGGCGGCCCGCTCGCCGGGATCGGCGCTGTCGGCGGGGTCGGGGACCACGCCGTCGACCGGAACGCTCTGCCCGGGGTTCGTGCCCCAGGTCACCCGCGGCGCCAAAGACCCCGCGTCGAAGACCAGTTCGCGGCCGAAGACCGCGTCCGGGTCGCTGCACAACGTCCGCCATTCGGCGACGGCTTGGTCCCACAGCTCACCGCGCGGGGCCCGAGGACGGCCCTTCAGGTACGCGAACGTGGTCTCGTCGGGAGCGACCAGACCACTGCGCGCGCCCATCTCGACAGCCATGTTGCACAGCGTCATCCGCCCTTCCATGGACAGCGCGCGTACGGCGGGGCCCCGGAACTCGATGAGCGTGCCCGTGCCCGCGTCCGTGCCGCCGGCCGCGAGGATGCCGAGCGCGAGGTCCTTGGCGGTGGCTCCGGGCGGGAGTTCGCCGGTGACCGTGACGGCCATGGATTCCGGCCGACGGGCCCGCAGGGTCTGCGTGGCGAGGACGTGCTCGATCTCGCTGGTGCCGATGCCGAACGCGATGGCGCCGAACGCGCCGTGGGTGGCGGTGTGGCTGTCGCCGCAGACGATGGTCGTGCCGGGCCGGGTGAGCCCCATCTGGGGGCCGATCACATGCACGATGCCCTGCCCCGGGGTGCCCACCGGGTGCAGTTCGATGTCGTTGTCGCGGCAGTTGTCGGCGAGCACCTGCAACTGCTTGGCGGCGCCCGCGTCCGACGGCAGCTCGCGTCCGTCGGTCGGGACGTCGTGGTCGGAGGTGGCGACCGCGAGGGCGGGGCGGCGTACCGCGCGGCCGGCCTCGCGCAGCCCGGCGAACGCCTGGGGCGAACTGACCTCGTGCAGCAGATGCAGGTCGATGTAGATGAGGTCCGATGCCCCGGGCTCCACGACGTGCAGGTCCCAGATCTTGTCTACCAGGGTCTTCCGGGTCATGACTCGCCCTTTCGGAGCAGGTCGCCGACGGCGGGTGCGTCAGGAGGAACTCGAGGAGGTGATGTGGCGGCGGCGGAGCAGCGCGCGGTCGGCCTTGCCGACGACCGTGCGCGGGATCCGGTCGAACGCCAGGACGGCACCGGTCAGCCCGTGCGCGGCGAGGAGCTTGTCGACAGCGGCGACGGCGTCGTCGTCGGAGGTCCCCGGAGCCGCGCGCAACACCACGAGCACGCGGTTGCTCAAGGTGTCCGTGTCGGCGGCGAGGCTGACGGACTCGGCGACCGGGCATTGCCGGGCGATGAGTTCGTCGAGCAGGGGAGCGGCCAGGGGACCGTCCGTGGCCAGCACCAGGTCGGTGACGCGCCCGAGCAGGCGGAAGCTGCCGTCGGCCAGGCGCTGGGCGACGTCGCCGGTCCAGAAGTCGGGGCCGCGGAAGGTGGCCGCGTTCGCCTCGGCGTCGTCCAGGTAGCCGTTGCTGGTGCAGTCGGAGGTAAGTACCAGATGGCCGAGGTCGTCCCGGTCGTACCCGGCAAGTGGCTCCAGACGGGCGCGAACGCCCGCGACCTCGTGCATACCGCCGACGGTCTGCACCTCGTCCGCCATGTTGCCCAGGGCGAGGCCGAACTCCGTCGAGCCGTAGATGTGGCGGATGCGGATGCCGAGCACCTCGGCAGCGCCGGCGATGAGGGCCGGGCTCGCGTAGGCGCCGCCGCACATCGGGCGGCGCAGCCGGGACAGATCGGTGCCGGGCCGCTGCCCGGCGGCCGCGATCAGGTCCTCGTAGTGATTGGGCAGCATGCTGGTGTACGTGGCCCCGGTCGCGGCCAGCTGCGACAGCAGCGTCGCGGGTTCCGCGCCCGGGTCGGCGAGGATCAGGCGGGCCCCGGCGAGCAGCGCCGCGAAGGCGTGCAGGTCGGTCGCGTGCGCCACGTCAAGGGTGTGCCTGCAGAAGAACGCGTCGTGCTCGGTCGCTTCGATGTGGGCGATCCAGCGCCGGCGCTCGCGCACGAAAGGCTCCTGGCGCCAGGTGACGAGCTTGGGCGCCTTCGTCGAGCCGGAGGTCCACAGCATCCGGAAGGTCCCCGGCGCGAACGCCCGTCCCTCCGGCGCCGCGCCGGCCGCGCCGCCGGCGGTCCCCAGCTCGGCGAGCTCCACGCGGGGCAGGGTGACGCCTGCGCGATGGTGATTGTCGGGACCGACCCAGAGCACGGGCTGCGTCATCCGCAGGGCACGGGCCACGGCGGCGGCGTCGAAGTCGGCGAGCAGCGGGACATAGGCGGCACCGGCCGCGCAGAGTCCGAGCAGGAAGGCGATGTAGGAGGCGTCGTTGGCCAGGCCCGAGCAGACGACCACGCGGCCCTCGGTGACGCCGCGGGCGCGCAGGCCGACCGCGATCCGGTCGGCCTGCACGAGCAGTTCGGCGTACGAGGTGCGCTCGCCGGCCGTGGTCTCGACCGCGATCGCGTCCGGTCGGCGTCGCGCGATTTCGCGAATTGCTTTGTAGAGCGCTGTCATTAAGAGACCCAGCCCGCATAGGTGGCGAAGCGGAAGTCCTTGGCGAGGCAGTCGACGCTGCGGAATCCGGCGTCGCGCAGCCACTGCAATTGTGTTTCCAGGTCGATGCAGACGTCGAATTTCATCCGCTCGCGACCGGCCGCCCATTCGTGCGCCGGCGCCTGCTCCCGGACCACGTGCAGTTCGTGCTGACTGTCGTAGAGGGATTCCAGGTGGGGCAGCGGGCCCTGCACCTGTTCGACATTGACAAAGACGCCGCCGGGGAGCAGCGCATCGCGAATGCGCCGGAACAGGTCGCGCTTGTCGGTGTGGCTCAGGTGGTGGATCGCGAGACCGGAGACGACCGCGTCGAACTGCCCTTCCGGCAGCGGGTCGGTCAGGTCGCCGGTCTGCACCGTGACCCCTTCCTGGCTGGCGAAACGGCTGCGGGCCTGCGTCAGCATCAGTTCCGAGCGGTCGACAAGTACGACGTTCGCCTTGGGGAGTTCGCGCAGGATCGCCGCGCTCAGCAGACCGGTGCCGGCGCCGAGATCGAGTACCCGTGGCGCGTCCGGTACGGTCGCCGCGACGGTACGCACCGCGGCCTCGTAGATCAGGTCGAACGACGGGATCAGCTGACGACGCAGCGCGTCGAACGTTGTCGGGTCCCAGAGGTCGTTTCCCTTGATCTCAAACGCTTGCGCCACGTCTTCTCTCCGTTCGTCATCATGCCGCTGATGCGGAATCGTGGTGAGTATTACGGCGCCAAAGAAGTGGCGTCAACGCCGTTGCCGTAAAGCGCAATGGGGCGTTGCGGTAAAGCGCAATGGCGCTTCCTTTCCTCCGACTTCGCTTCTGCGCAGTTTTCTGGATGGCCGCTGCATCGCTGGCTAGCATGCTTTGCAATTTATGCGCGAGGAGTGTCCATGACGAACGAATTCGCGGCCCGTCCGGTCTGGAATGAGCAGCGCCCGAGCCCCATGCCGGCTCACCGCTACCGCTCGTACGCCGAGGAGGTCGAACCAGTTCTGCTGCCGGACCGGACCTGGCCGGACCGGACGATCACCCGTGCCCCGCTGTGGTGCTCGGTCGATCTGCGCGACGGCAACCAGGCCCTCGCCGTGCCGATGGACCCGGCCCGCAAGCACCGCTTCTTCCAACTGCTCGTGCGGATGGGCTACAAGGAGATCGAGGTCGGCTTCCCCGCGGCCAGCGAAACGGATCTCACGTTCATCCGGGAGATCATCGAGACCGACGCCATCCCGGACGACGTCCGCATCCAGGTCCTTTCGCCCTGCCGGCCCGAGCTCATCGACCGCACGGTCGAGGCCGTCGCCGGGGCGCGCAAGGTGACCCTGCACATCTACAACCCGACCTCCGAGCTGCAGCGACGGGTGGTCTTCCGCCAGGAGCGGGCGCAGATTCGCGAGCTCGCCGTCGCGTCGGCCCGCCGTCTCGCCGCGGGCGCCGAGTCGCTGACCGGTGCCGACGTGCGCCTGCAGTATTCGCCGGAGTCGTTCACCGGCACCGAGCCGGGCTTCGCGGCCGAGGTCTGCAACGCGGTCCTCGACGTCTGGCAGCCCACCCCGCAGCGCCCGGCCACGATTTGCCTGCCGGCCACGGTGGAGATGACCACCCCGAACACCTACGCCGACTCCATCGAGTGGATGAGCCGCAATCTGGAGCGGCGCGACTCGGTCCTTCTCTCGCTGCACCCGCACAACGACCGAGGCACTGCCGTCGCCGCCGCAGAACTCGGCCTCGCCGCCGGCGCGGACCGCATCGAGGGCTGTCTGTTCGGCAACGGTGAACGCACCGGCAACGTCTGCCTCGTCACGCTGGGCATGAACCTGTTCAGCCGCGGCGTCGACCCCGAGATCGACTTCTCCGACCTGGGCGAGGTCCGCCGGGTCGTGGAGGAATGCACGGCACTGCCGGTGCACGAACGCCACCCGTGGGGCGGCGAGCTCGTCTTCACCGCCTTCTCCGGCGGCCACCAGGACGCCATCAGCAAGGGGATCTCGGCACTCGCCGACGTGGCCCAGTCGAGCGGCTACGACCTGCGCGACGAGCACTGGCAAGTGCCCTACCTGCCGATCGACCCCGGCGATGTCGGCCGCGAGTACGAACCGGTCGTCCGGGTCAACTCGCAGTCCGGCAAGGGCGGCGTGGCGTTCGTGCTCAATGACTCCTACGGTCTGCACCTGCCCCAGCAACTCCGCGCGGACTTCGCCGTCCTGGTGCAGCAGGTCACGGACCGCGAAGGCGGCGAACTGAGCCCACAACAACTGCGTGAGCTTTTCGACACCGCGTACGCACCCGTCCCCGGCGCGCTGCGGCTCCTCGACCACACGCCGTCCTCAGTGACGGTCAGTCTTGACGGCATCGACAAGGAAATACCCCTGACCGGAACCGCGCCGTTACCCGCATTCGCCGACGCACTCACCCAACTCGGCCTGAAACTCACCATCACCGCGGCCACGGCACACGAACTGCCCGACGGCCGGGCAATTGCCTATCTGAACAGCGGTGGAACCTGGTCCGTCGGAACCGGCGAAGACACCACCACGGCGGAACTCGCCGCCGCCGTCGGCATCATCAACCGGACGCACCACACGGTGAAAGAATCTATTTATGAGGGCGATAAATAACTGAACTTGGACCGTGCGCAGCACCTCTGGGTAGGCTGACATAAAACGCAGCTGAAATCGTATTCGGCGTTTCGCTGAAGGGAAAAGCACGACATGCCTGATCCGCAGCAGAACGATTTCCCGCTCCTGGCCGATTTCACGGCGGCGCTCGCCTCGGTGACCTTCGGGAAATGGCAGGAGCTCGTCGACGACTACGCCCACCGCGCCGAGCTGGCCGGGGAGTGCCGACGCCTTGCGGACCTGGCCTTCCACGGCCGCGACGCCGCGGCGCGCGCACACCTGCACGACGTACTCGCGGTCGTCTACGCCCACGAGTTCAGCCAGTCCGCGGCGCACAACCCCGACCAGGACCCCCAGCCGGTCCTGCGGGACGTCACGAGCATCCTCGAGAACGCCATGCTGGACAATGAATTCCAGCAGGTGCCCGAGGAGCTGCTGAGCGGCTATCCCAGCGGCGAGAAGGAGTATGTGCGCTGGCTCAAGGCCCTCATCCAGGACCACCCGGCGAGCGCCCACCCGATGTACTCCGAGCACCTGA
Source organism: Streptomyces sp. NPDC001401 (assembly GCF_042895385.1). Taxonomy (NCBI): domain Bacteria; kingdom Bacillati; phylum Actinomycetota; class Actinomycetes; order Kitasatosporales; family Streptomycetaceae; genus Streptomyces; species Streptomyces sp. NPDC001401. The sequence goes on from NZ_JBIAWI010000008.1 coordinate 50,189, forward strand.
CGAACTCGGCGACCATCGAGGACATACGCTTTCTGCTGGCCCAGGAGACCTCCCTGGATCCTCGCTTCGACGACATCCTCGCTGTCATGCAGTTAGGCGCGACCGGCGCCGAGAAGATGGAGATTGCGGCCAACTACTGGGACGAGATGGGCAACGGCGATTTCGCCGACGTCCATACGACGCTCTTCTCCCAGTGCCTCACCTCGATCGGCGTCGACCAGGGCTATGTCGAATCGAATCTGCTGCCCATAGCGAAGGAATGCGGCAATATATCGGCCGGCCTCGCGCTCAGCCGCCGGCACTACCTGCGCGCCATCGGCTACTACGGCGTCACCGAATTCCTCGCCCCCCGGCGTTTCCGCCAGTTGGTCACCGCATGGGACCGCCTCGGGCTCCCGGCGGAGGGCAAGATCTACCACGACATCCACATCGGCATCGACGCCCAGCATGCGGCCGGTTGGTACAAGAACGTCATCGGGCCCGTCGTCGAGCGCGATCCCGCCGCCGGCCGCGAGATCGCGCTCGGCACCTTCGTGCGGCTCAACACCTCTGCGCACTACCTCGACCAGGTCCTCGACGTGTGTCTGAAGCAGCCCCAGCCCGCCTGAACCACCGTTGCCCCGCCTCCCCCCGAAAGGCATCGACCGTGACTCTCAACGCGCAGCACTTCCAGGTCTTCGACCTCCCCGAGACGGGTGAGGACATTCTGAAGAGCTTCGAGGACCTCGCCTTCGACGAGTACATCGGCAACGGCAACCGCTGGCGCCGCTTCTCCCAGTACCGGCTCGAACACCGCGACGGCGCCTGGGATTTCGAGCGGCTCCCGCACCGCCCGTACGTCACCTATTCCAAGTTCAACCCGATAGCGGGCGGCATCCGCCGGCACTACCAGCCGATCCAGATCGACCTGGTCGAGCACATCCGGGAGGCCTGCGCCCAGATCCCGTTGCCCGAGGACGACATCTGGCAGATCAACGTCCACCAGTACCGGGTCATCGCCAACAAGGAGCTGCAGGGCGTCGTCGTCCCCGAGGGCGTGCACCAGGACGGCCATGAGTTCGTGGTGATCTCCGTCTACAACCGTGTCGGCATCACCGGCGCCGAGCTGACCCTGCGAAGCGGCGACGACAAGGAAAAGCCCATCTACACCGCGACCCTGCCGGCGGGGCAGGCCATCGCCTTCGACGACCGTGCGCTGTGGCACTACGTCACCGACATCGTGCCGATCGAGGAGGAGGGCCACCGCGACATCACGGTGGTGTCGTTCTCGCGCTGGAGCGAGCGCTGGTACGGCGATGCCTTCGAGGAGGACGCCATCGGTGAGGGCCGGTGACGACCACCCTCACGAAGTACCACACCCTCGGCAACGACTACCTCGTTGCCGACCCGGAGCTCGGCGCGCCCGCGCCGGGCGCCGCGGCCACCCGGGCCCTGTGCGACCGGCGCACCGGAGTCGGGGCGGACGGGGTGCTGTACGGCCCTCTCCCCGCCGCGGGTCCGGTGGCCGACCCGCAGGACACGTTCGACGTACGGGTCTTCAACTCCGACGGCTCCGAGTGCGCGCGCAACGCGAACGGCCTGCGTATCTTCGCCCGATACCTGCGCGAGCACGGCCGTACGCACCGCGACGAGATCACGCTGCGGACACCCGGCGGAGACGTGAGAGTGCGGCTCGGCAGCTCGGTCACCGCCGCCAGCACCATCGACCTGGGCCCGTGGACCCACCACAGCCCCGCACTGGCCGGCGGTGCGGAACTGATCGGCGTACCCCTCGAAATCGAGCCGGGCACAACGGTGAACGCGACGGCGGTGCACAACGGCGTGCCGCATCTGGTCGCCCTGGTCGACGACGCGACCGCCGAGCTGGCCGCCCGGATCGGCCCGGCGATCGTCGGGTACGCCGGCTTCGCGGAGCGGCCCAACGCCGAACTGCTCACCGTCGAGGACCGGCGCACCCTGCGGATCCAGATCTGGGAGCGGGGTGTCGGCTACGCTCCGGCCTCCGGCAGCGGTGCCTGCGCCGCCGCCTGCGCCGCCCACCGGCTGGGGCTCACCGATTCCTCGGTGACCGTGGTCATGCCCGGCGGCACCGTGGCCGTGGAGATCACGAAGGACGAGCGGGTGCTGCTCTCCGGACCCAGCTCCTGCGTCGGCCGGGTGACCCTGGCCGACGAGTTCGTGCCGTACCTGCGCGCGGAGCGGCCGCAGTGAACCGGGACACCCGAGACCCGGCGCAGGCGGCGCCGGGCGCTTCAGCGCCGGCCGGACGTGCCCTGAAGATCCTTCCCGGCGGCTGCCCGCTGGACTGCCCGGACGCGTGCTCCTGGCAGGTCGAGGTCGAGGACGGCGTCGCCGTGCGGCTGCGCGGAACCCCGGATCATCCGTACACCCGCGGAACCCTGTGCGTGAAGGTGAACCAGTATCTGGAGCACACGCAGGCCCCCGACCGTCTGCTGCACCCCCTGCGCCGGACCGGGCGCAAGGGCGAGGGCCGGTTCGAGCGGATCGGCTGGGACGAGGCGCTCGGCGAGATCGCCGACCGCCTCACGGAGGTGATCGACCGGTACGGCGGACAGGCCGTCTGGCCCTACCAGGGAACAGGGAACCTGGGCTATCTGCAGGGCCTGCAGGGGCGCGCCGGCAGCCGGCTGTGGAACACCCTGGGCGCCTCCCGCCACGACATGACGATCTGCTCCGTCGCGGGCCTGGTGGGCACCGGTTACACGCTCGGCACCAGCCGGGGCATCGACCCGGAGGATCTGCGCCACGCCCGGCTCATCCTGTTGTGGGGCTGCAACACGCTCACCACGAGCCATCACCTCTGGAAGGTGCTGTCGCAGGCGCAGCGGTCCGGGGCGTACGTCGTGGCCATCGATCCGGTCCTGACCAAGACGGCCCGGCTCGCCGACGAGCATGTGCCGCTCAACCCCGGCACGGACGCCGCGTTCGCCCTCGGGCTGCTCAACGTGGTGATATCGCTCGGCGCCGAGGACCGTGCGTACCTGGCGGAACACACGGTGGGCTGGCCCGAGTTCCGCGCACGCATCGAGCAGTTCACGCCCGAACGCACGGCGGAGATCTGCGGACTGCCGGTGGAGACGGTCGAGCGACTCGGGCGGCGCCTGGCCGTCACCCGGCCCACCGGGATGAAGGCGGCGCAGGGGATCCAGCGGCACGCCGGGGGTGGCATGGCGCTGCGTACGCTGGCGGCGCTGCCCGGGGTGACAGGGGACTGGAAGCTCCCGGGCGGCGGTCTGGCCTACTCGACGGACGGCTACTTCGGCGGCGACCGCGAAGCCCTCTTCCGTGACGACCTGCTGCCCGGGCCGGTACGAAGCCTCTCGATGACCCGCCTCGGCGAGACGCTCACCACGGTCGACGATCCGCCGGTCAAGGCGTTGTTCGTCTACGGGGCCAACCCGGCCACGGCGGTCGGCGGCCAGGGCCAGGTGCGCGCGGGCCTGCTGCGCGAGGACCTGTTCACCGTGGTCATGGAGCATTTCCGCACCGACACGGTGGACTACGCCGACATCGTGCTGCCGGCCACGATGCAGACCGAGCACACCGATCTGCTCGACGGGTACGGGCACATGTACATCACCTGGAACGAACCCGCGGTCGCCGCGCCCGGCGAATGCCTGTCGACCACGGAAACGTTCCGCCGGCTCGCGGCGCGGCTCGGCCTGACGGATCCGAGCCTCTTCGACTCCGACGAAGACCTGGCCCGGGAGCTGCTGTCCGGTGGTCACCCGTCGTTGGACGGCATCGACCTGGACCGGCTGCGCCGGGAGGGCTATGTCCGGCTCAACTACCCCAGTCCCTTCGTCCCGTTCGCGGACGGCTTTCCCACGCCGTCGGGGAAGCTGGAGTTCGTGTCCGCATCGGCGGCCGCCGACGGGTACGACCCGCTGACCGGATACACGCCGCCCAAGGAGGCCGCGGATCCGGAGCTGGCACGCCGGCTGCCGCTGGTGCTCATCTCGTCGGCCTCGCACTTCTTCCTCAACACGACGTTCGCGAACAAGGAATCACTGGTGCGCCGGGCCGGGGCACCCTTCGTGGAGCTGCATCCCGACGACGCGGCGGCCCGGGGGCTGGTCGAGGGGGAGCAGGTGCGGATCTTCAACGACCGGGGCGCCTTCACCGCGCAGCTTCAGGTGAGCGACTCGGTGCGGCCGGGGGTGGCCCGCACCACCAAGGGCTGGTGGGCGAAGCTCACCGGGAACCGGGCGGGGGTCAACGCCACCGTGGCCGAGCGGGACTCGGACATGGGCGGCGGCGCCGTCTACCACGACAACCGCGTCGAGGTGTCCGCGACCGAGCAGCGAGGGTGAGGGATGGACGACAACAACGAGGCAAGGCGCGCGGAGCTTCTCCTGGAAGCACAGGACAAGGCGGAGAAACTCTTCGAGGAGATCGGGCACCGGCAGCTGATCGCCGCCGGAAAGGGCGAGCGGGAACTCAGCGATCAGATCCGGGACTTGGCGCACGAGATGTTCGGCATCGAACGCTTCTGGCACAAGCGCATCGTGCGCGCGGGCCCGAACACCCTGCACCCCTACCGCGTGAACCCCCCGGACCGGCTGATCGCCGAGGACGACATCGTGTTCTGCGACTTCGGGCCGCTCCTCGAACAGTGGGAAGCCGATTTCGGCCGGACGTACGTGCTCGGTGACGACCCGGTGAAGCATCGTCTCCGCGACGACCTGCCGGTCGTCTTCGACGCCGGCCGCCGCTACTTCCACGACCGTCCGGACATCACCGGCGCCCAGCTGTTCGCCGAGATCCAACGGCTGGCAGGCGAGGCGGGCTGGGAGATCGGCGCCACCCACGCCGGACACCTGGTGGGCGAGTTCCCGCACGAGCGCATCAACGGCGACGACCTCGAGTACTACATCACCACCGGCAGCGACGAGCCGATGCGCCGCCCGGACCGTGCCGGGCGGCTCTGCCACTGGATTCTGGAGATCCACCTCGTCGACCGGTCCCGCGGGTTCGGCGGCTTCCACGAGCAGTTGCTCGACCTCGGCCGATGACGCCGTCGAGCGTGAGCGGGCACGGAGACAGCAACGTGACTGGCGAGCCCGTACGGCCGCCGCGACGTCCGCGGCGGCCGATGACCCGAGCGCTACGGTGAGCCGGTCAGGCCGCGCTTCGGGGCACCCGTGCGGGCTCGTCGACCAACGGGAACTGGCGAAGCGCCGCCCGGGCGACGGAGAACGCGGCCTCGACCACATCGGCCGGTGTGCCCGGCGCATAGACGAAGGAGACCGGCACGGGTCCGGGATGAAACGGCAACATGCCTCCGGGGACGGGCGTCAGATTCCACTTCTCGCCGCTGTTGGCGAGCAGGCCGATGACGCCGAGCCCTGCCCGGGTGGCCGCTCGCAGCCCAGCCAGGTCGGGGCCTTCGTAGGCTACGTGCCAGGGAACTCCCTGGCTGTCGAGGGCGCTGACGATGTGGGTGCGCGTATTGCACGGCTCGGCGGGCAGCACCATCGGAAGGGAACGGCCGGCGGCCAGGCCTGCCGCGTCGTGTGCGTACCAGGCCAGCTGCAGCGAGCCGAGCGAGCGGCTCCGTTCACCGAGGGAGCGGCCGATGACGACGGCGACGTCGGTCTCCTGCTCGGCCGTCCGCGCGGCAATGTGCACACTGGCGCCGATCCGCGCGGTCAGCGTGACCCGGGGCAGAGCGCGAGTGAGGCCGACGAGCAGGTCCTGGAGGACGTCCTCCAACTGCTCCGAGACGCCTATGGTGAGCCGGAGGGAATTCCTCGGTGCAGTCAGCCGGGCCATTGCCTCGTCATTGACGGTGAGGATTTTGCGAGCATAGAAAAGCAGCTCCTCACCGGCGTCGCTGAGTTCGAGCCGGCCCCTGGTCCTGACGAAGACGGGGCCATGCAGAACCGCCTCGAGCCGGCGAATATGATAGCTTACTGCGGGCTGAGTCAGTGCGAGCGCATCCGCTGCCCGCCGGAAACTCCCCGTTTCCACGATTGTGTTCAGCGTTCGCAGCTGATTCATGTCGAGATTACGAGACGTGATTATTCGTTCTGGACTCATAGGTCTTCACTTTCGCAGTCGCCGAGCCGCCTCGAACATCCCCCGTAATTTGAATCAAACGCTCATCGAGCGTGTCCGCGGTAACGACCGTGGTCATGTGGGCTGTTCGTCATGGCAGGCTGGCGCGGCGCCGGGCACGTGGTGCAGACACGGGTGCGGGCGCCGACGGCGATACCGAGCTGGAAGCGGTTGTTGATGCCTAACTCGTCCATCATGGAACGGAGCATGTAGGTCACGGTGCGACGGCTGACACCGAGCTGCCGGGCCGCGCTGGCATCGGTATGACCGGTGGCCAGTAAGGCGATCAGCCTTTCATGGCGGTTCTCGAGCGTCTCTCTCGGACTGTGCGGAGGTGCGGTGAGGGCGCGCTGACGTATTTGCTCACAATTTTGGCACATTACTCGAACCAATCTGAGATTGTCATGCTGGTCGAATGATGAAGAGCACCCGGCCCTGCCGATCGGGGCAGGACAGCGGGACGATCGCGCATGCTTGAACGGGACTGGTGCCGGTCGGTGCGGGCGCCGGCACTGCTGAATACGTCGCCTGCGGCGAAATGCCTCAGCGAACGAGGAAATCGATCTCCTCGAAAGAGGACAACGATGTCAAGTGAAATCTTGGTTCGCGGCAGAACAACTGCCGTGGCTGGAATCCTGCACAAGCGCGACCGGGAGAACACATTCCACCGTTCCCCTCCATTCCCGGCCGGTCGAGGTGCCACGCAAAACGCTACGTTCGATCGGCGGACTCAGCCACGCACTATCGATGTGTGGACACGGCATCGTCCGGCACGTATGAAAGGCCGGCCAACCGCTGTTGGGTGAGGGTGCCCGGAACCGGGTGAAGCGAGACCATACGCTGCCGCGACCGCGTACTCGTCATCACCGCGTAGTCGAAGTCCAGGCGTCCGATGCGGTCGTCCAGCACGCTCATGATCGGAGGGGGGACCCTGGAGACCCGGTGCTCGTCCCACATCCGCGAGAATTCCGCGCTCACCCCGCGCAGATCGGCCACCAGTGCCGCCGAGTCCGGGTCGTAGCCGCGCTCGGCCAGGACGACGCGCAGGTACGCGACGTAATTGCGGCCGATGGCCTCCTGGTGCTCCGCCGAGTTCAGTACGGTCCGTCGCCAACGGCCCGAGCAGAACCAGCGCCACAACATGTTCCCCTCCCGGCCGGGCAGACCGGCGATCTGGCCGAACAGCGTTGTGTGCAACTCGTTCTGTGCCGCGACGGTGGTGAGGTCGTCCATGACGAAGGCAGGGGACGCCGCGGCCACCGCCCGCATGACGGAGAGCAGTTCGGGATCGACGACGCCGTCCGGTTTCGCCCCCGCGGGCTCGGTGCGACCGGCCAGCAGGTACAGGTAGGCGCGCCCGTCCGGGGCCAGTCGTAACGCGCCGGCCAGCCCGGCGAGGATGGCGGCCGACGGCTGTGGGCCACGGCCCTGCTCCAGCCGTTCGTAGTAGGTCGTCGACATGTTCGCCAGGCGCGCCACCTCGTCCCGGCGCAGTCCCGGTGTCCGGCGCCGTTGACCGGTCCGCAGCCCGACCACCTCTGGTGACAGCGCATCACGTCGCCGGCGCAGGAAGTCGGCCAGCGCCTCCCGCGTGGTCGACTCGGTGTTCTCCCCCATCGGCTACACCGCCCCGCGCAGGTCACGAGGCCCCCACCCCGGTGACGCATTGGTGTTCATGTTCATAGTCTTGAGGATGACTTCCAGGCCTCGGGAGGTTCCGATGCCAGGGGCCTGGCGGTGGGGCGCAACGGCCACATTGACTCCTTTGCGGTAGCCGAGCTTCGTCGTGATCTTGGGTGCTCGGTCTGTGTGCCGCAAGGGCGAGTCGGTGCCGTTGGCTGGTCCCGGTCGGTGTGATGCGGCCCTTCGGGCCGCCCGGCCTGCCACCCGGAATCCCCCGACATGCGTTTATAAAATCTATTTATCGGCGCTTCGAAATGTGCGATTGCGCGGCGGTCGAACATAAGAAAGTTTGATCAACGCCCGGACCATAGTTTTGTGGGCTGGCCGTATATTTTGATCATTGCACCCGGGGGATCGATAGGAGTTCTCACCATGCTCGAAGTGATTCATCATGTCCGGCGCCCCGGTGTCGGGCCGACCGTGTTGTTCGTCCCGGGCCTGGGAATGACCTCGCGCTGTTTCGCGGACATGGCGCCCGGCCTCGGCCCGGACTACGACGTCATCACCGTGGATTTACGCGGGCACGGGGACAGCCCGGAACCGCCGCTCGGCTGGACCCTCGAGGACGCCGCCACCGATCTGGCGCAGGTCGTCGAGCAGCTCGACCTGCACGACGTCACGCTCGTCGGGTGGTCGCTCGGCGCGACCGTCACCTACAACTACCTCGACCGATACGGAACCGACCGGGTCTCCCGGCTGGTCTCCGTGGAGATGTCGCCGCACCTGCTGCGGGAGGAGGGCTGGGAGCACGCGGCATTCGGTGGTCTGGACGCGGTCGGCGCGCTGCAGGCGACCCAGCAGCAGTGGACCGACCCGGACACCTACCTCACCGCCCTGATCGAGAACTGCTTCGCTTCCGGGAGCGAACCCGAACCCGCCGCACTGCGGCCGCTGTTGGCGGAATCGCTGAAGACGTCGCGGCTGGCGCTGCTGGCCCTGTGGAGCGGGGTCCTCACCCAGGACTGGCGCGAGCGGATCGGTGCGCTGACGCTGCCGACCCTGCTGCTGCACGGGGCGAAAAGCCGGATCTTTCCCACTGAGGTCGGCAAGTGGCTGCTGGGTGCGCTCCCCGATGCCCGGCTGGAGATGTTCCCGGAGAGCGGCCACGCTCCCTTCCTCGAGGAACCGGACCGGTTCGTCCGCGTGCTCCGCGACTTCGTGGACGGGACGGCGGGCGCGTGAGCCGGCTGCGCGGCAACCCCTGGGCGACGCTGGTGGTGTTGTCCCTGGGCTACTTCATGACCTTGCTGGACTCGACGATCGTCACCATCGCGATCCCCAGCATCATCGACTCGATGCACGCCACGCTGCCCCAGGTGCTGTGGGCGTTGAACAGCTACATCATCGCCATCACCGTGCTGTTGATCACCGCGGGCCGATTGGGCGACCGGTACGGCCCGCGGCAGATATTCGTCGTGGGCGTCCTGCTCTTCACCGTCGCAAGCCTGCTGTGCGGGCTGGCGACGGTACCCGGCGTCCTGGTGGGTGCACGCGTGCTGCAGGGTGCCGGCGCCGCCTTGCTCATGCCGCAGAGCCTGGCCCTGATCGTGGCCTCCTTCCCGCGCGAGCGGCGCGGCACCGCACTGGGGGTGTGGGGCGCGATCGGCGGGGTGGCCTCGGTGCTCGGCCCCTCGCTCGGCGGCCTGTTGATCAACATGGCCGGCTGGCGGTGGATCTTCCTCATCAACCTGCCGATCGGCGTGCTCGTCGTGGTGGCGGGCCTGACCGTCGTCCCGGATCTGCGGACGGGCCGGCAGCACTCCTTGGACCCGCTCGGCGTCGGTATCGCCTCGGTGGCCCTTGCCTGCTTCGCCTACGCCGTGACCAACGGCGCGGATCACCACTGGGGCCCCCTCGTGTGGGCACTGCTGGCGGCAGCCGCGCTCTTCGGCACCGGTTTCACCGTCCACCAGCGCAATCGCCAGGACAGTGATCCGCTGGTGCCCTTCGCCCTCTTACGGATCCGCAGTTACACCGTGACGCTCGGGATCGCCGCGGCGATCACCGGTGCCACCTTCGCCATCACGGTGTTGGCCGCGCTGTACTTCCAGTCCGTACTCGGCCTGAGCGCCTTCCGGGCAGGGGTGATCCTGGCGCCGGCGTCGGCGATGTCCATGCTGATCGCCCTCGTCGCCGGCCGGCTGGCCGACCGGATCGAGGGCCGGTACATCCTGCTGACCGGGATGGTCGTACAGGGGACCGGCATCCTGTGGACCGCGCTGCTGATGACGGGCTCGGTGCACTGGACGGCCTTCCTGGTCCCGATGGCGGTCATCGGCATGGGCAACGGCTGCTCGATCGCGCCGAGGACGACGGTCGCCATGCGCGACGTCCCCCAGGAATTGACGGGTGCGGCCTCCGGGATCCTGGAAACGATGCGACAGCTGGGCGCGATGGTCTTCACCGCGGGCGTCGTGGCGCTGGTGGAGGGTCTGCAGTCGGTGACCGGCGGCAGCGGCGCGGCGATGCGCGCCGCCACGGTGCTGCCGATCGCGGCGCTGGCTCTCGGCGCCGTCGCCTGCCTGGCACTGCCGCGCGAGGAGGCGGCTGAGCCCGTCGTGCCTGCCCAGGCAGTACCGTCGGACTGACGGCGACAGACCTGAGGAGTGCGGCTTCCCCGGCGGCGAACGGGACTCCGGACAAGTCCCGTCGTCCCGGGGCAGCCGCACTCCTGTCTCATTCGGTCAGGCCGGCCGGCTTCCGGAACCGCTCTGTCCGGGCGTGTTGTGGAGCAGGAAGTCGATGTTCTCGTGGACGGAAGCGTGATCGTCGGCCGCGAACAGGGCATGGCCTGCTCGCCAGTACCGGATGCGCAGGCCTTCGTACGCGAAGACCTTCGGAGCCCGGCGGCGGTCGAGGTCGATCGAGACGACGGCCTCGGGGTGCGGGAAGGCATACGACGGCCAGGTGAAGGGAGCATCGGTCGGGCCGTTGAAGAAGCCCACGCCGTAGTGGGCCCCGGTCGGCCGAGGCCGGCCCGGGGAGCGGCCGTTGAGCATCGCGTCGAAGTACGCCTCGTACGGACGTATCTCGTACGCCGATTCGAGCAGCTCGACAACGCGGTCGCCGGGGTAGCGGGTGTGGATCTCGACGAGCTCGATCCGGTCGTCGAGCAGCTTGATCTCAGCATGCATCGGCGAGGTGACGAAGCCCAGCGCCGACACGACGGCCTGGAGGTACTCCTCGACCTGCGCGGCCCGCTCCTGCGTGTGCCTGCTGGGCACCATGTGGCCGACTTCCTCGAAGTGCGGCATACCGGTGTTGACCTTGTCGGTCAGGGAGAACAGCGTGAGCCGGCCGTCAACGACGAGCCCCTCGGCGCTGATCTCGGGGCCCGGCACGTACTCCTCGACGATGACCTCGTGCGTACGGTGGTCCCCGGCCAGGTGGGCCACCCGGGTGTCACGGTCCTCGAGATTGCTCTCGGCCAGGTCGTACGGCTCGAAGACGCGCGGCAGTTCGGAATGGTCGGCGACGAATGTCACGCCGTGGCTGCCGCTGAACGATCGCGGCTTGACCACCACCGGCGGCTCCAGGCCGCCGAGCAGGTCCTCGGGGGAGAGCAGCGAACTCCGGTGGAAACCAACCTTGGTGAGCCCGTGCTCGTGCAGCACCTCGCGGGTCTCCGCCTTGTCCAGGACGCGGGCCTCGACGGCGGACGGCGTGCCGGGGATGCCGAGTTGCTCGCGCACGGCCGCCGCCAGCTCCATGCAGAACTCGGTGATGGCAAGGACGGTGGCCGGCTCGGTGTCGCGCACGCAGTCGGCGATGAGCAACGGGTCGAGTGCCTTGACGGTCCGGGTGTCCACGGCGGTCTGGTCGCCGATCTGCGCGAGGGACTCGGGCGTGTCGACGACGAGGAGCGAGGCGCCGAGTGTGGCCGCGTCACGGATGGCGTCGTCCAGTTCATGGACGCTCCACGGGACTCCCACGAGCACGACGGTCTTGGTATTCATCCCGCTATTTTCCATACACAACGGCGCGTCGACAATGCCGGATACTCGCAGGAATTGTTATCGGCCGATTAAAAATCATTATTGGACCATTCCGTCGCAGGTTGCATAGGGTTTATTCGACCCAGTGCCACACGGCGTGTGAATTATCCGAGCGAATCGACAGCATATTTCGCACGTGCCAGTGTCCCTTCATCGATCTGCCAGGAGAATCATGATCGGAACCATCGCCCCGGACATCCTGCTCGCTCACGCCCGGATGATCGCCTCGTCCGGCGGGAAGGCAGTCCCCGACGGGGCGAAAGAGCTTTCCGACCTGGAGATCTGCGGTGCTGCCGAGATAACGGCGATGACCAGGGCGGCGGCCGAACGTGACGGCAGCGTGCTCGTCTCCAGCGGCGGCACCACGGGCACCCCGAAGCTGACCTACCTGCCCCACCACATGGCCTTCGACCGGCTCCTGCCGGTCTGGCGCCCGCTGGGCATCGGCGACGTCGTGCTCAACCTCTACGACGCGGGCCGTATGTGGGGCACCCACTATTTCGTCCAGAAACTCGCCGAGCGCACCGAATCCACGGTGATTCCCTCGGGACCGATGACGGCCGAGGAGCTCGAACTCCGGCTTCCGATGCTCCGCGAGGTCGGCGTCAGCGCTCTGGCCAGCGTTCCGTCCGTTCTCGCCGACTTCGCCGAGACCGTGCTCAAGACTGGCGTGAAGCCGCCGGTCAAGACCATCATCTGGATGGGCGAGGCATGGACGGAGTCCAAGCGGGAGCTGGTTCGACGTGCCTTTCCCGATGTGCAGTTGTGGGGCATCTACGGCTCGGTCGAGACCTGGGCGAATGGGTACAACCGGCCGGAGTGCGACGAGACGACGCTCCATCTGCTCGCGGACGAGATCTTCGAACTGGACGACGCGGGTGCCCTGCTGACCCGGGCCGGCGAAGGATGGACCGTGCCCGTCGTTCGCTATCGCCTCGGTGACCGCATCGCGGCAGCGGAGTGCCGCTGCGGACGCGGCGACGCTTTCCGGGTCCTGGGACGTGCCGACGACGGCTTCGGCCTTCTCGGCAACTACGTCAATATCGCGGACATCGTCGACCGCGCCCGGCAGTGCCCGGACGTCGTGGACGCCCAGCTCGTGTTGGTCCGCGACACCGACGCGGCCGACTCGGCGCGTTCGATGACGGTCGAATACACCGGGACGGCTGCCCCGGAAGCCGTCCGGAGCTGGCTGACCGGGGGCCACGTGCGCCTCGGCACCGTCGACAGCCAGCACCCCGAGGCGATCTCCGCCCGCCGCGTCGACCGGTTGCGCCGCATCGCGAGGACGAACAAGACGCCGGCCGCGGTCTGGCAAGACGCACTGGGAAGCGGTTCGTGACGGTGGTGACCGTCACTCACGACCGTCCCGAACTGTTCGCTGCCCGCTCGACGACGACAACACGACCGGCTGGTCGAACCCGGTGTTCCCAGGGCCTTTCCGCCGCCTGAGCCGGAAAGGCCCCCACAAACGCCGAAAGACACGAACGCGCAGGTCATGTTGATGCGAGCCGATGCCGTCGGGTTTCTGACAGCGGAAGGAGATGGCCGCAGGGGCCCTGTCCGCATACCTGGGAGCGGAGCTAGGCTGGCTGACGAGGCCCGAGCCCCCGGCAGCAGCTCAGTTGCTCTGCTCCAGGGAGGCGCGCGGTGTACGCAGGTCTCGACATCAGCGATGTGATACGCCCCGGCAGGGCGTAGGGGCGTCGGGCGCACCGTGACCCGACCCATCTGTCGGCCGGTCGGCGGCCTGTGCTGAGCGCCACCACGCGTCCGCCGACGGCATCTCGTGGCGCTTTGCGGACCGTTTCCCCCTGGAGGTCGCGTACGCAGCCTGCGTACCGGCGAACTTCACGCACAGCCACGCAAGGAGTCCCCTGTGACTGCGACCGCTCCCGAGCTCCAAGAGGCCACCCTCGGCGATGAGTTCGGCAAGGAACTCGACCGTGTGCGCTCCGAGATCATCGCCGCGCGAGGCGCCGACGACGCGCGCTACATCCGTACCGTGATCGCCACGCAGCGCGGCCTGGAAGCGGGAGGCCGGATCGCCCTCGCCGTCTCGCTGTTCCCGCCCGCCTGGGCGGCGGGCACCGCCCTGCTCTCCCTCGCCAAGATCCTGGAGAACATGGAGCTGGGTCACAACATCCTGCACGGCCAGTGGGACTGGATGGGCGACCCGGCGATCCACTCCACGACCTGGGAGTGGGATCACCTCACGCCCGCCGAGGCCTGGAAGCACACCCACAATCATCTGCACCACACCTGGACCAACGTCGTGGACCGCGACCGCGACCTCGGGTACGTCGTCTTCCGGATGAGCGCCGACCAGGCCTGGCATCCGCGCCATCTCGCCCAGCCGTTCTACAATTTCGTGCTCGCGCCCCTCTTCGAATGGGGCATCGCGCTGTACGACCTGGAACCGGATGCCGTCGTCGCCGGCCGCAAGACGTGGCGTTCCTTCCTGAACGACGTGAGTGGGTTTCTCGCCAAGGCGACCCGCCAGCTCGCCAAGGACTACGTGATCTTCCCGCTGCTGGCCGGGCCCTCCGCGTTGCCGTGTCTGCTCGGGAACCTCACCGCCAACACGGTGCGCAACCTCTGGACCCACACCGTCATCTTCTGCGGCCATTTCCCCGGCGACGTCCAGACGTTCACCGAGGAGCACATCGAGGGCGAGACCCGCGGTGAGTGGTACCTGCGTCAGGTTCAGGGCTCCGCCAACATCGAGGGCGGCCTGCTCTTTCACGTCCTCAGCGGCAACCTCGGCCACCAGATCGAGCACCATGCCTTCCCGGATCTGCCCAGCAACCGCTACGCCGAGATCGCCCCGCAGATGCGTGAACTCTGCAAGAAGCACGACATCCCGTACGTCACCGGCCCGTTGTGGCGGCAGTACGGCTCCACCTGGGGACGCATCCTGCGTTTCGCCGTACCGACCGGCTGAACTGCCGGACGGACTGGGGCGTTCGCCTTCGCGTCGGTGTCCTGGTCCTGCCGGCGTGCGCGCAGGACGCGGCGCCGTTCTGTGAGGGTGTCGGTGAACCGGGTGGCGACATTGGCGAGGACGGCGTCGGCCTCCTCCACCGCCTGGCGCGGGTTGTCGGCGAAGGTGGTCAGGGCCTGTTGGAGGCGCAGGGTGATCTTGTCCCGTTCGCCCTGCGAGACCAGGTCCTGGCCCGGCCCGGCCCCCGATCGGAGCCGCCGGCGCTGGTGCCGGGCTCAGGTGGCGCGAGGTGGCTGCGGGGCGCGCTGCATCGCTGGATCCGGGCCCTCGGCTGGGGTTGCCGTGCGTGTTCGGCGTCGTGCGACATCAGGTGCTGCTTCCCTTCACGGTGCGTGGCCCTGGTCGTCGGGGGACGGCCGGTGAGGCCGGTCCGGGTCGGCCGGCTGCACGGTGACCAGTGCTGTGTGCATGCTGCGGTAGCCCTGGACGTAGTGGGCGTGGTGGACGGACAGGGCGGCGATCTGGTCCTCGAACCGCTCGCCGTCGGGGAAGCCGCGGTCCCTGGCCAGGCGTGCCGGCAGCGCATCCGCCCGGACTGCCCACCCGGCACCGCCTGGTCTTCGTCCCCCCTTGAGGGCGCGATCGCCGGGCCCGGCCATCTCAAGGCCGGCTATGTCAGAACGCTGGTGAAGCAGGCCCCTTCGATCGGCACCGACGACGTGCTTCCCGCCGAACAGGAGGAAGCGATCTTCAGGCACTACGGACTGCCCTACCAGCCCGGCACGGCCGGCGAGCGGCAACTGGCGCGCCGCTGACCACCTACGGACGGGACGACTGTGTTCGCCGCGGCCGGGATCTGCGGTGGCAGCCGTCCGCTCACACAGACACCGGTGGGGCCGTGGCTCCTGGTCCGCCGTCGTGATCGGGCTGATTCTCCTCGTTCTCCTCGGCGTCTTCGTCCTTCGCCTCAGCCCGCCGGAGCCGCCTGTGAAGCGGTGGCCCAAGCCGGGTCGGCGAGGTTTCAACTCTGCTGGCAGGGCTAGTCGTTGGACATGTCCAGACGCTACGGCGGAAGCTCCGCGGGGACGGTCATCTCCATCATCGCGGACATCGCGGCACTGATTCTGATCCTGTGGATCGCCCTCTACCTGTTCGACGCCAACACCGCCAACAGCACGGTCTCCTGGGTCCACGACGCGGCGAACTGGCTCTCGGGCTGGTCGCACAATCTGTTCACCATCGACTCGGACAACTGGCGCACCGTGGTCAACTACGGTCTGCCCGCTGTCGTCTACCTGCTGATCGGTCACGCGGTGGCCGGCCGGGTCAACCGGACCTAGCCTCCCTTCCGCCGGCGCGCAGCCGCGCGTAGAAGTGAAATGCGGACGGCACTGAACTGCCGGAAGACGTTCAGAGCGCCGACGACCTCGTCCCGCAGACGCATCGGCAGCGCCTGCACCGCCCGTATCCATTCGGCGGAGACGGCCATGACACGCAGTTCACCGTCCCGGTCCGCGAGCAGCGCACCGGTGTCCTCCGCAGGAGTGTGCTTCCACGCGGCTGCGAAACGCTCCCGGATCTCCATCAAGGGCGCGTCAGCCCCACCGTGAGCAGCACAGATCCGGCCCTCACGCCGATGGCCACGGAGCCCGACGGCCGTCGGGCTCCGGAACTGTCCAGGGATATTGATGGGGAATCCGAGAGAAGAAGAACGGGCGCCCAAGCACAAGGTGCTCGACCTGACTGTTGTGCAGGTAGTGGCGAGCGCACTCGCGACTGTGGTGGGCGCGGTGCTGGCGTCCCTGCTGGGGGTGACGGGGACGATCATCGGAGCCGCCGTGGTCAGTACCAGCGCGACCACCGGCGCGGCGGTCTTCTCGCATGCTTTCCGACGGACAGGCGAGGGGATTCGTAGCCGGGTGCCGCCCGTGGGAGTGCCGAGGACGCCGGGCGAGGAGCGGGCGGAACACCGCGCGGACGCCTGGGCGGCGTTCGGGTCACCGCCCGACGCCAAGGCTGTTGACGCCAGGCCGCCCTTCAGGTCCGGTGGACCGGATGGCGAGCACGACGGTACAACAGCGGGCTCCGTGCCTCCCGAAGGCGAGTCGATCACCACGTATCGTGCCGGCTCCGTCCGGAGATCCATCGGATGGAGGAAATACGCCCTGGCGACGGGCCTGGTGTTCGCCCTGGCGATGGTCACGGTGACCACGGTGGAGCTGATCATGGGCAAGCCCGTGGCGGCCGTGGTCAAGAACGAGCCGGGCAGGGGAACCTCGGTGGGCGGTGGCTCGGCCGGTACCCCCGGTCCCACAGACAGCCGGGTACCCACCCAGGGTGCGTCCAGCGGCACGGCGCCGCACCCGGCCGGCTCTGCCTCGCCGGACGCGAGTGCGGCGCCGGACACCAGTTCTGGTCCCACCCCCACCCCCACCCCCAGCTCCAGCCCCAGCCCCAGTCCCAGCGGTTCGGCGTCGTCCGCGCCGTCCAGCGGCGCTGCCGTGAGCAGTTCCTACGGCCACCGCTGATTGAGCGGTGACCAGCGGGTCCAGACCTCGGTGGGCGGCCTCGGCGGCGAGCGGAGCGGGTAGGACCCGGCCCCTCGGGCAGCCGCGCCCGCGTCTGCCCGGGCGAGGCTCTAGTGCACCCGGTCCTCACGGGTCTCCTGCGTGTCCTCGTCCGGCAGGTGCACGTCGTTGACCGCGATGTTCACCTCGACGACCTCCAGGCCCGTCATCCGTTCCACCGCCGCGATCACGTTCTCACGGACCTCTGCGGCGATGTCGGTGATGCTCACTCCGTATTCGACGACGACCTGTAGGTCGATTGCGGTCTGCTTCTCACCGACCTCGACCTTGACGCCACGCCCCGCGCTCGGATGCCCGCCCGGGACCCGGTCGCGCATCGCACCCATGGTGCGGGTGAATCCGCCGCCCAGCGCGTGGATTCCCGGGACCTCCCGTGCGGCGATGCCGGCGATCTTCTCCACCACCCCGTCCGCGATGGTCGTCCGGCCGCGGGTCTCCGCCGGTTCCTGGGGCCTGGACCGTGCGGCGTGCAGCGTCGTGCCCAGGGCGGTGCGCGGCTCATCAGAGCCGGGCTTGGGCAGGGTCGAACCGTTCGGTTCCGTCATGCGGAGCCACCTCCTCGGGTGGTGCACGGACTGCCGTGCCCGGACGGCCGTCGGCCGCCGTGTTTCGTGCCGCTTGCCGAGTACCGCGCTGCGCATCGGGCAGCCTGCGTACGGCATCACATCGCGGCCACGGTCCAGGCGCCGGGAACAGGCAGGTCGCCCGCCCCCACCGGACCGCGCCGGGGACTATGCTGCTGGACGGACGTCCCAGACCCTGGCGGCTTGTCGTTGCTCGACACAAATGGCGCGGGGAGCGGACTTGTCGTCCGTCACCCGGCGCATCCCTGGAGGGAACCGGGTGGGTCCTCTGTCCTGTCGCACAGGCGGTCGGACCGGCCTTCGCTCCGACTCCGCCGAACGTACGTCCCCACCGGGAGCGCCAAGGGGGCCGGGTATCCGGCGTCACCGCGTTCACTGCCGGATGGTCCTCAGAACCGAGGCGTCATGTCCCTCCCACAGCTCGTCGTGTATCGCCATGACCGGAGGAAACGGGCACTGATCACCCTGGCGGGTGAGATCGACCTGGAATCGGTGCCACTGGTGCGCGCGGCATTGGAGCGCTGTCTGCACGACGACATGCGCACCATCGACGTCGATCTCACCCCCGTCACCTTCTGTGACTGCAGCGGCCTCAACGCCTTCCTGCACGCTGCGCAGCAGACCACGGTGGCGGGCGGGACGCTGCGGCTGCACCACCCGCCGCCGATGTTCGCCCTTGTCGTCGGCCTCGCCGGCTGCGGGTTCCTGCTCCTCGGCCTTCCGTCCGGCCAACTGCCACCTCCCCTCGGCGACAGCCTGGCCGCGCCCCGTCCAGCCCCCTCGCACGGGTCTGTCCCGCACGCGCCTGTTCTCTCGGGCGATGTGCGATGACGGCCGAACCCGGGCGGGGACCGTCACGGAAGCCGGGGGACGGCGAGCCCACCGCCATGGCTCCGGTGCGGTTGCGTCGGCTGAACCGCTGGCTGGTGGAGGGCATGCGGGAGGATCTGGCGGATCTGTACGTGGAGTCCCGGGTAACGGCGTCGGGTGATGCGTACCGTCGTCCCAGCTGCCAGAACTTCCTGAACCGTCTCACCGCGGACATGCGCCGGCCGGGATTCGCCATGGTGATCGGTGAGACGGACAGGCTGATGGGATGCGCCTTCGGATTCCCGGTACGCGGCGACGGCTCCTGGTGGTTCGGCTTCGACGGAGTGTTGCCACGCAGCATCGATCAACTCACGGTGTCCGACAGGGTCTTCGCGTTCTGTGACATCTTGATCCGGCCGCACCCGCAGGATCGGGGCCTCGCCCGCCGGGTGCAGGAGCGGCTGCTGACCGACCATCAGGCGTCACTCGGCGCCACGCTGGTGGACCGGGCCGATCGTGCAACCTCCGCTGCGCTGCGCTCCTGGGGGTGGCTGGATGTCGGGGAGCTTCGCAGGCCGCCCGGTCCCACGTTCCGCGCGCTGGTGCTTCCCGTCGGGGAACGCACCACCGCCAGGCTGGAGGGCCTCGCCACGATGCCCGGAGGCGGTGGCCCGGGTGGTCCCTGAGAGCCGGTCGGCCCGCATACAGATGCTGGTGGCCGAGCAGGCGGCGCGACGCGGTGTTCGGGTCGGTGTGGTGGATGTGTGCACCGCGGCCGTGGCCGCGCTGCCGGTCGGCGGGGCCGGGCTGTCGGCGATGTCCAAGGCCGCGCCGAGCCACCCGCTGTGCAGCACCGACACCGTCAGCGAGCAGCTGGAAGAGCTCCAGCTCACGCTGGGCGAGGGGCCCTGTGTGGACGCCTTCCGGCACGGCTCGGCCGTCCTGACACCCGATCTGCTCACCCCTGATCTGCAGGACCGCTGGATGGTGTTCGCCGAGGCGGCCCTGGAAGCCGGGGCCCGCGCGGTCTTCGCGCTCCCTCTGCAGATGGGGGCGATCAGCCCGGGGGTTCTGGACCTGTACGCCCGCCTTCCGGTCCGGTTGGACGCGAAGGAACTTGCGGACGCGATGGCGTTCGCCGATCTGGCGACTCTGGTGCTGCTCGACGCGCGAATCGACGAGACGGGCGGGCCGCCCGACGGCCCCGTCGAGGACCTGGGCGCGTACCGGGCGGAGATCGACCAGGCCAGCGGGATGCTCACGGTCCAGCTCGGCGTCGGCATCGAAGAAGCCTTCGTCCGCCTCCGCGCCCACGCCTATGCGCAGGGATGTCGGCTCGCCGACGTGGCCGCGGACGTGGTGGCTCGTCGGCTCCGTTTCCCACCGGACGCGGAGCCGGACCAGACTGGCAAGGACACTTGACGTCATCGGTACCGGCCGAGGCACGTGCCGTACTTCCCGCCCCGTCGGGCTGGGACTAGTCTCAATCGAGGGTGCCCACGATGGATCAACAGCTCCTGGCCAAGACCTTCGTCGAGCTGGCCGACAACCTGGTCGCCGACTTCGACCTCATCGACTTCCTGCGCCTGCTGACCGACCGCTGCGTCGGCATGCTCGACGCGAGCGCCGCCGGGGTGCTGCTCGCCGACCGGGACGGCAAACTCCGTGTCATGGCCGCCTCCGACGAACAGGTGCGCCTGCTCGAGCTCTTCCAGCTCCAGAACGACGAAGGGCCCTGCCTCGAGTGCTTCCGCACCGGCGCACCGGTGATCATCCACGACCTGACCCGGGAGGTCGACCGCTGGCCGCGCTTCGTCACGGTGGCTCACCGCAGCGGATTCGGGGCCGTCCAGGCCCTGCCCATGCGCCTGCGGGAGGAGACCGTGGGTGCCCTGAACCTCTTCCGCGCAGCCCCCGGCCCCTTCGACCCGGCCGCCACACTCGTCGCCCAGGCGCTGGCCGACGTCGCCACCATCAGCCTGCTTCAACAACGCACCGCGCAGCGCAGCACGGTGCTCAACGAGCAGCTGCAGACGGCGCTGAACAGCCGGGTGCTGATCGAGCAGGCGAAGGGGAAGCTCGCCGAACGCCAGGGCATCGACATGGAGCGGGCGTTCAGCGCGCTGCGCGGTTACGCCCGTTCCCACAACCGGCGCCTGGCCGACGTGGCCCGTGCCTTCATCGACGACTCCGAACCCCTCCCCGGTCTGGGGTTCTGACCCACGCCCCGGCGGGGCCCGCTACCTCTCTGCGCCGTCCTCGATCTGGCTCACTCACCGTTCAGTTGCCTGGCCCACAGCGGCCCCCTGCCTCCAACGGGCCCCGGCGCGGCGCCGATCCGGGGCTATGCTGATGGAGAGACGTCCCGGACCCCGGCGCCGCACCGCACATCGGCCACGATGGCACTCCCGCACCTGCTGGTCTCCTGAACCGAGGCGCCCATGCGCACTCCGCGGCAACCCCACGACCCCGAAGGCTCGGAGCCGTCCGCCATGGACACGGTGCGGCTGCGCCGGCTGAACCGCTGGCAGGCCGAGGGCCTGCGCGAGGACCTGGCGGATCTGTACGTGGAGTCCTCCACCACCCCGCCCGGCGAGGAGTTCCGCGGCCGGCAGGAGTTCCTGCACCGTCTGGCGGACGGCGTGAAACTGCCGGGATTCGACATGCTGGTCGCCGAGGCCCGGTCCCTGACCGGTTGTGTCTTCGGAATTCCCGTGCCGCGTGACGGCTCCTGGTGGCAGGGGTTCGACGGGCCGCTGCCGCAGAACCTGGAGCAACTGACCGCGTCCGGACACGTCTTCGCGATCCTTGAAACCGTCGTCCATCCGCACCAGTACGCCCGCGGGCTCGCCCGCCGGCTCCAGGAGCGCCTGCTCGCCGACCACCAGGCTTCGCTCGGCGTCACTTTGGTGGACCAGTCCGACCGTTCGGCCCGTGCCGGCTTGGAGGCGTGGGGCTGGCAGGAGGCGGGCCTGGTCCACCGGCTTCCGGGACCGACAACCTTGCGGCTACTGGTTCTTCCCCTCGGAGAGCGCACGGTGGAGCACCCGGACGGCCTCGGCCACAATGCCCGCACCCAACGGCCCGGATAGCCGCCTGCGCCGGCCGGGCGCCATGCGTGCGAAGACGTGGAGGCGTTGAGAAGCCGTGGAGGAGCGGGTGGAGCTGTCGCCGGAGCAGGAGGCGCGGCGGATCGCCGCGGTGCGTCGTTACGACATCCTGGACACTCCGCCCGACGGTGCCTTCGACCGGATCGCCGCGCTGGCCGCCCGCCTGTTCGACGCTCCGGCCGCCACGGTGACGATCGTGGACACCGACCGGGTCTGGTTCAAGGCCGCGTACGGTCTGGCGGGGGTCACACAGATCGGCCGGGACCCGGGGCTGTGCACCTCGGCGATCGTCGCCGGCGGCCCTCTGATCGTCCCCGACACCCTCGACGACCCGGTCGCCCGCGCCCACTCCCTGGTGACCGGGCCCGCTCGGGTGCGCTTCTACGCCGCCGCCCCGATCACCACCGGCGACGGTCACCGCCTGGGCACCGTGGACGTCCTGGACACCAGGCCGCGCCGCATCACACCGGACCAGGCCACCGCCCTGACCGACCTGGCCGCGCTCGTCATGGACGAACTGGAGCTGCGGCTGTCCTCCCTGCGCATGCTCCGTGTGGAACGGGAGCTGGTGGAGGCCGAGCACGCGGCACGGGAGCGCGCCGAGCGGGACCGGTCGGAGATCGCCGCGTACGCCTCCACCTTGCAGCGCACGCTGCTGCCCCCGGCACTGCCGGAGGTGCCGGGCCTGGAGGCCGCCTGCCACTACACCACCGCCTCGGTCCACGACGTCGGCGGCGACTTCTACGACGTCTTCCCGCTCGGCGCCGGGCGGTGGGCGTTCTTCCTCGGTGACGTCGGCGGCCGGGGCGCACCCGCCGCCGCGCTCACCTCGCTGATCCGCTACACGCTGCGCACCACCGCCCTGCTGGAACCGGACCCGTGTGCCGTACTGCGAGCGCTCAACACCGCCCTGCTGGCGGCATCGTCCGACGACAGCGGCTTCTGCACCCTGGTCTTCGGCACCCTCGTTCCCGAGCCCGCGGGCGGTTTCGCCCTCACCCTGGCAGGCGGCGGCCACCTCCCGGCCCACCACCTGCGGCCTGCCCGCCGCGACGGGCCCGACCGGGCCGTCGCCCGGGCCGAGCCGGTGAACCTGGCCGGAGGGATGCTCGTCGGCGCCCTGCCGCAGGCGGACTTCGTCTCCCGGGACCTTCAACTCCTGCCCGGCGAGGCGCTCTTCCTCTACAGCAACGGACTCACCGAGGCCCGTACTCCCCGAGGCGCCCGGTTCGGCGAGAGCGGCCTGGCCGCCCACCTCACCCACCACGCCGCCACCAACCGGGCCCTCGGCGCCACCGCTGTCATCAGCGACCTCACCGCGCTGCTGAACACGTTCCCCGCAGGACCCGCGGACGACGTCGCGCTCCTCGCCCTCAGCGCCACCTCCACGACGCCCGCCCCCACACCCTCCGGCGCCTCGGGCACCGCACACACCAGCGTGCCCCTCCCACCCCCCGACAGCACGTGACCGGGCCGAACGGGCGAAGAGCCGACAGGGCGTCCGCCGGGCGCGCGCCGTCATCGCCGGTCCGCCCTGTGAAGGCGCCGCAGTGCCTGGCGCAACTCCTGTCGTACCGGTTCCGGGAGTGCCTCGTCCTTCGCCGTGGCGACCAGGGCCGCGGCCACGTCCCGGAGCTTGACGTTGCAGCGCTGCGACACGTCCACCAGCAGGTCCCAGGCCCTCTCACCGGAACAGGGCGCCAGGGCCATGATCATGCCGCGCGCCTGGTCGATTACCGCACGGCTCACCAGCGCCCGCTCCAACTGCTCGTTCCGGGCTCGCAGTTCGACGACCTCGGCCAGCAGAGCCGCGTCCTCCGCCGACGTCACAGCCGTCGGCAGCCGCTGCTCTTCGCGAGGCGTGCTCACCTGGTGCATGGTGCGTACCTCACAACGCAGTCATCCTGTCCATGGGCGGTCGGCGGTACGCCAGTTGCTGTTCGCCGGCCGTACCGGACGGGTGGGGCAGGCCGCGGTGTCGGTCACTTGTCGTGCTCGCTGTCCCGACGGACCTCGCGCCTCCAGCGCGCCCGATGCGTACGGCGGTCCCGGTGCTCCCCGGGATCAGAACCGCCGCCACGGTCCCAGCCCCCGCCTTCACCACGGCGGCCGTATTGGACGGCGCCGAACACCAGCACGGCCGAGGCTGCGGCCACCCACCAGATGGGGTGGAGGAAGCCGAAGCCGAGCAGGACCGCGATGAGAACGAGAAGGAAGACGAACACGGCGGGCCTCCCCGGAGCGGAGCGTCACTGCCGGGGGCCGGGGGCCGGGGCCTGTTCGAACAGCGTAGCCCTGCCCGGAGACAGCTGGTAGCGCCCCATGTAACGGTCTCGCACCCGGAGAGGCTGGCTACTTGCCGTCTGTTCAGGGAGCGTGTCGAGGGCCGGCGTGCGCGGTACGGCCCGATTCCCTGGCAGCGGCGATCACCTCTCGCGCTCCTTCGGGGAGCGCACCTTGCACATCGGTGCCGGAACCTGCCTCGTCGGCGGCGCGTCCGCCACGAGGGCCGGCAGGAGCCGGACCGGGAGATCACGTAACGGCTGCTGCGCGTGTGAGCGGGGCATGGATCCACCGCACCGGCGTATCCATCAAGAGTGCGAGCCGCACCAGCCGCAGTAACATGGATCGTGGGTTGGCTCACTCTCACGTGCAGCCGCCCGGAAGGGCGACTCCGGCGTGGTTGCGCCGGAGTCGTTGTGCTCGAAGCGGTCTACGTGGGCACCATCACCGACGTCCCGCCGTGGTCACCGTACGAACCGGGCTGCCGGCTCGCCCTAACCAGGAGCCTGGTCAGGAAGGCTCAGGGAGGTGTACGAGTCGTGGCGTACTTTCTCTTGTTCGTCGTTGTTGCCGTCGTCCTGGGAATCATCGGCGCGACAGCCGAAGGCCTGGGTTATCTGCTGATCGTCGGCATCGTGGTTCTCGTGGCCGATGTGACCGTGGTCGCCGTGCGGCTGTCCCGGCGCGCACGGCGGCGTCCTCTCCGCTGACCTGTCTCGGCTCACCGGTTCTGGTCGACCTCGTTCCGCCGGAGCCGGTGAGCGTTCGGCGCGGCCGGAAGGCGCTTGCTCACCTGAGAACCGTTGTCGTGCTGATCACGGGCGCGGTGCCGGTGCCGAGCGGGTCAGGGCGATGCGAAGCCTTCGCAGGGCCGAGGTGACCGAGTGACCTCGTATCCCGTCGGACTCCTCGCGAAGGGGAGCCGTGGCATCGGGGCGTCGGACGAGTTGTCGTAGCCTGGCGCGGCTGTTGTGCTCGACGAGGATCGGCACGTAGCCGGCGATACGGGCGTTGCTGAGCGGCTGGTAGCAGTCCTGCACCACCTCCCGTACGACCGCGGGTGTCAGCAGGCCGGCGTAGGAGGCCGTCAGATGGTTGGTGAGCTTCCGAAGGGTGTCGGGTAGCGCGGTCTCGGCCGTGTTCGCGCCCATGGCGCGCTCCTCACTTCACAGACGGCCGACCTCGGCAGCCGATCGGTATCCGCGTGCTCGGCGACGCCCGTCCACTCCCCACACTTGCACGGATCGCGTCCGCGGAACGGCCCGCCGGATCTGTTCACCAAATGGCCATCTCGGACCTGTCGACCGCGTACGGCCCGTACGGCGGGCCGCAGGAGTACCCTGGTGTTACCGAGGGTATTTCGCGCACCGGCCGCCATGCTTGTGTCGTTTTCGGCGATTGATTACACCGGGCCGGTCCAACCGGCCCGGAGCAGGGTTCGCATCATGACTGCGACCGTTTGGTACACGCCGACACTCGAAGACCGGCCCTCCTCTCCGTCTCTCCGCATGCCGCCGGCTCTCACCGGTTCGGCTCCGGCCCTGCTGGATGGTGTCTCATCGACTGCCGTGCTCGACGCGCAGAGGACTCCCGTCTCGGCCCGCTGGTTGATGGCCGCCGTGAGCGACCCACTGCGCATGTCAAGTGCGGGCCGGCTGATGGAGGAGGCGGCGCGCCTGCGCACCGTGTCGGGGATCGACCGGGTGGTGGGGGCCGTCTGGGACGCCGAAGGAGGCCATGAGGGCCGCGGTCCGACCTCACGTCCACGGATTCCGGCAGTCACCGCTCCGGTACTCGGCATCCCGGCAGTAGCTCTGCCGACACCGACGGTGAGTTCCAGGCGTCCCAGCGGCTGAGTGACGCCGCGGCGACCATGGCCGACACTCCGGGCACGCTCCAACTGCGCCTGCTGCAGACCGTGGTGGACGTCTCCGCGGAGAAGAACAGCACGCTGGTCATGCCGTTCCCGGTGGAGATGCTCCGCTTCTTCGAGCACCAGAGCCGGGAGACCGACGGCGAATCCATCCACCGGAGCATCCCGCACCCCGCGCTCCCCGAACGCCCGGAACTCCCTGAACTCCCTGAACTGATCACCTCTGCCCCACTCGCCGCGCCCGCCTTCCCGCTGAGCGGAGAACGGGTCGGTTCCCACGGAGACCGGGTCGGCAGCCGCGCGGCAGTGGCGCGTGAACGGCGGGACGACTGGCCGACACACACAGACTCCGACCCCGACGCGTCACATGTCGGCGGCTGATCCCCGCCTGGTGCCGAGCAGTCGGCGGGTGAGCGCGAAGCGCCATGGCGGCGAGTCGTCCACCATGGGCGTTGTGCATTCCGCCGCGTGAGCAGGGAAGGCCCCGACAGCGCTGAAAGATACGAACGCACTGGTCAGGGCCTTTTCCGTCAGCACTCGATGATGTTGACCGCCAGCCCGCCCCGCGCCGTCTCCTTGTACTTCACGCTCATGTCCGCGCCGGTGTCCTTCATCGTCTTGATGACCTTGTCCAGGGACACCTTGTGCGAGCCGTCGCCGCGCATCGCCATCCGTGCGGCCGTGACCGCCTTCACCGCGGCCATGCCGTTGCGCTCGATGCAGGGGATCTGGACCAGGCCGCCGACCGGGTCGCAGGTCAGGCCGAGGTTGTGTTCCATGCCGATCTCCGCGGCGTTCTCGACCTGTTCGGGAGAGCCGCCGAGCACCTCCGCAAGTGCGCCCGCGGCCATCGAGCAGGCGGAGCCGACCTCGCCCTGGCAGCCGACCTCGGCGCCGGAGATGGAGGCGTTCTCCTTGAAGAGCATGCCGATCGCGCCGGCGGCGAGAAGGAAGCGGACCACCCCGTCCTCGTCGGCGCCGGGGACGAAGTTGATGTAGTAGTGCAGGACTGCCGGGATGATGCCCGCCGCGCCGTTCGTCGGGGCGGTGACCACCCGGCCGCCGGCCGCGTTCTCCTCGTTGACGGCCATCGCGTAGAGCGTGATCCACTCCATCGCGTGCGCCAACGGGTCGCCCTCGGCGCGGAGTTGGCGCGCGGAGAGCGCGGCCCGGCGCCGTACCTTCAGACCGCCCGGCAGGATGCCCTCGCGGGACATGCCGCGGGCCACGCACGCCTGCATGACCCGCCAGATGTCGAGAAGTCCCGTGCGGATCTCGTCCTCGGTGCGCCAGGCCCGCTCGTTCTCCAGCAACAGAGCGGAGATGGACAGGCCCGTCTCCCTGGTCAGGCGCAGCAGTTCGTCACCGGTGCGGAAGGGGTACTTCAGCACCGTGTCGTCCAGCTTGATGCGGTCCGCGCCCACCGCGTCCTCGTCGACGACGAAACCGCCGCCCACCGAGTAGTACGTCTTCGACAGCAGCTCCGCACCGTCCGCGTCGAACGCCCAGAGCGTCATGCCGTTCGCGTGGTACGGGAGGGCCTTACGGCGGTGCAGCTTCAGGTCCTCGTCGAAGGAGAACGGGATCTCGTGCTCGCCCAGGAGCCGGATGCGGCCGGACGACTTGATCGCCTCCACCCGGTCGTCCGCCGTCTCCACGTTCACCGTCCGCGGCGAGGCGCCCTCCAGGCCGAGCAGCACCGCCTTGGGTGTTCCGTGGCCGTGGCCGGTCGCGCCCAGGGAGCCGTACAGCTCGGAACGTATGGACGCGACGGAGCCCAGCAGCTCCTCATTGCGCAGGCGCCGCGCGAACATGCGTGCCGCGCGCATCGGGCCGACCGTGTGGGAGCTGGACGGGCCGATGCCGATCGAGAACAGGTCGAAGACCGAGATGGCCACGGTGACTCCTCAGAACGGGGGTGGTGCGAGGGGCTCCACACCGGGTGGAGCGGGGGCGGGGCACCGCGCACACCTCCCAGTGTGCGCGGCACCCTCGCGAAACGGGCCTACTTGCCCAGACCGGGGTACAGCGGGTGCTTGTCGGCCAGGGTCCTGACCCGGGCCTTCAACGCCTCCACGTCGGCCTCCCCGAAGGGAGAAGGCGCCTTGAGCGCCTCCGCGATGACGTCCGCGACCTCGGCGAAGTCCTCGGCCGCAAAGCCGCGGGTGGCCAGGGCCGGGGTGCCGATGCGCAGGCCGGAGGTGACCATCGGCGGGCGCGGGTCGTTCGGGACGGCGTTGCGGTTGACCGTGATGCCGACCTCGTGCAGACGGTCCTCCGCCTGCTGCCCGTCCAGCTCGGACTCGCGCAGGTCGACCAGGATCAGGTGCACGTCGGTGCCGCCGGACAGCACGTTGACCCCGGCGGCGCGGGCGTCGTCCGCGGTCAGCCGCGCGGCGAGGATCTGCGCGCCCTCGACCGTGCGGCGCTGCCGCTCCTTGAACTCCTCCGAAGCGGCGACCTTGAAGGAGACCGCCTTCGCCGCGATCACGTGCTCCAGCGGACCGCCCTGGAAGCCCGGGAAGACCGACGAGTTGAGCTTCTTCGCGAAGTCCTTCTTCGCCAGGATGATGCCGCCGCGCGGGCCGCCCAGCGTCTTGTGGGTGGTCGAGGTGACCACGTCCGCGTGCTCGACCGGGTTGGGGTGCAGCCCGGCCGCGACCAGGCCGGCGAAGTGCGCCATGTCGACCCACAGGTACGCGCCGACCTCGTCCGCGATCCGCCGGAAGGCGGCGAAGTCCAGCTGCCGCGGATACGCCGACCAGCCCGCGATGATCACCTTCGGGCGGTGCTCCTTGGCCAGCTTCTCCAGCTCGGCCATGTCGACCAGGCCGGTCGCCGCGTCCACGTGGTAGGCGACCACGTTGAACTGCTTGCCGGAGAAGTTCAGCCGCATCCCGTGGGTGAGGTGGCCGCCGTGGGCGAGGTCCAGGCCGAGGATGGTGTCCCCGGGCTGGGCCAGCGCGAACAGGGCGGCCTGGTTGGCGGAGGCGCCCGAGTGCGGTTGCACATTCGCATACTCGGCGCCGAACAGTTCCTTGACGCGGTCGATGGCGATCTGCTCGGCGACGTCGACGTGCTCGCAGCCGCCGTAGTAGCGGCGGCCCGGGTAGCCCTCGGCGTACTTGTTGGTCAGCACCGAGCCCTGCGCCTCGAGCACCGCCACCGGGGCGAAGTTCTCCGAGGCGATCATCTCGAGGGTGGACTGCTGACGGTGCAGCTCGGCGTCGACCGCGGCGGCGATGTCCGGGTCGAGCTCGTGCAGGGGCGTGTTCAGTACGGACATGCGTCTACGGCTCCTCAGCCGGCGTTCTGGGCGGTGTACTCGTCGGCGGAGAGCAGGTCGGCCGGCTCCTCCGTGACGCGGACCCTGAAGAGCCAACCGCCCTCGAAGGGGGCCGAGTTGACCAGCGACGGGTCGTTCACCACGTCCTCGTTGATCTCGGTGACCTCACCGGTGACCGGGGAGTACAGGTCGCTGACCGACTTGGTCGACTCCAGCTCGCCGCAGGTCTCGCCCGCGGTCACGGCGGAGCCCACCTCGGGAAGCTGGGCGTAGACGACATCGCCGAGCGCGTTGGCCGCGAACTCCGTGATGCCGACCGTCGAGACGCCGTCCTCGGCGGCCGACAGCCACTCGTGCTCCTTGCTGTAACGCAGCTGCTGGGGGTTGCTCATGGCCTGAATTCTCCTGTACGCGGGGGAGTGCTGATGAATGGGGGACTGCTGAAAACGCGTGTGAGCAGGGAAAATGTGCGCGGGGTCACGTCCGAGGACGGAGCCGGCCCTCGCCCAGTGTCGGTCAGTGTCTACTTCTTGCGCTTGTAGAACGGCAGCGCCACGACCTCGTACGGCTCGTGACTGCCCCGGATGTCCACACCGACACCCTCGCTGCCGGGCGCCGCGTGCGCCGCGTCGACGTACGCCATCGCGACCGGCTTGCCCAGCGTCGGGGAGGGGGCGCCGGAGGTGACCTCGCCGATCACCTCGCCGCCCGCGACGACCGGGTACCCGGCGCGCGGGACCCGGCGGCCCTGAGCGACCAGGCCGACGAGGACTCGCGGCGGGTTCTCGGAAGCCCTGGCGGCCGCCTCCCGGAGCGCCTCGCGCCCCACGAAGTCGCCCTCCTTCTCGAACTTCACCACCCGCCCGAGCCCGGCGTCGAACGGCGTGAGCGAGGTGGACAGTTCATGCCCGTACAGCGGCATGCCCGCCTCCAGGCGCAGCGTGTCCCGGCAGGACAGCCCGCAGGGCACCAGCCCGACGGGCGCCCCCGCATCGGTCAGCGCCTGCCACAGCTTCTCGGCGTCACCGGGGGCGACGAACAGCTCGAAGCCGTCCTCGCCGGTGTAGCCGGTGCGCGCGATGAGGGCGGGGACGCCGGCGACGGTGCCGGGCAGGCCGGCGTAGTACTTCAGGCCGTCGAGGTCGGCGTCGGTGAGCGACTTGAGGATGCCGGGGGACTCGGGGCCCTGCACGGCGATCAGCGCGTAGTTGTCCCGGTCGTCGCGCACCTCGGCGTCGAAGCCGGCCGAACGCTCCACCAAAGCGTCCAGCACCACCTGGGCGTTGGAGGCATTGGCAACCACCATGTATTCGGTCTCGGCGAGCCGGTAGACGATCAGGTCGTCGAGGATGCCGCCGTCGGCCCGGCAGATCATGGTGTAGCGGGCGCGGCCGACGCCGACGGAGGCGATGTTGCCCACGAGGGCGAAGTTCAGCAGGGCGGCCGATTCCGGCCCGGTCACCGTGATCTCGCCCATGTGCGAGAGATCGAAGAGACCGGCCCTCGTACGTACGGCGATGTGCTCGTCGCGCTCGGAGCCGTAGCGCAGGGGCATGTCCCAGCCGGCGAAGTCGGTCATCGTCGCGCCGAGCGAGCGATGCAGGGCATCGAGCGCGGTGTGACGGGGTGCGGTGCTGCTCATCGGACGGTCGTCTCCCAAGGCATGACGGGCGAGGTCGTTCCTCCCCATCTGTCATCGGAACCTGAGAGGTTCGCCATGACCACGAGTGTGGCTTCTGGCTTGCACCTTGGGTGGAGCCGCTGACGCAGCGGCCCGCTTTTCAGATGTGCCTCGCCCGCGCGGTAACGGGGCCTGAGAGATTCAAGGGAGGGACTTGCTCCTTCGGCGCCCCAGCGACACACACGTACTGCTGGGGACTCTCCCGCGCGGATTCGAACGGCCGGTATGCAGTTGGCGCGCACATCATTGCACGCCTCGTCCGCATCCGGCAGGGCCGCTCCGGCACCTCCTTTTCGACCCCTCCCTTTGTAACCGGGCTGTGGCCGGAACCGAACGGAACCGCGAGAGATCGTGCATTACCTTCTCTTTACATTCGATGGGGAGAACCTTTCCTGACCCCGCAGGGAGGACGATCACGGTGAACAGGACCACGGCATACGCCACGATCTCGGCCGTAGCGCTGCCCAAGCAGCCCGCGGCCCCGGCCGGGGAGGCGTGCGGCGCCCTCCCGGCACCCGTGGTCCGCGACCTGCGCGACCGCTCGGGGCACAGCCCGCACGCCCTGCTCTTCGGCCCCCGTGACCTCGTGGTGATCACCGGCCTGCCCGGCAGCGGCAAGTCCACGCTGATGGAGCGCGCGGTCCGCGGCATCCGCATCGACTCCCAGGACGCCCGAGACCGCTGGGACGCCCGCGCGTCCCGCTTCCTGCCGTACGCGGTCTACCGGCCGCTGGTCCGCCTCGCCCACTACGCGGGACTGCGCCGCGCCCTGCGCAGCGGCGAGGGCGTCGTCGTGCACGACTGCGGTACGCAGGCCTGGGTGCGCGGCTGGCTGGCCCGCGAGGCCCGTCGCCGCGGCGGCACCCTGCATCTGCTGCTGCTCGACGTCACGCCCGGCACGGCCCTGGAGGGCCAGCGCGAGCGCGGCCGGGGCGTCTCGCGCTACGCCTTCCTGCGTCATCGCACGGCGGCGGCCCGTCTGATCCGCGCGGTGGAGCGGGGCGACCTGCCCGAGGGCGTCGGCTCGGCGGTGCTGCTGGACCGGGACGCGGCGGACGTCCTGCGCAGGATCGGCTTCACGGGCTGACGCTCTGCGCGTCTTCACCCGATAGCCTTTTGGCCACATCAGTGGTTCACAGCAGGCGGTCGGACAGATGGACTTCCCAGCGGATCTCCCCGCGGACTTTCCCATGCAGGCGCACCCCCATCCGCACGGCGGATGGCCCGGCAACGAGCTGGAGGAGGTGCTGTCGGCCTCCCTCGGCATGCCCTCGGCGGGCGGCCGGATCATCGAGGTGCTCGGCCGCAGCTTCGTCTGGGTGCCGCTGCCGAGCGGCGGCGGCCCGCACAGCGGCCCCCTCGACCTGCCCACGCTGGAGATCGAGGGCCAGGCATACGTTCCGGTCTTCAGCTCCGAGGAGCAGTTCCGGCAGGTCGTCGGCTCCCACATGTCGTTCACGGTCGCCCCGGCCGTCGAGTTCGCCCGCGGACTGCCCCCGCAGGTCGGCCTCGCCGTGAACCCGGACGGTGTGGTCGGTGTCCCGCTCCCGCCGTCCGCCGTCGCCGAACTCTGCCGCGTGGGCCGCACCCCGCTGGACGGCCCCGCCTCCGGCGGCCGGGTCAAGCTCTTCGAACCGGACTGGCAGGACGACCCGATCGACTTCCTCGCCGCGGCCTCCGCCGAGTTCGCGGAAACCGGCGTGGTCGTCACGGCCCGCCGCTGCCTCGCCGCCGTCGAGACGGCGGACCCGGTGATGTTCGTGGGCGTCGAACTCTCCCAGTGGGAGGGGGACATCAGGGCGCTTCCCCTTCAGGCCCTGGGCCGGGCCATCACCAGGATCCCCACCCAGTGGCCGGTCAACCTGGTCCTCCTGGACGTGACGGACGACCCGGTGGCGAACTGGATGCGCGAACAGGTGCGCCCTTTCTATACAAGGGATCACCTGTAAGTGCCGCCGGGGGGAACGGGCCACCAGGTCCCGAGCTCCTGGGCGCTTAAGCTGTTGGCATACGCGGGGCAACCACCAGAAGGGGCACACACGTGAGCGCCAGCACCACGACCGGGACGGTCGAGCACATGCTGCGCCAGGTGACGCCGGGGCGCTACGACGCCTACGAGGCACTCCTCCGCGCACTCGCGACCCCGGGCTCCGGCCAGGTCTGGATGCTTCTGTGGCACGGCCAGGCGGGCTCCCCGGACGCCCAGTACGGAAACATGGAGGTCGACGGGTACGGGTACGCCCCGTGCGTCACCTCCGCCCAGGAGCTCTCGGCCAGCGGCTGGAACAGATCGTACGAGGTGGTCGACGGTCTGGACGTCGCCCGGACCCTGTACCCCGACCACTTCGGCCTCTGGCTCAACCCGCATGCCCCGGGCGGTGGCGTGGGCATCCCCTGGCTGGACCTGCGCCGGATCGCCACCGGTCTGGAGCGCCAGGCCGCCGGCCCGCTGCGGATGTCGGAACCCGCCATCGAGATCCCGCAGTTCTACGCCCTCCTCGCGCAGAACGCCCACCGTACCCCGGCCGTCCGCTCGCTGCGCCGCGCCTGGGTGCAGCCGGCGCTCGGGGCGCCGTATCTCGCCATCGGCCTGGACGTGTACGACACCAGCCCGCCCGCGGTGGACTCGGTGCGGGCGATGATGCAGCAGTCCATCGGCGCCGTCCCGGACGGGCTGCCGGTGTCGACGGTGGCGATGTCGGACGAGTACGACCCCGTCGCGCTGTGGATGCGCGCGAGCGCCCGCCCGTTCTACGACCGCGAGGCCCACGCGGCGGCCCCGGCCCAGGCCCCGGCGGCGGGGTACGGCTACCCGCCGGTGCACGGCGGATACTGAGACGCGGGCCTGGTCCATAGCGGGCCGGGAGTCGATCTGCGCGCGTAGATAGCGCCGGAAGATCCTTTTCTGTCCTGATTGTCCGAAATCGTCCCTGTCCGGCCGCCGTTACCCGCTGTCCGGATAACGGAACCCTCCAGCCCGCATCACGTTTACGCATCCTTTCACCGCCAAGTCTGGCAACAGATCGCCAAAGCGTTGAAGACTCCCGCTCCAGGGGGGTTCGCCCCCGTGTACGACGGACTGATCACGCCGCCACCGCGGCAAAGTGCGGGCCGGCTACCGCCGGTTGAGAGGGGTCCCTGCCAGATGACGGCACCATTGCACGAGCCGACCGCGGAAGCGGCCCCGAGCGCGGCCGAAGAAGCGGCGGCAGCCAGCGCCGGCGAGAAGGCCGTACAGGGGCGTTCCCTGGGCCGGATCGCCTGGGAGCGCCTCAAGCGGGACAAACTCGCCCTCACGGGCGGCGTCGTCGTGCTCGTCCTCATCGTGATCGCCCTGCTTGCACCGGTGATCACCAACCTGATCGGGCAGGATCCCGACGTCTACCACGAGAGCCTGATCGACCCGCTCTTCGGCACCCCCAAGGGGTCGCTGGGCGGCATCAGCGGCGAGCACCTGCTGGGCGTCGAGCCGGTCAACGGCCGCGACATCTTCGCCCGCATCCTCTACGGCGCCCGGATCTCGCTCCTGGTCGGCTTCCTGTCCGCGATCGTCGCCGTCGTGCTCGGCACGATCCTCGGCATCCTGGCCGGCTTCTTCGGCGGCTGGGTCGACTCGGTCATCAGCCGCGTCATGGACGGCCTGCTGGCCTTCCCGCAGCTGCTCTTCATCATCGCGCTGGTCTCCGTCATGCCGAACGAGATGCTCGGCCTGAGCGGCTCCAACGTGCGTGTGTTCGTGATGATCCTGGTCATCGGCTTCTTCGGCTGGCCCTACATCGGACGCGTGGTGCGCGGCCAGACGCTCTCGATGCGTGAGCGCGAGTACGTCGAGGCGGCCCGATCGCTGGGTGCCGGGCGGTACTACATCCTGTTCAAGGAACTGCTGCCCAACCTCGTCGCGCCCATCATCGTCTACACGACGATGATGATCCCCACCAACATCCTCACCGAGGCGGCACTCAGCTTCCTGGGCGTGGGCGTCAAGCCGCCCACGTCCTCGTGGGGGCAGATGCTCTCGACTGCGATCGACTACTACGACTCGGACCCCATGTTCATGGTCGTCCCCGGCGTGGCGATCTTCATCACCGTTCTGGCCTTCAACCTGTTCGGCGACGGCGTGCGGGACGCGCTGGACCCGAAGGGCTCGCGCTGAACTGCCGTACCCCAAGCGTCCCGTGAGTACTTCCACGGGGTCTCTCATCAAAACCGGAGGATCCGAGATCGTGACTACCCAGCGCACCTCAGGGCGGCGTAAGCAGGCTTTGGCCGCTGCTGCCGCGGTCGCCGGCATGCTGACCATGGCGGCGTGCGGCGGCGGCAACGGCGGCGGTTCGAGCAGCGGTGCGGCCGGCTTCGATGCAGCGAACAACAAGGTCGCCCAGGCCGATCAGGTCAAGAAGGGCGGCACGCTGAAGTTCGTCACCGCCCAGGACGCCGACTCGTGGGACACCACGCGCGGTTACTACGGCTTCATGTGGGACTTCTCGCGCTACTACAGCCGTCAGCTGCTCACCTACAAGACCGAGCCGGGCGCCAAGGGCGCCGAGCTCACCCCGGACCTCGCCACGGACACCGGCAAGGTCTCCGCCGACGGCAAGACGTACACGTTCACGCTGCGCGACGGGATCACCTGGGAGGACGGCAAGGCCATCACCTCCCAGGACATCAAGTACGGCATCGAGCGCAGCTGGGCGCAGGACGTCCTGTCCGGCGGTCCGGTCTACCTGCAGCAGATGCTCGACCCCAAGGGCACCTACAAGGGTCCGTACAAGGACACCTCCAAGGACAAGCTCGGCCTGAAGGCGATCGACACGCCCGACGCCAAGACGATCGTCTTCCACCTGCCCACGGCGAACTCCGACTTCCCGCAGGTGCTGGCGATGGTCACGGCCTCGCCGGTCCGCCAGGACCAGGACACCAAGTCCAAGTACGGCCTGCACCCGTTCTCCTCCGGCCCGTACAAGTTCCAGTCGTACAGCCCGGGCAAGAACCTGATCCTGGTCCGCAACGCCAACTGGAAGGCGTCCTCGGACCCGGTCCGCAAGGCGTACCCGGACAAGATCACTCTGGACATCTCCACCAACCAGAGCGACATGGACCAGCGTCTGATCAACGGCGACTACGACCTGGACGCCGGCCAGACGGGTCTCGGCCCGCAGGGCCGCACCATCGCCCTGAAGCAGCACAAGGGCAACCTGGACAACCCGGTCTCCGGCTTCATCCGCTACGCGGTCTTCCCGCAGACGGTCAAGCCGTTCGACAACATCGAGTGCCGCAAGGCCGTGATCTACGCAGCCGACCACGTGTCGCTGCAGACCGCGCGCGGTGGCCCGGTCGCCGGTGGTCTCATCGGCACCAACATGCTCCCGCCGTCGGTCTCGGGTGGCGAGGGCCAGAAGTACGACCCGTACCAGATCGCCGGTGCCAACAAGAACGGCAACGACGACCTGGCCAAGAAGGCGCTGAAGGCCTGCGGTCAGCCGAACGGCTTCAAGACCACCATCGCGGTCCGCAACAACAAGCAGCAGGAGGTGGCCACGGCCACGTCCCTGCAGGCGGCGCTGAAGAAGGTCGGCATCCAGGCCGACATCTACCAGTACGACGGTTCGCAGAGCCCGGGCATCATCGGCAGCCCCTCGAACGTCGAGAAGAAGAAGCTCGGCATCATCATCATGGGCTGGGGTCCGGACTTCCCGACCGTGCAGGGCTACGGCATCCCGCTGTGGAGCAGCAAGTACATCCTGCAGAGCGGCAACAACAACTACGCCATGATCAAGGACAAGACGATCGACGGCCTGTTCGACCAGTACAACGCCGAGCAGGACGCGGCGAAGAAGACCACGATCGCCACGGAGATCAACCACAAGGTCAGTGAGGGCGCGTACTACCTGCCCTTCACCTTCGAGCGACTCCTCAACTGGCGCTCGTCGCGACTGGCCAACGTGTACACGACGAACGCGTACAGCGGTTACTACGACTTCGTCAACCTCGGCCTGAAGTCCTCGAAGTAAACCCGGCACACCCGCCGTACGGCACGAAAGGCAGGTGAAGGCCGGCGCGGCGTGACCGCGGGCCACCGGACGACCTCCGGTGGCCCGCGATCCGCAGCGGGCCGTTAGCTGTGCTCGCTTACCTCATCAGGCGGCTCTTCGCCGCCGCAGTGATGCTGGTGGTCATCATCCTGGTGGTCTTCAGCATCTTCTTCCTCGTCCCCAAGTGGGCGGGCGTGGACATCGCCACGAGCTTCGTGGGCAAGCAGGCCGACCCCGCGGCGGTGGAAGCGGTTCGGACGAAGCTGGGTCTGAGCGACCCGATCTTCATCCAGGTATGGCACTTCTTCAAGGGCATCTTCGTGGGCCGCACCTACGCGGCCGGCGGCGACGTCACTCACTGCTCCGCGCCGTGCTTCGGCTACTCCTTCCGCAGCGAGCAGGCCGTCTGGCCGGTGCTGACCGACCGCTTCCCGGTGACCCTGGGTCTCGCGCTCGGTGCCGCCGTGCTGTGGCTGATCTTCGGTGTCGCGGCCGGTGTGCTCTCCGCGCTCAAGCGGGGCAGCATGTGGGACCGCAGCGCGATGGTCGTCGCCCTGGGCGGTGTGTCCCTGCCGATCTACTTCACCGGTCTGCTCTCGCTGGCGATCTTCAGTTACGGACTGAACTGGATCGACGGCAAGTACGTGCCCCTCAGCCAGAGTTTCTCCGGCTGGCTCGGCGGCATGATCCTGCCCTGGATCACCCTCGCCTTCCTCTACGCGGCGATGTACGCC
The DNA here is from genome assembly GCF_042895385.1 of Streptomyces sp. NPDC001401. NCBI lineage: Bacteria > Bacillati > Actinomycetota > Actinomycetes > Kitasatosporales > Streptomycetaceae > Streptomyces > Streptomyces sp. NPDC001401. The sequence goes on from NZ_JBIAWI010000008.1 coordinate 87,873, forward strand.
CGGATCACCCGCGCCACCATGCTGGAGATCCTCGGCGAGGACTACATCCGCACGGCACGCGCGAAGGGCCTCAAGGAGCAGGTCGTCATCGGAAAGCACGCCATGCGCTCCACGATGACGCCCATCCTCACCATGCTCGGCATGGACCTCGGTGCCCTCATCGGCGGCGCGATCCTGACCGAGTCCACGTTCAGCATCCCCGGCCTCGGGCAGGCGGTGCTCAGCGCCATCAAGAACCAGGACCTGCCCATCATCCTGGGCGTCACCCTGATCACCTCCCTCGCGGTACTCATCGCCAACCTCGTGGTGGACGTCCTGTACGCCGTGATCGACCCCCGAGTGAGGCTCGCATGACCGAACTCAGCAAGACCGGAGCAGCCGTGGGCGAACCCACCTCGGCCTCGCCGGCCCCGACCTCCTTCCTGGAAGTGCGCGACCTGAAGGTGCACTTCCCGACCGACGACGGACTGGTCAAGTCCGTCGACGGGCTCTCCTTCCAGCTGGAGAAGGGCAAGACCCTCGGCATCGTGGGCGAGTCGGGTTCCGGCAAGTCGGTGACCTCGCTCGGCATCATGGGTCTGCACACGGCCGGCCAGTACGGCAAGCGCAAGGCGCAGATCTCCGGCGAGATCTGGCTGGACGGCACCGAGCTGCTGACCGCCGACCCGGACGAGGTGCGCAAGCTGCGCGGCCGGAACATGGCGATGATCTTCCAGGATCCGCTGTCCGCGCTGCACCCGTACTACACGATCGGTCAGCAGATCGTGGAGGCGTACCGCATCCACCACGACGTCGACAAGAAGACCGCGAAGCGACGCGCGGTCGAGATGCTCGACCGCGTGGGCATCCCGCAGCCGGACAAGCGGGTGGACAGCTACCCGCACGAGTTCTCCGGCGGTATGCGCCAGCGCGCGATGATCGCGATGTCGCTGGTCAACAACCCCGAACTGCTCATCGCGGACGAGCCGACGACCGCCCTGGACGTGACCGTCCAGGCGCAGATCCTCGACCTGATCCGGGATCTGCAGAAGGAGTTCGGCTCCGCGGTCATCATCATCACCCACGACCTGGGCGTCGTCGCCGAGCTGGCCGACGACATCCTGGTGATGTACGGCGGCCGTTGTGTGGAGCGCGGCCCGGCCGACAAGGTGTTCTACGAGCCCCGCCACCCCTACACCTGGGGCCTGCTCGGCTCGATGCCGCGCCTGGACCGTGAGCAGCAGGAGCGTCTGATCCCGGTCAAGGGCTCCCCGCCCTCGCTGATCAACGTCCCGTCCGGCTGCGCCTTCAACCCGCGCTGCCCGTACGCCGACATCCCCAAGGACAACGTCACCCGCACGGTCCGCCCCGAGCTGACCGAGGTCGGCAGCCAGCACTGGGCCGCCTGCCACATGACGCAGGAGCAGCGGGAGCGTATCTGGATCGAAGAGATTGCGCCGAAGCTGTGAGCGAGACCCCTAAGGACACAGCCGTGACCCTTCCCGCGCAGAGCGACGGTGCCACCCTCACCAAGGACGCCGCCCCCGGCGAGACCCTGCTGAAGGTGACCGGGCTCCAGAAGCACTTCCCGATCAAGAAGGGCCTGCTCCAGCGGCAGGTCGGCGCCGTGCACGCGGTCGACGGCATCGACTTCGAGGTCAAGGCCGGCGAGACCCTCGGTGTCGTGGGCGAGTCCGGCTGCGGCAAGTCGACGATGGGCCGGCTGATCACCCGGCTGCTCGAACCGACCGGCGGCAAGGTCGAGTTCGAGGGCAAGGACATCACGCACCTCGGGGTGAGCGGCATGCGTCCGCTGCGCCGCGATGTGCAGATGATCTTCCAGGACCCGTACTCGTCGCTGAACCCGCGCCACACCATCGGCACGATCGTCGGCGCCCCCTTCAAGCTGCAGGGCGTCGACCCCGAGGGCGGCATCAAGAAGGAAGTCCAGCGGCTGCTGTCGGTCGTGGGTCTCAACCCCGAGCACTACAACCGCTATCCGCACGAGTTCTCCGGCGGTCAGCGCCAGCGCATCGGCATCGCCCGCGCGCTCGCCCTGAACCCGAAGCTGGTCGTGGCGGACGAGCCGGTCTCCGCGCTGGACGTGTCGATCCAGGCCCAGGTCGTCAACCTGCTGGACGACCTCCAGAAGGAGCTGGGCCTGACGTATGTGATCATCGCGCACGACCTCTCCGTCGTCCGGCACGTCTCGGACCGGATCGCGGTGATGTACCTCGGCAAGATCGTGGAGCTGGCCGACCGCGAGTCGCTGTACAGGGCGCCGATGCACCCGTACACCAAGGCGCTGATGTCGGCGGTGCCGATCCCGGACCCGCGGCGCAGGAACGCCAAGAGCGAGCGCATCCTGCTCAAGGGCGACGTGCCCTCGCCGATCTCCCCGCCGAGCGGCTGCCGCTTCCACACCCGGTGCTGGAAGGCGACACAGATCTGCAAGACGACCGAGCCGAAGCTCGTGGAGCTCAAGCCCGGCCAGCAGGTCGCCTGCCACCACCCGGAGAACTTCGAGGACCAGGCCCCGCAGGACACCGTCCTGCTGACGGTCGCCAAGGAGGCGGCCGAGCTGGTCGCGGACGAGGTGCTCGCGGAGTCGGCGGAGACGTCGGCGGCGGTGGCGGCGGAGGTCGCGGCCGAGGTCGCGGAGACGGCCGAGGCAACGGCTGAGGCAACGGCTGAGGAGACCTCTGCAGACGAGGCCTCCGACAACGCCGGCTCCACAGAGGCGGAAGCGGGCGGTCAGAAGTCGGCCGACGGGCAGAACTGACCACTTGTGCGCCCGGGCCGGCAGCCCGACAGGAAAGAGCCCCTGCCAGTACTGGCAGGGGCTCTTTCCTGTCGGGCACCGCCTTTGTTCGCGCCTGGCGGGGGCCACCTGGGCTACCCCCAGACCAGCACCCGCCACGACACGGAAGGCTTCACCGCGAGCCGCATCACCCGGTCACTCTTCGCGCCGGTGAATCCCGTGGTGTACGCCGCCATGGCGTTGCAACCGGCCACCTCCATAACGGAACCGCCGGATCCGTCGGTCACCTTCGCAGCACCGGGCCCCAGGCAGATCAGCCGCACCGTGACAGTGGAGCCCGCTTTCGCCAGGGGCACATCGAACTGCTGGGCACCCTGCCCGCTCTTCGCGACCAGCAGCTTCCCGGACGGAACCGGGGACTTGAGAGATTCCAGCGGCGGCATCTTTGTTTCCGCGGCCGGCGAGGCGTGCACTGCCGTTCGTGGTGCCGGCTGCTGCGCCTCAGACCCCGAGCCGCTGCAGCCCGCCACGGATATCAACGCCCCGGACAGTACGGCCAGGCGTGCCGCGCATTGCGAGAAACGAACTCCGGCGATGGAAATCATCCCTTGCTGTGCCAGAATGCCGGAATGTGGTACGGGAATTTCGCGACGCCCTTGCGCGAGATCACCCACTTGCAATTCGCGCCGTAGTGTCCGACGTCCCAATTCATCACCTTGCGGTCGGCGCCGGCGTGGAGGTACCCCTCCCGCCACGACGACGGCACCTTCCAGCTGTCCGAGTAGGAGACCGACGCCGTCATCGAGACCGCGATCGAGACGCTCACGCTTGCCTTGGCCTTGGCGAAGATGACGCCCTCTTCGGTCGACACGGAGCCGGTGATGGTGCCGGTGACCGATGTCCCCGCAGTAAGGGTGATGCCGAGGGTGTGTCCGCCCGGTGCGCTGGACGGGGGGATCATCCCGATCCGGTCGGAGTGCACATTGCTGACTTCATATACCGAGCCCGTGCCGCAATTGGTCGGATGCGTTGTCACGGACGTAGCGGCCTGAGCCGAGGTCGTACCTACGGCGACCAGGGCGAGCATTGCCGCACCGACGGTCATGGTTCTCGCGTATTGCGTCAAGATTCTGGTCCCTCATCGAGGAATGGAGGAGACCCGTCAACCACCCCGTGTGGTGACTCCCCCGTGGTCATGAAGTTAGTGCATGAGCCGGATGGCGCAATAGGCAATTTGCAATCCCGTTGCCATCAGTTTGTCGGCAACCTCAGGTAAACCTCAAATGATTCACGGCCGGGGATTTGCCCTCAAGTAATCCTCAATTAATTGACGGCTCTAATTCCCGTAAGTTGGACATTCAGGGGTCGGTCGTCAGGAGTCAACTGTCGTCTAGGGCATGACAAGTTGGCAAAGTCATGTCCATGGCCGACCGGGAGGGTGCAGAGTCGGTCTGCCCGTCTGATCGGAACACACCCCGAAGGGACGACTCATGGCACTCTCCCGTTCGGCACGTTTAGGGGCCCTCGCAACAGCGGCGGCCTCTTTCCTCGTCATCGCCGCCTCATCCGCCCCCACCCCGGGCGCCCCCGGTATCGGTGACCCGTACTTCCCCAACCTGGGCGACGGCGGCTTCGACGCCCGCCACTACGCCCTCGACGTGGCGTACAACCCGGACACCGACCGCCTCGACGGCCGTACGACGCTCACCGCCCGCGCCACCCAGACCCTCTCCTCCTTCGACCTGGACCTGCAGAAGCTGGAGGTCACCAGAGTCGAAGTGAACGGCAGACGCGCCGAGTTCACCCGGGACGGCGACGAACTGCGCATCACCCCGCGCGGCGCCCTCCCCAAGGGCCACGACTTCACGGCCACCGTCACCTACGGCGGCGTCCCCGAACCCCTCAACGGCCCCATCGTCTTCGGCTCCGACTACGGGTGGATGAAGACCACCGACGGCGTCTTCGTCGCCTGCGAACCGAACGCCGCCTCCACCTGGTTCCCGTCCAGCGACCACCCGGACGACAAGGCCACGTACGACATCCGCATCAAGGCACCCAAGGGGCTGACCGGCGTCTCCAACGGCCGCCTCGTCTCGACGTACGACAAGGGCGACTCGACGTACACCCACTGGCGCGAGTCGAAGCCCATGGCGACCTATCTCGCGACCGCCACCATCGGGAAGTTCGACGTCAAGACCGGCAGGACCCCCTCCGGGATCCCGATCTACGTCGCCATCGACCCGGTGCTCACGAACAGCAACAACGTCGACGTGTACGCCGTCACCGCCGCGGTCACCGACTACTGGTCGCAGGTCTTCGGGCCGTATCCCTTCGAGGAGACCGGCGCGATCGTCGACGACATGCCCCAGGCCGGGTTCTCGCTGGAGGTGCAGAGCAAGCCGGCGTACTCGGCCGTGCGCAGCGAGACGACGATCGTGCACGAGCTGTCCCACCAGTGGTTCGGCGACTCGGTGTCGGTGGAGCGCTGGAAGGACATCTGGCTCAACGAGGGCTTCGCCACCTACGCCCAGTGGCTGTGGGCCGAGCACCTGGGCACGCGCAGCGCGCACGACTCGTTCCTGGCCGCCTACAACGCCCGCCCGGCCGACAGCGCCTTCTGGCAGATCACCGTCGCCGACCCGCAGCGCGACACCATGTTCGCCTCCGCGGTCTACCAGCGTGGCGCGATGACCCTCCAGGCGCTGCGCGAACGCATCGGCGACAAGGCGTTCTTCCAGCTGCTGCCGACCTGGACGAGGATCCACCGCTACGGCAACGCGAACACCGGGGAGTTCATCCGGCTCGCCGAGAAGATCTCCGGGCAGAACCTCGACGACCTGTTCCAGAAGTGGATCTACACCACCGGCAAACCGGCCCTGTGAGGACCGTAAGGACCCCTCGGTAAGAATGTGGGGTGCTTCAGCAACTGTTCAGCCCCTCCGTCCAGCACACGCTCGACCTCGTCGGCATCTTCGTGTTCGCCATCTCCGGCGCGCTGCTGGCCGTCCGCAAGAACTTCGACGTCTTCGGCATCGCCGTGCTCGCCGAGGTCACCGCGCTGGGCGGAGGACTGTTCCGGGACCTGATCATCGGGGCCGTGCCCCCGGCCGCCTTCACGGACCTGGGCTACTTCATCACCCCGCTCCTCGCCGCCCTTCTCGTGGTCTTCCTCCACCCGCAGGTGGAGCGCATCCAGGTCGCCGTCAACGTCTTCGACGCGGCCGGCCTCGGCCTGTTCTGCGTCGCCGGGACGACCAAGGCGTACGAGTACGGGCTCGGCCTCACCCAGTCGGCGACCCTCGGCCTCGCCACCGCCGTGGGCGGCGGTGTGCTCCGGGACGTGCTCGCCAACGAGGTTCCCTCACTGCTGCGCTGGGACCGCGACCTGTACGCGGTCCCGGCGATCGTCGGCGCCACCATGGTCGTCCTGTGCATCCGCTACGACGTCCTGACCCCGTTCACCAGCGGGCTCGCGGTCGTCACCGCCTTCGTGCTGCGCCTGCTTGCGATGAAGTACCACTGGCGAGCTCCGCGTGCGTGGAACCGGCGGTCGACGGTACGCGAGGAGTAGTGGCCCGGCTCCGGCCGCGGTGCTGGCCCATCTCCACGGAGAGCCAGCGGAACGACGGGACCACCTGCGGCCGCCACAGCGCCATGGTGTGGCCGCCCGCGCTCTTCGGGATGAAGATGACGTGCACGGTCGTCGGCGCCTTCGCGGTCTGCTCGAGGGCGACGCCGGCCTCGTAGCCGTCGTGCGGCTGGCCGGAGACGTACAGGGCGATCCGGGGCGGGGTGGGGGACTTCCTCAGCAGCAGGTAGGGGTTGTTCTGGGCCCTGACCGTCGGGTTCTGTGCGGCGAGCGAATTGCGTTCGCCGATCGGGTCGTTGTAGCCGGACATGCTGATCGCGGCCATGTAGCGGTTGGGGTGCGCGACGGCGAGCTTGACCGCGCAGTGCGCGCCGGCCGAGTATCCGGCGACCGCCCAGCCCTTGGGGCCGGGCTCGGCGCGGAAGTTGTCCATGACCATCTTCGGTACGTCGATGCTGAGCCAGCTGTCGGCGTTGACCTGGCCCGGGATGTTCGCACAGCCCGTGTCCACGCCGGCCAGCAGATTGGTGCGCGGGGCGACCAGGATGAACGGCGCGACCTGGCCGCTGCGCATCAGCGGGGCCAGTTGCTGGGTGGCCTTCATCGACCCGAACCACGCCTTCGCAGAGCCCGGGTAGCCGGGCAGCAGCTCCACCACCGGGAACTTGTGGTGGCGGTAGGCGGGCTCGTCGTACTGCGGCGGCAGCCACACGTAGACCTCGGCGTTCACGCCGGAGACACGGCCCTTGAGCTGCGTCTCGCGCACGCCGCGCATCCCCGGTCCGGTGGCCGGGGAGAAGTTCTGCCTGACCTTGGGCAACCGTTTCAGCGCTATTCCGCCGGTGCCGTCGGCGCCGAGGTTGGCCGCCTGCTGCACGTGGTTGCCCGTGCCGAGCAGGTCGTCCCAGTTGTCGTACAGGTTGTTGGCGTTGTTGACCATGGTGAAGACCAGCGCGACTGCCGTCCCCTGGGCGAACAGCAGCATCAGCATCCGGGCGGCCGTGCGCAGGGCCTTGGGCCCGCGCATCCGCGTCCACAGGGCGAGCGGCAGTATCAGGGCGACCGTGAACAGCACGATCAGTGTGTAGAGGAACGGAGTCCCGGTGAGGCTCATGTCCCCATAGAGGGGCAGACAGGCCCTCGGGTTGAGGACGAGTGCGGACACTTACCAAGAAATTGCCGGAACCTCACCCGGGAGGGTGGGGTTGGCCGGGACGTGTCACGCAGCCGTAACCTCAAAAGCTACCGCTTAGTAATTTCTCATTGTACGGTTCAGGCATGTCAGAAGCAGCTTCCGTGCAGGCCGTCAGGGCCACCATCGGTGACAGCGAGTTCGACCGGGACACTGCCCTCGTCCCGCGCGCACCCGGCGTGTACGACATCGACCTCTCCGCCGGCTGGACCATCATCAACGCCGTCAACGGCGGCTATCTGCTGGCCGTCCTGGGCCGCGCACTCGCGGACGCCCTGCCGCACGCCGACCCGTTCACGATCTCGGCGCACTACCTGACGGCGTCCCAGCCGGGCCCGGCGGTCGTCCGCACCGACGTCGTACGGACGGGCCGCACCCTGTCGACCGGCCAGGCCTCGCTCTTCCAGTACGACGAGCAGGGCCGCGAGGTGGAGCGCATCCGCGTCCTCGCCTCCTACGGCGACCTGGACGCACTGCCGGACGACGTCCGCACGACGGCCGTCCCGCCGGCGTTGCCGCCCATGGACCAGTGCTTCGGTCCCCAGGACGGTCCTGCCCCCGTCTCCGGCAGCTCGGCGATCACCGACCGCCTGATGATCAAGATCGACCCCGCCACCCTCGGCTGGGCACTCGGCGCACCGTCCGGCAAGGGCGAGATGCGCGCCTGGTTCGGCCTGGCGGACGGCCGGGACGCCGACCCCCTGTCCCTGCTGCTTGCGGTGGACGCGCTCCCGCCCACCGCCTTCGAACTCGGACTGAAGGGCTGGGTGCCGACAGTGGAGCTCACGGTCCACGTCCGCTCCCGCCCGGCCCCCGGCCCCCTCCGCGTCTCGATCACCACCCGCAACCTCGCCGGCGGCTTCCTGGAGGAGGACGCGGAGGTCTGGGACAGCAGCGACCGACTGGTGGCACAGTCCCGCCAGCTGGCCCGGGTCAGGCTCGGCTGAGCGCTTCCCGCCCGAGCCAGGCTGCCAACTGCCGGTAGGTGTCGGCGTCTTCGGGACTCGGCAGGACGTCGCCGAAGGGGGTCTGTTCGTCGCGGTGGGGGTCGGGCAGGACGCGGTGGGCGGTGGTGAGGGCGAATTCGGCCAGTTCCGGGTCGAGTTCGAGGGGGTGGCCGAGGGACTCGGAGAGGTCCCAGGTGTGGGTCACCAGTTCCATGACGTAGCCGGAGAGGGCCGCACGGCCGGGGACCTCACCCCACGGCACGCGGACCGGTGCCTCCATGCGGGAGTCGCTCTCCCAGGCCTTGAGGACCCGGGTGCGGACCTCGTCGTACACGGCCGTCCAGTCGTCGTCCGCCACGTCGTCCGCGAACGGGCGTACGGCGAGCCCGTCGCCGCCCTCGCCGACCACCGCGATACGCAGGGTGCCGCCGACGATGTGGCTGAGCAGGGTGCGCACGTCGAACTCGGTACAGGGCGTCGGGCCGGTCAGCTGCTCGGGACGTACGGTCTTGATGAGCGCCGCCATCTGCTCGGTGGCGCGGGTGTACACGGGGCGGGGGTCGATGGCGTTCGTGGTGTTCATGGCGTTCATGGGGCCTCTCTCCGAAGGGCTGTTGAGTCAGAGAGTCGGCGCATAACCTGACAGTTTCCGTCAACATTTGCCGGAGACCTTCGCGCGGCGCGATTCTGGTGCCGTGAAGTCCGACCGACTGCTCTCGATCCTGCTGCTCCTGCAGACCCGTGGCCGCGTTCCCGCGCACGAACTCGCCGACCGGCTGGAGGTGTCGGTGCGGACCATCTACCGCGACGTCGAGGCCCTGTCGGCCTCCGGCGTCCCGGTCTACGCCGAGCGCGGGCGGCACGGCGGCATCGAGCTGCTCGCCGGGTTCCGTACGGACGTCACGGGCCTGACCGCCGACGAGTCCCGCGCCCTGTTCATCCTCGCCGGCCAGGGCGTACACGCCGCGCTCGGCCTGGACGCGGCGCTCGGCTCGGCGCTGCGCAAGGTGATGGCCGCGCTGCCGGCGCCGTACCGCCCGGCCGCCGAGGTGACCTCCCGCCGCATCCTCGTCGACGCCACGCGCTGGAAGGGCGGTCCGCAACCCGCCGTCGACCTGGACACCCTGCAGGACGCCGTCTTCGCCGACCGCCGGCTGCGGCTGCGCTACCGGCACAGCGGGACGCAGGAGGCGCGGACGTACACCGTCGACCCGTACGGGCTCGTGTCGAAAGCGGGTGTCTGGTACCTCGTCGCCGACCGCCGTACGAAACCGCAGCTCTTCCGCGCCGACCGGGTGCAGTCCGCCACCGTCCTGGACGACGCCGTGCAGCGGCGGCCCGGCGTCGAACTTGCGCATGTGTGGGAGGTGTTGCGCCGCCAGGTCGAGGAGCGGCCCGGCGGACTCGACGTCACCGTCCGCGTCCGCCGCGACCGCCTCGACATGTTCCTGCGCCTGAACGCCTCGTACCTCACCGAACTCCCCGACGACGACGGCGAGAGCGAGTGGGTGACCGCGCGACTCTCGTACGCGTTCGCCCGCGCGGCCCGCCAACTTCTGGCGTTCTCCGATCAGGTCGAGGTCCTCTCGCCGCCCGAGGTGCGCGCGGAGCTCGCCGCCGCGGCCGCTTCTGTCACGGACCTGTACCAGCGAGTAGGCGAGACCGGTTTGTGAAGCCCCAGGTCAGCGCGGTCTCTTGAGATCCTCTTTACCTGAATCACAGGCCGGGGACAGACCGCCCCCAAGGAAGCCCTAAGCGCCGTTGATTGAGTGCCCGCCTCAAGGTTCCCTCATCTTCCTTGGAGTTGTTTCTCATGAAGCGTGTGCGTCTCGTCCCCGCAGTGGCCCTGCTGGCGCTCTCGCCTCTGGTCCTGGCGGCCTGCGGTTCGGGCGACTCGTCGTCGTCCTCGAACAGCGGCAACTCCGGGCAGCAGCAGGCCTGTCAGGCACCGACCGGCAACGCCTCCGGGCGCCCGAGCGGCGCCCCCTCGGGTGCTCCTTCGAGCGCCCCCACCGGCAACGCCACCGCCAAGCCGTCCGGCGCGCCCTCGGGCATGCCGAGCGGCGCGCCCAGCGCCGGCGCGGCCGCCGGCGGCGGTCAGGGCGGCCCCGGCGGAGGCGGCCAGGGCGGCGGCTGCGGCGGCGGTCAGGGCGGTCCCGGCGGCGGTGGTGCCGCACCCAGCGGCGCCCCCAGCGCGCAGGCGACCAAGAACTGACCTCGGACGCCGTACGCCGGCGTACGACAAGGGGCGGCACCCCCGGTGAACGGGGGTGCCGCCCCTGCGTGTTGCCTGTCTGCTGCCCGGGCGTCCGGGCTCAGGCCGGCCAGTGATGCCGGCCGATGCTGATCAGCCGCATCTGCCGGGTCGCGACCTGCGCCACACGCTCGCGCTCCTCCTTCGGGCCCTCCAGCGCCTCCAGGAACAGCGACGCGGTGATCAGCATCTGGTCCACGTACAGATGGGCCAGCATGAGCAGGTCGTCGTCGTTCCAGCCCACCGACTCGGGGTCCTTGGCCAGCTCGGTCTTCACCTCCTCGGCGAACCGGGCCAGTTGGTCCCGGATGGCCTCCCTCACCGGCTGGACTCCGCCGTGCCGCTCGCGGGCGATGAAGCGGACATGGGCGGGGTACGCGTCCACATGGCCGGCGATCAACTCGATGGCGCGTGCTATCCGTTCGTCGCTGCTGTCGCCCGTGGCCACCGTCGTCCGGATCATCGGGTGCAGGCTGCCCAGCGCCTCCTCGACCAGGGACACGCCGAGGTCCGCCGTGGAGCGGAAATGGCGGTAGAAGGCGGTCGGGGCGACGCCGACGGCGCGCGTGACCTCGCGCAGGCCCAGACTGCTCAGGCTCTGCTCCTCCAGCAGACCGAGCGCCGCGTCCAGGAGCGCCTGCCGGGTCTTCTGCTTCTGGGCCTGCCGGATGCCGAGGGTGTGACTCATGTCATCCAGTTAACAACTGTTCTCTGGATTTGAAAAGCCGTAGGGCGCGCTAGACTCTGGAGTCAGTGAACAAGTGTTACTACAACCGTTCACCGAAACTTAACGAGAGGCGCCCTTCCGGGCGTCCTGGAGGGGGATCGAATCCCATGCTGTTCCTCGTCGCCGCACTCATGCTCCTCGGCGTCGTCCTGGGCACCGTGGCCCACGCGCCGCTGACCGTCACCGCTCTCGTGGCCGCCGGCATCGCCGTCTGGCTCGGCATCTTCGCCGCCCGCGAGCGCCACAGCCGCCGCACCTCGGCCAACTGACCGCCCGACCCGACTTCCCGTCCCTGGAGATGAGCACGATGCAACTGACCGCCCCGGCCACGAGCCGCACCGACACCACCACCCGCAAGCCCGCCCGCGACGCCGACGGCATGGCCGTGGCGTCCTTCATCCTCGGCCTCCTCGGCCTCCTCGTGCTGAACGTCTTCCTCGGCCCCGTCGCCATCGTCCTGGCCGCCGTCGCCCTCTGGCGCGGCACCACCCGCCGCGGGCGCGCGTACCTCGGCCTGGGCCTGGGAGTGGCCGACCTGGCGGTCCTGGTGATCGCCATGCAGATGTCCAACACGGTTTCCTGGAGCCTGTGACCCCGAGGCACACACCATGACGAACGGCCGACCTCCCCGAGGACGACGGGGCCCGGTCGCCGAGCCCGGCCTGGACGTACGGCCGACGACAGGGGCCCCGTAGAATCGGCCCCACCATGGCTTACCTCGACCACGCCGCGACCACCCCGATGCTCCCCGAGGCAGTCGAGGCGATGACCGCCCAGCTGAGCGTCACGGGCAACGCCTCCTCCCTCCACGCCTCCGGCCGGCAGGCCCGCCGTACCGTCGAGGAGGCCCGCGAGACCCTTGCGGAGGCGCTCGGCGCCCGCCCCAGCGAGGTCGTTCTCACCTCCGGCGGCACCGAGGCCGACAACCTCGCCGTGAAGGGCCTGTACTGGTCCCGCCGCGACGCCGACCCGGCCCGCACCCGCGTCCTCGCCAGCCCCGTCGAACACCACGCCGTCCTCGACGCCGTGCACTGGCTCGGTGAACACGAGGGCGCCACCGTCGAGTACCTCCCGGTCGACGCGTACGGACGGGTGCACCCCGAGGCGCTGCGCGAGGCGATCGCCCGCAACCCCGACGACGTGGCCCTGGCCACCGTGATGTGGGCGAACAACGAGATCGGCACGGTCATGCCGGTCCGTGAACTCGCCGATGCGGCAGGGGAGTTCGGCATCCCGCTGCACGCCGACGCGGTCCAGGCCTTCGGCCAGGTCCCGGTCGACTTCGCCGCCTCCGGCCTCGCCGCGATGACGGTCTCCGGCCACAAGATCGGCGGCCCGTACGGCATCGGCGCCCTGGTCCTCGGCCGCGAGTACACCCCCGTACCCGTCCTGCACGGCGGCGGCCAGGAGCGCCATGTCCGCTCCGGCACCCTCGACGTCCCCGCCGTCGCCTCCTTCGCGGTGGCCGGACGCCTCGCCGCCGAGCAGCGCGAGTGGTTCGAGCGGGAGATCGGCGCCCTGCGCGACAGCCTGGTCGAGGCGGTCCGTACGGCGGTTCCGGACGCGATCCTGGGCGGGGACCCGGTGGACCGGCTGCCGGCCAACGCCCACTTCACCTTCCCCGGCTGCGAGGGCGACTCCCTGCTTCTGCTGCTCGACGCCCAGGGCATCGAGTGCTCCACCGGCTCCGCCTGCACCGCGGGTGTCGCTCAGCCCAGCCATGTCCTGCTGGCCACCGGCACCGCCCCCGACCTGGCCCGCGGCACCCTCCGCTTCTCCCTCGGCCACACCTCCACGGAGGCGGACGTCGAGGCGGTCGCCAAGGCGATCGGCCCGGCGGTCGAGCGTGCTCGAGCCGCCGGGCTGACCTGAACCGTGCCGGTCTGACGGTCGCTAGCTGTCGGTGATCATGAGGGACGCCATCATGCCCTCGTCCTCGTGCTGCAGCAGATGGCAGTGAAGCATGTACATGTAGGTGTCGTCGGAGAAGTCCGTGAACTCCATGGCGATCTCGATGGATCCGCCGCCGACCACTTCGTAGGTGTCGAACCAGCCGAGGTCGACACCGGTCGGATCGTCGCCGTTGATGGAGATCAACTGGTACGGCACATCGTGCAGATGGAACGAGTGCTCCAGCTGCGTGCTGTTCTTGATCGTCCAGATCTCCTTGGACCCCAGCGTGGTGCTGATCATGGCCATGGAGGACATGCTCGTGCCGGCCGAGCCGTTGATCGTCATCGTCGTGCCGCTCTGGCCGAGCGTGATGGTCCGGGCGGTGAAGTCGCTCGTGTCGTACCGGTCGATCGTGTTGAGCGAGCTCGGCAGGTCGTCCGGGGTGTCGGTGCCGGACGCGGTGATCGCGAGCACGTCGTAGGTGCCGCTGCCGCCGCGCACCCACCCGGTGGTGACCACGGCCTGCAGCGTCACGGCGTCCGACAGGTCCAGCACGAACTCGGCGCGGGCGCCCGCCACCAGCCGGATGCTGTCCACCTCGGTGGCCGCGGTGAGGTAGCCCTGGTCGGTGGCGATCTGGTTGAGCGTGCCGCCGTCGCTTCGCTGGATGGTGATGATGTCGGACGGCGAGGCGTTGAGCACGCGGAACCGGGTGCGGGTCTTGGTCGCCGTGAAGGTGAGCGTGGTGTCGTCGACGTTGGTGCCGTTCAGCAGCAGCGGGAAGCTCAGCCCGCTGCTCAGATAGCCGGTCAGGTTGTACTTGAGGTCACCGGCGCTGTCGGTGGCGAGGCTCTGGAAGATGAGCGGGATGTCGTCGGTGCCGTAGGTGCTCGGCAGGTCGGAGGACGCCGTGGAGTCGTCCTCCACGATGATCATGCCGGCCAGACCGTGCACGGCCTGCTTGGCCGTGGTGCCCAGGGCGTGCGGGTGGTACCAGAGCGTCTTGGCGTCGTCCTTGACCGTGAACGTCGGGGACCAGGTCTCCCCGTCGGCGAAGGCGACCTGGGGGCCGCCGTCCATCTTGGCCGGGACATGGGCGCCGTGGAAGTGGACAGTGGTGTCCTCGCCCAGGCTGTTGGTGATGTTGAGCAGGACCGTGTCGCCACTGGTCCACTTCATGGTGGGGCCGAGGAAGGACTGGTTGTAGCCCATCGTGTCGCTGGTGACCCCGGAGATCACCTCGGCGGTGCCGGTCTTCGCCTCCAGCGTGAAGGTGGTGGTGCTGTCGGACGTGGTGCCCTCCAGCAGGTCCGGGACGGTCAGGGTGGCGGTGTTGGTCGCGGCCCCGGCCTTGTTCCTGCCCGCCTCGGTCAGCAGGGAGAAGGCGGCCCCGGCCCCGGCGACGGCCCCGAGGCCGACTCCGGCCATGCCGCCGAGGAACCTGCGCCGGTGCATGCCTTTCCCGCCGGCGGTCCTGCTGCTCTTGGAGTGCTTGCCGTCGTTGCTTCTGCCCGTGGTGCTACCGGGCTCGGTGATGTCAGCCATGGCCCGGGATGTTTGACCCGCGGGCTATGGGAAGACTGGGACGAAGTTAGGAGCAGGCCGCGTCCGCTGTGAGGGTGCCGTGAGCGGCGAGATCGGTTAACTCCCTTGAAAAAAAGCCAAGTTGAGGAACGCCTGATCGCGCACGGCGGGAGGGACGCATCGGACACGTCGTCCCGGCGGAAGGCTTTACGACTTCGTTGTCATCGCAGACCGCACGAGCCCCATGTACCGGTCCCAGTCCCAGTACCGCCCCGGATCGGTGTGGTCCGTCCCGGCACCTCCACATGCCCGATGATGTGCTCCCGGTCGACGGGGATGCCGTACCGCCCGCATATCCCCGCCGTCAGCCGCGCGGAGGCCGCGTACATCGCGTCCGTGAACGAGGAGGCGCGCTCCACGAAGCCCTCGTGCTCGATGCCGACACTGCGTTCGTTGTACTCCCGGTTGCCCGCGTGGAACGCCACGTCCAGCTCGCGGATCATCTGGGTGATGTGCCCGTCCTTGCGGACTATGTAGTGGGCCGCGGCCTTGTGGTCCGGATCCTGGAAGGCCTTGACCGCGCTCGCGAAGCCGCCCTGGGTGACATGGATGATCACCCGGTCTATCGAGTAGTCGTCCGGCCGGTCGGCCCGCCGGTAGTTGGACGACGAGGCCGCCACCCAGGTGGCGCCCCGGAAGTCCACCGCGCCCGGCACCCGCGGCTTCTCCACCCCCGGCAGCCGCCACCACAGATGCGACAGCTCCTTGCGCGCCAGCACGGCCGTGCCGACGGCGGCCGCCGCCCCGCCCAGCAGCAGCGCACGGCGCCCGATGTGCCGGTCCGTATCGCTCTTCCTCGCCCCCATGCGATCACCAACGGATACTCGGGGGCTCCGGTTCCCGCGCCCCGTACTCTTGAAGGGCTATGACTGACACCACGCAGCGCCCCCGCCCTCTTCGCGTACTCGCCGCCATGTCCGGCGGAGTGGACTCCGCCGTCGCCGCCGCCCGCGCCGCCGAAGCCGGCCATGACGTGACCGGCGTCCACCTCGCGCTCTCCGCGAACCCGCAATCCTTCCGCACGGGCGCGCGTGGCTGTTGCACCATCGAGGACTCCCGCGACGCCCGCCGCGCCGCGGACGTCATCGGCATCCCGTTCTACGTCTGGGACCTCGCCGACCGCTTCCGCGAGGACGTGGTCGAGGACTTCGTCGCCGAGTACGAGGCCGGCCGCACCCCCAACCCGTGCCTGCGCTGCAACGAGAAGATCAAGTTCGCCGCCCTGCTGGACAAGGCCCTCGCGCTCGGCTTCGACGCGGTCTGCACCGGCCACTACGCCCAGGTGATCGTGAACGAGGACGGCACGCGCGAGCTGCACCGCGCCTCCGACATGGCCAAGGACCAGTCGTACGTCCTCGGCGTCCTCGACGAGAAGCAGCTCGCCCACGCGCTCTTCCCGCTCGGGGACACGGTGACGACCAAGGACGAGATCCGCGCCGAGGCCGAGCGCCGCGGCCTGGCGGTCGCCAAGAAGCCCGACTCGCACGACATCTGCTTCATCGCGGACGGCGACACCCAGGGCTTCCTGGCGAACAGGCTGGGCAAGGCCGAGGGCGACATCGTCGACGAGTCCGGCGCCAAGCTGGGCACGCACGAGGGCGCGTACGGCTTCACCATCGGCCAGCGCAAGGGGCTGCGCATCGGCACCCCGGCGCCCGACGGCAAGCCGCGCTACGTCCTCGACATCTCGCCGGTGAACAACACGGTGACGGTCGGCCCGGCCGACGCCCTGGACGTGACCGCCCTGACCGCGATCAAGCCCCGCTGGTGCGGCACCGCCCCCTCCGGCCCCGGCAGCTACACGGCCCAGCTGCGCGCCCACGGCGGCGAGACCGAGGTCACCGCCGAACTGGTCGACGGCCGCCTGGAGGTGTCGTTCACGGAGCCGGTCCGCGGCGTCGCCCCCGGCCAGGCGATCGTGCTGTACGACGGCACGCGCGTGGTGGGCTCGGCGACGATCGCGACGACCACGCGCGCGAGGACGGCGACTTCGCTCGCGTAAGCCCTAGGAAGGCGCCCAGAGCTCGAACCGGCTGCTGCCCCAGCCCGTGGCATAGGGCACCGTGCCGATGAGGCGGTAGCCGGTCGAGTGCACGAGCGCGTCGCGGACGGTCGTGCTCTCGCCCGTCGGGTTGCCCCGGTCCAGCACGATCAGCGTGAAGTGCCGCTCGGCCACCGCGGCCTTGAAGCCCGCGGCCCCGGTGAGGTGCCGTCCGGAACGGCTTGTGTAGTCGATCGTGTAGGTCGAGTTCCACTGGCGGTACGAGGTGTCCCGGCCCAGCGCGTAGACCGGCACCTCGTAGGTGTCGGCCAGGTAGCGGCCGTGCGCGCTCATGTAGGGCCGTACGGCGGCCACCAGGCCCCTGGAGTCCGGCCACACGTGGAAGTTGTCGTACGCCTGCGACATCCCGCTGGAGAGCAGCACCACGCCCAGGAAGATCGCCCACTGCGGGTACTTGAAGTGGGCCCCCATCAGCCGGGTGACGCCGACCCCGGCGAGCGGCGCCGCGAAGAACAGGCCGTAGCCGATGTGCTTGTGCAGCGAGACCTCGGTGTGCAGGTGCAGCTGGTAGGCGGGCGCGAGCAGGGCCGTGCCGACCAGGAGCAGTCCGAGCGCTGCCCGCCAGCGGGCCCCCGGCAGCGCCGCGCGCCAGCCCGGCATCTCGCTCATGCGGCCACTGCGGACGTAGCTGAACGCCCCCAGGAGGGCCACGGCGACCGCCAGGCCGCCCCAGCGGGCGGAGTCCCGCAGGATCGTCCAGGAGGGCGTCGTACCGGCCGCACGGGCCGTCGTGGTGGACTGGATCGCCGCCAGGTATCCGGAGGCGTACAGCCCGGCGCCCAGCAGCGCGCCGGTGGCCACGGCCAGCAGCACACCCCGCCCCAGCGCCCGCGGCAGACCGCGCCGTTGGTAGGCGGTCAGCACGCCGAGCAGGACCACGGTGGGCAGGTACAGCGCCGAGGCGTACTTGACCGCGACCGCCAGCGCGGCCACCGGTGCGGCCAGCAGGGCGAGCAGCGGGTGCGAGTCCGCGGTGCGTACGACGATCCAGGCGGCCAGCGCCAGCAGGAACAGGGCGAGGGCGTCGTAGGTGGCGAAGTTGCCCATGAAGGCCGTGGACTGGGCGATGGCGAAGACGCCGGCGGCGCACAGGCCCGCGCGCTCGTTGAACAGGCGGCGCGTCATCGCGTACAGCAGGGATGTGCAGCCCAGCATGCAGGCGAGGCTCAGCGCGCGGGCCCCGGCCAGCCCGAAGACGGAGTCGGCGGCGGCCGCCAGGACCGGGTAGAGGACGGGCGCGCCGGAGAAGTAGCTCTCGAAGCCGCCGTAGAGCTTCGTGCCGTGCAGCAGGTGGCCGAGTTCGGCGTGGCCGGCGAACAGGTAGAGCGCCTCGTCCTCGAAGGCCGTGTTCTGCAGGCGCAGCGACAGCGCGGTCTGCATGACCAGCAGGGCGAGCAGGACGAGCCGGCTGACCCGGGCGCGGCGCGAGCTCGGGGCGGCGGACCAGCCGGAGTCGGGGGCCGGGGGGAGCGTGTAGCCGGACCTGCGGGGCCTGAGCACCCGCAACTGCATCGTCTCGGCCACCCTCGACCGGGCCTTCGGCCTGGCCACGGGCAGTTGCATGGTGGAGTCGTTGCGCTCCATTGACGGGCCCCCTACGGTTTCCGGACGTCGAAGCCGAAGGAGTCGTCCGCCGCCGCCTTCTTGAACGCGGCGAGCGACAGCGGGCCGCTGTTGATCCGCCAGTCGGCCTCCTTCTTGAGGTTGAACCAGACCAGGCCCAGCACGTCGCCACGCGCGCGTACACCCGCGAACAGGTCGGCGATCTCGGTGGGCTTGCTCTCCCCGGCCTGGACACCCGTCTCCGCGATGACGAACGGCTTGCGGCTGAAGCGGCGGATCTCGGTCATGGTCGGGCCGAACAGGGTGCGGAAGGTGGTCGGGCCGCTCAGTGCGTAGTAGCCGACGACGCCGACCCAGTCGACATACGCGTCCCCGGGGTAGTACGGCTCGAGCCGTACGTCCGGGACCGGGTTGATGACGTTCGGGCTCCACACCCAGATGACATCGGCCGCGCCCTCGTCCGTGAACAGGTCGTGGATGTGCCGCCATGCGCGCGCGAAGTCGGCGGCACTGGTCTTCTCGCTGCCCCAGGGGTACCAGCCGCCGTTCATCTCGTGCCCGAAGCTCAGCGCGAGCGGCCGGTTGTAGTCGCGCACGGCGTCCGCGAACTCCCGGATGTACGCGTCGTCCCGTCCGGCGGCGATCTGCGCGGCCGTACGGGAGAAGGGTTCCCAGACCAGGAAGGGCAGTTGGCCGTCGTCCCACACGGCACGGTTGACGTCCGGCTGGAACGGGTCGCCCCATTTCGCGTAGTACTCACGCAGATTGGGCCGCTTCCCCGCCTTCTCGGCGAAGGCGGCCACGGGCGCGGCGGCGCGGGGCGAGCCGTTGAAGGCGGCACCGAGGTACTTGTGCTCCGGCTTCAGCAACGGGCGTATGTCGTACGGCGGTTCGGCACCCTGCGTCTGCTGCTGCGCCTTGGCCGCCGCGGCCGGGGAGACCTGCGGGGCGGGCGGCGCACAGGCGGCGACGGTGGCCAGCAGGCAGCCGACGAGGGTGAGCAGCAGGTGGCGGCGGGGCCCGGTCGTCCGGCTCATACGGCGGCCGCCTCGGCGTGCGGCTGGATGAGGGCGCGGGCGACCGCGACGCCGTAGAAGAGGCCGGAGGCGAGCATCAGGGCGTAGTCGGACGGGCTGAGCGAGGTGCTCATCCGCCAGACGGCGACCGCGATCCAGGCCACGGCCGTCGTCCCGCTCCAGGCCCACATGCCGATCCACAGGCGGCGCGTCTTGCTGCCCTTGGCGCCGCCCGCTCCGGTCGGCGTCCAGCCCATCGGGCGGCGGCGCACGGTGTCCCAGATGGCGAAGGCGTGCGCCCAGCCGTACAGGATGCGGGTGGCCCAGGCCTCCAGGCGGTAGGGGTTGCGGTGCCAGATCGGGTAGATCACGGTCAGGTAGATCACGCTGGGCAGCACCAGGCCGATGTTCGCCAGCTTCAGCTGCTCGGGGGCCGCCAGCATGATCGTCAGGGCGATCAGCGGGCCGCTGAAGGTCAGCAGGCCGGTCTCGACGTAGTAGATGAATCCGGACAGATAGCACAGCCGGCTGACGAAGCGCATCTTCGTGCGCCAGAAGTCCCTGCTGCCGAGCATCGCGAGCGAGGCCATGCACCAGCGGTACTGCTGGCTGTAGAAGGCACCCACGGTGTCCGGGCACACCCCCGTGGACAGCGCGACCGGCACGTACGTCAGATCCCATCCACGCGCGCGCAGTTCGAAGCCGGTGTACATGTCCTCGGAGTGCTCGACCAGGCTGGTGCCGCCGATCTCCGCCAGCGCGCTGCGCCGGTACACGGCGCAGCTGCCCACGCAGATCGAGCCGTCGCTCTTCTGCCGGGACACCTGGACGCTGCGGTAGAACAGCTCCTGCACGGCCGCCGCCCCGCGCTCGATCCAGTTCTGCTGGTCCAGGACGCGGAAGAACTGCGGCGACTGCACGATGCCGGTGCGCGGCTCGCGGTCCATGTACGGGAGCAGCTCGTGCAGCAGATCCGCGCGCGGGGCGAAGTCGGCGTCCAGGATGAGGATGAACTCGCCCGCCGAGCGCTCGAAGCCGTGGCGCAGATTGCCCGCCTTCTTCATCCAGCCCCGATTGGGCCGCACCAGATACCGGAAGCCGAAGTCGGCGGCCATCGCGCCGATCTCCGAGTCGTCGGAGTCGTCCAGCACGATCGGGGTGACTCTTCCCGGGTAGCGCTCGGCCAGCGTGCGCACATGCAGCCAGGTGTTGTGCAGCACCTCGATGGGCTCGCCGCACACGGGCAGGAAGACGTCGACGTCCGGGTACCGCTGCGGCTGCCACGCCTTGACCAGCCGGCGGTGCCCGCGCAGGTCGAAGCTCGGCGTGAAGGCGTCCAGCCGGAACGAGATCAGAAAGCTCACCACGGACAGCAGCAGGAACGGGACGTAGGCCCAGATCCACGCGCTGGTCGTCGCCGCCTGCACCTGACTGATCACCAGGCACACGAATCCCACGACGGAGGAATACGTCAGCACCCAGGTATGGCGCCTGACGTACGAGATCTTCTCCCGGTCGTCGGGAGGGGAGGGCAGCAGCCCGGTCCGGTCGTGGCCGGAAAGGGCCTTGCGCGGTTCGGCCCGGCGGCGGCGCTGCGGCGGGACCGCCGGGATGCCGCCGTCGGGCAGGGTGTGCGCGGTGTTCATGGGTCGTGCTCCACAAGCGAGCCGGAATGCCGGGGGACAAGGAGGCTCGCCGGAAGCGCGAGTTGGTTGTGAAGCTTATGTGACTATCCGGCCCGGTGGGTTGCGGGTTCTTTAAGTCTTGACGTGGGAGCGCGCCCATTTACGCGCCCGTCTACGCGCCCGTCTAGAAGAACTCCGCCAGCGCCGGCGCAAGGGCGTTCGGATCCACCATGTGGGTCTGGCCCTCCAGGACGCGATACGTCCCCTGGGGTGCCGTTTCGGCCACGGCCCGGGCGGCCTCGCGCATCCAGGCAGGGCTCGCGCTGCCCGCAAGGGACAGGACGGGCACGTCGATCCCGGCCAGCCGGTCCCGCGGCACCAGACCGCCTCCCATCACTGCGTTGTCGTACGCCAGGCTCGGCGCGATCGTCTCCATGCCGGGCCACATGGGGGAGTTGCGGGCACCCTGGATCATCTCCTCGGCCAGCCCGGTGAGCCTGAGGAACAGCTCGACCGCGTCCCCGCGCCGGCCCTGCCCGAGCGCCTCGTCGAGCTGCTCGGTGTACGCGGCGCGCTCCTTCGCGCCGCCTTCGTACACGGCGTACGGCACCTCGTACACCGCGACCCGACGGACCGGCAGCCCGCTCGCGGCCGCCTCCAGGACGAGCGCGCCGCCCGACGAGATGCCGTACAGCGAGGCCTCGCCGCCCGCCGTGTCGATAAGTGCGGCAAGGTCCTCGACCTCTCGGGCCACCTCGTACGGCTTGGTGTCGCCGCTCTCGCCGCGGCCCCGGCGGTCGTAGGAGATGACGCTGAAACGACTGGAGAGCGGCCCGGCGAGGGGCGCCACGGTGGCGCCCGTCGACATCGCGCCACTGACGAGGATGACCGCGGGCCCCTGCCCGGTGCGTTCATACGCGAGGGAGGTGCCGTCGCGCGAAATGGTCTTCTTGTCCATGCCTGTGGAGACTGCCCCAAGGCGGAGAAATAATCGCGGTTACTCGCTCACGACTCGCTCACGACACCTCGACTTCGTAGAAGCAGAGGTGGTCCTTGATCTCGGCGACCTCGGGCTTGGGCTCGGGATAGGACCACACCAGGTCCGCCGCATCCGGCAGCGACCAATAGCTCGCGGTGCCCTTGAACGGGCAGTAGGTGTGGGTGTCGGACGGGGTCAACAGCTCGAGTCGTACGTCCTCGGCGGGGAGGTAGTACCGCGGCGGACAGCCCGTCTCGCGCAGCACGAGGGCCCGCTCGCTCTCCGCCAGGACCTGCTCGCCGTGCACCACGCGCACGTGCTGGTCGACTTGCTCGATGGTGATCGTGTGTCCTTGTGCCATACCGGAAAAGCGCTCGCGGGCGCCCGGTTCTTCCCGCGTACGGTGACCTCATGCGAATCTGCGTCTTCCTCTCCGCCGCCGACCTCGACGACCGCTACACGCGTCCCGCGCGCGAGTTCGCGAAACTGCTGGGCAAGGGCGGGCACACGCTCGTCTGGGGCGGCTCCGACGTAGGCCTGATGAAGGTGGTCGCCGACGGCGTGCAGGAGGCGGGAGGGCGGCTCTGCGGGGTCTCCGTGGGCTTCCTGGCGGCCAAGGTGCGGCCCGGTGCCGACGAGATGGTGATCGCGAAGGACCTCGCCGAACGGAAGAGGCTGCTCCTGGAGAAGGCCGACGCCGTGGTGATCATGGTGGGCGGCACCGGAACGCTCGACGAGGCCACCGAGATCCTGGAACTGAAGAAGCACGGCCACACCGACAAGCCGGTGGTCCTGCTGAACACCGCAGGCTTCTACGACGGCCTGAAAGAGCAGTTCCGGCGGATGGAGGACGAGGGGTTCCTGCCCCGGCCCCTCGCCGACCTGGTGTTCTTTGCCGAGGAGCCGGTGGGCGCGCTGGCGTATCTGGAGGCTGTGACATCGGCTGCCACCGCCGCGGGCCAGGGCGTCGAGTGAGGCGCGCGTGACGCGAGCAGGGGAACAGGGCGGGGCGACGGGCGGCCGCCGGCGGGTGCGAGCATGGCGGACATGGCTACACATGTGATCACCGGAGCGGGCTCCGGCATCGGCGCGGCCGTCGCCCGCCGCCTCCACGCGCGCGGGGACGAACTCGTGCTGCACGCGCGCGATGCGGGCCGCGCCAAGGAGCTCGCGGCGGAGTTCCCCGGTGCGAGGACGCTGGTCGGCGACCTGGCCGACCCGGACAAGCTGTCCTGGGCCTTCTCGCACCAGACGCTGCCGGACCGTGTCGACTCCCTGCTCCACATCGCCGGTGTCGTCGACCTGGGCCCGGTGGGCGAGCTCACCCCGAAGTCCTGGCGCCACCAGCTCAATGTCAACCTGATCGCCCCGGCCGAGCTGACCCGCCACTTCCTGCCCCAACTCCGCGCCGCCCGCGGCCATGTGGTCTTCGTCAACTCCGGGGCGGGCCTGAACGCCCACGCCGACTGGTCCGCGTACGCGGCCTCGAAACACGGTCTGAAGGCGTTGGCGGACTCGCTGCGGCACGAGGAGCACGGCAATGGCGTCCGCGTCACCTCGGTGTACCCGGGGCGCACCGCCAGCCCCATGCAGGCCAAGGTCCATCAGCAGGAGGGCAAGGAGTACGACGCGTCGAAGTGGATCGACCCGGAGTCGGTGGCGACGACGATTCTGATGGCTGTTGATCTGCCGGCGGATGCGGAGGTCAACGATCTGACGGTGCGGCCGGGCCGCTGACGGCTTTGTCTCGCCCCCGCCGCCCCTACCCGTCCCATCCCCAGACCCCCGTTCGGCCCTGAACGGGCCTCGTCCTCAAACGCCGGACGGGCTGAAATCCAGCCCCTCCGGCGTTTGAGGAGCGGGGGTCCGGGGGCTGGCCCCCGAAGCGGGGTGCAGGGGCGCGGTCCCTGGTGGGGTCGAAGGGGCGGAGCCCCTGGGGATGGGACGGGTAGGGGCGGCGGGGGCGAGAAACATAGGCTTCTCGTGTGAACGCAGACCTTTCCTTCGGGGCAGCCACCGGTGTCGGCTCCATGCCCGGCGGCGACGCCCGCGAGGCCGCCAAGACCGTCACCGGGACCTTCGAGGACTTCCCGTTCCTGCCCGAGCTGCCCGCCCGCGGCCCCGGCGCGGACATGATCGGCAGGACCGCGGGGATGCTCGTCGAGTTGTACGCGCGCGTAGAGCCCAGCGGCTGGCGGATCGGGGACCACCCGGGCCGGGACACCAAGCGGGCGAGGTCGTGGCTGGGGGAAGACCTCGACGCCCTGGAGGAGTTCACGCAGGGGTACGAGGGCCCCCTGAAGGTGCAGGCCGTGGGCCCCTGGACCCTCGCCGCCGGCCTCGAGCTGAGGAACGGCGAGGCCGCCCTCTCCGACCCCGGCGCCTCCCGCGACCTCGCCGCCTCGCTCGCCGAGGGCCTGCGCCTGCACCTGGGTGAGGTGCAGCGACGCATCCCCGGCGCGCAGCTCGTCCTCCAGCTCGACGAACCCTCTCTCACCGCCGTACTCCGCGGCCAGCTGAAGACCGCCAGCGGCTACCGCACCCACCGCGCCGTCGACCGCCAGCTCGTCGAGGCCACCCTCCGCGATGTCGTCGGGGTTCACAGCGACGGCCCCACCGTGGTCCACTCCTGCGCACCGGACGTCCCGTTCGCCCTCCTGCGCAGGGCCGGCGCGGCGGCGATCTCCTTCGACTTCTCGCTCCTCACCGAGCGTGACGACGACACGATCGGCGAGGCGGTGGAAGGGGGTACCCGGCTGTTCGCCGGTGTCGTGCCGGGCACGGACGGCCCATTGTCAGACCCTGCCGGTAGCGTCATGGGTGTCAGGACGCTGTGGCGCAGGCTGGGGCTGCAACCGGGGCTTCTCGCGGAGACGGTCACGATCACTCCGTCGTGCGGACTCGCGGGGGCTTCCCCGGATTACGCGCGCAAGGCCCTCGCCCACTGCGTCCGGGCGGCGAGATCCCTCGCGGACAACCCAGAGTAACGGGAGGACAACACGGTGGCCGGCGACAAGCAAGCGGAGACGACGGTGCCCGCGGAGGCACGGGAGCAGCACGCGAAGCTCGCTGAGCAGATCGAGGAGCACCGCTTCCGGTACTACGTGAACGACGCTCCGGTCATCAGCGACGCGGAGTTCGACAAGCTCCTGCGCTCCCTGGAGGCCCTGGAGGAGGAACACCCCGAGCTGCGCACGCCCGACTCGCCGACCCAGAAGGTCGCGGGGGCGTACGAGACGGAGTTCACCTCCGTCGAGCACCGCTCACGCATGCTCTCCCTCGACAACGCCTTCAGCGACGAGGAACTGGCCGCCTGGGCGGAGCGCGTCGCCAGGGACGTCGGCGGGCCCGGCTACCACCTCCTGTGCGAGCTCAAGGTCGACGGCCTCGCCGTCAACCTCACCTACGAGCACGGCCGCCTCACCCGCGCGGCGACCCGCGGCGACGGCCGCACGGGCGAGGAGATCACGCCCAATGTCCGTACGATCGCGGAGATTCCGGACCGGCTCGGCGGTGACCGCGTCCCCGACCTCGTGGAGATCCGCGGCGAGGTCTACTTCCCGATGGAGAAGTTCGAGGAGCTCAACGCCCGCCTGGTCGAGGCAGGCGACAAGCCCTTCGCCAACCCGCGCAACGCGGCGGCGGGTTCACTGCGCCAGAAGGACCCCCGCGTCACCGCCACCCGACCGCTCCACATGGTCGTCCACGGCATCGGCGCCCTGGAGGGCTTCGAAGGCCTCACCCGCCTCTCCCAGGCCTACGACCTGCTGAAGACCTGGGGCCTGCCCACCTCCCGGCACAACAAGGTGGTCGACGACCTCGACGGCGTACGGGAGTTCATCGCCTACTACGGCGAGAACCGCCACTCCGTGGAGCACGAGATCGACGGAGTCGTCGTCAAGCTCGACGAAATCCCGCTCCAGGGACGGCTCGGCTCCACCTCCCGCGCCCCGCGCTGGGCGATCGCGTACAAGTACGCGCCCGAAGAGGTCAACACCAAGCTCATCAACATCCGCGTGGGCGTGGGCCGTACCGGCCGGGTCACTCCGTACGCCCAGGTCGAGCCGGTCACGGTGGCCGGCTCCGAGGTCGAGTTCGCGACGCTGCACAACCAGGACGTCGTCAAGGCCAAGGGCGTCCTCATCGGTGACACGGTGGTGCTGCGCAAGGCCGGTGACGTCATCCCGGAGATCCTCGGCCCGGTCGTCGACCTGCGCGACGGCAGCGAGCGCGAGTTCGTGATGCCGGCCGAGTGCCCCGAGTGCGGTACGGCGCTTCGGCCGATGAAGGAGGGCGACGTCGACCTGCGCTGCCCCAACGCCCGCACCTGCCCGGCCCAGTTGCGCGAGCGCCTGTTCTACCTGGCAGGCCGCAAGGCCCTCGACATCGAGCACTTCGGATACGTCGCCGCCGCGGCCCTCACCAAGCCGCTGGAGCCCGCCGACCCGCCGCTGCTGGACGAGGGCGACCTCTTCGACCTCACCGTCGAGCAGCTGCTGCCCATCAAGGCGTACGTCCTCGACCAGGACAGCGGCCTGCCCAAGCGCGACCCGAAGACCGGCGAGGAGAAGGTCGCCACGGTCTTCGCCAACCAGCAGGGCGAGCCGAAGAAGAACGCGGTTGCCATGCTGGAGAACATCGCCGCGGCCAAGGAGCGCCCGCTCGCGCGCATCCTCACCGGCCTGTCGATCCGTCATGTCGGCCCGGTCGCCGCCGAGGCTCTGGCCCGCGAGTTCCGGTCGATCGAGCGCATCGAGCAGGCCACGGAGGAGGAGCTGGCGAACACGGACGGCGTCGGCGGAATCATCGCCGCCTCCCTCAAGGAATGGTTCGCCGAGGAGTGGCACCAGGAGATCCTCCGCAAGTGGCGGGCCGCCGGCGTCCGCATGGAGGAGGAGAGCTCGGGCGAGGACGAGGGCCCGCGCCCGCTCGAAGGCCTGACCGTCGTGGTCACCGGCACGCTGGAGCACTTCACGCGCGACGGGGCCAAGGAGGCGCTGCAGACCCGGGGAGCGAAAGTGACCGGTTCTGTTTCGAAGAAGACGTCTTTCGTTGTCGTAGGTGACAATCCTGGTTCGAAATACGACAAGGCGATGCAGCTCAAGGTGCCTGTTCTGAACGAGGACGGCTTCGGCGTCCTGCTGGAACAGGGACCGGAAGCGGCGGCCGAAGTTGCGCTTCCCACAGAGGAATAGCGATTGAAGGCCACCCGATCGGCGCATACCAGATGCATACGGGTGGCCGGGGTGCATTCGGGCAACCGTCTACGACCGCTGCCCGTGGAAGCCTTCTGCGGCCTACTGTTGAGGTGTGCACCTGCCGTGCCCAGCTGCGGTTGGGGCATCCCCTTGCTCTTGACGAGCAAGGGGAAGGGTTTTCCAAACGCGGCGCCGTTGATGGATGTCGGGCATCGGGCCGCGTGGCGTGGGCACCGCCGGCTGTGAGAGGGACGGGAATGGAACCGACCGAGAGTGCCGCCCCTGACTCACGGCTGCGCCTGCGCCGGGTGACCGGCGCATGGCGGGCGAGCCGGTGGGCCGGGCGGCCTTCGGAGCGTCCGGGTGCGGAGGGGCGCGCCACCGGACAGTACACCGTGACGGACGGGCGCGCCCCGCACCTCACAGCCGACCACCCTCCCGGACTGTCGGATCCCGAACACGAACGGCACCTGTCCTGGCCCGCGCTGCCCGCGGCGGTCGTCGCGGCGGCCGCCTTCGTCCTCGGCGCCGGCTTCTACCGGGGGTTCACCGGCACCCACGCGCTCTTCCCGTCCGGCGCCGTCGGCTGGTCCTTCGCCGTGCTGACCGGCATCATCGTCGGCCACCTGGTCATGCTCGGCCGCTCCCGCTGGTGGGGCGGCACCGGCTCCGGCGCCGCCCTCACCCTCGCCGTTCTGATGCTGTACGGCTGGGTACCCGCCGGAATGGTCAGCCTCACCGTCGTCGTGCTGGTCGGGATAGCCCGGCGCAACCGCTGGCGCCAGGGCGTGCTGCACGGCTCGGTGGACATCCTCGGCATCGGGGCCGGAGCCCTGGTGCTCGGCGCCTTCGGACGCGTGCCGTCCGTGGAGAAGCCCTGGACCCCCGACACCTGGACCCTCTACACCGCCCCCGAGGTGGTGCTGGTCGCCACCGCATACCTCCTGGTGACCCGCACCCTGCTCTGGTATCTGCACGCCCCACGCGGCGGCCTGCCCACCGTCGCCCGGACCGCCCTGGTCAGACAGGGTCTGGTCGCGGTCGCGCTGCTCGGCATCGCACCGCTGGTCTGCGTGGTCGCCGTCGCGCAGCCGGTGCTGCTGCCGCTGTTCGCCATCCCGCTGATCGCCCTCGACTCCACCCTGTGGATAGCCCGCGCCCGGGCCGAGGAGCAGCTGCGCGACCCGCTGACCGGGCTGCCCAACCGGCAGTGGCTGCTGGAGCGCATCTGGACCGCGCTGGACGACGCCGAACGTATCGGCGCCCGCGCCGCCCTGATGCTGATCGACCTGGACCGCTTCCGCTCGGTCAACGACACGCTCGGGCATCTCGCCGGCGACCGGCTGCTCCTGCAGATAGCCGACCGGCTGCGCCTTGCGCTCCCGCGCGGAGCGGAGGCCGCGCGGCTCGGCGGCGACGAGTTCGCCGTTTTACTGCCGGTCGCCGACTCCACGACCTCCGCGACCCGGGTCGCCCGAGGCCTTGTCGCCGCGCTCAGCTCCCCGCTCGACCTCGACGGGCTCACCCTCGTCCTGGAGGCGAGTGCGGGAGTCGCCGTCTTCCCGGACCACGCGCTGGATGCCGAGGGGCTGCTGCGGCGGGCGGACGTGGCGATGTACCAGGCGAAGCGGGACCGTACGGGCGTCGAGGTGTACGAGTCCAAGCGGGACTCGAACACACCGGACCGGCTGGGCCTGCTGGGCGACCTGCGCCGGGCGCTGGACGCGCACGAGGTGCAGCTGCACTACCAGCCCAAGGTCCGCTTCGACGGACAGGTCGCCGGCCTGGAGGCCCTGGTCCGGTGGGTGCATCCCGAGCGCGGGAAGGTGCCGCCGGACGAGTTCATAGCGATCGCCGAGTCGTCGGGGCTGATGCCCCATCTCACGGAGTACGTGCTGGAGACGGCGCTGGGTCAGGTGGCCAGGTGGCGGGCCCAGGGACTGCATGTGCCGGTCGCGGTCAACGTCTCCCCGCGTGATGTCCACACCCCCGGTTTCGCGGGCTCCGTCGCCGCACGGCTGGCCCGGCACGGGGTCCCGGCGGGAGCGCTCCAGCTGGAGATAACGGAACACGTCCTCCTCGAGGACCCGCAGCGTGCCGCCGACACGCTGGCCGGCCTGACCGGGCACGGCGTGAAGATGTCGCTGGACGACTTCGGCACGGGCTATTCGTCCCTCGTGCATCTGAGGCGGCTTCCGGTGAGCGAGCTGAAGATCGACCGCTCCTTCGTGGCCCGCCTTGCCGTCGACGCGGAGGACGCGGAGATCGTCCGCTGCACGGTCGACCTCGCCCATTCCCTCGGTCTGCTGGTCGTCGCGGAGGGCGTCGAGGACGACGAGACCTGGGAGCGGCTGCGGGACCTCGGCTGCGACGCCGTACAGGGCTGGCTGGTCGCAGCCGCGATGCCGCCGGAGGAGACGACGGCGTGGCTACTGGCGCGGGGATCGCGGGGGTGGCAGCGGCCCCGCGCGGCCCTGCCGGCCGCGGCGACCGACGAGTAGTCCGCCCACCGGCCCGCGCGGGCCACACGGCGACGCCGCATGCCTCAGGAGCAAGGGCCTGAGACCCCATGGGCGTAGGGTCCGGGAAACCGTTTCACGGTCACCGGGCCCCGCCCCATAGGATTAGGGCCTGTCGTCACATTCCCGACTGCCCTTCGGGCGGACGACGGGAATGTGACGACAGGCCCTAGGCCCAAACCACACACACTCACCCCAGAGGAACGCTGCATGCCTGGCATCACGCGCGAGGAGGTCGCCCACCTCGCCCGGCTGGCGCGTCTGGAGCTGAAGCCCGAAGAGCTCGAACACTTCGCAGGCCAGCTGGACGACATCATCGGCGCGGTGGCCCGCGTCAGCGAGGTCGCCGACCAAGACGTACCGCCGACCTCGCACCCGCTCCCGCTGACGAACGTCATGCGGGCGGACGAGGTCCGTCCCTCGCTCACCCCCGAGCAGGCGCTCTCCGGCGCCCCGGCCCAGGAGCAGCAGCGTTTCAAGGTGCCGCAGATCCTGGGGGAGGACTAATCGCCATGACGGACCACGTCAACATCATCAAGCTCACCGCCGCCGAGACCGCCGCGAAGATCGCCTCCGGCGAGCTCACGGCCGTCCAGGTCGCCGAGGCCCACCTGGCCCGTATCGAGGCCGTCGACGAGAAGGTTCATGCCTTCCTGCACGTCGACCGCGAGGGTGCCCTGGCCCAGGCCCGCGCCGTCGACGAGAAGCGCGAGCGGGGCGAGAAGCTCGGTCCGCTGGCCGGTGTCCCCCTCGCGCTCAAGGACATCTTCACCACTGAGGGCGTCCCGACGACCGTCGGTTCGAAGATCCTGGAGGGGTGGATTCCGCCGTACGACGCCACCCTCACCAAGAAGCTCAAGGCCGCTGACGTCGTCATCCTCGGCAAGACCAACATGGACGAGTTCGCCATGGGGTCGAGCACCGAGAACAGCGCGTACGGGCCGACCGGCAACCCCTGGGACCTCACCAAGATCCCCGGCGGTTCCGGCGGTGGCTCCTCCGCCGCGCTCGCCTCCTTCCAGGCGCCGCTCGCCATCGGCACCGACACCGGCGGCTCCATCCGCCAGCCTGCCGCCGTCACCGGCACGGTGGGCGTGAAGCCGACCTACGGTGCCGTGTCCCGCTTCGGCATGGTCGCCTTCTCCTCCTCCCTCGACCAGGGCGGGCCCTGCGCCCGTACGGTCCTGGACGCGGCGCTGCTGCACGAGGTCATCGCCGGGCACGACCCGCTGGACTCGACGTCCATCGACGCGCCGGTCCCGCCGGTCGTCGAGGCCGCCCGCAACGGCAGCGTCGAGGGCATGCGCGTCGGCGTCGTCAAGCAGTTCCGCGGCGAGGGCTACCAGGCCGGTGTCATCCAGCGGTTCGACGAGTCCGTCGCGCTGCTGAAGGAGCTGGGCGCCGAGATCGTCGAGCTGGACTGTCCGAGCTTCGACCTCGCGCTGTCGGCGTACTACCTGATCGCGCCCTCCGAGTGCTCCTCCAACCTCGCCCGCTTCGACGGCCTGCGCTACGGCCTGCGTTCCGGCGACGACGGCTCGCACTCCGCCGAGGAGGTCACCTCGATCACCCGCGAGGCCGGCTTCGGCCCCGAGGTCAAGCGCCGCATCATGCTCGGCACTTACGCCCTCTCCAGCGGCTACTACGACGCCTACTACGGCTCCGCCCAGAAGGTCCGCACGCTCATCACGCGCGACTTCGAGAAGGCCTTCGAGCAGGTGGATGTCATCGTTTCGCCGACGACGCCCACCACCGCCTTCCCGATCGGCGAGCGCGCCGACGATCCGATGGCGATGTACCTGGCCGACCTGTGCACCATCCCCACGAACCTCGCGGGCAACGCGGCCATGTCGCTGCCCTGCGGTCTGGCCCCGGAGGACAACCTCCCGGTCGGCCTGCAGATCATCGCCCCGGCGCTGAAGGACGACCGTCTTTACAAGGTCGGCGCAGCCGTCGAAGCCGCCTTCGTGGAAAGGTGGGGGCACCCGCTCCTCGAGGAGGCTCCGTCGCTGTGACCAAGGCACTGACCAAGGCCAAGGACTTCAAGAAGTCCAAGTCCGGTACGTACGTGTCCATCGCCACCACCGCCTTCGGCGCGTTCGGTGTCGCCAAGCGGATCAAGAAGGCCAAGGCCGAACAGGACACGCTGCGGCTGATCGACGCGACGGTGGCCGCCGTCGGCATCGTCACCGGCCTCGCCATCCTGTACCGCGAGCTGAAGCGGCTGGGCGACGACGACGTCCTGCTGGGCTGAGAGGGAAGTTTCACCGTGACCACCACGACCGACCTGGAGTCGTACGAGGACGCGCTGGCGTCGTACGACCCCGTCATGGGCCTCGAGGTCCATGTCGAACTCGGCACCAAGACCAAGATGTTCTGCGGCTGTTCGACCGAGCTCGGTCAGGACGCCAACACGCAGACCTGTCCCACCTGCCTCGGCCTGCCCGGCGCGCTACCGGTCGTCAACGCGATCGGCATCGAGTCGGCGATCAAGATCGGTCTCGCGCTGAACTGCGAGATCGCCGAGTGGTGCCGCTTCGCCCGGAAGAACTACTTCTATCCGGACATGCCGAAGAACTTCCAGACCTCCCAGTACGACGAGCCGATCGCCTTCAACGGCTACCTCGACGTACAGCTGGAGGACGGCGAGACCTTCCGCGTGGAGATCGAGCGCGCGCACATGGAGGAGGACACCGGCAAGTCGACCCACGTGGGCGGCGCGACGGGCCGTATCCACGGCGCCTCGCACTCGCTGCTCGACTACAACCGCGCCGGCATCCCGCTCATCGAGATCGTCACCAAGCCGATCGAGGGCGCGGGCGAGCGTGCTCCCGAGGTCGCGCGGGCGTACGTCCGTGAGCTGCGTGAGGTCATCAGGGCGCTCGGCGTGTCGGAAGCCCGTATGGAGATGGGCCAGATGCGCTGCGACGTGAACCTGTCGCTGCGCCCGATCGGCACCGAGAAGTTCGGTACCCGCTCCGAGACGAAGAACGTCAACTCGCTGCGGTCCGTGGAGCGTGCGGCCCGCTTCGAGATCCAGCGGCACGCGGCCGTGCTGAACAGCGGCGGCACGATCATTCAGGAGACCCGCCACTTCCACGAGGACACCGGGTCGACGACCTCGGGCCGAGTGAAGGAAGAGGCCGAGGACTACCGGTACTTCCCCGAGCCGGACCTGGTGCCGGTGGCCCCCTCGCGCGAGTGGGTCGAGGAGATCCGGGCGGCGCTCCCCGAGATGCCGCTGGCCCGCCGCAACCGGCTGCTGGCCGAGTGGGGCATCTCGGCCACCGACATGCAGGCGATCCTGAACGCCGGTGCGCTGGACCCGATCGTCGCCACGATCGACGCCGGTGCCGACGCGGCCTCCGCCCGCAAGTGGTGGATGGGTGAACTGGCGCGCAGCGCCAACGAGTCGGGCACCTCGCTCGACGAGCTGGCGATCACGCCGGAGCAGGTCGCCCGGGTCACCGCGCTGGTCAACTCCGGTGACCTGAACGACAAGCTGGCCCGCCAGGTCATCGAAGGCGTTCTCGCGGGCGAAGGCACCCCGGACGAGGTCGTCGAGAAGCGCGGTCTGAAGGTCGTCTCCGACGACTCGGCGCTGGGCACGGCGGTCGACGAGGCCATCGCCGGCAACCCGGGCATCGCCGACAAGATCCGCGGCGGCAAGGTGGCCGCGGCCGGCGCCCTGGTCGGCGCGGTCATGAAGGCGACCCGCGGTCAGGCCGACGCGGCCCGCGTCAAGGAACTGATCCTGGAGAAGCTGGGCGTCAGCGAGGGCTGAGCGGCCACTCGCGGTACGGCCCCGGAGGCATGTCCTCCGGGGCCGTACGCCTACTTACGGCGCCCCACGACCCGTACGAATCCCAGCGCGCGGCCCTCGTCCGCCCGCACCATTTCGCCGACCCGGCGGGCCATCGTGCGGTGGAACTCCTCCGGGCTCTCCTCGGCGACCACCTCGCACCACAGCAGCCAGTCCCGCCAGCCGTCCGGCTGCCAGTCGGCCGCCTCGACCTCGACGGCTCCGCCGCGGGTCCAGTGGCGGCGCCACCATTCGGGGGAGTGGAAGCACCAGAAGTCGGGCTCCCACCACGGCTCGAGGTGCTCCGGCGGCTCGTCGCCCTGCGGTTCTTCCCGGAGTGCCGGTACGACGATCCCGATCCGCCCGCCGGGCTTCAACAGCCGGGTCAGTGTGGGCAGATACAGGTCGTTGGTGCCGAAGTACTGATATGCGTCGATGGACACGATCGCGTCGAACGTGCCCTGGCCGAACGGCAGGTCGTGCGCCTCGGCGTGCACGGGCAGGACGCGGTCGGCGACGCCCGCCTCCGCGATGCGTACGGCGTTCTCGTCGGGCTTCACCCACAGGTCGGCCGCGGTGACCTGGACGTCGTACTCCTTGGCGAGGAAGACGGACGTCATCGCGCGGCCGCAGCCCAGGTCGAGGACGCGGGCGCCGGGGCGCAGGTCCTCCAGGCCGAGCGCGGGGGCCAGCCACTCCAGCAGCCACAGGGCGTACGGGCCCATCTGGTTCTCGACGGCCCAGCGGGCGTCGTAGCGGCTGCTGCGGGGGTGGCGCGGGTGGGTCAGGCGGTCAGTCAGGTCGTCGTTCGTGGTCCTGGTGTCGGACATCGGTGAACGGGCTCCTCAAGATCTTCGTAGTGGAAGGAGATGCGTAGGAGCTCGGTCGGACCTTCAAACAATGCACCCGCTTCGGTCGTCGGCGAGGAGCCGGGGACGGTCGACGGGCGGAGGCTAGCAACTGCCCCGGATGCCCCGCACCCGGTTTCTCAGCGGGACGCGCTACGCTCGCCCGCCATGAACGGACGCGTTGATTCCGAGATACCGGACACGGATGTCGTGGACGCGCGCCGGGCCCGCTGGACGGCGGCCGGGACCGGAGCGCTGCTGGCCCTCGCGGGACTGGCCGCCTCCGTGCTGCGAGCCTCCGGTTCCGCCCCGGCGGTGGTGCCCGCCGCCTACGCCTTCGGGGCCGCCGTCTGTGCACTGGCCTCGGTGCTCGGCTCCCGGGGGCGCACCCGCCGGGCGCTGTGGCTGCTGATCATCGGGGCGATGGTGATGGCGCTGGGGGACCAGTTCGACTGAGGTGACAGAGTTATCGTTACTGTCCTGTGATGTGCCTCCCATTCCTGTGAAGAAACCCACGAATGGCATAAACGATCACTTCTGCCTGCAAGAGTGGTCTTCGCATTGCTCATGCGTTCTTTGCGGGCTGTTCATGTTGTGAACGACTGTTTCACGAATGTTCCCGGCCAAAGATCCATAAATCGTCCCCTGGGAGCTCGTTCGTGGCAGCCCTTGCACGCTGGTGTGTTCGGCATCGCCTTGTCGCGGTACTGCTGTGGCTCCTCGCCTTCGGCGGGGTGAGCGCGGCCGCCGCCGTCACCGGCTCGGCGTACTCGAACAACTACGAGGCTCCCGGCACCGAGTCCGGCCGGGCCATGCAGCTGCTGCAGGACGGCTTCCCGGGGTTCGGCGGCGACAGCGACACCGTTGTCTGGCACACCACGTCCGGCACCGTCCGCGCCGCCGACGTCGAACAGACGATGACGCAGACCCTGGACAAGATCGCCGACCTGCCCGGAATCGCCTCCGTCGCCGGTCCCTACGACGGCCAGGGCACGGGCCGGATCAGCGCCGACGGGCACACCGCGTACGCCACGGTCACCTTCGACGACCGGGCCGAGGACATCAAGAAGTCCGAGGCCCAGGCCGTCGTCAAGGCGGCCGAGTCGGCCCGGGCCGACGGGCTCCAGGTGGAGCTGGGCGGCAGTGCCATCGGGCTCACCGAGTCCTCGGGCGGGCACCTGGCCGAGGTGGTCGGCGTGGTCGTCGCCGCCGTCGTCCTGCTGCTCGCCTTCGGCTCGCTCGCCGCCTCGATGCTGCCCATCGCGACCGCGCTGGTGAGCGTCGGCACCGCGTACGGCGCGATCGTGCTGCTCGGGCATGCCATGACCGTCGCCGACTTCGCGCCCATGCTCGGGATGCTGATCGGGCTCGGCGTCGGCATCGACTACGCGCTGTTCATCGTGACCAGACACCGGCGCGGACTCAAACGCGGGCTGTCCGTCACCGAGGCGGTCACCAATGCCGTGGCGACGACGGGACGCGCCGTGGTCTTCGCAGGTGCCACGGTTTGCATCGCGCTGCTCGGGATGCTGATCCTCAGGCTGAGCTTCCTCAACGGCGTCGCGATCGCCGCCTCCCTGACCGTCGTCCTGACGGTCGCGGCCGCCGTCACCCTGCTGCCCGCCCTGCTGTCCTTCATCGGCCCGCGCGCCCTGAGCCGGCGCGAGCGGCGCCATCTGGAGGAGCACGGTCCGCAACCGGAGCTGCCGACCGGGTTCGCCCACCGCTGGTCGGCGTTCGTGGAACGCCACCCCAAGGTGCTCGGCATCGTCGCGCTGGTCGTCATGACCGTCCTGGCGCTGCCCACGCTCTCCCTCCACCTGGGCACCTCCGACCAGGGCAACGACCCCAGGTCGTCGACCACGCGGCAGGCGTACGACCGTCTCGCCGACGGCTTCGGGCCCGGCGTCAACGGGCCGCTGACCGTGGTGACGCGCGTCGAGGGGGCCGAGGACAAGCTCGCCCTCGACAACCTCGACGCCACCATCCGCACCACCGAGGGTGTCGCGTCGGTGACCCCGGTGACGTACAACGGCGCCAGTGACACGGCGTACTTCACGGTCGTCCCGGAGTCGGCGCCCCAGTCGCAGAAGACCAGCGACCTGGTCGACCGGCTGCGCACCGAGGTGCTGCCGCGCGCCGAGACCGGCACCACGCTCGACCTGCACGTCGGCGGTGTGACGGCCAGCTACGACGACTTCGCCGGCGTCATCGTCGGCAAGCTGCCCCTGTTCGTGGGCGTCGTCATCGGCCTCGGCTGTCTCCTGCTGCTCCTCGCGTTCCGGTCCATCGGCATCCCGGTGAAGGCCGCCGCGATGAACGTCGCCGCGGTCGCCGCCGCCTTCGGCATCGTCGTCGCGATCTTCCAGTGGGGCTGGGGGAGCGAGCTGCTGGGCCTCGGCCGCGCCGGGCCCATCGAGCCCTTCCTCCCCGTGATCATGGTGTCCGTCCTCTTCGGCCTCTCCATGGACTACCAGGTCTTCCTGGTCAGCCGGATGTACGAGGAGTGGCTGGAGACCGGCGACAACCGGCGCGCCGTCCGCGTCGGCCTCGCCGAGACGAGCCGGGTGATCAACTCCGCCGCGGTCATCATGATCTCGGTCTTCCTCGCCTTCGTGCTCAGCGGCGACCGCGTGATCGCCATGTTCGGCATCGCGCTCGCCTCCGCCGTCGCCCTCGACGCCTTCGTGCTCCGCACCCTGCTCGTACCGGCCCTCATGCACATGCTCGGCGGCGCCAACTGGTGGCTGCCCCGCTGGCTCGACCAGCGCCTGCCCCGCATCAGCATCGAACCCCCCGAGGCCCGCGCCGCCCATGAAAGGCTGGCTGCTGCGACGGACGCCGAGGTGGCGGACGTACTGGCGAAGGGGCGGGAAGAGGATGTACGCGATACCTCTGGGTGACGATGCCGAACTGCGTCCCCTGGAGACCTGGCACGCCGAGGAGTTCCTGGCGCATCTGGAGCGGGGGCGGGAGTTCATCGGGCAGTTCATCGCGTTCGGCTCCAAGGCCGTCGACGTGCCCTCCGCGCGGGAGGCGCTCCAGCGGTACGCCGACATGCGCGCCGCCGACACGGCGTCCGTGCACGGCATCTGGCTGGACGGAAAGCTCGTGGGCGGCGTGCTCACACTCAACTTCGACGCGGAGCAGGGCAACGCCGAGGTCGGCTGCTGGCTGGAGCCCGCCGCCACCGGCCGCGGACTGATCACCCGGGCGATGCGTGTGCTCATCGACTGGGCGGTCGAGGAGCGCGGCATCCACCGCATCGAATGGGTCGCCGCCTCGGGGAACGTCCCCAGTCTGAACGTCGCCCGCCGCCTCGGAATGACCCGCGATGGGGTACGGCGCCAGGCGCACCCCTATGGTGGGGTGCGGCACGATCTCGAGGTGTGGTCGATCCTCGCCCCGGAGTGGCGTGAAACACGCGCGCGTGCCGAACACAGCGATCAGTAACGATCAGTAAGAAGAGGCCTCCGCGATCGCCTCGGCGATCTTTTAGAGACTTCTCAGACAGTGTCCGTACGGTGCGAGGTATGGGAACCACCAAGACTGATGACGAGGCCGGCACGACCGAGGCCACCGAAGTGAAGCCCGACGAGGAGACGGTGGACGCCACCGGAACCGAGGCGACCGACGACACCCCCGAGGAGGCGACCGCCGAGGCCGACCTTGTCGAGAGCGACGGCGAGGACAAGGAGCCCTCCGGTGTCGGCCAGGGCGCGGGCGCCGTGGTCTCCGCCGCGCTCGGCATCGTCTCGCTGACCGGCAGCTGGATCGGCACGGTCGCGGCCGCGCGCGAGACGCTCATCGGCCAGCTGCAGACCTCGCAGACCGCGACCGTCGCCAAGCAGGTCAAGGAGGTCTACGGCGACGCCTGGCAGACCAGTGCCCTGTGGGGCGGCCTGTTCGCGCTGCTGGCGCTGGTCGTCGGCGTCGTGGTGCTTGCCCGGCCCGCCTTCGGCGCCCCCGGCAAGCCGCAGCCGGTCTGGATCAAGTCGGTCGCCTGGGGCGGCGTGGCGCTCGGCGTCATCGGCCTGCTCCTGGCCGTCCTCAAGTACACCGACATCCTGCTCGGGCTGCCCTCCACCAGCTGAATCACCGCAGGTCCTGAGGGGTCTTAGGGCATCCGTAAGCACCTTACGGAGCTCCTGAGGCCCCTCACGCACATCTAAGGCCCCGGGCGGTGCCGAAGATGCGGAACTCTCCCGATGTGGCGCACCCCCCTTGGAGACGAAGGTTGAGGCATCGCAGCAAGCGAAGCCGAAACCGACTCTCACAAGGGACACACCATGTATGAATACGAGCTCTCCCAGTTCCGCTCCGCCGAACTGATCCGCCGGGCCGACAACGAGCGGCTGGCCCGCGAGGCCGTCCGCGGCCGCCGCGCCGCCCGCCGCGAGGCCGCCCACCACGCCGCCGAGGACGAAAGCCATAGCCCACGTCTCCGCCGGCTTCGGTCCGCCCGCGCGGCGTGAGCGCGGCAAACGCCGGTCGGCTGCAACCAGCAGCCCGTCCGGCGTTTGAGGACGAGTCCCGTCCAGTGCCGAAGCCGGGGTCTGGGGGCGGCAGCCCCCAGCAGACGGCAACACCGGCGCCGGGCAACGAGCACCACACCGGCCCACTGAAAACCGGTGCCGCGTCGCCGGACACCCGTGCGATGCTCGGGTTCGTGGAGACCAGGTCCGTCAGTCCGGTGTTCGTCGGTCGTGCCGAAGAACTGGAGATATTGAACGATGCGCTCGCCCGTGCTGCCGCGGGCGAGCCGCAGGCCTTGCTGATCGGCGGAGAGGCCGGGGTCGGCAAGACCCGGCTGGTCGAAGAGTTCGCCACCGCGGCCTGCCGCGCGGGCGCCGTCGTCGCGCTCGGCGGCTGCGTCGAGATAGGCGCCGACGGCCTGCCCTTCGCCCCCTTCTCCACCGCCCTGCGTGCCCTGCGCCGGGAACTGCCCGAGGAACTCGCCGCCGCGGCCGCCGGCCAGGAGGAGGAACTCACCCGGCTGCTGCCCGAGTTGGGCGAGTCCACCGGCGGACGGCACGACGAGGAGGGCATGGCCCGCCTCTTCGAACTCACCGCCCGCGTCCTGGAGCGGGTCGCCGCCGACCGGACCGTCGTCGTCGCCCTGGAGGACCTCCACTGGGCCGACGCCTCCACCCGCCACCTCCTCGCCTACCTCTTCCGCACCCTGCGCACCGGCCGCCTCGTCGTCCTCGCCACCTACCGCGCCGATGACATCCACCGCCGCCACCCGCTGCGCCCCCTGCTCGCCGAACTCGACCGGCTGCGCACCGTCCGCCGCGTCGAACTCGGCCGCTTCAACCGGGAGGAAGTGGGCCGCCAGATCGCCGGCATCCTCGCCGCCGAACCGGACCCCACCCAGGTCGACGACATCTTCGAACGCTCCGACGGCAACGCCTTCTTCGTCGAGGAACTCGCCGTCTGCGCCCACGAGGGCTGCGGCACCGGCCTCACCGACTCTCTGCGCGACCTGCTCCTGGTCCGCGTCGAAGGCCTGTCCGAGATCGCCCAGCGGGTCGCCCGGATCGTCGCCGAGGGCGGCTCCACCGTCGAATACCGGCTGCTCGCCGCCGTCGCCCGGCTCGCCGAGGACGACCTCATCGAGGCACTGCGGGCCGCCGTGAACGCCAACATCCTGCTGGCCACGCCCACCGGTGACGGCTACCGCTTCCGCCACTCGCTGGTCCGAGAGGCCGTCAGCGACGACCTGCTGCCCGGCGAGCGCTCCCGCCTCAACCGCCGCTACGCCGAGGCTCTGGAGGCCGACCCGGCGCTCGTCCCCGCCGACGAACGTGTCATGCGCCTGGCCAGCTACTGGTACCACGCCCACAACGCCGCCAAGGCCCTCCCCGCCGTCCTGGACGCCTCCGTCGAAGCTCGCTGCCGCCACGCCTACAGCGAGCAACTGCGGCTCCTGGAACGGGCGATGGAGCTGTGGGACACCGCCCCCGAGGACGTACGGGACCAGCTGCGGCCCATCGACTACACCGAGGTCTATCCGCCCTGCGGCTGCGACCCGGCCACCACACCCCTGCGCTACCTCGACCTCATGGCCGAGGCCGCCGTCGCCGGCCGGCTGTCCGGTGAACGCGAGCGCGCCCTGAAGATCACCAAGCGGGCGCTGCACCTCCTGGAGGACGAGGGCGATCCGCTGCGTGCCGCCTGGTTCTGGGTCCAGCGCTCGCGGCTGGTGCAGGCGCTGGCCCGCGGCGACGGCTGGAAGGAACTGGCCACCGCCCAGGAGCTGGTCCGCGGTCTGCCGCCCTCCGAGGTGCACGCCGAGGTCCTCACCAACGTCGCCGGCTGGTCGATGCTCCACGAGCCGGGTCCCGACGCCCTCTCGGCCGCGGAACGGGCCGTGGAGTACGCGCGCATGGTCGGCGTCCGCGAGATCGAACTCAACGCCCGCCTCACCCTCGGCGGACTCATGGTCGACGCGGGCTCCGTCGAGGCCGGGCTCGCCGAGATGTACGAGGTCAAGGAACGCGCCCTGGCGGAAGGCGTCTC
This sequence comes from Streptomyces sp. NPDC001401, assembly GCF_042895385.1. NCBI lineage: Bacteria > Bacillati > Actinomycetota > Actinomycetes > Kitasatosporales > Streptomycetaceae > Streptomyces > Streptomyces sp. NPDC001401. The sequence continues at coordinate 128,933 of NZ_JBIAWI010000008.1, forward strand.
TTTCGTCGCCGGCCGCGCCTATGTCAATCTGCCCTCCGCACTCGACGCGGTCGGCCGCACCCGGGAAGCCGTACCCCTGCTCGAGGAGGGCCTCACCTTCACCAGGAGGTTCGGCCAGCTGGACTCCGAGGCCTGGGTGTGGGCGAATCTCTCCGAGTCGCTGTACTCCCTGGGCCGGTGGGACGAGGCCGCCGACGCCGCGGCGAGTGCCCTGCGCGTCGGGCACAGCGCCAAACCCCAGAGCGGTGGCGCCTTGTGCCTGGCGCACCTCGCCCTCGGCCGGGGCGATCTGGCCGAGGCCGCCCGCCAACTGGCCGCCGCGCGCGGCTACCTGGGCACGCACGACCCCATGCCCCAGTACACGCTGCTGCTCTCCCGCATCGCGATCGGCATGGCCGTCGGCGAGGGCCGACTCCTCGACGCCCGCGCCGAACTCGCCCGCGCCCTCGACGCCGGCTTCCCCACCGGCACCCAGCGCCACGCCTGGCCCCTGCTGCTGGCCGCCACCACCGCCGAGGCCGATGCGAGCGGCCTGCCCGCGGTCGCCCAGGGCCGCACCGACGTCCTCGAACGGCTCCGCGAGGCCGTCAAGAAGACCACCACCGACACCCCCATCTGGCTCGCCCACGAGCAGTGGGTCCGCGCCGAACTCGCCCGCGCCGAAGGCCTCGACACCGCCGACACCTGGTCCGACGTCGTCACCGCCTTCGAATGCCTGGACCGCCCCTACGATCTCGCCCGCGTCCGCCACCGCCTGGCCACCGCTCTGCTCGCAGCCGGCGGCGAGGACGAGCGCGACCGAGCCGCCGAACTGCTCCGGCTGGCCCACGCCGTCGCCGGTCATCTCGGTGCCCGCCCCCTCTCCGACTCCGTCGCGCTGCTCGCCCAGCGCGCCCGCCTCACCCTGAGCCGCGTCCCGGAACCGCGGGCCGCCGACCCGGCCGAGGCCCTCGGCCTCACCGGCCGGGAACGCGATGTCCTGCGTCTGGTGGCCGCCGGCCGCACCAACCGCCAGATAGCCGAGGAACTCTTCATCTCCCCGAAGACGGCCAGCGTCCACGTCTCGAACATCCTGGCCAAGCTGGGCGTCTCAGGAAGGGGAGAGGCGGCGGCGGTCGCGCACAGGCTCAGGTTGTTCCCCGCCGACGTCCTCCGCTCGACTCGGTAGGAGACCGACAGGGGAGGCAACGTGTTCAACATCTTTGAGGAGCTATTCGCACCAGGCCGCAAGCACACGCGCGACGAACAGAACCGGCTGGAGCTGACCCGGGAGGACGTGGGGGACGGGGATCCTGGGCGCGGACCGATAGATCTGGCGTCCGGGAAAGTCGTCGTACGCCCGGCGAAGCCGACGGAGACGGATGACGACACGGACGCCGCCGAAGAGTGAGGGACGGCTCTACTTCACCTCCAGCTCCAGGATCCGGTCGTCCCCGCTCTTGGGGTTTCCCCGTCCGTCCGTGTTGCTGGTCGTCAGCCACAGCTTGTCGCCGCCCGCCGAGACCACCGTACGAAGACGGCCGTACTTGCCGGTGAGGAACGCCTGCGGGGCGGCCGAGGCCTCCGTGCCCTTCAGGGGTATGCGCCACAGGCGTTGGCCCTTCAGAGCCGCCATCCAGATCGAGCCCTCGGCGTAGGCGATGCCGCTGGGGGAGGCGTCGTCCGTGTGCCACTGGGCTATCGGGTTGTGGTACTTGGGGTCGGACGACCTGCCCTCGGCCTCCGGCCAGCCGTAGTTGTCGCCCGGCTTGATCGCGTTCAGCTCGTCCCAGGTGTCCTGGCCGAACTCCGAGGCGAACAGGCGCTGTTCGGAGTCCCAGGCCAGGCCCTGCACATTGCGGTGGCCGTAGGTGTAGACGGCGGAGTCCGGGAACGGGTTGCCGGGAGCCGGGTCGCCCTCCGGGGTAAGGCGGAGGATCTTGCCGCCCAGGGACTTCTTGTCCTGGGCCAGGCCCCGGTCACCGCTCTCGCCCGTGCCCGCGTACAGCATCTTGTCCGGGCCGAAGGCGATGCGGCCGCCGTTGTGGATATAGCCCTTGGGGATGCCCTTGAAGATCGTGTCCGGCGCGCCCAGCTGTTCGCCGGACGGCTTCTTCGCGTCGTACAGCATGCGGACGATGCGGTTGTCCGAGGCGGAGGTGAAGTACGCGTAGATCATGTGGTCCGAGGCGTAGTCCGGGGAGAGCGCGATGCCGAGGAGACCGCCCTCTCCGGCGGGGGAGACCCCGGACACCTTGCCCAGCTCGGTCTTCCTGCCGGTCTTCGCGTCGACCTTGGTGATCGTCCCCTGGTCCCGGGAGGCGACGAGCAGGGCGCTGCCGTCGGGCAGCGGGGCGAGGCCCCAGGGGGTGTTCAGGCCCGTGCTCACCGTGCGCAGCACCTTGACGGACCCCTTGGCGGGCGGGGCCTGTTCGGCGGCCCGTTCCGACGGGGACGAGTTCGCGCTCGTGCTCCCCGGCGCCGTACTGTCACCGCCGCCCCCGGACCCTCCGCCTCCTCCGCTGGATGAACAGCCGGCCGTCAGCAGGAGCGCGGTCGTGGCCAGCACGGCCGGTAGTGCTCGTCGTAGCACGATCTTGGTCCCTTCGGGCGGCGGTCCAGCGGCAGGTTCTACTTGTCTTACACCGCTCGCGCCTCGCAGGTTCCCGGTCGACGGATCCCGAATCCCGGGCGCCGCGGCCACCCGTCCGCTTTCGGTCCCGCGTCCGCGATCCTCAGTCCCAGGATCCCCGCGCGCCCGGCAGCTCCGCCACCTCGGCGAGGTCCTCCGGCGTCAGCCGCAGAGCCGCGGACGCCGCGTTCTCCGTCGCCCAGCGCTCCTGTTTGGTGCCCGGGACCGGGACCACGTGCCGCCCCTGCGCCAGCACCCAGGCCAGGGCCACCTGGGCGGGCGTGACCTCGGCGCCGTGCCGGGCCGCGACCCGGCGCAGGCCGGCCACGATCGGCTGGTTGGCGGCCATCATCTCCGCGGTGAAACGGGGGTGGCGGGCGCGCACGTCGTCCGGTTCGAAGCCCTGGCCGGGGGTGAGCGTGCCGGTCAGGAAGCCGTTGCCGAGCGGCATCGCGGCCAGGAAGCCGACGTCACGCGCCTCGCACCACGGCAGCAGCGACTCCAGCGCCTCCGGCGACCACACCGACAGCTCGGCCTCCACCGCGCTCACCGGGAACACCTGCTGCACCCGCTGCAACTGCCTGATCGTCGCGTCGTGCAGCCGCCCGCCGGACCGGCGCCCGCCCCGCGCCCCGACCGCGCACAGCCCCAACGCCCGTACCTTTCCCGCCTGGACGAGCTCCGCCATCGCGCCCCACGTCTCCTCGACCGGAACCTCGGGGTCGGCGCGGTGCAGCTGGTACAGGTCGATCACGTCCGTCTGCAGGCGCCGCAGCGACGCGTCGCAGGCGCGCTTCACATAGCCGGGGCGGCCGTTGGCCACGATGTGCTGCTCGCCCACCAGCAGGCCGACCTTCGTCGACACGAACGCGTCCTGGCGGCGCTCCTTCAACGCCCGCCCCACCAGCAGCTCGTTGGTGAACGGGCCGTACATGTCGGCCGTGTCGAGGAGCGTCGAGCCCGCGTCCAGCGCCCGGTGCACCGCCCTGAGCGATGCGTCGCCCCGCTGCCGCGACCCGCTGTACGCCCAGCTCATCGGCATGCACCCGAGTCCGACGGCCCCCACCGCGAGTGCCCCCGCGCCGATCGTCCTGCGCTCCACCTGCTCGTGACCCTCCCTCTTCGGCCCCCCAACCTAACCTCTGCACTCCCATGGGCCTGACATAGCCTCCTGACATGACTGCTGACGTGTGGCTTTCCATCCCGCCCGACACCATCGACGGGCTCCCCGAAGGCCCCAACTACCGTTTCTGGGACGGCGCCGACGAGTTCCCCGCGGACCCGGCCGACTGCGTCTACTACGTCGTTCCCTACATGAAGCCCAGTGAGGTGGGCGTACGTCCCCTGCCCGAGATGAGTGGCCTGCAGGTCGTACAGACCCTGTCGGCCGGCATCGACAGCCTGGAGCCGGGGCTGGGGCATCTGCGTCCAGGCGTGCAGGTGTGCAACGCGCGCGGGGTGCACGAGGCGAGCACCGCCGAGCTCGCGCTCACGCTGATCCTCGCCTCGCTGCGCGGCGTCCCCGACTTCGTGCGCGCCCAGGGCCGCGGGGAGTGGCTCGGCGGGTTCCGGCCCGCGCTGGCCGACAAGAACGTCCTCATCGTCGGGTACGGGTCGATCGGATCCGCCATCGAGGACCGGCTCGTTCCGTTCGAGGTGGCGCGGGTGGCGCGCGTCGCGCGCTCTGAGCGCACCACGGCGCGCGGCCCGGTGCATCCGCTCACCGATCTGCCCGCCCTGCTCCCCGAAGCGGACGTCGTCGTCCTGGTCACGCCCCTCACCGAAGCCACCCGGGGCCTGGCCGGCGCCGAATTCCTCGCGCGGATGAAGGACGGCGCACTCCTCGTGAACGTCTCCCGCGGCCCCGTCGTCGACATCAAGGCCCTGCTCGCCGAGGTGGAGACCGGCCGCATCACCGCCGCCCTCGACGTCACCGACCCGGAGCCGCTGCCCCGCGAACACCCCCTGTGGCGTGCGCCCGGCGTCCTCATCAGCCCTCATGTCGGCGGCCCCACGTCCGCGTTCCTGCCCCGCGCCAAGCGACTGCTGGTGGACCAGTTGACCCGATTCGTGAACCGGGAGCCGTTGCGCAACGTGATCCTTACGACAGGCGCAACCGGCGCGTGACCCCGACGACTTGAGCGGCCCGAGCGCGCCCTGCGCGACGGGCGCAACGGGCGTGTAATCCGTTTCCGGTACCCTCCGCAACCTTGCGGACGCGGTCCGTGCTCACATTCCCGCTGGTCGTCACGGAGCGTAGAGGAACTATGTCCCTGAGTGACGAGACTGGTGTATCGTCCCGAGCAGGGGCTGCGCCGCGCACCAATCGGCGCCGGGGATGAACATTTCAGACTGTGAGGGGGGCGACGGGCGATGCACGGCCTATGGGCGAGCGATCCGACGCGACGGGGCCGCCGGAGGCGACCCTGGCGTACGGCCGCGCGCAGACGCGGTCACCACGGCAGTCACGGCTGCCGCCACAGCCATCACCACCGCAGGCACAGCAGTCGCCGGGAGCATGCGCACCCAGCGCACCGGGAGCCGCGGGATCTGGGAGCGACGCGGACCGGGTGGGCCCGGTGAGCTCGCCCCCGACTCCCACGACCATCCTCGACGGAGCGCTGCGGGTACAGCCTTCGCCAGGGACGCTGCTGCCCCGGCCGCCGGCCACCGGCCGCGGACCCGGCCTGGTCCACCAACTCGTCCTGGCCCTGGTCTGCGCGGGATACGCCGTCGGTTCCGCACTCGACTGGGGTTCGAACGAAATCGCACTGATCATGGGTGACTTCGGGCTGAGCGCCGCGGCGGGCACCGCCGCCGTGTCGCTGTTCCTGTACGCCCGCAGCCGCCGTGTCCGCTTTCGACCCGCCTGGCTGCTGTTCGCCCTCTCCTCGGCGATGGCCGCCCTGGGCAACGCGGTCTGGGGGTGGTACGAGGTGGTCCTGGGCCAGCAGGTGCCCACTCCCAGCTATGCCGACCTGTTCTTCCTGTGCTTCGCGCCGCCCGCGATCGTGGGGCTCCTGGTGCTCGCCAAGCGGCCGGTGACGAAGGCCGGTTGGGTCTGCCTCGCGCTCGATGCCTGGCTGATCGGCGGCTCGCTGCTGACGCTGTCGTGGAGCCTCGCGCTCGCCCAGGCGGCCAAGTTCGACGGGCCGAGCGTCGCGCACACCGCGCTGTCGCTCGCGTACCCGTTGCTGGACATCGCCCTGGTCAGCATGGTGCTCGCGCTGCACTTCAGGCGCTCTGCGGTGAACCGCACGGCGGTCAACACCGCCATCGGCGCGCTGGCGCTGACGGTGATGTGCGACGCCCTGTTCACCTCACCGCTGCTGCACAACAGCTACCACTCCGGCCAGTTGCTCGACGCGGGCTGGTTCGCCGGCTCCCTGCTCCTCGCGTACGCCCCCTGGGCCGCGCCCCGGCACGGGCAGCAGCCCGAGGCCGACAGGTGCGACATCGACGGGCACACGCGCGTGGTGCACGAACACGTGCCGGGCCAGCGGGGCGGCGCGCACCAGCATCACGCAGCACCGCAGGGAGGTGATCACAGCCGGTATCCGGCCGCCCGGCCGATCGCCGGCTCCCTGGCCGCCCTCACGCCCTATCTCGCCGCAGCCGTGTGCACGCTGGGGATCCTCTACACCGTCCTCAACGGCCACAGGGTCGACCGCGTGGTGCTCCTGACCGGCGGCACGGTCGTGCTCGCCCTCGTGGTGCGCCAGGGCATCATGCTGCTCGACAACATCACCCTCACCCAGGAACTCGCGCAGAAGGAGAACCACTTCCGCTCCCTGGTGCAGGGCTCCAGCGACGTCATCATGATCGCCGCGCCCAACGGCATCCTCCGGTACGTCTCCCCGGCCGCCGCCGGGGTCTACGGACGCCCCGCCGAGGAACTGGTGGGTACGGAACTGGCCAATCTCATCCACCCGGAGGACCTGGGCTGCGTGGTGCACGAGGTGCGCCGCTTCCTCGCCGCCAGCCCGCTCGAGGAACCCACTACGCGCATCGAATGCCGCTTCCGGTCCGGCGGCGGGGGCACCTCCCGCTCGAGCGAAGCCGAGAGTGGGGGAGGCTGGCTCAACGTCGAGTCCACCGTCAACCGCCACCACGGCGGCCTCATCTTCAACAGCCGGGACGTGACCGAAAGAGTGCGCCTGCAGGCACAGCTGCAGCACAACGCCGAGCACGACCCGCTCACCGACCTGCCCAACCGCGCCCTGTTCACCAAGCGCGTCCAGCAGGCCCTGTCCGGCCGCCGTGCCTCCGACCGGGTGGCCCTGCGCGGCACGGCCGTTCTCTTCATCGACCTCGACGGCTTCAAGGCCGTCAACGACACGATCGGGCACCAGGCCGGGGACGAGCTGCTCGTCCAGGCCGCCCGCAGACTCCAGGACGCGGTCCGGCACGGGGACACCGCCTCCCGGCTCGGCGGTGACGAGTTCGCGGCGCTGATCGCGGGTGACGGCACCCGTGACCGCTCCGCGCGCGAACGTCACATCCTGGAGCTCGCCGACCGCCTCAGGATCACGCTCTCGCAGCCGTACCTCATCGACGGCAACGATGTCCGGGTGGCGGCCTCCATCGGCGTCGCCTTCGCCGAACCGGGCCTCGGCGCGGGCGAGCTGCTGCGCAACGCCGACCTCGCCATGTACCGCGCCAAGGCGGCCGGCAAGGGTCGCGTGGAGCTGTACGCCCCGCAGATGCAGCAGGACGTCGTACGGAAGGCGGAGCTGGCCACGCGGCTGCGTGCCGCACTGCACGACGGCGAGTTCGCGCTGCTGCACCAGCCCGTGGTCTGCCTGGAGGACGGCCGGATCACGTCGGTCGAGGCCCAGGCGCGCTGGCGCTCCTCGCAGGGGGTGCTGTTCACCCCTGCCGAGTTCCTGCGCGTCGCCGAGGACAGCGACCGGACCGCCGAGCTGGGCCGCTGGATGCTGGAGGAGGCAGTGGAGCAGGCCGCCGAGCGCACCGGCACGGGGCTGTCCGTGCCCGTCGCGGTCCGGATGAGTGCCCGGCGGCTGCTCGACCGGTCGATGCCGCTCGGCTCGATCGAGGCGCTGCTGACCCGGCACGGGCTGCCGTCCGGGTCGCTGCTGATCGAGCTGTCCGACACGGATCCCCGAGTCTCTCTGGATGAACTCGAGCGACGCTTGGGCGCCTTGCGCAGGCTCGGCGTCCGGATCGCCCTGGACGGCTTCGGCAGCGGCTACGCGGCGATCACCGCACTGCGCAGACTTCCCGTCGACGTGCTGAAACTCGACCGCAGCCTGGTCGAGGGCGTCGTGGAGTCCGCGCGGCTGCACAAGATCACCAGCGGGCTGCTGCGGATCGCGACCGACCTCGGGCTGCAGTCCGTGGCCGACGGCGTGGACCTGCCCGAGCAGGTCGTCGCGCTGCGCGCGATGGGCTGCACGCACGGGCAGGGCATGGCGTTCTCCGGCCCGCTGGACGAGTACCGGCTGCGCCGGGCGCTCGCTTCCGGCCACTATCCGGTGCCGCACGGGCCGATCGAGCCCGCGTTCGCGGGCGGCGGCGCCGGGGTGTACACAGGTGGTGTGACCGCTGTTCTGGGAGGCGGAAGTGCCCTCCGCTCACATAATGAGACTCCCGTCCCACCCACTTGACACGTGGTGCGTGCCGGGGGGAGGGTCTGTGCCATGCGCACCCGAATTCTCGTACTTGGAAAGCGCGTCGGCTGAGCTGGTGATGTCCGGACGGACCCGGAACTCCCAGCGACCGCACCCGGCGCGCTCCCCTCGCTTGCCTTACGGCACGAGGGGTTTTTTGTTGCACAGGCACCAGTCGTGCAGCGCTTGAACACCGCACAAACCTCGCAAAAACCCTCAGCATCGAGAAGAGACTGACGATGACCGAGCAGGCCACCGGGGCCCATCCGCAGCCGCGGCCCCGATCCGGAGGACAGCAGTCCGCACCCGAGCACGTCACGGGTGCGAAGTCCCTCATCCGCTCTCTCGAGGAGGTCGGGGCCGACACGGTATTCGGCATTCCCGGCGGTGCGATCCTTCCCGCGTACGACCCGATGATGGACTCCACCCGGGTGCGCCACGTCCTGGTCCGCCACGAGCAGGGGGCCGGTCACGCGGCGACGGGTTACGCGCAGGCCACCGGCAAGGTCGGCGTCTGCATGGCGACCTCCGGGCCGGGCGCCACCAACCTGGTGACCCCGATCGCCGACGCACACATGGACTCGGTGGCGCTCGTGGCGATCACCGGGCAGGTCGCGTCCAAGGCGATCGGTACGGACGCCTTCCAGGAGGCGGACATCGTCGGCATCACCATGCCGATCACCAAGCACAACTTCCTGGTCACCAAGGCCGAGGACATCCCGCGGGTGATCGCGCAGGCCTTCCACATCGCCTCCACCGGCCGCCCCGGCCCGGTCCTGGTCGACATCGCGAAGGACGCGCTGCAGGCGCAGACGACCTTCTCGTGGCCGCCGGTCATGGACCTGCCCGGCTACCGCCCGGTGACCAAGCCGCACGCCAAGCAGATCCGCGAGGCCGCGAAGCTCATCACCTCCGCCAAGCGGCCCGTCCTCTACGTCGGCGGCGGTGTCATCAAGGCACACGCCACCGCCGAGCTCAAGGTTCTCGCCGAGCTCACCGGAGCGCCCGTCACCACCACCCTGATGGCGCTCGGCGCATTCCCCGACAGCCACCCGCTGCACGTGGGAATGCCGGGCATGCACGGTGCGGTCACCGCCGTCACCGCGCTGCAGAAGGCCGACCTGATCGTCGCCCTCGGAGCCCGCTTCGACGACCGCGTCACCGGCAAGCTGGACAGCTTCGCCCCGTACGCCAAGATCGTCCACGCCGACATCGACCCGGCGGAGATCGGCAAGAACCGCGCCGCGGACGTGCCGATCGTCGGTGACGCGCGCGAGGTCCTCGCCGACCTGATCCAGGCCGTCCAGAAGGAGCACAGCGAGGGCCACCAGGGTGACTACACCGCCTGGTGGAAGGACCTCAACCGCTGGCGCGAGACGTACCCGCTGGGCTACGAGCAGCCCGAGAACGGCCAGCTGTCGCCGCAGCAGGTCATCCAGCGCATCGGACAGCTCGCACCGGAAGGCACGATCTTCGCCGCGGGCGTGGGCCAGCACCAGATGTGGGCCGCGCACTACATCGAGTACGAGAAGCCCGCGACCTGGCTGAACTCCGGCGGCGCCGGAACGATGGGCTACGCGGTCCCGGCCGCGATGGGCGCCAAGGCCGGAGCCCCGGACCAGACGGTCTGGGCGATCGACGGCGACGGCTGCTTCCAGATGACCAACCAGGAGCTCACCACCTGCGCCCTGAACAACATCCCGATCAAGGTCGCCATCATCAACAACGGCGCTCTCGGGATGGTCCGCCAGTGGCAGACCCTCTTCTACAACCAGCGCTACTCCAACACCGTGCTGCACAGCGGCCCCGAGGCCGACGGCAAGCAGCCGAGCGCCGGCACCCGCGTCCCCGACTTCGTGAAGCTGTCGGAGGCGATGGGCTGCTACGCGATCCGCTGCGAGTCCCCGGACGACCTCGACAAGGTCATCGAGGAGGCGAACTCGATCAACGACCGCCCGGTCGTCATCGACTTCATCGTCCACGAGGACGCGATGGTGTGGCCGATGGTCGCCGCCGGCACCTCGAACGACACGATCATGGCCGCCCGGGACGTCCGCCCCGACTTCGGCGACAACGAAGACGACTGAGCGAGAGAGACGCAACCAGACCATGTCCAAGCACACGCTCTCCGTCCTGGTGGAGAACACCCCGGGCATCCTGGCCCGGATCGCCGCCCTGTTCTCCCGCCGCGGCTTCAACATCGACTCGCTCGCGGTCGGCGTCACCGAGCACCCCGACATCTCCCGCATCACCATCGTGGTGAACGTCGAGGACCTGCCGCTCGAGCAGGTGACCAAGCAGCTCAACAAGCTCGTCAACGTGCTGAAGATCGTCGAGCTGGAGCCGGCGCAGGCCGTTCAGCGCGAACTCGTCCTGGTGAAGGTGCGCGCCGACAACGAGACGCGCTCCCAGATCGTCGAGATCGTCCAGCTGTTCCGCGCCAAGACCGTCGACGTCTCCCCGGAGGCCGTCACGATCGAGGCCACCGGCAGCAACGACAAGCTGTCCGCCATGCTCAAGATGCTGGAGCCGTACGGCATCAAGGAACTCGTCCAGTCCGGCACGATCGCGATCGGCCGGGGCGCACGCTCCATCACGGACCGGTCGCTGCGCGCCCTCGACCGGTCGGCGTAACGACGGATTGGGGCGGCCGGGTGACACCGGCCGCCCGAATTCCGAGACCGCGAAACTTCATTTCCGCCCCCCGTCATACGGTGGGACGCAACACCTGCACACAAGGAGAGAACCCAAAGTGGCCGAGCTGTTCTACGACGCCGACGCCGACCTGTCCATCATCCAGGGCCGCAAGGTCGCGGTCATCGGTTACGGCAGCCAGGGCCACGCCCACGCGCTGTCGCTCCGTGACTCGGGTGTCGACGTCCGTGTCGGTCTGCACGAGGGCTCCAAGTCCAAGGCCAAGGCCGAGGAGCAGGGCCTGCGCGTGGTGACGCCGTCCGAGGCCGCCGCCGAGGCCGACGTCATCATGATCCTGGTGCCGGACCCGATCCAGGCCCAGGTCTACGAGGAGTCCATCAAGGACAACCTCAAGGACGGCGACGCGCTGTTCTTCGGTCACGGCCTGAACATCCGGTTCGACTTCATCAAGCCGCCGGCCAACGTCGACGTGTGCATGGTCGCCCCGAAGGGCCCGGGCCACCTGGTGCGCCGTCAGTACGAGGAGGGCCGCGGCGTTCCGTGTATCGCGGCCGTCGAGCAGGACGCGACGGGCAACGCCTTCGCGCTCGCGCTGTCGTACGCCAAGGGCATCGGCGGCACCCGCGCCGGCGTCATCAAGACGACCTTCACCGAGGAGACCGAGACCGACCTGTTCGGTGAGCAGGCCGTTCTCTGCGGTGGTACGGCCGCGCTGGTCAAGGCCGGTTTCGAGACGCTGACCGAGGCCGGCTACCAGCCGGAGATCGCGTACTTCGAGTGCCTGCACGAGCTGAAGCTGATCGTGGACCTCATGTACGAGGGCGGCCTGGAGAAGATGCGCTGGTCGATCTCCGAGACCGCCGAGTGGGGCGACTACGTCACCGGCCCGCGGATCATCACCGATGCCACCAAGGCCGAGATGAAGAAGGTCCTCGCCGAGATCCAGGACGGCACCTTCGCGCGTGAGTGGATGGCCGAGTACCACGGCGGTCTGAAGAAGTACAACGAGTACAAGACCGCGGACTCCGAGCACCTGCTGGAGACCACCGGCAAGCAGCTGCGCAAGCTGATGTCGTGGGTGGACGAGGAGGCGTAAGCCTCAAGGCCGCGGGGCCGGAGCGGACCGCTCCGGCCCCGTTGTCCAGTCCGTCCACTCACGGACGGGTGATCCTTCCGCAGAGGCGCAGGACGATCGTCGCCGCGCCACTACACTGCCGTACTACATACGCGTCAGGCCCACAGCGTCGTGCGTCTCCAACGCGGCTAGCAAACCTCCACCGCCTGCGGCCGTCGGGACGGCCGTCCGCATTGGACTTGTGAGGACTCACGTGAGCTCGAAACCCGTCGTACTCATCGCTGAAGAGCTGTCGCCCGCGACCGTGGACGCGCTTGGCCCGGACTTCGAGATCCGGCACTGCAACGGAGCAGACCGAGCCGAACTGCTCCCCGCCATCGCCGACGTCGACGCCATCCTGATCCGCTCGGCCACCAAGGTCGACGCCGAGGCCATCGCCGCCGCGAACAAGCTGAAGGTCGTCGCACGAGCCGGCGTCGGCCTGGACAACGTGGACGTCTCCGCCGCCACCAAGGCCGGCGTGATGGTCGTCAACGCCCCCACCTCGAACATCGTGACCGCCGCCGAGCTGGCCTGCGGTCTCATCGTCGCCACCGCCCGCCACATCCCGCAGGCCAACGCCGCGCTGAAGAACGGCGAGTGGAAGCGCAGCAAGTACACGGGCGTCGAGCTCGCCGAGAAGACCCTGGGTGTCGTCGGTCTCGGGCGGATCGGCGCGCTGGTCGCCCAGCGCATGTCCGGGTTCGGCATGAAGGTCGTCGCCTACGACCCCTACATTCAGCCCGCCCGCGCCGCGCAGATGGGCGTCAAGGTGCTGTCCCTCGACGAGCTGCTCGAGGTCTCCGACTTCATCACCGTCCACCTGCCCAAGACCCCCGAGACCGTCGGCCTCATCGGCGACGAGGCGCTGCGCAAGGTCAAGCCGAGCGTGCGCATCGTCAACGCCGCGCGCGGCGGCATCGTCGACGAGGAGGCGCTGTACTCGGCGCTGAAGGAGGGGCGCGTCGCGGGCGCCGGTCTGGACGTGTACGCCAAGGAGCCGTGCACCGACTCCCCGCTCTTCGAGTTCGACCAGGTCGTCGCCACCCCGCACCTCGGTGCCTCCACCGACGAGGCGCAGGAGAAGGCCGGTATCGCCGTCGCCCGCTCGGTGCGTCTCGCCCTCGCCGGTGAGCTCGTGCCCGACGCGGTGAACGTCCAGGGCGGCGTCATCGCCGAGGACGTCAAGCCGGGTCTGCCCCTCGCCGAGCGCCTCGGCCGCATCTTCACCGCGCTCGCGGGCGAGGTCGCGGTCCGTCTCGACGTCGAGGTGTACGGCGAGATCACCCAGCACGACGTGAAGGTGCTGGAGCTCAGCGCCCTCAAGGGTGTCTTCGAGGACGTCGTCGACGAGACGGTGTCGTACGTCAACGCCCCGCTGTTCGCGCAGGAGCGCGGCGTCGAGGTGCGGCTGACCACCAGCTCGGAGTCGGCCGACCACCGCAACGTCGTCACCGTGCGCGGCACGCTCTCGGGCGGCGAGGAGGTGGCGGTGTCCGGCACGCTGGCCGGCCCGAAGCACCTGCAGAAGATCGTGGCCGTGGGCGAGTACGACGTCGACCTCGCCCTTGCCGACCACATGGTCGTGCTGCGGTACGAGGACCGTCCCGGTGTCGTCGGCACGGTGGGCCGTATCTTCGGCGAGGCGGGGATCAACATCGCCGGTATGCAGGTTTCGCGGGCGGTGGCCGGCGGCGAGGCGCTGGCCGTCCTGACGGTCGACGACACGGTGCCCTCCGGGGTGCTGGCGGAAGTTGAGGCGGAGATCGGGGCGACGTTCGCTCGTTCCGTGAACCTCGTCTGAGGTTGCCGTCTGGGGGCTGCCGCCCCCAGGCCCCCGCTTCGGCCCTTAAGGGGCCTCGTCCTCAAACGCCGGACGGGCTGAAAATGCCTGACGCGCCGGACGGGCTGAAGAAGTTCAGCCCGTCCGGCGTTTTGTTTGTCCCGTTACCTGTCGGCCACGTGGATCCCCCGCAGCGCCCGTGCCGCCAGCACCGCCGCCCCCGCCAGCAGTACCGTGCCCGCGATCGCCGCGCCCTGCATCCCGTTGGTGAAGGCCTCGCGGGCCGCCGTTGCCAGGGCGTCTCCCGCGCGCCCCGGCAGCTGACCGGCGACCGCCAGCGCGCCGCCCAGTGTTTCGTGTGCCGCCGCCGGGGCCGAAGCCGGGATGTCGTGGCGGTAGAGCGCCGTACCGATGGAGCCGAGGACCGCCATGCCCAGTGCGCCGCCGAACTCGGCGCCGGTCTCCATCAGGGAGGACGCCGAGCCCGCCCGTTCCACCGGGGCGCTGCTCATCGCCAGGTCCGTGATCTGGGAGATGACCATGACGATGCCGGAGGCGAGGACGCCGCACGCGGTCAGGACCAGCCAGAGCGAGTCGGTGTCCGCGAGGGCCAGCAGGGCGTAGCCGACCGCGCCGATCGCGAAGCCCGCGGTGACGACGTAGGCGCGGTTGACGCCCTTCTGGACCAACGTGGTCGCCATCGGAGCCGCCATGCCGATCGGCACCGAGGGGAGCAGCGCCCACAGGGCCGCTTCCATCGCGCTCTTGTCGAGCACCGACTGCAGGTACTGCGTGGTGAAGAACGCCGAGCCCAGCATGGCGAAGGAAGCGATCAGGTTGAGGACGACCGACGGGGCGAAGCCGGCGCCGCGGAACAGGGCCGGGGAGATCATCGGGTTCGCGGCCGTGCGCTGACGGTGGACGAAGACGGCGGCGAAGAGCAGACCGACCGTGATCGAGACGACGTACTGCGCGTGCCAGCCCTCGGAGGGGATCTCCTTGAGGCCGTAGACGACGGGGAGCACCGCTGCCATCGAGAGCGGGACGCTCAGCCAGTCGAAGCGGCCGGGGTTGGGGTCCTTCGACTCAGGCAGCAGGAACGGGCCGAGGACCAGCAGCAGTGCCATCGCGGGCAGGTTGACCAGGAAGACCGAGCCCCACCAGAAGTACTGGACGAGGACACCGCTCATCACCGAGCCGAGCGCGATGCCGGCCGTCATCACGCCGGACCACATGCCGATCGCCTTGGCGCGCTGGCCGGGGTCGCTGAACATCGTGCGGATCAGCGCCATCGTCGAGGGCATCAGGGTCGCGCCGCCGATGCCGAGGACCGCGCGGGCCGCGATCAGGGTTTCGGCGCTGTTCGCGTAGGCCGCCGTGAGTGACGCGATACCGAAGGCCGCCGCGCCGATCAGGAGCAGCTTGCGGCGGCCTATGCGGTCGCCCAGCGAGCCCATCGTCATCAGCAGGCCGGCCAGGACGAAGGCGTAGATGTCGAAGATCCACAGCTGCTGCGTGCCGCTCGGCTCCAGGTCCGCGCTGATCGCCGGGATGGCGAAGTAGAGGACCGAGACATCCATCGAGACCAGCAGCAACGGGAGCATCAGCACGCCCAGTGCGGTCCATTCGCGGCGGCCGGCGAGGGCGCCGGCCGGGGTTGTGGTGGTGCTCGTCGAGTTCGTCATGACAGGGACTGTACGGGCGTCTTAAACGCTTGTCTAGAACGAATGTATAAGTCGTACGTATAGGACGGTTGTATGGATCGGGGGTAGGGTGGTGGGCATGGGACATCGTGAGGATCTGCTCGAGGGCGCCAAGCGCTGCCTGGTGGAGAAGGGTTTCGTGCGTACGACGGCGCGCGACATCGTGAAGGAGTCGGGGACCAATCTGGCGTCCATCGGCTATCACTACGGGTCGAAGGATGCGCTGCTCACGCAGGCCTTCGTGGAGCTGGTGCAGGAGTGGGGCGAGAACTTCGACCCCGCCGAGGCGCGGGATGTCGAGGCCGGGGGCTCGCTGGAGCGGTTCCGGGGGGTCTGGGTGCGGATGCTGGGCTCCGCGGAGGAGTTCCGCCCGATCTGGGCGGCCAGCCTGGAGATCGCCACCCAGGGCGAACGGGTGCCCGAGTTGCGCAAGTTGATGGCGGAGGCGCAGATGGAGGGTCGTTCCGGTCTGGTCGCCATGTTCACGGGCCTGGAGGAGGCCACGCTCGACGAGCGTACCGTCCAGACCCTCGGCGGCTTCTATCAGGCGCTGCTGAACGGTCTGATGGTGCAGTGGCTCTTCGACCCGGCGAGCGCCTCCACGGCCGACGACCTCACCGAAGGCCTGCGCCGCGTCATCGCGGGCGTCAAGGAGAGCTGACCCGCCCGTCCCGCATCTGCACCACCCGGTCCGCGAAGTGCCGTACCACCGCCCGGTCGTGGCAGATGAACAGGTACCCGAGGCCGAGTTCGTCCTGCAGGTCGGCGAGCAGGTTGAGGACGCCGGCCCGGATGGACGGGTCCAGGGCGGACACCGGTTCGTCGAGCACCAGCAGGTGCGGGTCGGAGGCCAACGCCCGGGCGATTCCCGCGCGTTGGCACTGGCCGCCGGAGAGTTCGTGCGGCCGGCGGTCTCCGTACGACGGGTCCAGGCCGACCCGGTCGAGGAGTTCGGCGACGCGGGCCGGGCCGTCGGCGGCGGTCCAGCGGCCCTGGACCTTCAGCGGTTCCGCCACCGCGTCGCGGATGCGGTGGCGGGGGCTGAGGGAGCCGTACGGGTCCTGGAAGACGGGCTGCATGCGCGGGCGGAGGGGGCGGAGCTCGCGTTCGGGGAGGCTCGTCAACTCCCGGCCCTCGAAATGGACTTCGCCTGCGTGCGGGCGGCGCAGCTGGAGGACCGCCAGCGCGGTGGACGACTTGCCGCAGCCGCTCGGGCCGTTCAGGGCGAGGGTCTCGCCGGGGGCGAGGGTGAAGGACACGTGGTCCACGGCGGTGACGGCGCCGTAGCGGACGACGAGGTCGCGGACGTCCAGCAGGGGCGCGCTCACGCTTCCTCCCAGTGGTGGCAGGCGACCAGTCGTCCGTCGACCCGCTGCGGCTCCGGCTCCTCTTGCCGGCAGGATTCCGTCGCGCGTCGGCAGCGCGGGGCGAAGGCGCAGCCCGGCGGGAGCGTGCCCGGCGCGGGTGGTGTGCCGGGGAGGGTGGGGAGACGGCGGCGGGCCGGGGCGTTCTGGGGGAGGGATGCCAGCAGGCCGGCGGTGTAGGGGGCCAGGGGGCGGCTCAACACCCGTTCCGCCGGGCCGAGTTCGGTCAGTCGCCCCGCGTACATGACCAGCGCCCGGTCCGCGTGCTCCCGTACGGCGTCCAGGTCGTGCGTGACCAGGACGAGCGCCGCACCCACCGCCTCCCGCTGCTCGGCCAGGACCCGCAGGACCTGGTCCCGGCGCTCCTCGTCCAGTGCGGTGGTGGGCTCGTCGGCGACCAGGACGGCGGGATCGTTGATCGTGGCCATCGCGACGACCGCCCGCTGCCGCATGCCGCCGGAGTACTCGTGCGGGTAGGCGCGTGCCCGGCGTACGGCGTCGGGGATGCCGACGCGTTCGAGCGCGGCGACGGCGCGGGCTCGGGCCTCCTTGCGGGACACGCGGCCCACTGAGCGCACGGCGGCGGCGAGTTGGTCGCCCACGGGGTGGACGGGGGAGAGGGCCGACAGCGCGTCCTGGGGGACGAGCGCGATACGTCGGCCGCGCGCGGCGGCCAGGTCGGTCGTGCCGAGCAGCTCGATGCTCCCGCTGCTCCTCGCGCCCCGCGGCACCATCCCCAGCAGCGCCCGCGCGGTGAGGGACTTGCCCGCGCCCGACTCCCCGACGATCGCGAGGACTTCGCGCCGGCGGACGTCGAAGGACAGGCCGCGCACGGCCTCGACCGAGCCGAACGAGATCCGCAGGTCCCGTATCGAGAGCAGCACTTCGGACGCTGCAGATTCGGCAGATTCCTCAGACTCCAACGGGGGCCTCCTTGGCGGCTTTCCGGCCCTGCCCGTACGCCGCTCCTGACACCGCCAGGCCCGCCAGCAGGGCCAGTGCGACGGCCGGGGCGAGGGCCGCCCACGGGGCCCGTTCCAGGTAGGCGCGGGACTCGTCGAGCAGCAGGCCCCACTCGGGGGCGGGCGGCTGGGCGCCCAGGCCGAGGAAGCCGAGGGAGGCGAGCGCGAGGGCGATGCCGGGCAGGCGGAGCAGAGCGTGACGGGCGACGGGCGCGGCGACGGACGGCAGGACGTGCCGGGTGAGGATCCACAACGGGGTTGCGCCGATGGCCCGTTGAGCGGTCAGGAAGGAGGAGGCGCGTACCTCCTGGACCAGGGCCGCCGCGTGTGCGGCAAGCGGGGGCCAGGAGATCAGGGCGACCGCGAGGGCCGCGCCACCGATGCCGGGTCCTGCGGCCGCCGCGACCAGGATGCCGACGATCACCGGGGGCAGCGCGTTGGCGATGTCGGCCGCGCCCGCCGCGACGCCGGGCAGAAAGCCGAGCGCCAGCGCGAGCAGCAGGCTCAGAAGGCATACGGCGGCTGCGGTGCCGACGGTCGGGGCGGCGCCGTGCCCGAGCCGGGCGAGGACGTCCCGGCCGAGGGCGTCCGTGCCGAGGGGGTGCGACCAGGAGGGGGCGGCCAGCCGGTCCGTCGTGTGTACGGCGTACGGGTCGCGCAGCAGGCCCGATCCGATGGTTGCGGCGAGTGCTGTGAACAGGGTCAACGGGATCGCCGGGTGTGTACGGACCGGACGGGCCGGCGGCAGGTTGAGCGAGGCGTCACGCAGCGCCGGTCCCAGCAGCCGGCGCCGTGTGAACGCCGCCGCCGCGCCCGTGACCAGCCCGAGCAGCAGCAGCGCGAGCACCGCACCCTGCAGCAGCGGCAGGTCCTGCGACTTGGCCGCACCCAGTGCCGTACGACCGATGCCGGGCACGGCGAACACGGTCTCCACCGCGACCGCGCCCCCGGTCAGACCGACGGCGACCATGCCGAACTGTGGTACCAGCGGCGGCAGCACGCGCCGAAGCGCGGCACCCGCAACACGCACACGGCTCACCCCCGCACCCCGCCACAGCTCCACCCACCGCTCGTCCAGCACCGCCGGCAGCGCGTCCGCGACCAGCCGGCCGAGCAGCCCGCCCGCCGGGACGCCGAGGGCGAGGGCGGGCAGCACCAGATACTCGGGCCCCTGCCAGCCGGACGTCGGCAGCCATCCGAGCCACACCCCGCAGACCAGTAGCGCCACGGTGGCCAGCAGGAATTCGGGTACGGCGGCGAGCATCGCGGCCCACGCCCCGGCCGAGGCCCGCTCCCGTACCAGCACGGGCGCCACCAGCGCGCACGCCAGCAGCACCGCCACGCCGAGTGCCGCGCCCATCAGCGCCAGTGACACCTGGAGCCCGGCCAGGACGGACGGCAGGACGTCGGTGCCCGACACCCAGGAGGTGCCGAGGTCGCCGTGCAGCAGGTCGTCGGCCCAACTCCCCAGCAGGGAAAGGGCACCTGCGTCCAGGCCGAGGTCACGGCGTACCGCGTCCAGGGCCTCCTTCGTGGGTTCCTGCTCGGCGGAGCGGGCGCGCAGGACCGTGAGTGCGGGGTCCTTGCCGGAGAGCCAGGGGAGGAGCCCCACCGCGGCCAGGACGGCGACGAGACAGAGGGCGCGGGTCGCCCCGGCGGTGGTCGGCAACCCCCTGGTGCGGGGCAACCCCCTTGTGCGGAGCCTCACTTGACGTACGTGTCCGCCGTGACCAGCTCCCGCTCGCGCGGGTCGTGGGCGGCGCCCCTGACCGAGGCCGCGTCGCCCTGGATCACGCGCTCGTGGAGCATCGGCACGGCGGCGTCGGTGGCGAGCACGGCGGCCTCGGCCGCGACGACCGCCTTGCGCCGGGCCGCACCGGTTTCGCTCTCACCGGCCTGCTTCAGCGCCTTGTCCACGTCCGGGTCCGAGAGCTGGGAGATGTTGAAGGAGCCGTCCGAGGCGAAGTCGCTGTAGAGGTACGCGGCCGGGTCGCCGGAGTCGAGGACCGTCGCCCGGGAAAGGATGAACGCGTCGAACTCGCCCGCCAGCGCGTCGGATTCGATGTTCGCGTACTCGCGGACGTCCAGCTTCACCTTGAACCCGGCCTTCTGGAGCTGCTGCTGCAGTGCGGCGGCGACCTCGGGGAGTTCGGCGCGGTCGGTGAAGGTGCCGATGGTGATGGCCCGGCCTTCGGGCTTGCCCGCCTTGGCGTGGGTCACCGGCCTGCGCAGTTCGGCCGCCCACGGCAGCGCGGGGCCGAGCAGGCCCTCGGCGACGTCGGCGCGGCCCTCGTACACACCCTTCACGATCGACCCGGCATCGACGGCCTCACGGGCAGCGGCCCGCAGGGAGGCGTCCTTGAAGGGGCCCTTCGCCGTGTTCAGGTACAGCGTGTTCGTACGTGGCATCGGGACCTCGGTGATCAGGTCCTGGTCGAGCAGCGCGGCCTGCGAGACGGGCACCGCCTCGACGACGTCGGCCTCGCCGCTGCGGAGCGCCGCCGCGCGGGCGGTGCCGTCGGGCACGAACTTCACGTCGATTCCGGGGGACTTGGCCCTGCCACCCCAGTAGGCGTCGTAGCGGTCGAGGGTGGCGGCGGAGGTGCCGTTCACGGAGACGAGCTCGAAGGGGCCGGTGCCCGCGCCGACCGGGTTCACCGTCTTCCCGCGGTACGCCTTCGCCGCGAGGATCGACAGCTGCGGTGAGCTGAGCCGCTGGGGGACGAGCGGGTCCTCGTCGGCGGTGGTGACGGTGACGGTGTCTCCGTGTGCCTCGGCGGTGAGGTCGACGCCGTCGAGGATGCGGGGCTTGGGGGCGGCGGTCGCGGCCCTGGTGAGGGAGCGGACGACGGCCTCGGCGTCGAGATTCGTACCGTCGTGGAAGGTGACGCCGTCGCGTATCTCGAAGGTCCAACTCCGGCCGGACTGCTGCCATTTGGTGGCGAGGGCGGGTTCGGCGTCGCCGTCCGCGTCCAGTGTCACCAGGGTCTCGGCGGTCGACCAGCGCGACAGTTTGAACGCGTCGTCGGAGAGGGGGGACAGGCCCGAGCGCGGGGGCTGCATCATCGCGACGCGGATGCGCCCGCCGGCTCCGTCCCCCTCGGCGGGGGTCCCCGAGAAGCAGCCGGTGAGCAGGGTGGACGCCACAGCGGCTGAGAGCAGGTGACGGGCGGACAGGCGCACGGAACCCTCCGGGTAAAGGGGTGGTCAAGGGTGGGTGCGCCGACGCTAGCATGATGACAATCATTTTCAGTAATCATTGTGGTGGCGATCACGCAGGGCCGGTGCCAGCGCGCCCAGCATCAGCACCGCCGTCATCGCGAAGGCCCACGGGTAGCCGGTCAGTCCCGCGAGGACGCCGAAGCCCGCGGCGCCGACGCCCATGCCGCCGTCGTAGGCGAGGTTCCACAGCGCGCTGACCGTGCCGTAGGAGGAGGCGGAGACCCGGGCGTACATCAGTGTCAGGGTGGCGTTCTGCGCGATGCCGAAGCCGGCTCCGAACAGGGCGGTACCCGCCACGACGGCGGCCGCGCTCCCGGTCGCCGCGGTGACCAGCACACCCGCCGCCGACAGGAGCAGGCCGGGCAGGACGAGCCGGGCGCTGCCGTGCCGGTCGCCGTGCCGGCCCGCCGCCCAGCGGGCCACGGTCGCGGCGGCGGGCTGCACGAACAGGGCCACGGTGACCACCGAGGCGGACGCCGAAGGGACGGCCAGCGGGAGGAAGGTGACCAGGATTCCGGCCGCCGTCGCGGTGGCCGCGAACACGACGACGGGGCGCAGCAGGGCGCCCGTGCGCAGCCCGCGCAGCACGCCCACCGACTCCTGCGAGTTCTCCGACCCCGCCGCACGGTCCGGCAGTCCGAGCACGGAGACGATCGCGGCCAGCGCCGCCGCGCCCCCGGCCACGGCGACCGGCCCGTACCCCACCTGCCCGACCAGCCACAGCCCCAGCGGCAGGCCGATCAGCGACGGCACCCCGGACACCACACCCACCACCGCCAGGCCCTCGCCCCGGCGCTCGGCCGGGATCAGCGACGCGGTCAGGGCGCCGCCCGCCACGATCGTGAGCGCGAAGCCCAGCCCGCGCACCAGGCACACCGCCACGATCCAGGCCGCACTGCCGGAGACGGTCAGCACCAGCGCCGGGGCGCCGAGCAGGAACAGGCCGGCCATCAGGGTCGCCCGGTACCCGTGGCGGGCGACGAGCCGGGGAGTGATCAGTTCGCCGAGGACCGTGGCGAGCATCAGGGAGCCGGTGGCGAGACCCGCCGCACCCCCACCGCCCGCCTCGGCCGCATAGGCGGGCACCACCGACAGCAGCAGGAAGAAGCTGACGCTCGCGCCGATCATGCTCACGAAGCGCAGCAGCAGGGGCCGGGTCAGCAGCGGCGGGCGCGAAGTGATCGTCTGCGGAGGGCAGTCGGCCGAAGGCTTCGTAGTCGTCATACCGTCGACGCTACGGATCGACCGGCCCTGGGCTAAGCTCCAATTCCATGCCTGTGCAGTGGGCCGGTTTGTCACCCGAGCTGCTCCTGACCGTCGACCGGGACAGCGGGGACCGGCTCTGCGCCCAGCTGGAGCGGCAGCTGCGCGACGCGATCCGCTCGGGTCGGCTGCAGGCCGGCGAACGCCTCCCCTCCTCCCGCGAACTCGCCCGCCTCCTGGGACTGTCCCGCGGTCTCGTCCAGGACTGCTACGGGCAGCTCCAGGCCGAGGGCTACCTCGTCACCCGCGTCGGCTCGGCCACCCGCGTGGCAGCCTGCGCACAGGTGGAGCCGACCCCCGCGGCACCCGCGCCCGACACCCGCCCGCGCCTGATCGCCGACTTCCGGCACGGCGTCCCCGACCTGGCCTCCTTCCCGCTCGCCGACTGGCTGTGGGCGACCAGGGAGGCCGCCCGCACCATGCCGACCGCGGAGTTCGACTACGGGGATCCGCGCGGCAGCCGGGCCCTGCGCGAGGTGGTGGCCGGGTATCTGCGGCGGGTACGCGGCGCCGCCGCCGACCCCGCCCGCACCGTCGTCTGCTCCGGCTATGCACAGGGCCTGAGCCTCGCCCTGCGTGCCCTCGCCCGCAGCGGGGCGCAGGCCGTGGCCTACGAGGACCCGGGCGGACCGGCCACCGCGAGGGCCGCCGCCGACGCGGCGGGCCTGACGGCCGTACCGGTGCCGGTCGACGAAGACGGCGTCGACGTACGGGCGTTGGACGCCACCGGCGCCCGCGCGGTGATCGTCACCCCGGCCCACCAGTGGCCGACGGGCGTCGTGCTGACGCCTGCCCGTCGCCACGCGCTGATCGAGTGGGCGGCCCGCCGGGACGCGTACGTCATCGAGGACGACTACGACGCAGAGTTCCGCTACGACCGCGAACCGGTCGGCTCGCTCCAGGGGCTGGCCGCGGACCGGGTGATCTCCATCGGCACGGTCAGCAAGTCCCTCGCCCCCGCCCTGCGCCTGGGCTGGCTGCTGTGCCCGCCCGCGCTCTTGGAGGCGGTCACCGACCTCAAGCGCATCGCCGACCGCGGCTCACCCACCCTCGACCAGCTCGCCCTCGCCCGCCTGATCGAGTCCGGCCGCTACGACCGCCATCTGCGCCGCATGCGTACGACGTACGCGACCCGCCGCACCGCCCTCGTCGAGGCCCTCGCCCGACACGCCCCGGCGGTACGGCTGTCGGGGCTCGCCGCGGGGTTCCACGCGGTGGCGCATCTGCCGGAGGGTGTGGGGGAGCGGGCGGTGGTGGCGGAGGCACGCGGGCGTGGGGTGGGGCTGTACGGCATGAGCCCGTGCAGGGCTTCGGGGGACGAGTCCCCCGCTCTACTCATCTTGGGGTTCGGTGATGTGACGGAGCGGGCGATTGTGGAGGGGGTGGGGGCGGTTGGGGATGTGCTCGGCGGCGGTGTGTGAGGGGGCCGCGATGGGTTGTTTGTTGGCTGCGGCGCCGTCGTGGCTGGTCGCGCAGTTCCCCGCGCCCCTTCGGGGCCCTGGCTACAGCCTTGCCCCCTTCAATGCCATATGTAGGAGCAGGCGGTCCTCGCCGTCGTCCAGGTCCAGGCCCGTCAGTTTTTCCACGCGGGAGAGGCGGTAGTACAGGGTCTGGCGGTGGATGCCCAGTTCGGCGGCCGTGCGGCCGGCCTGGCCTGCGCAGTCGAGGTAGATCTCGGCGGTGCGGGCGAGCTCCCGGTGGGCGGGGGACAACAGGGTCTGTACGGCAGGGTCGTGGGCCGCCTCCGGCGGCAGTGAGGTGAGCAGGCGGAACGGGCCGATGTGTGCCCACTGGGCGACCGGACCGAGCCGGGGCTCCGCCAGCGCGGCCCGCGCCGCCGCGGAGGCCTCCCGCCAGGCCGCCGCCAGTTCCGCGAGCCCGGTGCGCGCGGCCGCGACCCCGCACGCCGCCGTGCCGCCCCCGTCCAGCCGCTGGGCGCGCTCCAGCAGCCGCCCCGCCGCCGAGGTCGCCGGCGTCAGGACGTCCGCCGAGCGCAGCCGTACCAGC
The DNA here is from genome assembly GCF_042895385.1 of Streptomyces sp. NPDC001401. Classification (NCBI taxonomy): domain Bacteria; kingdom Bacillati; phylum Actinomycetota; class Actinomycetes; order Kitasatosporales; family Streptomycetaceae; genus Streptomyces; species Streptomyces sp. NPDC001401. The sequence goes on from NZ_JBIAWI010000008.1 coordinate 153,247, forward strand.
AGGGCGAGGGACTGGGAGGCCGCACCCCAGGGCACCGTGCACAACGCCGTCGCCCCCGGCACCGTACGGACCGAAGGGGCGTCGTCCGGGTCGGCGGACGGCCACGGAGTCACGCAGACCACCGTGTGCAGGCCGTCCGCGCGGGACCCCAGCGCCGTGCGCAGCTCCGCCACCGCCATGTCCTGGGGCCAGCCGCGCTCGGCGGTGAGCACGGCCCGCAGCTCCCGGGTGAGGTCGGCGCCGTGCTGCGCCTCGTCCGCGAGCAGGGCGCCGATGCGGACCGTCACGTTCATGGCCGCGGTCAGCTGTCGCTCGGTCGGGCCCGGGTCGGAGTCCAGCAGCCAGACGTAACCCAGGACGACACCCCGATGGCGTACGGGGAGACAGATCCGGCCCCGGTAGACCCCGGCCTCCGGTGTGGGCGGAATACGGACCGGGCCCGTCGCCCGGGTGATGCCGAAGCCCTCGAACCACGAACGGACGGCGGACGTGGAGCGCCGGGTCAGGATCGAGCGGGTGCGCACCGGATCCAGGGCGGACGCGTCGAGGTCGCCCTCGCTGTCGTACGCACCGAAGGCGATCAGCTCGAAGTCCCGGTTCTCCAGGGTCGCGGGGGCGCCGAGAAGCTCCGAGATCTCGTCGACCAGCTCCTGGTAGTCACCTCTGTATTCCGGTGTCACTCGGGCATTCTCCCGCATAATCCAGGACCCTTCATACATCTGTCTGAGATCTGCGGCACGGATGCGTGACAGCTGTCGATGGCTGACGATCGGAGGGATCCTTAGGTTTCACGGTGGTTCTATCTGCTGGTTTGTGGAGGTGCCCCGTGCTGGGTCCCGTGATTCTTGCCGCGTCGCGCAGCGACCGGATGCGACGCCTGATCTCGGCGGCCCCGGTGACCAAGCAGGTCGTCGACCGCTTCATCCCCGGTGAGACCGTCGACGACATCGTGCCGATCATCAAGGACCTCACCGGCCGCGGTCTGGAGCTGACGATGGACGTCGTCGGCGAGGACATCACCACCCCCGAGCAGGCGCGTGCCGCCCGCGACGCCTACCTGGCGCTGATCGACCGGCTGCGCGACCTCGGCCTGGGCGAGCGGGTCGAGATGTCCGTCAAGCTGTCGATGTTCGGCCAGGCGCTGGACGGCGGCCACGAGCTGGCCCTCGCCAACGTCCGGCCCGTCGTCGAAGCCGCCGCCGCCATCGGTACGACGGTCACGCTCGACGCCGAGGACCACACCACCCTCGACTCGATGTTCGCCATCCACGACGAGCTGCGGAAGGACTTCCCGCAGACCGGCTGCGTCATCCAGGCCTACCTGTTCCGCACCGAGGCCGACGCCCGCCGCCTAGCCGCGAGCGGCAGCCGGGTAAGGCTGGTGAAGGGCGCGTACAAGGAGCCCGCCGAGGTCGCGTACCAGCAGAAGCACGAGATCGACAAGGCGTACGTCCGGGTCCTGAGGACTCTGATGGACGGCGAGGGGTATCCGATGATCGGGTCCCACGACCCGCGCCTCATCTCCATCGCGCAGGAACTCGCCCGCAAGGCCGGGCGCAAACTCGACGAGTACGAGTTCCAGATGCTGTACGGGATCAGGAGCGACGAGCACCTGCGGCTGGCTGCCGAGGGTCACCGCATGCGCGTCTACACCGCCTACGGCACCGACTGGTACGGCTACTTCATGCGGCGCCTGGCGGAGAAGCCGGCGAACCTGCGCTTCTTCGCCCGCTCGATGCTCAGCAAGGGCTGAACCCGAACACCCGCTCAAGTTCAAGGAGTTACGGATCTCATGGACGCTGTGACCCAGGTCCCCACCCCCGTCAACGAGCCGGTGCACGGCTACGCCCCCGGCTCGTCCGAGCGCGCCCGGCTCGAGGCCAAGCTGAAGGAGCTGGCCGAGAACCCGGTCGACCTGCCGATGACGATCGGCGGCGAGAAGCGGATGGGCGGCGGCGAGCGGTTCGACGTCGTGCAGCCGCACAACCACAAGGCCCGCCTCGGCACGTACGCCAACGCCACCCAGCAGGACGCGCAGGACGCCATCGACGCGGCCCTCGCCGCCGCGCCCGCCTGGCGCGCGATGTCCTTCGACGACCGCGCCGCGATCATCCTGCGCGCGGCCGAGCTGCTGTCCGGCCCGTGGCGCGAGACGCTCGCCGCGTCCACCATGCTCGGCCAGTCGAAGACCGCCCAGCAGGCCGAGATCGACTGTCCCTGCGAGCTCATCGACTTCTGGCGCTTCAACGTCGCCTACGCCCGCCAGATCCTGGCCGAGCAGCCCCCCGCCAACTCCACGGGTGTCTGGAACCGCCTGGACCACCGCCCGCTGGAGGGCTTCGTCTACGCGATCACGCCCTTCAACTTCAGCGCCATCGCGGGCAATCTGCCCACCGCGCCCGCGCTGATGGGCAACGTCGTGGTCTGGAAGCCGTCCCCGACGCAGACCCACGCGGCGGTCCTGCTGATGCAGCTGCTGGAGGAGGCGGGTCTGCCCAAGGGCGTCATCAACCTCGTCACCGGTGACGGCATCGAGGTCTCGAAGGTGGCGCTCGAGCACCGCGACCTCGCCGGCATCCACTTCACCGGCTCGACCAAGACCTTCCAGTACCTGTGGAAGACGGTCGGCAACAACATCGAGAAGTACCGCTCCTACCCGCGTCTGGTCGGCGAGACCGGCGGCAAGGACTTCCTGGTCGCGCACCCGAGCGCGGACCGCGCGGTGCTCAAGACCGCCCTGACCCGCGGTGCCTTCGAGTACCAGGGCCAGAAGTGCAGCGCGACCTCCCGCGCCTACATCCCGGCGTCCATCTGGAACTCCGGCTTCAAGGAGGAGTTCGCCGCCGAGGTCGACTACCTCACCATGGGCGACGTCACCGACCTCTCCAACTTCATCGGCGCCGTCATCGACGACCGCTCCTTCGCCAAGAACAAGGCCGCCATCGACCGCGCCAAGCAGGACCCGGCGTGCACGATCGTCGCGGGCGGCAGCTACGACGACTCGGTCGGCTACTTCGTCCGCCCGACCGTCGTCGAGTGCAGCGACCCGGAGAACGAGGTCTTCCGCACCGAGTACTTCGGCCCGTTCCTCGCCGTGCACGTCTACGAGGACGACAAGTACGAGGAGATGCTGACCCAGATGGAGTCGGTCTCCGACTACGCGCTCACCGGCTCGGTCATCTCCAACGACCGCGCCGCGGCCGCGCACACGATGGAGAAGCTCCGCTTCGCGGCCGGCAACTTCTACATCAACGACAAGTCGACCGGCGCCGTCGTCGGCCAGCAGCCCTTCGGCGGCGGCCGCTCCTCCGGCACCAACGACAAGGCCGGCGCCCCGCAGAACCTGCAGCGCTGGACCCTGACCCGCGCCATCAAGGAGACGCTGGTCCCGCCGACCGACTACGGGTACCCGCACATGGGCTGACCCGTCATCGGGGCACACTGCCCCCATGACCGTGATGACGGAGAACGAGTCCCCGACCGTGGTGGCCGACGACGGTGTACGTCTGTGGGCCGCACGGTCGGGCGACGGCGAACCCCTCGTGCTGTGCCACGGCGGGCCGGGCCTGTGGGACATGTTCGCGGACGTGGCGGAGCTGCTGGCAGACCTGACCCCCGTCGTGCGCTGGGACCAGCGCGGCTGCGGGCGTTCGGAGCGGTCCGTCGCCGGGCCGTGGACGAGTGACCGCTTCGTCGCCGATCTCGACGCCGTACGACGGCACTTCGGGCTGGAGCGGATACGGCTGCTCGGCCACTCGTGGGGTGCACAGCTCGCGCTGAGCTACGCCCTGTCCCATCCGGAGCGGGTGAGTGGCCTGGTGTACGTGGCCGGCACGGGCATCGGCCCCGACGCCGACTGGCACCCGGGCTACCAGGCCAACCTCCTCGCCCGGCTCGGCGAGCATCCCGAACGCCTCGCCCGCTGGCGGGAGTTGAAGGACCGGCCGGCACGCTCCGAGGACGAGGACCGGGAGATGTCGGTCCTCCAGTGGTCGGCCGAGTTCGAGGACCGCGAGCGCGCCCTGGAGCACGCGGGGCGGATGGCCGACCCGTGGTTCGGCATCAACCACGAGAGCAACAAGGCCCTCAACGAGGAACGCAGGCGCATCTGGGGCACACCGGAGCTCTACGACGCCTGCCGCTCCCTCGACCTGCCCGTACTGATCCTCGACGGAGTCCACGACATCCGCCCGCGCTCCGCCGTGGACTCCCTGGAACGGGCCCTGCCCCGCGTCCGCCGGGTGATCCTGCCGGACGCGGGGCACATGGTGTGGACGGACGACCCGAAGGGCTTCCGGGAGGCGGTGGCGTCGGCGCCGGCCTAGCTGGGCATTTCCGTCCGCTCCCACCACTCGTACACGGGGAGGCTGCCCTCCGGGGTGTCCGCCTGGCGCGAGGTGGCCCTGAAGTGCTCGTAGCCGTTGCGGATCTCGATCTTGACGTCGGATCCGGGCGACGGGACCGGCACGATCCGCTGGGGCAGATCCTGGGGGCCGCCCTCGAGAAGCGCCTTCGCGTTGTCGTTCATGACCTCACCCTCCTCTTCACTGTCAGTCCGACAGGACGAGTACGAGCTTGCCCTTCGCATGTCCAGCCTCGCCCAGCTCGTGCGCCTTGGCCACCTCTGTGAACGGGAGAGCCGCCTCCACGTGGATGCGGATCCGGTCGCTCGCCAGGAGGGCGGCGATCTTGGCGAGGCGTTCGCCCGACGGTTCCGACCGGACGACCGCGAAGCGCATCCCGCGGGCCTCCACCTCCTCCGGGGACAGGCCCAGGTTGCCGGGGATCGCGGCGACGAGCAGGCCGTTCGGGCGGAGGGTGTTCAGGGTGCGGGGGCCGTAGTCGCCGCCGATCAGGTCGAGGGCCACGTCGATGTCGTGCACGGCGTCGGTGAAGTCGGTGGTCGTGTAGTCGATCAGTTCGTCGGCGCCGAGGCCGTGCAGGAAGGCGTGGTTGGCGGCGCGGGCGGTGCCGATGACATGTGCGCCCTCCGCCTTGGCCAGCTGCACCGCCGCGTGGCCGACGCCGCCGGCCGCCGCGTGGATCAACACCCGGGTTCCCGGGCCGACTTGGCCGATGTCGATCAGGGCCTGCCAGGCAGTGAGCGTGGCCGTCGGGGCGGCGGCCGCGTGGATGTGGTCGAGGGTGGCGGGCTTCGGGGCGAAGTGGGCTGCCGGGGCGGTGACGTGGGTGGCGTATCCGCCGGCCTCGATCCTGGCGAAGGCCTCGTCGCCGGGGCGGAGTCCGGTGACCGAGTCGCCGACGGCCTCCACGACGCCGGACACGTCCAGTCCCAGCGTGAACGGCGGCTCCCCGTACAGCGGGGCCGTGCCCGAACGCGCCAGCAGGTCAACGGCGTTGACGCCGGCCGCGCGCACGCGGAGCAGGACCTCTCCCGGGGCGGGCACGGGCCGCGGCCGCTCCTCGATCTCCAGGACCTCAGGCCCGCCGAACCGGTGCTGGGTCATCACCAGAGTGCGGGGACGTTCCGTGGTCATCGGGTCTCCCTCCCGAGTCCGGTCTCCCCATCGTGCTCCCCCGTTCGGCCGCTGTCAGCCGACACCGGCACGAGCGGGAAAACGCAGGTCAGTGCGGTGTGACCCAACCCACCGTCTCAGATAGTAGGAAGTCCGAGTAATTGTGGAGACAGACCGGGCCCGCTCCCTTACTTTTGTAGGAGCCGAACGTCTCGCTCGACCAAGCGAATGGCGGTCGTGAGCGCGCCCCGTGCAGGCAACCCCTGCGGCGCTACTCCCCGCCCCATCCGGCGTCTCGTAACCCCTTTCCGCACTCCCGGATTTCGAAGGAGTCGATTTCCCATGGCCGAGACGACCGCCCGCCGCCGAGTCCGTCACCTCTCCCGTACGAGCGAGTCCGACCGCAAGAACGCCGCAGCCGCCCTCCAGCGCGCCCTCGACCGCAGGGACAACGGCGGTTCGACCGGCCACTGAGCCGGGCATCACGTACAAGCCGGGAGCCGCACCCGCACGAGGTGCGGCGCGGGCTCATGCCCCGCGCCGCACCTCGAAGTGATCGATGCGCTCGCCGCTGTCCGTGAGCGCCGACACCTTCAGGGTGGGCCTGGCACCGCTCTCCGCCTCCACCGAGAGGAGGGAGAAGCCCCGGTAGCGCACCCGCGACCACTCCACGGTCTCCGCCGCGGAGGCCCTCGACTTCGTCCACCGGAAGGTGTCGACGGAGTCGTGGTGCGTGATGTGTCCCTCGTAGCTCTCCTTCACGCCCGCCGGGAAGCCGTACAGATCACGGCCGCCGCCGCCCGCTGTGACGTACACGATCCCATCCCGTGTCGGATCGGTCGACGCGCCGATGGGGACCGGCCTGCCGACCCCGCCGTTCCTGATGGCGTCCGTCCGCTCGTACACATGGTTGTGGCCGTTGATCACCAGGTCCACCTGGTACTGCGCAAACAGCGGCAGCCACTGCGCCCGTACTCCGCCGTCGGAGGCGTGTGCGGAGGTCGAGTAGGCGCAGTGGTGGAAGAAGACGACGATGAAGTCGACCGCCTTGGACGCCCGCAGTTCGGCCAGCTTCTGGTCCAGCCACCTCGTCTGCCTGCCGTCCGTGTAGCCGAAGTTGGCGGGGATCTCGTACGACACGTCGTTCGCGTCCAGCGCCACGAAGCCGACGTTGCCGTACGTGAACGCGTACACCCCCGGCGCCGTGCGCGCATCGAAGCCGCTGTCCGGCAGGGACCAGCGGGCCAGCTGGCCGCCGTAGCCCTCCGGCGAGTACCAGGCCTCCATGTCGTGGTTGCCGGTCGTCACCATCCACGGCACCGACCGGGCCACCGACTCGTTCTGCTTGAGGAACAGGTCCCAGAAGGCGGGGTCGTAGCCGTCCGACTTCTCGCCGCGGCCGTTGGTGTCGGCGTAGCAGATGTCGCCCGCATGCAGGTGGAAGGCGGGCTTCTGGCGCAGGATGACATGGTCGTTGGCGGCCGCGGCCTGGCTGACGCCCTGGTCGCCGAAGGCCGTGAACACGAACTTCTCCGGGGACGCCGGCGCCGTGCGGAAGGTGCCGATCGTCGAGCGGTGCTGCGCGGAGGCGGGGTCGTAGCCGTCGTGGCCGACGCCGTAGTAGTACGTCGTGCCGGGGCGCAGGCCGTCCAGGGCCGCGTGGAGGTAGTACTGCTCCAGCGCCGAGCGCACGCCCGTCACGCCCGGCGTGTGCAGGTCGCGGACCTCGGCCTCGATCTTCCGGCCCAGGTCGTCGGGCTTCAGACCGATGCGGACATACGGCTTCTGCACCGCGAGCGGTACCTGCCAGGAGATCCGCATCTGCGACTTCGGGTCGGCGCCGAAGGCGAGATGGCGTCCGAAGGGGGAGACGACCGAGCCGTGGACCTGCGGGGTCGTGGGCGCCGTGGTCGTCGTCCCCTGCGCTCCCGAGCCGCCGCCGCAGCCGGTCAGCAGCCCGCCGGCCGCCACGGCGCCCGCCGTCACCAGCGTGCGGCGCCGGATCAGCTTGGTGCGCAGGTACTCGTGCTGCTCTGCCATGCTCATCCGGCTTGCGAGCTGCGGCGGAATGCCGAAGTCGGGTATGTCCATGGAGGGGACGTTCCCAGCGAATCCCAACGCCCGCCATACGTACGGGTGAATGGAGGGCGTCGGGAAGGCGCCGCCGCCCGATCGGGTGTCCGTATGGCGGACGGCCTGTGTCATCCCATGGGACGGGGAGTAGGGTGCCGACATGTCTCGCAGCATCAATCTCGCAGTGATTCCGGGTGACGGCATCGGCCAGGAGGTCGTGGCCGAAGGCCTGAAGGTCCTCTCCGCCGTCCTTCCGCAGGATGTGAAGCTGGAGACCAAGGAGTACGACTTCGGCGCCAAGCGCTACCACGCCACCGGTGAGACCCTCACCGACGCCGACGTCGACGCGCTCAAGCAGCACGACGCCATCCTGCTCGGCGCCATCGGTGACCCGTCGGTGCCGTCCGGCGTCCTGGAGCGAGGCTTCCTGCTCAAGCTCCGCTTCGCTCTGGACCACCACGTCAACCTGCGGCCGAGCAAGCTGCTCCCCGGCGTGGCCACCCCGCTGGCCGGCGAGCCGAGCATCGACTTCGTCGTGGTCCGCGAGGGCACCGAGGGTCCGTACACCGGCAACGGCGGCACCATCCGCAAGGGCACCGAGCACGAGGTCGCCACCGAGGTCTCCGTGAACACGGCCTTCGGTGTCGAGCGCGTCGTCCGCGATGCCTTCGCCCGTGCCCAGGCCCGCCCGCGCAAGAAGCTCGCGCTGATCCACAAGAACAACGTGCTGACCTTCGCGGGTCACCTGTGGACCAACATCTTCAACAAGGTGGCCGCGGAGTTCCCCGAGGTCACCACCGAGTACATGCACGTGGACGCGGCGACCATCTACCTGGTCACGCAGCCCGAGCGGTTCGACGTGATCGTCACCGACAACCTCTTCGGCGACATCATCACCGACCTCGCCGCGGCCGTCTCCGGCGGCATCGGCGTCGCCGCGAGCGGGAACATCAACCCGTCCGGCGAATTCCCCTCGATGTTCGAGCCCGTGCACGGCTCGGCGCCCGACATCGCAGGCCAGGGCAAGGCCGACCCCTCCGCCACGGTCCTGTCCGTCGCGCTGCTCCTGCGCCACCTCGGCTACGAGGCCGAGGCCGCCCGCATCGACGAGGCGGTCTCCGCCGACCTCGCCGAGCGCACCGGCAAGCCCGCCCGCAGCACGTCGGAGATCGGCGACGCGCTGGCCGTACGAGTAGCCGGCTGACCCCGCCGCTCCTCGAAACCTTTCGAAGCCGCCGGGTCACTCCGCACCCGGCGGCTTTCGCATGTCCCCGCCGGGTGCCACCATCATCCCCTGGGTCGCATTTCACGCCGTTTCTTCCACGGCCCCCCGCTTGAGATAATCGAACGCGGAGCCGCGGAATGAGGGAATGCTCGGACGTCCTAGCACTGGCCACTGGCAGTACGGACGTGAGCGCGGCCCGTCACACACAACCGGTGAAGGACAACCACTCATGACGACGCCCACGATCGAGCTCAAGCCCTCGGCCTCGCCACTCTCCGCCGCCGAGCGCGACGAGATCCTGGCGAACCCCGGGTTCGGCCGCCACTTCACCGACCACATGGTGACGATCAAGTGGACCGAGGGCCGCGGCTGGCACGACGGCCAGCTCGTCCCGTACGCCCCGCTCTCCCTCGACCCCGCCACGATGGTCCTGCACTACGCGCAGGAGATCTTCGAGGGCCTCAAGGCCTACCGCCGGCCCGACGGCACCGTCGCCACCTTCCGCCCCGAGAAGAACGCCGAGCGGTTCCAGCGCTCCGCGCACCGCCTCGGCATGCCCGAGCTGCCGGTCGACACGTTCATCGAGGCCTGCGACGCCCTGGTCCAGCAGGACAAGGCATGGGTGCCCGCGCACGGCGGCGAGGAGTCCCTCTACCTGCGCCCGTTCATGATCGCGACCGAGGTCGGCCTGGGCGTGAAGCCCGCCAACGAGTACCTCTTCCTGGTCATTGCCTCCCCGGCCGGCGCCTACTTCCCCGGCGGCGTCAAGCCGGTCACCATCTGGCTCTCCGAGAACCGCGTCCGCGCCGTCCCCGGCGGCACCGGCGACGCCAAGACCGGCGGCAACTACGCGGCCTCCCTGCTCGCCCAGGCCGAGGCCGCCGCCAAGGGCTGCGACCAGGTCTGCTACCTCGACGCGGTCGAGCACAAGTGGGTCGAGGAACTCGGCGGCATGAACCTGTACTTCGTGTACGGCGACAAGATCATCACGCCGTCCCTGACCGGCTCCATCCTGGAGGGCGTGACGCGTGACTCGCTCCTGACCGTCGCCCGCGACCTCGGCTACGAGTCGGAGGAGGGCCGTGTCTCCATCGACCAGTGGCAGCGCGACGCGGAGAACGGCACGCTGACGGAGGTCTTCGCGTGCGGTACCGCCGCCGTGATCACCCCGGTCGGCACCGTCAAGCGCGAGGGTGCCGAGTGGCAGCAGGCGGGCGGCGAGCCGGGCGAGGTCACGCTCCGGCTCCGTGAGGCGCTGCTGAACATTCAGCGCGGTACGGCGGAGGACAAGCACGGCTGGATGCATCCTCTCGCCTGAGGGGTGGGCCCACTGGGGGGTGGCCCTACTGGGGGGCTCCGCCCCCCAGGCCCCCCGTTTCGGCCTGAACGGCCTCGTCCTCAAACGCCGGACGGGCTGAAATGATCGGCCCTCGCTCAGAACGTGCCCGGGGCTGCAGCAGCAGGTACGCCATGCCGCCCACCAGCCCCGACAGCACAAAGCTGCAGTCCACCCCACCCGTCAGCGACAGCAGCGGCCCCTCGTACGACGGCAGGGACACGGCGAGCAGGCCGACTCCCGCGCCCACCGCCCAGGACACCGCCGCCGGGATGTTCCAGCCCGCGCGGTACCAGTAAATGCCGCCTCGGAAGCGGCGGTTGAAGACCTGGAGCGCGTCCGCGTCGTACACCCCGCGGCAGCGCGCGAAGCCGATGAGTGTGATGACGGCCCACGGTGCGCCGATGGCCGTCAGGAGAAGCACGAAGGACGTCATCGCGGACTGGGCGTCCCAGGCATAGTGACCCGCGAAGACGCAGACCGTGGCGACGACGGCGACCGTGCAGGTGGCCCGCGCCCGGGAGGCGCGCGGCAGGATGGCGTCCAGGTCGAGACCCATGGAGTACAGCATCAGACCCGCGTTGCCGACCGAGCCCGCGGAGGCCGCCAGGAGCAGGGGGACCAGGTACCAGGTGGGGGACGCGGACACCAGCGGGCCCGCGTAGTCGAGCGCCGCCCGGGCCGCGTACGCCGTGAAGGTGCCGAAGAGCTGGGGGACCAGCAGGCCGAGGATCAGGCCGAGCCAGGTCGCGTGCAGGACCCGGCGGGAGGTGTGGCGGGCCGGGGAGATGTAGCGCGTGTAGTCGCCGAGGAGGGTGATGAAGGCGATCGGGCCCGACAGCCCGGCCGCCACCGTTGCCAGGAACCATGTCGGCCAGAAGCCGCCCAGCAGGTAGCCGCCGGTCTCCGGCAGTGCGGTGGTCGTGAAGTGCGGCGCGTACGCGATCACGCCCAGCGCCAGCAGTGCCGTCATGCCGATCGCCAGGACCCGGGACATCGCGAGGAGCACGCGGTAGCCGTACACCGCGCCCGCGACCGTCGCCGCCGCGAGCAGTCCGTACACGAGCCCGTACGACAACCCGCCCGCCGGCAGGCCGAACAGGCGGCCCAGCACGCTCACCATCACATCGCCGCCGATCCACACGGTCAGCGCGGTGTAGCCGAGGGCCAGCAGCAGGCCGACGACCGAGCCGACCAGCCGGCCCCGCACGCCGAACTGGGCGCCGGAGGAGGTGGAGAGGTTGGTCGCCGTGCGGAGCGAGATCAGGGCGAGGGGGGCCGTGAGCAGCGTCCCCAGCACCGTGCCGGCCACGATCGAGCTCACCGACGACCACCAGTCCAGCCCGAACGACGGCGGCAGCCAGCCGAAGATGATCACGCCCAGACAGAGGTTGGAGCCGAGCAGGATCGACACCAGGTCGCGCGGCCCGCTGGTGCGTTCCTCGTCGGGGATGGTGTCGACTCCTCGCTGTTCCATCGGCATGGCTGGTCTCCCTCGCGTTGCGCAGCAGTTAGAACGACACTCAATGTGAGTCACGCCAGGAGAGGCGTCAAGGCCTCCGATGCTCGCGATTACTTTCCATTCACGGATCTCACGATTAGAGTGACGTTCTAAGTGAAGGGAATGACATGCGGCTGACTCCCACCGAACGTGACCGGCTGCTGCTCTTCGGAGCCGCCGAGCTGGCCCGCGCCCGCCGGGCCCGCGGGCTCCGGCTCAACGTGCCGGAGGCCACCGCGCTCATCGCGGACACCGTCTGCGAGGCCGCCCGTGACGGCGCCCGGCTCGCCGAGGCCATCGAGCGCGCCCGGTCCGTCCTCGGCCCGGCCGATGTGCTGCCCGGTGTCGCGGACGTCGTCACCGAGGTGCACGTCGAGGCCGTCTTCGACGACGGCTCGCGGCTCGCGGTGGTGAGCGATCCGATCGGCGGGGGCGGACTGGGCGACCGGGCGCCGGGAGCGCTGCTGCCCGGGCCCGAGCACACCGAGCCCGAGGCGGTCGTGCGGGTGACGGTCACCAACACCGCCACCGTGCCCGTCTCCGTCACCTCCCACTTCCACTTCTTCGAGGCCAACCCGCGCCTGGACTTCGAACGGGCAACGGCCTACGGGATGCGGCTCGCCGTGCCCGCCGGGTCGTCGGTGCGGTTCGGGCCGGGGGAGAGCGTCGAGGTCGGGTTGGTGCCGATCGGGGGCGAGCGGGTCGCGATCGGGTTCGCGGGGCTCGTCGACGGGGCGCTGGACGCGCCGGGGGCGAAGGAAGAGGCCCTGCGCAGGGCCGCCGCCTGCGGATATCTGGGAGCAGACCGATGAGCAACGATTCCTACGCAAGCATCGATTCCGAAGCGAACATCGATCCTTATGCGTACGCCGCCACTCACGGGCCCCGCGCCGGCGACCGTATCCGGCTCGGCGACTCCGGGCTGACCATTCGCGTCGAGTCCGACTCCCAGCAGTACGGCGACGAATTCCTCGCCGGGTTCGGCAAGACCGCCCGCGACGGGCTGCACCTCAGGGCGGCCGCCGTCCGGGAGACCTGTGACGTCGTCATCAGCAACGTCGTCGTGATCGACGCCGTGCAGGGGATCCGGAAGGTCTCCATCGGCATCCGGGAGGGGCGGATCTGCTCGATCGGGCGCGCCGGGAACCCCGACACCCTCGACAGGGTCGACGTCGTCGTCGGTACGGGCACCTCGATCGTGTCCGGCGAGGGGCTCATCGCCACCGCCGGTGCCGTCGACACCCACGTCCATCTGCTGTCGCCGCGGATCATGGAGGCCTCGCTGGCGTCCGGCGTGACCACGATCATCGGGCAGGAGTTCGGGCCCGTGTGGGGCGTCGGCGTCAACTCGCCGTGGGCACTGCGGCACGCGTTCAACGCCTTCGACGCCTGGCCGGTCAACATCGGCTTCCTGGGGCGCGGTTCGTCCTCCCACCAGGCCCCGTTGGTCGAGGCCCTCGCCGAGGGCGGCGCCTGCGGCTTCAAGGTGCACGAGGACATGGGCGCCCATACGCGTGCGCTGGACACGGCGTTGCGGGTGGCCGAGGAGCACGACGTCCAGGTCGCCCTGCACAGCGACGGGCTGAACGAGTGCCTCTCCGTCGAGGACACCCTGCGGGTGCTGGAAGGGCGCACCATCCATGCCTTCCACATCGAAGGATGCGGGGGCGGTCACGTACCGAATGTCTTGAAAATGGCGGGAGTTGCGAACGTCATCGGGTCGTCCACCAACCCGACCCTGCCCTTCGGGCGGGACGCCGTCGCCGAGCACTACGGCATGATCGTCTCCGTCCACGACCTGAAGACCGACCTGCCCGGCGACGCCGCCATGGCCCGCGACCGCATCCGCGCCGGGACCATGGGCGCCGAGGACGTGCTGCACGACCTGGGCGCGATCGGCATCACCTCGTCCGACGCGCAGGGCATGGGCAGGGCGGGGGAGACCGTCCGCCGTACCTTCGCCATGGCCGGGAAGATGAAGGCCGAGTTCGGTGCCCCGGACGACCACGACAACGAGCGCGTCCTGCGCTACATGGCCAAGCTGACCATCAACCCGGCCATCGCGCACGGGCTCTCCCACGAGGTCGGCTCGATCGAGGTCGGCAAGCTGGCCGACGTAGTGCTGTGGCGGCCCGAGTACTTCGGCGCCAAACCGCAGCTCGTCCTCAAGTCCGGCTTCCCGGCGTACGGCGTGGTCGGTGACCCGAATGCGGCCACCGACACCTGCGAACCCCTCGTCCTGGGGCCGCAGTTCGGGGCGCACGGCGCGACGCCCGCCGATATCTCCGTCGCCTTCGTCGCCCAGGCCGCCCTCGACCAGGGCGACGACACGATGCCCACCCGGCGCAGAAGGGTCGCCGTGCGCGGCACCCGCGGCATCGGACCGGCCGACCTGCGGCTCAACTCCCGTACCGGAGCGGTGGACGTCGACCAGCGCACGGGGCTGGTCACCCTCGACGGCGAGCCGATCCGCTCGGAGCCGGCCGACTCCGTCTCCCTCAACCGCCTCTACTTCCTCTGAGAAGGACCTCCCATGTCTGCTGCCGCCGACGGCTTCCGCATGCCCGCCGAATGGACCCCGCACGAGCGCACCTGGATGGCGTGGCCGGGCCCCAACCACACCTTCGAGGATCCGGACGACCTCGCCCTCTCCCGTATCGCCTGGGCTGCGGTGGCCCGCGCCGTCCTCCGCTTCGAACCGGTGACGGTCGTGTGCGGTCCCGGCCAGTCGGCGGATGCACGGGCGCTTCTCGGACCTGGCGTGGACACCGTCGAGCGTGAGCTGGACGACGCGTGGATGCGGGACATCGGCCCCACGTTCCTCACGAACGGGCGTGAACTCGCCGCCGTCGACTGGACGTTCAACGGCTGGGGCGCCCAGGGCTGGGCCCGCTGGGAGCACGACGCGAAGATCGCCGCGTACGTCTCGGACCTCGCGGGCGCGAGGACGTACGCCTCGAAGCTCGTCAACGAGGGCGGCGCGATCCACGTCGACGGCGAGGGGACGGTCCTGCTCACGGAGACCGTGCAGCTCGGCCCCGAGCGCAACCCGGACTGGACGAAGGAACAGGTCGAGGCCGAGATCCACGCCCATCTCGGCACCCGCAAGGCCATCTGGCTGCCGCGCGGCCTCACCGGCGACTACCCGCCGCACGGCTTCGGCACTCTCGGCCATGTAGACATCGTCGCCGCCTTCGCGCGCCCCGGTGTCGTGGTCGCGCACTCCCAGCCCGATCCCGCGCACCCCGACCACGAGGTGACGAAGGAGGTCATCGGGCTGCTGAAGGCACAGACGGACGCCCGGGGCCGCAGCCTGGAGGTCGTCGAGGTCCCGGCGCCCACGGTCCTGGAGGCCGACGGCCACTGGGCCGACTACTCCTACATCAACCACTACCTCTGCAACGGCGGCGTCGTGCTGTGCGGCTTCGACGACGCGCGCGACGAGATCGCCGCGGGGATCTTCCGCCGGCTCTTCCCCGAGCGGACGGTGACGCTCGTCGACGCGCGGACGATCTTCGCCGGCGGGGGCGGCATCCACTGCATCACGCAGCAGCAGCCGAAGGTCCGGTGACGGTCCGCGTCGGGCAGAGGAGTCAGGTAGAACAGACGGGTGAACGTCCTGGTCTGCGCGGCCTGCGGCCGCCGCCTCAGCGAGCCGCTGCGTCTGCTTCCCGAGCTGTCCGAACGCCCGGAGTACGACGGGCTGAAGAACCCCGACGGCTCGCGGCACGCCCCGTCGACCGTGCGGCGCGGCACCTACGCGGTGGACCCCGAGCCGTGCGGGGCTCCGTACGCGCCGCACCCGGATCCCGAGTCCTACGAGTTCCGGTCCGCCACCGACTCCTACCTGCTCAACGGCGAGATCCTGGTCTCGGCCGGCCCGCGCGACACCCTGGTCGTGCATCCCGAGGACACCCTCGGTCATCTGGTGCATAACCCGGCCTCTGCGGAGTTCGGGTGTTGCGGCGCCCCCGGACGCGAGGGCCCCAACCAGGTGTGCGACGGCTGCGGGGCGGTCGTCGCGACCCGGTTCAGTGAGTGCTACGGCCGTTACGAGACCCACTTCCTGCCCGACGCCGTACAGGTGGCCGCCGTATGAGCACCCCCCGTCGCACCCCGGCCCCGCCGCGCGAGCAGGTTCTCGCCGCCGCCATGGGCATGATCGCCGAGCGCGGTCTGGAGAAGCTCACCATGGCGGCGCTCGGCCGCGAGGTCGGGATGAGCAGCGGGCACCTGCTCTACTACTTCCACTCCAAGGACGAGCTGCTGCTGCAGGCCCTGGAGTGGAGCGAGGGCAGGCTGGGCGCCGAGCGCGGACGGCTGCTGGCCCGTGTCGGCACGGCCCGTGAGCGGCTCGACGCATACGTCGACCTGTACGTCCCCGACGGCCACCGCGACCCGCACTGGACCCTCTGGCTGGAGGTCTGGAACCGCTCGCAGAACGCAGACGAGCAGGCCCGCGACCGGCAGGCCGCCATCGAGGGCGTCTGGCACCGCGACCTCGTGGCGCTGATCGCGGAGGGAGTGTCGCGTGGGGAGTTCCGCCGCGTCGACCCCGACCGCTTCGCGACCCGGCTGCGGGCGCTTCTCGACGGCTTCTCCATCCATGTGGCGATCGGGCTGCGGGGCACGGACCGGGGGCAAGTTCTCGGCCACGTAAGGGAGTTCCTGGACGAGAGTCTCCTCGCGGACGCTTGAGCCCACGCCCGGGTTGTACTCAATTCGGGGGATTGACGCTGTCCCGTGTGGTGCGTTTGCCTCGAAAGGAGCCCTTGGCGCAGGGCCGGGGGAGAAGCGTCACACGGGGAACGCAGGGGGAATCGTGCTGAGAGTCATGCGTGGGGTGTCCGTCGCGGTGGTCGCGGGAGCCGCGCTCGCGTTGGCGGCGACGTCGACGTCCGCGGCACCGGCGCCGGTGCCGCGGACCGAGCGGGTCACGCTGACGGCGACGGGGGAGCAGGCCGACGAGAACGCGTCCGGGCCGCAGTTCAGCGCCGACGGCCGGTTTGCGCTGTTCACGGCGTACGCCTCCAATCTGGTGCCGGGCGACACCAACCGGAACTCGGACGTCTTCGTGCGCGACCTGCGCAAGGGGACCGTCGAGCGGGTCAGTGTCGCCTCGGACGGGGCCCAGGCCGTCGGCGGCGAGTCGACCGCGCGGGCCATCAGCGCCGACGGGCGGTACGTCCTGTTCAGCTCCAACGCCAGGAACCTGGTCCACTGGGACAACCCGCCCACGAACGAAGCGGCCCAGGACATCTACCTGCACGACCGGCGCACCGGCCGCACCGAGCGGATCAGCGTCGCCCTCGACGGGGGTTCCGCCTTCACGGCGGGCGCCGTCATGTCGCCCAACGCCCGCTACATCGCCTTCAACGCCAAGGCCGACCGGATGGAGAAGGACCCCGGCGACCTCTTCGGGATCGTGTACCTCCTCGACCGCCGCACCGGCACCGTCGAGCGGATCAGCAACCGGGACCGCCCGGACAACCCCTCCCTGCTGCAGGGCCTGAGCGACAACGGCCGCTATGTGGCGTACACCCAGCCGGTGCCGCGCAGCTCGTACGGCCGCACCTGGGTGCACGACCGCCGCACCGGCACCGAGGAACAGGTCAACGTCAAGCCGGACGGCACCCCGGCCCAGCGGTACGCGATGCCCGCCTCGCTCTCCGCGGACGGCCGCACCATCGCCTTCGACTACTGGGGCGACGAGGAACTGGTCCCGGGTGAGAATCCCGGCACCGGCTCCACCGTCTACGTCCGCGACCTGCGCAGGGACGTCACCCGGCGGGTCAAGGCCGGTCCCGCCGGCGAGGACCGGATCAGTGGGCCCGCGCTCAGCCCGGACGGCCGGTACGTAGCCTACGAAGGGGAACAGCGGCTGGCGGACGGGCGGTTCGGGCCCGACAACGTCTACCTCCGTGACCTGCGCACCGGCTCCACCCGTCTGGTCAGCGAGTCCGTCACCGGCGGACCCGTCACGGACCAGTCCGTGGCCGTCTACACGGTGAGCGCCGGCGCCCGTCGCATCGGCTTCGGCAGCTACTCCAGCCAGCTCGTCGCGGGCGACACCAACGGCTTCTACGACGGCTTCGTCCGCCGTATGCGCTGAACTCCGTTATTTCACACGGCACTTGCAAGGAACCCCGGGGGGACTTCCATGCAGCTCGTAAGACACAGCACCGTCAGACGCAGCACCGTCCTGATCGCCACCGCCCTCGTGGCCGCCCTCGGGGGCACCGCCCTCCAGGCCGCGCACGCCGACTCCGCTCCGCCCCGGACCTCCCGGGTGAGCACAGCCACCGGCGGACTGGAGGCCGACGGTGCCTCCTCCGCCCCGGCGATCAGCGCCGACGGCCGCTACGTGGCGTTCGTCTCGGCCGCCGACAACCTTGTCCGGGGCGACACCAACGGCGTCGCCGACGTCTTCGTCCGCGACCTGCGCACGGGCCGCACCCAGCGCGTCGCCGAGGGCCCGGCCGAGGACCCCGCGCTCAGCGCGGACGGCCGCTATGTGGTCTTCTCCACCAGGGCCGCGCTCGCAAAGGGCGACGACAACGGCCTGGACGACATCTATCTCGTCGACCGCAGAACCCACCGCACCGAGCGCATCAGCACCGGCCACGCGACCGAGCCGCCCTCCTACAAGCTCAACTACGAGCCGACGATCAGCGCGAACGGCCGCTACGTCGCCTACAGCACCGCGACCGCGGACGCCGCGCCCGGCGACACCAACGGCCGTGACGACGTGATCGTGCACGACCGCAGGACGGGAGGGAACGAGCTGGTCCAGTACCGCACGGACGGCACCCTCGGCGACAGCGCCTCGTTCCTCGCCTCGTTCAGCGCGAACGGCCGCTACGTCGCCTTCACCACGGCCGCCCAGCTGGACCCGGCGCACGAGTGGACCCACGGCACCAACGTGTACGTCCGCGACCGCGCCAAGGGCACCACCGAGCAGGTCAGCATCCCCACCCGCTTCGTCTACAAGAACGGATCCTGGGGCCCGTCCATCAGCGCCGACGCCCGCTACGTCGCCTTCTCCTCCAACGTGAACAACCTGGTGCCGGACGACACCAACAAGACCACCGACGCCTTCGTCTTCGACCGGAAGCTGAAGACCACCCAGCGGCTGAGCACCGCGGCCGACGGCAGCCAGTCGGACGGTCCCAGCGAGGGCGTGAGCCTCAGCCCCGACGGCCGCCGCGTCGCCTTCGTCTCCAGCGCCGACAACCTCGTCCCGGGCGACACCAACGGCGTCGCCGACATCTTCGTCAAGGACCTGCGCACCGACGCCGTCCAGCGCGTGAGTCTGGCCGCCGACGGCAGCCAGGCCGACGGGCCCTCCGACGCCGTGTCCCTGAGCACCGGCGGACACGCGGCGTTCTCCTCGACGGCCACGAACCTCGTCCCGGGCGACGGCAACGGGGTCGCCGACGTCTTCGTACGACACCTGCGGTGATCAGCAGAGTGCTCGCATTCTGAGACGGAGGGTGAGCACGGGGGCGGGTTGTGCCAGACTGCCTCCGTGCTCTCGTTCGCCATGATTATTGGCAGCAGGCGCGCCGGTCCGCAGTGACCGCCACGTACGACCAGGTACGGGCGGACACCGTCGTCCTCGACCCGCGCGCAGACCTCTCGCACCCGCGAGAGGTTTTTCGCTTTTCTGGCCCACCTTCAGCCGGGAGCAAAGCGCGAGGGATCATTGGGGGACGGTGGAGCCGGTCATTCCGGTACAGACCGAGATCCAATACAGGAGTCTTGACACCATGACCGAAACCAGCGAGCTCGACGATTCTTTCCACGTCTTCGACACGACCCTGCGCGACGGTGCGCAGCGTGAGGGCATCAACCTCACCGTCGCGGACAAGCTGGCCATCGCACGGCACCTGGACGACTTCGGCGTGGGCTTCATCGAGGGCGGCTGGCCCGGCGCCAACCCGCGGGACACGGAGTTCTTCGCCCGCGCCCGGCAGGAGATCGACTTCAAGCACGCCCAGCTGGTCGCCTTCGGCGCCACCCGCCGGGCCGGCGCGAAGGCCTCGGAGGACCCGCAGGTCAAGGCGCTTCTGGACTCGGGCGCCGAGGTCATCACGCTGGTCGCCAAGTCCCACGACCGGCACGTCGAACTCGCCCTGCGCACCACCCTCGACGAGAACCTGGAGATGGTCCGCGACACCGTCTCCCACCTGCGCGAGCAGGGCCGCCGGGTGTTCGTCGACTGCGAGCACTTCTTCGACGGCTACCGCGCCAACCCGGAGTACGCGAAGGCCGTCGTACGGGCCGCGTCGGAGGCCGGCGCGTCCGTCGTCATCCTCTGCGACACCAACGGCGGCATGCTGCCGGCGCAGGTACAGGCGGTGGTGTCGACGGTGTTGGCCGACACCGGGGCCCGGCTCGGCATCCACGCCCAGGACGACACCGGCTGCGCGGTCGCCAACACCCTCGCCGCCGTCGACGCGGGCGCGACCCACGTCCAGTGCACGGCGAACGGCTACGGCGAGCGCGTCGGCAACGCCAACCTCTTCCCGGTCGTCGCGGCCCTGGAACTCAAGTACGGCAAGACTGTCCTGCCCGAGGGCGCGCTCCGCGAGATGACCCGGATCTCGCACGCCATCGCCGAGGTCGTGAACCTGACGCCCTCCACCCACCAGCCGTACGTCGGTGTCTCGGCCTTCGCCCACAAGGCCGGCCTGCACGCCTCCGCGATCAAGGTCGACCCGGACCTGTACCAGCACATCGACCCCGAACAGGTCGGCAACACGATGCGCATGCTGGTGTCCGACATGGCCGGCCGCGCCTCCGTCGAGCTCAAGGGCAAGGAACTCGGCATCGACCTGGGCGGCGACCGCGAGGTGGTCGGCAGGGTCGTCGAGCGGGTCAAGGAGCGCGAGCTCAAGGGCTACACCTACGAGGCCGCGGACGCGTCCTTCGAACTCCTCCTGCGCGGCGAGGTCGAGGGCAAGCCGCTGAAGTACTTCGAGGTCGAGTCCTGGCGTGCCATCGTCGAGGACCGCCCCGACGGCACCCACGCCAACGAGGCCACGGTCAAGCTCTACGCCAAGGGCGAGCGCATCGTCGCCACCGCGGAGGGCAACGGCCCGGTCAACGCCCTCGACCGCGCCCTGCGTGTGGCGCTCGAGAAGATCTACCCCCAGCTGGCCAAGCTCGACCTCGTCGACTACAAGGTCCGCATCCTGGAGGGCGTCCACGGCACCCAGTCCACGACCCGCGTCCTGATCTCCACCTCCGACGGCGCGGGCGAGTGGTCCACGGTGGGCGTCGCGGAGAACGTCATCGCGGCGTCGTGGCAGGCGCTGGAGGACGCTTACACGTATGGGTTGCTGCGGGCGGGGGTCGAGCCGGCGGAGTAGTGGGGGCTGCCGCCCCCGCCTTCGTCCTCAAATGCCGGAGGGCTGAAAATCAGCCCCTCCGGCGTTTGAGGAGCGGGGGTCCGGGGGCTGGCCCCCGGGATGGGACGGGTAGGGGCGGCGGGGGCGAGGAAACCCGGCCGCACCTACTGCAAGTGCCACTTCTGGTTGCCGGCCCCCGTGCACGACCAGATCTGTGCCCGAGCCCCGTTCGCCGACGAGTTGTCCGTGACGTCCAGGCACTTGTTCGCGGCCGTGTTCACCACGTCACCGGTCGAGGAGTTGTACGACCACTGCTGCGCACCCGTCGCATTGCAGTCGTACAACTGCACCTTCGCCCCGTCCGCCACCGAACCCGACGTCACGTCGAGGCACTTGCCGAGCCCCCGCACCGTGCCGTCCGTCTGCACGGTCCACTGCTGGGCCGCCGAGCCGTTGCAGTCGTAGAGCTGCACCGCCGCGCCGTTGGCGCTCGAACCGCCCGCCACGTCGAGGCACTTGCCCGCCAACCCGACGAAGGCCCCCGACTGCCCGCCCCCGCCCGACTGCGTCCCCGACCACGTGAACGTCGCCGACGTCTTGCCGGGGAGGGAGTAAGTCGCGTGCTGCGAGCCCCAGTTGATGGTCACCGTCTTCGCCGACGAAGCGTCGTTGTAGGCGATCAGCGCCTTCGAGCCGTCGGGGTTGCGCCAGGCCACGTTCGGTACGGCTGAGGAGGCCGTGGAGGCGATGCGCTGGGCGCCCGGCCGTACGAACTTCGTCAGGTGGCCCATCGTGTAGTACTCGACCGTGTAGTCGACGGTCCCGCTCGCCCCGTCCCCGTTGTGCACGGTGATCAGACCGGTGCAGGTGCCGCAACCCCCGTTGTGCGGGCCCATGTTCTGGTCCACGGCCAGCGACCACTTGGTCACCGACTTCGCCCAGTTGCGGGTGTAGTCGACGATGTTGTTCATGTCCTCGCGCTGCTGGTTGGCGATCCAGGTGCCGCCCGAGTGCTCGGTGCCGAAGGCGTCCAGCGAGGGGTACTGGTTGTGCACGGACGTCTGCTTGGTGACGTCGCCGCCATAGCCGTGCCAGGCGATCCCGCCGAAGTTGGGGTGGTTGCGGATCGCCGGGTCGTCGACCGACTGGGCCGCGTAGGAGTCGTAGACGTCCCAGTTCCAGTCGTGCGCCAGGACCTTCGTCGACAGCCCGGCCGACTGCAGCTTCGGCAGCAGCTCGCTCTTCAGGAAGTACGCCAGCCCGCTCGCGTTCCAGCTCATCGAGGGATACCCCGAGCAGCAGGTCGGCTCGTTCTGCGGGGTCACGTAGGACACCGGAACCCCCTGATCCCGGTACGCCTGAAGGTACTTGACGAAGTACGAGGCGTACGCCCCGTAGTCCTCCGCCTTCAGCCAGCCGCCGTTGAGCGCGCCGCTGTCCTTCATCCAGGCCGGAGCCGTCCATGGCGAGGCCATGACAGTCAGAGAGGGGTTCAGCTGGAGCGCCTGCTTGGTCAGCGGGACGACGTCCGCGAGGTCGTGCGCGATGGAGAAGCTGTTCAGGTTCGGGTCGGTCTGGCCGGCCGGCACGTCGTCGTACGTGTACCCGTACCGTGCCAGGTCCGAGGCGCCCATCGGATTGCGCAGGAACGACAGCCCGATGCCGTCCGTCGGCGAGAACAGCTTCCGCATGGTCGCGTCCCGGGTCGCCTGCGAGAGCGCCCCGCTGCTGTTCATCAGCCAGGCCGCGGTGTCCGTGAAGGACGCGCCGCCGCCGGTGAACGTCTGGTACCGGGTGTTCTCGTCGACGGTGATGTTCTCGCCGCCACCCCCGGTGCCGGACTGGAAGGCGAACGGTGTCTGGGCCTGGAGGCCGCGCGTCACATGGCGTCCGGCGGAGTCGTCGGTGGTGGTGAGCCAGGCCGTGACCTGCTC
Source organism: Streptomyces sp. NPDC001401 (assembly GCF_042895385.1). Classification (NCBI taxonomy): domain Bacteria; kingdom Bacillati; phylum Actinomycetota; class Actinomycetes; order Kitasatosporales; family Streptomycetaceae; genus Streptomyces; species Streptomyces sp. NPDC001401. Next base: position 176,146 of record NZ_JBIAWI010000008.1, read on the forward strand.
ACCGGCGGCATGTGCGGGGGTCGTGGTCGCGGTGATGCCGGCCGTGGAGAGGAGTCCGGCCAGCAGCAGCCGAACCGTGCGGGTGGTTCTCCTCATGCTGTGTCGCCCTCCCGGAATGTCTGACGTGACGTCTTGACGGGTGTGTGAGCCGTTAGTTAACTCACGGCGTGATCTAAGTCATGAGTGAACCACGAGAGTCGAGGGATGGTCTATGCCAAGTACCGCTCTGCTCGTCTCGCGAAGAACCGCGCTGCTCGTCTCCGCGGCTCTCCTCGCCGCCGCGCTGCCACTGTCCTCGGCCCGGGCAGCCGACGACCCGGCCCCCGTCCCCGTGGACCGCTTCGAGGGCGAGGTGCCCTTCGCCGCCCAGCCCGCCGACGGCATCTTCACGTGGGGCAGCGACAGCGACGACCCGCCCCAACTTCGGTTCGCCGACCGGTCCGACGCGCCCGAGGGGGCGAAGGTCCTCGCCGGCACCTACGACATCAGCGGCTACGGCGGCTTCACCCACGACTTCGCCGCGGACGCACCCGCCCACGACTGGTCCGCGCACAAGGGCGTCCGCTTCTGGTGGGACGGCCAGGACAACGGCAGGAAGATCGCCTTCGAGATCAAGGACGGCGGCACGAACGGCGAGGCCTCCGAGCTGTGGACGACCTCCTTCACCGACGACTTCACCGGCTGGAAGCAGATCGAGATCCCCTTCACCGACTTCGCCTACCGCACCGACTACCAGCCCGTCGGCGGCATCGACCACGTCCTCGGGCTGACGCAGATGTGGGGGTACGCCATCACCCTCCCCGTCGGCGTCAAGGGCCAATTCGCCATGGATGACGTCGAGTTGTACGGCAAGGCCGACCAATCCCTGCGCGCGAACGTCACGACCGACGCCGCCGTCTACCCGGTCAAGGAAGGCGGGACCGCCGCCGTCAAGGTCACCGTGGCCACCACCGGCTCCGCCCCCATCGACGACCCGGTGACCGTCACGTACGAGACCACCGGCGGCTCCGCGGACCCCGGCAAGGACTACACGCCGGTCACCGGAACCCTCACCTTCCCCGCGGGTACGGCCTCCGGCGCCACGCAGACGATCCACGTGCCGACCCTGCGCGACAGGTCCGCCGAGTCCGCCGAGACGATCCCGCTCAAGTTCACGGTCACCGGTGCCAAGCCCCCGGCCGAACCCCCGCAGGTCGTCGTCGACGCCAACGGACTGCCTTACCTCGACGGCAAGTTGCCGGTGAAGAAGCGCGTCGCCGACCTCGTCTCCCGCATGTCCTTGGAGGAGAAGGCCGGCCAGATGACCCAGGCCGAGCGCGGAGCCGTGGGGACCGGCGCAGACATCGCCGCCTACGGCCTCGGCTCACTCCTGTCCGGCGGCGGCTCCACACCCACGCCCAACACGCCCGAGGCCTGGGCGAAGATGATCGACGGCTACCAGCTCCGGGCGCAGGCAACGCGGTTCCAGATACCGCTGATCTACGGCGTCGACGCGGTGCACGGCCACAACAACCTGGTCGGCGCCACGATCATGCCGCACAACATCGGCTTCGGAGCGACCAGGGATCCCCAACTGGCCCAGAGGGCAGGCGCGGTGACCGCATCGGAAGTCCGCGCCACCGGTGTCCCCTGGGACTTCGCCCCCTGCCTCTGCGTCTCCCGCGACGAGCGCTGGGGCCGCTCCTACGAGTCCTTCGGCGAGGATCCGGCGCTCGTCGAGTCCATGGAGACGATCATCCAGGGCCTCCAAGGCCGGGCGGACGGACGGGACTTGAAGGACAACGACAAGGTTCTCGCCACCGCCAAGCACTTCGTCGGCGACGGCGGCACCGAGTACGGCTCCTCCACCACCGGCACCTACACCATCGACCAGGGCGTCACCAAGGTCACCCGGCAGCAGCTGGAGGCGATCCACCTGGCGCCGTACCGGACCGCGGTCGACCGGGGCATCGGCACGGTCATGCCCTCGTACTCCTCGCTCGACATCCTCGGCGACGGACAGGGCCCGGTGAAGATGCACGCCCGCGCCGACATGATCAACGGCGTGCTCAAGGGCCGTATGGGCTTCGACGGCTTCGTGATCAGCGACTGGGACGCCATCAACCAGCTCCCCGGCGACTACCCGGCCCATGTCGGCACGGCCGTCAACGCCGGCGTCGACATGATGATGGTGCCGTACAGCTACAAGGACTTCCGTACGACGCTCGTCGACCAGGTGAAGGCCGGCCGCGTCAGCGAGCAGCGGATCGACGACGCCGTGTCGCGCATCCTCACCCAGAAGTTCCGGCTCGGGCTCTTCGAGAAGCCGTACGCCGACACGAGCGGCGCCTCGCAGATCGGCTCCGCCGCGCACAGGGCCGTCGCAAGGCAGGCGGCAGCCGAGTCGCAGGTCCTGCTGAAGAACTCCGGCGGCGTCCTGCCTCTGAAGAAGAACCAGAAGGTCTACGTCGCCGGGTCCAACGCCGACGACCTCGGCAACCAGACCGGTGGCTGGACCGTCACCTGGCAGGGCGCATCCGGCACCCACACCCAGGGCACGACGATCCTCGACGGGATGCGGAAGGACGGAGACGTCACCTACTCCAAGGACGCCTCCGCTCCCACGAGCGGCTATGACGTCGGCGTGGTCGTCGTCGGCGAGACCCCGTACGCCGAGGGCGTCGGCGACGTCGGCAACGGGCACGACCTGCAGCTCTCCGCCGCCGACAAGGCCGCCGTCGACAAGGTGTGCGCGGCCATGAAGTGCGCGGTGCTGATCGTCTCCGGGCGCCCCCAGCTGATCGGCGACCGGCTCGGCGGGATCGACGGCCTGGTCGCCTCCTGGCTGCCGGGTACCGAGGGCGACGGAGTGGCCGACGTCCTCTACGGCAAACGCCCCTTCACCGGCCGACTCCCGGTCACCTGGCCCAAGTCCGAGGCCCAGCTGCCGATCAACGTCGGTGACACGGCGTACGACCCGCAGTTCCCGTACGGCTGGGGTCTGACGACCCTGACCAAGGTGCCGGAGGGCGGCGCGGTGACCCTGAAGGCGCTCGCGGTGGCCGCCGCCGTCGCCGAGAAGGCGGGAGCGGACGAGGCCGGCCGCGAGCTCGTCACCAAGGCCCGGCTGATCGTCCAGCAGAAGGCGGGCGCCGGCATCACTGCGGCGGTCGCGAAGCCCTTCGCCGAGGCCGATCACCTCTCGCTCACCGGGCGGTACCGCGCGGCGGTGGAGAAGCTGATCGCGGCCTACAAGGCCGCCTGAGGCAAGCACCACCTGGATGGATGACCAGTTTTGGGAGGCTTCGGGTAGCTTCGAACTATGAAGCCCGGCGTACGGACCCGAAGCCTCCCAGGGCTGCTCCTGGCCCTGGTGCTCGCCGCCCTGACCGTACTGGCGGTGGCCCCCGCGCCGGCCTCGGCGGACACCAGCGTCTCGACGATCGCCCAGGCCCTGCGCAAGAGCCCGGTCTACGTCGACCCGGCGGCGAGCGCCCAGCTGTCGTCCGCCGATGCGCACGCCCTCGCCCGGAAGATCAAGGACGCCGACAAGCCGCTCTTCGTCGCGGTCCTCCCGGCCGGCTACCCGACGACGGATCTCTTCCGGAACCTCCGCACCGCCACCGGCATCACGGGCCTGTACGCCATCCGCCTGGGCGACCGCTTCGACGCCAGGGCCGACTCCTCCGTCCTGCCGCGCACCGCCGTACAGAACCTCGTCACCAGCGTCCAGGGCGACAAGAACGCCAAGACCCAGCTGGACGACTTCACGAACAGCGCCCTCGCCAACATGGGCGGCTCGGCCCCGTCGAGCTGGGGCTCTTCCTCCGGTGGCGGCGGGGTGTCGTACACCGCACTGATCGTGGCGGGCGCGGTGCTGGTGGCGGGCGGCGCGGGCGCCTACACGCTGGTACGACGCAACCGGCGCCGCAGGGCCGAGGAGCAGCGGGCCGCGCTGGACCGGCTGCGGGTCGTGGTCGACGAGGACATCACGGCCTTCGGCGAGGAGCTGGACCGCCTCGACTTCCACCCGGCGGAGGCGGGCGCCGACGACGCCATGCGCGCCGACTACGAACGCGCGCTGGACGCCTACGAGCAGGCGAAGTCGTCCATGGCCGAGGCCCGCAGACCCGAGGACGTGCGCGCCGTCACCCAAGCCCTGGAGGACGGCCGCTTCTCGCTGACCCTGCTCGCCGCCCGCCGCGAGGGCCACCCCCTGCCCGAACGCCGGCCGCCCTGCTTCTTCGACCCGCGCCACGGCCCCTCCGTCGCCGACGCCACCTGGACGCCCCCGGGCGGCGCCCCGCGCGAGGTTCCCGTCTGCGCGGCCGACGCCACCCGCCTCGCCGACGGCCGCGACCCCGTCATCCGCGAGGTCGACACCGACCAGGGCCGCCGCCCGTACTGGGACGCGGGCCCGGCCTACGGCCCCTGGGCGGGCGGCTACTTCGGCGGCGGCCTGCTGCCCGGCCTGCTCGTCGGCACACTGCTGGGCAGCATGATGGCGACCCCGTCGTACGCGGCCGACTACGGCACCGGGTACGGCGACTTCGGCGGCGGATACGACGGCGGGGACACCTCGGGCGCGGACTTCGACCCGGGTGACTTCGGGGGCGGGTTCGGCGACGGCGGGGGAGGCGGCGACTTCGGGGGCGGCGGGGACTTCGGCGGAGGTTTCTGAGGCGTCAGTCCTCCGCGTCCCCCGCGTCTGCCAGCCGCTCCATCAGCGCCGCCGCCAGCTCCAGCACCCCCCGCTCCGTCGGGCTCAGCGACGCCAGCGCGCCGGACAGCCAGGCGTCCCGGTCGGCCATGTCCCGCTCCAGCGCCCGCCGCCCCTGCCCGGTCAGCGACAGCACGGACTGCCGCCGGTCGACGGTGCCCGGCTCCCGCGCGATCAGTCCGTCCTCCTCCAGCTCCGCGAAGACCCGGGTCAGCGACTGCGGCCGCTGCCGCTCGGCCGCCGCTACCTCGCCGGGCGTGGCCGAACCGTGCCGGTGCAGATGCCCGAGCACCAACAGCTGGTTGGCGCTGAGACTCCCGTCGCCGCGCTCCTGCCGCAGCCGACGGTTGAGACGCATGACGCCACGGCGGATGCGGGCGGCTTCGGGGAGGTGGTCCATGACAGAGATCGTACGTGAATGCTTACTATCCTGACGCCGTCAATGCCCGTATTATCGAGCGAGTGACCGCAAAATTAATACGCAACGCGTACGAAGCGGTGCTGACGATGACCGCCATGCTGCTCTGCTGGGCCGCCGCCCTCGTGCTGGAGGGCGCCGCCGGGCTGCACACCGACGTGCTCGTCCTCGCGGTCGCCCTGACGCTCACCCTGGCCTCGACCCAGCGCACCGCCGACACCCGCCGTCGGCTCACCGCGCTCGTGCTGCTGCCCGCGACGGCCGGCGCCTCGATCTTCCTCGGCCGCCTGATCGCCGCCCATTACGCGATCGGCGCCGCCGTCTTCACCGCCGGCATCTCGCTGGCCATCTGGATCCGCCGCTACGGCCCGGCCGCGACGAAGGCCGGCACCCTGATGACCCTCCCGCTCGTCGCCCTCCTGGTCGTCCCCGGCCCCGCCCTGCCGCCCGAGGCGCAGAGCGGGCTGGTGACCTGGTTCTGGTCGGCGCTGATCGGGGCGCTGGCATGCTGCTCGGTCTGGCTGGTGCAGGGCTTGGGGGACCGGTTCGGCCCATGGCGTGCGGAACCGGCTCCCGAGCAGCCGCCGCGCCGCTCCCGCCTCCACCCCCGTCCGAGCACGCGCATGGCGCTGCAGATGGCGGCCGGTATCGCCGCCGCCTTCGCCCTCGGCCGCCTGCTCTTCGACGACCACTGGCCCTGGGCGGTCCTCACCGCCTACGTCGCCGCGAGCGGCAACCGCGGCCGGAGCGACGTGCTGCGCAAGGGAGTCGAGCGCCTCGCCGGGGCCTGCGTCGGCACGCTGCTGGCGGCGGGCGTGGCGGCGGCCGGCGTCACCGGCCATGCCTCCGTGGCGCTGATGTTCGCCGTCCTCGCGGTCGCGCTGTGGCTGCGGCCCCTCAACTACGCCTACTGGGCGGCCGGGATGACCTGCGCCCTCTCCCTCCTCCTCGGCTACTTCGGCCAGGACGCCCAGCATCTGCTGCCGACCCGGCTGGAGGGCATCGCCGTCGGCGTGGTGCTGTCGGTGGCGTCGGCGTGGTGGCTGCTGCCGGTGCCGCGCAGGCGTACGTCCAAGTAATGCTGGAAAAAGGGTTGATTGGCCGATATCCCTCGGCCCGCGGGGGGCTCCTAGGCTCTCGCCATGCTGACGCCGTCCGAGGGGGACGGTCAGGGCGTCATCGAAATCCTCGACGCGGACCGGCCCCTGTTCCGCGAGCTCTGGCGGGCCCTGTCGCGCCGCGCCCGGGCAGCCGTCGCCGCCTCGGCCTGCCTGGTCGTCCTCACCTCGCTGGCCGGGTACTTCCTCAGTCCCCGTCCGGCCTCTCCCGCACCCGTCCCGGCCGCGGGCATCAGTGTCCGCATCACGCACGTGAGCGTGCCGAAGGCGTACAACCCGTACTTCGGCATCACGCTGCGCGCCGCCGCCACCTCACTCGTCTCGGTCGAGGGCACCCGGGAGGGATACGAGAACCTCATCCTCTACGTCCCCCTGCCCGGCAGCCCTCTGGCCCCCGGCCAGGCACGCACCCTGCACGTCCGCGCCGCCGTCTGCAACTGCTGGCTGCCCCGCCCGCCGCACGGCACGCCCCTGCTGTACCTGACGGTGCGCACCTCGCGCGGCGACCGGCACCTGAGCGTCGTGCCCACTCCCGCCCAGTACGCCCAGCTCGACCTCGACCTCCGCCGCTCCTGCACGAGTTGAGCCCGCTCAGTCCGTTTCGGAAAGCGGGCCGCAGACGACAGACGACCCATCGCGGCACACCCCGCGGAGCGTTTGGCGCGGCTCAAACGTCCAGTGCAGCCTTCGCGAACCTGATCAGCCCGTCGAAGTCGATCGCCCCGGGATCCCCATGGTCGTTCTCGGGCACGTGCGTGTGACCGCACACCCCGTTGAACGCGTTCCACTCGTGCCCGCTCATCCGCTGCCCGGCCCGGCTCCCGAACGACTTCGGGTACGGCGGCCACAGCTCCGGCCCGCTCAGCGGCACATCGTGCTCCTGGTGCATCCAGGCCAGGAACCGGGCGAGCTCGCGCAGGGCCCACTCCGGGGCCTGGGGCCAGTAGAGGTGCGCCCTCCCGGCATCCGTCCACTTCCCGTGGGTGACGGGGTCGCAGGTGCCGACCAGTTCGGCCTGGCAGACGTTCAGAGTGTTCGTCTCGACGCCGCCCGGAAGGTTCACCAGGGCGCGCGAGGAGACGTCGATGTCGAAGTGCTGGTACCAGGTGAGCTTCTGGGCCGTGAGGTCCGGCACCGCCGTCAGGTTCGGCGCCATCCGGCCGCCGTTGTAGTCGGGCAGCGTGCGGCCCTCGGTGGTGTGCAGGACGACGACGTTGACCTCCATGGCGTCGCCGGGCCAGCGGTTCTGGTACCAGTGGGTACGGTCGGCTCCCGGATAGTGCTGTGGTCCTGACTTCCTGGTCATGGGTCCCCCTGGGTCTGACGTTCCATGGGCATGACCGAGCGCCCGCCCTCCTGATACAGGGGGACGGGCGCACTCGGGTGCAGATGCCGTGAAGGCGCAGTCGTGCGGAATCAGGCGTTCTTGATCGCCGAGATGTCGAAGTTCAGCTTGATCTTGTCGGAGACCAGCACACCACCCGTCTCCAGCGCCGCGTTCCACGTCAGACCCCACTCGGAACGCAGGATCTCCGCCTTGCCCTCGAAGCCGACGCGCTCGTTGCCGAAGGGGTCCTTCGCGGCGCCGTTGAACTCGAGGTCGATGGTGAGCGGCTTGGTGGTGCCGAGAATCGTCAGATCGCCGGTGATGCGGTAGTCGTCGCCGCCGAGGGCCTCGGCCGAGGTGGAGCGGAAGGTCATGGTCGGGAACTCGTCGATCTTGAAGAAGTCCGCGCTCTTCAGGTGACCGTCGCGGTCGGCGGACCCGGTGTCGATGCTCTCCATCTTGACGTCGATGGAGGCCGTCGACGTCGACGGGGCGCCGCCGTCCAGGTGCAGTGACCCGCTGAAGTCGAGGAACTTCCCCTTGACGTTGGTGACCATGGCGTGGCGGACGGTGAAGCCGATCGTGGAGTGGGCCGTGTCGATCGCGTAGTCGCCGGTCAGTGCGGTCAGGTCGGGGTTCGCCATGACGTGCTCCTTGGGGTGAGTATGTTGAACGTTGAACTACTCAACAGAACCGACCGTAGACCTATTCCATTCAAGTTTCAACATCATCCGCAAAGTGTTGGCGTGGTTACGCTGAGGTGGTAGATGCCCATGGCATGAACCCACACCGCAGGGGCTCCATGAGACCGACCCGTAGGGCCGTCCTACTCGCGGCGGCACTCCTGGCCGCGGCCGCACCCTCCGCCCGCGCCGCCGCCCCCGACCCCTACGAGGCCCTCCGCCGCCGCTGGCTCGACCTCGCCCTCGGCACCGGCTACGACCCCACCGCGCAGCCGTACGCCTCCCGCCTCGCCGAAACCGGAGAACTCGCCCGCGCCGCCCGGGCCACCATGGCCCCCACCCCCACCTCCCTCTGGCCCGGCTACCCCTACGACCCGCCCTCCGGCATCACCCAGAGCTACGGCCGCCTGTGGACGATGACCCAGGCCTACGTCCAGCAGGGCACCGGCTCGACCGGCGACCCTGCCCTCCTCGCGGACGTCCTGCGCGGCCTCGACCACCTCTCCGCCACGATCTACAACCCCTCCACGACCCGCTACGGCAACTGGTGGGAATGGCAGATCGGCAGCCCCCGCCTGCTGATGGACATCACGGCCGTCCTGTACGACGACCTCACCGACGCCCAGCGGGAAGCGGCCTGCGCCGCCGTCGACCACTTCATCCCCGACACGATGCTCACCGACTACTCCGGCACCTCCACCGGCGCCAACCGCGTCGACCTGTGCCGCTCCGTGGCCCTGCGCGGCATCCTGGGCCGCGCGGACACCAGGCTCGCGCTCGCCCGCGACGCCCTCTCCCCGGTCTTCCCGTACGTCACGAAGGGGGACGGGCTGTACGCGGACGGCTCGTTCGTCCAGCACACCTGGGTCGCCTACTCGGGGACGTACGGACAAGTCATGCTCGACGGCCTCGGCCGCCTCTTCACGCTCCTCGCGGGATCCGCGTGGGAGGTGACCGACCCCAACCGGCAGCTCGTCCTCGACAGCGTCGAGCACGCCTACGCGCCCCTGATCCACGACGGGTTGGTGATGGACGGCGTCAACGGCCGTGCCATCAGCCGGGGTTACCTCAAGAGCGACGAACGCCACGTCATGCGCAGCGACCACTTCCACGGGCAGGGCATCATCGCGGCCGTCGCCCTGCTGGCCGGCGGGGCGAGCACGGCGGAACGCGAGCGCTGGTACTCGTACATCAAGGGCTGGATCGAACGGGACACGGTGACACCGGTACTGACGGCACCTCAGTTCGGCGTCGCAGACCTGGCCCGGCTGCACGCCGTCGCCGACTCGCCGGTCCCGGCCGCCCCGGAACCCGTCGGCCACCGCCTCTTCGCGGCCATGGACCGCGCCGTCCACCGCGGCTCCGGCTTCACGGCGAGCATCGCGATGTGCAGCGACCGCATCACGTACTACGAGTGCGGCAACGGCGAGAACCCGCGAGGCTGGCACACGGGCGCCGGAATGCTCTACTGGTGGCCCGCCGGCCGGTCCGACCAGTACACGGACTGGTTCTGGCCGACCGTCGACTGGTACCGCCTCCCCGGCACCACCGTCTCCACCGTTCCGCTGGCCGACAAGGCGGGCGGCGAGTGGGGCGCGCCCAAGCCGGACGTGCGCTGGGTCGGCGGCACGACGGACGGCGAGTACGCGGCCGTCGGCCAGCACCTCAAGGGCCTCGGCTCGACGCTGCAGGCCCGCAAGTCGTGGTTCTGCGTCACGGACGCGGTGATCTGCCTCGGCGCGGGCATCACCTGCACCGACGGCGTCCCGGTCGAGACCGTCGTCGACAACCGCAACCTGGGGGAGGGCGGGACACAGGAATTCGTACGGGGGAGGGGCTGGGCCCACCTGGAAGGCCACGGCGGCTGGCTGCTCCCCGGTGGCGACCCGCACACCCTCCGCGAGGACCGCACCGGCGCCTGGGCCGACATCAACACCACCAGTACGGCCCAGCCGGCCACCCGCCGCTGGCAGACCCTCTGGCTCGACCACGGCACGGACCCGACCGACGCCACGTATGTCTACGTCCTCATGCCCGGCGCCTCCCGCCGAGCCGTGGCCTCCCGCGCCGCCGACCGCCACTGGCTGTCGCTCCTCGCCAACGACAGCACCTGCCAGGCCGTGCGGGTCCCCTCCCTGGGCTTCACGGCCGCCAACTTCTGGGGGCCGGGCACGGCGGGCCCGCTGACCGCCTCCGCCGCCGCGAGCGTCCTCGTACGCCTCCACGGCCGCACCGCTACCCTCTGCGTGAGCGAGCCGCCCCGAACGGGTGAGCCGTTCGAGATCACCTGGAACCACCCGGTACGCGCGCTGGTGCGGGCCGATGACAGCGTCGAAGTCCTGTGCACCGGCCGCCGTACGACCCTCCGGATTACCCCAGGCGTGTCATGTGCGACTCATCGATGTGAGCTGGCTCTCAGCTGACGGCTTTGTGTGACCCCTACAAGCCGGACGCCCTCTGAGCAGTCGGAAGGCCTGCATGCCGTCGAGGTTCTGTTCAGGGGTACCAGGAAAACGGGCCGGAGACTGTACGGAGTCGACGGCTCGCTTTCTTGGGTGGGCTTCGTAAGGTCACTACATGACCGTTTTGGATGAGGCGCCGGGTGATTCGACGGGTGAGCCGACGGACGCGCGCGGGCGCGTGGCCGAGCTGCACGAGATCCGTGCGCAGGCGCTGGCCGGCCCGAGCGAGAAGGCGACCGAGGCGCAGCACGCCAAGGGCAAGCTGACCGGCCGGGAGCGCATCGAGCTGCTGCTGGATGCGGGCTCCTTCCAGGAGGTCGAGCAGCTGCGCCGGCACCGCGCGGTCGGCTTCGGCCTGGAGGCCAAGAAGCCGTACACGGACGGTGTGATCACCGGCTGGGGCACGGTGGAGGGCCGCACGGTCTTCGTCTACGCCCATGACTTCCGCATCTTCGGCGGCGCGCTGGGCGAGGCCCACGCCACCAAGATCCACAAGATCATGGACATGGCCATCGCGGCCGGGGCGCCGCTGGTGTCGCTGAACGACGGCGCGGGCGCCCGCATCCAGGAAGGTGTCTCGGCCCTGGCGGGCTACGGCGGCATCTTCCAGCGCAACACCAGGGCGTCCGGGGTCATCCCGCAGATCTCGGTGATGCTCGGCCCCTGCGCCGGCGGCGCGGCCTACAGCCCCGCCCTGACGGACTTCGTCTTCATGGTCCGCGAGACCTCGCAGATGTTCATCACCGGCCCCGACGTGGTCAAGGCGGTCACCGGCGAGGAGATCACCCAGAACGGCCTGGGCGGCGCGGACGTCCACGCGGAGACCTCCGGCGTCTGCCACTTCGCCTACGACGACGAAGAGACCTGCATCGCCGAGGTCCGCTACCTCCTCTCGCTGCTCCCGCAGAACAACCGGGAGAACCCGCCGCGGGTGGACTCCACGGACGCGGCGGACCGCCGTAGCGACGTGCTGCTCGACCTGGTCCCGGCGGACGGCAACCGGCCGTACGACATGGCCAAGGTGATCGAGGAGATCGTCGACGACGGCGAGTACCTCGAGGTGCACGAGCGCTGGGCCCGCAACATCATCTGCGCGCTGGGCCGCCTGGACGGCCAGGTGGTCGGCATCGTCGCCAACCAGCCGCAGACCCTCGCGGGCGTCCTGGACATCGAGGCGTCGGAAAAAGCTGCGCGTTTCGTCCAGATGTGTGACGCTTTTAACATCCCGATCGTCACCTTCCTGGACGTCCCGGGGTTCCTCCCCGGTGTCGACCAGGAGCACGGCGGCATCATCCGCCACGGCGCGAAGCTCCTATACGCCTACTGCAACGCGACCGTGCCGCGGATTTCGCTGATCCTGCGCAAGGCGTACGGAGGCGCCTACATCGTCATGGACAGCCAGTCCATCGGTGCCGACCTCACCTACGCCTGGCCGACGAACGAGATCGCCGTGATGGGCGCCGAAGGGGCCGCCAACGTCATCTTCCGGCGACAGATCGCAGAGGCCGAGGACCCCGAGGCCATGCGGGCCCGCATGGTCAAGGAGTACAAGTCGGAGCTGATGCACCCGTACTACGCGGCCGAGCGTGGCCTGGTCGACGACGTCATCGACCCGACCGAAACCCGCGAGATCCTCATCCGCTCCCTGGCGATGCTGCAGACCAAGCACGCCGACCTGCCGTCGCGTAAGCACGGCAACCCTCCGCAGTAACCCAGCGGACCCTCCGCGACACCCTCGCGGAAACCTCTCTCACGGAGACTGAGACCTATGAACACCCCTGACATTCGTGTCGAGAAGGGCCACGCCGAGCCCGAGGAAGTCGCCGCCATCACGGCCGTCCTCCTGGCCCGCGCCGCAGCCGCCCCGTCGGACACCCAGCCCCACCGCGCCCACCCCAAGGCCGGCTGGCGCCGCCTGGAGCGCGAGCCCGGCTTCCGGGCTCCGCACAGCTGGCACTGAGGCCGCAAGCAAGGCGAAGGGCCCCTCTCGAAAGAGAGGGGCCCTTCGCCTTGCCAGGGGCGCGGGGCTGTATCGATTTGCGGCTCCGCCGCGTGGGCGCGACAAGCCACTGGGCCGCCGCAGACGGCAAACAACCGTCCGAGGCAGCCCAGTGGCCGCAAAGATCTACCTACCGCAGCCGAGCCATCAACGCATGCTCAACGAGCGTGATCAGCGCAGACTTCGCATCCGCCCGATGCCGCGCATCAGTCGTGATGATCGGAGTGTCCGGCCCGATCTGCAGAGCCTCCCGCACCTCGTCCGGGTTGTACGGCTGATTCCCGTCAAACCCATTCAGAGCGATCACAAAAGGAAGCCCCGAGTTCTCGAAGTAGTCGACAGCCGGGAAGCAGTCAGCAAGGCGCCTGGTGTCAACCAGCACAATCGCACCGATCGCACCGCGCACCAGGTCGTCCCACATGAACCAGAACCGGTCCTGACCCGGGGTGCCGAAGAGGTACAGGATCAGGTCCTGGTCCAGGGTGATACGGCCGAAGTCCATGGCCACCGTGGTGGTGGTCTTGTCCCCGGTGTGGGTGAGGTCGTCGATGCCTGCCGAAGCAGACGTCATGACGGCCTCGGTACGCAGCGGGTTGATCTCCGAGACGGCCCCGACGAACGTGGTCTTGCCCACGCCGAAGCCACCCGCCACCACGATCTTCGCCGAGGTGGTGGAGCGGGAAGGACCGCCGCTAGAGCTTGCGAAGTCCACTGAGCACCCTTTCGAGCAGTGTCACGTCTGGCTGGCCGCCGGCGTTCTCGTCGCCGCCGGGCTGATGGATGGCGACCAGTCCCGCCTCCGCCAAGTCGGCGACGAGGATCCTGGCCACGCCGAGAGGGATCGTCAGGAGGGCGGAGATTTCCGCCACCGACTTGATCTCGCGGCAGAGGTTGCAGATCCGCTGATGCTCGGGCAGCTGGCCCTGCATCTGGTGCGGCTGCGCGGTGGTGTGCACCAGCGCCTCGATGGCGAGCTGGTAGCGCGGGCGCGTCCGGCCGCCGGTCATGGCGTACGGACGCACCAAGGGGTTGTTCGACGACCCTGCGGGGGCCGGCTCAGGAGCACGTCGCTGCGGCTGCACGGGCTGGATGCGCGGCGCCGGCGGCTGGTCGTACGGCGACGGGCCGGGACCCTGCGGACCCTGGGGCGCGTACGGGTGCTGACGCCGCTGGCTCGGGGTGGAGGGGAAGTTGTAACGGTTCGGGTTCTGGGAACCGCCGCCCTGGCCCTGGGCAGGGCCGTACGACCAGTTGCCCGAATTCGAACCGCCTGGGGGTGTTGCCACTTTCTCCTCCTCCGACTGTGCCGGGCACCCAATCCCTGTGGAGCCGCGTCCCGAAACCTTACGGCCCCGGGACGCCAAAACGCACCGTCTGTCTGTCAGTTGAGCAGGCTGCCCTGGAGCTCCGCACGAAGATCCGGTGTCAGGACCGTACCGGCACGGTCGACCAGAAGTGCCATCTCGTACCCAATGAGGCCGATGTCCGCCTCGGGATGAGCGAGAACCGCGAGCGAGGAACCGTCGGATACGGACATGATGAACAGGAATCCCCGCTCCATCTCCACAACCGTCTGGTTCACGGCGCCGCCCTCGAAGATCCGGGAGGCGCCCGCCGTCAGTGACGTCAGACCGGAGGCGACGGCCGCAAGCTGGTCGGCGCGGTCGCGGGGAAAACCTTCGGACATCGCCAGAAGGAGTCCGTCGGCGGAGACCACCACGGTGTGGGACACCCCCGGGGTGTTGTCCACGAAGTTGGTGATCAACCAGTTCAGGTTCTGTGCCGCCTGGCTCATCGGGCTCACACTAACGCTCCTGGTTGTAGGTGCTGTCAGAGCCGAAGCCCTGACCGTTCGTTTCACTGCCTGCGTTGCGTCCGCGCTGGACGCCTCGGCGCAGGTTGCTCAGCCTGCCCCGGACGTCCTCCGGGGCGCGGGAGACCGATGGGCCGCCCTGGGGGGTGGTCTCGGCGGCTCCCTCGACCAGGTTGGCCTTGGGCACCCGCCGCGGCAGGCCGGAGGAGGTGACCCCGCCCGCCTTGGGCTTCCGGAGCGCCGAGGCCTGCTGCCAGCGCTCGTCGTTCGCCGAACGCCAGTCGCCGCCGGGGCCGCTTCCGTTGCCGTTGCTCGCCGGTGCGGGGGCCGGCGCCTCCTGGCTCACGTGCCGCGCGCCGTTCGAACCGCTCGTGCCGTTCGCACCGCCACCGAAGGAACCGCGGCGGGGCAGTCCGGCGTCGGTCAGCGCGTGAGCGGCGGAAGAGGCCGGTCCCGGACGGTCGAAGCCTACGCGGTCACGCTCGCTCACGTCAGCGGCCTGAGCAGATTCCGTTTCCGGAGCGTACTCGGACGAGTACCCGTTCTGGTAGCCGTCCTGCTGCGGCCAATCGTCCTGCTGGCGCCGCTCCTGGAAGGCCGGGAAGGACTCCGGGGCGGAGGCGCGGGTGGCGGCGGGCTCCTCGCGGACCGGCTCCGCATACGAGGGCTCGGGGTAGCCGCCGTTCGACGAGAACGTGTCGTTCTGCGGCAGCCCGCCGTTCGGCGCGTAGTACGGCTCGTCGTACGACGGACGCTGAGCCGGCTCGTCGTACGCGGGGCGCTGCTGCTCCTCGTACGGAGTCTGCTGCGGCTCGTCGTACGCCGGGCGCGGGTCGTAGCCGCCGGGCTGCTGCTCCGGGAAGCCGCCGCGGCCGTTGTCGTAGGACGGCTGGTCGAACGCGTCGGCGTACGGGGTCTCCGGGGACTCCTGGGCCGGCTCGTCGCCGTGCGACTGGGCCTCCAGGGCCGCACGGCGCTCCTCGCGCATCAGCGAGCGGCCGACGGGGTCCAGCTCGCGTATGTCGTCCGGGACGTCGATGTAGCGGCTGTCGTCGAAGCCGAGCTCCGCGGCCGTGCGCATCGGCAGGCCGTTGTTGAAGTCCTCACCCTGGTAGTTCTGCTCCGGGATGATCTGCGAGACCGTGAACTCGTCGCGCGGCTGCTGCTCGCCGCCACCGCCGTGGGTGATCGCGTCGGGCAGCATGACCAGCGAGGTGGTGCCGGCCTGCTCGCCGGAGGGGCGCAGCTGGACGCGGATGCCGTGCCGGTCGGACAGCCGGCCGACCACGAACAGGCCCATGCGCTGGGAGATCGCGGCGTCCACGGTCGGCGGGTTGGCCAGCTTGTGGTTGATGTCCGCGAAGTCCTCGGCGGTCAGGCCGATGCCCTTGTCGTGGATCTCGATCATGATGCGGCCGTCGGGCAGACGGGTCGCGGTGACGCGGACCTTGGTCTGCGGGGAGGAGAACGTCGTCGCGTTCTCCAGCAGCTCGGCCAGCAGGTGCACGAGGTCGGTGACCGCGCGGCCGTGGATCTCGGCCTCCGGGACGCCGGAGAGCTCGATGCGCTCGTACTGCTCCACCTCGGAGGAGGCGGCGCGCAGGACGTCGACCAGCGGGACCGGCTGGTCCCAGCGGCGGCCGGGCTCCTCGCCGGCGAGGACCAGGAGGTTCTCGCCGTTGCGGCGCATACGGGTCGCGAGGTGGTCCAGGCGGAAGAGGTTCTCCAGCTGGTCCGGGTCGGCCTCGTTGTTCTCCAGGTCCGTGATCAGGGTCAGCTGGCCCTCGATCAGCGACTGGTTGCGGCGCGACAGGTTGGTGAAGATCGCGTTGATGTTGCCCCGGAGCAGGGCCTGCTCGGCGGCGAGTCGCACGGCCTCGCGGTGGACCTGGTCGAAGGCGCGGGCGACCTCGCCGATCTCGTCGCGGGTGTTGATCGGGATGGGCTGGACCCGGGTGTCGACACGGCCCGGGTCGGTGCGCGAGAGCTGGTCGACCAGCATCGGCAGACGCTGCTCGGCGATGCCGAAGGCGGCGTTGCGCAGCTGGCGCATCGAGCGGGACATCTGGCGGGCCACGGCACCGGCCAGGATGAACGCCAGGAGCAGGGCGACGACGACGGCGGCACCGGTGATCAAGGCGTCACGCTTGGCGTTGTCGGCGATGTCCGAGGCCTCGTTCACGGCCTTGTCGGCCATGTCCGACTGGATCTGCCGGTAGACGTTGGCCCGGAGGGTGGTGACCCCCCACCAGTTCTCCGCGGTGATGCCCTTCGCGGCGAGCTGGGCGCGGGCGCCGGTGTCGGTGGTCTGCAGTGCCGAGAGGGCCGTGACCATGGCCGTGTCGCCGGACGGCGGCGGTACGTAGGCCTGGTTGTTGGCCGCTGCCTGCGCGGCGGCCTGCTTGGCCTGGGCCACGCCCTCGGTCCTGGCCTTCGCCTCGAGGTCGATGAGCTTCTGCGCGTCCGCCTCGGTGCCGCCGGCCTTGTACTCCTCGATGGCGATGCCCTCGAGGTAGGCGTAGGAGGAGAGGGCCACGCGCTGCTTGGCGAGGTCGTCCTTCTTGGGGCCGGGGCTGATCAGCAGGTGCATGCCGATCGACCGCTCCAGCGACAGGGCGGCCTGGGTGAGCGAGATGGCGTAGACGGTCCGGCCGTAGCTGGTGATGTTGCCCGTGCCCAGGCCCAGCTCGTTGGCGAACTCCATCAGGGGGTGGGCGACCGCGACGTAGCCCTCTTCGGTCTCCACGCCGTGGACCTTCGAGGAGTACGCGGTCGCGCGCAGGGTGGCCAGCTGGGGCTCGGCCTGGCGGAACAGCTTGAGGCGGCGCAGCAGGCCGGCCTTCTGCGGCATGTTCTGCGCCGCCTCGTCGAAGGCGTCGGCTGCGTCGTCCGTGGCCTTGCGGGCCGCGGCGATCGTCGCTTTGTCCTTGGCGGTCGCGCTCTTGCCCTTGAGCAGCGGTGCCGCGGTGATGTCGCGCTCGTTGTTCACCGCGTTGGCATAGGTCAGGGAGGCCCGCACCAGACGTGCGGTGTTCTCCGCGTCCTGTGCCTCCTGCCAGGTGTCGATCGAGCTCTTCACCTGGAAGCCGCCCATCACGAGGCCGACCATCACGGGTATGAGCAGGATCGCGTTCAGCCGGGTCGGCACCCGCCAGTTGCGGGGGGAGAAACGGCCGCCGCTCGGAGCGGGTACGGCCGTCGGCTCCGAACCGGGCACAGGGGCGGGCGCCGCTCCGCGCGGCGGCGGGGTGAAGTTGCCCCGGGCCGACGGCTCGGGACCGTTCTTGCTTCGCCTCACTCGACCAACAACCTTCCGGCGGTCGGCACCAACGATGTGCCGCAGTGTCTCAGAGCCCAGTACGCCCTTGAGTACGCAGTACTACTGAGTACGTCTTTGACTATTGGGCAGTTCACGCATTCCAGCACGACGACCTGCGCTCTTCCAAACAGTGGAAAGCGAGGATTCCGTGTGATGTAAGACCCAGATAAAACGGTCATAAAGAGCGAGCCCCGTCAAAAGACGGGGCCAATGTGAGCGCAGCGAGACCGGTTGACAGCGACGAGTGGCCGTGCCACCCGATTCCTCTCCCGAAACGTTATGAACACCGGGGCCGACCGTGTCAAAGGCCACAGCCGGCTCCGATGCGTCTACGACAACTGCCGTATGACATGGCTGATTTGAGTGTTACCTCAGCCGTGCCATGAGAGCGTGCTCGACCAGTGTGATCAGTGCGCTCTTCGCGTCCGAACGGTGCCGGGCGTCCGTCGTGATGATCGGGGTGTCCGGCCCGATCTGCAGCGCCTCGCGCACCTCCTCGGGAGCGTACGGCTGGTGCCCGTCGAAGCCGTTCAGCGCGACGACGAAGGGCAGGCCGCTGTTCTCGAAGTAGTCGACCGCGGGGAAGCAGTCCGCCAGGCGCCGGGTGTCCACGAGCACCACCGCGCCGATCGCACCGCGCACCAGGTCGTCCCACATGAACCAGAACCGGTCCTGGCCCGGCGTACCGAAGAGGTACAGGATCAGGTCCTGGTCCAGGGTGATACGGCCGAAGTCCATGGCCACCGTGGTGGTGGTCTTGTCCCCGGTGTGCGTGAGGTCGTCGATGCCCGCGCTCGCGGACGTCATCACGGCCTCCGTGCGCAGCGGGTTGATCTCCGAGACGGCGCCGACGAACGTGGTCTTGCCCACGCCGAAGCCGCCCGCCACCACGATCTTCGCGGAGGTGGTGGCACGACTCGGTTCAGAGCTTGCGAAGTCCACTGAGCACCCTTTCGAGCAGGGTCACGTCCGGCGCACCGGTCGTCTCGTCGCCACCAGGCTGGTGGATGGCGACGAGCCCGGCCTCGGCCAGGTCCGCGACAAGGATCCGGGCCACGCCCAGCGGCATGGACAGGAGCGCCGACACCTCCGCGACCGACTTCACCTCACGGCACAGGTGGCAGATGCGCTGGTGCTCCGGGAGCAGCCCCATGAGCGCTGCCGGGTCGGCCGTGGTGCTGATCAGCGCCTCGATGGCGAGCTGATAGCGGGGCCGGGTCCGGCCACCGGTCATCGCGTACGGACGTACCAGTGGCTGGTCGCCCTCATCCTCGTACGGCTCCGCGTACGGATCATGAGAGGCGGTGGGCGGGGTCATGAATCCTCCGGGCGGGACAGCAATCGGTCGGGCTGGCCGTCTGACTGGCCGTGGGGGGATTGTGGCGGCCGGACGGTGATGTGGTGACGGGGGTGGATCCTGGGCGGGTCAGTGGAGCAGACTGCCCTGTAGTTCGGCCCGCAGGTCCGGTGTGAGGACCGCACCTGCCCGGTCGACGAGCAGCGCCATCTCGTAGCCGACCAGGCCGATGTCGCACTCCGGGTGCGCGAGCACGGCCAGGGACGAGCCGTCCGAGACGGACATCAGGAACAGGAAACCCCGCTCCATCTCGACGACCGTCTGCGCCACGTTACCGCCCTCGAAGATCCGGGAGGCCCCGGCCGTCAGCGAGGTGAGCCCGGACGCCACGGCCGCCAGCTGGTCTGCGCGGTCCCGCGGGAAGCCTTCCGACATCGCCAGAAGGAGACCGTCGGCGGATACGACGACGGTGTGGGACACACCGGGGGTGTTGTCCACGAAGTTGGTGATCAACCAGTTGAGGTTCTGTGCCGCCTGGCTCATCTGGCTCAACTAACGCTCCTGCTGGTGAGTGGGGCTCGGGAAACTGCCGGTCTGACCGGTACCGGTACCGGCCTGGCGACCCTGCGCGATGCCCCGACGGAGATTGGTCAGCCGGCCGCGTACGTCGTCAGGCGCACGCGAGACCTGCGGACCGGCTTGGTGCTGTTGCTGCTGAGCCGTGCCCGGAACGAGGTTTGCCCGGGGCACCCGGCGCGGCAGGCCGGAGGTGGTGACGCCGCCCGCCGCCGGCTGCCTGACACGCTCCGCCTGCCGGACGAGATCGTCGTTCGGCGAGGTGCGCCAGGAAGAAGTGGCGGGACGCTGTGAAGCCGCAGAGTGCTGCGGAGCCGCGGGAGCGGCGGGGGCGGCCGGAGCCTGCGGCTGCTGCGGGGCCGGTGCGGAGCCGTTGCTCTGCTGACCGCCCTGCTGGCTGCCGTGGAACCAGTTGGTCTCCAGCGTGTCGTACAGCGGAGTACGGCCGTCACCCGGGCCCGCCGGCGGCAGGGCCTCGGGTTCCTGGCGGACGGGCCGCTGCTGCGGACGCGGCGGGACCTGCGGCCGCGGAGCACCGAAGTCGCCACCCGGCTGCGGACGCTCGAACTGCCCTGTGTCACTGGGGTTCTGGCGGCCCGGGAGGGAGTGCTGCCCGGTGGAGCCGTTGTCGTAGCCCGGCGTGGCGAACTGGCCCGTCGAGCTGGAGTCGTACGCCTGCGGGATCGCGAACTGGCCCGTGTTGGCGGGGTTGTTCGGGTTGTTCGACCCGTCGCGGCCGCCTCGCCCGTTCTGGCCGGACGGAGCGCCGAAGACGTCCGAGCGGACGAACTGGCCCGTGTTCTGCGAACCGTTCGTGCTCGGCTGCTGCGCGCCGAAGTCCTGGGCGGCGAACTGGCCGGTGTGCTGCGGGTTGCCCGGCGCCGGGGCACCGAAGTCGGGGCGCCCGAACTCGGACGTGGAACCGGGACCCTGCCGGTCCTCGGACCGCGGGATCGCCGGCATCTCGGACGTCGAGTCGATGCGCGGCATCCGGGAGGTCTCGTCGTGGCCGCGCGGGGTGTCGAGCGAGGCACGCGGCACCGGCGGCTGCGCGTTCTCGTCGCTCCAGCTCGGCCGGGGCTGCGGGTTGCCGCCCGGCAGCTCGGCCCGCGGACCGCCACGGCCCGGCAGCTGCGGCTGACGGCCACGCCGGCCGCGGCCCTCCTGCTGCTCGGGAGCGCCCGCGGCCGGGGACTGCGGCGGTACGGCGCCACGAGCGCCGCCGAAGCTGTCCTGACCCATGCCCGCGGCCTGCAGGCCCTGCGGCGCACCCGGCACCTGACCGAACCCGGCGCCCGCACCGGCGGGAGCCGGCCGACCCTGCTGCGGGGCTGCCGGAGACTGCGGTCCACGTGCTCCGCCCGGCGCACCCGGACGGCCGTCGCCCGCACCCGGCAGTGCGGCCCGCGGGCCCTGACCGGCACCGAGCAGACCACCACCGGCGGACGCACCGGCACCGAGGGCGCCACCACCGGGCGCGCCGGCACCGGCCTGGCGCCGTGCGGCGGCCACACCTGCGGCGGCCTGCGCGGCGGCCGGACCACCGGAGGCACCGGCGCCCTGACCCGGCTTGGGCTGCGGCTTCTTGCCGCCCTGGGCGACATCGACGGGCAGCATGACCAGCGCGGTCGTACCACCGGAGTCGGACGGGCGCAGCTGGATGCGGATGCCGTGGCGCTGCGACAGACGACCGACCACGAACAGACCCATGCGGCGGGAGACCGACACGTCCACGGTGGGCGGCGAGGCGAGCCGCTCGTTGATCGCCGCGAGGTCCTCGGGGGAGAGGCCGATACCGGTGTCGTGGATCTCGATCAGCACCCGGCCGTCGGGCAGGGCGTGACCGGTGACCTTGACCTTGGTCTGCGGCGAGGAGAAGGAGGTCGCGTTCTCGAGCAGCTCGGCGAGGAGGTGCACGAGGTCGTTGACCACGCGGCCGGCCACTTCGGTGGTGGGCACGGCGGCCAGTTCGATGCGCTCGTACTGCTCCACCTCGGAGGCGGCGGCGCGGAGCACGTCGACCAGCGGGACCGGGCGGGTCCAGCGGCGGCCGGGCTCTTCACCGGCGAGGACGAGGAGGTTCTCACCGTTACGGCGCATACGCGTCGCGAGGTGGTCGAGCTTGAACAGCGAGGACAGCTGGTCCGGGTCGGCCTCACGGGACTCGAGCTCGGAGATCAGCGACAGCTGGCGCTGGATAAGACCCTGGGAGCGGCGCGAGAGGTTGGTGAACATCGCGTTGACGTTGCCCCGCAGAAGGGCCTGCTCGGCGGCGAGGCGGACCGCCTCGCGGTGCACGTCGTCGAAGGCCGCGGCCACCTGGCCGATCTCGTCCCGGGAGTGCACACCGACCGACTCGACGGAGGTGTCGACGTCCTGCGGGTCCGACTCCGACAGCTGCTTGACCAGCTCGGGCAGACGGTCCTGGGCGACCTTGTTGGCGGTCTCCTGCAGACGGCGCAGCGAGCGGATCATGGAGCGGGCGATGACGAAGGCGCCGACGAGGGAGACGCCGAGCACGAGCAGGATCAGCGCACCGGAGATGATCGCCTCGCGCTCGGAGGCGGCGCGCAGCTCGCGGGCCTTCTGCTCCATGTCCTCGAGCAGCGAGTGCTCGATCTTCTTCATCTGCCCGATCTTGGTCGAGCTGTCGTCCACCCAGTCCTGGTACGAGCGCTTCGGCAGGTCGTCCAGGGCGTTCTGGGAGGCGAGGGCGCGGCTGGCGTACTTGTCGCTGGCCGTGATCGTCGAGTTGTTCTCCTCGATGGGCTTGAGGAGAGCGGTGGCCTTGTCGGTGCCGTAGATGCTCCGGAAGCTGCGCAGCTCGGACTTCTGGCTCTCCAGCGACGACTGCGCGTACAGCCGGTCGTTCTCCGACAGGTCGCCGATGGAGGTGCTGTTCGCGGGAAGCGCCGCCGCCAGAACGGCGCGCTGCATCGACGCGTACTCCTTGGCGGAGGAGAAGGACGCCAGAGCGCGGGTGCGCTGGATCATCTCGGGGTTGCTGGTGGCCTCGGCCATGTCCTGGGAGAGGTCCAGCAGGTGCGTGACCAGACGGTGGTAGGCCTCGACGGTCTGGGTCGAGTTGTTCTTGGCCTGGTAGGCGCTGGAGCGGATCTTCGACAGCTGTTCGAGGTCGCCGACCACGCCGACGAGGCTCTCGCGGACGCCCTGGAGCGAGCCGTCCTTGTTGGAGGTGTCGACCTCCTCGGCAGAGTCGATGAAGTTGGCCTTGGCCCGGTCCGTCTTGTCCCGGTAGCCCTTGACCGTGTAGTCGCTCGCCTTCGAGCCGTGCGCCAGCGGACCGGCGGCCAGGTCGCGCTCGTCCTGGAGCGCTTGGGCCAGCTCGGTGGCCTGCTTGGTCATCTCCGTCAGCAGCTTCATGTTGTCGAGCTGCTGGATGTCGTCCATGTTGTCGCTGATGCGCAGCGCGCCCAGCGAGGTGGCGGCCACCACGGGAAGCGCGAGCAGCGACACCAGGCGCGTGGAGATGCGCCAGTTGCGCAGTGCAACGCGCGATCCGGGGCCGCTCGGGCCCTTGGGCGGCTTGACCGCCGGAGCGGTGGAGCCGGGGGGCCCGGGGGGTGCCGACGCGCCGGGGCGCCCGGGGCGCTCTCCGCCGTCGCCGGACGGTGCCGGGCCCGGGTTCTGGGCGTGCTGGGGGGAGGGACTGCCGGCATTGGGGCCAGTCCCGCCGTGCGGCTCCGGCTCCGCCGAAGCACTGCCATCCCTCTTGAAACGTCCCTGCACTAGCGTCGCAACCTCTGGACCAGGCGCCCCTCCGCGTGAACGGAAAGACACGGTGTCGGCGTTTTAGGTGGCGCCCTGAATGCGCCCCCTGTGGTCGTGAAGTGACCGGCGCTGGCTCCCCCTTCTCGCCGCCACGCGGCGCTCGTTGCGCCCCCTGTGCGCCGGCTCGATCCTGCGGCGGTCCGTGGAATTCCAGCACAGTGCCGGATCTCCAACAAGGGCCGAGCACTATGCCGTGACGCACGTGACTGCACGTGAGTGCGGGGTTACCGGACGTAGAAAGTGATCTCGTCCATAACGGACTTATGTGAGCGAGTCGCCCAGGTGGAAGCGGTGTCCCAGTCGCCATGATCAGGAGCGGAATGATGGCTTCAGGGGGGCAATGTCCGTTTCGTGGGGGTGAATTGCAGGCCTGAATTGACCGTTTTGCCTGCGGGGTCGTGAGCAAACTCACATGCTGATCATGGGGTCTTCACGTCTTGGGAAGGGAATTGCATGTTTAGCCTGACGCTTTACAAGACGTAACACTTTGACAACCGCGCCCGCGTAAGAGGCCCTCGGACCCGGCCGGACGCCCGTAGACGACAAGGTCACGTACAACAGTGAAGACGACGATGATGTTCCGCAACATAGCCAACCCGCGGCGCACGACGCTGGCGCACCTCGAGGACGCCGACGAACTGCAGACGCCGCAGCAGCCGGAGCACTCCGTCGACCTCCCCTCCCAGACGGCCAACCCGCGTCGCACCATCCTGATGGAGGTCCCCGCCACGGCCTCCGTCGCGCAGTAGTACGCACAACGGTCGTAGATCACTCACCACGGCCGCGCACGCCCCGAATACGGGAAGCGCAGCCCCCTTGCCGCGTTAGCCTGGAGCGTCAGACTCCAGCCGGCTCAAGTGAGGGGCGCAGCATCCCGTGCGCATCGCCAGGTTCTCCATCGACGGGAACGTCGCCTTCGGCGCGGTCGAGGGCGACAAGCCGGACGAGCTCGTCCTCGACATCATCAAGGGCATCCCGTTCGCGGACTTCGAACTCTCCGGTACGAAGGTCCCGCTGAGCAAGGTGAGGCTGCTGCCGCCGGTGCTCCCCAACAAGGTCGTGGCCTTCGGCCGCAACTACGCGGAGCACGCGCGCGAACTCGGCAACGAGGTGCCCGACGCCCCGTTCGCCTTCTTCAAGCCGTCCACCTCGGTGATCGGCCCCGGCGACGAGATCCAGTACCCGTCCTTCTCCGAGGACCTGCACCACGAGGCCGAACTGGCCGTCGTCATCGGCCGTATGTGCCGCGAGGTCCCGCGCGAGCGCGTGGCGGACGTCATCCTCGGCTACACCTGCGCGAACGACGTCACCGCCCGTGACGTGCAGAAGCGCGAGAAGCAGTGGGCGCGGGCCAAGGGCTTCGACACGTCCTGCCCGCTCGGCCCCTGGGTGGAGACGGACCTCGACCTCAAGACCGCGTCGGATCTCACCATCCAGCTCACCGTCAACGGCGGGCAGCGCCAGCTCGGCCGGACGAGCCAGATGATCCACTCCATCGAGGACCTGATCGTCAACATCTCCGAGGCCATGACGCTGCTCCCCGGCGACGTGATCCTCACGGGCACCCCGGCAGGCGTCGGGCCGCTCACCGTCGGCGACGAGGTCGCCGTCACCATCGAAGGCATCGGCACTCTCACCAACAAGGTTGTCAAGCGTGGCTAGCGCACCCGGCTCCCCCGTACGCGTCCGTTTCTGCCCCTCGCCCACCGGTAACCCCCATGTGGGCCTGGTCCGCACCGCCCTGTTCAACTGGGCGTTCGCCCGGCACCACCAGGGCACGCTCGTCTTCCGCATCGAGGACACCGACGCGGCGCGCGACTCGGAGGAGTCGTACAACCAGCTGCTCGACTCCATGCGCTGGCTGGGCTTCGACTGGGACGAGGGCCCCGAGGTCGGCGGCCCGCACGCGCCGTACCGCCAGTCGCAGCGCATGGACCTCTACAAGGACGTCGCCGGGAAGCTGCTGGACGCCGGTCACGCGTACCACTGCTACTGCTCGCAGGAGGAGCTGGACACCCGCCGCGAGGCCGCCCGCGCCGCCGGCAAGCCGTCCGGCTACGACGGCCACTGCCGCGACCTCACCGACGAGCAGGTCGCGGAGTACAAGGCCCAGGGCCGCACCCCGATCGTCCGCTTCCGCATGCCCGACGAGACGATCACCTTCACGGACCTGGTCCGCGGCGAGCTCACCTTCACACCGGAGAACGTCCCGGACTACGGCATCGTGCGCGCGAACGGCGCCCCGCTGTACACGCTCGTCAACCCGGTCGACGACGCCCTGATGGAGATCACCCACGTCCTGCGCGGCGAGGACCTGCTCTCCTCCACCCCCCGCCAGGTCGCCCTCTACAAGGCGCTGATCGAGCTCGGCATCGCCAAGCAGATCCCGCAGTTCGGCCACCTGCCGTACGTGATGGGCGAGGGCAACAAGAAGCTCTCGAAGCGCGACCCGCAGTCGTCGCTGAACCTCTACCGCGAGCGTGGCTTCCTCCCGGAGGGCCTGCTCAACTACCTGTCGCTGCTGGGCTGGTCGCTCTCCGCGGACCAGGACATCTTCACCATCGAGGAGATGGTGGCGGCCTTCGACATCGCGGACGTGAACCCCAACCCGGCCCGCTTCGACCTCAAGAAGTGCGAGGCGATCAACGGCGACCACATCCGCCTGCTGGATGTGAAGGACTTCACCGAGCGCTGCGCCCCGTGGCTCAGGGCCCCGTTCGCCCCCTGGGCGCCGGAGGACTTCGACGAGGCCAAGTGGCAGGCGGTCGCCCCGCACGCCCAGACCCGCCTGAAGGTTCTCTCGGAGATCACGGACAACGTCGACTTCCTGTTCCTGCCGGAGCCGGCCGAGGACGAGGCGAGCTGGCAGAAGGCGATGAAGGAGGGCTCGGACGCCCTGCTCCGTACGGCCCGCGAGAAGCTGGAGTCGGCCGACTGGACCTCCGCCGAGTCCCTGAAGGAGGCCGTCCTGGCCGCCGGCGAGGCCCACGGCCTCAAGCTCGGCAAGGCCCAGGCCCCGGTCCGTGTCGCCGTCACCGGCCGCACGGTCGGCCTGCCCCTCTTCGAGTCCCTGGAGATCCTGGGCAAGGACAAGACGCTGGCACGCATCGACGCGGCGCTGGCGAAGCTCACCGCAGGGTGACGCCGACACGGTGAACTGGCAGGAGGGCGGCTTCCGTTCGGGAAGCCGCCCTCCTGGCGTACACGGACTCGTCACCCGGAGTTCTCCCTTCCGTGCGACTCCCGCTCCCCGGACGGTCGTTGCATGGTCGCCGTACAGGTGAGGCACAAGCTCATCCTGATCGTCCTGTGACTTGGGGGAGGGGACGTGACCCGTTCACGAAGACTTGCCGAGGCGGCGCTCACCGGGGTGGTGGCCCTGTCCTGCGCGGTGTTCACCACGCAGGCGCAGGCCGCGCCGAGCGCCGACGCACCCGTGGCGACCGTGCAGCTGAGCTCGACCGTGCCGACCGAGGTGCGGTACGTGTGGTCCGGGGCGTCCGGGTTCCAGTACTGGCTGCCCGAGAGCGGTTCCGGCACGGCGACGTCCGTCGACTACCCGGACTTCACCCCGCCGCAGCATGCCGGGCCCGACGACCTGGCCTCCGGCAACGATGTCAGCAACACCCGCAGCGGAGGCACGGTCACGCAGAAGCACCGCTCCACCGGTGCCACCGCGAACGTGCGGATCCCCGACGGCCAGACCTACGAGGCCGCCTCGGGCTGGAGCGTGCTGACCCAGGACGGCACGGGCGCCCCGCACGTCCTGCGCGCCGCCGCCGACGGCACCACCACGGACCTGCCGGTGACCGGACTGCCGGCCGGAGCCACGCCCACCGGCTACCTCGCCGGCGGTTCGGTACGCCGCGCCGCCGTGCTCTACACCCTGGACGGCGCCACCGGCGTGGGCCTGATCGACCTCGCGGACGGCTCCTTCCGTACGTACCTGACGAACGCGGGGAACGCACCGAAGATCGTCTTCAACGACCGCTGGCTGGCCTCCGCCACCCAGGCGATCCGGGTGGACTCCGCCCCCGGCACGGCACCGACGGCCATCACGGCCCCGCACAACGGCACGCCGAAGGCCGTCGTCGGCGACCAGTTGCTCACCGGCTACGGCACCGAGGACGACCCGTACTTCGTCGACCCCGCCCTGTGGTCCGTCTCGCTCACCGACAACACCACGCACACGCTGCTCGCCGACGCCAAGAGCTACTTCACGGTCACCCCCGACGGCGGCCTCCTCGCCACGGCGGGCCCGTCCGCCGTCGACTGGCACGTCTACCGGGTCACCCCCACCGCCGACGGCGCGGCCACCACCACCAAGGTGCAGGACATCCCGGCCTGGCAGGCCAAGGCGGACGGCCTCGCGCTCGCCGGCGGCGAACTGCTGCTGTACGGCAACACCACGCACACCGGCGGCATCTACGGCTTCTACACCATCCCACTGGACACGACGGGCCGCCCGACCGGCCTCCAGACCCGACGCGGCCCCACGCTGGCCCCCGCGTCCCCGTGCCTGACCGGCGACACCGCCTGCCCGCAGCTGGAGGCCCTCGGCGACGGCCGGGTCGCCTATCTGTGGACCGACTCCGCCGGCAAGGAGTCCGTGAACGTCGTCGGCGAGGACCCGACCACCATCCGCAACGCCCCCACCGGCGACTCCGGCGGCCGCATAGCCGGCGGCTCCGGCCGCTACGTGCTCTACAACGGCGGCAGCGCCGGAGTGCAGAAGGTCACCGACTTCCCCAAGGCCGCCGCCGGGACGACCGCCCTGAACCGCACCCGCACCGCCGCCACCGTCTGGGGCCAGCGCCTGTGGACCCCGGGCAGCACCCAGGGCACCGTCGTCGCCTACGACCTCAAGACGAAGAAGAACGTCGCCACGGTCAGCACCGGCGCCCCCTGCACCCCCAGCGAGCTCCAGGCCGTCAACGCCTGGCTCTACTGGTCCTGCGGCTCGTCCGGCCCCGCCGGCGTCTACGACCGCGCAGCCGGACGCGCGATCACGGTGCCCTCCGGCCAGGCCCGCCTCGCCGACGGCTACCTGGTCCGCGAGGACCGCACCACCCACGAACTCCTGCTCACCGACTTCCACACCGGTACGGCGACCACACGCACCGTGGCCGTGCTGCCCACCGCCGACCAGAACACCGGCGGCAGCAACGGACGGTGGGCCGTGGACCGCTTCGGCGGCAACGTCGCGTACCTCACGGACAAGGGCAAGGTGGCGCTCGTCACCGCCGACGTCCCGACCTCGTCCCTGGCTCAGACGGAGGCGCAGACGGATCCCGTGGCGAGCGGCCCGATCACCTCCAACCCCTGGAAACCGGTCTGGCAGCTCAGCAAGCCGTCGACCTGGACCCTGACCCTGGCCACCGGTACCGGCACGGTCGTCCGCACCCTCACCGGCACCTCCACAGCTGCCGCCGTCCGCCCCTCCTGGGACGGCTACCGGCAGGACGGCACCCGGGTCACCGGCACCTACACCTGGACCCTCACCGCCGAACCCCGAGACGGCCAGGGCCCGGACCTGACCCTGACCGGCACGACCACGGTCAACTGAGAGACGCGTCACGGGCTCCCGCGTTACCGTCGGATCATGAGCATCCGCGCCGTGGTCTGGGACGTCGACGACACCCTCTTCGACTACACGACCGCGGACCGCGTGGGCATGCGCGGCCATCTCGCCGCCGAGGGCCTGCTCGACGGGTACGCCACCGTCGAACAGGCCCTGGCGCGCTGGCGGAACATCACCGACCAGCAGTGGGCGAGGTTCTCTGCGGGCGAGGTGTCCTTCGAGGACCAGCGCCGCGAACGCATACGGGTGTTCCTGGGCGAGCGGCTGACCGACAACGAGGCCGACGCCTGGTTCCAGCGGTACATGACGCACTACGAGACGGCGTGGGCCCTCTTCCCGGACGTCCTGCCGGCCCTGGACGCCCTCGCCGCCAGCCACCGACACGCGGTGCTGTCCAATTCCAGCCTCACCGTCCAGGACCGCAAGCTGCGCAGACTCGGCGTGCACGACCGCTTCGAGGTCATCCTCTGCGCCGCCGAACTCGGCGTCTCCAAGCCCGAGGCCGGCGCCTTCCTGGCCGCCTGCGAGGCCCTGGAACTCGCCCCGCACCAGGTCGCGTACGTCGGTGACCACCCGGAGATCGACGGGCGCGGTGCAGCCGACGCCGGACTGCTGTCGGTCTGGATCGACCGTGACGGCACGCAGACCAGCGGCGACGCCCCCGAAGGCCGCCACCGGATCGCCTCCCTCGCCGAACTCCCCGCGATCCTTGGCTCGGATACCCGTTTTGGAGCCCCGTCCACCTTCAGGTAATGTTCTTCCTGCGCCGCCGGGGAGCGGGCCGAAAGGCCGGGAACCGGAGGAGCAAACTAGAACAAAATCCCCGAAGGGGCTTGCGTTCCAGTGGCCTATGGTGTAATTGGCAGCACGACTGATTCTGGTTCAGTTAGTCTTGGTTCGAGTCCAGGTAGGCCAGCTCGCAGAGCTCATCTGCATCCGCCCCCGTTGTGTAGCGGCCTAGCACGCTGCCCTCTCAAGGCAGTAGCGCCGGTTCGAATCCGGTCGGGGGTACTGATCTCGATCAACTCGGGATCGCTAGGGCCCCCGTTGTGTAGCGGCCTAGCACGCCGCCCTCTCAAGGCGGTAGCGCCGGTTCGAATCCGGTCGGGGGTACGAACTGGTCTAAACCACATTGGTCTATGGTGTAATTGGCAGCACGACTGATTCTGGTTCAGTTAGTCTTGGTTCGAGTCCAGGTAGACCAGCTCGGATCTGCGGAAACGTAAGATCCTCGCCCCCGTTGTGTAGCGGCCTAGCACGCCGCCCTCTCAAGGCGGTAGCGCCGGTTCGAATCCGGTCGGGGGTACAACACAAAGGCCCTTCGCTTCGGCGGAGGGCCTTCGTCGTGCCCGGCGCCGGTTACTCGAAGCCGTACCGCCGCGTTGTCTCCTCCTCCTGGGCCAGCCGGTGCAGCGACTGCAGGATCGGCTCGTTGATGATCGCCCCCAGGATCGCGAACTCGATCCGCTCCTCCTCCGAGGGGTGCGCCTCCATGTTGTCCAGATCAAGGACGGCCGTACGGTGCATCAACTCGGCGTACGGAGCCATCAGTTCGGCCCCCCAGCCGTAGCCGAGCCGGCGGAACGCGGCCACCGCCACCACCAGCGAGCGGTACGCGGGGGAGATGGTCGAGAGCCGCTTGGCGTTCTCCCAGCCGAGCCGGTCCAGGAGCGCGTCGACCTCTTCACGTGCGGCCTGGACGTACTCGTCGTCCTCGTCCGGCTCCGGCACCTGCGGCAGCGCCCACAGTGCCGCGCCCAGCCGGATCGAGCGACCCAGGGAGTCGTCGTCCACGTGCCCGAGCACCTCGCGGACCGTTGCCACCGGCACCCGGCCCACCTGGATCATCGCCCGCACCAGCCGCAGCCGGCGCAGGTGCTCCTCGTCGTACTCGGCGGTCGTGGCGTTGATCTGGCGGCCCGGCGGCAACAGCCCTTCGCGCAGGTAGTACTTGATCGTCGCGGTGGACACCCCACTGCGCTCGCTGAGCTCGGCCAGTCGCATCTCTTGCGTCCCTTCTTGGGAAGTGCCACTATCCAAGCACCACTCAGAAGGATAGTGCCGCTATCCGACAGGAGAGCAGGGGGCTGCCGTGTTCGCTAAGCCGGTGTCGGGTCGCACGACCGCGAATGCCGAGGGGGACGTGGTGGTCCTGCTCATCGGGATGCGGGTCAATCACTTCTGGGCGGTGCACCAGTGGCTGCCGGTCATGCTGTCGATGTTCCGCATGCTTGGGGAGCTTGCGCGGGACCGTGACCGGGGGCTGCTGGGGCACGTGATGCTGACGGCCTCGCCGCGGACGTACTACGTCGTCCAGTACTGGGAGTCGAAGGAGAAGCTGTACGCCTACGCGCACTCGCCGGAGATGTTCCACCACAAGGCGTGGGCGATCTTCAACCGCAAGGAGAGGGCGGGGAAGGCCCGGCAGCACGTGGGGCTGTGGCACGAGACGTACGTGGTGCCCGAGGGGTCGTACGAGTCGATCTACTTCGACATGCCCGCCTTCGGTCTCGCGGGAGCGCACGGCCAGGTGCCGCTGGAGCAGCGGGGGCGGTACGCCAAGGACCGGTTCGCACACCGGTCGGCGGCCAAATCCGGGTGACCAGGGGGGGCGGGGGATCGGGGGAGGGCCTGCCGCGGCGTTGAGGCGGGCCCTCTCCGGTCGTGTCCCGGAGGCTTCCCCGAGGTCAGCCCGTGCGGCGCAGCGCCTCGGAGAGGCGGGCGGCGGCGTCGATGACCGCCTGGGCGTGCATACGGCCCGGGTGGCGCGTCAGGCGCTCGATGGGGCCGGAGACGGACACGGCGGCCACCACGCGGTTGGACGGGCCGCGTACGGGCGCTGAGACGGACGCGACGCCCGGCTCCCGCTCGCCGATGGACTGGGCCCAGCCGCGGCGCCGTACGCCCGAGAGCGCGGTGGCCGTGAAGCGGGCGCCCTGGAGGCCGCGGTGCAGGCGCTCCGGCTCTTCCCAGGCCATCAGGATCTGTGCCGAGGAGCCGGCCTTCATGGTGAGCGTCGAGCCGACCGGGACCGTGTCCCTGAGGCCGGACAGGCGCTCCGCCGCGGCGACGCAGATGCGCATGTCGCCCTGGCGGCGGTAGAGCTGGGCGCTCTCGCCGGTGATGTCACGGAGGTGGGTGAGCACCGGGCCCGCCGTCGCGAGGAGGCGGTCCTCACCCGCGGCCGCGGCCAGTTCTGCCAGACGCGGGCCGAGAATGAAACGGCCCTGCATGTCCCGTGCCACCATGCGGTGGTGTTCCAGAGCCACGGCCAGTCGGTGGGCCGTGGGTCGTGCCAGCCCGGTCGCCGCGACCAGACCCGCGAGGGTGGCCGGACCGGACTCCAGGGCGCTCAGGACAAGGGCTGCCTTGTCCAGAACGCCGACGCCGCTACTGTTGTCCATGAAACGATACTCACGTCTCACTCTGTGAAACGCAAGTTCCTTTTTTCGTGAGACGCGCAACCCTTGTATGCACAGCGGCCCGAAGACCAACGGGCCTGGCGGCGGGTGCCCGGGACCAGGGGCCGTGGGCGTCGCCTCCACAAGATCTCTAGTTGGGCCGGCGCACCTTTGCCGGCCGGAGGGAAAGCGATGGGTAGGACACTCGCGGAGAAGGTCTGGGACGACCACGTCGTCCGGCGCGCCGAGGGCGAGCCCGACCTTCTCTTCATCGATCTCCACCTCCTGCACGAGGTGACCAGCCCGCAGGCCTTCGACGGTCTGCGCAAGACCGGTCGCCCGGTGCGCCGTCTCGACCTCACCATCGCGACCGAGGACCACAACACCCCGACCCTCGACATCGACAAGCCCATCGCGGACCCGGTCTCCCGCGTCCAGTTGGAGACGCTGCGGAAGAACGCGGCGGAGTTCGGTGTACGCCTGCACTCGCTGGGCGACGTCGAGCAGGGTGTCGTCCACGTCGTCGGTCCGCAGCTGGGTCTGACCCAGCCCGGTACGACGGTCGTCTGCGGTGACTCGCACACCTCCACGCACGGTGCCTTCGGCGCGCTGGCGTTCGGCATCGGCACCTCCCAGGTCGAGCACGTGCTCGCGACCCAGACGCTGCCGCTGGCCCGCCCGAAGACCATGGCGATCACGGTCGACGGCGAGCTGCCCGAGGGCGTCACCGCCAAGGACCTGATCCTGGCGATCATCGCCAAGATCGGTACGGGCGGCGGCCAGGGCTACATCCTGGAGTACCGCGGCTCCGCCATCGAGAAGCTCTCGATGGAGGCCCGGATGACCATCTGCAACATGTCGATCGAGGCCGGCGCCCGCGCGGGCATGATCGCCCCGGACGAGACGACCTTCGAGTACATCAAGGGCCGCGCCCACGCCCCCGAGGGCGAGGACTGGGACGCCGCGGTCGCGTACTGGAAGACGCTGAAGACGGACGAGGACGCCGAGTTCGACGCCGAGGTCGTCATCGACGCCGCGTCGCTGTCGCCGTTCGTCACCTGGGGCACCAACCCCGGCCAGGGCGCGCCGCTTTCGGCGGACGTCCCCGATCCTGCTTCGTACGAAGACGCCTCGGAGCGCCTCGCCGCCGAAAAGGCCCTGGAATACATGGGGTTGGAGGCCGGGCAGCCGCTGAGCTCCATCAAGGTGGACACCGTCTTCGTAGGCTCGTGCACCAACGGCCGGATCGAGGATCTGCGCGCCGCGGCCGCGATCGTCGAGGGCCGCAAAGTCGCCGACGGCGTACGGATGCTGGTCGTCCCGGGCTCCGCGCGGGTGGGTCTGCAGGCCGTCTCCGAGGGCCTGGACGTCGTCTTCAAGGAGGCCGGCGCCGAATGGCGGCACGCGGGCTGCTCGATGTGTCTGGGCATGAACCCGGACCAGCTGGCCCCGGGTGAGCGCTCCGCGTCCACCTCCAACCGCAACTTCGAGGGCCGGCAGGGCAAGGGCGGTCGTACGCACCTGGTGTCGCCGCAGGTCGCCGCCGCGACGGCGGTCCTGGGCCACCTGGCCTCCCCGGCCGACCTGTCCGACGCCGAGACCCGTACGCCCGCTGGAGTCTGAGAGTCATGGAAGCATTCACCACGCACACCGGCCGGGCCGTCCCGCTGCGCCGCTCCAACGTCGACACCGACCAGATCATCCCTGCTCACTGGCTCAAGAAGGTCACGCGGGACGGTTTCGAGGACGGGCTGTTCGAGGCCTGGCGCAAGGACGAGAACTTCATCCTCAACCGCCCCGAGCGGCAGGGCGCCACGGTCCTGGTCGCCGGCCCCGACTTCGGCACCGGCTCCTCCCGTGAGCACGCGGTGTGGGCACTGCAGAACTACGGCTTCAAAGCCGTGATCTCGTCCCGCTTCGCCGACATCTTCCGCGGCAACTCGCTGAAGAACGGCCTGCTCACGGTCGTTCTGGAGCAGAAGATCGTGGACGCGCTGCAGGAGCTCTCCGAGAAGGACCCGCAGGCCGAGATCACCGTCGATCTTGAGGCCCGCGAGGTGCGCGCCGAGGGCATCACCGCCTCCTTCGAGCTGGACGAGAACTCCCGCTGGCGGCTGCTGAACGGGCTGGACGACATCTCCATCACCCTCCAGAACGAGGCCGACATCGCCGCGTACGAGGCCAAGCGCCCGTCGTACAAGCCGCGGACGCTCAAGGTCTGACCCGGAGCCCCTCCGCGGGTCTGGTTTCGGCCACCTGAACACACCCGCTGTACCCCCGATCAGCCCGATCGGGGGTACAGCTGTGTCTGGGCCCGAACGACCTTGGGGGTGCTCGCGTTTCTTCCCAACTTCCCACGTTACGACGGTTGTTGCGGGGGTAGCCGAGCCTTGTAGGCGCGACTTCCGCCGGAGCCCGGAAGGCCGTTTGAGGCATCAGTTGCGACCCCCGCAGGCGACAACTCGCCCCAGATGGCACAATCTGTGCATGGGACACGACGGCCAACTCGAGCTCTATGCGGCAGTCGCGGACCAACTGAAGGAAGCGCACGCAAGAGTGCGCGCACTGCAAGTCCCGGAGGGCGTACGGATGGCGCTGACCCGGAAGCTGCTGGTCATTACGGCCGCGGCCAAGCACGATCTCGCCGACGCGGCAAGGCGTCTGGAGGCGTTCACCGTGGACCTCGACGAGGGTCGATTCCCCGAAGAGGACCGCTGAACGCGTTCGAGACAGCCGAGTTCGTTGCGGCGCACGGGTGATTAGCCCGTTTCGTGTTTGATTTGCGGTATATATCTGCCTAACGTGCGAAAAAGCTTGAACACTTTCGTTCTGGCAATGTCTCCGAAGGGGAAGACGTGAACAAGGCGCAGCTCGTAGAAGCGATTGCCGACAAGCTGGGCGGCCGCCAGCAGGCCGCCGAGGCTGTCGACGCGGTCCTGGACGCCATCGTCCGCGCGACCGTCGCCGGGGACCGGGTCTCGGTCACCGGCTTCGGCTCGTTCGAGAAGGTCGACCGTCCGGCCCGCTACGCCCGCAACCCGCAGACGGGCGAGCGGGTTCGGGTCAAGAAGACCTCCGTTCCGCGCTTCCGCGCGGGCCAGGGCTTCAAGGACCTGGTGAGCGGCTCGAAGAAGCTCCCGCGCGGCGGCGAGGTCGCCGTCAAGAAGGCGCCCAAGGGCAGCCTGACCGGCGGCGCTGCCGCAACGGTCAAGAAGGCCGCGGCGAAGAAGACCACCGCCAAGAAGGCGACCGCCGCCGCGAAGAAGACCACGGCGAGGAAGACGACGGCCAAGAAGACCACGGCCGCCGCCAAGAAGACGACCGCGAAGAAGACGACGGCGAAGAAGACCACGGGCGCCGCCAAGACCACCGCGGCGAAGAAGACCGCGGCCAAGAAGGCCACCGCCAAGAAGGCCCCGGCGAAGAAGGCGACGGCCAAGAAGGCCCCCGCCAAGAAGTCGACGGCTCGCAAGACCACCGCCAAGACGGCCACGGCCCGCAAGAGGTAAGGGCACAGGGGCACTCACGCGCCGGGCCGGACTCCGTGTCGGAGTCCGGCCCGCGGCATGTTCTTTTCAGGGGGGTCAGAGGGTCTGGAGTGTTACGAGGGTGATCCGGAGGCTGTCCTTGGTGCCCTCCGTCTCGATGCGGACCCGTTGGCCGGGGCGCAGCAGTCGCAGGCCGCCTGCGTCGAACGCCGGTGCGTCGAAGGGCACCGGGGTGCCGTCGTCGAGCAGCACGCTGCCGGTTCGTGTGTCTGCGTCGTAGGTGTATGCGGTGGCTTGCATGGCGGTCAGGGTAGTTCCTTCGGGTGTTCGCCGTTCGGCTGTGGGCTGTATGCCGAGTGCGGGCCTGTTGTGGCTGGTCGCGCAGTTCCCCGCGCCCCTTCTGGGGGCGCTTCAGGAACCGGGGATCAGCAGTCCCGCCGACACCGCTGCTGTGTACCGTCCCACCCCCAGCGCCAGTGCTGTGCGCAGGTCTGCGCCCGTGTCCACGTCCTGGCGTACGGAATCCACTGCGTCGAGGCGCAGTTCCATGGCTCCGGATGCGCGGTGGCGGGCGCGGGAATCCGTGCCGAATGCCGGGAGCAATTCGGAGTGCGGTGTTGCGGCCAGCAGGGTCGTGCCGATTGCGGCCGCGTCGGCGAGGAAAGCGCGGGGGAATTCCGCGGCCGCGTCCAGGACCCGGGACAATTCCAGGGGGCGGAGCGCCGGAAGGTCGGCGTTCAGGGCCGCGACGGGACTTTCGGGGCGTGCGGTGCGTACGGTGGCCGCGCCGTGCGCCAGGGCCGCGTTGAGGCCGCCCTGCGGCTCGTCGGAGACGATACGGGCGCCCAGCGCGGCCAGCTCGCGGCCGGCCAGGGCGTCGTCCGTGACGACCGCCACATCCCTGACCGCCGGGCAGGCCAGCGCCGCCGCCACGGTGTCCTGGGCGAAGGCCAGGGCGAGGCCCGGGCGCAGCTCGTCGGCCGCGGTGTCCGAGAGCCTGCTCTTGGCCCGAGTCAGGGGTTTCAGGGGTATGACCAAGGTCCACTGCACCGGTGTTCCGTCCCTCTCTTGTCGCGGCCATTGTCACTCAGCCGTCACCTGGACCATCTGGCGGTTGCGTCGGCGGGGCGTACCGTGTTCTCGACAGACCGGCGGCCTGGGGCGACACTTGTGCGGCCCCCAAGGCCCTAGAGGAAGGTGTCCGCGTGCCCCGCCGCAGAATCGGCTTCTGGTACCGCTTCGCAGCGGTCCTCTGCAAACCGCCACTGGTGGTTCTGATCAAGCGGGACTGGCGCGGAATGGAGCACATTCCGGCCGACGGCGGATTTATCACCGCGGTGAACCACAATTCCCATGCGGACCCCTTCGCGTATGCGCACTATCAGTACAACACCGGACGGGTTCCGCGATTCCTGGCGAAGAGCGGTCTTTTCAAGAAGGGATTCGTCGGCGCCGCGATGCGCGGCACCGGACAGATCCCCGTCTACCGCGAGACCACGGACGCGCTCAGCGCATTCCGGGCCGCGATCGACGCCGTGGAGCGCGGCGAGTGCGTTGCGTTCTATCCCGAGGGCACCATCACCCGGGATCCCGGTCAGTGGCCCATGACTGCCAAGACCGGCGCCGCGCGCGTCGCCCTCACCACCAAGTGCCCGGTGATTCCCGTCGCTCAGTGGGGCGCCAACGAACTGCTGCCGCCGTACGCCAAGAAGCCCAACCTCCGCCCGCGCAAGACCCACCACGTGCTCGCCGGCCCGCCCGTCGACCTCTCGCGCTTCTACGACAAGGAGCTGACCCCGGACCTCCTGAAGGAGGCGACCGAGGTCATCATGGCCGCCATCACCCGCCAGCTGGAGGAGATCCGCGGCGAGAAGGCGCCCGCGACGCCGTACGACCCGCGCCGTGAGCGGATCGAGCAGCGGCGCAGGACGCAGACGCAGAGCGGCCAGGAAGAGGAGAGCGCCAAGTGAGCAAGTCGGTCAAGGCGGCTGTCTTCAGCGCTGGTTCATGGGGTACGGCCTTCGGGATGGTGCTCGCCGACGCCGGCTGCGAGGTCACCCTCTGGGGCCGTCGGCCCGAGGTCGTGGACGCGATCAACTCCACCCGGGCCAACCCCGACTACCTGGCCGGTGTTGAGCTTCCGGAGAACGTGCGGGCCACCACGGACGCGGCCGAAGCCCTGGCGGGCGCGGACTTCACGGTCCTGTCGGTGCCGTCCCAGACGCTGCGCGCGAACCTCGCCGAATGGGCGCCGCTGCTCGCGCCGAACACGATCCTCGTCTCCCTGATGAAGGGCGTCGAACTCGGCTCCGCCATGCGGATGAGCGAGGTGATCGAGGACGTCGCCAAGGTGGGTGCCGATCGGATCGCCGTCGTCACCGGGCCCAACCTCGCGCGAGAGATCGCCGCCCGCATGCCGGCCGCCGCCGTCGTCGCCTGCACCGACGAGGCGGTCGCCCAGCGGCTCCAGGCCGCCTGCCACACGCCGTACTTCCGGCCGTACACGAACACGGACGTGGTCGGCTGTGAACTGGGCGGTGCCGTCAAGAACGTGATCGGCCTCGCCGTCGGCATCGCGGACGGCATGGGCCTCGGCGACAACGCCAAGGGCTCGCTCATCACGCGCGGCCTCGCCGAGACCACGCGGCTCGGCATCGCGCTGGGCGCCGACCCGCTGACCTTCTCCGGACTCGCGGGCCTGGGCGACCTGGTGGCGACCTGCTCCTCGCCGCTGTCGCGCAACCACACCTTCGGCACCAACCTCGGCAAGGGCATGACCCTGCAGGAGACCATCGCGGTCACCAAGCAGACCGCCGAGGGCGTCAAGTCCTGTGAGTCCGTGGCGGATCTGGCCCGCCGGCACGGCGTGGAGATGCCCATCACCGAGACCGTCGTCGACATCGTGCACGAGGGCAAGCCTCCGGTGGTCGCCCTCAAGGAGCTGATGTCGCGCAGCGCGAAGCCCGAACGACGCTGAGCAACGCCGCCGACGCACGCTGACTCAGGGCCCTACCACCGGGTACTCTCAACGCGATATGAGCACCGAGAACCTCCCCCAGAGCCCTGAGCAGCCGCCTCGCAAGCCGCGCGTGGCCGTCGTGTTCGGCGGACGCAGTTCCGAACACGGGATCTCCGTGGTCACCGCCGGCGCCGTCCTGCGAGCCATCGACCGGACCAAGTACGACGTCCTGCCGATCGGCATCACCAGGGAAGGCCGCTGGGCCCTCACCGCCGACGAGCCCGAACGCATGGCGATCACCGACCGCCGTACGCCCGAAGTCGAGGACGTGGCCGAGTCGGGCGAGGGCGGCGTGGTGCTCCCTCTCGACCCCGGCAACCGCGAAGTCGTCGTCAGCGAGCCCGGATCGGTGCCCAAGGCGCTCGGCGAGGTCGACGTCGTCTTCCCCGTCCTGCACGGCCCGTACGGCGAGGACGGCACCCTGCAGGGCCTGCTGGAGCTCTCCGGCGTCCCGTACGTGGGTTCGGGCGTGCTCGCCTCGGCCGTCGGCCAGGACAAGGAGTACATGAAGCGGGTGTTCACCTCCTTCGGGCTCAAGGTCGGCCCGTACGTGGTGATCCGGCCGCGCGAGTGGGAGCAGGACGAGTCGGCCGCCCGCAAGAAGATCGTCGACTTCGCCGGCGAGCACGGCTGGCCGCTCTTCGTGAAGCCCGCGCGCGCGGGCTCGTCGATCGGCATCACCAAGGTCGACGACATCGCCGGGCTCGGCGACGCGATCGCCGAGGCCCAGCGGCACGACCCGAAGATCCTCGTGGAGGCGGCGCTGCGCGGCCGCGAGATCGAGTGCGGGGTGCTGGAGTTCGAGGACGGTCCGCGGGCGAGCGTGCCCTCCGAGATCCCGCCGCCGGACACGCATGCGTACTACGACTTCGAGGCCAAGTACATCGACTCGACCCCGGGAATCGTCCCGGCTCCGCTGACGCCCGAGGAGACCGCCGAGGTCCAGCGCCTCGCGGTGGACGCCTTCGAGGCCGCGTCCTGCGAGGGCCTGGTCCGCGCGGACTTCTTCCTCACCGAGGAAGGCGAGTTCGTCATCAACGAGATCAACACCATGCCCGGCATGACCCCGATCTCGATGTACCCGCAGATGTGGCAGGCGAGCGGCATCAGCTACCCGGAGTTGGTGGACAAGCTCATCCAGGCGGCGCTTCGTAGGTCGACGGGCCTGCGCTAGGCAGTGAAGGGGCGCGGGGCTGTGTCGATATGCGGCTCCGCCGCGTGGGCGCGACCAGCCCCATCCGGCCCGCAGCCGACGCACAACCCTTCCGCCCACGGCGACTAGTCGGCAATACCAGCCGGGATCGCCTTCTTGATGGCAGGCGCCAGATCAACCAACGCCGCCATGCCATCCCCGGTCCGCCCCGCAGGGATCCTCACCTCGACGTACGCCTTCCGCAGCGTCGAGGTGAAGCGGAAGGCCCCGTCCTTCTGCTTCTGCAGTAGCCACCCCACCCCGTTCACCTCGACCCCGTCGGCCTCGGGATCACTCATCTCCGCGGGTCGCGGAACACCGCAGCGCAGTATGATCGCCGGGTTCCCCCAGCCCGCGGTCAGCGCGGACGCGGGCGTGGGATCCCGGCGATCCTGACCGTCGGCCTTGGACGGCAGTGCCTTGTCCAGTTTCCGGCACAGCTCGGTGACCTTCGTGCCCGGACCGGGAACCGCAGCCCGGGCGGTGTCGTCTGCTGAGGAGCAGCCCGCGGCGGTGATCAGCAGGGCGAGTACGGGCGGCCCGGTAAGGACGAGGCGCCGGCGACGCAAGAAGTTCACCGGCCAAGGGTAGACGGGGGCTACAGATGGACGACCGGGCAGGTCAGGGTGCGGGTGATGCCGTCCACTTGCTGGACCTTCGCGACCACCATGCGGCCGAGGTCGTCCACGGTGTCGGCCTGGGCCCGCACAATCACGTCATAAGGTCCTGTCACGTCCTCGGCCTGGATGACTCCAGGAATCTTGCTGATCGTCTCGGCGACGGTCGACGCTTTGCCGACCTCCGTCTGGATCAGGATGTACGCCTGTACCACGGAACCTCCAGGGCGGCCACGAGGATCATGTGGGGAAAAGGAACGCCACGGTATCGCGTCGCCGCTCGCCGCGGGGAGACCTGCGGAGGCCGGGGCTTGCGCGCCGCGGTGCAGGCACGACCAAGGTTGACGGTCACCTCGACCGTATCGAGGACACTGATGACGCGCGACCGGGCACGGCAAGGGACAGAAGGGGAGCAAGGGCAATGAAGGGCACTGTTGGTGAGCTCGGGGAGTTCGGGCTCATCAGGGAGCTCACCTCCCGTCTCACCACCACCCCGGCGGTCCGGGTCGGCCCCGGCGACGACGCCGCGGTGGTGGCCGCGCCCGACCGACGGGTCGTGGCCAGCACAGACATCCTCCTGGAGGGACGGCACTTCCGCCGCGACTGGTCCACCGCCTACGACGTCGGACGTAAGGCCGCTGCGCAGAACCTCGCGGACATCGCCGCCATGGGTGCCGTACCGACCGCACTGCTGCTCGGCCTGGTCGTGCCCGCCGAACTCCCGGTGACCTGGCCGAGCGAGCTGATGGACGGCATCCGCGACGAGTGCCAGGTCGCGGGTGCGTCCGTGGTCGGCGGCGATGTCGTACGAGGCGACACGATCATGGTGTCGATCACCGCGCTCGGCGATCTGCGCAACCAGGAGCCGATCACCCGGGGCGGCGCCCAGCCCGGCGACCTGGTCGCGGTGACCGGCTGGCTGGGCTGGTCCGCCGCCGGGTACGCGGTGCTCTCCCGGGGCTTCCGTTCGCCGCGCGCCTTCGTGGAGGCGCACCGGCGTCCCGAGCCGCCGTACCACGCGGGCCCGGCCGCCGCCGGACTCGGCGCGACCGCGATGTGCGACGTGAGCGACGGACTCATCGCCGACCTGGGGCACATCGCCGAGGCCAGCAAGGTCCGTATCGACATCCGTTCTGGTGCGATCGACATCCCGTCCCAGATGAACGACATCGGGCAGGCCGTCGGCGTCGACCCCATGCAGTGGGTGCTGACCGGGGGAGAGGACCATGCGATCGTGGCGACCTTCCCGCCGGACGTGAAGCTGCCGGCCCGCTGGAAGGTGATCGGCGAGGTGCTCAACCCCTCGGCGCTGCCCCAGGTGACGGTGGACGGGGCGCCCTGGACCAGCTCGGGCGGCTGGGACCACTTCGGGGACATCGAGTCATGAGCGCGCCGCCCAGGGTGCTGACGGTGGCGGGCTCCGACTCCGGCGGAGGGGCCGGAATCCAGGCCGACTTGAAGACGATGCTGGCGCTCGGCGTACACGGCATGAGTGTCGTCACGGCGGTCACGGCCCAGAACTCGCTTGGCGTGCAGGGGGCTTGGGAGCTGCCCGTGGAGGCGGTGCGGGCCCAGTACCGGAGTGTGGTCGACGACATCGGCGTACAGGCGGTCAAGACCGGGATGCTCGCCTCGGCCGAACTCGTCGAGGCAGTCGCCGAGTTGATCGCGGCGACCGATGCTCCTGCGGTCGTCGACCCGGTCGGCATCTCGAAGCACGGGGACTCGCTGCTGGCGGTCTCCGCGCTGGACTCCGTACGGACGAAGCTGCTGCCGGTCGCGACGGTCGCGACACCGAACCTCGACGAGGTGACCCAACTCACCGGTGTTCGGGTCGAGTCGGAGTCGGATCTGCGCGAGGCCGCCGCGGCCGTACTGTCGTACGGACCCCGCTGGGTGCTCATCAAGGGCGGTCATCTGCCCGGTGACGCCGTGGACTTGCTCACCGACGGATCCGAGGAGCACCGGCTGCGCGCCCCTCGCCACGACAATTCGCACACGCACGGCACGGGCTGCACCCTCGCGTCGGCGATCGCGTCGCAGCTCGCGAAGGGGCAGTCCGTGCCGGAGGCGGTCAGGGCCGCCAAGGAGTACGTCACCGGGGCGATCGCGGCCGGGTTCGCACTCGGCGGGGGGATCGGGCCCGTGGACCATGCCTGGGCCCTCAGGCCTCAAGCAGGGCCGGGTACTCCCTCAGCCTGATGTCCGTGGCCGCCTTCTCGGTCAGCCGCTTGAAGAAGCGGGCCAGGGGGCGGGAGCTGAGGACCCGGTACATGCGGTCCCGGCTGCGGATCCGCCGCTCGGTCGCCGGGGCGAAGAACGGACCCGCGTTCCCGGAGATCTTCTGGCAGCCCTTGGCGAAGTCCCTGATCCGCGTCTCGTACTCGGCGAAGGCGGTGCGGAAGTCGCCGCCCGCGAGGGCGAGTTCACCGGCGAGGACGTACGCACCGACGATCGCAACGCCCGTGCCCATCCCGCCCATGGTCGCCCCGTACCCGGCGTCCCCGAGCAGCACCACGCGCCCCTTGGTGAGGCGGTCGACGTGGATCTGGGCGATCGCGTCGAAGTACACGTCGTCGGCCTCCTCGAGGGCCTTGAGGACGGACGGCGCCTCCCAGCCCATCCCGGCGAAACGTTCCCGGAGGATCTCCTTCACCGCCGTGACGTCCCTGCGGTCGTACGACAGTTCCTCGGACCGGAAGACCAGCAGCGCGGCCGCGCGGTCCGGATCGCCGTCGTAGTTGCCGATGACGAACGCGCGGCCGGGCTCGCTGTAGACGCGGCCGGTGCGGTCCAGGCCCAGGTGGTTGTGGACGTCGAAGCCCGCCACGTAGTGGTCGAAGAAGCGCAGGTAGCGGGACTCGTCGCCGAAGACGAGCCGGCGGGTGTTCGAGTGCAGTCCGTCGGCGCCGACGACCAGGTCGAAGCGGCGGGGAGCGCCCTTGTCGAAGGTGACGTCGACGCCGTCGGCGTCCTCGGTGAGGGAGGCGATCGAGTCGCCGAAGACGTACTCGACGTCGTCCTTGGTGCGTTCGTACATGATCTGCGCGAGGTCGCCGCGGAAGATCTCCACGTCGCCGCTCATCAGCTCGGCGGGCAGGTCCACACGCGGGCTGCCGTCGGCGTCGACGACGGTCTGGCGGCCCATGTGGGTCTGGCGGGCATGGATCTCGTCCCAGATGCCCATGGAGGTCAGGACCGTGCGGTGGACGTGGCCGCGGAAGTCGACCGCGAAGCCGCCGCCGCGCAGCTCGGCCGCCTTCTCGACGACGGTGACGCGGGCGCCGAGCCGGGCGAGGTTGAGGGCGAGGGCGGGTCCGGCGACGCTGGCGCCGGAGATCAGGACGCTGAGGTGAGTGAGGTTTTTCGTCGTGTTCTTCGTCGTGTTCTTCGTCATGCGATGAGCTTCGGCGGGGGCGCTTACCGTCCCCCTACCGTTCGCTGACCGCCGCTGACCGCAGCCGTAGGCCCTGCTCGAAGGCCTGGTCATAGGCCTCGGGTGACAGTTTCGCCCGTACGTCCGTCTCGATGCGTACGACGTCCGGGTCGCCCTCGGTCCGCAGGCCCCGCAGGCCCGCCGCCGCGCCCAGCAGCAGTGCGGCCCGCTCGGCCGAGTCGGCGGCGGAGGCCAGTGCCTCGGCCGCGTCGGCGAGTTCCAGGTCGCCCCATCCCTCCACGGCCAGCTCGGCGGCCTGCCGGAACCAGTCGCGGGCCTCCTCGGTGAGACCCTCGGCGGCGGCCGTGCGGCCGAGCCCGATGAGGCTGCGGACGGTCTCGCCGACGCTGAACCAGTTGGCGGCGCACTCCTGGAGGGCGTTCTCGTAGTGCACGCGCGCGTCTGCCGTGTCCCCGGACAGCCGGGCCGCGTCGCCGAGGCCGCGCCGGGCGGCCGCCACCTTGTCGGGGAGCCCGGCGCCGCGCGCGAGCGTCAGCGCCTGTTCGAAGTGGGCCTCGGCGGCCGCCGTGTCGCCCCGGTGCAGCAGCACGATGGCCCGATTGCGCAGCAGATCGGCGGTCTCCTCCGGTGCGGCCAGTTCCCGCACGTGGGCC
Organism: Streptomyces sp. NPDC001401; assembly: GCF_042895385.1. NCBI lineage: Bacteria > Bacillati > Actinomycetota > Actinomycetes > Kitasatosporales > Streptomycetaceae > Streptomyces > Streptomyces sp. NPDC001401. The sequence goes on from NZ_JBIAWI010000008.1 coordinate 220,997, forward strand.
AGTCCCTCGTCGAGCAGTTCCAGGGCGCGTTCGGACTCACCGCGCGCGTGGGCGAGCATGCCGAGCGGGTCGAGGCAGTTGGCCATGCCCCAGCGGTCACCGGTGGCCCGGTATCCCGCCAGCGCCCGGGCGAAGCACTCCTCGGCCTCCTGTGGCCGGCCCGCGTACTGCGCCCGGAAGCCGAGGCCCACGTCGAGCAGGGCGCGCGCCCAGGGGGAGTCACCGGCCAGGGCGAGGGCTTGCGCGTCGGCGGCGGGCCGCGGACCGGCCGCGACCGCCCACAGCACGAGGATGTACGGCAGCCTGAGCGGCCCCTGGTACGCGTCCAGGACGGCGTCCACGCGCGCGATGAGCTCGGGTTCGTCGCCCGCGCCGGAGAGCGCGTTGATCGCGCACAGGACGTACTCCTCCTCCAGCCCGGGCGGCGGCGCGTCTCCGACGGCGGCCAGCAACTCCCGTGCCGTCGCCACCCGTTCGCCGTGCACTCCGCGCAGCCGCCAGAACCAGGAGAGGGGTCCCATGAGGCGCAGGGCCCGGCCGGTGTCGCGGCCAACGAGGTGGCTCAGAGCCGTGTCCAGGTTGGCGTGCTCGGCGGCCAGCCGGTCCAGCCAGGGCAGCTGCCCGCCGCCGCGCAGCTGCGGCTCGGCCTCCTCGGCCAGCCGCAGGAAGTAGCCGGCGTGGGCGTCCCCGAGGTCCTTCGTGTCCGTTGTGTCCCTCGCGTCCTCTGCTGCGAACGCCCTGATCGTCTCCAGCATCCGGTAGCGGCCCTCGGACACCTCCAGGAACGACTTCTCGACCAGCGAGGCCAGCACGTCCTCCGGGTACGGCAGCGCGCACACCGCCTCGACCGTCTCCAGCGTCGCGCCCCCGGAGAACACGGTCAGCCGCCGCGCCAGCTCCCGCTCCTCCTCGTCCAGCAGGTCCCAGCTCCACTCCACGACGGCGCGCAGGGTGCGGTGCCGGGGCGCCTTGGAGCGGTCGCCCCGGGACAGGACGCGGAACCGGTCGTCCAGGCGGTCCGCCAGCTCGTCCGGGGTCAGGGTGCGCAGCCGGGCCGCCGCCAGCTCGATGGCGAGCGGGAGCCCGTCGAGGGCGGCGCAGATGCCGGGCACGCGCGCGTGGGCCTCGAACCCGGGGCGCACGGCCCGGGCCCGGTCGACGAAGAGCCGCACCGCGGGTTCCGGTGGCAGCGGCGGCACGGGGACCAACACCTCGCCGGTGATCCCCAGGGACTCGCGGCTGGTGGCGAGGACGCGCACGCCGGGACACGAGCCGAGCAGCAGCGCGGCGACCCGCGCAGCCTCCTCGACCAGGTGCTCGCAGTTGTCGAGCACGAGGAGCAGGTCGCGGTCCTCCAGGGCGGCCAGCAGCCGGTCCGTGCTGTCGGCCGTGGCCGTACGGAAACCTTCACGCACTCCGAGCGCGGTGAGGACGGCGTACGGGATCTGCTTGCCGTCGGTGACCTGCGCCAGCTCGACGAAACAGACATCGGACTGCCGGTTCGCCGCCTCGATCGCCAGCCGTGTCTTGCCCGCGCCGCCCGGGCCGGTGAGTGTGACCAGGCGGGCGTCGGCCAGGAGAGCGGCGATCCGGGTGAGTTCGCTCTCACGTCCGACGAAACGGGTGAGCTGGACCGGGAGGCGGCGCCGCTCGGGTCCGCCGCCCTGGAGCAGCTCCAGGTGCAGCGCGGACAGTTCGGGCGAGGGATCGGCGCCCAGTTCGTCGGCGAGTGTGCGCCGGGCGTCCTCGTACACCGTGAGCGCCTCGGCGGGCCGCCCGCCCGCGTGCAGGGCCCGCATCAGCTGCCCGTACAGCCGCTCGCTCAGCGGGTGGGCCGACAGCAGCGCCCGCAGCTCCGGTACGAGTTCGGGGCTGCCGCCGAGCGCCAGGTCCGCCTCGATCCGGTCCTGTACGGCGGCCAGCCTGAGCTCCTCGAGCCGGGCGGCCTCGGCGTGCGCGTCCGGGAGGTCGGGCAGTGCCGGGCCGCGCCACAGGGCGAGCGCCTCCCGGAGCAGGGGCGCCGCCCGCGCGTGGTCGCCGGCGGCGAGAGCGGCCCGCCCCTCCTGGGACAGCCGCTCGAAACGTTGGACGTCGACGGAGTCGGCCGGGGCCGCGACGCGATAACCGGCGGGCCCCGCCTCGATGTCCGTGTGCGGGGCCAGGCGCCTCCGCAGACGGGAGATCTGCGACTGGAGGGCGCCCGCGGCCCCGGCGGGCGGCTCGGCGCCGTACAGGCCGTCGGTGAGGCGCTGCGTGGAGACCGGGCGGCCGGCGTCGAGGAGCAGCAGGGTGAGCAGTGCGCGGGGGCGGGGTCCGCCGGGGTCCAACGGGGTGCCGTCGTCGGTGCGTACGTCCAGGGGGCCCAGGATGCCGAAGCGCATTCGCAAGATTCTGGCAGCACACCTGGTGGCCGGGCACGGCCTTTTGCGCACAGCAAAAAGCCGGTCCACCGAGGTGGACCGGCTCAGAGCAGCGAACCAGCAGTGGCCGCGCGCTTAGCTGTGCGTCAGCGCGAGACCTTGCCGGCCTTGATGCACGAGGTGCAAGCGTTCACGCGCTTCGGCGTCCCGCCGACCACGGTACGCACGCGCTGGATGTTCGGGTTCCAGCGACGGGACGTACGGCGGTGCGAGTGCGAGATGTTGTTGCCGAAGCCCGGCCCCTTGCCGCAGACGTCGCAGTTGGCAGCCACGGGTCACTCCAAAGACTTCAGATGCACTTACGGATGAGATCCCGGCATGCCGGGATCGAGATCGTAGGATCAGAGATCTGAGTGGCGGTGCCAGGGGGAGAGCCCGATCTGCATCGGGCAACCGGAGCAGCATACAACGACTGCGCCAGTTCAACGAAACTACCATGGCTGATCAGGGCTCCGCCCCCGGCCCTCTTCCGGCGGACACCGGCCCGGGGTCTACGCTGCGTCCAGTCCAGGTCCTAAGGAGGCGCAGGTGGCGCAGGTGCCGCAGACATTCTTCGATGCTCTCGCGGTGCGCACCTGGTGCGGCCTCGCGCTGGAGGCGCTCGGCCGCGCGCGCGAGGAGATCGACGCGATCAATGTCTACCCCGTGGCCGACGGGGACACGGGCACCAATCTCTATCTGACCGTGGAGTCCGCCGTCGGGGCGGTGGAGGCCGTCTTCGCGGCCCATGAGGTGGGCGCCCACGTGTCCGTGAAGCCTTCGCTGGCCGACGCCGTGCGCGCGATGGCGCACGGGGCGCTGATAGGCGCCCAGGGGAACTCCGGGACGATCCTCGCCCAGCTGCTGCGCGGGATGGCGCAGGTACTGGCCGCCGACGGTGAGACGCCTCACACCGACGGCTCCGGTCTCCGGCTCGCCCTGCGGCACGCGGCCGACTCCGCACGCCGGGCCGTCGCGCACCCCGTCGAGGGCACGGTCCTGTCGGTCGCCACCGCCGCTGCCGACGCGGCCACCGGAGCCGAGGGCGACTGCGGGGCGGTGGCACGGGCGGCCTACGAGGGAGCGCGCGCTGCGCTTGCCGCGACCCCGGGGCAGCTGGCCGTGCTGGAGCGGGCCGGGGTGGTCGACGCCGGCGGGCGGGGGCTGGTGGCGGTGCTCGCGGCACTGGTGGAGACGTTCACGGGGGAGGCGCCGGCGGCTGTTGTGCTTTCCGCTGGGCACGCGCGCGTGCAGATCGATACGGTCCCGGCCCAGGGTGCCCTCGCCGCCGAGGACTGCGTCTCCCCTCTGGAGGAGGGCGGCCCCGCCTTCGAGGTGATCTACCTCCTGGAGGCCGAGGACGCGGCGGTGGAGCGGCTGCGGGCACGTCTCGACGACCTCGGGGACTCGCTGGTCGTGGTCGGCGGCGACGGGCTGTGGAACGTGCACGTACATGTGGACGACGCCGGCGCCGCCGTGGAGGCGGGCGTCGAGGCCGGGCGGCCGTACCGGATCCGGATCACCCACTTCGGCCTCGGCGACGTGCACACCACCGGCGGCCGGCGGCCGCCCCGGGAGCAGGTCCAGCGGGCGGTCGTGGCCGTCGTGCCGGGCGAGGGCCTGGCCGGGCTGTACACCGAGGCCGGAGCGACCACGGTGCTCGCGCGCCCCGGGGAGCCGCCTGCGAGCGGTGAGCTCGTCGACGCCGTACGGCGGGCCCACGCGCGCGAGGTCGTGCTGCTGCCCAACGACGCCGATCTGCGCCACACCGCCGCCGCGGCGGCCGAGCAGGCGCGCGCCGAGGGCGTCCGGGTGGCCCTGATCCCGACCCGCTCCGCGGTCCAGGGGATCGCCGCGCTCGCCGTGCACGAGCCCGAGCGCCGCTTCGACGAGGACGTCGTGTCGATGACCTCGGCGGCCGGTGCGACCCGCTACGCCGAGGTCGCCGTCGCCGAGCGCCAGTCCTGGACCATGGCGGGAATCTGCCAGGCCGGGGACGTTCTCGGCCTCATCGACGGCGACGTGGCCGTGATCGGCTCCGACGTCACCGTCACCGCCGAGACCGTCCTCGACCGCATGCTCCAGGCCGGCGGCGAGCTGGTCACCCTCGTCCTCGGCGACGAGGCCCCGCAGTCGGTCGCCGACCGACTGGAGGCACGCGTGCGTGAGTCGTACCTCGCCGTCGACACGGTGGTGTACCGGGGCGGCCGCCAGGGGGCGCTGCTGCTGATCGGCGTCGAGTAGCACCGCTGCGGGTCTTGTGCTGCTGTCTTCTGCGGGTGGCGAGGCGCCTGACGTCTGTCAGCCTTGTGCTGCTGACTTCTGCCGGCGCGGCGCCCGACCTCGGCGGCCCTTGCGCTGCTGACCTCCACCGTCGCCGAGGCTCCTGACCTCTGAGGCTCCTGACCTCTGCGGCTCTGCCGCTCCTGAGCTCAGCCGGTCCCGGGGCCCTTGGTTTCAGCTGGTCCCGGGGCTCCTGACCTCCGTCGGCCCCGGAGCTCCCGGCCTTGGCCGCCCCGTTTCCCGGCCCTCAGCCGGCCTCCTGCTCCTCCACCACCTGCTGCATCTGCTCCGCCTCCGCCCGTCGCCCCTGCGCGGTCTCGTCCTCGGCGCCGGCACCGTCGTACGCCGCGAGGACCGCACGCGCGCGTGCCGCCGCCCGGGAGGGGCGGCCGAGGTCGGACTCCAGCCAGCCCGCGGCGAGTTCGGCGCCGGTGCGGCTGTCCAGGGCGTCGTCACCCAGGGAGGCGAACACCGCGATCGCCTCGGTGACCTGGGACAGGGCGTCTTCGAGCGCGGCCCGGATCGAGTCGTCGTCGGCGTCCTCCGTGGCGGAACGGGCGAGCAGGTCGCCGAACTGGCGGCGGGTGTGCCCGAGTTCGGCGACGAGCCGCTGCCGCGCCTCCTCGTCGGTCCCGGCGGTGTCCAGCGCCGCCTCGCACTCCCCGACCGCGTCCGCCATCAACTCCCGTGCCGCGCCCGTCCCGTCCTCCGCGCGCAGCGCCAGCCACGCGCGGGCGCGCAGGGAGCGTACGAGGCCGTGGACGTTGCCGAGCGAGCGCCACAGGTCGCCCGCGCGCGCGTACGCCCGGTCCGCCTCGGCGGGCAGTCCCGCCGCGCCGAGGGACTCGGCGGCGAGGTGGGCGAGCGTGGCGTGGTCGTGCTGCTCCGGCCACTCCTTGGCGATCTCCGCGGCCTGCAGGCGCCGTTCGGCCGCCTCGCGGTGTTCGCCGAGTTCGCTCAGACAGTCGCCGAGCCACCACTGCGTCTGTACGACGGCGCCGTCGCCGTGCGTCTCGGCACTCAGGTCGGGCAGCGCCGACTCCAGCACCTCCGCGGCCTCGGCCCACCGCTCCTGGCGCAGCAGGAACCCGCCGAGCTGGTGCCGCGCCCAGGCGCCGAGCGTCGGGCCCTCGCCCGCCTCGTCGGCCCAGTGCGCCGCCTCCAGGGCGTGCTCGGCGGCCTCCACGGACAGTCCGCGGCCGCCCAGCACCTCGGCGAGCTGGAGGTGCAGCTGGGCCCGCCCGACCGCCTCCAGATGCGCCCCGCCGTGCTCCAGGGCCGCCCGCAGTGCCTGCTCCGCCCCCGAGATGTCGCCCAGGTGATGCGCCAGCCCGGCCAGCCGCGCCTCGTACTCCACCGCGAACCACGGCAGCCCGGCCCCGACGAAGCCGGCCGTGGCCCGCCCAAGCAGCTCCACGGCCGCCTCCAGGTCGCCGCCGCGCATCGCCAGATCCGCGAGCATGGCCTGAGCCTCGGCCTCCCGCGAGGCGATCCGCACGTCGTCCCCGGTGTACCCGCCGACCAGCGCGAGCAGTTCGCGTACGGCGCTCTCGGCGTCGGCGAGAACCCTTTCCCCGGCCGGCTCGCCCGCCTCCAGCACCCGCCGCATCAGGATCCGCGCCCGTCCCATCAGCACGGACGCCGTCTGCCGTACACCGGTGGCGTCGTCGGCGTACAGCGCCAGGACCTGGTCGTAGGGCTCGGCGACCGCCGCCAGCGCTGCGTCCACCTGGCCCGACAGAGCGCGTACGTATGCCGCACGCGTGCGTGCCGCCAGCGCCTCACCGGGGTCACCGGCCTCCGCGTACAGCTCGGCGGCCCGTTCGAAGAGTGCGGCGCCCTCGGGGCCCCGGTCCATCGCCTCGTGGTCGGCGATCTCCGCGCGGTCGCGGGCGTCCAGCTCGACGCCCTGCGCGGCGCGCGAGACGGCCGCCCAGGCGTCCATGGCGTTCGGCTGGAGGGTGTCCGACAGCCGGCGTGCCGCGGCCAGCAGGGCGGGCAGGTCCGGCGCGTCCGCGGCCACGGCCTCCGGCGGCACCGGGGGCGCGGAGACCGGGCGCGTCGCCCGCACCCCGAGCGGCAGCCGGTCGGCCAGCGGACGCTGCGCCATGCGCGCGCGTGCCCGCTCGGTGACGTACGAGTTGCCGTTGCGCTCGTCGAAACGCGCGGCCAGGGCGAGGGCCTCCGCACGCGCGTGCGTGGCGAGTTCGCGCGCCGTCCAGGTCCGGCCGGCCGGTCCGGGCACCTGACGGTCGGCAAGGCCCGCCTCGCCCAGCCGCTCCATGAGCAGCGTCACCACGCTCAGGAAGTCCATCCTGCTGCGCGGATGCCCGGTGTCCGTGAAGTACGCCGGCCGCTCCGCGAGCAGTTCCAGGCCGCGGGCCTCGTTGCCGGTCAGCGCGCAGAACTCCACGTGGTCCGCGTACGCACCCCGCATGCTCTCCATGCCCCGTGCCAGCCGGAAGCCCCGCAGATGGTTGGCCCGCGCCTCGTCCGTGCGGCCGAGCCGCAGCAGGGGCGTCAGGGACGACGCGAGCACCGTGTGCGGCTCGTGCGCGCACGTGAACTCGCCCTCCAGGACCGGCCGCCACAGCAGCAGGGCCTGAGCGTCCCGCCCCTGCTCCGCCTGCCACCAGCCCTGCCCGTGCAGTTCGCACGCGTGGCAGTCGGCCATGCTGTCCCGGTCGGCGGCCAGCCACGCGGCGTACGCCCGCTCCGCGCGCGCGATGTCCCCGATGTGCGCGGCCACGCTGAACTCGGCACTGCGCACGGCCCGTTCGGAGTGCCCGGCCAGCCGGTAGCGGTGCTCCATCTCGCCCAGCCACTTCTCGATCGAGGCGAGCGGCACATGCGGCTGGTCGAGCATGCCGGACGACATCCACTTGAAGACCCAGTGCAGCGAGTGCACCTCGTACTCGTCGAAGTCCTCGGGCCGCTCGTCCCACATGCGCAGCAGGCGCGCGAAGGGGACGAACATCTTGTCCTTCTCGGAGCTGTAGTTGTAGACCTTCAGCTGGTGTCCGAGCGCCTCGATCACGGCGAGCGGGATGCCCAGCTTCTCGGCCTCGGCAAGGAGCTGCTCCGCGCGCGCGTTGCGTGCCGGGCCCTCCGGCCGCTCGGAGTTCTCCGCCATCGCCCGGCGCAGCGAGTCGAAGTCCGTGATCTCGCTCATCAGTTGCCGTCCTCCCCGTGGGTCGCCCATTCCAGCAGGCCGATGAACGCCCGGTTCAGCAGCGCCGTGTCCGCCGGCCGCAGCGGCCGCTGCGCCATGAGCAGTGCCTGCCCGTACAGGGACTCGGTGGCGGTGCCGATCAGTTCCGGGTCGCCGAGCGAACTGATCCGCCGGATCAGCGGGTTGAGGTGGTTGAGCACGAGACGCGCGCGTGGGGCGCTGCCGCGGAGCGAACCCAGGATGCCTGCCCAGAGGTCGTCGGCCTGTTCCTCGGCCTCGGCGCGGGCCTGTTCGTGGCGGGCCGCGCGGTCGTCCAGGTGCAGTGCGGGAACGGAGAGCGGGTGGAAGGCCCGCAGGACCACATCGCACCCCAGGGGGTCGAGTTTCGCCCGCGCGGCCGCCAGGAAGCCGGACAGGGCCAGCTCCTCGGCCGGGTCGACCGCGTCCAGATGCGCGGTCACCGTGTCGGCGTCCAGCTCCGCGACCACCGTCCCGGGCCGCACCGACGGCAGCGCCTCGACCAGCTCACTGTCGTACGTGTAACCGCCGTTGATCACCCCGACGCCCTGCGCGGACGCGATCGGCGCGACCTGCCGGTACTCCTCCACGGTCCGCGTGAAGTGCACCACCGGGTGCCGCTGGGCGAACTCCTCCAGCGACAGCTGCCCGTCGGTGGTCTCGAACGGCAGCCACGGCAGCATCGTGCGCAGCATCTCCCTGTCGTGCCGCGCGAGGGACTTCACACCCAGGGAGTGCACCGACAGGAAGGCCTCCAGCCGTTCCGGATCGCCGGCCGCGAGCCCGGTCAGCCAGGACCGAATCCTTTCGCCCAGCGCCTCCCGTACGGCGGCCAGCGTCTCGTCCTCGTACAGCGACTCGCGCGAGGCCGTGGGCCGCAGACTGTCGGTGTCCAGTACGCACCGCACGAAGAACGCCCAGTCCGGCAGCAGCTGTTCGGCCCGCTCGGTCAGCAGCATGCCCTTGAGGTGCACCCGGTGCGTCGCCCGCTGGGCCGGGCTGACCGCCGAAGGCAGGACGTACGCCACGCCCCGGATCCCGGCGAGCGGCACGTCCAGCTCGATCGAGTCGAGCGGGGTGAAGCCGAACAGCTCGTGACAGTGCCGCGCCAGGGCCACACGCCGGGTGGCGGGGGAGGGGTACGACCGGTCCCAGGGCGCCGGGAGGTCGGTGACCGCCTCCTCGCCGACCCGGACGTCGTACGGCAGCAGCGACCCGAAGTCCCGCGCCAGCGCGAGCACCCGCTCGGGCGCGAGCCACTCGCCGGCCCCCGCCCGCGCCACCAGGTGCACGGTGGTGCCCGGTTCGGGCCGAGCCTCGTGCGGCAGCGTCCGCACGGTGTACGAACCGTCGTCGCTCGCCGTCCACTCCACGGGCGCCGCGTCCGGCGTACGGGCGCTGCGGCTGACGACCCGGATCCGCTCGGCGACCACGAAACACGCCAGCAGACCGATGCCGAACTGCCCGAGGAACTCGGAGCGGACCTCCTGGATCCCGTCGGCGATCCCGTCGGTCCGCTTGGAACTGCGCCCGATGGTGGCCAACAGGCTGTGCACGTCCGCCTCGGTGAGCCCGACCCCCGTGTCCTCGACACGCAGGGCAGTGCCCCCTTCGAAATGCGCATACAGCCGCACCCGGGCCGGCGCGTCGGGCTGCTCCGCGCGCCGGGCGGTGATGGCGTCCACGGCGTTCTGGAGCAGCTCCCGCAGATAGACCTTGGGGCTGGAGTAGAGGTGATGAGAGAGCAGGTCCACCAGACCGCGCAGGTCGACCTGGAACGTATGAGGCGGCTGGGGTGACTGGGACGGCTGGGATGACTTCGAGGTCTGGGAGTCCATCGTCGCAGCGCCGGTGGGAGGAGTTCGCGACGGCGCGGGGTCGGGCGGTCCCTGGTGGGGCGGTGACCGCGGGGGATGGCCGGAGCGCGCCATCCTAAGGCCGGAACGAGCCGCCTGACCAGGGGTTTCCCGGGACGTATACGGGATTGTCAGTGGTGTGGTGTGCAATGGATCTCGTGCCCGCACTGGAAGAACCACTGAAGCAACCACTGAAGTCAGTGCTCGGCCCCGCCACCGCGAAGGTGATGGCCGAGCACCTCGGCCTGAACTCCGTCGGCGACCTCCTGCACCACTACCCGCGCAGATACGAGGAGCGCGGCCAGCTCACCCACCTCGCCGACCTCCCCCTGGAGGAGCACGTCACGGTGGTCGCCATGGTCGCCGACGCTCGCCTGCACACCTTCGCCTCCGCCAAGGCCCCCCGCGGCAAGGGCCAGCGCCTCGAGGTCACCATCACCGACGGCAGCGGCCGCCTCCAGCTGGTCTTCTTCGGCCACGGCGTCCACAAGCCCCACAAGGAACTCCTGCCGGGCACACGCGCGATGTTCGCGGGCAAGGTCTCCGTCTTCAACCGCCGCCTCCAACTGGCCCACCCGGCCTACGAGTTGCTACGAGGCGACAGCGACGAAACAGTCGAGACCTGGGCCGGCGCCCTCATCCCCATCTACCCGGCCACGGCCAAACTGGAGTCCTGGAAGATCGGCAAGGCGCTGCAGACAGTCCTCCCCACTGCCCAGGAGGCCGTCGACCCCCTCCCGGACTCTCTCCGCGAGGGCCGCGACCTGGTCTCCCTCCCCGAGGCCCTCCTCAAGATCCACCGCCCGCACACCAAGGCCGACATCGAGGACGCCCGGGCCCGCCTCAAGTGGGACGAGGCCTTCGTCCTCCAGGTGGCCCTCGCCCGCCGCCGGCACGCCGACGCCCAACTCCCGGCGGTCGCCCGCAAACCCAAACCCGACGGCCTCCTCACCGCCTTCGACGACCGCCTCCCCTTCACCCTCACCGAGGGCCAGCTGAAGGTCTCCAAGGAGATCTTCGACGACCTGGCGACGGAACATCCGATGCACCGGCTGCTGCAGGGGGAGGTCGGAAGCGGAAAGACAATGGTGGCCCTGCGCGCCATGCTCGCCACCGTCGACGCCGGCGGTCAGGCGGCCATGCTCGCGCCCACCGAGGTCCTCGCCCAGCAGCACCACCGCTCCGTCGTCGAGATGATGGGCGAGCTGGCCGAGGGCGGGATGCTGGGCGGGACCGAGCACTCCACCAAGGTGGTGCTGCTGACCGGTTCCATGGGCGCCGCCGCCCGCCGTCAGGCCCTGCTCGACCTGGTCACCGGTGAGGCCGGGATCGTGATCGGCACGCACGCGCTGATCGAGGACAAGGTCCAGTTCCACGACCTGGGCCTCGTCGTCGTCGACGAACAGCACCGCTTCGGCGTCGAACAGCGCGACGCCCTGCGCGGCAAGGGCAAGCAGCCCCCGCACCTCCTCGTCATGACGGCCACGCCCATCCCACGCACGGTCGCCATGACCGTCTTCGGCGACCTGGAGACCTCGGTCCTCGACCAACTCCCCGCCGGCCGCTCCCCGATCGCCAGCCATGTCGTCCCCGCCGCCGACAAGCCCCACTTCCTGTCCCGCGCCTGGGAGCGCGTCCGCGAGGAGGTGGGGAACGGTCATCAGGCGTACGTCGTCTGCCCCCGCATCGGCGACGACATCGATGAACCGGCCGACCCGAAGAAGTCCGGCAAGAAGAAATCCCCCGAGGACGAGGCCGAGAAGCGCCCCCCGCTCGCCGTCCTCGAAGTGGCCGACCAACTCGCCAAAGGCCCTCTCCAGGGCCTCCGCGTCGAGGTCCTGCACGGCCGTATGCACCCCGACGACAAGGACGCGGTCATGCGCCGCTTCGCCGCCGGCGACACGGACGTCCTGGTCGCCACCACGGTCATCGAGGTCGGCGTCAACGTCCCGAACGCCACGGCGATGGTCGTCATGGACGCCGACCGCTTCGGCGTCTCCCAGCTCCACCAGCTCCGCGGCCGGGTAGGCCGAGGCTCGGCGGCAGGTCTCTGCCTCCTGGTCACCGAGATGCCCGAGGCGAGCGCAGCCCGCCAGCGCCTGACCGCGGTCGCCTCCACCCTCGACGGCTTCGAACTCTCCCGCATCGACCTGGAACAACGCCGCGAGGGCGACGTCCTCGGCCAGGCCCAGTCCGGCGCCCGCTCCAGCCTCCGGGTCCTGGCGGTCATCGAGGACGAGGAGGTCATCGCGGAGGCGAGAGAGGAGGCGGCGGCGGTCGTAGCGGCGGACCCGGAGCTGACCCAACTTCCGGGCCTGCGGACGGCTCTGGACGCCCTCTTGGACGAGGAGAGGGAGCAGTACCTGGAAAAGGGCTAGGGGAGCCGCCCTTCTCTTTCAGGGGCGCGGGGCTGTAATCCATATGCGGCTACCGCCGGGCGGGCGCGACCAGCCACAACAAACCCGCACCCGCCGACGGCGAAGACGCACCCACCCGGTAGGCCTGCCAAACTGAACCGAAAGCCGCCCACGAACAAGGACCCCGACAATGACCCGCGTGATCGCCGGCCGGGCAGGCGGACGGCGCCTCTCCGTGCCACCCGGCACCGGAACCCGCCCAACATCAGACCGCGCACGCGAAGCCCTCTTCTCCACCTGGCAGTCCCTCCTCGGCGGCCCCCTGGAAGGCGAACGCGTCCTCGACCTCTACGCGGGCTCAGGAGCCGTGGGCCTGGAGGCACTCTCCCGCGGCGCCGGACACACCCTCCTCGTCGAGGCCGACGCCCGAGCGGCCCGCGTCATCCGCGAGAACGTGAAATCTCTCGGCCTCCCCGGCGCCGAAGTGAGGGCGGGCAAAGCCGAACAGATCATCCAGACGCCGGCGCCGGCGGACCCGTACGACATCGTCTTCCTCGATCCGCCGTACGTTGTCCCAGATCACGATCTTCGCGAGATTCTCCTCACACTCCGCTCGGGAGGCTGGCTCGCGCCCGACGCCCTCGTCACCGTGGAGCGCAGCACCAGAGGCGGCGAATTCAGGTGGCCGGACGGCTTCGAAGCGATCCGGGCCCGTCGCTACGGCGAGGGAACGTTTTGGTACGGTCGCGCCGCCTCTACGTGCGAAGACGCACGATGACCGGACCGGAGAGCGAGGGATCTCAAGTGCGCCGCGCCGTCTGTCCCGGGTCGTTCGACCCGATCACCAACGGACACCTCGACATCATTTCCCGCGCCTCTCGTCTGTACGACGAGGTCTATGTCGCGGTCATGATCAACAAGTCCAAGAAGGGCCTGTTCGAGATCGACGAGCGGATCGACCTGATCCGTCAGGTCACCGCCGAGTACGGCAACGTGATCGTCGAGGCCTTCCACGGTCTCCTCGTCGACTACTGCAAGGAGCGCGACATCCCGGCCATCGTCAAGGGCCTGCGCGCGGTCAGCGACTTCGACTACGAGCTGCAGATGGCCCAGATGAACAACGGCCTGACGGGCGTGGAGACACTCTTCGTGCCCACCAACCCCACCTACAGCTTCCTCTCCTCCTCCCTGGTCAAGGAGGTCGCCACCTGGGGCGGCGACGTCTCCCACCTGGTTCCGCCGGTGGTTCTCGAGGCCCTCAACAAACGCCTGCGCAAGGACTGATGGGGCTACAGTCGTCCCGTCCGTCTCCAACACATCGGTAGAGAGTGGCGAGCACACGGTGGACGTGCAGAAGAAGCTCGACGAGATCGTCGCCGCGGTCTCCGGCGCCCGGTCGATGCCCATGTCGGCCTCGTGCGTGGTCAACCGCGCCGAACTGCTCTCGATGCTGGAAGAGGTGCGCGAGGCGCTGCCCGGCTCCCTCGCGCAGGCCCAGGAGCTGATCGGCGACCGCGAGCAGATGGTCGAGCAGGCCCGCCAGGAGGCCGACCGGATCATCTCCACGGCGCACGCCGAGCGCGGCTCGCTGATCTCCGACACCGAGGTCGCCCGCCGCTCCCAGGCCGAGGCCGACCGCATCCTCACCGAGGCCCGCCAGGAGGCGGAGGAGATCCGCGCCGAGGCCGACGACTACGTCGACTCCAAGCTCGCCAACTTCGAGGTCGTCCTCACCAAGACCATCGGCTCCGTCGGCCGCGGCCGCGAAAAGCTCCTCGGTACCGGCCCCGGCCTGGACGAGCAGGGCTACGAGGACGAGGACGCCCCCGAGCGCAGCCATGACCCCGAGACCCTGCGCAAGGACGCCGACACCTACGTGGACACCAAGCTCGGTGCCTTCGAGGCGGTCCTCACCAAGACCCTGGAGGCCGTCGGCAAGGGCCGCCAGAAGCTGCACGGCCGGATCGCCACCGACGACCTCGGCGCCCTCGCCGACGACTCCACGTCCTTCCAGCACTCCAGCGACGCCGACTACCTGGCCGACCTCGCCGCCGTCACGGAACAGAAGCCCCCGGCCGAGCAGCCCGCCCAGCAGCAGGACTACGGCCAGCCGCAGCCGGCGTACGGCTATCAGCAGCAGGCCGACCCCTACGCCGGCGGCTACCAGCAGCAGGGCTACGGCCAGCAGGACGCGTACGGCTACCAGCAGGCCGATCCGTATGCCTACCAGGGCTACGACGCCCAGCAGGCGCCGTACGACCCCAACCAGGCGCAGCAGGGGCATCAGACGCAGCAGGCGCACCAGTCGTACGCGCTCGACGAGACCAGTCTCTTCGACACCGGCATGATCACGCCCGAGCAGCTGAGAGCCTACGAACAGGGGCGCGGCCAGTAAGCAGCCACCGGATTGGGCCGTGAGCGAAAGGTCCAGTATCCTGGCTCTTCGGTCGCGTGCACGTCCGCGATCAGCGCTGCCCAGGGACACCGAGGGGCAGCGTCCCTCTGAGCTAGAAGATCGAAAGCAGGAATGGCCCTGAACGCCCGCCTCGACCACCGCAAGCCTCTCGTGTTCGACACACACGAGCTGGGGCGGCGGCCAGGTGCGCTGCAGCGCCTGACCCGTGAGATCGACGCTCCCAAGGATCTCGGGATCGCGGGAGTCATCGGAGTGCCGGAAGGCGCCCCGGTGGAGCTCGAACTCCGACTCGAGTCGGTCATGGAAGGGGTGCTTGTCACAGGCACCGCCCGTGCACAGGCCGAGGGGGAGTGCGTAAGGTGTCTGGAGCCGCTTCAGCTGGACGTCGAAGCGGAATTCCAGGAGATGTTCTCGTACCCTGACGCCGACGACCGGGGCCGCCCCAAGGCGGAGCCGGCCGACGACGCCGAGGAAGACGAGGACAGGCTCTTCATCGAGGACGGCCTGTTCGACCTCGAGCCCGTGCTGCGCGATGCGGTGGTGCTCGCACTGCCGATGCAGCCGGTGTGCCAGGACGACTGCCTGGGCCTGTGCTCCGAGTGCGGAGCCCGGCTCACGGACGACCCGGACCACCACCACGACGCCGTCGACATCCGTTGGGCGGCACTGCAGGGACTCGCCGGTTCACTCGGAGACGGCGAGAAGGACGAGATGAGCGGCGCCGAAGCGGAAGCGGGCGTCGACGAGAAGCAGGAGAAGTAGCCGTGGCTGTTCCGAAGCGGAAGATGTCGCGCAGCAACACGCGCCACCGCCGGTCGCAGTGGAAGGCTGCGGTCCCCACCCTGGTTGCGTGCGAGCGCTGCCACGAGCCCAAGCAGCAGCACATTGCGTGCCCGTCTTGCGGCACCTACAACAAGCGCCAGGTCCTCGAGGTCTGAGCGGCTGGTGAGAGGCACCGTGTCCACTGCCAAGAAGGCGGATGACGCCATGGCGGACCCAACCGCCAGGAAAAAGTCGGACAACACAGCCTCGTCCCACACGCTTCTGGAAGGGCGGCTCGGGTACAAGCTCGAGTCCGCCCTTCTGGTGCGAGCGCTGACCCACCGTTCGTACGCGTACGAGAACGGCGGTCTGCCGACCAATGAGCGGCTGGAGTTCCTCGGGGACTCCGTGCTCGGTCTCGTGGTCACGGACACGCTGTACCGCACCCACCCCGACCTGCCCGAAGGCCAGCTGGCCAAGCTGCGGGCCGCGGTGGTCAACTCGCGTGCGCTGGCGGAGGTGGGCCGTGGGCTCGACCTGGGCTCCTTCATCCGGCTCGGCCGGGGCGAAGAGGGCACGGGCGGCCGGGACAAGGCGTCCATCCTCGCCGACACCCTTGAAGCGGTGATCGGCGCTGTCTATCTCGACCAGGGTCTGGAAGCGGCGGGCGAGCTCGTCCACCGGCTCTTCGATCCGCTGATCGAGAAGTCCTCCAACCTCGGAGCCGGCCTGGACTGGAAGACCAGCCTCCAGGAGCTCACCGCGACCGAGAGCCTCGGCGTGCCCGAGTACCTGGTCACGGAGACCGGCCCCGACCACGAGAAGACCTTCACTGCTGCCGCCCGCGTCGGAGGCGTCTCGTACGGCACCGGCACCGGCCGCAGCAAGAAGGAGGCGGAACAGCAGGCCGCGGAATCCGCGTGGCGGTCCATCAGGGCCGCGGCGGACGAGCGCGCCGAGAAAGCGGCGGCCGAGAAGGCCGCCGAGGACGGCGAAGGCCCGTCATCCGTCTCCGCCTGACGAAAGTCTCTGACAGTCTCTGACGAACAGCGCACCCGAGCGCCCGTCCCTCCCCGGGGCGGGCGCTCGGCTCATACCGGTCCGTTACGGGGGTCCCGATGCCCGAGTTGCCCGAGGTCGAGGTCGTCCGGCGCGGCCTGGAGCGGTGGGTCGCCCACCGCGTCGTCGCCGACGCCGAGGTGCTGCACCCGCGTGCCGTACGCCGTCACATCGCCGGCGCCGACGACTTCGCGCACCGCCTCAAGGGCCACCGCATCGGCATCCCCGGCCGCCGCGGCAAGTACCTGTGGCTGCCCCTGGAGGACACCCACCAGTCGGTCCTCGCGCACCTCGGCATGAGCGGCCAGCTGCTGGTCCAGCCGAACGCGGCCCCCGACGAGAAGCACCTGCGCATCCGCGTCCGTTTCGCGGACGACCTTGCGACGGAACTCCGCTTCGTCGACCAACGCACCTTCGGCGGCCTGTCGTTGCACGACAACACCCCCGACGGTCTGCCGGACGTCATCGCGCACATCGCACGCGACCCACTCGACCCGCTCTTCGACGACGAGGCCTTCCACCAGGCCCTGCGCCGCAAGCGCACCACCATCAAACGGGCCCTGCTCGACCAGTCGTTGATCAGCGGCGTCGGCAACATCTATGCGGACGAGGCCCTTTGGCGCGCCCGCATCCACTACGAACGCCCCACCGCGAACTTCACCCGCCCGCGCACCGCCGAACTCCTCGGCCACGTAAGGGATGTGATGAACCAGGCGCTCGCCGTGGGCGGCACCAGCTTCGACAGCCTGTACGTCAACGTCAACGGGGAGTCGGGCTACTTCGACCGGTCGCTCGATGCGTACGGCCGTGAGGGGCTGCCCTGCAAGAGGTGTGCCACGCCGATGCGCCGGCGCCCCTGGATGAACCGGTCCAGCTACTTCTGCCCGAAGTGTCAGAGGCCGCCGCGCGTCCCGTCGTAACGCTCGCGGGCCGCGAGGACGTCGTCCATGCGGCCCTCCACCAGATGGACGAGGCCCAGCAGCCGCTCGGCGACCTCGTGGCCGAGCGGGGTGAGTTCGTAGTCCACGCGGGGCGGGTTCGTCGGCTGGGCCTCGCGGTGCACCAGGCCGTCGCGCTCCAGCGCGTGCAGCGTCTGGGAGAGCATCTTCTCGCTCACGCCGTCGACGCGCCGGCGCAGCTCGTTGAACCGCAGGGAGCCCTCGAACAGGGCGCACAGCGTCAGACCGCCCCAGCGTCCCGTGACGTGCTCCAGGGTGCCGCGCGAGGGACAGGCCTTGGCGAACACGTTGTACGGGAGGTCGGCCGCCTCCGTGAGCTCCTGCGTGGTGTCCATCCCTCAAGCCTACTTGAGCGCAGCGCTAACCGACAGGTTGCACTAACCGAGAGTTAGTGCCCTGCGCCTAGTAGCCGAAGTCCTGCGTCCACCAAGGGCCACCCGACCCGAAGTGCACACCGACCCCCAGCGTCTTGAAGTCGCAGTTCAGGATGTTGGCCCGGTGGCCGGGGCTGTTCATCCAGGCCTCCATCACGGCGGCCGCATCGGCCTGCCCCCGGGCTATGTTCTCGCCGCCGAGGTTGCTTATGCCGAGCTTCGCCGCCCGGTCCCACGGCGAGGCGCCGCTGGGGTCGGTGTGGTCGAAGAAGCCGTCGGCGGCCATGGCGTCGCTGAACCTCTCGGCCAGCTCCGACAGGGTGCTGTTGGCGGAGACCGCGCTGCAGCCGACCTTGGCCCGCTCCTCGTTGACCAGCTTGAGCACCTCCGCCTCGGCGGCGGCCTGCGCGGAGACCGTCACCGGGGCGGTGGTCTCCTTGGGCGGCTTGGTCTCCTGCTTCGGCGGAGTCGTCTTCGGCTTCTTGGTGGGCGTCGTCTTCTGCTTCTTCGGCGGCGCCTCGGTCGGCGCGGCCGAGGAGGTCGACGGGCTCGGCGAGGGCGAGGCCGAGCGGTCGGCGCCGCGGCTCGTCGAGGAACCCTGGTCGCGGCCGTCGGCGCTGCCGGAGGTGCCGCCCTGCTCGGTCGCCGAGTTGGTCGGCGTGCTCGCTGCCTGCACCTTGTCGGAGCTGCCGCCGCCGAGCTTGTAGTTGTCGAGGCCGGGCATCGCGCCGGTGGCGACCGCGACCGTGCCGATCGCGACGGCGGCGGAGACACCGAGCAGACCGGTGCGCACCGGCGTGACGGCCTTCTTCCGGCGGCGGCGCGCGCCCCCGCGCCGGGCGCCCTTGTCGGGCGCCAGCCCGTGCTCCGGGAACACCGTCGTGTAGTCGTCCTCGGTCGCGAACAGGTACGCGGCACTCCTCGCGGAGGCCTCGGTGTACTCCGTGGAGTGCAGATACGGGGCGGTGCCCATGGCGGGCTGCTCGTCGCCCGCGCCGGCCTGAGGCGGGTCGTAGCTGTACGAGTACTGCTGGGGGTCGTAGCTGCTCGCGTACGAGCCGTCCCTACCTGTGACCCCCGTGGCGCGGCCCGTGGCGGCGCGGCCGGCGGCGGAGCGTCGGTGGCGTCCCATGTCTTGGCCTTCCTCGTCTTGCGATCAACGTGTCCCATATGATCTTGCGGGTGACCCAACTCACTCGATCGAGTGAGTTTCATATGGGATTCATTGGGTGGGGACGGTACCGCATGGCGTCAGAGGAGGAAGTGTCCCGAGAGACATTGGCCGGTTAGGTTGCACCCATGAGCGAGGATGTGCGACTGGTCGCCTGGGTGCGGGGACGCGTCCAAGGTGTGGGTTTTCGCTGGTTCACGCGGGCCAAGGCCCTCGAGCTCGGCGGCCTGAGTGGTTTTGCTCTCAATTTGGGCGACGGACGGGTTCAGGTGGTCGCCGAGGGCTCGCGGGACCGGTGCGAGGGACTCCTCGGCTGGCTCCAGGGCGACGACACGCCCGGCCGCGTCGACGGTGTCACCGAGATCTGGGACACACCCCGCGGGGGGTACGACGGCTTCGCCATCCGCTGAGCCAATTCTGTAAAGAGGCCCGGGTGAAAGCGGACGGACATGCCACTGGCAGGTGCCCCGAGCAGAAATTGCCTGGTGGTTGCCAAGAACCGCTTGTCGTGGCAGGCTCCGCACCTAAGAATGATCGCTACGCCCTGAGGGCCCCGCAGGAGTCGCCGCGCCGCCGCTTTCAGGCCGCGCGCCCCCGGGTTGCCCGCCAATACAGGGCGTGATCGTGTTGACCGTCAAACTTTTTGGTGAGACGCTGAAAGCACCCCGCGCACCTTAGCTGTTTGGCATGGATGAACGGCAGCATGAACTCAAGAGTGTCAAGCACCGCGGGTGCGATTCCCTCACGACCCACACCGCTTCGGTCGGTCACTCAGTGTGGAGGACCATCCATCATGGCAAAGGCGCTTCTCGGTTACGTCGGCGGCTCCGACCCTCGACTCCTCGCCGAGATGCGACGGCTCCAGCAGCGCGTCCAGGACCTGGAATCCGAGCTCGTACGGATTCAGGCGGAGAACGACGCGCTCGCGGCTGCCGCTTCTCACGACAGGATCATGGAGAGCATGACCATCGACGCACACCAGGCGGAGCCTGCGCTCACCTGATCACTGCATCGCACCACGACAGCAGTGGTTGGGCCGCCCGTATCAACCGCTAAGTCGTCAGAGTTCAGAGTTTGCAAGGGACGCTTCGGCGTCCCTTCTTTCTTTCCCCCGCGCATCCTTTCACCCTCTTTAACGTTTGGTGTGCCCTGCACGTTCAAGGGTGAAACCGCGGGTTCATGGAGTGGGATACCGGCGGAAGGTAGAGTCCAGCGGCGTGCACCTCAAGGCCCTGACCCTCCGCGGGTTCAAGTCGTTCGCCTCGGCGACCACGCTCCGGTTCGAGCCGGGGATCACGTGTGTCGTCGGCCCGAACGGTTCGGGCAAGTCCAACGTCGTGGACGCCCTGAGCTGGGTCATGGGCGAGCAGGGTGCCAAGTCGCTGCGCGGCGGCAAGATGGAGGACGTCATCTTCGCCGGCACCACCGGGCGTCCGCCACTCGGCCGTGCCGAGGTTTCGCTGACCATCGACAACTCGGACGGGGCCCTGCCCATCGAGTACGCCGAGGTCACCATTACGCGGATCATGTTCCGCAACGGCGGCAGCGAGTACCAGATCAACGGTGACACCTGCCGCCTCCTCGACATCCAGGAACTCCTCTCCGACTCCGGCATCGGCCGCGAGATGCACGTCATCGTCGGCCAGGGGCAGCTCGACTCCGTCCTGCACGCCGACCCCATGGGCCGCCGCGCCTTCATCGAGGAGGCGGCCGGCGTCCTCAAGCACCGCAAGCGCAAAGAGAAGGCCCTCCGCAAGCTCGACGCGATGCAGGCCAACCTCGCGCGTGTGCAGGACCTGACGGACGAACTCCGCCGCCAGCTCAAGCCCCTCGGCCGCCAGGCCGCCGTCGCCCGCCGGGCCGCCGTCATCCAGGCCGACCTGCGCGACGCCCGCCTCCGCCTCCTCGCCGACGATCTCGTACGGCTGCGGGAAGCACTGAAGACCGAGGTCGCGGACGAGGCCGCGCTCAAGGAACGCAAGGAAGCCGCCGAGCAGGAGCTGAAGAAGGCGCAGCAGCGCGAGGCGCTCCTGGAGGACGAGGTGCGGCAGCTCGCTCCGCGGCTCCAGCGTGCCCAGCAGACCTGGTACGAGCTGTCGCAGCTGGCCGAGCGGGTGCGTGGCACGATCTCGCTGGCCGACGCGCGGGTGAAGAGCGCGACGTCGGCGCCGCCCGAGGAGCGGCGCGGTCGCGACCCCGAGGACATGGAGCGCGAGGCCGCCCGTATCCGGGAGCAGGAAGCCGAGCTCGAAGCGGCCCTGGAGGCGGCCGAGCGGGCCCTGGAGGACACGGTCGCGCACCGGGCCGAGCTGGAGCGCGAACTCACCCAGGAAGAACGGCGCCTGAAGGACGTCGCCCGCGCCATCGCCGACCGCCGCGAGGGCCTCGCCCGGCTGAACGGCCAGGTCAACGCGGCCCGTTCGCGCGCCGCCTCTGCCCAGGCCGAGATCGACCGCCTGGCCGCCGCCCGCGACGAGGCCCAGGAGCGTGCCGTCGCCGCCCAGGAGGAGTACGAGGCACTCAAGGCCGAGGTCGACGGCCTCGACGCGGGCGACGCGGAACTGGGCGAGCAGCACGAGGCGGCGAAGGCGGCGCTGGCCGAGGCGGAGGCGGCTCTGACCGCCGCCCGGGAGGCGGCCACGGCGGCGGAACGCAAGCGGGCCGCTACGCAGGCACGCCACGAGGCCCTGGCGCTGGGCCTGCGCCGCAAGGACGGAACGGGCGCGCTGCTCGGGGCGAAGGATCGTCTCTCCGGGCTGCTGGGACCGGCGGCGGAGCTGCTGACGGTGACTCCGGGCTATGAGGTAGCCCTGGCGGCGGCTTTCGGCGCGGCGGCGGACGCCCTCGCGGTCACCTCACCAGCGGCCGCTGCCGACGCGATCCGCCTGCTGCGCAAGCAGGACGGAGGCCGGGCGTCGCTGCTGCTGGCGGGTACGCCGGAGGAAAGCAGTTCGGCAGCGGGCCCAAGGGGCGCGGGGCAGCGTCCATTTGCGGCTCCGCCGCGGGGCGCGACCGGCCACGACGAACCCGCAGACGGCCAACGACCTCATGCGGCACTTCCCGCCGCCGACCTGGTCCGTGGTCCCGGCGACCTCATGCCTGCCGTCCGCCGTCTCCTCGACCGCATCGTCGTGGTCGGCACCCTCGAAGACGCCGAAGACCTCGTCTACTCCCGCCCCGACCTCACCGCCGTAACCGCCGAAGGCGACCTCCTCGGCGCCCACTTCGCACACGGCGGTTCCGCCGGCGCCCCCAGCCTCCTCGAGGTGCAGGCCTCCGTCGACGAGGCCGCAGCCGAGCTCGAAGAGCTGGCCGTCCGCTGCGAGGAACTCACCGAGGCACAGCACGCGGCCACCGAGCAGCGCAGGGAATGTGCCGCACTCGTAGAGGAGTTGGGGGAGAAGCGCAGGGCCGCCGACCGGGAGAAGTCGGCCGTTGCCCAGCAGCTCGGACGGCTCGCCGGGCAGGCACGGGGCGCGGCGGGCGAAGCGGAGCGTTCCGTGGCCGCAGCCGTGCGGGCGCAAGAAGCGCTGGACAAGGCCCTCGAAGAGGTCGAGGTCCTCGCCGAACGCCTCGCCGTCGCCGAGGAGTTGCCGGTCGAGGAGGAGCCCGACACGTCGGTACGGGACCGTCTCGCCGCCGACGGTGCCAACGCCCGCCAGACCGAGATGGAGGCCCGCCTCCAGGTCCGTACGCACGAGGAGCGGGTCAAGGGCCTTGCCGGGCGCGCCGATTCGCTGGACCGGGCCGCCCGCGCGGAACGCGAGGCACGCGCGCGTGCCGAGCAGCGCCGGGCGCGGCTGCGGCACGAGGCGTCCGTGGCGGAAGCCGTCGCCTCCGGTGCACGCCAGTTGCTCGCGCACGTCGAGGTCTCCCTCGCACGGGCCGAGGAGGAACGCACCGCGGCCGACGCCGCCAAGGCCCGGCGCGAGCAGGAGCTGACCGCCGCCCGCGGGACCGGCCGCGACCTCAAGGCCGAGCTCGACAAGCTCACGGACTCCGTCCACCGCGGCGAGGTGCTCGGCGCCGAGAAGCGCATGCGGATCGAGCAGCTGGAGACCAAGGCGCTGGAGGAGCTGGGCGTGGAGCCGGCCGGGCTCGTGTCCGAGTACGGCCCTCATCAGCTCGTACCGCCGTCCCCGCCCGCCGAGGGCGAGGAGCTGCCCGAGGATCCCGAGCACCCCCGCAACCAGCCCAAGACCTTCCACCGCGCTGAGCAGGAGCGGCGGCTCAAGGCCGCCGAGCGGGCGTACCAGCAGCTCGGCAAGGTCAATCCGCTCGCCCTGGAGGAGTTCGCCGCGCTGGAGGAACGCCACAAGTTCCTCAGCGAGCAGCTCGAAGACCTCAAGAAGACCCGCGCCGATCTGCTCCAGGTCGTCAAGGAGGTCGACGAGCGCGTCGAGCAGGTCTTCACCGAGGCCTACCGGGACACGGCCCGGGAGTTCGAGGGCGTCTTCAGCCGGCTGTTCCCCGGCGGTGAGGGGCGGCTGATCCTTACCGATCCCGACAACATGCTCACCACGGGTGTCGACGTCGAGGCCCGTCCGCCGGGCAAGAAGGTCAAGCGGCTCTCGCTGCTCTCGGGTGGCGAGCGCTCACTCACCGCCGTAGCGTTGCTGGTGTCGATCTTCAAGGCCCGGCCGAGCCCCTTCTACGTCATGGACGAGGTCGAGGCCGCCCTCGACGACACCAACCTGCAGCGGCTGATCCGCATCATGCAGGAGCTGCAGGAAGCCTCGCAGCTGATCGTGATCACGCACCAGAAGCGGACCATGGAGGTCGCCGACGCGCTGTACGGCGTCTCCATGCAGGGCGACGGCGTCTCGAAGGTCATCAGCCAGCGGCTGCGCTGAGCATTCTCTTCAAGAGTTGAACACATTCCCGTCACAGCTGCGCTGAAAAGTCACAGTCGCGACCACTTGACTTCGAAACTTGAAGGCATAGTCTCTGCAACGTTGCTTTTACCTTCAGGTATTACCTACCGGGAAGGGTCCCCCCACCCGGCAGCGTTGCCGGTGGCCCGAGGAGTTGAACGTGACCAGCACAGCCCAGGCACAGAAGTCAGGAGCCGGAACGGCTCGTCCCGAGCATCTCGGGCGCGTCACCTTCATCGCGGCGGCGGCCGCGATGGGCGGTTTCCTGTTCGGCTACGACAGCTCCGTGATCAACGGCGCCGTCGAGGCCATCCGCGACCGCTACGGCATCGGCTCCGCGGCCCTGGCCCAGGTCATCGCCATCGCCCTGATCGGCTGCGCCATCGGCGCCGCCTACGCCGGACGGATAGCCGACCGCATCGGCCGCATCCGGGTCATGCAGATCGCCGCCGTGCTGTTCACCATCAGCGCCGTCGGCTCGGCTCTGCCCTTCGCGCTGTGGGACTTCGCCCTCTGGCGCGTCGTCGGCGGCTTCGCCATCGGCATGGCCTCCGTCATCGGCCCCGCCTACATCGCCGAGGTCGCCCCGCCCGCGTACCGCGGCCGTCTCGGGTCCTTCCAGCAAGCCGCGATCGTCATCGGCATCGCCATCTCGCAGCTGGTCAACTGGGGCCTGCTGAACGGCGCCGGCGGCGACCAGCGCGGCAAGCTGATGGGCCTCGAGGCATGGCAGGTCATGCTCGGCGTCATGGTGGTCCCGGCCGTCCTCTACGGCCTGCTCTCCTTCGCCATCCCCGAGTCGCCCCGCTTCCTGATCTCCGTCGGCAAGCGTGAGCGCGCCCGCGAGATCCTCGCCGAGGTCGAGGGCGACCACAACGATCTGGACGCCCGCGTCACCGAGATCGAGCACGCCATGAAGAGCGAGCACAGGTCCACCTTCAAGGACCTCCTCGGCGGCGGATTCTTCTTCAAGCCGGTCGTCTGGATCGGTATCGGCCTCTCGGTCTTCCAGCAGTTCGTCGGCATCAACGTCGCGTTCTACTACTCCTCGACCCTGTGGCAGTCGGTCGGCGTCGACCCGACGGACTCGTTCTTCTACTCCTTCACGACGTCGATCATCAACATCGTCGGCACCGTGATCGCCATGATCTTCGTGGACCGCGTCGGCCGTAAGCCGCTGGCCCTGATCGGTTCCATCGGCATGGTCGTCGGGCTCGCGCTGGAGGCCTGGGCCTTCTCGTACGACCTGGTCGACGGCAAGCTGCCGGCCGCGCAGGGCTGGACCGCCCTGATCGCCGCCCACGTCTTCGTCCTCTTCTTCGCCCTGTCCTGGGGTGTGGTCGTCTGGGTCATGCTCGGCGAGATGTTCCCGAACAAGATCCGCGCAGCCGCCCTGGGCGTGGCCGCCTCCGCGCAGTGGATCGCCAACTGGGCCATCACCGCGAGCTTCCCGTCGCTGGCCGACTGGAACCTCTCCGCGACCTACGTGATCTACACGGTCTCCGCGGCGCTCTCCATCCCGTTCGTCCTGAAGTTCGTGAAGGAGACGAAGGGCAAGGCGCTGGAGGAGATGGGCTGAGCAGCCCCGCACACTCGGGGAGAAGGGCCAAGTCCCCGCTGCCCCTCTCCTCGTACCGTCCGCCGCCCCTGCCCGGTCACTGTCCGGGCGGGGGCGGCGGTGTCATGTCTCACCAGATGAGGACGCCGCCACCGATCTCCAGGGCCTTGCGGATGCTCTCCTCGATGATCCGCAGCCGGGTCTCGATCTGGTGCCGGTGCTCCTCGACCGTCCGTGGCCGCTGTGTGCCGTGGGCCACCTCGTCGAGACGGGAGCGCAGCAGGGCGACCTCGCGCCGGAACTCCGGTACGTCCTCGGCCTCGACGTAGAGGTCCTGGTCGGCCAGTACGGGCAGGAAGCGGGCACCGAGCGAGCGTACGAACTCCGATCCCCACACCGTCGTACGCCAGGACTCGAAGCCGCCGGACTGGTACACGTCGTCCGGTACGTCGAGTATCCGTACCTCACCGTCCGGCGCGCGGACGAACACTTCCACCAGCAGACTCATGGCCGCAGTGGACCACCGCCGGGCCCCGCCCGACCACCGTTTATCGCCCCGGCTCAGCCTCCCAGCGCCGGAATCACCCGCTCCGCGAACAACCGCAGACTCCGCCACCCCTCCTCCACCGGCATCCCGCCGGCCAGCGGATGCAGTACGAGGTTGTCGAAGCCCTGCGCCACGCACTCGTCCGGCGTGAGGATCCGGTACACGCCCTCGGCGCGCAGCTCCGCCACGCTCGTGGCCGCCGACTTCACCGCCGACCGGATGTCCCCGGACTGCCAGGAGGCGTACGTCCGGGCCTCGTGCAGGAAGTGCTCGCCGTGCTCGGCCCACGCGCGGTCCGGGTCCTCGGCGACGTGCAGCAGCGGGGTCTCGGCGGTCGGCATCATGGTCCAGCCCTCGGTGCCGTACTCCGTGAGCTTCTCCTTGTAGTACGCCTCCAGCTCCGGCAGATGCGCGCTGGGGAAGAAGGGGAGGCCGAGGCGGGCCGCGCGGCGGGCGGCGGCCTTCGAGGAACCGCCGACCAGGAGCAGGGGGTGCGGGTCGGTGAACGGGCGCGGGGTGACCCGTACCTTGCGGCCCCGGTACTCGAACTGCTCACCGGTCCAGGCCTTGAGCACGGTCTCCAGCAGCTCGTCCTGCAGCCTGCCGCGCCGTTTCCAGTCCACCCCGAAATGCGCATACTCCTCGGGCCGGTACCCGATCCCGGCGACGGTGACCAGCCGGCCGCCGCTCAGCAGATCCAGTACGGCGATGTCCTCGGCCAGCCGCAGCGGGTCGTGCAGCGGGCCGATGACCGCCGACACGGTGACCGCGATGTGCCGGGTCGCACCGAAGACCGCACCCGCGAAGGCGAACGGCGACGGCAGCCAGTTGTTCGCGACGCCGTGGTGCTCCTCCGTCTGGACGGTGGTGATCCCGTGGTCGTCGGCATAAGCGGCCATCTCCAGGGCGGCCCGGTAGCGGGCGCCGAGCGAGGCGGGGGTGGCACCGGGTTCGACGAGGTTGAAACGTACGACCGAGACGGGCATGGGGGGTCCCCCTTCACCGAGCGGGTGTGGAGGGGGACGTTAGCTGACAGTGTGTCAGACATCCAGAGGGGTGTCGCAGGACTCCATGACTGATACTGGACGCGTTATGGAAACCGTCATCCTTGCTGTAGTCATCGCCGTGGTCGTGCTCGGCGCGCTCGGCGGGCTCGTCATCGGCAGCCGACGGAAGAAGTCGCTGCCCCCGCCGCCGCCCGCCGCGCCCGACATCACCGCCCCTCCGGCCGAGCCGCACGTCGGCGACGAGGCCGAGACACCCCGCGACGAACCGCGCCGGACGATAGAGGAGGTGGATCTTCCGGAGGGCTCGGCGCCGGTCGCCGTCGAGGAGCCGCCCGCTCTTGAAATCCCCGAGATCGAGGTTCCCGAGCCGACGGCCGGACGTCTCGTCCGTCTGCGCGCCCGCCTCTCCCGCTCCCAGAACGCTCTCGGCAAGGGGCTGCTCACGCTCCTGTCGCGCGAGCACCTCGACGAGGAGACCTGGGAGGAGATCGAGGACACGCTGCTCACCGCCGACGTCGGCGTGGCTCCCACCCAGGAGCTGGTCGAAGGCCTGCGCGAACGCGTAAAGGTCCTCGGCACCCGCACCCCCGTCGAGCTGCGCGGCCTGCTGCGCGAGGAGCTCCTCAAGCTGGTCGGCACCGACTTCGACCGCACGGTGAAGACCGAGCCCGAGACCAGCAAGCCCGGCATCGTGATGGTCGTCGGGGTCAACGGCACCGGCAAGACCACCACCACCGGCAAGCTCGCCCGCGTCCTGGTGGCCGACGGCCGCACTGTCGTCCTCGGCGCCGCCGACACCTTCCGTGCCGCCGCCGCGGACCAGCTCCAGACCTGGGGCGAGCGGGTCGGCGCCCACACCGTGCGCGGGCCGGAGGGCGGCGACCCCGCCTCCGTGGCCTTCGACGCGGTGAAGGAGGGCAAGGAGATGGGGTCCGACGTCGTCCTCATCGACACCGCCGGGCGCCTGCACACCAAGACCGGCCTCATGGACGAGCTCGGCAAGGTCAAGCGCGTCGTCGAGAAGCACGCCCCGCTGGACGAGATCCTGCTCGTCCTCGACGCCACGACCGGGCAGAACGGCCTCGTCCAGGCCCGCGTCTTCGCCGAGGTCGTCGACATCACCGGCATCGTCCTGACCAAGCTGGACGGTACGGCGAAGGGCGGCATCGTGGTCGCGGTCCAGCGCGAGCTGGGCGTACCGGTCAAGCTGGTGGGTCTCGGCGAGGGCGCCGACGACCTGGCGCCGTTCGAGCCGGAGGCGTTCGTTGACGCCCTTATCGGAGAGTGAGACGCCTACCGACTCTGGTACGCGCACGAAGAAGCGCCCGCCCCCAAGGTGCAGTTGGGAGCGGGCGCTTCGCTGTGTACGTCTATGCGCGCGACCGGTGTGCCACATAAGCCAGCGTCCCCAGCAGCAGCCGTGCCGCCGGCGGCTTCGTGGCCGAATCCAGCGCGGGAGGCCGCAGCCATCGCACCGGGCCCAGGCCGCCCCGGTCGGACGGCGGGGCCGTGATGTACGTACCGAGGCCCAGGCCGCGCAGGTCGAGGGAGGTCGGGTCGTCCCAGCCCATGCGGTAGAGGAGCTCGGGGAGTTCGGCGGCGGCTCCGGGGGCGACCAGGAACTGGGCGCGGCCCTCGGGGGTCGCGGTGACCGGGCCGACGGGGAGGCCCATGCGCTCCAGGCGGACCAGGGCGCGGCGGCCGGCGGGCTCGGCCACCTCGATGACGTCGAACGCCCGGCCGACCACGAGCATGGCGGACGCTCCGGGAAACTCACTCCACGCCTTGGTCACCTCGTCGAGCGTGGCGCCGGCCTGGACCTGGGGTGCGAACTCCAGGGGATGCGCCCCCGGTGCGCTGCAGTCCGCCCGGCCGCAGGAACAGTCGCCCGCCGCGGCCCGGGCTCCGGGGACCACGTCCCAGCCCCAGAGCCCCGTGAACTCGGCGACGGCGGTGCACTCCGAGGAGCGGCCGCGCCGACGCGAGCCGGAGCGGATCTCCCGGATACCGCCGATCGTGAAGCCCATGCCCCCTCCAACGGGTCCGACGCGCCGGTGGTTACGACGCGGATGCGGATCGTGACCCTGTGTGTTCCGGGCGCACCGGCTCCGCTCGGTCCAGGCGGCGCTCCGAAGTGCCCCAGGTGGTGAACTCGGCGGTGCGCGCCCCTGAGTGCTTCGCTCCGCCTACTCCCGGTCGGTCTATGTCAAGTGAATCGCGTAGAGGCCACCGCGAGTTCATTCGAAGGGGTGGCGAATGGTGGCGTTTCCGGGATCGCCATGGCTGGACGCGTGATCGTAGGATTACTTTGAGTGCACGGGTCCTGGGGGCACATGCACTCGTGGGTATGCCGGAGGCAACTCGGCTTTCCGTTCGAAGGGTGAGAACCGCCGGACGAGAAGCCGTATTTACCGGCATTCTGATAGGGCTTGGCGCGCTCAGCGACAAGTGGTCTCAGGGATGGGGGCGTTCCAGTGAGCGGCAACGGCGGAAGCGGGACGACCGCGATCAGCACGGAGAAGCGCCCCAACGAGCTGCTCACCTCCTGGTTCGTGCGCAGCGGCTGGTCGAAGGGCGAACTGGCCCGTCAAGTCAACCGCAGGGCACGCCAGTTGGGCGCCAATCACATCTCCACGGACACCTCCCGGGTGCGCCGCTGGCTGGACGGCGAGAATCCCCGCGAGCCGATCCCCAGGATTCTCTCCGAGCTGTTCTCCGAGCGCTTCGGCTGCGTGGTCTCCGTCGAGGACCTCGGCCTGCGCGCCGCCCGCCAGTCACCGTCCGTGTCCGGCGTCGACCTGCCCTGGACGGGCCCGCAGACGGTGGCCCTGCTCAGCGAGTTCTCGCGCAGCGACCTGATGCTGGCGCGGCGCGGCTTCCTCGGGACCTCGCTGGCCCTGTCCGCGGGCCCGTCCCTCATCGAGCCCATGCAGCGCTGGCTGGTGCCCTCGCCCCAGGCCCCGCAGTCGGAGCCGGAGCCGCCGGCCGCGTCCCGCCGTGTCGGCCGGCTCTCCAAGCCCGAGCTGGACCTCCTGGAGTCCACGACGGTGATGTTCCGGCAGTGGGACGCCCAGTGCGGCGGCGGTCTGCGCCGCAAGGCGGTCGTCGGCCAGCTGCACGAGGTGACGGACCTCCTTCAGGAGCCCCAGCCCGAGGCCACCACCAGGAAGCTGTTCAAGGTCGCCGGTGAGCTGGCGGAGCTGGCGGGCTGGATGTCGTACGACGTCGGGCTCCAGCCGACCGCCCAGAAGTACTTCGTCCTCGCCCTGCACGCCGCCAAGGAGGCGGGCGACAAGCCGCTCGGCTCGTACATCCTCTCCAGCATGAGCCGCCAGATGATCCACCTCGGCCGGCCCGACGACGCGCTGGAACTGATCCACCTCGCGCAGTACGGCAGCCGGGACTGCGCGAGCCCCCGCACCCAGTCGATGCTGTATGCGATGGAGGCCCGCGCCTACGCCAACATGGGGCAGCCCGGCAAGTGCAAGCGGGCCGTCCGGATGGCCGAGGACACCTTCGCGGATGTGGACGACTGGGACGACCCGGATCCCGACTGGATCCGTTTCTTCTCCGAGGCCGAGTTGCACGGGGAGAACTCCCACTCCTACCGCGACCTCGCCTACGTCGCGGGCCGCAGCCCCACCTACGCGTCCCTGGCCGAGCCCGTGATGCAGCAGGCCGTCGAGCTCTTCTCCCAGGACACCGAGCACCAGCGCTCGTATGCACTGAACCTGATCGGCATGGCCACGGTGCACCTGCTGCAGCGTGAGCCCGAGCGGAGCACGGTGCTGGCCGAGCAGGCCATGCGCATCGCCAAGAAGGTCCGCTCCGAGCGCGTGAACACTCGTATCCGAAAGACGGTCGACACGGCCGTACGCGATTTCGGAGACCTCGCCGAGGTCGTGGACCTCACCGAGAAGCTCGCCGTCGAGCTTCCGGAGACCGCCGAGGCGGTCTGAATCCCTTGGCCCCGGCCGCGGCCGGCCCTCCCGAACTGCCCGACTCGGCTCCCCCATGCCAGGTCATCGGAAGGCCGCCCGCGGCCGGATCCTTTCCCTCAGGGAAGGTTGCGCCACGATAACGATCGATGCAGCTGACATCCGGCAGTTCATCGACGCGTAACACACAGGGCGCCTTCGTCACGCCGGCGAAACAACGAGGGGCTTCCAACGAAACCGCGCTGCGCCAATCTCATGGCGCATAACCGGCCCACCCCTCATGACCGCTTCAGGCTTCGCCCGCACGGGGCCGTACCAACGACGAGGAGACGCCGATGGCACCAGCCATCACGCTTGCCGCGGAGGCACCCAAGCTGTCTGCCGCCAACACAGGCTTCATGCTCATCTGTTCCGCCCTGGTGCTGATCATGACCCCGGGCCTCGCCTTCTTCTACGGAGGCATGGTCCGCGTCAAGAGCACTCTCAACATGCTGATGATGAGCTTCATCAGCATCGGCATTGTCACCATTCTCTGGGTGCTCTACGGCTTCTCCCTCGCCTTCGGTACGAACAACAGCCTCATCGGCTGGAACTCCGACTGGTTCGGCCTCAGCAACATCGGGCTGACGGAGCTCTGGGACGGTTACACCATCCCGATCTTCGTCTTCATGATCTTCCAGATGATGTTCGCCATCATCACGCCGGCCCTGATAAGCGGTGCCCTCGCGGACCGCGTCAAGTTCTCGGCCTGGGCGCTCTTCGTCGCCCTGTGGCTCACGGTCGTGTACGTCCCGGTCGCCCACTGGGTGTGGGGCGCCGACGGCTGGGCCTTCAAGCTCGGTGTGATCGACTTCGCCGGTGGTACCGCGGTCCACATCAACGCCGGTGCCGGCGCCCTCGGCGTCATCCTGGTCATCGGCAAGCGCGTCGGCTTCAAGAAGGACCCGATGCGCCCGCACAGCCTCCCGCTGGTCATGCTCGGCGCCGGTCTGCTGTGGTTCGGCTGGTTCGGCTTCAACGCCGGCTCGTGGCTCGGCAACGACGACGGCGTCGGCGCGCTGATGTTCGTCAACACCCAGGTCGCCACCGCCGCCGCCATGCTGGCCTGGCTCGCCTACGAGAAGATCCGCCACGGCGCGTTCACCACGCTGGGCGCCGCCTCCGGTGCGGTCGCCGGTCTGGTCGCGATCACCCCGTCCGGTGGCGCGGTCTCCCCGCTCGGCGCGATCGCCGTCGGCGCCATCGCCGGTGTCGCCTGCGCCGCGGCCGTGGGTCTGAAGTACAAGTTCGGCTACGACGACTCCCTCGACGTCGTCGGCGTCCACATGGTCGGCGGCATCATCGGCTCCCTGCTCATCGGCTTCTTCGCCACCGGCAAGGGCCAGTCGACCGCGACGGGCGTCTTCTACGGCGACCACTCCTTCACCCAGCTGTGGAAGCAGTTCGCCGGTGTCGGCGCGGTCCTCGCCTACTCCCTGATTGCCTCCGCGGTCCTCGCCTTCCTCCTCGACAAGACCATCGGAATGCGGGTCACCGAGGACGAGGAGGTCTCCGGCATCGACCAGGCGGAGCACGCCGAGACCGCATACGACTTCAGCGGCACGGGCGGCGGCCACATCGGAGGTGCCGCCACGGCCCTCGCCGCGACGGAGACGAAGAAGGTGGACGCATGAAGCTCATCACCGCCGTCGTGAAGCCCCACCGGCTCGACGAGATCAAGGAGGCCCTCCAGGCCTTCGGGGTCCACGGCCTGACGGTCACCGAGGCGAGCGGCTACGGTCGTCAGCGGGGCCACACCGAGGTCTACCGCGGTGCCGAGTACACCGTCGACCTGGTCCCCAAGATCCGTATAGAGGTGCTGGCCGAGGACGACGACGCCGAGCAGCTGATCGACGTCATCGTCAAGGCGGCCCGAACCGGCAAGATCGGTGACGGCAAGGTCTGGTCCATCCCGGTCGAGACGGCCGTACGGGTCCGGACCGGCGAGCGCGGCCCGGACGCGCTCTAAAAGAAGAAGTAAGGACAGGAGTCGCTGGGTGTCGAGTACGGACGTGCGCAAGGAAGCAGATGACTCGGGACCCAGCGGCTACGCGGCGGCCCGGCTGCGTCTCCTCACCGAGGGGGCGCAGTCCGGGCCGCCGCGCCGTACCGCCCTGTCCGAGCTGACGGACGACTGGCTGACGGGCCTGTTTGCCGCGGGTGCCGAAGGGCTGCGCGGGGCCTCCCTGGTCGCCGTCGGCGGCTACGGCCGCGGTGAGCTCTCCCCACGCAGCGACCTGGACCTGCTCCTCCTGCACGACGGCAGCGACGCCAAGGCGGTCGCCGCCCTGGCCGACCGCATCTGGTACCCCGTCTGGGACCTCGGCCTCTCCCTCGACCACTCGGTCCGCACCCCCGCCGAGGCCCGCAAGACGGCCGGGGAAGATTTGAAAGTCCAACTCGGTCTCCTGGACGCCCGCCACATCGCCGGCGACCTGGGCCTGACGGCCGGTCTGCGGACGGCCGTCCTCGCCGACTGGCGCAACCAGGCGCCGAAACGTCTCCCCGAACTCCAGGAGCTGTGCACCGAGCGCGCCGAACGCCAGGGTGAGCTGCAGTACCTGCTGGAGCCGGACCTGAAGGAAGCCCGCGGCGGGCTGCGGGACGCCACCGCCCTGCGTGCCGTCGCCGCCTCCTGGCTGGCCGACGCCCCGCGCGAGGGCCTCGACGACGCCCGGCGCCGGCTGCTCGACGTACGCGACGCACTGCACCTGACGACGGGGCGTGCGACCGACCGGCTCGCTCTCCAGGAGCAGGACCAGGTCGCCGCCGAACTCGGCCTGCTGGACGCCGACACGCTGCTGCGGCAGGTGTACGAGGCGGCGCGGGTCATCTCGTACGCCAGTGATGTCACGTGGCGTGAAGTGGGGCGTGTCCTCAGGTCGCGGGCCGTGCGGCCGCGGCTGCGCGCCATGCTCGGCGGCGCGAAGCCGGTCGCCGACCGTTCTCCGCTGGCCGAGGGCGTGGTCGAGCAGGACGGCGAGGTGGTGCTCGCCCGTGCCGCGCGCCCCGAGCGCGACCCCGTACTGCCGCTGCGCGCCGCGGCCGCCGCCGCCCAGGCCGGCCTCCCGCTCTCCCTGCACGCCGTACGGCGCTTGGCGGCGACCGTACGCCCCCTGCCCACGCCCTGGCCCGCCGAGGCGCGCGAACAGCTGGTCACCCTGCTCGGCTCCGGGCACCCCACCATCGACGTCTGGGAGGCACTGGAGGCGGAAGGCCTGATCACGCGGCTCCTTCCGGACTGGGAGCGGGTGCGCTGCCGCCCGCAGCGCAATGCCGTGCACATCTGGACCGTCGACCGGCATCTGATCGAGACGGCGGTACGGGCCTCCGAGTTCACCCGTCGCGTCCACCGCCCCGACCTCCTCCTGGTCGCCGCGCTGCTGCACGACATCGGCAAGGGCTGGCCCGGCGACCACTCCGTGGCGGGCGAGATCATCGCCAAGGACGTGGCCGCGCGTATCGGCTTCGACCGCGACGACGTGGCGGTGCTCTCCACCCTCGTACGCCACCATCTGCTGCTGGTGGAGACCGCCACCCGCCGCGATCTGGAGGACCCGGCCACGGTCCGTTCGGTCGCCGAGGCGGTCGGTTCGCAGGGCACGCTGGAGCTGCTGCACGCGCTGACCGAGGCGGACGCCCTGGCCACCGGCCCGGCCGCCTGGTCGTCCTGGCGCGGCTCGCTCGTCGCCGACCTGGTGAAGCGGGTCGCGGCCGTCCTCGCCGGGGACGTGCCCGACGAGCCCGAGGCCGCCGCGCCCACCGCCGAGCAGGAGCGGCTCGCCATCGAGGCGGTCGCCACGGGCAGCCCGGTGCTGTCCCTGCGCGCACAGACCGAGCCGCCGACGGAGGACCAGCCGTCCGGCGACCCCGAACCGCTCGGCGTCGAGCTGCTCATCGCCGTACCGGACCAGGCGGGCGTGCTGCCGGCCGTGGCCGGGGTGCTCGCCATGCACCGGCTGACCGTCCGCACCGCCGAGCTGCGGGCCCTGGACCTGCCGGACGGCGTCGAGGGCTCGGTCCTGCTGCTGGACTGGCGGGTCGCCGCCGAGTACGGCTCACTGCCCCAGGCGGCCCGGCTGCGCGCGGATCTCGTACGGGCGCTGGACGGTTCCCTGGACATCACGGGACGCCTCGCCGAGCGCGACGCCGCCTATCCGCGCCGCCGGGGCGTCGTGGCACCGCCACCGAGGGTGACGGTCGCCGCTGCCGCGTCCCGGCTGGCCACGGTGATCGAGGTGCGCGCGCAGGACGCCCCGGGCCTGCTGCACCGGATCGGGCGGGCGCTGGACGACGCGAAGGTGCGGGTGCGCAGCATGCACGTGTCGACGCTGGGCGCCAACGCGGTCGATGCTTTCTACGTCACGAGTGACGGGAGCGCTCCGCTCCCGGCCGAGGAAGCGGCCTCTGTGGCGCGGAAGCTCGAGGAGACCTTGCGAGGGTGACCTCGGGGCGTGTCCAGTGCCTGATCCCCGCCGACACGGGATTCCGTCACCGTCCGCTGTATGCAGCGGGCGGGGACGATTGTCTTGCGCGGCCGGATACCCTGGAAGACGCTCACACTGACACCGACCCCGAGGACCGACGCCGCCGTGTTCGATACTCTCTCCGATCGCCTCTCAGCGACTTTCAAGAACCTGCGCGGCAAGGGACGGCTCTCCGAGGCGGACATCGACGCCACCGCGCGCGAGATCCGCATCGCGCTCCTCGAAGCGGACGTGGCGCTGCCCGTCGTGCGGACGTTCATCAAGAACGTCAAGGAGCGTGCCCTCGGCGCCGAGGTCTCCAGGGCGCTGAACCCCGCCCAGCAGGTCCTCAAGATCGTCAACGACGAGCTTGTCACGATTCTCGGCGGCGAGACCCGGCGCCTGCGCTTCGCCAAGCAGCCGCCCACCGTGATCATGCTGGCGGGTCTGCAGGGTGCCGGTAAGACCACCCTCGCCGGCAAGCTCGGCTGGTGGCTGAAGGAGCAGGGCCACTCGCCGCTGCTGGTCGCCGCCGACCTCCAGCGCCCGAACGCCGTGAACCAGCTGAGCGTCGTCGCCGAGCGCGCGGGCGTGGCCGTCTTCGCACCCGAGCCGGGCAACGGCGTCGGCGACCCGGTCAAGGTCGCCAAGGACTCCATCGAGTTCGCGAAGGCCAAGGTCCACGACATCGTGATCGTGGACACCGCCGGCCGCCTGGGCATCGACCAGGACATGATGCAGCAGGCCGCGGACATCCGGGACGCGGTCAGCCCGGACGAGATCCTCTTCGTCGTCGACGCGATGATCGGCCAGGACGCCGTCAACACGGCCGAGGCCTTCCGCGACGGCGTCGGCTTCGACGGCGTGGTGCTCTCCAAGCTCGACGGTGACGCCCGCGGTGGTGCGGCCCTGTCGATCCGCCAGATCACCGGCAAGCCGATCATGTTCGCGTCGAACGGCGAGAAGCTCGACGACTTCGACGCATTCCACCCTGACCGGATGGCCTCCCGCATCCTCGACATGGGTGACCTGCTCACCCTGATCGAGCAGGCGGAGAAGACGTTCAGCCAGGAAGAGGCCGAGAAGATGGCCTCCAAGCTGGCGTCCAAGAAGGGCCAGGACTTCACCCTGGACGACTTCCTGGCCCAGATGGAGCAGGTCCGGAAGATGGGCAGCATCAGCAAGCTGCTCGGCATGCTCCCGGGCATGGGCCAGATCAAGGACCAGATCAACAACCTGGACGAGCGGGACGTCGACCGCACGGCCGCGATCATCAAGTCGAT
Organism: Streptomyces sp. NPDC001401; assembly: GCF_042895385.1. NCBI lineage: Bacteria > Bacillati > Actinomycetota > Actinomycetes > Kitasatosporales > Streptomycetaceae > Streptomyces > Streptomyces sp. NPDC001401. The sequence continues at coordinate 257,535 of NZ_JBIAWI010000008.1, forward strand.
GACCCCGGCCGAGCGCGCCGACGCCACGATCATCAACGGCTCGCGTCGCGCCCGTATCGCCAAGGGTTCCGGCGTCGAGGTCAGCGCGGTGAAGAACCTGGTCGAGCGGTTCTTCGAGGCCCGCAAGATGATGTCCCGCATGGCCCAGGGCGGCGGCATGCCGGGGATGCCCGGGATGCCGGGCATGGGTGGCGGTCCCGGTCGCTCCAAGAAGCAGCCGAAGAAGGCCAAGGGCAAGCAGCGCTCGGGCAACCCGATGAAGCGCAAGCAGCAGGAGCAGGAGGAGGCCGCACGCAGGGCCGCCGGGGCTCAGGGCGGCGCCTTCGGTGTGCCGGGCCAGCAGGCGCCTCAGGACTTCGAGCTCCCGGACGAGTTCAAGAAGTTCATGGGCTGACGTTTCGTCGCCTACGTCACTGAGGGCGCCCCTCGCCGAAGGGCGCCCTCAGCGCGTGCCAAGGTCAGATATCTGCCGTAACGTCCAGATATGAGCGATGCCGCGCCACCACGCAAGGCCCCTGACCAGCCGTGGCGCACCGAGGGCACGCCGGACGAGCCGCCCCGGCGGCCCGGTGGCCGACGGATCCGCGGCCGCTGGTGGAGTCTGCTCCTCACCGCGGTAATCGTGTTCCTGCTGGCCTATGTGGGCCTGACGTACCTCAGCCCGGGGGCCGAGCCGACGATCTCGTACACCGAGTTCAGCAAACAGGTCGACGACGGCAACGTCTCCAAGATCTACTCCAAGGGCGACGCGATCCAGGGGCAGCTCAAGAACGCCCGGGACAACCCCGAGGGCGGTGGCGAGTACACGAAGTTCAAGACGCAGCGCCCGGCCTTCGCGGACGACGCCCTCTGGCAGAAGCTGAGCCGTCACGACGTCACGGTGACCGCGCGGCCGGTCGTGCAACAGCGCAGCCTGCTGTCCAACGTGCTGATCTCCCTGGTGCCGATCGTGATCCTCGTCGCGGCGTGGATCCTCGTTGCCCGGAGGACGGGCGCGGGCGGCGGTGCGGGGCGCATGCTCGGCCGCCGGGCGCCGCCCAAGCCGGTCGAGCTCCGGCCCGGGACCCAGCGCACGACGTTCGCCGACGTGGCCGGCATCGACGAGGTCCAGGGCGAGCTGGACGACGTCGTCGACTTCCTGGAGCACCCCGAGGCCTACCGCAGCATGGGCGCGAAAATGCCCCGCGGCGTGCTGCTCGCCGGGTCGCCCGGCACCGGCAAGACCCTGCTGGCGCGTGCGGTGGCGGGTGAGGCGGGGGTGCCGTTCTTCTCCGCCTCCGCGTCCGAGTTCATCGAGATGATCGTCGGCGTCGGTGCCTCCCGTGTCCGGGAACTGTTCGCGGAGGCCCGCAAGATGGCGCCGTCGATCATCTTCATCGACGAGATCGACACCATCGGACGGGTGCGCAGCGGCGGCGCGTCGGTGAGCGGTCACGACGAACGCGAGCAGACGCTCAACCAGATTCTCACGGAGATGGACGGTTTCTCCGGCTCGGAGGGCGTGGTCGTCATCGCGGCGACGAACCGCGCCGACATCCTGGACCCGGCGCTGACCCGGCCCGGCCGCTTCGACCGGGTGGTCAACGTCTCCCCGCCGGACCGCGGCGGGCGTGAGGCGATCCTGCGCATCCACACCCGTGAGATCCCGCTCGCCGAGGACGTGGATCTGGCCCGGCTCGCCCGCACGACGCCGGGCATGACAGGTGCGGATCTGGCCAATCTCGCCAACGAGGCAGCCCTGCTCGCGGTCAAGCGCAAGCAGGATCAGGTGACCGCCTCCGACCTGTCCGAAGCATTGGAGAAGGTGCAACTGGGCGCCGAGCGCACACTCGTCATGCCCGAGGAGGATCGCCGCCGCACCGCCTTCCACGAGAGCGGGCACGCCCTCCTCGGCATGCTGCAACCAGGCGCCGACCCCGTCCGCAAGATCACCATCGTGCCGCGCGGCCGGGCCCTCGGCGTGACGATGTCGACGCCCGAGGTGGAACGGTACGCGCACTCGGAGGGGTACCTGCGCGGACGCATCATCGGTGCCCTGGGTGGCATGGCGGCCGAGGAAGTGGTCTACGGAGTCGTCACCACGGGCGCGGAGAGCGACCTCGAGACGGTGACCAACATCTCGCGCGGGATGGTGGCCCGCTGGGGCATGAGTGAGCGCGTCGGTCGGCTGTCGGCCCTGCCGAGCGACGCCCAGCAGGCGTACGGGCTCGCCGCCGCCCCGCACACCCTCGACGTCATCGACCACGAGATGCGCCGCATCGTCGACGAGTGCTACGAGGAGGCCTGCCGCAAACTCCGCGACCACCGGTCCCAACTGGACGCCCTTGCAGAGGCGTTGCTGGAGCGCGAGACCCTGGAGGAGGCGGACGCGTACCGGATCGCCGGGATCACGCGGCTGACGAAGGGCGACGGCGCCTGAACGGCACCTAGGGCGTACGGGCGATCAGGTACCGGAACACGTTCGGCATCCACACCGTCCCGTCCCGGCGCAGATAAGGATGCAGGGCCTCCGCCAGTTCCTTGTCCACCTGCGACTGGTCCGTCGCCGAGATCGCCGCGTCGAACAGGCCCGTCGACAGCAGCCCCCGTACCGCGTTGTCCATGTCGGCGTACCCGAACGGGCAGGCGACCCGCCCGGAGCCGTCGGGCTTCAGGCCCGCCCGCTGGGCGACCTCCTCCAGGTCGTCGCGAAGGGCGGGGCGCCAGCTGCCCGTGCTGCGCAGCGGATCCGCCAGCCTGGTGGCCACCCGCAGCACGGACGACGTGGTGCAACGTTCCGGCGGACCCCAGCCGGCGAGCACCACGGGCGCCCCGTGCCCGGCGAGCGGTGTCGCTGCCTGCAACAGCCCGCCGAGCCCCTCCGAGTCGCCCGCCAGACACCCGATCGGCTCGAAAGCCGTCACCAGGGTGAACGCGGGCGTCTCCGCGTCGCCCGCGGCCGCGATGTCGCGGGGCGAGCCGGCGACGATGCGGGTGTCCGTACGCGCGCGTGCGCCCCACGCGTCCGGGAGCAGCCGCTCCCGCGCGAGAGCCAGCCGTTCGGGGGAGGAGTGGTCGACACCGGTGACCGCCGCGCCTCTGGAGGCCGCCAGCAGAAGGGCCAGCCCGCTGCCGCAGCCCAGGCCCAACAGCCTTGTGCCGGGGCCCACTTCCATTCGCTCGTAGACGGCCTCGTAGAGCGGCACCAGCATCCGCTCCTGGATCTCGGACCAGTCACGCGCGCGTGCACACAGGTCCACACGGGGCACCTCGCCCGCATGGGACGGGTGCTGCCGCACGAGCGTAGGTGTCATGTAAAGCGCCCCAATCCGCCGAGAGTTGCCGCTGTACCCGATTCCATGGCCCCCGTGACGTGCGCTCGCACTCCCCCCGTATGCCAGATAACTCCGCACTCGACCGCTCGTCCAGGGGTCGTGGGGCCCGGCTTGCGGGTTGCCTGGGCAGGCAAAAAGAATTCACATCCCGGCAACGTGGGCCCCTACCATCGCGCCCATGGCAAAGGCTCCCGTTCTCACCCCGCGCGCGGACGATTTCCCGCGCTGGTACCAGGATCTGATCACCAAGGCCGAGCTGGCCGACAACGGCCCGGTGCGCGGCACCATGGTGATCCGACCGTACGGGTACGGGCTGTGGGAGCGGATGCAGGCCGAGATGGACGCCCGGATCAAGGAGACGGGCACGCAGAACGCGTACTTCCCGCTGCTGATCCCGCAGTCGTACTTCGCCAGGGAGGCCGACCATGTCGAGGGCTTCGCCCCCGAACTGGCCGTGGTCACCCATGGCGGCGGCAAGGAACTGGAGGAGCCCGCGGTCGTCCGTCCCACCTCCGAGATGATCATCAACGACTACTTCTCGAAGTGGGTGCAGAGCTACCGCGACCTGCCCCTGCTGATCAACCAGTGGGCGAACGTGGTCCGTTGGGAGCTGCGGCCCCGTCTCTTCCTCCGTACGACCGAATTCCTGTGGCAGGAGGGCCACACCGCGCACGCCACGTACGAGGAGGCGCGCGACTTCGCCGCACACATCCAGCAGCACGTCTACGGGGACTTCCTGACCAACGTCCTCGCCATGGACTTCGTCTCCGGCCGCAAGACGGTCAAGGAGCGCTTCGCCGGTGCCGTCAACACCCTCACGCTCGAAAGCATGATGGGCGACGGCAAGGCCCTCCAGATGGTCACCAGCCACGAGCTGGGCCAGAACTTCGCCAAGGCCTTCAACACCCGGTACCTGTCCAGGGAAGGCAAGCAGGAGCTCGTCTGGCAGACCTCCTGGGGCTCGACCACCCGCATGATCGGCGCCCTGGTGATGACTCACGGAGATGACAACGGCCTCAGGGTCCCGCCGCGGCTGGCGCAGATCCAGGTCGTCGTCCTCGCGATCAAGGGCGACGAGGCGGTTTTGGCCAAGGTCCGCGAGATCGGCGACCGGCTGAAGGCGGCGGGCCTCCGCGTCCACGTCGACGACCGCACCGACACCCCCTTCGGGCGCCGCGCCGTCGACTGGGAGCTGAAGGGCGTGCCCGTACGCATCGAGGTGGGGCCCCGTGACCTGGAGAACGGCACGGCGATGCTGGCCCGCCGCATCCCCGGCGGCAAGGAGCCGATGCCGCTCGACTCCCTCGCACGACTCCTCCCCGCGATCCTCGAGGAGGACCAGGCGCTCCTCCTCGCCCAGTCCCGCGAGCGCCGCGAGTCCCGTACGTCCGACGTGTCGACGATCGACAAAGCCGTCGAGGCGGCCGGCGCCGGCGGCTGGGCGCGCATCCCCTGGGCGGACCTCGGTGAAGAAGGCGAGGCCAGACTGGCCGAGCACGCGGTGACCGTACGGTGTCTGGTCGCCGCCGACGGGTCGGTGCCCGACGCCGACGACGCGCCCGGTAACGTCGCGGTCGTCGCGCGCGCTTACTGATACAGGGCCGTTCCGCCGCCAGAGCGACCGAAACGCCCCTTGCGCACCTGCGGATCACAGCCGCACCGGGCCGTGGACATCGTCTACGTGCCCGGTCGTAGGTCGGACTACGTACCACCTTGGGACGAGCTGTGAGGTTTCTCCGCAGATCAGCGCACAAGCCCTCGTCAGGGCGCATCAGCGGCAACTGACGGGTACGTGCAAATTATTTGGGATGGCCCGGAATAGGAACACATTCGAGCTCCCGCTCGTTGTCATTACGTGAGCACGACACAGACACCACCTGTTCTCGCCGCAGAGCTGGCAGAGGCGTGGGCCGACATTCAGCGGTACCACCCCGAGCTGCCGGACCTTGCCGCGCCAGAGTCCCTGATCGGAGAGTCGTCGTCCGCCTGCGGTCACGAGCTCTCCTTCGAGCGACTGCTCCATGAGGCAGTCCATGGCATCGCCGCCGCCCGCGGCGTGCGCGACACGTCCCGCGCCGGCCGGTACCACAACCGCAGATTCCTCGCGATCGCCGAGGAGCTGGGCCTGGACCACCCCGAGGAACCGCACCCCAGCAGCGGCTTCTCGCTGGTCACGCTCAACCCCGAGGCAAAGCGCCGCTACCGCCCGACGATCGAGCGGCTCCAGCGCGCCCTGAAGGCCCACACGGCAGCCACCTCCGCCGACACCCCGAAGAGCTTCCGCGGCCCGGCGGCCCGGCACGGCTCGTCCGGGGGCGGGGTGCGCGTCAAGGCGGTGTGCGACTGCGGCCGTAACGTACGGGTCGTCCCGTCGGTGCTGGCGCAGGCGCCTATCGTCTGTGGGGGGTGCGGGAAGCCGTTCCGGATCCCGGAGGTCGTCGGCGCGGCATGAGGATGCGGCTGCTCGTGGCAGCCGCACCCCGAAGCCGTAGCGGGCGTGCGCAGTCTGTGGGCACCTGGAGTGTCGGGTGCCCCTCAGGCATGCCCTGCCACGCCCGGTCGGAAGCGACCCGCCGGGTGTGGCACAATGGCTAGCTGTACTCGACAGCCGCACAGGACCCCTCTCTCCTCCGGCTGACGCGTCCATCGGGCACTCGGGTACCGCAACCCCACGCGGCTCTCTCGCCGTGCCCAACCACGTCAAAACCAGGAGAACCCACTCCCGTGGCAGTCAAGATCAAGCTGAAGCGTCTGGGCAAGATCCGTTCGCCTCACTACCGCATCGTCGTCGCCGACTCCCGCACTCGCCGTGATGGCCGTGCGATCGAGGAGATCGGTCTGTACCACCCGGTGCAGAACCCCTCGCGCATCGAGGTCGACACGGACCGCGCGCAGTACTGGCTGAGTGTTGGCGCCCAGCCGACCGAGCCCGTCCTCGCCATCCTGAAGCTGACCGGCGACTGGCAGAAGTTCAAGGGCCTGCCCGCCCCGGCTCCGCTGCTCGTGGCCGAGCCGAAGGCCGCTCGCCCGGTGTTCGACGCCCTTGGCGGCGACGACGAGGGCAAGGGTGAGGCCATCACCCAGAAGAAGAAGGCTGAGAAGAAGGACGAGGCTGCGGCCGAGTCCGCGTCGACCGAGGCCTGAGCATGCTCGAGGAGGCTCTCGAGCACCTCGTGAAGGGCATCGTCGACAACCCTGACGATGTGCAGGTCGCCTCGCGCAACCTGCGCCGCGGGCGTGTGCTCGAGGTCCGGGTCCACCCCGACGACCTCGGCAAGGTGATCGGCCGCAACGGCCGCACCGCGCGCGCTCTGCGTACCGTCGTGGGCGCCATCGGCGGCCGCGGTGTCCGCGTCGACCTCGTCGACGTGGACCACGTCCGCTGACGCCAAACGCAACACCGGCTCGGGCCGGGGAGGGCCACTGGGCCGTCCCCGGCCCGCAGTCGTATGACAGGAGATCTAGAGAAGTGCAGCTGGTAGTCGCTCGCATCGGCCGTGCCCACGGCATCAAGGGCGAGGTCACCGTCGAGGTCCGCACCGACGAGCCGGAGCTGAGGCTCGGGCCCGGCGCCGTACTGCTGACGGATCCCGCTTCCACGGGCCCGCTCACCATCGAGACCGGCCGCGTCCACAGCGGCCGCCTCCTTCTGCGCTTCGAGGGCGTGAAGGACCGCAACGCCGCCGAGGCCCTGCGCAACACCCTCCTGATCGCCGAGGTGGACCCGGAGGTGCTCCCCGAGGAGGAGGACGAGTACTACGACCACCAGCTGATGGACCTCGACGTGGTCACCAAGGACGGCGTGGAGGTCGGCCGGATCACCGAGATCTCGCACCTGCCCTCGCAGGACCTGTTCATCGTGGAGCGCCCCGACGGCAGCGAGGTCCTCATCCCCTTCGTCGAGGAGATCGTCACGGAGATCGACCTGGAGGAGCAGCGGGCGGTCATCGACCCGCCGCCCGGGCTGATCGACGACCGGGCCGAGATCGCCTCCACGCGGGAAGAGTCGTAAGAGATGCGCCTGGACGTCGTCACGATCTTCCCCGAGTACCTGGAGCCCCTGAACGTCTCCCTCGTCGGCAAGGCACGCGCGCGTGGACAGCTGAACGTCCATGTGCACGACCTGCGCGCGTGGACGTACGACCGGCACAACACGGTCGACGACACCCCGTACGGCGGCGGCCCCGGCATGGTCATGAAGACCGACCCCTGGGGCGACGCCCTGGACTCCGCCCTCGCCGACGGCTACGAGACGGGCTCCCACGCGCCCGTGCTGATCGTCCCCACCCCCAGCGGCCGCCCCTTCACCCAGGAGCTCGCCGTAGAACTCTCCGAGCGCCCCTGGCTGATCTTCACGCCCGCGCGCTACGAGGGCATCGACCGCCGAGTGATCGACGAGTACGCCACCCGGATGCCCGTCTACGAGGTGTCCATCGGCGACTACGTCCTGGCCGGCGGTGAGGCGGCCGTCCTGGTCGTCACGGAGGCCGTGGCCCGCCTGCTGCCCGGCGTCCTCGGCAACGCCGAGTCCCACCGCGACGACTCCTTCGCACCCGGCACCATGGCCAACCTCCTTGAAGGCCCCGTCTACACCAAGCCCCCGGAGTGGCGCGGCCGCGGCATCCCCGACGTGCTGCTCAGCGGCCACCACGGCAAGATCGCCCGCTGGCGCCGCGACGAGGCCCTCCGGCGTACGACGGCCAACCGGCCCGACCTCATCGAGCGTTGCGACCCCAAGGCCTTCGACAAGAAGGACCGCGAGATGCTCTCCATCCTGGGCTGGGCCCCGGATCCGGAGGGGGAGCCGTACGGCCGATTTTGGCGCAGGCCAGAGGGCGTGGAAGAATAGACCGCTGTTGTGCGTCGTCCGGCGTGCGCCCCTGCCACAGGGGGACACGACGCCCGCCCCGACACGGACAGCAACCTTCTGGAACACCTAGCTCCCGTTGATGACCTGTGGCATCAGCGAAGAAAGCAGACGAAATGTCTCACCTGCTCGACTCCGTCGACAGCGCGTCGCTGCGCAGCGACGTCCCGGCCTTCCGCCCGGGTGACACCGTCAACGTCCACGTCCGCGTCATCGAGGGCAACCGCTCCCGTGTGCAGCAGTTCAAGGGCGTTGTGATCCGCCGCCAGGGCGCCGGTGTCCGCGAGACCTTCACGGTCCGCAAGGTCTCCTTCTCCGTCGGCGTCGAGCGCACCTTCCCGGTGCACACCCCGATCGTCGAGAAGATCGAGCTCGTCACCCGCGGTGACGTGCGTCGCGCCAAGCTGTACTACCTGCGCGAGCTGCGCGGTAAGGCCGCGAAGATCAAGGAGAAGCGCGACAGCTGAGCTCGCGCAGCCTGCGGTGAGCCGTAGGCGAACGAGCCAAAAGGCTGGCGTCTCAGCGAGGCCGGATAGCATCTGGCCTCGATGGACACCGAAGCACAGCCGACGGAGCGCGACCGCTCCTCCCGCCCTGAACCAGTGGCTGCGGAGGGACGGTCGCGTTTCGCGTTGGTGTCGCGGATCACGGACTGGCTGCCCGGCGGATGGATCTCCGTGACCATGCTGCTCAGCCTGGTGTTTTTGCTGATCCTCAACGCTTTCGTGGCGCAACCCTTCCAGATTCCCAGCGGATCCATGGAAAACGGATTGAGGATCGGGGACCGGGTTCTCGTAAATAAGTTGGCGTACCGTTTCGGTGCCGAGCCGCGCCGTGGCGATGTTGTGGTGTTCGACGGAACTGGGTATTTCGGGAACGCGGACTACATCAAGCGCGTCGTGGGAGTAGGTGGGGACCGAGTGGTCTGCTGCGACAAGGAGGGGAGGATCGAGGTGAACGGCCGGTCGGTCGACGAGTCGTCGTTCCTGCACCCCGGGGACAGCCCGTCGACGGTGTCCTTCCACGTCGTGGTGCCCGACGGCACCCTCTTCGTCCTCGGTGACCACCGCAGCGATTCCAGCGACTCCCGCGACCATCTCGGTTCGCCCGGGGGCGGCATGGTCCCGGTGTCCGACGTCATCGGCCGCGCCGACTGGATCGTCTGGCCCGCCGGCCACTGGATCCGTATCGGGCGTCCGAGCGCCTACGCGCGTGTACCCGCCGCCGGCGGTGCGCATGGGTAACCGCGGCAAACCGCGTGGGGCCACCTCCGGCAGCACCTTCGGCAACGAGAACCTGCTGCCCACCGGCTCCCGCCGCGCCTCGGCCCCGGCCGCCGCGGGCGGCGGCCGCACCCGCGCCGAGCGGCGCAAGCTGCAGCGCAAGGTCAAACGAAAGCGCAGACGCGGCGCGGTCAAGGAGATACCCCTCCTGGTCGGTGTCGCGGTCCTCATAGCCCTGGTCCTGAAGACGTTCCTCGTCCAGGCGTTCGTGATCCCGTCCGGCTCGATGGAGCAGACGATCCGGATCGGCGACCGCGTCCTGGTCGACAAGTTCACCCCCTGGTTCGGCTCGAAGCCCAAGCGCGGGGACGTCGTCGTCTTCAAGGACCCGGGCGGCTGGCTCGCGGACGAGCAGACCACGACCAAGAAGAACGACCCCGTTGTCGTCAAGCAGGTCAAGGAGGGGCTCACCTTCATCGGCCTGCTGCCGTCCGACAACGAGAAGGACCTCATCAAGCGGGTCATCGGGGTCGGCGGCGACCACGTCAAGTGCTGTGACGCACAGGGGCGGGTGACCGTCAACGGCGTTCCCCTGACCGAGGGCGGCTATCTGTATCCCGGAAACGCCCCCTCCACACAGGAGTTCGACATCACCGTCCCCAAGGGGCGGTTGTGGGTGATGGGCGATCACCGTGGCAACTCCGCGGACTCCCGCGCCCACCAGAACACCGCCTACGGCGGCACGGTCTCCGAGGACTCCGTGGTGGGGCGGGCGATGGTCATCGCCTGGCCCTTCGGCCACTGGACCTCCTTGAAAGAACCTAAAACTTTCTCCTCCGTTTCCAACTCCGTGTCGGGGACGACCGCGTCCCCGCAGCTGTCGCATAGGGTTGCTCCTGACTATTTCACCGGAACGGTCCAGCTCCCGAGCCCTGCGGAACTCCCGCTCGTTATGGGAGTGGTGGGCCTGCACCGCGTCTGGGGCAGGCAGCGGCACAGAGTAAGGAGTTGGCGTGGGGGATGTGGCGGTTGGCGCACGGTCCGGACACGACGGCGAGGAGCACCGCGGACAGCCCGTCCAAGGAGTCTCCGCAGCCGTCCCGGCCGCGGACAGCGCCGTGACCTCCGGGAGTGACTCCGGGGCGACCGATGACGGCACGGTGCCGGGCGAGCGGAACCGGACCGAGGAACAGGGTGCGAGCGGGACACCCCCCAAGTCCAAGAAGCAGCGCTCCTTCTGGAAGGAGCTGCCCATCCTGATCGGTATCGCACTCGTGCTTGCGCTGCTGATCAAGACGTTCCTGGTGCAGGCGTTCTCGATCCCGTCGGACTCGATGCAGAACACCCTTCAGCAGGGCGACCGGGTCCTGGTCGACAAGCTCACCCCCTGGTTCGGCTCGAAGCCGGAGCGCGGCGAGGTCGTCGTCTTCCACGACCCGGACAACTGGCTGGCGGGCGAGCCCACGGCCAATCCGAACGCGCTGCAGAAGGCCCTCAGCTGGATCGGCCTGATGCCGTCCGCCGAGGAGAAGGACCTCATCAAGCGCGTCATCGGCGTCGGCGGTGACACCGTCTCCTGCAAGGGCTCCGGCCCGCTCAGGGTCAACGGCAAGGCGCTCAACGACGCGTCGTTCGTGTACGCCGGCAACACGCCGTGCAGCGTCGACGACCAGGGCGGCCAGTTCTCGGTGAAGGTCCCCAAGGGCTACATCTGGGTCATGGGCGACCACCGCCAGAACTCGCGCGACTCGCGCTACAACCAGAGCGACAAGCACAACGGCATGGTTCCGGTGAGCAAGGTCGTCGGACGCGCCATCGTCATCGCCTGGCCGATCACCCGCTGGGACACCCTCCCGATCCCGGACACCTTCGACCAGCCGGGCCTGAGCGACCAGTCCTCGGCGTCCGCCGCCCTGCCGGCCGCCCCGAACGCGCTCGCCCTGGCCGGTGTGGTGCCGGTGGCCCTGTGGCGTCGTAGGCGGATCGAGGCCGCGAAGACCCGCTGAGGCCGCCCCCCGAACCCTGACTCTCCCGGAGTATCGGCCGCCCTCGTGAAACCCTCGTGGAGCTTGTGACCTTGGTCGCGGCAGAAGGGCTGACCGGGTCAGGTACTGCCGGGTAGGGTGCGGATCCATGGGTGGCGAGAGCACTACGCGTACGGCCCCGCGCAGCGGTGGCACAAGCACGAGCCCGGTGGGCAGCCGGACCGGACAGCGACTGTCCGGACTGGCCGTCGCACTGGGCATTGTGCTGTTCCTCGGCGGATTCGGCTGGGGAGCGGTGGTCTACCGGCCGTACACCGTGCCCACCAGCTCGATGACGCCGACGATCGACGCCGGCGACCGGGTGCTGGCACAGCGCGTCGACGGCAGTGAGGTACGCCGGGGCGATGTCGTCGTCTTCAACGACAAGTCCTGGGTGACCAACGCCTCCGTGGTCAAGCGCGTGGTCGCGGTCGGCGGCGACACGGTCTCCTGCTGCACGAACGGCAAGCTGACCGTCAACGGCAAGCAGATCGACGAGGGCTATCTCAAGGGCAGCGTCGTCGAGGACAAGAACATCCCGACCGTGAAGGTCCCCCAGGGCCGCCTGTTCCTGCTCGGCGACGAACGCCAGGGGTCGCTGGACTCCTCCGCCCACCTCAGTGACGCAGCCCAGGGCACCGTCGCGCGCTCCGCCGTGACGGCTCGTGTGGACGCCGTCGTCTGGCCCATGAAAGGCATGCTGGAACGCCCCACCGGCTTCGAGACCCTCGGAGGGCTCTCCCAGCAGGGCCCGCTGCGCATCGTCGTCGCCCTGATCGTGGCCGGGGCCGTTCTCGTCCTCGGCGGCGGCGCGTACGGCCCGATCGCCAAGCTGACGGGCGGGCGCCGCGCCCGCGCGCGGACGGAGCCCGTGGGTGCCCGCTGAGGCCGCCGGCGGGTACGAGGACTCGTACCGGGGCGGGCTGCGCAAGGTGGCCCGGGTGGTCCTGCTCGACCCCGAGGACCGCATCCTTCTCCTGCACGGCCATGAGCCGGACGATCCGGCCGACGACTGGTGGTTCACGCCCGGCGGCGGCCTGGAGGGCGACGAGAGTCGCGAGGAGGCCGCGCTCAGGGAACTTGCCGAGGAGACCGGCATCACCGATGTCGAACTCGGCCCGGTGCTGTGGCGGCGGATGTGCTCCTTCCCGTTCGCGGGCCGCCGCTGGGACCAGGACGAGTGGTACTACCTGGCCCGTACGGCGGATGCGCCCAGAGGTGTGCAGGCCACGGGCCTCACGGAACTGGAGCGGCGCAGCGTCGCAGGAGCACGCTGGTGGACGTGTCGGGAACTTGCCCGGGCGCATGAGACCGTGTATCCGACCAGACTCGCCGAGCTGCTGCGCAGGCTGCTCGACGAAGGTCCCCCGGCCGGGCCCGTGACCCTTGACCCCGAAATCGTCTAGGGGCTCACGGGACTGGCGCACAATGGTGGGATCGCACGGCTGAAGGGGAAGCTGCCATGAGCGCCGAGGACCTCGAGAAGTACGAGACCGAGATGGAGCTGAAGCTCTACCGGGAGTACCGCGATGTCGTCGGTCTGTTCAAATACGTGATCGAGACCGAGCGGCGCTTCTACCTGACCAACGACTACGAGATGCAGGTGCACTCGGTCCAGGGCGAGGTGTTCTTCGAGGTGTCGATGGCGGACGCCTGGGTCTGGGACATGTACCGGCCGGCTCGGTTCGTGAAGCAGGTGCGGGTACTCACGTTCAAGGACGTGAACATCGAGGAGCTGAACAAGAGCGATCTGGAGCTGCCGGGCGGCTGACGGGCGTAGCCGGTCGCTCGTGCGGGTGACGGGTTTGTCCACAACCGGTCAGTAGTCCACCAAGATCCACTTGGTTGGGCGCGATGCGTGACGGTTGGCGCCGGAGGTGGTGCCGACATGAGTACACGCAACGCACAACGCAGTGCGCTGGGCAGGTACGGCGAGGATCTGGCCGCCAGGCGGCTGGCGGACGCCGGTATGACGGTCCTGGAGCGGAACTGGCGCTGCGGCAGGACGGGGGAGATCGACATCGTGGCCCGGGACGGGGACGTCCTGGTGGTCTGCGAGGTGAAGACCCGCAGGGCGGGCTCCTTCCAGCACCCGATGGCCGCGGTCACGCCGACGAAAGCGGAACGCCTGCGCGGTCTGGCGGAACGCTGGGCGCAGGAACACGGAGGGGCCCCGCCGGGCGGCGTCCGTATCGACCTGGTGGGCGTCCTGCTCCCCGACCGCGGCGCCCCCGTGGTCGAGCACGCGCGGGGGGTGGCCTGATGGGGTTCGCGCGTACGTGCTCGGTGGCGCTCGTCGGCGTCGAGGGTGTGGTGGTCGAGGTCCAGGCGGATCTGGAGCCGGGGGTGGCAGCGTTCACGCTGGTGGGGCTGCCGGACAAGAGCCTGAGCGAGAGCCGGGACCGGGTGCGGGCGGCTGTAGTCAACTCGGGCGGCGAGTGGCCGCAGAAGAAGCTGACGGTGGGGCTCAGCCCGGCATCGGTACCGAAGGCCGGCAGCGGCTTCGATCTGGCCGTCGCCTGCGCCGTGCTCGGGGCTTGCGAGCGGATCGATCCGCGGGTGCTCGCCGACATCGTGATGATCGGGGAACTGGGCCTGGACGGCCGGGTCCGGCCCGTCCGGGGCATCCTGCCGGCGGTGCTGGCGGCGGCGGACGCCGGCTACGAGCAGGTGGTCGTGCCCGAGTGCGCGGCCGCCGAGGCCTCGCTGGTGCCTGGCGTGTCCGTCCTGGGTGTGCGCAGCCTGCGCCAGCTGATCGCCGTCCTGGCGGACGAGCCCGTACCCGACGAGGAACCGGATGAGCAGGGTCGTCCGGATCCGCTGCTCGCCGGTCTGCGGGTGCCCGGCACGGGCGCGGCCACGGGGATGCACAGCCTGGCCGCCGCGCAGCACGATCAGGCCCATGATCTCGCCGACGTGGTGGGCCAGATCTCGGCGCGGACCGCGGTGGAGGTCGCCGCGGCGGGCGGCCATCACCTGTTCCTGGAGGGCCCGCCCGGTGCCGGGAAGACGATGCTCGCGGAGCGCATGCCCGCGATCCTCCCCCTGCTCAGCCGGCAGGAGTCGCTGGAGGTCACAGCGGTGCACTCGGTGGCGGGCCTGCTGCCCCCGGGTAAACCCCTGATCGACGTCGCTCCCTACTGCGCCCCGCACCATTCGGCCACCATGCAGGCGCTCGTCGGCGGTGGTCCCGGCGTCGCGCGGCCCGGCGCGGTGTCGCTGTCTCATCGGGGAATTCTTTTTCTCGACGAAACTCCGGAGTTCAGCAGCCATGCCCTTGACGCGCTGCGGCAGCCCCTGGAGTCAGGGCACGTCGTGATCGCGCGCAGTGCGGGAGTCGTGCGGTTCCCGGCGAGGTTTCAGATGGTGCTTGCGGCCAACCCCTGCCCCTGCGGCCGCTTCTCGCAGATGGACGACTTCTGCGAGTGCCCGCCCTCGGCGATCCGCCGCTACCAGGCGCGGCTGTCGGGCCCGCTGCTCGACCGGGTCGATCTGCGCGTCGAGGTCGACCGGGTCACCCGCGCCCAGCTGACCCAGCGCGGCGCCCGGGGCGAGTCGACCACTACGGTCGCCGACCGGGTACGGGCGGCCAGGGAGCGCGCGGCGGCACGGCTCGTGGGCACGCCGTGGCGGACCAACAGCGAAGTCCCCGGGCGGGAGCTGCGCAGCCGCTGGCACGCCGCGACCGGCGCGATGGACGAGGCGGAACGGAATCTGGAGCGAGGCGTGCTGACCGCCCGCGGGCTCGACCGCGTCCTGCGTGTCGCCTGGACCGTCGCAGACCTCGTGGGTCACGACCGGCCCGACGCGACGGACGTCGCCCTGGCGCTGCAACTGCGTACCGGTGTGCCGCGCGGCGTGCCCATGGCCATCGGGGCGTTGACATGAGCATCAGTGACGATCCGGCCGAGGAGTTGCTCGCCCGTGTCTTTCTCAGCCGGGTTCTCGAACCGGGGGACGAGGCCGGCGGGCGGTGGCTGCGGGAGCTCGGGGCGGTGGAAGTGGCGCGACGGCTGCGCGACGGCGGGCCGCAGCTCGTCGGGGTGACCGACAAGCGGTGGGCCGGGCTGCTGGACCGGGCGGGGCAGGCCGAGCCCGAGCGGGATCTCGCCGTCGCCGAGGAGGCCGGGATGCGGTTCGTGGCGCCCGGGGACGGCGACTGGCCGGGGCAGCTCGACGACCTGGGGGACGCGCGGCCGGTGGGGCTGTGGGTGCGGGGGCGGGCCGGTCTGCGGATGTGGGCGCTCAGATCCGTCGCCGTCGTCGGGGCTCGGGCGTGCACCGAGTACGGGGCGCACATGGCGGCCACGCTCGGCGCCGGGCTCGCCGAGCACGGGTGGGTGGTCGTGTCCGGCGGTGCCTACGGGGTCGACGGGGCCGCACACAGGGGCGCACTCGGCGCCGGGGGCGCCACCGTCGCGGTGCTGGCCTGTGGGGTCGACCGGGCCTACCCGCGGGGACACACCGAGTTGATCAGCAGGATCGCGGAACAGGGACTGGTGGTCGGGGAATTGCCGCCCGGTGATCACCCGACGCCGAGCAGATTCATTGTCCGCAACCGCGTGATCGCTGCCCTGACCAGGGGCACCGTGGTCGTCGAGGCCGCCCACCGCAGCGGCTCGCTGGTCACGGCGCGGGCGGCGCAGCGGCTGGGGCGCCACACGATGGGGGTGCCCGGGCCGGCCACCAGCGGTCTCTCCGCGGGAGTGCACGAGCTCCTGCGCGGTGGCGCCGTGCTCGTCACCGACGCCGCGGAAGTCGTCGAGCTGGTCGGCGACATGGGCGAGCTGGCCCCGGACCGGCGCGGACCCGTGCTGCCCCGCGATCTGCTGGAGCCCGGCGCCCGGCGCGTCCTGGCCGCACTGCCGGGTCGTGGGGCGGCGCCGCCCGGCGTCATCGCGCGGGGTGCGCAGACCACGAAGGACGACGCGATCGCGAGACTGTACGAACTCCGATCACTCGGTTACGTCGAACGACACGGCGACGGCTGGAAGTTGACACGCCAGGCGATGATCTCCGTCCGCGGGGGTCGCGGTCGATGCTGACCGAGCGTGTTCGGCCGTCCGGGGGAAGCCTGACACCTGTGGAAATACCCGCAGTTGGCCTCGCCCGGCGGTCACGCACAGCAATCGCCATGACTCCGTGGGGCGGCCTGCGGAACGTATCTGCGCACCCGATCCGCGCCGCCCTTCGCGCACCGCGACACTTCAGTCACGCTACGCTCACGAGGATTCCGGCACAGACCGGCATCTCGACATCAGACCGACAGCTCACCCAGGCACCCCCACTTCACGGCAGAACGGCACAAGGCGACGAATGCCCCAGCACACCTCCGGGTCCGACCGGGCGGCGATCCCCCCAGCCGCCCGCGACGGTGGCAGCGTGCGGCCGCCCGCTCCCTCGACGCTCGACGAGCTGTGGCGGTCGTACAAGGACACGGGGGACGAGCGGCTGCGGGAGCAGCTGATCCTGCACTACTCGCCACTGGTGAAGTACGTGGCGGGACGGGTGAGCGTCGGTCTGCCGCCGAACGTCGAGCAGGCCGATTTCGTCTCCTCCGGCGTCTTCGGGCTCATCGACGCGATCGAGAAGTTCGACATCGACCGGGAGATCAAGTTCGAGACCTACGCGATCACCCGGATCCGGGGCGCGATGATCGACGAGCTCAGGGCGCTGGACTGGATTCCGCGGTCGGTGCGGCAGAAGGCGCGGAACGTGGAGCGGGCGTACGCGACCCTGGAGGCGCGCCTGCGGCGGACACCGTCGGAGGGTGAGGTGGCCGTCGAGATGGGCATCCCCGTCGATGAACTCCACGCGGTCTTCAGCCAGTTGTCGCTGGCCAACGTGGTGGCCCTGGAAGAGCTGCTGCATGTGGGGGGTGAGGGCGGCGACCGGCTCAGTCTGATGGACACGCTGGAGGACACCGCCGCCGACAACCCCGTGGAGGTGGCCGAGGACCGGGAGCTCAGGCGGTTCCTGGCCCGGGCGATCAACACCCTGCCCGAGCGGGAGAAGACCGTCGTCACGCTGTACTACTACGAGGGGCTCACGCTCGCCGAGATCGGGAACGTACTCGGCGTGACCGAGAGCCGGGTGAGTCAGATCCACACCAAGTCGGTGCTGCAGCTGCGGGCGAAGCTGGCGAGCTTCGGACGCTGAGCTGCCCGACTCACTCCCGTCGGGGGTGGCGCGTCCGTAAAGTGGTTGACGTGCCAAGGATTCGAGCGGCCTCCGTGGCCGAACACCGGTCGATGCAGCGAGCCGCCCTGCTGGACGCGGCTCGGTCTTTGCTGTCCGAGGGTGGGACGGAGGCGCTGACCTTTCCGGCCCTCGCCGAGCGGACGGGGCTTGCGCGGTCGTCCGTGTACGAGTACTTCCGGTCCCGGGCGGCCGTCGTCGAGGAGTTGTGCGAGGTCGACTTTCCCGTGTGGGCCGCGGAGGTCTCGGCGGCGATGCAGCGGGCGGGGTCGGCCGAGGGCAAGGTCGAGGCGTATGTGCGGCAGCAGCTGGTGCTGGTCGGGGACCGGCGGCATCGGGCTGTTGTGGCGATTTCCGCGAGTGAGCTGGATGCGGGGGCCCGGGAGAAGATCCGGGCTGCGCATGGGGGGCTTGTCGCGATGATCGTCGAGGCGTTGGGGGAGATGGGGCATTCGGAGCCGCGGTTGGCTGCGATGTTGTTGCAGGGTGTTGTGGATGCGGCTGTGCGGCGGATTGAGCTGGGGGCGGCTGAGGATCCCTCGGCGATTACTGAGGCTGCTGTGGCTATGGCTTTGCGGGGTGTGCGCGGCTGAGGTCGGTGGGGGTTGCTGTGGGGGTGGGTCGCTACCGGCGCTGGCCGGGTGCCGCTGCGCCCACCCGTGCCGCCCCAGCGGCACGACTGCCCGCAGCTACGGCGACTGTGCGCTGCCTGCAGCTACGGCGGCTGCCCGGCTGACCCCAGCTACGGCGGCTGCCCGGCTGACCCCAGCTACGGCGGCTATGAGGGCAGCGGTACCCCGAGTACCGGCAACAGCCTCGACGGACCCCTGTGCAGCAGCCACGGCGGTAGCAGTGACAGTGGGTCAAGGTAGGTCTTGCCCCTCAGCAAGCCCCAGTGCACGCACGTGACCGTGCAGTGCCCGCCCGTCGGTTCCACCATCCCCACCACCTCGCCCGCCTCCACCTCGTCCCCCTTCTTCACCGACGCCTTCACCGGCTCGTACGTCGTTCGCAGGTCCGTGTCCGTCAGCTTCACGGACACCACGCCCCGGCCTGCCACCCGGCCCGCGAAGGACACGCGGCCGGCTGCGACCGCTCTTACGGGTGTTCCGGCGGGGGCTGCCAGGTCCACGCCCCGGTGGCCGCGGCCGTAGACCGTTGCCGGGGGTTCCCAGCCACGTAGGACATCGGGGTGTGTGCCCACGGGCCAGGCGCGGCCGACGGCAGGGACCGGTGGGCTCGGTGTCGGTGCCGGCGGCGGGTCGTCCGCCCACGCCCAGGGGGCCACGACGGTCAACGTCAGTCCCAGCAGTGCCGCCCACGTCATCTGCACGTATCGCCTCGCTCGCATGCGAGAACCCTCCCGCGCCACCGCCGATCATGGCCGGGATCTGTGGACTACTCCCCGGTTGTGGACAGCGGCGTCACCCGGTGCCTCGCGGGTCCCGTACACTTCTTCTGGCGATCCGGGTCACCGGGTCGACTTCGCACGCCCCGACATCAGGTGGTCAAAAGCCGGTGTCAGCGCCCCTCGGTCCTTTGTGGCACGGCGCATGTGGGCGTCAGGCGCGAGTGCCCACCGGCACCCGCGGTACAACCGAGAAACTCAAGGAGAACGGCCATGGCCGTCGTCACGATGCGGGAGCTGCTGGAAAGCGGCGTCCACTTCGGTCACCAGACCCGTCGTTGGAACCCGAAGATGAAGCGCTTCATCTTCACGGAGCGCAACGGCATCTACATCATCGACCTGCTCCAGTCGCTGTCGTACATCGACCGCGCCTACGAGTTCGTCAAGGAGACCGTCGCCCACGGCGGCACGGTCATGTTCGTCGGCACGAAGAAGCAGGCGCAGGAGGCCATCGCGGAGCAGGCCACCCGCGTCGGCATGCCCTACGTCAACCAGCGCTGGCTGGGCGGCATGCTCACCAACTTCTCCACCGTCTACAAGCGTCTGCAGCGCCTCAAGGAGCTCGAGCAGATCGACTTCGAGGACGTCGCGGCCTCGGGTCTGACCAAGAAGGAGCTTCTCGTGCTCTCGCGCGAGAAGGCCAAGCTGGAGAAGACCCTCGGTGGTATCCGCGAGATGCAGAAGGTGCCCAGCGCCGTCTGGATCGTGGACACCAAGAAGGAGCACATCGCGGTCGGTGAGGCCCGGAAGCTCAACATTCCGGTCGTCGCCATCCTCGACACCAACTGCGACCCCGACGAGGTCGACTACAAGATCCCGGGCAACGACGACGCGATCCGCTCCGTCACCCTGCTCACCCGTGTGATCGCGGACGCGGTCGCCGAGGGCCTCATCTCCCGCTCCCGCGTCGCCACCGGCGACAAGGGCGAGAAGGCCGCGGGCGAGCCGCTGGCCGAGTGGGAGCGCGACCTGCTCGAGGGCGAGAAGAAGGCCGACGAGGCTCCCGCCGCCGAGGCCGAGAAGCCGGCCGAGGCCGCTGCTGAGGCTCCGGCCGCCGAGGCCCCCGCGGCTGAGGCCCCCGCGGCTGAGGCTCCCGCCGCCGAGGCTCCGGCCGCGGACGCCGAGCAGGCCTGACCCGTCAGCGTCAGAGTTGACGGCGGGAGCGGTGACATCTCATCCGCTCCCGCCGTTCACCCGTAGGTCGGCGGAGAGTCAGCGGCCCCCGACTACATGGGGGCCGTAGACCCCGTAGATCTTCGATCTTCCAGACTTCGAGAAAGATTCACAGACTCATGGCGAACTACACCGCCGCCGACGTCAAGAAGCTTCGTGAGCTCACCGGCGCCGGCATGATGGACTGCAAGAAGGCGCTGGACGAGGCCGAGGGCAACGTCGAGAAGGCCGTCGAGGCGCTCCGTATCAAGGGCCAGAAGGGCGTCGCCAAGCGCGAGGGCCGCTCCGCCGAGAACGGCGCCGTGGTCTCGATCATCGCCGACGACAACTCCTCCGGCGTCCTCGTCGAGCTGAAGTGCGAGACGGACTTCGTCGCCAAGGGTGACAGGTTCCAGGCCGTCGCCACCGCGATCGCCGAGCACGTCGCCAAGACCTCCCCGGCCGACCTCGAGGCCCTGCTCGCCTCCGAGATCGAGGCTGGCAAGACCGTCCAGGCGTTCGTGGACGAGGCCAACGCCAACCTCGGCGAGAAGATCGTCCTGGACCGCTTCGCGCAGTACGCCGACGGCTTCGTGACCGCGTACATGCACCGCACGATGCCCGACCTGCCCCCGCAGATCGGTGTCCTCGTCGAGCTGGACAAGCCCAACGCCGAGATCGCCAAGGGTGTCGCCCAGCACATCGCCGCCTTCGCGCCGAAGTACCTCTCCAAGGAGGACGTGCCGGCCGAGGTCGTCGAGTCCGAGCGCCGCGTCGCCGAGGAGACCACCCGCGCCGAGGGCAAGCCCGAGGCCGCCCTGCCGAAGATCGTCGAGGGTCGCCTCAACGGCTTCTTCAAGGACGCCACGCTGCTCGGTCAGCCGTACGCGCTCGACAACAAGAAGTCGGTCCAGAAGGTCCTGGACGAGGCCGGTGTCACCCTGAAGCGCTTCACGCGCATCAAGGTCGGCATCTGAGTCCGTACCGCGATCGGCGCGCGAGACCGATAGGGTCGAGTGCAGTCGTCAGCGTGCCGGGCGTATGCCGTCTCGCACGCGTGCGAGACGGACAGCAGATCTGACGAGGAGGCCATTGCCGAGCATGGGATGCGAAAAGCCACCCCAGCGGCAATGGCCTTCTTCGTATGTGCAACACGTGAAAGAGGCGGGATCTCCATGACCACCACCAAGCCCCAGAAGAGCGACGACGGCAAAGTACGCGGCCGGTTTCTGCTGAAGCTGTCCGGTGAGGCCTTCTCCGGCGGCGGGGGCCTGGGTGTGGACCCCGATGTGGTGCACAAGATCGCCCGCGAGATCGCGGCCGTCGTGCGCGACGGGGCTCAGGTCGCGGTCGTCATCGGCGGCGGCAACTTCTTCCGCGGCGCCGAGCTCCAGCAGCGCGGCATGGACCGGGCCCGCTCCGACTACATGGGCATGCTCGGCACCGTGATGAACTGCCTCGCCCTCCAGGACTTCCTGGAGAAGGAGGGCATCGACAGCCGGGTGCAGACCGCCATCACCATGGGCCAGGTCGCCGAGCCGTACATCCCGCTGCGCGCCGTGCGGCACCTGGAGAAGGGCCGCGTGGTCATCTTCGGTGCTGGTATGGGCATGCCGTACTTCTCCACCGACACCACCGCCGCGCAGCGCGCCCTGGAGATCGACGCAGAGGCGCTGCTGATGGGCAAGAACGGCGTGGACGGGGTCTACGACTCCGACCCGAAGACCAACCCGGACGCCGTCAAGTTCGACTCCCTCGGCTACGGCGAGGTCATCACCCGTGACCTCAAGGTCGCCGACGCCACCGCCGTCACGCTGTGCCGTGACAACAAGCTGCCGATCCTCGTCTTCGAGCTTCTGGCGGAGGGCAATATCGCCCGCGCCGTCAAGGGTGAGAAGATCGGCACGCTTGTGGGTGAGCAGGGCAGCCAGGGCTGACAGGCAACACCGACGGACCCTGACCGGGGGATGGACAATGTCCTGCCGGTCGGGAACCGTGCAGGAAGAAGACGCGACGCAGCCGGCCGCCGCCCCCACGCAAATGGAACAGCAGCCGGGCCTACTCAAGACACGCAGGAGCAAGTGGTGATCGAAGAGACCCTCCTCGAGGCCGAGGAGAAGATGGAGAAGGCCGTCGTGGTCGCCAAGGAGGACTTCGCCGCGATCCGCACCGGTCGTGCGCACCCGGCGATGTTCAACAAGATCGTGGCCGACTACTACGGCGCGCCGACGCCGATCAACCAGCTGGCTTCGTTCTCCGTGCCGGAGCCGCGCATGGCGGTAGTGACCCCGTTCGACAAGACGGCGCTGCGCAACATCGAGCAGGCGATCCGCGACTCCGACCTGGGCGTCAACCCGAGCAACGACGGCAACATCATCCGGGTGGTGTTCCCGGAGCTCACCGAGGAGCGCCGCCGCGACTACATCAAGGTCGCCAAGGGCAAGGCCGAGGACGCCCGGGTCTCCATCCGCTCCGTGCGCCGCAAGGCCAAGGACGCCATCGACAAGCTGATCAAGGACGGCGAGGTCGGCGAGGACGAGGGCCGCCGCGCCGAGAAGGAGCTCGACGACTCCACCCACAAGTACGTGGCCCAGGTGGACGAGCTCCTGAAGCACAAGGAAGCGGAGCTGCTCGAGGTCTGATGAACGACTCTTCCTGGGGAGCGCCGCCACACACCGGGTCACAGACCGGGTACTGGGGGCCCAACGAGCAGGGGCCTGTCCAGGGGGCTGCCCCGGCGGGTCCCGCGTACGATGCGCCTCAGGCGCAGCAGACTCGCCCCATGCCCATCGTGCCCGAGGTACCCGCGTACGGCGGTGACCAGGATGACGACCGGGGGGCCGCTCGGCTGAGCGGCCCCTTGTTCCGCGACGAACCGCCGCAGTCGCCGCCCTACGCAGCGGCGCAGCAGAATCCGGAGCCCATGCCCGACGCCCCCCAGCCGGCGCCCCGCCCGCAGAAGAAGAGCGCGGGCCGCGACCTGGGCGCGGCCATAGGGGTCGGTGTCGCGCTCGGTGTGGTGATCATTGCGTCGTTGTTCGTCGTCAAGGCCGTCTTCGTCGGTGTGATCGCGGTCGCCGTCGTGGTCGGTCTGTGGGAGCTGACCAGCCGGCTCCAGGAGCGCAAGGGCATCAATGCGCCTCTGGTCCCGCTGGCACTCGGCGGCGCCGGGATGGTCGTCGCCGGTTACGTCCGGGGCGCCGAGGGCGCGTGGGTCGCCATGGCACTCACGGCGCTCGCCGTCCTCGTATGGCGCATGACGGAGTCACCGGAGGGCTACCTCAAGGACGTCACGGCCGGCGTCTTCGCGGCCTTCTACGTCCCCTTCCTGGCGACGTTCGTGGCGATGATGCTGACGGCCGAGGACGGTCCGTGGCGGGTGCTGACCTTCCTGCTGCTCACGGTGGTCAGCGACACGGGCGCGTACGCCGTCGGCTGGCGCTTCGGCAAGCACAAGCTGGCCCCGCGCATCAGCCCCGGCAAGACCCGGGAGGGCCTGCTCGGCGCGGTCACGTTCGCGATGGTGGCGGGCGCGTTGTGCATGCAGTTCCTGATCGACGACGGCTCCTGGTGGCAGGGCCTGCTCCTCGGCTTCGCGGTCGCGGCCAGCGCCACGCTGGGAGACCTCGGCGAGTCGATGATCAAGCGGGACCTGGGCATCAAGGACATGGGCACGCTGCTGCCGGGTCATGGCGGGATCATGGACCGCCTGGACTCGCTGCTGCCCACGGCTCCCGTGGTGTGGCTGCTCATGGTGCTGTTCGTGGGGGCCGGCTGACCGGCCCGTGACGCGTGGAGCTCCCGCCCTTCCGAGGGCGGGAGCTCCACGCGTTTCGGACGATGGCGCACCGGTCGGCCGAGTGGGACGATTCCGGTGTAAGCCCTCAAAGGGGATCTCCCGAAGAGGAGGCGCCATGTCCACCATCCATGAAGAGTTCGACGTGGACCGCCGTCCCGAGGATGTCTGGGCGTACATGATCGATCCCTCCCACCTGCCGGAGTGGCAGCTGAGCGCGGTCGCCACCGAACAGCTCGACGACCGCCCCTTCGGACTCGGATCCAAGGTCCGGGTCACCCGGCACGTGGGCCGCCGCGACATTCCGATGACCATGGAGTGCACCCAGTACGAACCGCAGCGCTCCTGGACCGTGCGCGGGATCGACGGCCCTGTCAGGGGCAACTTCCACGGCGAGATCACGCCCATCGACGACGGCCGCCGTACCCACGTGACGATGGACCTCGACTTCGAGGGACACGGCATCGGCAGGGTCCTGCTGCCTCTCGTCGTCCGCCCCCAGGTGCGCAAGGAGATGCCGCGCAACGAGCAGCTGCTCAAGGACAAGCTGGAGCACACCACCGCCTAGCCTCTTACGAGCTGCAGACGTCCTTCAGCTCGTCGGCCGCCCTGTCGATCCTGCCGGAGTCCGGGTTCTCCCCGTTCAGGACGGCCTTGTTGTAGTCGGCGACGGCCTGGTTCAGGTCGTCCACGGCCTTGTCGGCCTTGCCGTCGCCGGCCTTCCTGTTCTTGTCCTTGATCTTGTCGAGGTTCTTCTCGATGGTGTCGATGGACGTGTCGGTCCGGGAGGGGTCGCTTGCCGCGTCCCGCCCGGCATCGTGGATCGCCTTCAGGCTGTCGGCGATCGTGTCGTAGCTCCGCACGCAGTCCAGCGACTTGTCGACGTCGTCGGGGCGGCAGCCGGTGACGAGCCCGACGGTCAGCGCGACGGCTGTCACGGCGGTGGCGACGATGGTGGTACGGCGTCGGTGTCGACGGTTGGCGGCCATGGGACGGTCCCCTCCTGAAAGGCTCCGGCAACGCTCTGTGCCGTCCACGATCCCGGCGCCGCACCCGCCGCCACGAGGGAACCTCCACCCGTATCCGGGGTGGAGCCCACGACACCACGGCCCCGGCCGGCTCGGGCCCCAGGTCACTCCTGTTGATCTGCGACACTGGTACAGCCATGCCTAAGCCCGGAGAACTCACTTTCGTCGCCCCCCGCGGAGCCAAGAAGCCGCCGCGGCACCTTGCCGACCTCACGCCCGCCGAGCGCAAGGAAGCGGTGGCCGAGATCGGCGAGAAGCCGTTTCGCGCCAAGCAGCTCTCGCAGCACTACTTCGCGCGGTACGCGCACGACCCGGCGGAGTGGACGGACATCCCGGCCGGTTCGCGCGGCAAGTTGCAGGAGGCGCTGCTTCCCGACCTGATGACGGTCGTACGGCATCTGTCGACCGACCAGGGCACCACCCGCAAGACGCTGTGGCGGCTGTTCGACGGGACGCTCGTCGAGTCGGTGCTGATGCGCTACCCGGACCGGGTGACCATGTGCATCAGCTCGCAGGCAGGGTGCGGGATGAACTGTCCCTTCTGCGCCACCGGGCAGGCGGGGCTGGACCGGAATCTGTCCGCCGCCGAGATCGTCCATCAGATCGTGGACGGGATGCGGGCGCTTCGGGACGGGGAGGTTCCCGGCGGGCCTGCGCGGCTCTCCAACATCGTCTTCATGGGGATGGGCGAGCCGCTCGCCAACTACAAGCGTGTGGTCGGGGCCATCCGGGCGCTCACCGACCCCGCTCCCGACGGGCTCGGGCTCTCGCAGCGCGGCATCACCGTGTCGACCGTCGGACTGGTCCCCGCCATCCACCGGTTCGCCGACGAGGGGTTCAAGTGCCGGCTCGCCATCTCGCTGCATGCGCCGGACGACGAGCTGCGTGACACCCTCGTCCCCGTCAACACGCGGTGGAAGGTGCGCGAGGTCCTCGACGCGGGGTTCGAGTACGTCGAGAAGAGCGGGCGGCGGTTGTCGATCGAGTACGCGCTGATTCGCGACATCAATGACCAGGCCTGGCGCGGTGACCGACTCGGGCGGCTGCTGCGCGGCAAGCCCGTGCACGTCAACCTCATCCCGCTGAACCCGACCCCCGGCTCGAAGTGGACGGCGTCCCGGCCCGAGGACGAGAAGGCCTTCGTCGAGGCCATCGCGGCGCACGGGGTACCGGTCACCGTCCGGGACACCCGAGGTCAGGAGATCGACGGGGCCTGCGGTCAGCTCGCGGCCACCGAGCGGTAATCTGAGCCCGTACGTACACATCTTCATATTCCGACAGGGGAGCGCCACAGCGCTGAGAGTGCGGCAACCGGGCCGCAGACCCTCTGAACCTTGCCCAGGTCATTCTGGGTAGGAAGTTCGGTCTTCACTCAAGCTGTTGCGCCCTGCCCGGGAGCCGGTGGAATTCTCCGGCGGTCCCGGGCAGGGCCGCGTCTCTTCCTGGTCAGCCAGGAGGAATTCAGTGCACACCAAGACGTTCGTGGCCGCCGCGGTCGGCCTCGGTCTCATCTCGTTGTCCGCCTGCGGTTCGTCGTCGTCCGGCAGCGAGGGCTCCGGCGGCTCCAAGAACATCACTCTCGTCAGCCACGACTCGTGGGCCGTCTCGAAGAAGGTCCTCGCCGACTTCGAGAAGCAGTCCGGCTACAAGGTCCGCGTCCTCAAGGACGGCGACGCGGGGCAGGCCGTCAACAAGGCCATCCTCACCAAGGACAACCCGCAGGGCGACGTCTTCTTCGGCGTCGACAACACCCTGCTCTCGCGGGCGCTCGACAACGGGCTCTTCCAGTCGTACGAGCCGAAGGGCGCAGACCGGATCCAGGCGCAGTACCGGGTCGACCAGGCCAGGCACCGGGTCACGCCGATCGATTCCGGCGACATCTGCGTCAACTACGACAAGGCGTACTTCAGCAAGCACAGGCTGACCCCGCCCGCCTCCTTCGACGACCTGGTCAAGCCCGAATACAAGAACCTCCTCGTCACCGAGAACGCCTCCACATCCTCGCCCGGCCTCGGCTTCCTGCTCGGCACCGCCGCCAAGTACGGCGACGCCGGCTGGCAGGGCTACTGGAAGAAGCTCAAGGCGAACGGCGTGAAGGTCGTCGACGGCTGGGAGCAGGCCTACAACGAGGAGTTCTCCGGATCGGCAGGGGGGAAGAAGGCCAAGGGCGACCGGCCGCTCGTCGTCTCCTACGCCTCCTCGCCGCCCGCCGAGGTCATCTACGGCGACCCGAAGCCCAAGACGGCGCTGACCGGGACGTCGTACGGCACCTGCTTCCGGCAGATCGAGTACGCGGGACTGCTCAGCAACGCCAAGAACAGCAAGGGCGGCAAGGCCTTCCTCGACTTCCTGGTCACCAAGGAGTTCCAGGAGGACATGCCGCTGAACATGTTCGTCTACCCGGTGCGCGAGGGCGCTCAGGTGCCCCCGGAGTTCGTGAAGTACGGGCAGCCGGCCAAGGACCCCGAGACCATGGCCCCGACCAGGATCGCCGCCAACCGTGACCAGTGGGTCAAGTCGTGGACGTCACTCGTACTGAAGTAGACGCGCGGGGGACGCGGCAGGGGAGCGCGGCGCGGCTCGGGCTCATGGCCGTGCCCGTCGTGTTCTTCGCGGTGTTCTTCGCCTGGCCCGTCGCCGCGATCGTGGCGCGCGGGCTCAAGGCCGACGGGAAGTGGCAGTTCGGGCGGATCGCGGACGTCGTCACGCAGTCCGACATCCGGCACGTCCTGTGGTTCACCACCTGGCAGGCGCTCGCTTCCACCGCGCTCACGCTGCTGATCGCGCTCCCGGGCGCGTACGTCTTCGCGCGCCTCGACTTCCCGGGCAAGCAGCTGCTGCGGGCCGTCGTCACCGTCCCCTTCGTGCTGCCGACGGTCGTCGTCGGTACGGCGTTCCTGGCGCTGGTCGGACGTGGGGGACTGCTCGACGAGCTGTGGGGCGTGCGGCTGGACACCACCGTCTGGGCCATCCTGCTGGCGCACGTCTTCTTCAACTACGCCGTCGTCGTACGGACCGTCGGCGGCCTGTGGGGGCAGCTCGACCCGCGTCAGGAGGAGGCGGCGCGGATGCTGGGCGCGTCGCGATGGGCGGCCTGGCGGAAGGTGACGCTGCCGGCTCTCGCGCCCGCGGTGGCCGCCGCCGCGCTGATGGTCTTTCTCTTCACCTTCACCTCCTTCGGCGTGGTGCAGATCCTCGGCGGCCCGACCTTCTCCACCCTCGAGGTCGAAATCTACCGGCAGACCTCGGAGATCTTCGACCTGTCCACCGCTGCCGTGCTCACGATCATCCAGTTCGTGGCCGTCGGCGCGATCCTCGCCGTGCACGCCTGGACGGTACGGCGGCGGGAGACCGCCCTGCGGCTGGTGGACGCGAGCGTCACGGCGAGCCGGCCGCGCGGGGCCGGGCAGTGGACGCTGCTGGCCGGGGTTCTCGGCACCATCGCCGTTCTGCTGGTGCTGCCGCTGGCGGTGCTGGTGCAGCGGTCCCTCGGCGCCTCCGGGTTCGGCTACTACCGCGCGCTGACGCACGACGACGGCGGGACCTTCCTCGTGCCGCCGATCCAGGCGATCGGCAACTCGCTCCAGTACGCCCTCGCCGCGACCGCCATCGCCGTGGTGATCGGCGGTCTGGCCGCCGCGGCGCTCGCGCGCCGGGACGCGGGCCGGCTGGTCCGCGGCTTCGACGCGCTGCTGATGCTGCCGCTGGGCGTCTCCGCGGTGACGGTCGGCTTCGGGTTCCTGATCGCGCTGGACAAGCCGCCGCTGGATCTGCGGAGTTCGTGGATCCTGGTGCCGCTCGCGCAGGCGCTGGTGGGCGCCCCCTTCGTCGTACGGACCATGCTGCCGGTGCTGCGGGCCGTGGACGCGCGGCTGCGGGAGGCGGCGGCCGTGCTCGGGGCGTCGCCGTGGCGGGTGTGGCGGGAGGTCGATCTGCCGATGGTGCGGCGGGCGCTGCTGGTGGCGGCCGGGTTCGCGTTCGCGGTGTCGCTCGGGGAGTTCGGGGCGACCGTGTTCATCGCGCGGCCCGACAATCCGACGCTGCCCGTCGCCGTGGCGCGGCTGCTCGGCCGGCCGGGCGACCTCAACTACGGGCAGGCGATGGCCCTTTCGACGATTCTGATGGTGGTGTGCGCGGTGGCGCTGCTGGTGCTCGAGCGGCTGCGCACCGACCGGAGCGGGGAGTTCTAGATGCTGCTGAGCCTGGAGGACGCGACCGTGCGGTTCGGCGGGCGGGCCGTGCTCGACGCCGTCGGCCTCGAGGTCGCCGAGCACGAGATCGTGTGCGTGCTCGGGCCCAGCGGCAGCGGCAAGTCGACGCTGCTGCGGGCGGTGGCCGGACTGCAACCCCTGGACGGCGGGCGGGTGTTGCTCGACGGACACGACCAGGCGGGGGTGCCCGCGCACAGGCGGGGGGTGGGCCTGATGTTCCAGGACCATCAGCTGTTCCCGCAGCGGGACGTGGGCAGGAACGTCGCCTTCGGGCTGCGGATGCACGGCGCCCGGCGCCCTCAACAGGACGAGCGCGTACGGGAGTTGCTCGACCTCGTCGGGCTGCCGGGTGCCGCACGCCGGGCCGTCGCCTCGCTCTCCGGCGGTGAGCAGCAGCGCGTCGCGCTGGCCCGCGCGCTCGCGCCCCGGCCGCGGCTGCTGATGCTGGACGAGCCGCTCGGCCAGCTCGACCGCTCGCTGCGGGAGCGGCTGGTCGTCGAACTGAGGGAACTCTTCGGGCAGCTGGGCACCACGGTCCTCGCCGTGACGCACGACCAGGGCGAGGCCTTCGCGCTCGCCGACCGGGTCGTGGTGATGCGGGACGGGCGGATCGCCCAGTCCGGTACGCCCCTCGAGGTGTGGCAGCGCCCCGCGGACGAGTTCGTGGCCCGGTTCCTCGGCTTCGACAACGTGGTCGAGGGGATGGTGAGCGGGGAGGCCGCGGACACCCCCTGGGGCAAGCTGCCGGTGCCCCAGGACGCCCCGCAGGGGACGCACACCCTGCTCGTGCGGCCCGCCGGTGTCCGGCTCGTCCCCGCCGACGAGGGCCTGCGCTGCACGGTGGCCGCACGCACCTTCAAGGGCACCCATGTCGCCGTACAGGTGCAGCCGGAAGGGGCGCCGCGACTCGAGGCGGCGGTGGCGCTGCGGGAGGCGCCGGAGGTCGGGGAGGCGGTCGGGGTGGAGTTCGACGCCGCCGAAATCGTGGTGCTCGGCTGAGGTGACCGACCGTAGTGTGAGCGGCATGACGCTACTTGCACATGATCGCTACTGCGACGAGATCGCCCACCAGGTCGAACAGCTGAGGGCGGTGGTGACGAGCGGCGCCGATCTGTCCGCGACCGTCCCGACCTGTCCGGACTGGACCCTGGAACAGCTCAACCTGCACATGGGCGGCGCCCTGCGCTGGGCTGGGACGCTGGTGCGGAAACGGGCCGAGGAGAACGTCCCCGACGAGGAGATACCGCGCGGCGACGGCCCCGAGACCCCGGGGAACGCCGAAGCCCTCGACGCCTGGCTGGCGGAGGCCGGGGAGCTGGCGGTGGGCGCACTGCGCGAGGCCGGGCCCGACGCGAAGGTGTGGGCCTGGTCCGAGATCCACACGTCCGGCTTCTGGGCGCGACGTATGGCGCACGAGATCACCGTCCATCGAGCGGACGCCACACTGGCCGCCGGGCTGCCGTACGAGGTCGCGCCCGAGGTGGCCGCCGACACGATCGACGAGTGGCTGCAGATCGTGGAATGGTCCCAGCGGGCGGAGCCGGAAGAGGCGGCTTCGCGGGAGCTGCGCGGACCCGGTCGCAGCATCCATCTCCATGCCACCGACACCGCTCCCGAGCTGAACGCCGAGTGGGTCGTCGAGCTCACCGAGGACGGTGTCTCCTGGCATCGCGGTCACGAGAAGGCGGACGTCGCCCTGCGCGGCCCCCTCACCGATGTCCTCCTCGCCTTCTACGGCCGACTCCCGCTGGACAGCCCGGAGTTGGAGGTCCTCGGCGACCGGGAGCTGCTGGAGTTCTGGCTGGAGCGGGCGAGCTTCTGAACGACTGCGGCCCGTCCCCCGGGGATACGGGGGACGGGCCGCAGCGGTGTTCTGCGAGAGGCGTCAGCGGCCGCTGTTCGCCCCACGACGGCGCATGCCGAAGAAGACGGCGCCGCCGCCGACCACGACCAGCGCGCCCGCGATACCGGCGATCAGACCGGTGTTGGAGTTCGCACCGGTCTCGGCGAGGTTGTCACCGGCCGCCGGGGACGGCGCGTTGCTCGAGCTGCCCGCCGGGGCGGAGCTGCTCTCCGAGGCGGACGGGGTCGGGGACTCCTCGGCCGGGGTCGAGGCGGACTCCGACGGCGACGGGGTCGCAGGCGGGGTCGACTCGCCCTTCGAGCAGCCCTCGGAGGGGGTCGTCAGGTTCGGCGTGATGTCCTTGTCGACGATCGGGTGGTCCTTGTCCTTCCCGGCCGTGACGTGGACGCGGTACTCGGCGTTCGCCGACCAGTCCTCGTTGAAGGTGACGGTGACACCCTCGCGGGAACCGGTGACGTCCTGCTCGCCGACCTGCTTCGCGTCGGCGCCGTTGTTCTCGAGGAACACGGTGATGGTCGCCGGGGTGCCGGAGGCGTCCTGGTCGGTGACGGTGATGACGCCCTTGCTGCCGTCGCACTTGGCTTCGGCGGAGAACTCACTGATGTTGCAGGCGAGTGCGCTGCCCGCGGCGCTCAGCGCGAGCGCGGAGGATGCGGCGGCGACGCCCAGGATCTGCACGGAACGACGTGCGGTACGGCGAGTTATGGACACGTTTGCCCTTCACGGGATGCGCAACTGCGGGGGGTTGACGAGGGGCGTGAAGCGACTGTGGAGGCGAAGCCTCACACTCCCCAGGAGACTCAAAGGTTTATAAGCGTTCGATAAGGAGTGTCAATGCGCAGGCGGGCCTGGGCCGTTGGCTTTGCACTCTTATTAACCGCCGAGACGTTTCAGCGCCTCCGGAGCCTCCTCGATCCGGTCAACGAGGGCGATACGGGACTCCATCGAGCGTTCCCGGGCGAGTGACTGCAAGAGGGGCCAGGTCGGCAGCCGCTCCGTCCAGTGCGCGCGGTCGACGAGCACCATGGGCGTCGGCTCGCCGCGCGACTCGTAGTAGTTGGGCGTCGCGTTGTCGAAGATCTCCTGTACGGTGCCGGCGGCGCCCGGCAGGAAAACCACACCAGCGTTCGAGCGGGCCAGCAGGCCGTCCTCGCGGGTGGCGTTGGCGAAGTACTTGGCGATGTGCGAGGCGAAGGGGTTCGGCGGCTCGTGGCCGTAGAACCAGGTGGGGATGCCGATGGAGTGGTTGCCCTTCGGCCAGCGGGTGCGCACCTCGAAGGCGGCCCGTGCCCACTCGGTGATCGAGAGGGTGAACGACGGTGACTTCGCGAGGAGTTGGCAGGCCTCGTCCAGCATGTCGTCGTCGTACGGCGCAGCGTAGGCGCCCAGGTTCGCTGCCTCCATGGCGCCCGGACCGCCGCCGGTCGCCACGGTGAACCCGCCGCGGCTCAGCTCGCGGCCCAGGCGCGCCGCTCCGGCGTACGCCGCCGTCCCGCGCGCCATCGCGTGGCCGCCCATCACGCCCACCACCCGTGCGCCGCGCAGGAGTTCGTCGAGGGCGTCGGAGATGGAGTCGTCATGGACGGCGCGCAGCATCGAGGCGAATATGTCGCCGTCGGCCCTGGTGCGCTGGAACCAGGCGTAGGCGAGGGCGTCCGGCGTCTGCTCGTACCCCTTCTCCAGCGAGGCGAAGAGCTCGTCGGGCGTGTACAGGTGCCCGCGGTACGGGTCGAAGGGCAGATACGGGACAGGCGGGAGGACCAGGGCCCCGTCGGCACGGACCTTCGCCGCCGCGTCCTCCCGCATCGGGCAGCCCAGGAAGACCGCCTCGGCGGTGTCGGTGGTGAGCAACTCCCTTGTACGGTCCATCAGATCGACGGCCTGTACGCGGTGTCCGGCGAGGGTGCCGCGGGCCGAGACGGTCGCGTCGAACTCCTCGAGCGTCTCGATCTCGCGGTCGTCGTGGTGGGCCGCATGGGCCGGGCTCGTCTGCACGGGCCCATGCTAGGCACGCCGTTCGCCGAAGCTGTCGGTCAGCCCTGGACCGCCGCCGGGTCCATCCACACGATCTCCCAGGTGTGGCCGTCGAGGTCGTCGAAGGAACGGCCGTACATGAAGCCCTGGTCCTGGACGTCGTCGTTCGCCGTGCCGCCGGCCGCGACCGCCTTCTGCACCAGCTCGTCGACCTTCTCGCGGCTCTCGGAGCTCAGACAGATCGCCACCTCGCTGGTCTTCGTCGAGTCCGCGATCTCCTTCTTCGTGAAGTCGGCGTACCGCTTCTTGCTGAGCAGCATCGTGATGATGGTGTCGCTGATCACGACACAGGCGCAGTCGTCGGTGCTGAACTGCGGGTTGATCGTGTAGCCGAGCTCGGTGAAGAACTTCTTCGACGCGTCGACGTCGTTGGTGGCCAGGTTCACGAAGATCATCTGCTGGTACATGCGGGTCTCTCCCATCGGATGCGTGTCCTTCGCAGGGATAGACCGGGGGCCCGTGCGGAACTCATCGGCGCCTGGGAATTCCGGTCGCAGGAGTTCTCAGCGGGCCGGCGGCAGGGCCGCCAGCTCCGCCACGATCAGGGTCAGCGGGCCGAACAGGGCGAGCAGCGCGCCCGCCCGCAGGGCGGCGGCACTGCGCAGCATCGTGGCGGGGGCGCCGAGGCGCAGCAGGGCGGCCGTGGTGTCGGCCCGGGCGTGCTTGGCCTCCAGGGCCGCGGTGAGCAAGGTGGCGACGGTGCAGCCGGCCACGAGGAGCGTGCCGAGGGTGGTGAGGGGCCCGAAGACGGGGGCGTTCGTGTCGTACAGCGCGGCCATGGCGTAGGTGCCGGAGGCGACCGCGCAGACGATGCCGAGGGGGCGGCCGATGCGGGTGGCCTCCTCCATGAGGACGCGGCCGGCCAGGAGCCGGAGGGCGCCGGGGCGCGCCGCCTGGAGGAGGCGGCCGCACAGATGGGTCAGGCCCGGGCCGGCGACGGCGAGGCCGACCGTGGTGAGGATCCAGCCGATGAGGACCGCGGGGGCGCCGATGGCGAGGCCGCCGGGGAGGGCGGGAGCGGGGGCGGCCGACGCGCGGGTGGCGTAGGCCTGCACGGCCAGGCCCGCGGTGAGTACGGCGACGCCCCAGGGGAGGCCCACAGGGATGCTGCCGGGCGCCGGCGGCTGGGCCGGGTCGGGTGCGGGTGCGGCAGCCTCCCGCGTCGGCGTCGGCGTCGGAGGGGCGGGTGCGTCCGCGGTCGGCTGTTCGGTGGCAGGGGCCGCGGGCGGCGGTGCGGCGTCAGGGGCCGCGTCAGGCTGGCGCGGAGCGCTCCGCAGACGTGCGCCGAAGCGGCCGTACGCCCCGAAGGTCTCCTGTGCCACCGTCCGGCCGTACGCCCCGAAGCGGCCGTAGCTCTGCCGCACCACCCGTGCCGCGACCGGCCTCGCGTCCCGGGGGAGCAGGACCAGCGCCACCGTCAGCGACGCGATCGCCGGGACCAGCGCCAGCAGGGTCAGGGCCGCCGGGACGGGCAACGGCTGGTTCGCGGCCAGGAATTCCGAGGCCGCGCCG
This sequence comes from Streptomyces sp. NPDC001401, assembly GCF_042895385.1. Classification (NCBI taxonomy): domain Bacteria; kingdom Bacillati; phylum Actinomycetota; class Actinomycetes; order Kitasatosporales; family Streptomycetaceae; genus Streptomyces; species Streptomyces sp. NPDC001401. The sequence continues at coordinate 292,166 of NZ_JBIAWI010000008.1, forward strand.
TCGAAGGGGATGCCCGTGAGGTCGCCGCGGAGGTGGAGGAAGAGCAGGAGGGCCAGCAGCGCACCCAGCGTGCAGGACAGGGCCGTCGTCATGGCCGAGATCGTCATCAGGCGGACCGGGCCCAGGCCGAAGGCCGAGAGGCCGGTGCGGGGTTTCGTGGCCGGGTCGGTGCGGGCCACCGCCACCGCGAAGTGGACGGTGGCGGCCAGCGGGGTCAGGCACCAGGCGAGACGGAGGGCCGAGCCGCCGGGGTTCTCCGCATGGCTCATCGCGTAGCCGAGGGTGCACAGGAGGAGGAAGCCCGTGCCGGCCGAGGCCACCGCCACCAGGAGGCGGCGCAGCTGCACGGCCGGGTGGGCGCCGCGGGTCAGACGGAGAGCGAGCACGCGGCCCGGCCTTCCGTCTCGGCCACCGGGGGCAGGTGGACCGTGTTCACGCACCGGCCGTCCAGCAGCGACAGCGTGCGGTCGGCGATGGCCGCGGTCTCCGCGTCGTGGGTGGCCACGACGACCGTGATGCCGTGCGAACGGGCCGCCGTGGTGAGCGTGCGCAGGACATGGGCGCGGTCGGCGCGGTGCAGGGGGGCTGTGGGCTCGTCCGCGAAGAGGACGGTGGGGGCCTGGGCGAGGGCCCTGGCGATCGTCACGCGCTGCCGCTCGGCCTGCTTCATCTCGTGCGGGCGCCGACGGGACCGGTCGCCGACGTCGAGGCGCACGAGCCACTCCAGGGCGGCCGCTCTGGCGCGCTCGCGGCTGGTGCCGCGGAGCATCAGCGGGAGGGCGGCGTTCTCCAGGGCGTTCAGCTCGGGTACGAGCACGGGGGCCGGGTCGATCCAGCCGAAACGGTCGCGGCGCAGGCGCTCCCGGGCGTGCGGGGCCATGGTGTGGACCGGCACGCTGTTGAACCAGACCTCGCCGCGCTGGACCGTCACCAGACCGGACAGACAGCGCAGCAGCGTCGTCTTGCCGCTGCCCCGGGGGCCGCTGACGGCGAGGATCTCGCCCTCCCGGACCCCGAACGAGACGCCGCTGAGCGCGGGCGAGCCGTCACTGTGCTCGAAGTGCAGTGAGCGTGCCCAGAGCACATCGTTGTCCGGCGGGTCCACCATCCGCGTACACCTCGTTCAGATCCGTTGTTCCCGTGCCGATCCCCCGTGCGGGGGAACGAGGACAGGGCCGATCGGTTACCAGGCACGCTAAGGAGCCGGGGGCGCGACCCCGGACAGCACGCGGCCCGGGGTGCACCCTTCTCACTCGTACGGGTGCACCCCGGGCCGTATAAACGGCTGAACCGCCGCGGGCTAGAGCTTCGTCCACGCCTCCGTCAGTGTGGCGCGCAGGATCTGCTCGATCTCGTCGAAGGTCTCCTGGTTGGAGATCAGCGGCGGGGCGAGCTGGATCACCGGGTCGCCGCGGTCGTCGGCACGGCAGTACAGGCCGTTGTCGAACAGGGCCTTGGAGAGGAAGCCGTACAGGACGCGCTCGGTCTCCTCGTCGTTGAAGGACTCCTTGGTGTGCTTGTCCTTCACCAGCTCGATGCCGTAGAAGAAGCCGTTGCCGCGGACGTCGCCGACGATCGGCAGGTCGTGCAGCTTCTGCAGGGTCGAGAGGAACGCGCCCTCGTTGTCGAGCACGTGCTGGTTCAGGCCCTCGCGCTCGAACAGGTCGAGGTTGGCGAGGCCGACCGCCGCGGAGACCGGGTGACCGCCGAAGGTGTAGCCGTGCAGGAAGGTGTTGTCGCCCTTGTAGAACGGCTCGGCCAGGCGGTCCGAGACGATGCAGGCGCCGATCGGGGAGTAGCCCGAGGTCATGCCCTTGGCGCAGGTGATCATGTCCGGGACGTAGCCGAACTTGTCGCAGGCGAACGTCGTGCCGAGGCGGCCGAAGGCGCAGATGACCTCGTCCGACACCAGCAGCACGTCGTACTGGTCGCAGATCTCGCGCACCCGCTGGAAGTAACCGGGCGGGGGCGGGAAGCAGCCACCGGCGTTCTGCACCGGCTCCAGGAAGACCGCGGCGACCGTGTCCGGGCCCTCGAAGAGGATCTGCTGCTCGATCTGGTCGGCGGCCCAGCGGCCGAAGGCCTCCGGGTCGTCGCCGTGGATCGGGGCGCGGTAGATGTTGGTGTTCGGGACCTTGTGGGCACCGGGGACGAGGGGCTCGAAGGGGGCCTTCAGCGCCGGGAGACCGGTGATCGACAGAGCGCCCTGCGGGGTGCCGTGGTAGGCGACCGCGCGGGAGATGACCTTGTACTTGGTGGGCTTGCCCACCAGCTTGAAGTACTGCTTGGCGAGCTTCCAGGCGGTCTCGACGGCCTCGCCGCCGCCCGTGGTGAAGAAGACCTTGTTCAGGTCGCCCGGGGCCTCGTCGGCGAGGCGCTCGGCCAGCTCCACGGCCTTCGGGTGGGCGTAGGACCACACCGGGAAGAACGCCAGCTCCTGCGCCTGCTTGAAGGCGGTCTCGGCGAGTTCGGTGCGGCCGTGACCGGCCTGGACCACGAACAGACCCGCGAGACCGTCGAGGTAGCGCTTGCCCTTGTCGTCGTAGATGTAGGTGCCCTCGCCGCGCACGATCGTCGGGACGGGGGAGTTCTCGTACGAGGACATGCGGGTGAAGTGCATCCACAGGTGGTCGTACGCGGTCTTGCTGAGGTCCTTCTGGCTCACGGTTATCGGGTTCCCCACATGTAGGTCTGCTTCTTGAGCTTCAGATAGACGAAGCTCTCGGTGGAGCGCACGCCGGGCAGCGCCCGGATGCGTTTGTTGATGACGTCCAGCAGGTGGTCGTCGTCCTCGCAGACGATCTCGGCGAGGATGTCGAACGAGCCCGCGGTCATCACCACGTACTCGACTTCCGACATGTCCGTCAGCGCTTCGGCGATCTTCTCCACGTCGCCCTCGACGTTGACACCGACCATCGCCTGCCGGCGGAAGCCCACGGTGAGCGGGTCCGTGACGGCGACGATCTGCATCACGCCCTGGTCGAGCAGCTTCTGGACGCGCTGGCGCACGGCCGCCTCGGACAGGCCGACGGCCTTGCCGATGGCGGCGTACGGCCGGCGGCCGTCCTCCTGGAGCTGTTCGATGATGGCGAGGGAGACGGCATCCAGATGGGGAGTGCCGTTCCTGGACTCGCGGGACGAGTCCCTTTGCTCTGCGCTTCGACTGGCCACGACCTCACTGTGCACGACGTCTCGACCGTTCCGCAAGGGTGGACCGATGAAATTCGTTGTTTACGTGAGTGAGACCTGCGGATTTCGCAGTCTTGATGCGACTGGGGGTGTTGAAAACGTGGGAGCGCGGATTAGGGTGGGTGTCTCAGTCAATGGACAGCACGAACCTGACAGGAGGCCGGCAGTGAGCACCGAGCTGCGTCGTCTGCGCAACTACGTCAATGGTGAGTTCCTGGACGCCGCCGACGGACGGACCACCGAGGTGGTCAACCCCGCGACGGGCGAGGCGTACGCAACAGCGCCGCTGTCGGGCCAGGCGGATGTGGACGCCGCAATGGCGGCCGCCGCCGCGGCCTTCCCGGCCTGGCGCGACACGACCCCCGCCGAGCGGCAGAAGGCCCTGCTGAAGATCGCGGACGCGTTCGAGGAGCGGGCCGAGGAGCTCATCGCGGCCGAGGTGGAGAACACGGGCAAGCCGATCGGGCTCACGCGGTCCGAGGAGATCCCGCCCATGGTCGACCAGATCCGCTTCTTCGCGGGCGCGGCCCGGATGCTGGAGGGGCGGTCGGCCGGTGAGTACATGGACGGGATGACGTCCATCATCCGCCGGGAGCCGGTCGGCGTCTGTGCGCAGGTCGCGCCGTGGAACTACCCGATGATGATGGCTGTGTGGAAGTTCGCTCCGGCGATCGCGGCGGGCAACACGGTCGTGCTGAAGCCGTCGGACACGACCCCCGCGTCGACCGTGCTCATCGCGGACATCATCGGGTCGATCCTGCCCAAGGGTGTCTTCAACGTCATCACCGGCGACCGTGACACCGGCCGTCTGATGGTCGAGCACCCGACCCCGGCGATGGCGTCCATCACCGGTTCGGTGCGGGCGGGCATGTCGGTCGCCGAGTCGGCGTCCAAGGACCTCAAGCGCGTCCATCTGGAGCTGGGCGGCAAGGCGCCGGTCGTCGTCTTCGACGACACCGACATCGCCAAGGCCGTCGAGGACATCTCGGTCGCGGGCTTCTTCAACGCCGGCCAGGACTGTACGGCGGCGACTCGTGTCCTCGTCCAGGAGGGCATCCACGACGAGTTCGTGCGGGCGCTCGCCAAGGCCGCCGCCGACACCAAGACCGGGCAGCCGGACGACGAGGACGTGCTGTTCGGCCCGCTCAACAACCCGAACCAGCTCAAGCAGGTCTCCGGGTTCATCGAGCGCCTGCCCGCCCACGCCAAGGTCGAAGCGGGCGGTCACCAGGTCGGTGACAAGGGCTACTTCTACGCCCCGACCGTCGTGTCCGGGCTGAAGCAGGACGACGAGATCATCCAGAAGGAGGTCTTCGGGCCGGTCATCACCGTCCAGTCCTTCACCGATGAGGAGCAGGCGGTGGAGTGGGCCAACGGCGTCGAGTACGCGCTCGCCTCGTCCGTGTGGACCAAGGACCACGGGCGTGCGATGCGGATGTCGAAGAAGCTGGACTTCGGGTGCGTGTGGATCAACACGCACATTCCGCTGGTCGCGGAGATGCCGCACGGTGGCTTCAAGAAGTCCGGCTACGGCAAGGATCTGTCGGGGTACGGGTTTGAGGACTACACGCGGATCAAGCACGTCATGACTTCGTTGGACGCGTAGACAGCCCCGCGCCTCTGAGGGCGTTGCACGGCCCCGGACTGGTGAAGTGCCGTCCGGGGCCGTGCTGTTCCCCCCTCCGGGTGGTCAGGCGGTCCTGACGCTGGTGGTCAGGCCGGGCAGGTCGTCGTCGCCGGGCCCGCCCTTCTCGGTGCGTAGGGAGGGCCCCTCCTTGCCCGGCTCACCAGGCTTGCCCGGCCTGCCCGGGAGCGGTGGCAGGTCGGCCGGATTCGGGAAGGTGATGCCGGCCTTCTCCAGCATCGGGCCGCAGGTGTCGACGGCTTTCTTGTACGCCTTCGACGTCGGGTCGAACTCCCCGCCGGTGACCTTCACTTCCAGGCGGACGTGGCCCTCGTCGTCCTTCGAGGCGTGGAAGTGCGGGAAGACCGACTGGCCCTGGTCCTCCATGCAGGCGGCGAAGTAGTCGTTGGCGGTGTTGACGTCGTCCGGGGCGCTCGCGGTCGGGTGGTACTGCACCGCGAAACCCCCGGCCTTCGCGGGCGGTGCCGTCGTTGTGGACGTGCCGGACGCCTGGGCGGCCGATGCGCTGACCGTGCCGAGTGCTGCGGCCGTCAGGACGGCGATGCCCAGGGCGAGTCGTCGTGGGCGGGTCGTCGAAGTTCGCATGGGTTCTCCTGCGGTGAGGTGCCGTTCGGTACGACGTCCAGGCAACTCCGGGGGCGGTTACAGCAGCGGAACGACCGGGCTTATGTGCGTGTAACCGCTCTGTGGCCACACTGGAAGCCATGCGTGTGCTGGTGGTCGAGGACCACGAAGAGCTCGCCGAGACCGTGGCCGCCGGGCTGCGCCGGGAGGGCATGGCGGTCGACCTCGCCCTCGACGGCCCGACCGCACTGGAGCGCGCCGAGGTCAACGGCTACGACGTCGTCGTACTGGACCGGGATCTGCCCGGCGTCCACGGCGACCAGGTGTGCCGGAGGCTGGCGGCGGGCGGCAGCCGGGCGCGGGTGCTGATGCTGACGGCGTCCGGGACGGTGGCCGACCGGGTGACGGGGCTCGGGCTGGGCGCCGACGACTATCTGCCCAAGCCGTTCGCTTTCGCCGAACTCGTGGCGCGGATACGGGCGTTGGGGCGCCGGGCGCAGCCCGCGTTGCCGCCGGTCCTGGTGCGCGGGGAGCTGCGGCTGGATCCGGCGCGGCGGGAGGCGAGCCGGGCCGGCGGCCAACTGCCCCTCAGTCCCAAGGAGTTCGCGGTCCTCGAGCTGCTGCTCGGCGCGCAGGGGGCGGTGGTGTCCACCGAGGAGCTGCTGGAGCGGGGATGGGACGAGGCCGCGGATCCGTTCAGCCAGACCGTGAAGGTCACCGTGAGCCGGCTGCGGCGCAAGCTGGGGGAGCCGCCGTTGATCGAGACGGTGGACCGGGCCGGGTACCGGATCCGATGACGGAGCACAGGTCCGTGCGGCTCATCCCGCGCAGCATCCGGTGGCGGCTCACGCTCCTGTACAGCGCCCTGTTCGTGGTGGCCGGCGCGGCGCTGCTGGGCGTCGTCTACTTCCTGGCCGCGAGCTCCGTCGTGGGCGGCCGGACCGTCACCTCGGTCGAGGGGCCCGGTCTGCCCGATCAGGGCGCCACCCCGACTGCCCCGGCGACCATCAGCGCCGTCGCCGAGATCCTCCGCCGGGACCAACTGCACGACCTGCTCGTCTACGCCGCCGTCGCGCTCGCCGTGATGGCGCTGGCGTCCCTGGCCCTGGGTCGGCTGATGGCGGGCAGGGTGCTGTCGCCGCTGCGTGCGATGACCGCCACCGCCCGCCGTATCTCCGCCGACAACCTGCACGAACGGCTCGCGGTGCACGGACCCGACGACGAGCTGAAGGCGGTGGCGGACACCTTCGACGACGTACTGGCCCGGCTGGAGGGCGCGTTCGAGGCGCAGAAGCAGTTCGTCGCCAACGCCTCGCACGAGCTGCGCACCCCGCTCACGCTCCAGCAGACCATCGTCGACGTGACCCTCGCCGACCCGGCGGCGTCCGAACAGGCCCTGCGGGCCGCCCTGTTGCGGGTGCGGGCCGCAGGGCAGGAGCAGGAGCGGCTGATCGACGCCCTGTTGACGCTGGCGCGCAGCCAACGGTGCCTGGAGCGCCGGGAGTTCGTCGATCTCGCGGCGATCGTGCGGGAGCGGCTGCCGGACTCCGGGTGCCGGGTCGAGGCGCGGCTGGAGCCGGCGCCCGTGCTCGGCGATCCGCAGCTGATCGAGCGGCTGGTCGTCAACCTCACGGACAACGCCGTACGCCACAACCTCCCGGCAGGGGAAGGGGGTTGGGTGAGTGTGTGGACGGGACTGGACGCGGCGGGGCGGCCCGGGCTGCGGATCGAGAACAGCGGGCCGGTGATTTTGCCGGACCAGGCGGCCGGGCTCTTCCAGCCGTTCCGCAGGCTGGGCCCGGATCGGGTCCTCCCGCCCTCCCGCGTTCGCTCGAGCGGGAGGAGCCCCCATCGCGACGGTCTCGGCCTCGGCATGTCCATCGTCGCGGCCGTGACCGCCGCGCACGGCGGCCGGGTACGAGCGCGCACCCGGCCCGCGGGCGGCCTGATCGTGGAGGTCGGCCTGCCGCCGGCCGGCACTCCGCCGCGTACACCGGAGCCCGCGGCCGGCTCGCCTTCACGGACGCCGCCCGCTCCGGCCGACGCTCGCCCGCCATCGCTCCGGTGACCCCGCGCATGGGGGAGCGCGTGCCAGGGCCCGTGGCGCAGGGCTGATCCGCCGGACAGGCCCCGGAGCTCGGCCTCAGTCGCGAGGAGCTGCACGGCTGTCGGCAGGCTGGTTCGCGCCGGATACCGGAGGTCGTCGTACGCACTGATCGACAGGGTGTCCGGCCGGTGCGGAGGTACTCGACGCTGCGTCGATTGTCGGCGCACAGGCAGGGACGGCATGCTGCGGCAATGCCCCTCACGCCGAAGACCTCCTCCCTCTCCCGTCGGTCCCTGCTGCGCGCGCTGGGTGGTGGCGCGGTGCTCGGCGGCCTGGCCGGCTGCGGGGTGCCCGCCGCGTATGTGCACCCCGGTGACCGTGCCGTCGCCGATCTGTCCGCCAGCGACAGACGGCTGACCTGGGCGAACTGGCCCCTGTACATCGACACCGACGACGACCACCCGAACCGGCGGCCCACGCTCGAGGCCTTCGAGAAGCGGACGGGGATCTCCGTCAAGTACACCGAGGAGATCAACGACAACGACGAGTTCTTCGGCAAGATCAGCCCCGCCCTGATGAACCACCAGCAGACCGGCCGCGACCTGATCGTCATGAGCGACTGGATGTGCGCGCGGTTCGTGCGGCTGGGTTGGGTCCAGGAGATGGACCGGGCCAAGCAGCCCAACGTGGCCAAGTACCTTGACCCGCAGCTGCGTTCACCCGCCTTCGACCCGGGCCGCAGGTACTCGGTGCCGTGGCAGTCGGGCATCACCGGCATCGCGTACGACCGCCGCAGGCTCGGCCGCGAGATCCGCCATGTCTCGGACCTGTGGGCGAGCGACCTCAAGGGGCGGGTGACCCTGCTGTCCGGCCTGGACGAGGCGTTCGCGCTGCTGATGCAGGGCAACGGCGTCGACATCACCAAGTGGACGGCGGCCGACTTCCACAAGGTCTGCGACCAGGTCGAGAAGTACGTCGCGGGCGGCCGGATCCGCCGCTTCACCGGCAACGACTACACCAAGGACCTGGTCAGCGGCGACGTCCTGGCCTGCCAGGCGTACTCCGGCGACGTCATCCAGCTCCAGGCCGACAACCCGCACATCCGCTTCGTCGTCCCCGAGGAGGGCGCGGAGCTGTGGGCCGACTCCCTGATGATCCCGGACCGTGCAGCGCACAAGAGGAACGCCGAGCGGCTCGTCGACTACTACTACGAGCCCGAGATCGCCGCCGAACTCGCGGCCTGGGTGAACTACGTGTGCCCCGTCCCGGCGGCCCAGGACGTCCTTGCCGCCGCCAAGGACAAGGACACCGCGGCCCTCGCCGAGAACCCGCTGATCTTCCCGGACGCCGAGATGCGCCGACGGCTCGTGATCGCCCGGGACATCACATCGACGGAGCGGGTGGAGTTCGCGAAGAGGTGGAACCGGATCGTGGGGTTGTGACCCGTCGGAGGTGGTATGTGACGAGGATTTTTAGTTGGCACAAAAGAGGGATAGTTGGCACCAAGATCATGGGTGTTCTCACAGGTGACGGCGCATCACCTCGATGCACGTGGCTCGGGCCGCGTTCGATTGGTCCCGGGGGTAGGGGACTCCGAGGTTCATGCCGTCGTCGGTGGTGATCGGCGGCTGGTCCCAGGCAAGACTCATCTGCGTGCCGGCCTCCGCTCGTGCCGTGGCCACGAGCGTCGCGTAGGGGCCCGCGACGGCTGATGCCTCGATCTGGAGCCACGCCTGGTGGAAGGCAATGCGGGCCAGCAAGCCGCTGACCTCGTCGGTGAGTTGCTGTCGTACGGCGGACGAGGATTTGGGGCGGCGCCGTATGCGGTACGGCATCTCCAAGTACTCCTCGACCGCAGTCAGCGCTTCGGCGAAAGTCTTCGCCCGGCGCTCCTTGCGTACCGCCCGCTGGTTGAGGGCGTACGTCAGGAAGGCGCCGAAGAGGGCGATGAAGGGGACGATCAGGGCCGCGGTCTGGGCCCACGTCCAGCCGCCGTCCGTCGCTTGTGCCGTCGCGATGACCGCCACGCACCATCCTCCGGCATGCCGTGAGGCGGATCCTCTATGAGCCACTGGCCACCCTGCTCACCGCCGGTGAGCCGCCAGTAGTGTTCGAGGAACAAGTGTGTGCGGACTATCTCGATGAGGTCCAGCAGCCCTTTCGAACGAGGCGGGCGACCCCGCTGTCCGACGTGTCTTCCGCGAGGCCGCCGGCAAAGTGGGCCAGACGGCGAGCCTGCTGTGCAACGCCTTCAACCCCGACGCCATCATCATCGGAGGCGCTCTCGCCCGGGCCTCCGAGCATCTCATCCCCGAGATCAAGAACTGCATCAGGACGCTGGCTTTGCCCACCAACCACAACGTCGCGGTGCTCGCCACCAACCTGGGTCCGGAAGCCTCGGCCATGGGCGCGGTGCGCCTCGCCTTCACGCAGCTGGCGAACAGGACGGCGCACCCGAGGTGACACGCCGCGCGTCCGCTGATCCGGCTTCCGGCTTCCGGTTGGTGGTCACGTGAGCCCTGCCACCATCAAGCCGTCGAGGTCGCTGTTGAAGCGCCGGGTACCCGGGCTGCCGCAGCCGAGGCAGCGACTCCGGGCGCGTGAGCGGCTGCGGCCGGTTAGCGCAACTCAAGCGATCTTGTCTCGCGTTGTTTGGACAACCCCCGCCGCCGTCGACTGGACTGCGCTCGGGCACGCCACCCGGGCGCTGCGCGTGTTCCAGGACATCATCCGCACAGGCCTGCCAGAAGGCATGGAGGGCAGCCAGGGCGACGGCGAGGCGGTCGAGTGGTGTCCTTGCCTGGTCGAGCAGCCCCATGAGGCAGTCGGAGGGGATGGACCTGGGAATGCCCTTGATGCCGCCGACCGGGAGGTTCCGGGCGGGGTTGCGGAAGATCATGCGCTCGCGCTTGAGTGCGCGGAACAGGCCGCGCAGGGCTGTGGCCAGCCTTCGACGGGCAGAGCCGGTCAGGCCGTCCACGGCGTCTTCGATGTGGGTCGTGGTGATGTCCCTCGGCGAGGTCACGCCGGCCCACTTAAAAAGCCCTGAAATACTGCCCGGACTTTCCTGCCTGCTTCGGATCGATCCAGCACGCCCGAGCCTTCGCCGACGAGTTTTGCACCGCCTGCAACCACGAGCACCGGCACTCCGGGACCCGGACTGCACACCCCTGCCTCGGTGCACTTCGGCACTGCGGGATCCGCGAGCAGCGCGCCATCACCCTCGCCGCGGCCTACGCCGCCCACTCCGAGCGCTTCACCCGCAGACCGATCCCGCCCGAGATCCCCCTCGTCGCCTGGATCAGCGAAGCAACGACCGCCATCGCACAGGCAACTTGATATCAAGCTGTCTCAGCTGACTTGACAGGTTCGCTGTGATCCTCGTCTGGTCGCTCTGTCGTCGGCGGGTGACCGTAGAGGAAGGCTCGGAAGTCGCGTCGTAGGCGGATGGAGACTTCGTCGATTCCTTCATCGCCTGCGTAGAGGCGGGCGAGTTCGGGGTGGCGATGGTTGCCGAACAGTACGGGCACGTCGAGGGTGTGGGTGGCGCCGAGCCAGCCGTCCCACAGGGGCGCGGGGCGGCTGTAGCGGGTGCGCCAGACGCGGTTTGGTGCGGCGCCGGCCCAGGCGTCGGCGGGTTCTTCGAAAAGGGCGCTGGTCACGGCGGCGGACAGCGCCCAGTGCGGGTCGTCCGCTCTGGCTGTCGGGAGTGAGAGGGCTGCTGCCTTGTAGCGGCGGTGGCCGTCGCCGGGCAGCATCGCCGCGGCCAGGTCTTCGGCCTCGGTCGACGTCAGCCGGCGCGGGGAGCGTTCGTCGAGCACGAAGAACGTGCCCTCGTCGGACGTCGTGTTGAGCCTGGTCGGGATCGCGGAGGGCGCGGGGAGGCCGTCTGCGAGTTCGCCCGCGGCGACAGGGCCGAAGCGGTGGGTCGGGGCGATCGCGGACGCGGCGGCGATCAGAGTACTGTCATCGAGCTCTGCCAGCTGTCGGACAGATACGTCGAGCTGTGCGGCCAGGCGCTGCACGACGTCGGCTGCGGAGTCCGGTTCGGTGAGGCGGGGGACTCCGCTGTGCAGGGACAGTGCGGCGATTGGTGTGTCGGCGCCGGGCAGTACGGACTGTATGGCCGCGCTCATCGCGCCTGCCGAATCCCCGGCCAGGGTGACACGGCTGGGATCGCCGCCGAACGCGGTGATGTTGCGGCCGACCCAGTCGAGCGCGGCCCTCTGGTCGAGCAGGCCGAGGTTGGCGTGGTCGCCGGTCAGTTCGGGGTGCGAGGCGAAGCCGAGCGGGCCGAGCCGGTAGTTGACGGTGACGACGACGGTTTCGGTGTCTTTGGCGAGCGTCGCTCCACGCAGTGCGGGCACGTCGCCCGATCCGTTGGTGAACGCGCCGCCGTGAATCCATACGAGCACCGGCAGATTCGCTCGCCGGTCCGACTGTGGTGTCCATACGTTGAGTACGAGGTAGTCGGGGCCGGACGGTCCGGACTGGCCGAGGACCATCCGAGCTCGAAGGCTTCCCGGCTGCGGTGCGGTCGGCCCGAATCGGGTCGCCGGCCTGACACCCGCCCACCTGGGCGGCAGGGTGGGCGGGAGGAATCGCGACCTGCCCGTAGGACCGGCGGCATAGGGAACACCGAGGAACGCGGCCACACCGTCCTCGACGATCCCTTCGAGCTCTCCTGATTCGACGCGCACACGCATCGTGGTGCCTTTCGTCATGCGACCGGGACTCCTCGGAGGCTCAGCGTCTTCTGTGCGGCTTCGCGGGCTGCCGGGGCGACGTGGTCGGCGACGGCCCTGGCGGTGGCGGTGGCTTCGGCGAGCCCGATGTCGCCGAAGATGATCGACAGTTCGAGGTAGTTGATGCCGGACGCCTCGATCTGCGCCACGATCTCGTCGCGCACGGAGTCCGCGGTGCCGACGAACGCGTTGCCCTTGGCGAGGAGCTTCTCAGCGGAGAAGACACCGTCCAGCCGGTGGTCGTCGTTCTCGTGCCACAGGTGCAGGATGCGCTGCTGGAACAGGTCGCTCGCGCGGTGGAAGACGTCCTCCGCCTCGGCCCGGCTGCCCGCGATCACGACCGGGCTGGAGATGCCCAGACGCGGCCGGCCGGTGATGGGATTGAGCCGGTCCTCGTCGGCGCGGTGCTTCTCCCAGGTCGTCCAGAAGGTGTTGCCCACCTCGGCGACCCGGCCGTTCTCCCAGCGCGTGACGAAGTTGATGCCGTTGGATGCCGCCCACTCCGCGGTGGCCGCGCTGCCGGAGGCGTACCACAGTTGCGGGTACGGGCTCTGGACCGGGAGCACGGACAGCGCCGCGTCGTAATCGCGCAGCAGGGTTCCCCGATGCTTCATCCGGCCGGTGCGCAGCGCCGTCGTCACCGCCGTGAGCGTCTCCTCGTAGATCGCACGGGCCTGATCGCCTTGGACGCCCAGGATGCCGAGTTCCAGTGGGCTGACACCGGGGCCGACGCCGAAGTCGAGCCTGCCGTGCGAGAGTTGGTCCAGCGTGGCGATCTCCTCGGCCAGGCGGAACGGCTCGTAGGCGGGCAGGACGTTCACCAGGGTGCCGATGCGCAGCGTGCTGGTGATCCGGCTCAGGGCCGCGACGAAGAGGTTGGGCGACGGGACGACCGAGAGCGGCGTGCCGTGGTGCTCGGTCACGTGATAGTGCGCGAACCCCAGCCGCTCGACCTCCTGCGCGAAGCGGAACCGGTCGTCGAGCAGTTCCCCGACACTGCCGTGGGCGAGATCGAACGAGTCGAAGATGCCTAGTTCCAAAGACATGAGACGGCCTTTCCGCTTCCCGGTGTTCGTGACCTTTCGATCACTATGCGCGGGAGGCGGGAGGGCGGTCGAGGAGATCTTTCCAGTATGCGGAAACGCCCCGGATGATCAGCCGGGGTTCGCGATCTCCCGGGAGATCAGCTGGGCGTACTCCCGCAGCGGGGGGATCAGCCGCGGGAGGTTCGCGTCGGACGCGGAGACCAGCGCCGTCAGCGCCATCGGAGTGCGGTCGATCCCGGTCGCCACGGGCACGGAGAGCGAGGACTGCCCGGGGGAGCTCTCCGCGCGGGCGATGGCGTACCCGGCCTGTCGCGCGGCTTCGACTTGCGCCACGACGAGGCGCGGCAGGACCTGCGTGTACGGCGTGTGCCTCTCCAGGCGCGTACGGAGCGCTTCGGAGAGGGCGGTCTTGTCCACCGTCGACATCAACAGCTTGCCCGCGCTGGTCGCGAACAGCGGGAGCTCGTCGCCCGCGTGCGTCAGGCGGATGCTGTCGAGCTTGCCGCGCACGGTGTCGATGCACACGAGCCGGTCGCCGATCATCGTGCTCAGCGCGACGGCCGCCCCGGTGCGCGCGGCGAGTTCATTGGCGAACGGGAGGGCGGTCCTGCGCAGCTCGCGCTCCCAGGCCGAGGACACGCCCAGGCGCCAGATCTTCTCTCCCAGCCGGTACGTCCCCGACTCGGTCCGCTCCACGCCGCCCCACGCCACGAGCTCGCCCAGCAGCCGATGCGCCGTCGAAATCGGCAGGTCCGCGCGGCGCGCCAGCTCGCTGAGCGTGAGCGGCGAGGATTCCGCGCCGAGGAGATCCATCAGGCCGAACACGCGCCCGACGTGGCTGTTGGACTCGCCGCCGGGCTTCTGCGCCATCGAGACTCCAAGTACGTCCACCTCAGATATCCCCGATGTTAACCAGGAAATCGGGCGTTCACCCCATGCGGTCGGTCACGCGTATTCACTACATGCGGTCGGTCACGCGGCGGAACCTGCTGTGGTGGAACAGCAGCGGTTCGACGGCCGACTGCGCATGCGCGTCTTCCACGAGGAGGAACGCGACCTCGTGGTCCCCGATCGTGGTGAGTTCGGCGATCGAGCAGCTCAGTATCAGTGCGCTGCCTCCGATGTGCACCGCGCCCTCGGGTGTGGCGGTCCAGTCGGCGCCGGCGAACCGGTCGCCGGGCCCGGCCAGCACGCGCGCGTAGTCCGCGTGCTGGTCCGCCAGGACGCTGATGCCGAGTTGCCTCACCTCGCGCAGCCGCGCCCAGGTCCGCGACTGGTTCCCGAACGCGACGCTCACCAGTGGCGGGGCCAGGGAGACAGTCGTGAACGAACTCGCGGCCAGACCGACCGGAGACCCGTCGACGAGCGCGGCGACCGCGGTGACCCCGGAGGGGAACAGCGAGAACGCGCGGCGGAGTTCTTTGTGTTCGGCTGCCCCGACTGGTGCTGTTGCCTGAGTCGTCATTGCTGCTCACCTCGGAATCACTGACACTGTGATCTCCACTGTCACCGCCCGTCAGGCGCCTGTCGAAGAATTCCTTCCACGGATTGGAAGGCCCGGCCAGGGGCCTGTCCGTCGTCGGCGACAGCAGGCCAGGACAGCATCTGCCTGCAGACCCCGCATAGGCGGGTAGGGCTGGAGTAGCAGCCCCGCAGACCGGCCCGTCAGAGGTCAGGGCGTCGCCCCCCTTCACCGGCAGGGTGAAGCTCGCCGAGACCCGCCAGGCGAGTTCGGCGCCTTTGCCCGAGGAATGGGCCCACGACGTCCCACGGCGCACGGCTGCGGGAGTGCCCGAGGAGGTGGGGGCATGTGACCAAGCCCCGCCTGGCGTTGGGGCTGTTGGAGAGGCTGGCCGGCTGGGCTCGGTGCCGGTGCTCGTGGCCGATGCCGGCTACGGCCGCGGTGTCTACTTCCGTCTGGCCCTGGAGGAACGCAGCTGTTCCTACGTCATGGCTGTCGAGCCCAAAGAGACCGACCGCCCGGCTGAGCCGTCCCGTACTTGCCGCCCTACCAGGGCCTGGGCCCGCCTGCGTTGCCCCGCTACCGCGAGCCGGCCCGTCCCCTGCCTCAGCTGGTCGTGGCGGGTGCCTGCGTCGAGACGGTCACCTGGCGCCAGGGCAGCAAAGGGTCGATGACCTCACGCTTTGCGGTGCTCCAGGTGCGACCGTCGGGCAAGGAAGCCACCCGCACCGCCCAGGAAAAGGCCGGTGGACGCAGCAGGTGGGACGGGGGCTGCCCTTACGGACGCTGCTGGTCGAACACCCGGAAGAAGCCGACGAGCCCACCGGATGTCCAACCTGCCCGTCACCACTACGGTCGCCGATCTGGTGCGCTTCGCGAAGATGCGCTGGCGCATCGAGCACGACTACCTCGAACTCAAACACGGCCTGGGTCTGGACCATTTCGAAGGCCGCACCTGGCGCGGCTGGGTGACCAAGTCCTCGACGCGTTACAGGACCTGCTGCGGTGCTGGGACGGCACCTGCACCGCCTGCGGCCGCCCCCTTCTCGCCCCCGCAGAACCGGAACCTACACGAAGCACTACTGGGGCGCTTCTTGTGGATCAGGACGTGGCTTGATCACAGCGAACGAAGCGTCGAACGCCGGTTACGCCACTTTGTACAGCTCAAATCGGTGGCGGGGCCAGGGCCGGGAGCTGCGGCGGGAAGCGTCGCTCCAGGATCTCCGCCACCGGTGCAATTCCGCGAAGCAGGCCAGGCGCGGTCGCTCAGCGTCCCGCGTGCTGTGCGAGATATCGACCGCGATGGGATCCCAAATGAATACTACTCATTTTGCAGCCGCCGGTTTGACAGGGGGCTGGAAGGGGTGGTTCGGCGGATGACCGTTCCCGATTTGATGCCCTCTCACCTGGGATGATCACTCTGCCGTAGTCGTCTGAGTGACACCGACCTCGGTTAGTCCATATGTCATCGGTGTTACGTCCTCAGAAAATAGGTGTGCCTATCGTCTTGACTGGCGTGCCTTCTTGCCCCGATAAATGCGACTCATAGGTAGCAGCGGGGGTTCCAGGAAGGACACCACAGATGAGACCTCCACGCATCGGCGCGGGGACGGTCAAGGCGCTCGCAACGGCGGCTGTCGTCTTCGCGGCCGTGCTGCCCGCTACGCCCGCCTACGCGGCCACGACCAACTTCTACGTCGACCCTGTCAACGGCAGTGACAGCAACTCGGGAACCAGCACTGCCGCGGCGTTCAAGACCATCCAGGCCGCCCAGGACGCGGTGCGGGCCGTGAACGCGAACATGTCCGACGACATCGTGGTGAACCTGCGCGGCGGCACCTACTCCCTCACCAGCCCGGTCAGCTTCGGCACCAGCGACTCGGGCACGAACGGCCACACGGTCGTCTACCAGGCGTACAACGGCGAGACGCCCGTGATCAGCGGCGGCAAGGCGATCACCGGCTGGACCGCGGCCACCAACGGCGAGTACAAGGCGTCCGTGGGCAGCCTCAACTTCCGGCAGCTGTACGTCAACGGCGTCCGCGCCACCCGCGCCCGCTACCCCGACCTCGGCACGGACTTCCAGCTGGATGGCAGCGACAAGACCAACAAGCTCCTGAAGATGCTCAGCTCCCAGGTCTCCAACTGGAACAACCTCAGCCAGGTCGAGATGATGCTGGAAACGCAGTGGGGCGAGAGCTACCTGCGGCTGAAGTCGATCAGCTCCGCCAACGGCACCGCCGACGTGTCGATCCAGGACCACGAGGCGGGCATCCTCTTCCAGCGCCCCAACCCGAACCTCGCCAACGGCTCTCCGCTGCACTTCGAGAACGCCCACGAGTTCCTCAACGAACCGGGCGAGTTCTACGTCGACACCGCCGCGCAGACCGTCTACTACAAGCCCCGCCCCGGCGAGGACATGTCCACGGCCACCGTGCAGGCACCCACGCTGCCCACGCTCTTCGACATCAAGGGCACGAGCCTCGACAGTCCCGCCCACGACCTGCGCTTCTCCGGACTCACCTTCACCCAGACCACCTGGATGGAGGCGACGAACAACGGCTACCTCAACGCCCAGGGCGGCAACTACAACATCTCGTCCAACAACTCCAACCAGCAGTACGTGGGCCGTCCGCCGGCCGGGGTCCAGGCCGCGGACGCCGACCGCGTCTCCTTCACCGGCAACACCTTCACACAGATGGGCGCCAGCGCCCTGGACCTGTCCCACGGCGTGCACGACAGTACGGTGACCGGCAACCTCATCTCCGACATCGCCGGCAACGGCATCATGGTCGGCAAGTTCTCCGACCCGACCGTGGAGTACCACACCGTCTACAACCCGCCCACCTCACCGGCCGGTGAGGACGCCCGGGAGGTGGTCAAGAACGTCACCGTCAAGGACAACCTGATCACCCGCATCGGCGAGGACTACCCGGGAACCGCCGGCATCGACGCGGGCTTCGTCAACAGCACCACCATCGACCACAACGACATCAGCGACACCCCATGGGCCGCCATCTCGCTCGGCTGGGGCTGGCAGTCGGCGACCAACGCCGAAGGCAACAACAGCATCAGCTACAACCGGATCGGCAACGTGATGAACCGGCTGTGCGACTCCGCCGGTATCTACCACCTCTCCAACGACCCGGGCACGGTCATCAACGGCAACTACATCCACGACGTGGTGCGGGGACCGGCCGCCTGCACTTCCGCGGTCAGCGGCATCTACCTGGACGA
The DNA here is from genome assembly GCF_042895385.1 of Streptomyces sp. NPDC001401. Classification (NCBI taxonomy): domain Bacteria; kingdom Bacillati; phylum Actinomycetota; class Actinomycetes; order Kitasatosporales; family Streptomycetaceae; genus Streptomyces; species Streptomyces sp. NPDC001401. The sequence goes on from NZ_JBIAWI010000008.1 coordinate 310,101, forward strand.
GGGGTCGAACAACATGACCGTCTCGAACAACGTGCTGTCGCACACCGACGAATCCATCCACCAGAACAACAACGGAACCAACGTCACGCTCACCAACAACACCACGTCCGGTGACTCGGTGATCAAGGCATCCGGCCTGGAGTCCGCCTACCAGGGGCTGGCCACGAAGCTCAACCTCGCCTACAACAAGCCGGCATCCTCCTCCTCGGTGTACAGCTCAGCCTGGGTGGCGGCCAAGGCCAACGACAACAACGGCTCGACCGGCTGGTCGCCGACCGGCAGCGACACCTCGGCCTGGTGGCAGGTCGACCTCGGCCAGGCCTACCAGCTCGGCCAGTACTCCCTGACGACGCGCCAGGACCTCGACCAGCCCGAGACACGCAGCAACTTCGAGATCCGTGGCTCCAACGACGCGTCCTTCGCCACCTACACCGTGCTGGGACGCCAGGACGCCACCACCCTGCCACTCGCCTCGACACTCACGGGCAACATCGACGTCCGCCAGAAGTTCCGCTACCTGCGGGTCGCCAAGACCGACGGCGCGTACTTCTTCATCGCCGACTTCAGAGTCCAGCAGGCCGGCGGCGCGCTGGAGGACTCGACCAGTACTCCGAACACCAACCCGTCGACGTACTACACGATCAAGAACGCCAACAGCGGCCAGCTGATGGACGTGAACCAGAGCTCCACCGCCAACGGCGCGAGCGTCAACCAGTACCCGAGCAACGGCGGTACCAACCAGCAGTGGAACATCGTTCCGGTCAGCGGTCAGCTCTACAAGATCGTGAACAGGAACAGCGGCAAGGTCCTCGACATGAACGGCTCCAGTCACCGGAGGGGGACCGCGCTGCAGCAGTACACCTACAGCGGCGGCAACAACCAGCTGTGGTACTTCGAGCCGACCAGCGGCGGATACCTCATCCGCAACTTCGAGAGCGGGCAGGTCCTGGAGGTGGGTGCCGGATCGATGACGAACGGAGCCGCCATCAGCCAGTGGATGCCCCTGAACCACCTGTACCAGGCATGGACGATCCAGTGACCGGGTGACCCAGCGCAGGACGGTGACGGCGCGGCCGGAAGACGAAGGCTTTCCGGCCGCACCGTACCCAGCGCGCCCTCGTGGCCGGCATGCTCGCCGGCGCGACCAAGGAGTGAGGCACCGGGCAGCTGGGCGGACCTGACCGAGATCTGGCATCCGAGTGAGTCCGGCACACCGTGACGGTCATCCCCCATCCCTCGCCCGAGCCACCTGACCACCACCCATCGCAAGGAAAAGCCCAGTGAAACTTGTACGAGTCGGCGCGCCCGGCGAGGAGCGTCCCGCGGTCCGCACCGAGGATGGCCGGCTTCCGCATCATCGGCTCGCGCTACTCGCCCGACACCCGGCGGCTGCGCGAGTTCGCCGTCCGCAACCGGCTGCCGCACCGCTGGATCGACCTGGAGACCGACGAGGAGGCCGAGGACCTGCTGCGCCGCTTCGGCGTCGGCCCGGAGGAGACACCGCTCGTCATCTGGCGGGACACCACCCTGTTGCGCAACCCCAGCAACGCGGAACTGGCCCGGCTCATCGGCCTGCCGCAACTGCCCGCCGGAATCCGTCACGGTGACGTCCTCATCGTCGGCTCCGGACCCGGCGGCCTCGCTGCCGCGGTGTACGCCGCCTCCGAGGGCCTGAGTACCACCGTGGTGGAGGCGATGGCCACCGGCGGCCAGGCCGGCACGTCGTCCCGCATCGAGAATCTGCTCGGCTTCCCCGCCGGCATCTCCGGCGCCGAACTCACCGAACGCGCCGTGCTCCAGGCCGACAAGTTCGGCGCCAGGATCAGCATTCCGGTCGAGGCGACCGCTCTCCATCACAAGGACGAGGACCACTACGTGGTGGCGTTCGCCGACGGCAGCGAGATCGCTGCCCGCGCCGTCGTCCTGGCCACGGGCGCCCGCTACCGCCGGCTCCAGGTGCCCGGCATCGAACGCCTGGAAGGAACAAGCGTCCACTACTCGGCGACCGTCTACGAGGCCCAGCAGTGCCGCACCGACCCGGTGGCCGTCGTCGGCGGAGGCAACTCGGCGGGCCAGGCGGTGCTGTTCCTCGCCGGGTACGCGCCGAAGGTGCACCTGCTGGTCCGGGGACCCAGCCTTGAGGCCAACATGTCCCGCTACCTGGTCGACCAGGTCGAGCGCCATCCGCAGGTGGAGGTCATGCTGCACACCGAGGTCACCGAGGTCATCGGCCAGGAGGTGCTGGAGGAGCTCGACGTGGTCGACAACCGCACGGGCGGGCACCGCCGGCTCGGGGTAGGGGGCCTGTTCGTCTTCACCGGCGCTGACCGCCACACCGAGTGGCTCGCCGGCAGCATCGCCCTCGACTCCCGCGGCTTCGTCCTCACCGGCCCGGAGGCCCAGGAGGCCTGCGCCCACCCGGAGGTGTGGCACGACCGGGGACGCTCGTGCATGACCCTGGAGACCAGCCTGCCCGGGATCTTTGCGGTGGGGGACGTCCGCAGCGGCTCGGTGAAGCGGGTGGCCTCGGCGGCCGGTGAGGGCGCGATGGCCATCCACTTCGTGCACCGGCACCTGGGGCACTCGGCCGCACCCGGCACCACGGGCACGCCCGCTGCCGCGGGCGGCTCGGACGTCTCCGCGCGTCTACGTCACAAGGAGTCCGCATGGCTCGCATGACGAATGGCGAGCGACGAGATCACGAGGATTCTCGCGCGGCATACGCACAAGCCGGCAAGGGGTCAGTGTGAGTCCTCGAACACCTTGCGACAGCTGACCGAGCATGCGAAACGATGCAATTTCCGAATCGCCCTTGACCTGCAGTAGCAGGCAGGGAGCAGACGAATCGGGAGCACTCTCATGTTTCGTACCATGTTCAAGTCCAAGATCTAGCGTTTGGGTGTTTCCGCAGGTCAGATCCCTGGTGTCCGCCTCCGGGTCAGCAAAGGGTCAGCATCCGGCCGGACGATGTCCGGCGTGCTGACCTGCGCCTAGGGCAGGGGCCGGCTACGACACGCAGGATGGCGCTATCGAGCGTCTTATGCAGATTTACTCAGACAACGAACCAACTTCTCCCTGCTGCTCGAAACCGCCCGGTCCCGCGGCTGGATCCAGATGGACGCCCACGACTTCATGAAGATCGTCCGCTATGGCTCGAATGGTGGTGGGGCAGTGCGCGCGTCGTGAGGCAGGCCGACGCCGGTCAGACCTGGGCGTGGAAGGGGCCCGAGTTGCAGGTGATCGCGTCGGTGAGTGCCTGGGGCAGGCCGAAGGGGTGGCCGGTGGTCTCGGCGCAGGCGCGCGGTGCAGGTTGAGGACGATGCGTTCCGCGTCGGGCAGGACGGGTCCACATACGTACGTACGGACGGGCCGGAGCCGTGGGTCACGAGGGGGCGATCATGCCGGCCGAGAGGTCGATGTCCGCGCCGCAGAGTCCGGGCACGGCGAGCATCGCCACCAGGGCCTTCGTCACTTCGTCCTCCTCCACCAGTCTGCCCAGGGCCGCCCGGGACGCGAACGCCCGCTCGGCCTCTTCAGATGTGCTGCCCGTCAGTTCGGCCTCCAGCCGGAAGTTGCGGTCCATGCGCGGGCCGCGCACCGGGCCGGGGGAGAGGGAGTTGACGGCGACACCGTGGGGTCCGACCTCAGCGGCGAGGGTGCGGGTCAGGCCCAGCAGGGCCATCTTGGAGGCTGTGCAGGGGGTGCGGTTGAGGAGGGGGCGTTTGCCGCTGACCGACGCGATGTTGACGATGTCGTCGGCGCCCGCCAGGTGCGCGGCGGCGACGGTCGCGGAAGGGACCACGCCGCGGATCGGCGGGTGACGGCGACGACCCGGGGCACGCCCGCGACCTTCGCCGTGACGATGGTCATGTGGGCGGAGGCGGTCAGCGGGTAGCGGCCCCCGGGGATGTAGGCGCCCGCGGCCTGGACGGGGATGTGCTTCTGACCGAGCTTCACGCCGGGCGGGCACTGCAGGAGACCGACCGGGACGTCCTCGTCCTGGTCCTCGACGAACCCACGGCGAGTCTGCCCGAGCACGAGGCGAGCTTCCTTCTGGAGTCCGTACGCCGGCGTGCCGACCAGGGGCAGACGGTGATCCTCGTCAGCCACCGCCTCAGCGAGGTCATCGCCGTCACCGGCGACTACACCGTGCGGGACGGCCGGGTAGCCGGCACCCTCGTGGACCACCGCCCCACGGAGTCCGAACTGGTGGAGCTCATCGCCGGGCGCGCACTGGACGAGGCCGTGCGTCCGACCGTGAGCACGAGCCGGCCCCACCCGGTGCTCACGGTCACCGGCCTGACCGGCGGCCCGCTCAGTGGCGTCGACCTCAAGGTAGTCGCAGGTGAGATCGTCGGCGTCGCGGGCCTGCTCGGCTCCGGCCGCACCTTGCTGCTGCGTACCCTCTTCGGCGCCCACCGGCCGACCGGCGGCACCATCGAACTCGACGGCGCCAGGGTGTCCTTCACCGGTCCAGGCGACGCGATGCGCGCCCGCGTCGTCTACGTCCCCGAAGACCGCGGCGCTGACGCCGCGTTCCCGGACCTCCCGCTGCGGGCCAACCTGTCGATGTCGGTGCTGAGTCACGACGGGCGGCGCTGGCGCCTGGACCAAGGGGCCGAACGCCGCGACAGCCAGGACCTCGTGAGCCGCTACGGCGTGAAGGCCACTTCCGTCGAGGCGGCGTTCAGCACCCTGTCCGGCGGCAACCAGCAGAAGGCCGTACTGGGCCGCTGGCTGCGCCGCGACCCCCAGCTGCTGCTCCTCGACGAGCCCACTCAGGGCGTGGACGTGATGTCCCGCGCCGACATCTACACGGTGGTCCGCCGCACCGCTGCCACTGGGTGCGCGGTCCTGGTCGCCTCCTCCGACCCGGAGGAACTGGCAGTCCTGTGCCACCGGGTCCTCGTGCTGCACCAAGGCCGCGTCGTCACCGAGGCTGACGGCGAGGGCTCACTGCCGACCGCCTCGTCCGCCTCGTCCAGCGTTCACCGTCTCTCACCTCCGGAGCCAGGACATGACCATGAGCGGTGTCACTCCTTCCGCACCCTCGCCCCCGCCGCCCCCGTCCCCACCGAAATCCGAGACGTCCGAGGAGACGGAACCCACCCGGCGCACCCGGCGGTCCGCGCTGTCGCCGGGGCGGCTCGCCGGGCGGTACACCCTTCTCGCCCTGGCCATCGCCGTGGCGTGTTCTTCAGCCTCTACCCGCCGAGTGCCGTGGTCTTCCCGACCTCCGCCAACCTCAGCGTGGTCACCGGCAACCAGTCGGTCATCGCCCTGCTGGCACTGGCCTCGCTCGCACCGCTGGCCGCCGGCTACTTCGACTTCTCCCTCGGGGCGAACGCCGCGACCAGTTCCCTGGTGTGCGCGGCGCTCATGGCCCGCCACGATGTGGGTGTCGTGACAGCGGTGCTCGCCGCGGTGGCGACGGGCGTGCTCATCGGACTGGTCAACGGCGTCATGGTGGCCCGGTTCCAGATGAGCTCGTTCATCACCACCCTGCCGCAGCGCCACTCTCCTCGGCGGGGTCATCCAGTGGTACTCGGGCGGCCAGACCATCAGCGCGGGCGTCTCGCCCGCCCTGCTCGACTTCGGCTCCCAGCAGTGGCTGGGTCTACCCCGCGTGATGTCCGTCGTCGTCGTTCTCGGCGCCCTGATGTGGTACCTGCTGGGCCACAGTCCATACGGGCGGGCCCTGTACGCGATGGGATCCAACCCCAGGGCGGCGAACCTGGTCGGCATCCGCGTCCGGCGCAACCTGCTGCTGACGTTTGTCATCGCCGGAGCGCTCGCGGGGATCGCCGGCGTCCTACAAACCGCCCGTGTCGGCGGAGCCACCGCGGACAGCGGCACCAGCCTGCTCTTCCCCGCCTTGGCCGCGGTGTTCCTGGGCGCAACCGCGATCGAGCCGGGCCGGTTCAACGTGCTCGGCACGATGATCGGCGTGGTGTTCGTCTCCGAGACCGTCAGTGGCCTCACGCTGGCCGGTGCGGTGCCAGTGACTGGGTCGACATGGTGCCGCGCTCCTGCTGGCCGTGGGCCTGTCCACCTATTTCGGGCGCAGGCGGGCCGCCGGAGCCGCCGTCCAGCGAGATGGTTCCGGCGGCTGGCCGGCTACGGAGGGCGTCAGCGGCGGTGCCAGGGCAGAGCCGCCGGGTAGGCGTCCTCCTCGTCGGCCTGCTCGAGAGAACCGATGACGGTGGCGGTGATGGCCGCCAACTGCTCCACCTGTTCCGGACTGAGCGCGTCGAACACCGCGCGCCATTCAGCAACTCCATGCCTTCCTCTGTGAGTTCGACCAACTGACCGCGCCGGTCGGCCGGGTCGTCCCGGCGCCGTACGTAGCCGACGTTCTCGCGGCGGATCACCGCGCGCGTCAGGCGACTGCGCGTGAATTTGAGCTGCTCGGCGAGCACCGACATCCCCAGCGTGCGGTCGGGGCGCGCGGAGAGGCGTCCCAGGAGGCTGTAATCCGCATGCGTCACGTCGGCGTCGCGCCGTAACTGCTGATCGAGGCAGTCGCTCAGCAGGGTCGAGCAGTCGATGAAGTTGCTGCAGGCTCGCATCTCATCGGGAGTGAGCCAGCCGCCTTCCACGCGGCGATCACAGGCTCGACCAGCGCCCACTGCTCGTCGCTCACGTCGGCCTTGTAGGACTTGCGCTCGCTCACGGCGCCCAGGCCAACGCGCCCATGGCCGCCGGCCGACCGGGATGCCGCACTGCCACACGTTCAGGTGAAGACAAACCCCTATCCACTCGCATAGCGGGTGAAGGCGGTGGCGGTGCTCGCCGGCGTTTGACTCACACGGCCGGATCGACCTCCGTGGCGTGCGGTTCCCACTCTACGGTTGGACGTTCCGGTGCCGACCGCGTCCCGCCCCCGCCTGCTGCCGCAACTTCGGTAACTCCTCGACTCGCAGATGCAGCGCACGAGCCAGTGCCCCCGCTGTTCTTGGGCAGGGAACCGGCTTGCCGTCCTGCGACGCTTCCCGCCCGGTCGTGTGCCGCAGCCCCGACCGGGCGGGAAGGTGGGCCACCGGGGTGGCGCCGGTCAGGCGACCGGGCTGAACGTCCACAGCAGGTTGGTGCTCTGCTGCCACGTCCACTGCTTGGTCACGGACCCGGAGGCGACTCTTCCGCCGCTGTCGAGGACCAGTCCCGTGCTGCGGTTGGCGATCGAGTACTGGCCCCGGCCGCGGGGGGTGATCAGCCACTGCTGCGTGTCGCCACCGTCCCATGCCTTCTGCCGGGCCGGATCGCCGTTGGCGGTGGAGCCCCAGCCGTCGGCGACCATGCCGTTGGTGCGGTTGACGAGCTTGTAGTAACCATCGCCGAGTTCCACTGCCTGCCACTGGAGATTGGAGCTGTTTACCGGCGACCACTGCTTCAGGTTCGAGCCGCTGGCGACATCGCCGCCGCTGTCCAGCACCAAGCGGCTGGTGACATTGGTCAGGCGGAAGTACTTGTCGGGCCTGAACGTCACCTTCAGTGATCTGATCGCGTCGTTGTTGCCGGTCGCCACGAGGTCGGGGGCGTTCGAGGTGAACGTCCAGACGGTGCCGGTGAAGTTGTCGCCGGAGTAGCCCGTCACCTGGTAGCCGTCGGGTACCAGGATGGAGGAGGCCATGGCGGCCCCCAGGCCGGCGGCGGCCAGTTGGGAGGACGTGTAGCTGCCCAGCGGCAGAATGGCGCTGTTCCCTTGGTAGTTGACGTTCTGGAACACCGTCGCTGACGTGGAAACCCCGATGGGCATGCCCAGGACCTCGACGCACACCACGGAGACGTTGGCGTTCGGCGCGGTGGCCGGCACGGTGACGTCGATGGTGCCGCCGCTGACGGTGTACGAGAGCGAGACCGAGGGGTTGTCCAGCAGGTAGACGCGGCTGATCGTGTTGTCGAGCGCCGGGATCGCCAGCTGGCCGTTCGTGGGCCAGGTGAAGACATGGGCGAAGAGCTTGCCGCTCTTCTTGGTGACCTTCCCCCACGCCGGTTCGAAGGTGAACGGGCTGCCGCTGGTCCCGTGGATGCTGTCGCTGTACGTCGACATCCATGAGGCCAGGCCGTTCAGGACGGACTCGGTTCCGGCGGTGACCAGGCCCTCGCCCGTGGGGCCGATGTTCAACAGGTAGTTGCCGTCCCGGGAGACCACCGTGACGAGTTCCCGGACGAGGTCCTTCAAGGGCCTGTAGCGGGTCTCCAAGCCCGCGTTGTAACCCCAGGAGCCGTTCATGGTGGCGCACTTCTCCCACTGCCGGTTCATCGGCGTGGCGGGTATGCCGAACTCCGCGACCGCGTAGTCGCCGAGACCGAGGTCCCGCTTGACCCGTTCGTTGACGACGAGGCCGGGCTTGCGGGCGATCAGCCAGTTGTAGAGGTCGACGCCGTCCGATTTCAGCCACCAGTCCTCCAGGGTGGGGCTGGAGGGCTCGCCGGACCAGTCGCCGTCGAACCACAGCAGTGCCGGGTCGTAGCGGTCCAGCAGTTCCTGGAGCTGTGCCTTCATGTCGGCGATGTAGGCGGTGCGGGCGGCCTGCGAGGACATCGTGGTGAGACCGCCCTCGTGACGCTCGGTCTGTGAAGGATGGTTCCAGTCGAGGATCGAGTAGTACAGGCAGAACTTGATCCCGCGGCTCTCGCACTCCCTCTTGAGGTCCCCGAGCAGGTCGGTCTGGAAGCCGCTGTAGTCGTGCAGGTTGTACAGCTTGGTGCCGGTGGTGTCGGTGAAGCTCGCCACGTCGGAGTCCCACATCGCGTAGCCCTCGTGGTGCTTGGCGGTGATCACGAGGTACTTCATGCCGGCGTTCTTGGCGAGTTCGGCGATGGCGGCCGCGTTGAACTGGGTCGGATTGAACTTCTGGCTGACCTGCGTCTGGTAGTTCGCCTTGCTCCACCGCTGCTGCGCAAACACCCACTCGCCCTGGCCGAGGTACGAGTAGGACCCGAAGTGGATGAACATCCCGAACCGGGCCTCGTACCACCAGTCCATCTTCGAGGGGACGGTGTACGCCTCGGCGGTGGCGGGCCACAGGGCCTGCGGCAGCCCGAAGGCCGCCACTCCTCCGGCAAGGGCGGCGGCCTTCATCAGAGAGCGTCTGCTGAGGGATGCAGAGGACATGGTGCGGCTCCATGTGTTGGGGGAGGGAGGGCAGGGCGCTACGAGCGGAACACCGGCATGGCGGCCATGTTCCGCTTCACCCTCTAGAAGACATCGGATGGATTTATAGGGCAACTGCGAGGGCCGCGTCTACGGTTGAGGCGATACCGGTCCAAGTCACGGGAGGAAAAGGAAGATTCAGGGCGGGTACGTTAGACCTGAGGGGTCACTCATTCGGTGAGTGGAGCGCTATACATGGGATCTATAGCGCCGCCATTGCGCGTACTATTGATCTTGGTCGTAGCCTGCTGCTCGGCGGCGGGAAGCCGGCGGGCATGGCCCGCCGCTTGACTGGCCGCAGCAGCCGGGCCGCGTCGATGACGTCGGCCCGCAGAACGCGGCCGGGTGCGCACGGCTGTGCCGTCTGGTCTCGCCGTCCCGGAGCCGCTTGACGTTGCCGTGGGGTCGGCGGAGGACCACGCCGCCGAACTGCGCCGCGCGAGCATCGGGCACCTGCTCGGCTTCGAGGCCGAGGTCCCGTATGCGGCGCGGGGGTCGGTGTAACCGGAAAGTCTTCGCCTTCCGGGCACACCGTCACCATCCACTCATCGATGGCGGCTCCGCTCGTCGTTGATCCGCCGCTCACCCCCGGTATCTGTCTGCTCTCCAGGTTGCAGATGAGGTACCCGCCGGTGACCGGCTGGAAGTACCACAGCTGGTTGTTGGCGCCGGCGAAGGTGTACTGCTGTGGAGAAGTCTCCCTGCGGTGACTGAAGCCGTTGATGTCGAGGACCTTGCCGCTGTTCCTTTCATGGTCTTGCAGAGCTGCCTGCCGACCGGGACGATGCCTGTCCGCGGGCAGCGAGACGTCTCCGTCACTTCCTCGGCGTGGCGCAGGACCGCCAGGCGTCGCTGGGCCTGGCGGTCCTGCCGCGGTCCGGCTGAAGGGGGCCTGCCGGATCGGCGACGGGTGCCCCTTCCGCTGCGTCAGCTGATGGAGAACTGGCTGAAGCTCGCGGTTCCGGGTGTGGGGCTGTGGGCCGTGAAGAACGTGCCCGCGTGCAGGCTGCTGTTCGCTCCGGTCAGCGTGGCGGTGCCGACGGTGGTCAAGGTGGTGCCGTCGGTGGAGTAGGAACCGGTGTCCGAGGTGCCGCTCCTGACCAGCCGGAGCCAGACGGGGGCGGAGCGACCGGTCTTGGTGGTGATCTTGTCGACGTAGCCGTCGCTGCCGGAGTCCCACTCCAGGCTGACGCCGTTGCTCGGAGTGACGGCGAGGGATGCGTACCCGGCGGACGAGCCGGCTCCGGCGATGCTGTTGCGCAGCATCAGGCCGGCCTTGCTCCAGGCGTTGGTGTTGTCCTGGCTGTCGACGTGGACGGTGACCGTGGAGGAGGTTCCCGCGGCGGCCGGCTGGTAGGCGGCGGAGTACTCGTCGTCGTGCAGCGCGGTCGTTTCCCATGTGTCGATGCCCGCGCTGGTCAGGGAGGTCACTCCCTGGCTCTGGCTCACCGCGGCGGGGATGGAGCTGTAGGCACGCCATGGCGAGGTGAGGATCTGCAGTTTGCTGAAGGTCGCGCTGCCGGCTGTGGTGCTGTGGGCGGTGTGGATGACACCGGCGTCCTGGGTGGCGGCCATGGACGGCAGGGTCACCGCCGAGCCGATCTGGGTGAAGGTGGATCCGTCGGTGGAGTAGTAGATGGCAAAGGAGTCGAACTCACGAGCAGCGGATTCAGCCCCGTGGACCAACGCCCTGAATCCGCACCCCCAGATGAGACGTTTCCGCAGGTCAAAGCCCTGCGCAGTGGGGCGGGTGGGACTCGAACCCACGGCCGACGGATTATGAGTCCTTTGAGGATCTTGGCGACCCTTGTCGATCAATGCCAATCTTGGCCGTTTTCCCAGCTCAGGAGCGGTTTGACACCTCACCCCTTCTCAGCCCTTGTCGGTCTTTTCCGATCCTTGTGTCCAACCTGCGTCCAGAACGCGTCCTGGAAGGACGAACCCAACCAGCTTCCGCGCCTCGAAACTCGCCCGCAGCGGATTCACCTTCCAGCGCGCAGAGGCTCCGCCTCGGAACTCGGGGCGGAGTCTGATTCGAAAATCCCCCTACGTCGCGCTTCAGACCGATTCCGATGATGGGAGGGACACTCTCTTTCTCACCCTCGCCAGCCATAGCGCCGCTCGGGCCGGCCGGCCGCGCCGTAGCGCAGGGCGACGGCCGCCGTGCCGGTGGTGTGGAAGTGCTCCAGGTAACGGCGGGCGCTGACACGGGAGATACCGGTGGCGGCCGCGCATTCGGCGGCCGACAGGGTGCCGTCCGCATCGCGAAGCGTGCGTTGGACGAGGTCGGCGGTCTCCACGCTCAGACCCTTCGGGAGTCCGGCGACAGCAGCGGGGACAGACCCTGCGGACAGAGCCCGGTCGATGTCGGCCTGGCCGCGCACCACCGTGGTGAGAAGCCGGCCGCGCCGTGCGGCGTACCGGTCCAGGCGGGGCTTCAGGTCCTCATAGTCGAAGGGTTTGAGGAGGTAGTCCACGACACCGTGGCGGACCGCGCCGCGCACGGTGTCGGCCTCGCGCGCGGCACTGATGACCATGATGTCGCAGTCGTGTCCCGCGGTGCGCAGCCGCGGGATGACGTCCAGGCCGAAGACATCGGGGAGATAAAGATCGAGGAGAACGAGATCCGGGCGCAGTTCGTCGACTGCGGTGATGGCCTGCTCACCCGTGCCCGCGGTGCCGACGACCCTGAACGCAGGCACCCGCTCGACGAAGGTGCGGTGGACCCGAGCCACCATGAAGTCGTCGTCGACGACGAGAACGTCGATCGTGCCGGAGGTGTCCGTCAACGTGCTGCTCCTTCCTCGATCGCTTCCGTTGAGTGGCTCACGGACATGCGCGCGGTGAACCGGGCGCCTTCGGCGGTGTTGGTCACCCTGATCTCCCCGCCCCGTCGTTCACAGACGAGCTGGGTGAGTGCAAGGCCGATGCCCCGCTCGCCCTCCGCGGCGGCCTTGGTGGTGAAACCGTGGTGGAAGACCTCCTGGGCGAGTTCGGGAGCCACGCCCGGGCCCGAGTCGCACACCACGATCTCCACGCTGGACGCGTCCTGCCGGAGTTCGACCTCGATCCAGGGTTCCCGGTCGTCGAGGCCGCTTCCGGCTGCGGCGTCGATGGCGTTGTCGACCAGGTTGCCGACCACAGTCGCCACGTCGGCGGCGTCCTCCGAAGCGAGCCGGCCGAGGGAGGTGACGTCCGAGATCTTCAGGGTGATCCTGCGTTCGGCCGCGAGGGAGTCCTTCGCCATGAGGAGGGCGGCGACGGCCGGATCGTGGATGCGGCGGCCGATGGTCATGTCCAGGGACTGGCGGCGCCGGGTGAGCGCCCGGACGTAGCGTACGACCTCGTCCTGCTCGCCGATCTGGATGAGTCCGGAGATGGTGTGCAGCTGGTTGGCGAACTCGTGTGTCTGGGCCCGTAGCAGCTCGGACGTGCTGCGGAAGGAGCCGATCTCGCGTTCCAGCCGAGCCAGTTCGGTGCGGTCCCGCAGCGTGGTGACCGAGCCGAGCAGGCGGTCGTTCTTCGTGACGGTCATCCTGTTCATCACCAGCACGCGACCGTGCCGGATGACCACTTCGTCGGGCCCGTGCTCCGCTTCGGGCCGGGTGCCGGTGAGTACGTCGTGAAGACGGCCGTCGATGCCGAGCTCGCCCAGCGTACGGCCCACGCACTCCTCGGGCAGGTCCAGCAGCTGTCTGCCCACCTCGTTCACCAGGGTGAGGCGCTGCTGGGGATCCAGGGCGACCACGCCCTCGGCGATCCCGTACAGCATGGCCTCGCGGTGTTCGGCGAGCCCGGTGATCTCTCGCGGCTCCAGACCGAGCGTCTGCCGTTTGACCCGTCGGGCCAGCAGCCAGGAGCCGGCGAGGCCCAGCCCGCTGGCGATGCCCAGGTAGGCGAGGAGATAGGAAGAAGCACCGCTGAGCCGCTGCCACACCGTCGGGGACGCCTCCCCGATCATGACGGTGCCCAGGGTGCGCCCCAGGTCCCCGCTCGCCGCGCCGAGCACCGGCACCTGCGCCACCAGTTCGCGGCTGCCGTCCCAGGTGAGCGAGCCGGACCAGCCCCGTCCGCGGGCCACCCCCGGTCCGAGCCGCAGCCGGTCACCGATGACCGTCGGGTTGGTCGAACTGACGATGCGACCGGAGGAGTCGGCGATCGTCACGGAGGTGATCCCGGACTGCACCAGCGTGGAGTGCGTCAGCGGGGCCAGCGTCTCCTCCGGCGCCGGTCGTGGGAGCTGGTTGCGCACCAGTGGATTGGCGGCCAACTGCTCGGCCAGCGCACTCACGCGGCGGCCCTCGACCCGGCTGAAGGTGGCCTCCGACTGGGCGAGCGAGAGCGCCGCGACCGCCAGCAGCACGACCACGACGATGGCGAGCTGCAGCGCCAGCATCTCGCCCGCGAGGGTATGACGCCGAAAACTGGTGACCACAACGAACTCAATCTCTACTGCTGACACAAACTGGGCGGCTCGCACCACGGGCCGCACAATCATGACGTCCATCCCGACGGCTGCGGAAGAGAGGTGCCATGAGAGGTCGCTCGCACGCCCTTCGCGGCGCCCTCCTCGCGCTGTCACTGTTTCTCGTCACCGGGTGCCAGGTGCTGCCCGACGGGGAAGGGGCCGACACCGGGCTGCGGATCATGGTTCCGAACACCCCCGGTGGCGGCTACGACACCACGGCCCGGACAGTGGCCCGCGTGCTGCAGGAGACCGGTGTGGACTCCGGCGTGCAGGTCTTCAACCTGCCGGGAGCAGGCGGCACGGTCGGCCTGCAGCGCATCGTGAACGAGCGGGGCAACGGCCGGCTCGTTCTGCAGATGGGTCTCGGAGTGATCGGTGCGTCGCACGTGGCACACGCGAAGGCGTCCGTCATCGAGACCACTCCGCTGGCCCGGCTGGTCGCGGAGGCCGGCGCGGTGGTCGTGCGCCGTGACTCGCCCTACCGGTCGATCGACGATGTGATCGCCGCCTGGAAGAGGAATCCCGCGAGCCTGAAGGTCGGGGGCGGGTCCTCACCCGGCGGACCGGACCACCTGCTGGCCATGGAGCTGGCCAAGGCCGTCGGTATCAAGCCGCATCGGGTCGGCTACGTCGCCTATGGCGGCGGTGGCGGCGACCTGCTGCCCGCTCTCCTCGACGGCAAGGTCGACTTCGCCACCACCGGGTTCGGCGAGTTCCTCGACCAGATCGACGCCAGTCAGCTCAGGGTCCTGGCGGTGACCAGCCCACGACCGATCGACGCACTGCCCGGAGTACCGACCCTCAAGGCGTCCGGCATCGACCTGGTCTTCAGCAACTGGCGGGGAGTCGTGGCGCCGCCCGGCATCAAAGGCGCCGACCGGAAGCGGTGGATCGAAGCGCTGACGGCGATGCACCGGTCCCGGCAATGGAAAGCGGAACTCCGCCGCCATGGCTGGACCGACGCGTTCACCACCGGCGATGCCTTCGCCGCGTACCTGTCCGAACAGGACACATCTGTGGCCCGTCTCGTCAGGGATCTCGGACTGGACTGACCGGGCTACCGCCCGCCCCTCCTGACACCAGCCGCACAAACACCCTTCCGCGCTGCGGCTCACTTCGCCATGCCCATCACCTGTCCGTCGAAAGGCACCCGCATGACCACGCACACCTGGTGGTTGCTGCTCATCCTCACCATCGCGATCACGGCCCTGATCTACCTCATCAACTCCCGCTTGCGCATCCATCCGTTCGTCGCGCTCATCGTCGTCGCTGTCGGCACCGGCCTCGCCGCCGGTGAGCCCGCCGCCAAACTGGTGGAGTCCCTTGAGGACGGTGCCGGCGGCACCCTCGGGGACGTGGGCATCACACTGGCCCTGGGCGCCATGCTCGGGCGCCTGCTGTCCGACTCGGGCGCCACCGACGCCCTCGCCCACGCCCTGATCGACCGCTCCAGTACCCAAAGGCTGCCTTGGCTGGTCACGGCCGCGGCGTTCGTGATCGGCATCCCGATGTTCTTCGAGGTCGGCCTGATCGTGCTGCTGCCGCTGATCTTCAGCGTGGCGCGCCGGCTGGAGGCCCAGGGCGGCACGAAGGGCTCCCCCTACGTCCTGCTCGGCGTACCGGCCATCGCCGCGCTGTCCACCCTGCACGGCATGCTGCCGCCGCACCCGGGGCCGCTCACCGCCATGACCGGTCTCCACGCCGACCTGGGCCTCACCATGGTCGTCGGCTTCGTCTGCGCCGTCCCCACCGTGATCCTGGCCGGCCCCGTCTACGCCCGGTGGATCGCGCCGCGCCTTGCCGAGGTCCGCCCGGACGAGGCTCTTGTCGCGCAGTTCACGGGTGCGTCGCAGTCCGTCCGAGAGAAGTCGCCCGTCAGCGTGACGGCCGGCGCTCCGCATGCGTCATCGGCGGATACGGACGTCACCTCCCGTTCCCGGATACCGACCGGGCTGGCCATCACCGCGGTGCTCGTCCCTGTCGCCCTCATGCTGCTGCGTACCCTCGCCGAAACGGTGCTCGACGAGACGAGCACCGTGAGTTCCGCGCTGACCTTCCTGGGCGAACCCGTCGTGGCGATGCTCGCCGGGCTGCTCTTCGCTCTCGGCGTGACCACTCTGGGCACGGGCCGCTCCGGCGAGGAGGTCCGCGCATCCCTGACGGACAGCCTGAAGTCCATCGCCGCCATCCTGCTCATCATCGGTGGCGGTGGTGCGTTCAAGCAGGTTCTCCAGGACTCCGGCATCGGCGACGCGATCGCCTCCGCCGCCGAGGGGGCGCATCTGAACGTCATCGTGCTGGGCTGGCTGATCGCACTCCTGCTGTCGCTGACCACCGGTTCCGCCACCGTCGGCATCGTCTCCGCCACCGGCATCATCGCCCCCATGGTCAGCGGAGGCGGCCTGGAGGCATCGCTGCTCGTGGTGGCCATCGGGGCAGGCTCCCTCGGGCTGAACTACGTGAACCACGCCGGCTTCTGGCTGGTCAAGGAATCCTTCGGCATGGATCTCACCCAAGCCACCAAGACGCAGACGGTGGTGCAGACCCTGGTCAGCGTGCTGGGTTTGGGCATGGCCCTCCTGTTGTCCGTCTTTGCGTAGGAAGTGGACCGACCCGCACCGCGTCGGCCCACTGGGTCGGGAAATCCGCGAGACGCGCCGCGCATCGAAAGCCGCTCTCAGTGCGCCGCGTAGCGAGGAGGGCGGTGCCGGACCATGACAGTCCGGCACCGCCCTCCCACCGAACCTGTCAACGTTCACGTGGCAGGTCGAGCACCGCTCGATAGATGAGCAACGTGGCTCCGGAGCATCGCAGTTGAGCCGTCCGACGCCTTGATCAACGGATCGAGGACCCGAATGGGCGCCCGGCTCGGATTCCCGGACTGGTTCGGCCACCACTGGGACGCCTTCCTCGACTGCCTGCGCACGGTGGTGGACAACGCGGACCACGACCTGACGGTCGTCGTCCGAGAGGCCGGCGAGTTGCTCACCGACGAGCAGCCGGGCGTGCTGGGAATCTTTCTGGCCGTCCTGAGTCAGGTGAGGGATCGGCCCGGCACGGCACCTGGCTCGTCATTGCTCGTGGCCGACGCTTCCGACCGTCTGTCCGGTCTGGCACGGCGCATGACAGGTGCCGGCTGCTCCGTGGATCTCGACGGCGGCTGGAGTGCTTCTGCGTCCTTCTGATCAGGACGGCCACGGAGCTGACCGGCGCGAGCCGGGACTCACGCCGAAGGGGTGCCTCTCACGAGAGTGGTGCCCCTTCCGGCATGCAACGGTCGGACACGCGGTATCCCCCGAACGGTCAGCCCACGTCCAGTTCGAGCAGTCCTAGCCGCACAGCCTCACTGACCGTGCCGGCCCGGTTCTCGGTGCCGAGCTTGCGATAGATCCTGACCAGGTGGGTCTTGACCGTGGCTTCCGTGACGAACAGGGCCGAGGCGATGGCCCGGTTGCTGAGCCCCTCGGCGAGCAGTCGAACGACCTCGGACTCACGATCGGTGAACACGGGCCCCGGTTCGGCGGGCCGACCCACGAGGCGAGCCGCCGCCTCGGGGGCCAAGCCCATGCCGCCGGCAGCTGCGGCGCGCACGGCACGGAACAGCTCCTCGGGCGGGCCGGCCTTGAGGATGTAGCCCCGGGCGCCTGCCTCGACGGCGCGGACGACATCGCCACGGCCGCTGTAGCTGGTCAGCACGACGACATGGACGCCCGGTGCGGCGGCGGTGATACGGCGTGTCGCCTCGATCCCGCTGAAGCCGTCGTCCGACGTTGCGCCGTCCGACAGCCGCAGGTCCATGAGCACCACGTCGGGCCGCAGTCGCTGGGCCAGCCGTACGGCCTCCCTGCCATCGCCCGTCTCGGCTATCACATCGAGGCCTGGCTCGCCCTCCAAAAGAGCACGCAGACCGGCTCGTACAACGGTGTGGTCGTCGACGATCAGCACCCGCAGCGTCTTCTCGGTCACGAGGCGCCGACCAGGTCGCGGTCGGCCACCGGCAGTACGGCCCGGACGCTGGTGCCGTGGCCCGGGGTGCTGTCGACGGTGAGCGTGCCGCCGAGGGAGCTCAGGCGTTCCCTGGCGGCGACCAGTCCGAACCCCCGGTTCGGGCTTACGGGTTGAGCGATCCGTTGGTCGAAGCCCCGTCCGTTGTCACGGACTTCGACAGCCGCCCAGCCGTCCCCGTGGGTGAGAGTGACATGGACGTGGGTCGCCCGGGCGTGTTCGCGGGCATTGGCGAGCAGGCCCTGAGCCACGCGCAGCAGCGTCACGGCACGTTCGGTGGGTAGGAGGTGAGGTGCTCCTTCCGCACGAAAGGCGACGTGCGGTGCGGTGGTGGCGGACTGCAGGCGGGTGCACAGCCCGCGCAGGGCGGTTTCCAGGTCGTCCCGCTCCAGGGCGGGCGGTGTGAGGTCGCTGATGATGCTCCGGGTCTCCTCCAGGTGCGCGCCGAGGGCCTGGGAGACAGCACGCACCTGGCGCAGGGCGGCGTCCGGGTTGCGCTGCCAGTCCCGTTCGGCGGCCTGAAGGAGCATGCGGCTGCCCGCGAGTTCCTGAGCGAGGGTGTCGTGCAGGTCCCGGGCGATTCGCGCCCGCTCGGCGAGCCGTCCGGCCTCACGCTGACGGTTCGCCAACTCACCGCGTGTGGACTCCAGTTGGCTGTTCAAATGTTGCTGGGAACGGTAGAGGAGGACCGTGGCGCCAAGGGCGGCGAGCGGGGGCCCCAGCACATCGGCGTCGACGCCGCCGATCCGTACCAGCGAGGCGAGCAGCCCGGCCGTGATCGCGCCCACCGTCGCGACCGTCACCCCGCGCCCGGGCATCCGCAGTGCCAGCACCGCCAGCGGAACAGCGAGCCATGTGTAGGCGAAGGCGAGTGGTACCGGGATCTCCCAGGAGGTCCAGGCCCACAGAAGTACCAGCGTCCACAGCCAGACCGGCCGTCCCGCGGCACCGAAGCGGTCCCAGCGGGCCGGCCCGGCCATGTAGAGCAGGCCGAGGGCGGCGATAGCCGGTGCGACCCTCCAGCACAACTCGCTGTTCAGCTCGACGAGCCGCACGAGAGTGCCCGCGACCGGAAGCAGGAAGACCAGGTGCGCGAAGTGCCGCACGGTCGGGAACTGCCGTCGCTGAGCGACGGGATGGGAAGGGGACACACGGGCTCCCTGCGGCGGGCCGAACGCAGTCGACAACGGTGCCAGGAGTGTAGGACGCGTCTGTGTGCCCCCGGTAAACCACCCTCCACGTGGTCACCGCCCCGGGTGCAGGCCCAACCACCCCGGCGACGGGTCGCCCTTGACCTCACCGAAGTACAGGGCGAAGGTCTGCTTCAGCCGCTCGACCTCGGCCCGGTCCTCCATGAACTTCGGGAAGTCCTCGACGTGAGCGTTCGGGAAGTCCCAGACGGGCTTGAGGCTCGCGTTCGGAGTGATGTCCTCGCGGACCGACCAGCCGTTGAAGGCCGCTTTCTGGCGAGCCTCGGACAGTTGCCAGTTCATGTAGAGCTTGGCCGCTGCCGGATGAGCGGCCTGCTTGAGGATCGCAGCGCGCTGGCCCCAGGCCATGAAGGGCGCATCCTCCGGGAGGACCCACTTCAGTGTGGTCGAGGTGGAGACCGCGCTGCCGGAGCCACCGACGCCGATGGTCTTCTGCTGGCCGGTGACCGCGGCGCCAGGGGTGTGGGTCCCGCGCGCGAACTGCGGTTGCTGGGCCGCGAAGGCGGCCACCCAGTCCCAGCCGTAGGTGCGCTGGTAGAGGCTGTAGAGGTAGAGAACCGCGTCGTCGTCGTTGGGGTAGGAGGACGCGATGGCGTTCCTCCAGCGGGCGTCGACCAGGTCGGCGGCGGTCTTCGGGGCGTGGGCTCCGGCGGCCTGAATGTCGTACATGAAGCTGAAGGCGATGACCATCAGCGCCGTCCACGCGCCGTCGGGGTCCTTGAAGCCCTTGTGCACCTCGGAGAAACCGGCCGGCTTGTAGGGCAGCAGCTTGCCCTGACGCTTCCAGCGGGTGAAGTCCTGGAGGGTCTGCAACTGGACGACGTCGGGGACCAGGGTGCCGGTCGCGAGCTGGTTGTCGACCCGGACGTCGTGGTACTTGCTGTAGTCGACGACGACCGTCAGGTCGACCTCGGGGAAGGCAGCGGCCCATGCGGTCCGAACGCCGGCGGCCTGGCTGTCGACGTCGCCGCCCTGGTAGAGGACGAGCTTGCCGCCCTCGGCGACGGCGGCCTCGTACAGCTCTTCCAAGGAGCGCCGCTCCTCACGGACTCCGAACAGGGAAGCCCCGGCGCTTCGGGCGCCGGGCGCGGCAGACGCCTGCCCGGCGGCGGCCCCGGCGAACGCGACGCCCGCGCCTGCGGCGATCAGCCGGCGCCTGCTGAAGTCCCTGGACATGGTGGGAATCCTCTCCTCGTGTCTGATCTGCGATTCATCGGCGACTCAGGCTCGACGATCTGGCAAGTCTCGCGGGAGGAGGCTCTGTTCCGCGTCACCCGTAAGCCGGGACCGCATTCAACCGTTCGATGGACTCACGAACTCTTCTACCGACCGGACTCCACTGGCCACCGACACATCGATACATCGATACATGAAAGATCTTGTGTATAGATATCGTCCGCCTTGCACAACGAGGAGTGATTCACCACCGCCTACGCGCGCGGGCTGCTCGCCACCGCCGGCGTCCAGCCGCCACGCGATGAGAATCTCGCCCTCTTCACCGACTGGGTCGCGCGGACCATGGCCGAACTGCCACCACGGCACGTCAATCTCATCCGCCCGTTCGCCGAATGGCACGTCATCCGCGACGCCCGCCGACGCTCAGCGCACGGTCCCTACGAGTTGGGGCCACAGGAGCTGGCCGCAGATCATGCCGAGGAACTGTTCGGCCACTGCGGATGCCGTCTGCGTCTGTCGGTCGGTAGAACGGGAGATGAGGGTGCCGGCTTGCACTTCGGCCTCGAGGTAGTCGCAGAGCCGGTCGAAGAAGGGGCCGCGATCGACGGCTGAGCCGGTGCCGACGATGTCAGCGAGTTCCGGCGTCTGGGGAAGCTCGGTGCTGATGAGGCGGCACAGCGCCGCCGTGCCGGGCCGCGAGACCAGGCAGGTGTAGTCGCGGCCGATGTGAGTCAGGCCGTTCCGGGGATCGCCGGGCGGAGGCGGCTCGACGTACTGCACATGAAGAGGGTGCCGGTGGAGACGCGGGCCTCCCTGGTGATCTGGGCCAGGGAGGCCTTGTCGTATCCCTGGGCGAGGAAGAGGTTGCGGGCGGCGCGGATGATGCGCGCGCGGTTCTCCGCTTTGATCTGCGCGTGATACCCGGCCTCGCCCGTCTCCCAGCGCACCCTCGCTGTCAGAGGACGGTCTGGCCACCGTCCAGGATGAGGTCCTGGCCCACAGTGAAGGCCGAGGCATCGGAGGCCAGGTACACGACGGCTTCCGCGATCTCTCCGGGCATACCCATGCGTCCCACAGGGATGCCGGAGCTGATCGCCTCCAGCATCGCCGCGCGCTGCTCTCCGAACTTGGAGTACAGCGGGGTGTCCACCGGCCCAGGGCTGATCGCGTTGAACCGGATGCCGTGCGACTTGAGCAGGTCCGCGTTCCACGACCGCATCAGGGAGCCGACAGCCGCCTTCGTCGCGGCGTAGGCGTTCGACCGCCCGTAGCCGCCGTGCGCGCTGGCGGACGAGTTGAGGATGACCGAGGACGAGTTGGCCAGCACGGGTATCAGGGCCTGCGTGAGGAAGAAGACGCTCTTGACGTTGATGTCGAAGAGCCGGTCGAAACTGTCCTCCGTGTGGTCCTCGAACGGCAGCCAGTCCGAGACGCCGGCGTTCAAAAAGGCCACGTCCAGCTCTCCGAAGTGCTCACGCACCCGCTCCGCCAGGCCGCGCTGCGCATCGAGGTCGCGCGCATCCGCCCGGACCACCGGCACCTTGTCCCCGAGGACCTGTCGCGCCTTGTCGATGCTGGCCGGGGTTACGCCTGTGACCAGCACGTCCGCCCCCTCCGCGACAAAACGCTGCGCGGTCTCCAGACCGATCCCGCTCGTGCCGCCGGTGATGAGGGCGCGCTTGCCCGCAAGACGATTCATGTGTCTGTTCCTTGTCGAGACGTGAGGTAGGTCGAGGGACTTACCAACTGGGGGTAGCTGCTGCACTCCCCTCTTGGTAAGTGGATCCACTTGCCATCGAGGGGGGAATTGTTGATCACGTGGACGTGGGTGAGGTGCCGCGCATGCGTGAGCTGCCGGAACCCACTGACTGTTCACCGGCCCTTGCCGCAGCCGCCCAGGACCTGTCGGCGGTTCGGGGGCTGCACGCCGGCGTCACGCCCGGTGATCACGACTCGATACGCGCGCTAGACGAGGCGCGGGGCGTGCTGGATGTCGTCGGGGGTGATGCGGAAGTCGTCGGGATAGGCGTCGGGGTCGGCGGCGGCGGGTTCGGTGGACCGCCAGGCGTACCAGCACTGGGAGCAGGAGCGCATGATCCAGTGCCCGGGGAGGGGCGACTCGGCGACCAGGCTGATGTTCGGCGAGCTGCAGCGGGGGCAGGTGTGGGGTGTGGTTGCGGCGGTCATCGCAGCATCTCCTTGAGGGTGCGCTCCCAGTCGGCGGTCTCCGGGTAGGGGGTGATGAGCTGGTCGTCCTCACCGCGGATGTCCGGGGACCTGGGGGTCGTGGCGTCCAGGATGAGGCGGGTCGTGATTCCCTGGGGATCGCTGGCGGGGTCCAGGGGGTTGCCGAACATCCGCGGGATGCTGATGGCGTCGTGCTGGGGGTTGAACTTCACGGACAGGGCCCACATGACCTGTTCCAGGTTGAACGGGTCGACGGTCTCGTCCACGACGATGACGAGCTTGGAGTAGCCGATGCCGTGCGGGGTTGTCAGCGCGCGCAGGCCGACGACGCGACCGAACCCGCCGTGGCGAACCTTGGTGGAAATGATGTTGACCATGCCATGGGTGTACATGGCGTTGACGGCCTGGACCTCGGGGAATGCCTCCTTGAGCTGCCGGTAGATCGGCACGGAGGTGTTGAGTGCCATCAGGTAGTCGATCTCGGTCCAGGGGAGGCCGAGGTAGAGGTGTTCGAAGATCGGGTTGCGGCGCATGTGGACGCGGTGGACCTTGACGACGGGCAGGGCGCGGCCGCCGGAGTAGTGGCCGGTGAACTCGCCGAAGGGGCCTTCGAACTCGCGGTCTCCGTAGAGGACTTCGCCTTCCAGGACGACCTCGGATCCCCAGGGCACGTCGAGTCCGGTGTGCGGGGCCTTGACGATCGGGTAGGGGACGCCGCCGCGCCAGGCGCCGGCCATCTCGTACTCGGACTGGTCGTAGGCCAGCGGGGTGCTGGCGACGAGGGTCAGGACGGGGTCGTTGCCGATGGCGATGGCGATCGGCAGGCCGGTCTTCTTGCCGTCGGAGGCCATGATGTGGCGGCCGAAGTCGTGCGGGGGTCCGGACTGCAGGCCGAGGTGGTCGGGTCCCTTGACCTGCATGCGGTAGATCCCGACGTTCTGCTTGCCGAAGTTGTTCGGGTCGGCGGAGTCGCGGGTGATGACGGCTGCCTTGTCGATGTACGGGCCGCCGTCGGCAGGGTTGAGGCGGAAGACCGGCAGTAGCTCGAAGAGGTTGATGTCCTCGGAGATGCTGATCTCCTGCCACGGTGCCTCGGTGCGGCGGTCGACCGGCACAGGGAACTTCTGCCAGCGGTCACCGAGCTCGAAGAACTGCTCCTTGAGGGAGGTCTCCTTGGGGAGGCCGAGCATCAGTGCGTGGTTGGCCCAGGAGCCGTGGACGTTGAGCGCGACGCGTGCGTCACTGAAGCCCTTGATGTTCTCGAACAGCAGGGCCGGTGCCGTGTTGCCGTCGAGGTTGGCGACGGCACGGCCGGCGGCGCCGAGATCCGGCTCGGGCTTGACTTCACGGTCGATGTGCAGCAGCTGCTTGTTGGCTTCGAGTGCGCTCAGGAAGCCGCGCAGATCGTCATAGGGCGCTTGCATGAGATACCTCCCGGGAGGTGAGTGCGTCTTCCTCGGTGCGGATGGGGCTTACAGGGGTGGTGGGAGCGTTCTTCCGGGGCGGCGGGCCTTCCCAGCGGCGAGTGTCGGGCAGTTCCAGGTCGAACTGGTCCAGCAGCCGCGCGACCGTGTGGTCGACGATCTCGTCGACGGATTGGGGGCGGTGATAGAAGGCCGGCATGGGCGGCACGATGGAGGCGCCCATCCGGGACAGGGCCAGCATGTTGTCCAGGTGGATCTCGCTGAGCGGCGTCTCACGGGGTACCAGCACCAGTCGGCGCCGTTCCTTGAGGGTGACGTCGGCGGCCCGGCCGATGAGCCCTTCGCCGTATCCCATGCGGATGGCGGCCACCGTCTTCATGCTGCACGGAGCCACGATCATGCCGTCGGTGCGGAACGATCCGCTGGAGATGGCGGCGGCCTGGTCCTTCGGGCCGTAGGTCCGCGTGGCAAGTGCACGGACGTCGCGGACGGAACAGTCGGACTCCATCTCGATCGTGGCTCTGGCCCACTGGCTGAGCACGAGATGGGTCTCCACGTCGAGCGTGCGCAGCGCCTCCAGCAGCCGTATGCCGATGATCGCGCCCGTGGCACCGGTCATGCCTACCACCAGTCGCATCGGCCCTCCTTCCCACAACACTCCGTACACGGAATGTAAGAACACGGAATGTCCGTGCTTGGACTAAGGTAGGGCGAGGAAGCGCGAAGCGCAAATGTCGATGCGCAGAAGTGAAGGGCTGGACATGCAGGAGCAGGACACGAACGGGCCGGGTCGGGCGGGGCTTGACTCTCTCGACCCCCTCAAAGCGACAGGTCACCTGCTGCGACGGGCGAATCAGCGCTTCGCGGCGCTCTGGTCCGGCGCCATGCCTGGAGGCCCGACATCGCCCCAGCTCGCCGTCCTGGCCCTGCTCGCGGACGAGCAGCCGCTGGACCAGCAGACCATCGGGGAACGCGGCGGCTTCGACAAGTCGACCTGCGGCTACCTCATCGACCGCATGGACCGCGCCGGCCTCATCCATGCGGCCATCGACCCCGCCAACCGGCGCCGCAAGCTCGTACACCTCACCCCGGAAGGCCGTAGCACCCTCAACGCAGCACTCCCCGTAATACGCCAGGTGGAAGACGCCATGACGGCATCACTGACCCAGAGCGAGAGAACTCAACTCAACCGTCTGCTCGCCAAAATGCTCACCCTGCAGGGCGACGGCTCTGCACCCTGAGGTTCCCTCGCGGGGGTGGACCGGGCGCCGAGACGACACGAGGGCTCCATCCCAATGACGAGTCTGAGAACAACAGTTGAGGTCCTCTCCGTCGGCCACCCCACGTGCAGCTAGTGCCGTGACCGGTATGGTTCGCCGGGTAGGAGCGGAGGAACGCGGTGTTCATTGAGAGGTCCGGGAAGCGGTCCCGGACGTGCTCGATGCGGTCGAGCTTGGCGTCGCGCTCGGGGTCCGGGGACTCCTTCCACGTCTTGGTGCGCTGGAAGGTGATGCCGCGGCGGGCGAGCAGGCACCGTAACGCCTCACGGCCGATCCGGATCACGCGGCCATGCACTTTGCGCAGGTAGGCGGCGAGTTTGCGGATCGACCAGTGGGTGAACGGTTGGCCGAGCTTGGTTGGGCGGGTGGCGGCCGTCTGGACGACGAAGTCCTCGTCGTCAGGACTGAGAAGGCGGGGACGGCCTCCCGCCCACCGAGGGTCCAGACAGGCCAGGCCGATCTCGTTGAACCGGTGTATCACGTCTCGGACGGTGTCCTCGTCGGCCTGCACCACTTGGGCGATCACCGGGACCCGGTTCCCGCCGGCCGAGGCCGGCAGCGTCATCGCCCGCCGGAACCGCACCGAACTGGTGCTGCCCCGGCGCACGATCTGCTGCAGCTTCTGCCCCTCCTGGTCGGTCAACCTGTGCACACGGACAGGCTCAGCCACCACGCCCCCAACGGCCGGACCCCACACACGCCACCACACATCCAACCGCCAGGCAGGGCTCCGGCCGGAGCCGGCGTCATGCCGCCGTGCGCTCGCCGGCCGGTCGGCGGCGCAGTTCGGGGCGCTCGATGGCCGGCGGCTGGTAGGCGTGGTCGAGGGTGCCGGTGTCGGTGCCGGGCGGCGCGATCGCGTCGATCCGGTCCAGCACATCGTCGGTGAGGGTGACGTCGGCGCCCGCGAGCAGGTCGTCCAGGTGTTCCATGGTCCGCGGTCCGAGGAGGGCGGACGTCACGCCCGGGTGGGCGAGCACGAAGCCCATCGCGAGATGCGTGAGCGGCAGGCCGGCCTCCTCGGCCAGCGGGATGAGCTGCTCGACCACGTCGAGCCGACGGTCGT
Source organism: Streptomyces sp. NPDC001401 (assembly GCF_042895385.1). Classification (NCBI taxonomy): domain Bacteria; kingdom Bacillati; phylum Actinomycetota; class Actinomycetes; order Kitasatosporales; family Streptomycetaceae; genus Streptomyces; species Streptomyces sp. NPDC001401. The sequence continues at coordinate 336,075 of NZ_JBIAWI010000008.1, forward strand.
CCGTGTGCTGCCGGAAGCCGAACTTCGACCGGTGCGTCGCGGCCTCCTGGCCCTTGCGGTACCGCCCCGTCAGCAGGCCGCCTCCGAGCGGCGACCAGACCAGGGTGCCCATGCCGAACTCCTGCGCCACCGGGAGCACCTCGCGCTCGATGCCCCGGTTCAGGATCGAGTAGACCGGCTGCTCGGTGCGCGGCCGGGCCAGCCCGCGCCGCTCGGCGACCCAGTGCGCCCGGACGATGTGCAATGTCCGCGTCGACATAGACATGGTCGAGGCCGAGGCTGTCGACCTGGCAGACGGATCGCCCGCACACACTGCCTGGCACCTACTTCGCGACCAGCCCGGAATCGGGTGGGTCACGGCCGGCAAGCTCCTCGCCCGAAAGCGGCCGCGATTGGTGCCTGTTTACGACCAGGTCGTCCGATGCGTCCTCGGCCACCCCAAGTCTTTCTGGCTCGACCTGCATGCCGCGCTGCGCAGCGACAAATGGGCCCTCCACCACGAGCTGACGGCCCTACGACAGGCCGCCGAACTGCCGGAGACTGTGAGTGTGCTGAGGATCTGTGACGTGGTGCTCTGGATGCATCACCGTACGGATCATGAACAGAGGAACTGTACCGGCACCTGAATTCCGTCAGCGGCAGAGCCGTCATTCGAGCGGCGCACCCCTCGTGACCTGCGGTGTACCAAAGTGCCAACTATCTCTCCGATTTCGTACCGGGAGCCGTTGAACCTAGTTGGCATCAATGCAGGTCACGAAGGTTGTCCAGTGCCAACTACCGATCCTGGTCACAGGTACCGGGGTACCACCTCAGGTCAGGCGGGGAGCGTGCGGATGGCGGCGATGTCGAACTGGAGGCGCACCTTCTCGCTCACCATGGCGCCGCCCTCCGCCAGCTTCTGACTGTACGTCAGGCCCCAGTCGGAACGGTTGATGGTGGTCGTGCCGTCGAAACCCACCCGCTCGTCCCCGAACGCGTCGACGACGTGCCCGATGTAGGTGAGTTCCAGGTCGACGGGGCGGGTGGTGTTCTTGATGGTGAGGTCGCCGGTCATGCGGTAGACGTCGTTGCCGGTGAGCTGCACCGACGTACTGACGAAGCGCATCCGCGGATGGTTCGCCGCGTCCAGGAAGTCACGGCCGAGCAGATGGGCGTCGCGCTGTTCCACGCCGGTGTCGACGGACCCGGTGGCCAGGACGATCTCGGCGCGTGAGCGAGACGGATCGCGGCCGTCGAAGTAGAGCCGGCTCTGGTACTCCGTGAAAGCCCCGCGCACGGTCGTCACCAGGGCATGGCGGACGGAGAAGCCGATACGGCTGTGTGCCGGGTCGATCAGCCACTCTCCGGTGAGCGCCGCGAGAGCGGGGTCCGGACTGCCCGCCGTGGGGACGAAAGCCGGTGGTCCGAGGGGGCGTTGCGGGGCGGTGGCGGTGGGGGGAGCCGGGCGGCGCACAGACGCAGCACGGGTGAAAAGGTTCATGATTCACGTACCTACGTCATGACAGGAACGGCCGCAAGTCACCTTCAAGACCCGCGCACACGGTCGTCACCAATTGCCCCGATCGATCGGCCGAATCCCGCGGTCACGCGTGATCATGCGCGACTTTGCCAGCTCTTTACAACCTGCCCTGCCGCTGCCTCGTCTCTCCGCTCGATCAGTGACACAGTCCGCCGGTCGACCACCCGGCGGACCGACGAAGGAGAGCGATTCATGCGCCGAACCGGCCTCAGTGCCATGGCACTTGCGTGCACCGCCGTGCTGGCGGGCGCGCTGCCCGCGTTCGCCGACGGGGCGAGTGCGACCCCGAGCCCCGTCCCCAGCGCCACCCAGGCGCCCACCACCGCCCCCAGCGCCGAACCCAGCGCCACCACCGCCCCGAGTGCCGTCCCGAGCGCGGCCCCGACCCGGGTGCCGTCGTCGGGTCAGGTCTCCGTCGTGCCGAGCGGTGCGCCGAACACCGGTGTGGCGCCGACGACTTCGGACTCCTCGAGCACGGGTGCGCTGGTCGGCGGAGGGGCCGCCGCGGCCGTGGTCCTGGGTGGCGGCGCCGTCTTCCTCGTACGCCGCCGGCAGGCGAACGGGGCATGAGGCCGCGCTCCGGGCGCGCCCTCGCCACCGCGGCGCTGGCCGTCCTGCTCGTCGCCTGCGGCGGCCCCGGTGCCACGACCGGGAGCTCCGCGGGCGGCACCCCCGCGAGCAGGCCGTCGTCCTCCGCGCCGCCCCCCGCCAAGTCCGCCAAGTCGGTGTCCGCGGTGGGGCGATCGACCCCGGTCAGGCTCCGGATACCGGCCATCGGGGTCGACACCCCGGTCATGAAGCTGGGCCTGGCCGCGGACGGCAGCGTGCAGGTGCCGCCGATCGCCGCGCACGACCGCGCGGGCTGGTACGAACACTCCCCGACGCCGGGCCAGACCGGACCGTCGGTGATCCTCGGCCATGTCACGGTCGGCGCCTACGGGGACGGAGTCTTCCGCCATCTGGGGGAGCTGCACCGGGGCGAGAAGATCGTGACGCGCCTGGAGAACGGCACGGCTGCGGTGTTCGCCGTGACTGACGTACGCACGGTGGCCAAGGCCGACTTCCCGTCGCACGAGGTGTACGGGAACGTGAACCGGCCGGAGCTGCGGCTCATCACCTGTGGCGGCAAGCGGACCGGTGACGGATACCTCGACAACGTGATCGTCTTCGCGGCGCTGACCTCCGCGAGCCCCTGACCCGGCCACTCGGAATCCGGGCCGGCGGAACGTACGCCGCCGGCCCGGGCTCTTCCTCCACGAGTGCCCCCACGACCCTGGAGAGTGTTGAAACGGTCCCGCGAGAAGGCCGCGTCCGAGCTGTTCGCCGCCCTCTATCCGCGTCTCGCCGGCTGGTGCCGCCGGCTGGTCGACGACGACGAGACGGCCCACGAGATCGCCTCGGAGGCGTTCACCAGGCTCTGGGCCCGCTGGACTTCGGTCGCGGAGCCGCGCGGTTTCCTCTACGTCACCGCGGCCAACCTCGTCCGGGACCACTGGCGCAAGCTGGAGCGCGAACGCAGAGCCGTGCGCCGTGCGACCACGGAGGCCGCGGTGACCCCGCATCCCGAACAGACGGACCCCACGGTACGGCTGCTCGTGCAGTCCCTCCCGGAACGACTGCGCGTCCCGATCCTCCTGCACTACTACGCTGACATGCCGATCCGGGAGGTGTCCGTGCTGACCGGACGCAAGGAAGGAACCGTCAAGGCCGACCTCCACACGGCCCGCGAACTGCTCCGCGCCCACCTGAGGAGAAGCCTTGATCACACACTCTGACGAGGGCCCGGACTTCGACCCCGACGACCCGCTCACCGTCATCCTGCGGCCCCCCGCCGAGCATCTCGGCGCACCCCCCGGCCGCTACGAGCAGATCCGCCGCGGCGCATCCCGCCGCCGTCTCCTGCGCGCGGCCGCCGGAGCCGCCCTGACCTGCGGTGTCGCCGCGCTCGTAGTGCTGCCCCTGCGCCTGAACGCCTCCGACGGCCCCGCCTCACCCACGGTCCCCCTCGCCCCGCCGCCCGCGAGCAGCCCCTCGACGCTGCCACCGTCGACGACGGCACCCGCACCCTCCACTCCCACCCCCAGCCCCACCACAACACCCAGCCCCAGCCCGAGCACGATTCCCAGCCCCGGCCCCGGCCTCAGCACCACCCCCACCCGCGCACCGGGCACTCGGACCGCCGTACCGTCGGCCGACTCCGTCCCCACGGTCGCCCAGTCGGCGGCCGCCCCGAGCGGAAGTGCAACCGCCTCAGGCAGGTGAGCGAAACCAGCGACGAAACCGGCGACGAAACCAGTTTTGAACGTGTTCAACCAGGGGCGTACGCTGCTGCCATGAGCGACAGAGCCGCCCTTCTGAAGGGCATCCGCGCCTGGCTGGTCTTCTTCGTCGTCTGTCTGGTGCTCAGCGGCGCCACGGCCTTCCCCCTGGTCCACGAACTGCACTGGACCGAGGCCCTGCTGAGGTCCCTGACCGTGCCGGAGCACATCCCCGCCCTCATGGACTGGATCGAGCGCGTCCGGCACGGACTCGACACCGCCGACGCCGACTACCCCTTCCTGCTCTACGGCACGGACTGGCTCGCCTTCGCCCACCTCGTCATCGCGGTCGCCTTCTACGGGCCCTACCGCGATCCCGTACGCAACATCTGGGTCGTCGAGTTCGCGATGATCGCCTGCGCGGGGATCGTCCCGCTCGCCCTGATCTGCGGGCCGATCCGGGGGATCCCGTTCTGGTGGTCCGTGATCGACATGTCGTTCGGTGTCTTCGGGGTGATCCCGCTGTATGTCGTGCGGAAGAAGATCAAGCGGCTGGAGGCGCTGACCGCATCGCCGGTGCCTGCGGCCGCCGCCGTCGTCAGCGGTTGAACGCGGGGAAGGCGAAGCGCTGGGCGATGGCCAGGCCGTCGCCCTTCGCGTCGGTCGAGTTGACGGAGTAGACCACCGTCCGGGAGAGGTCGCGCGTCGCCGCGACCACGGTGTGGTAGCCGGGGCGGGATCCCGTCTTGCCCCAGATCTCCTTGCCGTTCAGCTCGAACCGCTCCAGCCCGGCGCCGTACCTGGCCCCGGGCACGTCCGGGACGGTGAACATCTCCTGCAGCTGCGGCCCGGGAACCACCCGCCCGCGGAACAGGGCCACCAGCAGCCGCTCCAGGTCCGCCGTCGTCGAGATCATGTCGCCGGCCGCCCACCGGTCGGACATGTTCCAGTCCGTCACGTCCACCAGCCTGCCGTCGATCCAGTCGTACCCGCGGTTGTGCGGGCCGTGGATGCGGGGGTCGGCGCCGACGGGGAAGGAGGTGTGCCGCATGCCGAGCGGCTGGAGGATCCGTACGGCCGCCTGGTGGGCGTACGAGTCGCCGGTGACCTTCTCGATCAGCATGCCGAGCACGGTGTAGCCGATGTTGCCGTAGACCTGCCGATCGCCCGGCCGGTACTCGGGGTCGGGGCCCTTGGTCACCGAGGCCGCGACGACCTCCTCGGGCGTCAGCGTCTCGAACCGGTGCGCGTAGGCGTCGTCCACGTCGTCGCCGAGCGATGCGCCCGGCTGGAGGCCGCCGGTGAAGTTCAGCAACTGCCGTACGGTGATGGGCTCGAACCTGTCGGTGAGCAGACCGGGCAGATACTGCTGCACCGTGCCGTCGAGGGAGATGCGTCCCTCGGCGGCGAGCTGCAGCACGACGGCCGCGGTCACGATCTTCGTCGTGGAACCGGCCCGGAAGCGGGTGTCCGGGTCGGCCGCTCGCCCGCTCTTCAGGTCGTGCACGCCTGCGCTGCCGCGCCAGGAGCCCCTGCCGTCGACCCGGATGAGCGCGGCGGTCGCGTCCGCGTCCGGGAGCCCGGCGATCGCTGCGCGCAGGGCTTCGACGTCCGGTCCGGCAGTCGTACCGCTCACGACTGCCGACTCCGTTGCCGGTGCGGCGAGCGCGGGGGCGGTCAGCGGGCCGGCCGCCAGGGCGAGAGCGAGCGACGCGGTGAGGGCGGCGGTGGTACGGGCGCTGCGGGTGCGCATGGGCTGCTCCCGGGAGTCGTCGGGTTGCTGTCGGTGATCATCCTGGGGGCCGGAGTGCGATCGGGGATCGTCGCCGAGGAGGGTGCCGACCCGGATGCATGCTTCGGGGCTCCCCTACGGGCCGATCTGGAGGGGCTGAAAGTCCCAGTTCACCTCTATGTCGCTTATGCGTCATTAGTTCTTGACTGGGAGGACATGTACGCAGCAGACTGGCCGTACGCTTACGTCGTAAACATACGACCTTGACCAGCCAGTCTGGAGGCGGATGAACGATGGATCACACCGGCATCCCCCCACTGCCCGCCCTGTCCTGCCTGGATCTCAACGAGGTCGCTCAGGCCGCTCCACCTCGTCTGACCGTCGTGGTGCCGACCCGCAACGAGCAGGAAGTGATCCCCCTGCTGCTGCGTGCCCTGGGGCCCGCCTTCGCGTCCCTGAGTGCGGAGGTTCTGCTCGTCGACGACAGTGACGACGACACTCCGGCCGTCGCCGCGGAGCATGCGGAGCTGTGTCCGTGCCCCGTGCGCATGCTGCATCGCGTGCCCGGGGCCCGTGGCGGAGGTCTGTCGGGCGCGGTGCTCGCCGGAGCGCGGCAGGCGCGGGGTGACTGGGTGCTGGTCATGGATGCCGACCTGCAGCATCCGCCGGAAGCGGCCGCGGCGGTCGCCCGGACCGCCATGGGGCACGACATCGACATCGTGGTCGGGACACGCCACGCCGGGTCGGGTTCCAGCGGCGGGCTGAGCGGCGCCGGACGGTCCCTGGCCTCCTCCGGCAGTGCGGTGCTGGCCAAGGTGTTCTTCCCGCGCTGCCTCGCGACCGTCACCGACCCGATGAGCGGGCTGTTCGCCTTCCGCAAGGACGCCGTGGACCTGGAGCGGCTCAACCCCCTCGGCTTCAAGGTCCTGTTGGAGATGCTCGTCCGCAACCCGTCGGCACGGGTCGCCGAGGTGGCGTACACCTTCGCGCCGCGCGCCGCGGGCCGGTCCAAGGCCTCCCTCCGCGAGGGGCTCACCTACCTGCGCCATCTCCTGCGGCTGCGCCGGACCGGCCGGCAGAGCCCCCAAAGCGCTCAACGCGCCCATGAATTCGGCCGGTTGATCGCCTTCGGGCTCATCGGTCTGAGCGGGATCGTCGCCAACACGGCCGCGCTGTGGCTTTTCTTCGACGTGCTGGGCCTCTCGCCCCTGCTGGGCGCGGCGCTGGCCACCCAGGTCTCCACGGCCTGGAACTTCGCTCTCGTCGAGTTCCTCGTCTACCGCGGCACCGGCAACGGCACCCGGCCCGGCCGCGCCACCCGCTTCTTCGCCCTCAACAACGTGCTGCTGCTCGGCCGTCTGCCGGTGCTGGCCCTGCTCGTGAGCTGGGGCGTCGGCGTCCTGTCCGCGAACATCATCACCCTCGTCGGGCTCTTCCTGCTGCGCTTCCTGTTCAGCGACCGGATCATCTACGGAACCGGCGACCACCGCGCGGCGAAGCGCGATCCGGTGCGCACACTGGTCGATCCCCGGGCCCCCGCGGACGACCCGGCCACGGCGCACGCCGCCCACAAGCGGTCGAAGTACCTCTCCCACCGCTACGACATAGCGGGCCAGGTCACCATCGGATCCCAGGTCGGCCTGCCCGAGCTGGAGTTCTTCCGCGCCCAGTGGGTGTCGCCGGACAGCTGCGACATCGTCATCCGGGTCGGCGACATCGGGCGCCGCATGCCGCACCACCGCGCCGCCCTGACCGAATTCTCCCGCCCGGCGGACGGCCGGCCAGTGAGCCTGAACTACGAGGAGCAACTCGGCCGCCTCGGCGCCAACTTCCGTGTCGATCTGGGCCACCCGATCTCCGTCGAGGTCAGCCCGCTGCTCGCGCACTCGCCGCACGTCGTCTACACCAACGTGGTCGAGGCCCTGCTGCGCTTCGTGCTGGTGCCCCGCGGCTGGATGCTGCTGCACTCGGCATGCCTCGACTTCAACGGCACCGGGGTGATGCTCTCCGCCCTGACCGACACCGGGAAGACCTGCACGATCCTCAAGCTCCTGCGTGAGCAGGGCGGTTGCTTCCTCTCGGACGACATGACGCTGGTCGACGCGGCCGGCCATGCCCTGTGCTTCCCCAAGCCGCTCACCATCAGCGCCCACACCCTGCACGCCGTCCACGCGGACGACCTGACCGGCCCGGAGTGGATGAGGCTGCGCCTGCAGAGCCGGCTGCACTCCAGGGAGGGCCGGTCCTTCGCCCTGACCCTCGCCCGCCTCAACCTCCCCATCATGGCGATCAACGCGCTCACCCAGATCCTCGTACCACCGCCCAAGTACGCCGTGGATCGGCTGGTGCCCTGCGCCATCGGCACCGCCACCGAGGTCCGCGATCTGTTCGTCATCGAGCGCGGCGCCCCCGGGCTCGCCGACATCCCCTACGACGAGGCGGTCCGCCGGCTGCTGGGCAACACCGAGGACGCCTACGGCTTCCCGCCCTTCCGCTACTTCGCCCCGGCCCTCACCGTGGACGGCCTCGACCACGCCCAACTGCGCGCCCGCGAACGGGAGATCCTCTCCGGCTTCCTGTCCGGGATCCGGGTCAGGGCACTGGCCTCCGACCACTTCGGCTGGGCCGAGGAGATCCCCCGCCTGCTCGCGCGGGAAGGCGTGTACATGGCCGCCGACGGACACCTCGACGGCGAGGAACGGCCCAGCTGGGACTGGCAGTTCCCGGCTCCGCTCGCCGTGAACGGTGCCGTCCGCCCGATGCCGGCCGGAGGACCGCCATGATGCGGCAGGCCCGGGCGCTGCGCACCAGCACCGCCATGCTGGTGCACGGCCTGACCGACACCGCCGGGCGACCGGCCGTCCGCGTGCCTACGGGCACGAGCACCCGCGCAGGCCCCGGCCCCCGGCGGAACCGGCCCGGGGTGCCGGACCTGCGCGGGCTCGTTCTGCGCAGGCTGTCCGCGGCGGCGCCGCTCACCGCCGTCCTCGTCCTGGCCGGTCTGATGCGGTTCTGGGCGCTGGGCGCGACGGGGTTCAACAGCGACGAGGCCGTGTACACGGGAACGGCCGCCTCGCTGGCCGGCGACCCGACGCTCCAGCAGTTCTTCCCGGTCTTCCGCGCCCACCCGCTGCTGCTGGCCACCGTGCTCTCGGGCCTCCTGGGGCGCGGGATCGACGACTTCTCCGCCCGTGCCGTCACGGCGGCCATCGGAGTGGCCTGCGTCGCGCTGACCTATCTGCTGGCCAAGCGGCTCTACGGGCGCGGGGCCGGCCTTGCCGCCGCGCTGTTGCTCGCCGTCATGCCGTACCACGTGATCGTCAGCCGCCAGGTGCTCCTCGACGGTCTGCTGACTCTGTGCGCCACCGGCGTGCTGTACTGCGTGGTCCGGTACGTCGAGAGCACGAGCTTGCCCTGGCTGCTCGCTGCGGGAGCAGCCATGGGCGCCACCGTCCTGGCCAAGGAGACCGGAATGGTGTTCCTCGGCGCGCTGTACGGCTTCTTCGCGCTCACCAAGGGCGTTCCGGTCCGGCTGCGCCACCTGGTCTACGCGCTCGCGACCATGACCGCGGTGGCCGCCGCCTTCCCACTGGCGGTGTACCTGGCGGGCAGTCACCGCACCGGCCAGAACTACGTGCTGTGGCAGCTGTTCCGCCGCGCCAACCACCACCCCTGGTTCTACCTGGTCAACGTGCCCGGTGCGGTCGGCTGGGCGGTGCTCGTCGCCGCGGCGGCCGGACTCGTTTGGCTGCGCCGGCAGGGCACCTGGCGCGAGCCGCTGCTGCTGTGGTGGATCGCCGTACCGGTGCTCTTCTTCGACCTGTGGCCCGTCAAGGGCTACCAGTACCTGCTGCCGATCGCCCCGGTGCTCGCCGTCCTCGCCGGACGGACCCTGGCCGCGGTCGCCGGCCTGCGCCTGCCCGGACGGTGGCCCGCCCACGCGGCCTCCGTGGTCTCCGTGGGGCTCTGCCTCGCCGTCGCGGCCTCCCTGGCCGGGCCCGCCGCCGCCCGGATCGACCCCGCGCCCACCGGAAAGCTGCTCGCCGGAACGGGCGGGCTGCCCGGCGGCCGGGAAGCCGGCCTCTGGGTGCGCACCCACGTCCCCCAGGGCGCACGGATGCTGGCAGCGGGACCCTCGCTCGCCAACGTGCTGCAGTTCTACGGCCACCGCCAGGTGTCGGCTCTCTCGGTGACCGGCGGCGCGCTCTACCACAACCCGGCCTACCAGCCCGTGCGCAACCCCGACCGCGCGCTGCGCACCGGTCAGTACCAGTACGTCGTATGGGACTCGTACACCGCGGCCCGCTCCTCCTTCTACGGAGACAAGGCCCGCGACCTCGCGGCCAAGTACCACGGCATCACCGTCTACACCGGCGTCGAGAACGTGCGCACCGGACCGGGCGGCGCCCACGCGGACCGGAAGACCATCGTGATCTACAAGGTGCGTGCGTCATGAGGGCCGCCCGGGTGCTCGCCGCACTGACCGCCACGCTCGCCCTGCTGACTCCGGCGGCCGCCGCCCGGGCCGGTTCGGACCCGGGGCCCAGGACACCGATCCACCACTTCGTCTACCTCATGCAGGGCGGCCGGACGTTCGACAACTACTTCGGCACGTTCCCCGGAGCCGACGGTCTGCCGGCCGGCACCTGCCAGCTCCGCTCCGTCCAAGACCACTCCCAGGGCTGTGTCCGGCCCTTCGCGCTGCACGGCACGGTGCCGGCGCCTCTCTCGCCCACCCGCTCGATCATCGGCAACCAGCTGGACCGGGGCCGTATGGACGGCTTCGTGTCTGCCTACACCCGGCAGGGCCGCGACGGTTCCACCGCCATGGGCCACTACGACGGCCGTGACCTTCCCTTCAGCTGGGCCGCGGCACAACACGGCGCCCTGTTCGACCGGTTCTTCTCCGCCGCCCCGTACGGCGCCGCGACCGAGCGCTCCTACTGGGTGTCCGCCGCACCCGCGCCCGGGAGCGGGGACAAGGTGCCCGCCGGCGGCTACGGCGACCGGCCCACCATCTTCGACCGGCTCCAACAGGCCGGAGTCAGCTGGAAGTTCTACGTCGAGGGCTACCGGCCCCAGGAGACCTTCCGGACCGCCGGCAGCACCCAGCCGGTCCGCGTGCCCCTGCTCGGCTACGCCCGCTTCGTCGACGACCCGGCCCTGCGCGGGCACATCGTCGGCCTCGGCCAGTACTACCGCGACCTCGACAACGGCACCCTGCCGTCCGTCGCCTACATCGCCACGAACGGCTCGGCCGAGCGCTCGGCCCGCTCCATCCCCGCAGGCCAGCACCTCATCCGCAACCTCGCCACCCAGCTGGCGGTCAGCCACTACTGGGACAGCTCGGCCCTGCTGTGGACCTACGACGGCTCCGGCGGCTGGTACGACCACGTCGCCCCGCCCCGCGCCACCGACGGGCCGCGCGGCCTCAGGGTGCCCGCCGTCCTGCTCAGCCCCTACGCCCGGCAGGGTCACGTCGACCACGCCGTGCTCGACTCCGCCGGTGCGCTGCGCTTCGTTGAGGACAACTGGCGGCTGAAGCCGCTGACCCGGCGCGACGCCATCGCCGCGAGCATCGCCGGCGCGTTCGACTTCGGCCACGGACCCCGCGCCCCTCAGGTCCTCCCCGCCGTACGGGCCCGCCACCCGGTCGGCCGCATCGACTCGCCACTGGTCTACGGGATCTACGGCACCGCGGTCTCCGCGGTCGTCCTCCTCGCGGTCTACGCCGCCCAGGTCAGCGCCCGCTCCCCGCTCGACGTCCCGTTCCGCCGCCCGGGCGCCGGTTCCCGGCCCGGCCGCCCGACCGCGAGCCCCCGGCCCGACGGCCACTCTGCGGCTTCACGGCCGGATCGTTCGGCCGCCGGCACCCCGCTCCGGCGCTCCGCCGCCGGCGTCCCGCCCCGTGTCCCGGGGCTCCGGAAAGGACCGGAGCGGTGAACCCCCGACACCCGCGCCCGCCGCTGACCGCCGTGCTGCTCGCCCTCGGCGGACTGGTCCTCGCCGCGACCCAGGCGCCGCAGGCGTCCACGACCCCGCAGCCGTCCACACCTGCGAAGGCAACGGCGGCGAAGACCCCGGGCCAGGCCCACCAAGGGACCTCCCCGCACGCCCGTCGGGTCACCGTCGGCTTCCGCACCGTGCCCGCGGTGGCCGGCGTGCGGATCGCGTTCGGCGGCCACGTGGTCACCACCGACGCGGCCGGCCGCGCGAGCTACACCGCTGCGCACACGCTCACCCCCCAGATGCTGCGCCTCCTGGACACCGCCGTCGACACCGCGGGGCGCCACTACCGCTTCACCCGCTGGGTCGGCCAGCGCGACCCCGACCAGGCCTTCCGCCCTGTCGTGCGCGGCCTCCCGCTGCGCGCCGACTACACGGTCACGGCCGCGTTCACCGTGCTGTACCCCGTGACCGCAGGCTTCACCGACCAGCACGGCAGCCCGCTCGACCTCACCCACATCAGCAAGGCCACCGTGAAGAGCTCCACCGGACGGCTCACGGACCTGAACGTGGGCGGCACCACCTGGCTCGACGGAGCGTTCCCGGTGTACCGCGGCAGCCGGGTCGACGAAACGCCCGTCACGTACTCCCTGCAGAGCCTGGTCTACGACGGCGCGCAGTTGGCCGACGCCGGACGCCAGCGCTTCAGCCCGAGCACCCCGGGGACGGTCACCTTCACCGGGCCCTTCCACGACCTGAGGATCACCGCGCACGACGCCGTCTTCGGCGGCCGTACAGGACAGCGGGCCGAGGTGACCGGGCCCGACGGGAAGGTGCGCACGGTACGGTTCGGCGCGCACCGAACCGCGGTCCTCACCCATCTGCCGCGCGGCAGCTACCTGGTGACGGTGAAGGCCCCCGGCGGGCTGGTCGCCGACCAGGAGGTCCGGCTGTCCGGTTCGCGGACCGTGGACGCCCCGGTGATCACCCCCCTCGACATGCTGTTCGTCGGCCTCCCCCTGCTCGCCCTCGCCGGTGCGGTCGTGGTGATCCGCCGCACCCGCAGGTCCCCGCAGAAGCCGGAGCTACGGCCGCTGCGGCCGGGACCGCTGGCAGGTGACGACGTCTTCGCGAGGAGCTGGCCGCCGTGAAGCGCTGGTTCGTGCTGCTGGCCGCCCTCGTGCTGTGCTGCTTCCCCTCGCTGGGACACGCCGCCGACGAGCCGGCCCCGGCCGCCCCCGCCAAGTCCGCCGTCCCGCTGCTGGCGTACTACTACCAGTGGTTCGACGCCGGTTCATGGCGCCGGGCCAAGACCGACGTCCCCGCCCTCGGCGCCTACTCCAGCGACGACGCGAAGGTGATCCGTCAGCAGATCCGCTGGGCCGAGTCCGCGGGCATCGACGGCTTCATCACCAGCTGGAAGGACACCCCGAAGCTCGACCGCCGGCTGGAGAAACTGATGGCCATCGCGCGGTCCGAGCACTTCAGGCTCGCCATGCTCTACGAGGGTCTCGACTTCGGACGCCGTCCGCAGGCCGTGAGCCGGGTCGCGGCCGACTTCCGCACCTTCCGCGACCGCTACGCCCACGATCCGGTCTTCCTGCGGCTCGGCGGCAGACCGCTCACCGTCTTCAGCGGCACCTGCAAGTTCTCGCACCAGGACGTCGCCCGTGTCACCTCGGGCGTCCGCCCCGACCTGTTGGTGCTGTCGACGGAGAAGAACGCCGCGGGCTACCGCCGGCTCGCCGATGTCACCGACGGAGACGCCTACTACTGGTCGTCCGTCAACCCGGACACCTATCCCGACGCTCCGGCCAAACTCCGGGCCATGGCCCGCGCCGTCCACGCCGACGGCCACTACTGGATCGCGCCGTTCGCGCCGGGGTTCGACGCCCGCCGGGTCGGGGGCACCAGGTCCGTCCCGCGCCGCGACGGCGGGACGCTGCGCGCCGAGTACGCCAACGCCGCACGCTCCTCGCCCGATGTGCTCGGCCTGATCAGCTGGAACGAGTTCAGCGAGAACTCCCAGATCGAGCCGAGCAAGGCGTACGGCACCCGCTACCTCGACGTGCTGCGAGAACTGCACGGTGCCGTACAGGCGCCGCAGTCGCCCGTGGCCGGCGACTCCGGCGGCGGTCCCGCGCAGCACAAGGCCCAGCGCCTCGTTCTCGTGGCGACGGGCATGGTGGTGCCGGCGGTGGCGGTCGCCTGCGTCGCCGTGTGGCGACGCAGGCGGTCCGGGTCGGTCAGCAGGTGATCGACATCGTGGAGCTGCTGGTGTTGCCCGCGAGATCGCGGGCCGCGACGCGGTAGCTGTAGCTGCCCGGGCAGGTGGCCGTCTTGTCGCTGTACGTGGTGACGTTGGGCGCCAGCGTGGCCAGGTACGTGCCGTTGCGGTACACGTCGTACGCCGCCACGGACTTGTTGTCCGTGCTCGTGTGCCAGTCCAGCCGCGCGGTGGTGGAGCCCTGCCGCTTGGCGGTCAGCGTGACCGGCGCCGAGGGCGCGATGCTGTCCGGTCCGAAGTCGTACGTCTTCTGGTCGAAGACGGTGCCGTTGGAGTTGGTGGGCGCGACGGTCACGAGGTTGCCGTTCACCGTAATCTTCAGGAAGTGGTACACCTGCGAGTCACTGGTCGGGGCGGTCGCGGCGCCGCACTTCCGGCCCACGTTCGAGGTGTACGACCAGCTGATCCCGTAGGCGTCGGTGGTGGCGCAGCCATGACCTGCGAAGCCGCTCAGGTTGGCACCGCCGCCCCCGGTCACATAGCTGATGACGCCTCCGGGCGGGGCGACGTTGCGCTGGTAGATGTGGGCGTGGCCGTTGAGCACCAGGTTGACGCCGTTGTCGTGCAGCAGCTGCTCCAACGTGTCGGTGCTGCCCGGGGTGTTCTTCAGGTACGCGTCGTCCGGCTCGGTCGAGTCGTCGGACCGCAGCGGGAAGTGGAACGCGGCGATCTTGATGCCGCCGGGGTGCGCGGCCAGGTCCTGCTGGAGCCACTGGTACTCGGGTGACGACGTCGTCCAGTGGGCGTCGTGGTCGACCTGGTACTTGGCACAGGGCGACCCGCACGCGCCGCCGGTGGCCGACCCGACGTTGCTGTCGGACCAGGAGGCGTCCAGCGCGTAGACGCGGACCCCGCCGGTGGTGAACGCGTACCACGTCGAGGGGTAGCTCGCCGGGGTCGAGCCGTCGAAGGAGGCGTAGTCCTCCATCACGTACTTGCCGTTCGACGCGGCCGCGGTCGCGCTCTCCGGCCAGGTGGTCAGCAGGGTCTGGTTGCGGCCGTGGTTGCCGTTGAGCGAGAAGTACGGGATCCGCTGCCCCGGCACGGTCCAGTACGAGGGCCCGAAGACGGCGCTGATGTTCACGCCCGTCTGGTTGAGGTCGCCGTAACTCGTGGGGGTGCCGCCCGGGTAGGCCACATCGCCCGTCGTGAGGGCGAACCGGGCCCCGCTGTTCGCCATCTGGCCCAGGACGCCTGCCTGGTTGACGTTGAGCGAGCCGTCGTTGACCCCGCGGTTGGTCGTGTCTCCCCAGTCGCCGAACGCGGCGAAGGTGACGGGGGACGTCCCGCCCGCGGCCTGCAGGGTGGTGAAGTCGGGGGAGGCGTTGGTGCCCAGCAGATCGGTCTGGGCGGCGTCGCCCGTGTAGATCCGGTAGCAGTACTGGGTGTCGGCCGAAAGGCCGGTGACGGCCACCGAGTTCGTGTACTCCCGGACCCCGTTGATGGTGGTCGGCGAGCCCGAAGGGGTGGACTGCACGGTGTTCGCCGTGCAGTTCCCGAGCGGACCCCACTTGACGATGCCTCGGGTCTGGGTGGTGGTGGCCCAGTTCACCTGCACCTTTCCGGTGCCGAGATCCGTGAGGTACGGCGCCCGGGTGAGCTGGGGATCGGCCCCCGGCAGATCGGCGTGTGCCGAGCCGGGCAGGGCGGCTGCCGCCGCCATCGCCAGGAGGGCGGCGGCCGAGGCACGGGCGAGGTGCCGGCGGCGGGGTCTGGTCGGGATGGTCGGTGAACGGCGCATGGGGGCTCCGCCTGGGGTCGCAGTGATCGGGCATGACGGGTCTTCAGCGAAAGCGCGTACGGATGAGTCGTTACCGCCATCACGACGGAGAAAGGGCGGGCCACCAGGGACGGCAGGCCATCCTTCACCCGTTCGGTCGCCCAAAAGTTGCCGAACGCGTGACACTCCACGCGGCGTCGCGACCGCATCCCATGGAGGGGCGACCCGGCACAGGATTCTGGAGCGGCTTCTTCCGGATCCGGTGACTGGCCATGGAGGTCCCGTGCACGACGTTCGCCCGAATCAGAAGACCCAGAGCCCTTCCGCGCGGCACGAGCGGGGGCGGCGGTCGCGGTTCCTGGGAAGAGCGGCCGGCGGCTGCGCCATGGCCGCGCTGCTCGTGGCGGCGCTGACGGCCCCTCAGGCGGCAGCGGCAGACCTGGGCGGGGGGTGCGGGTGCGGAGACGGAGACGGAGGCGGACACGGGGGCTATGCCTACGTCGCGAACTCCGACGCCCGTACGGTTTCGGTCGTCGACACCGCCAAGAACGCCGTCGTCGGCACCGTCTCCGTACCCGCGGGCGTGGAGAACATCGCCGTCGGCTCCCACAACGAGCGCGCGTATGTGACCGGCGGTGCCGGTTCCGACGCCGTCTCCGTGATCGACACCACCCGCAGGTCCACGATCCGGACCATCCGCGCCGGACAGCGCCCCGAAGGCGTGGCCGTCACGCCGAACGACAAGCGGGTCTACGTCACGAACGCCCGCAGCAACACGGTGTCGGTCATCGACACCGCCACGAACCGGGTCACGAAGACCCTCCGCGTCGGCCGTCAGCCGCAGAACATCGCCATCAGCCCGGACGGCTCCCGCGCCTTCGTCACGAACCTGCTCTCGGGCACCGTGTCGGTGATCTCCACGTCCCGGGAGAAGGTGATCGACACCATCCGGTTCACCACCCCGGCGGCGCCCTTCGACGTGGTGATCGCGCCCGACGGCCGCCGGGCGTACGTGAGCCTGGGCCTCGGGACCGACGCCGTGGCCGTGATCGACACCAGGGAGGCGGAGGTCGAGGACACCGTCATGCTGCCCGAGGGCGCGGAGCACCTCGCCGTCACCCCGGACAGCCGCCGGGTCTATGTGACCACCGGCTTCGGCTCCGACGGGGTGTCGGTCATCGACGCGCGCACGAACGCCGTGAGCGGCTACCTCGAGGTCGGCGCGGGCACTGAGGGCATCGCACTCGGCGACGGGGGGCGTCGCGCCTACGTGACCGCGGGCGACAGCGCCCCCGCCACCAACGTGGTGGACACCGGCACCGGCGAGGTCGTCGCCACCGTCGACGTGGGAGCCGGACCCAACCGCGTGGCCGTGGCAGGCGGCGGCTCGTAGGGTCGCTCCGCGAAAACTGTTATCCCGCCCGTCTCCACTCCGTCTCCTCTCGCGTCCCCCATTCCCCTCACGCCCGGGAGACCCCCATGGACCACCCGCACCGGGAACCCACTGTGATCTCCGACATAGCCAACAGCCCAGGTCGGGCTGAGAAGGTGCGGTCGGACAGCAAGTGAGCGCACAGAGGACGGGCGAGATCGGCATGGACGGGCGGCAGTGGCGTTCCACCATCGCGGCCGCGCAGGCGGGTGACCGGCAGGCGCTGGACGATCTCGTCGCGGGCTGGCTGCCGCTGGTCTACAACGTCGTCGGCCGCGCCCTGAACGGCCACGCCGACGTCGACGACGTCGTCCAGGAGACCATGCTGCGCGCCGTCGACAACCTCGGCTCGCTCCGTGACCCGGACAGCTTCCGGTCCTGGCTGATGGCGATAGCCATGCGGCAGATACGGGACCGGGCGCGCCGCAGGTCCCCGCAGCAACTGGACGAGAGTGCCGCCCGGGAGGCCACCGACTTCGCCGAACTCACCGTGCTGCGGCTCCAGTTGGAGGGGCAGCGGCGTGAGGTCGCGGAGGCGGTGCGCTGGCTGGACGACGAGGACCGGCAGCTGCTGTCGCTGTGGTGGCTGGAGGTCGCGGGCGAGCTGACCCGGCGCGAACTGGCGGCGGCCGTCGGCATCAGCCGGCAGCACGCCGCCGTACGCGTCCAGCGGATGAAGGAGCGCCTGGAGACCTCGCGCGGCATCGTCCGCGCCCTGGACGGGGCCTGCCCCGAACTGCGGGAGCTGACCGGCCGCTGGGACGGGCGGCCCGACTCGGTCTGGCGCAAGCGGCTGGCCCGGCACATCAGGGGCTGCGCCTACTGCGGCGACGCGGGCGAGTCCGTCGTACCGGCGGAAAGGCTCCTGGTCGGCATCGCGCTCGTACCGCTCCCGGTCGGCTTCACGCTCTCCCTGGCCTTCGGCGGCAAGACGGCCGCGGCTGCCGGCTCCGTCGGCTGGTCCGCCAAGGTGCTCGGCGTCCTGGCCAAGCCCGCCGTCGCCGTCACGGCGAGCGCGACCATCGTCGCGGGCGGCGCCTACGTCGTCACCCAGACCCCGCCCACCCCGCCCGCCCCGCCCCCGCGCGCCTCCGGCACCCCCACGGCGTCGAGCACCCACCGCCCGCCGCCCCCGTCCGCCCCGCCCACGCCCTCTCCGTCCCCTTCGGTGACGAAGAAGCAGAAGACCGAGGAGCTCTACGGCAGTGTCGTCGACGCCGTGGACAAGGCACCCGCCCCGGACAGACCGCCCGCCGCGCTCCCGCACCGGCCCGCCTCCGGCATCACCAGCACCGGCGGAGCGCACGCCACCATGACGCACCGCGGCGACAGCGTGACGCTCACCGGCCAGGGCTATGTCCTGGTCCGCTGGCAGCTCGAACCGCAGTACCGGCCCGGCAGCCTGGTCCCGCCGAGCTGGACCGGCCTCAAGGGCAGGCTCTTCCATGTGGCCTCGGGCGGCGGCCGCCGTATGGACGACCGCGTCAGCAGCACCGACCCCACGGCCACCGGCATGGGCAGCAAGGCGACCGGCTTCGACGTCCTGCCGTCCGGCACCCAGCAGATGTGGCAGAACGAGTACTTCTACGTCGACGGCCGCGTCACCCTCACCGTGAACGAACGCGGCGCCGACTACAACCTGAACGTCTTCCCGACCACCTGGGACGCCGTCGAGAAGGACATCACCACCGGCCCCGCCCAGGGCGCGATCCGCTACGGCCTGGTCCGCGACACCGGCAAGGACGACACCCCGGTCCCGCAGTACGTCACCCGCGCGACCCCGTCCGATCCGGCGACGGTGGCTCAGCGCTCGCGGGTGTAGGGCCGGACAGGTCCCACGCGGTCAGCCGCCGTCGCGGAGGGCGCGCAGGACGTCGATGCGGTTGGTCGTGATCGAGTCGACGCCGAGGGCGATGAGGCGGCGCATGGAGCGGCGGGTGTCCGGGGTCCACACGGACAGCAGGTATCCGTCGTGGTGGACGCGGGCGGCCAGGTCGCGGTCCACCAGGGAGAAGCGGTAGTTGAGCCATCGCGGCTTGACCGCCTCGAGCAGCGCGGGGCGCGGGGGTGCGAGGCTGGTGCAGGTCAGGGCGATCTCGGCGGACGTGTCGGCGGCGCGGACGGCGAGCATCGCGGTGGCGTCGGCGCAGTAGTAGACGCGGTCGGCCGCCCCGGCCTCCCGTACGGTGTCCACGATGCGGCGCGCCGCCCGTACGTCCCGCACCCCCGGCAGGTCCAGCATCAGCCGGGTGCCGTCGGTGGCGGCCAGCGCCTGCGCGAGCGTCGGCACCCCGCCGTCCGTGAGACCGCGCACCTCGTCCGCGGACAGCGAGCGGAGGGGCCGCTCGTGCTCCCACAGCCGTTTCAGCGTCTCGTCGTGCAGCAGCACGGGGACGCCATCCCTGGTCAGCCGTACGTCGATCTCGACGGCGTCCGCGCCCTGTCGGAGCGCGGAACGCAGCGAGTCGATCGTGTTCTCGCGGACGCGGTAGGGGTCGCCGCGATGGGCCACGGCGGTCACGTTCTGCATGGCCCCATTGTGGAGGGCGTCCTTCTGGAGGGCGTCAGGGGGCGAGCCACGCCGAGGTGTAGGAGTCGATCTCGTCCCGGATGCGGGCCTTGCCGGGCTCGTCGAGGAAGGAGGCGTCGACGGCGCTCCTGGCGAGGGCGGCCAGACCCTGTGAGTCGAGATTCAGCAGGCGCGCGGCGACGGCGTACTCGTTGTTGAGATCGGTGCCGAACATCGGCGGATCGTCGGAGTTGATGGTGATGACGATCCCGGCCTTCGCGAACTCCTTGATCGGGTGCTCGTCGAGGTTGCGGACCGCGCGCGTGGCGATGTTGGAGGTCGGGCAGACCTCCAGCGGGATCCGGTGCTCGGCGAGGTGCGCGAGGAGCTTCGGGTCCTGGAAGGAGTGGGTGCCGTGCCCGATGCGCTCGGCCCGCAGATGGGTGAGCGCGTCCCACACCGTCTCCGGGCCGGTGGTCTCGCCGGCGTGCGGCACGGAGCGCAGCCCCGCCGCGATCGCCCGGTCGAAATACGGCTTGAACTGCGGCCGCGGCACCCCGATCTCGGGCCCGCCGAGCCCGAACGACACCAGCCCCTCAGGCCGCAGCCGGTCGTCGGTGGCGAGCCGCGTCGTCTCCTCGGCGGCCTCCAGCCCTGCCTCGCCGGGAATGTCGAAGCACCAGCGCAGGACCGTTCCGAACTCGGCCTCGGCCGCCTTCCGCGCGTCCTCGATGGCGTCCATGAAGGCGCGCTCATCGATGTTGCGGCGGGTCGAGGACCACGGGGTGATGGTCAGCTCGGCGTAGCGCACCTGCTGCCGGGCCAGGTCCCGGGCCACCTCGTACGTCAGCAGCCGTACGTCCTCCGGCGTGCGGATGAGGTCCACGACGGACAGGTACACGTCGATGAAGTGGGCGAAGTCCGTGAAGGTGAAGTAGTCGACCAGGGCCTCGGGGTCGGTGGGCACCTTGGAGTCGGGGTGCCGGGCGGCGAGCTCCGCGACGATACGGGGGGAGGCGGAGCCGACGTGGTGCACATGCAGTTCGGCCTTGGGCAGTCCGGCGATGAAGGCGTGCAGGTCGCGCGGAGCGGCGGCGAAGGCGCCGAGGGTCTCGGTCAAGGGTTCCTCCCCGAAGCGGCGTCCCGGGACGGCTCGGCCGGGCGGGACGCGGGTGATCGGCTGATCGGTGGGTCGGGATCATCGTAGGCCGGGCCCGCGGCGGCGGTGCCGCCGGAGTGGGCGCCGCCGACCGGCCGGGCGGCGGAACCGCCAGGACAAGGCTTTACGATGGCGTGGCTAATCGAACGAGGGGGACTGGGACGTGGCGGATCAGACACAGCCGCGCGGGGGCGCAGGAGAAGACCACGACCCGTGGGCGCCGCCCGAGCGCAAGACGTCGCTGGAGAAGGGCGGGCAGCCGGCCGGGTCCGGGCAGCAGCCTCTTCCGCAGGACCAGCAGCCCGCGCCCCAGCAGCCCCCGGTGCAGCCGCCTCAGGTGCACGACCAGGCCACGGTGACGTCCCTGCCGTCCGACGGCTTCGCACCGCCCGGCTTCGGCGCCCCCGGCTACGGCGCGCCCGGCGTACCCCCTGTCCAGGACGGCTGGTCCGAGTCGTCCGTACCGCCCCCGCCGATCGCGCCCACCGGCCCCGGCGTCGGCCCGCAGGGCCCGGCGGCGCCCGGCGGATACGGTTACCCCGCCTACCCGCAGGGCTACGGCTGGCCCGGTATGCAGCCGTTCCCGCAGAACGGCATGGGCACCGCGGCGATGGTGCTGGGCATCCTGTCCTGCTGCATGTTCTGCATCTACGGCATCGTCTCCGTCGTCCTCGGCGTCCTCGCGGTCGTCTTCGGCATCAAGGGGAAGCAGCGGGCGGACCGCGGCGAGGCCACCAACCGGGGTCAGGCCCAGGCGGGCTTCATCACGGGCATTGTCGGGATCGTCCTCGGCATCGCCACGATCGCCCTGCTGGTCATCGCGATCGTGGCCGCCGTGAACGACGAGAAGAACAGGGTCGACTCCGACCCGTACTACAACTCCGCCCCCAGGGTGGCGGCACCTCTCGTGGCGGGCGGCTGACGCCACCCGCCCGGCCCGCCCCGCATCGCGAGGGCGGGCCCGCTCACTCCTCCCGCAACCGCTCCCGCGCCTGCATCAACGCGAACCCCAGCAGATTCGGCCCCCGCCACCGCTGCGGATCCGCCGCGGCCTCGTCGTCGGCCGCGAGGCCGATGCCCCACACCCGGTCCACGGGACTCGCCTCGACCAGCACCCGATCCCCGCTGTTCAACAGGAACTCCCGCAGATCCGCGTGCGCGGCGAACTTGTGGACGCTGCCCTCGAGCACGATCCCGAAGCGCTCGCGCTGCCATATCTCCTCGTCGAAGCCGCGCACGAGCCGCCCTGCCTTCTTGGCGACGGACGGATGCCCCGCGGCCAGCACCCGCTGCTCCGCCTCCGCGTCGTCGAACAGCCGCGCCTTGGCCGCCATCATCCAGTGCTCCGCCGACGAATAGCGCACCCCGTCCACTGTGAACGGCGACGGCCACCATTGGCTCAGACAGCTCGAGCCCACCCGGCCGTCCGCCCGCGCCCGGTGACCCCAGAAGTGCAGGTACTTCACCTTCGCGCCCTCGCGAACCGCCTTGACCAGTGCTTCCCGCGAGTCGATCCGCCCCGTGATCCTTTCCATGCATGCGAGTCTCGCAGCCACCACTGACACTCCGTCCTCCCTTTTCCGAGCTCACTCGACACCTGGTCGACAGATTCCGTCGCGTAACCGAAAGGCAACAACGGAATCCCTTGTAGGAGTGCCATCCCTCTGTCAGGATCGGCACTCAAATCGAGCTGGAGCTACGCCACCCGCCCCCCTGGAGCCGCGGGGCGACGGCGGAGGAGAGCGACATGCAGAACCCGGGCACCGCCACCCCGGAACGATTCCCGGCACAGGACCGCTTCGCGGACGGCGCGCAGTTCATCGCGGGCCGCCTGACGAAGGGCACCTCCGGCCGTACGCACGCCGTCGTCGACCCTTCGACGGGCGAGGAGGTGTACACGTACGAACTGGCCGGCCCCGACGACGTGGACGCGGCCGTGGCCGCCGCGCGCGAGGCCTTCCCCGGCTGGGCCGCCGCCACCCCCGGCGAGCGCTCCGACGCGCTGCACCGCTTCGCCGCCGTGCTCGCCGACCGTGCCGAGGACTTCGCCCGCGCAGAGAGCCTGCAGTGCGGCAAGCCACTGAAGCTGACGCGGGAGTTCGACGTCCCGGGCACCATCGACAACACCGCCTTCTTCGCGGGCGCCGCCCGGCATCTGCAGGGGCAGTCCGCCGGCGAGTACTCCGGGGACCACACCTCGTACGTACGTCGTGAGCCCATCGGTGTCGTCGGGTCGATCGCGCCCTGGAACTACCCCCTCCAGATGGCCGCCTGGAAGATCCTCCCGGCGATCGCCGCGGGCAACACCATCGTGCTCAAGCCCGCCGAGCTCACCCCGCTCACCTCACTGCTGTTCGCGCAGGCCGCCACCGACGCCGGCATTCCGGACGGTGTCATCAACATCGTCACCGGTACCGGCAAGGAGGCGGGGGAGCGTCTGGTCGGCCATCCCGACGTGGCCATGACCTCCTTCACCGGCTCCACCGCCGTCGGCAAGCGCGTCGCCGAGATCGCCACCGCCACTGTCAAGCGACTCCACCTGGAGCTCGGCGGCAAAGCCCCCTTCGTCGTCTTCGACGACGCGGACCTGGACGCCGCCGTCAACGGCGCGGTCGCGGGTGCGCTCATCAACACCGGGCAGGACTGCACGGCCGCCACGCGCGCGTATGTGCAGCGCCCGCTCTATGAGGCGTTCATCGAGCGGACCGCCGCCCTCATGGAGACCGTCCGGCTCGGCGATCCCTTCGCCGCCGGCACCGACCTCGGCCCGCTGATCTCGCACGTCCAGCGCGACCGCGTCGCCGCTTTCGTCGACCGGGCGCGCTCCTACGCGCGCGTGGTGACCGGCGGCGAGGCTCCGAAGGGGGATCTCGAGAACGGCGCCTACTACCGGCCCACCCTTGTCGCGGACGCCGCCCAGGACAGCGAGATCGTCCAGTCGGAGATCTTCGGACCGGTTCTGGTGGTTCTGCCGTTCGACAGCGATGACGATGGCATCAGGCTCGCCAACGACACCCCGTACGGCCTCGCCGCCTCCGCCTGGAGCCGCGACGTCTACCGGGCGAACCGCGCCACCCGCGAGATCAAGGCGGGCTGCGTGTGGATCAACGATCACATCCCGATCATCAGCGAGATGCCGCACGGCGGCTACAAGGCGTCCGGCTTCGGCAAGGACATGTCCGCGTACTCGTTCGAGGAGTACACGCAGATCAAGCACGTCATGTTCGACAACACGGCGGTGGCCAGGAAGGACTGGCACCGCACGATCTTCGGGGACCGCTAGCAGAAGAGGCCGTCCGACCCGCGGCCGTCACTCCCGAAAGGGCACCACGCGCATGGAGCAGTACGAGCCCGACCGCCTGACACCGGCCGTGGCGGCCGCGATGCGGCGCAGCCTGCAAAAGGGCCGGGCAGCGGCGACGACCCGCCGGTCCCTGTTGCGCGCCTCCGCCGGCGGCGCGCTGACCGTCGGCGGCCTCGCGGCGCTGAGCGGCTGCGGGATCCCCGCAGCGGGCAAGACACAGGGCGGCGTGTCCGCAGACGACCACTCGGCGAAGGAGAAGGCCATCAACTTCTCCAACTGGCCCGAGTACATCGACGTGGACGACAGCGGCAAGCACCGCCCGACGCTGGACGCGTTCCGCAAGCGGGCCGGGATCACGGTCAAGTACACCGAGGACATCAACGACAACGACGAGTTCTTCGGCAAGATCCAGCCGCAGCTCGCCGCGGGCCAGGACACCGGCCGCGACCTGATCGTGCTCACCGACTGGCTGGCCGCCCGCATGATCCGCCTGGGCTACGTCCAGAAACTGGACGCGTCCAACCTGCCGCACGCCTACGCCAACCTCTCGGAGCAGTTCCGCAGCCCCGACTGGGACCCGGGCCGCGCCTACTCGTACGTGTGGCAGGGCATCTCGACCGTCATCGCGTACAACAAGAAGGCGCTCGACGGCGTCGAGGTGAAGTCGATCTCCGACCTGCTCGACAACCCCAAGCTCAAGGGCCGGGTCGGCTTCCTGACCGAGATGCGCGACAGCGTCGGCATGACGATGCTCGACATGGGCAAGGACCCGGCGAAGTTCACCGACGACGACTACGACGCGGTGATCGCCCGCCTGCAGAAGGCCGTCGACAAGGGCCAGATCCGCCGCTTCACGGGTAACGACTACACGTCCGACCTCACCAAGGGCGACTTCGCCGCCTGTGTCGCCTGGGCCGGGGACATCGTGCAGCTTCAGGCGGACAACCCGAACGTCGGCTACGTCATCCCCGACAGCGGCTACATGACGTCCACCGACAACCTGCTCATCCCCAACAAGGCACGCCACAAGACGAACGCCGAGCGGCTCATCGACTACTACTACGAGCCGGGGCCGGCCGCCGAACTCGCCGCGTACATCAACTACGTGAGCCCGGTCGCGGGTGTGAAGCCGTACCTTGCCAAGATCGACAAGTCGGCGGCGGACAACCCGCTGATCCTTCCCGACCAGGCCATGCAGGCCAAGTCCCGCGCCTTCCGCTCGCTGAGCTCGAAGGAAGAGACGGCCTACCAGCAGAAGTTCGCGAAGCTCACAGGGGCGTGACGAAGATGACGACGACAGACAACAGCGGCGACGTCCGCCTCTCCGGGATCAGCAAGACCTACGGCGCTTTCACCGCCGTGCACCCGCTCGACCTCACCGTGCCGCAGGGCTCCTTCTTCGCCCTGCTCGGCGCCTCCGGCTGCGGCAAGACCACCACCCTGCGCATGATCGCCGGCCTGGAGGAGCCCACCGGCGGCACCGTCCACCTCGGCGACCAGGAGGTCACCCATCTGCCGCCGTACAAGCGGCCGGTGAACACGGTCTTCCAGTCCTACGCCCTCTTCCCGCACCTCGACATCTTCGAGAACGTCGCCTTCGGCCTGCGCCGGCGCGGCATCAAGTCGGTGAAGAAGCAGGTCGAGGACATGCTGGAGCTGGTCCAGCTCGGCGAGCAGGCGCGCAAGAAGCCGCACCAGCTCTCCGGCGGCCAGCAGCAGCGCGTCGCGGTGGCCCGCGCGCTGATCAACACCCCCAAGGTGCTGCTCCTCGACGAGCCCCTCGGCGCCCTCGACCTCAAGCTGCGCCGCCAGATGCAGCTGGAGCTCAAGCGCATCCAGACCGAGGTCGGCATCACCTTCATCCATGTCACGCACGACCAGGAGGAGGCCATGACCATGGCCGACACGGTCGCCGTGATGAACGCGGGCCGGGTGGAGCAGCTGGGTTCGCCCACCGACCTCTACGAGAACCCGAACACCACCTTCGTCGCCAACTTCCTCGGCACGTCGAATCTGATCGAGGCCGAGGTCGACACCAAGAACGGCGACGACATCGTCCTGAAGGCGGGCGGCGGCAAGCTCGTCCTCCCCGAGGCGCGATGTTCCGCGCCCACGACGACCGGCGGCAAGGTGCTGGTCGGCGTCCGCCCGGAGAAGATCTCCCTCACCCACGCCGACGACGCGGGCGAGATCGCCGAGAACCGCAATCGGATCACCGGCAGGATCGCCGACTCCAGTTTCATCGGCGTCTCCACGCAGTACGTCATCGACAGCCCGGTCTGCCCGGAGTTCGAGGTCTACGCGCAGAACATCGACCGCGATGCCCGGCTGGTGCCCGGCGCCGAGGTCGTCCTGCACTGGAACCCGGCGCACACCTTCGGCCTGGACGCCGCGCAGGACATCGACGCCGGCGTCGCCGAGGTCGAGGAGGACGCCGCCTGATGGCCGCCGTCACCGAGGCGCCACCCCTGGCGCCGGCCCCCGAGACCAAGCCCCCGCGCAAGCGGGGCCGCCTGGTGCCGTACTGGCTCCTGCTCCCCGGCCTGCTGTGGCTGATCGTCTTCTTCGCGCTGCCGATGATCTACCAGGCCTCCACGTCCGTGCAGACGGGCTCCCTGGAGCAGGGCTACAAGGTCACCTGGCACTTCGCCACCTACTGGGACGCGCTGTCCGAGTACTGGCCGCAGTTCCTGCGCTCGGTCGCGTACGCGGCCGCCGCGACCGTCCTGTGCCTGCTGCTGGGCTACCCGCTGGCGTATCTGATCGCCTTCCGCGCGGGCCGCTGGCGCAACCTGATCATGGTCCTGGTGATCGCGCCGTTCTTCACCAGCTTCCTGATCCGCACCCTCGCCTGGAAGACGATCCTCGCCGACAGCGGCCCGGTGGTGAGCACCCTCAACACGCTGCACGTCCTGGACGTCACCAACTGGCTCGGCTGGACCTCCGGCGACCGCGTCCTCGCCACACCACTGGCCGTGGTCTGCGGACTGACGTACAACTTCCTGCCGTTCATGATCCTGCCGCTGTACACCTCGCTGGAGCGCATCGACGGGCGGCTGCACGAGGCGGCCGGCGATCTGTACGCGAAGCCCTGGACCACCTTCCGCAAGGTGACCTTCCCGCTGTCGATGCCCGGCGTGGTCTCCGGCACGCTGCTGACCTTCATCCCGGCGGCCGGTGACTACGTCAACGCCGAACTGCTCGGCTCGACCGACACCCGCATGATCGGAAACGTCATCCAGACGCAGTTCCTGCGGATTCTGGACTATCCGACGGCGGCGGCACT
Organism: Streptomyces sp. NPDC001401; assembly: GCF_042895385.1. NCBI lineage: Bacteria > Bacillati > Actinomycetota > Actinomycetes > Kitasatosporales > Streptomycetaceae > Streptomyces > Streptomyces sp. NPDC001401. The sequence continues at coordinate 363,227 of NZ_JBIAWI010000008.1, forward strand.
CTCCTTCATCCTCATGGCCGCCATTCTCCTCATGGTCACCATCTACATTCGCAAGTCCGGGACGGAGGATCTGGTTTAAATGTCCGTCCTCAACTGGCTCAAGCGCCATCTCGTCGTCATCGCGGGACTGCTGACACTCGGATATCTGCTGCTGCCGAACGTCATCGTCACGGTGTTCTCCTTCAACAAACCGAAGGGGCGCTTCAACTACCAGTGGCAGCAGTTCTCCACGGACGCGTGGAAGGATCCCTGCGGCGTCGCCGACATGTGCGGCTCGCTGTCGATCAGCCTTCAGATCGCCTTCTGGGCGACGATCGGCGCCACCGTGCTCGGCACGATGATCGCCTTCGCGCTGGTCCGCTACCGGTTCCGCGCGCGCGGCACCGTGAACTCGCTGATCTTCCTGCCGATGGCGATGCCCGAGGTCGTCATGGCGGCCTCGCTGCTCACCCTGTTCCTCAACCTGGGTGCCCAGCTCGGTTTCTGGACGATCCTGATCGCCCACATCATGTTCTGCCTCAGCTTCGTCGTCGTCGCCGTCAAGGCGCGCGTGATGTCGATGGACCCGCGACTGGAGCAGGCGGCGCAGGACCTCTACGCCGGCCCCGCGCAGACCTTCCTGCGCGTCACCCTGCCCATCGCGGCCCCCGGAATCGCCGCGGGCGCGCTGCTGTCCTTCGCGCTCTCCTTCGACGATTTCATCATCACCAATTTCAACGCGGGCTCGACCGTCACCTTCCCCATGTTCGTCTGGGGCTCGGCACAGCGCGGAACGCCCGTTCAGATCAATGTCATCGGTACGGCCATGTTCCTTGTCGCCGTACTGTTGGTCCTTTCCTCGATGCTCATCGGGAATCGCCGCAACAAGCAAAAGGCGTAATCGAAAAGCCCCCGTAGGGAGTTGAAATCATGGCCCCAAGCGCCATGAGCCGTGGCAACAACTGGACAAAGTCACTTTCCGACGCACAGCCCGTCCCGTACTGGCTGGAAGACCCCGGCAAGCCCCACCCCGAGCCCGCGCTCACCGGCGCCGAGACCTGTGATCTGCTGGTCGTCGGCGGCGGCTACAGCGGACTGTGGACCGCGCTGATCGCCAAGGAGCGCGACCCCGGACGGGATGTCGTCCTGCTGGAAGGCCGCGAGGCGGGCTGGGCCGCCTCGGGTCGCAACGGCGGCTTCTGCGCCGCCTCCCTCACCCACGGCCTGCCCAACGGGCTGGCCCGCTGGCCGGAGGAGATCCACCAGCTCGAGGAGCTGGGCGCCCGCAACCTCGACGAGATCGAGAAGGCGGTCGCCCGCCACTCCCTGGACTGCGACTTCGAGCGCACCGGCGAGATCGACGTCGCGACCGAGACGTACCAGGCCCGGGAACTGCGCGACTGGTACGAGGAGATGGAGCGCGAGGGCCTCGCCGAGGGCGTCGAGTTCCTGGACGCGGAAGCGGTACGGGAACAAGTCGACTCACCGACATTCCAGGCCGGCCTCTGGGACCGCCGTGGTGTCGCCATGCTCAACCCGGCGAAGCTCGCCTGGGGCCTCAAGCGCGCCTGCCTCGGCCTCGGCGTCCGCATCTACGAGCACACCCCCGCCCTCACGCTGAAGCCGTACGGCGCCGGCATGGCCGTACGCACCCCCTACGGCTCGGTCCGCGCCCGCAAGGTCGCGCTCGGCACCAACATCTTCCCCAACCTGGTCAAGCGCGTACGGGCGTACACCGTCCCGGTCTACGACTACGCGCTGATGACCGAGCCGCTCAGCGACGAACAGCTGACCTCGATCGGCTGGAAGAACCGCCAGGGACTCGGGGACAGCGCCAACCAGTTCCACTACTTCCGCCTCTCCGCCGACAACCGCATCCTGTGGGGCGGCTACGACGCGATCCACCACTACGGCGGCCGGGTGCGCCGCGAGTACGACGACCGGCCGGAGACGTACGCCAAGCTCGCGGGGCACTTCTTCACCTGCTTCCCGCAGCTGGAGGGCGTCCGCTTCACGCACGCGTGGGGCGGCGCGATCGACACCTGCTCGCGCTTCTCGGCCTTCTTCGGCACCGCCCACCAGGGCAAGGTGTCGTACGCGGCCGGCTACACGGGCCTCGGCGTGGGCGCCACCCGCTTCGGCGCCGAGGTGATGCTCGACCTGCTGGCGGGGGAGACCACGGAGCGGACCTCGCTCGAGATGGTCCGCAAGAAGCCCCTGCCGTTCCCGCCCGAGCCCTTCGCCTGGACCGGCATCGCGCTCACCAAGTGGTCGCTGGCCCGCGCCGATTCGCACGGCGGCCGGCGCAACCTGTGGCTGCGGACGATGGACCGGCTGGGCCTGGGTTTCGACAGCTGAGGTGCACCCGGCCCGCGGTGATTGTGATCCAGCTCACTTCATCGGGTCGGGAAAACCCGCGTAATGCTCGCCAGGAGACCTCCCTCTCTCCCGTGACGCGACCAGCGTCCAGGAGAGACAGGAGGTCTCCTCATGGCTGGGGCGAACACGGCGGTCGAGTGGCTGGCGTCCGTTGCTCCGGATCCCGAGGCCTGCCGCTGGGAGTGGGAGCGCAATCCCCTGGGGATCGCGCTGCTGCCCGCCGGCAGGGCCTGGGACGTACTCATCCTGCCGGGCGAACTCGGCTATCCCACGCTCGACGTCCTCACCCGCTTCCTGGACCAGCCCGGCCCGGTGCTGGTCGACTTCGGGGACGCGCGCATGGGCTTCTTCGTGCCGCCGGGCACCGCGGCCCGCTGGCTCGGTACCGGCATCCGTACGGCAGGGGCCGGCACCTGGATCGTGGTGCCGTACCCGGGGCGCTCGACCGGCGGCGTCCGCTGGCTGGTCCCGCCGGACGGCTCGGGCACCCTCACGGATCCCGCACTCCTCGAACTGGCGATGCACGAGGCGGCGGCGGGCCTGGCGCGCGAGGAGGACATATGACGGGCCACTGATGGCCGGAGGTCTGCATAGACGCGGCTTATAGCGACGGACTACTCGGACTTACCACATTTCGGACTTACCGCATTCGCGTCGGCCCCCCGTGAGGCCGACGCGGACCAGGAAGATCCAGTAAGACGCGATCAGCACCGTGCACAGACACCAGCTGGCCACGACGTCCAGGGGCCAGTGATAGCCGCGCCGCACCAGCCCGAAAGCGACGGCGAGATTGACGACGGCGCAGGCGACGACGAGCGAACGGCGGGCGTGGACCGTGCGGAGCCAGGGGAGCAGGAGCAGGGTCGCCGAGCCGTAGGCGACGGAAGCCGTCGCGGTGTGGCCGGACGGGTAGTAGCCGGTGCCAGGGGGCACGACGGGGGTGCCCGGCCGGTCGATCAGTTCCTTGAGGGGGACGATCAGCGCCGGGACCAGCGCCATCAGGAGGGTGGCCGCGAGGGGCGGCAGCCACCAGCGGTACATCCCCGCCGCACGGCCCCGCCAGGCCACGTACGCCAGGACGACGACGAGCACGGGCACCGCGACCTCGACATTGCCCAGGTCGGCGAGGAGTTCGGAGAAGCGGTCCGGGTGCGCGAGAGCGCCGCTGACCCGCCGGTCCACGCGCAGAAGCAGGCCGTTGGACACGACCTGCCAGGTGATCAGCGCGAAGAGGAGGGCGGGAAGCCCGAGAAGGAGAAGAAAGGAGGTCGGCCGCCCCGGAACAGGGGGGGTAGTTCCGAGGCGGCCGATCAGATCGGATCGACGCCCACCCCGGGGGGTTTGGGGCGGGCGACTGTCCGATCGGTGAGGAGATCCGGAGCCGGAAGCTCCGTGTGTGTGCGCGAGGGCACGACCAGGTCGTAGCTGGGGAGGCCACGGCCTGAAATCGCCCACAGTCCCCTGTGAGCGGGGTGTATCTCTCATCTGGGTAGAACCTACGGCAGGGAATGGGTCGAAGACAGAAGGAATCGCGTCCCGCCATCCACCCCGCACACGTTCTTCACACGGCCTGACGCCGACCGCCCCGGCCCCGGAATCTCGGCGGATGCAAGGGCTGGGGCGGGTGGTGCGCATGGGACGCGCATCCTGTGCGTGAGCTGCGGATTCCGTTTGGCTCAGATCCGCGCGAAGGCCTGCTCGATGATGTCGAGACCCTCGTTCAGGAGGTCCTCGCCGATCACCAGCGGGGGCAGGAAGCGGAGGACGTTGCCGTAGGTGCCACAGGTCAGGACCAGCAGGCCCTCCTGGTGGCAGGCCTTGGCCAGCGCGGCGGTCGCCTCCGGGTTCGGCTCCTTGGTCGTACGGTCCTTGACCAGCTCGATGGCGATCATCGCGCCACGCCCGCGGACATCGCCGATGATGTCGAACTTCTCGGCCATGGCGGTGAGGCGGGCCTTCATGACCGCCTCGATGTTCTTCGCCTTGGCGTTGAGGTCCAGCTCCTTCATCGTCTCGATCGAGCCGAGCGCACCGGCGCAGGCGACCGGGTTGCCGCCGTAGGTGCCGCCCAGGCCGCCCGCGTGCGCGGCGTCCATGATCTCGGCGCGGCCGGTGACGGCGGCGAGCGGCAGGCCGCCCGCGATGCCCTTGGCGGTGGTGATCAGGTCCGGGACGATGCCCTCGTCCTCGCACGCGAACCACTGGCCGGTGCGGCAGAACCCGGACTGGATCTCGTCCGCGACGAAGACGATGCCGTTGTCCTTGGCGAACTTGCTGATCGCCGGCAGGAAGCCCTTGGCCGGCTCGATGAAGCCGCCCTCGCCGAGCACCGGCTCGATGATGATCGCGGCGACGTTGTCCGGGCCGACCTGCTTGCTGATCTGGTCGATGGCCTGCGTGGCGGCCTCGGGACCGGCGTTCTCCGGGCCGGTCGGCCAGCGGTAGCCGTACGCGACCGGCACCCGGTACACCTCGGGCGCGAACGGCCCGAAGCCGTGCTTGTACGGCATGTTCTTCGAGGTCAGCGCCATCGTCAGGTTGGTACGGCCGTGGTAGCCGTGGTCGAAGACGACGACGGCCTGGCGCTTGGTGTACGCACGGGCGATCTTGACGGCGTTCTCGACGGCCTCGGCGCCGGAGTTGAACAGCGCGGACTTCTTGGCGTGGTCACCCGGGGTGAGCTCGGCGAGGGCCTCGGCGACCTCCACGTAGCCCTCGTACGGGGTGACCATGAAACAGGTGTGGGTGAAGTCGGCGAGCTGGGCGGAGGCCCGGCGTACGACGGCCTCGGCGGAGGCGCCGACCGAGGTCACGGCGATGCCGGAGCCGAAGTCGATGAGCCGGTTGCCGTCGACGTCCTCGATGATTCCGCCGCCCGCGCGCGCGGTGAACACGGGCAGCACGGAGCCCACGCCCTGCGCGACCGCGGCGATACGGCGGGCCTGCAGTTCCTGCGACTTCGGACCGGGGATGGCGGTGACGATCCGGCGCTCCTGCGGAAGTGCACTCATGAGGGGCTCCTGGGGGTGTGCGGCCTTACGGACTCTTGTCTTCTTTTCTCGCAGGTTAGGACCGGGAGAGGGGGGTGGGCATGCTCCATGTGGGCGCTGTCGGGGGTTCGGGTTGTCCGCGGTGGACATGGCGGGGACGGGCAGTCGGCCGCCACTGGGTTCGGGTCCGCTCGCCGCCCGCGGCCGCGTAAGCGGTGAACTCCCTTGGCCGGGGCGTTAGATTGACCGCTGACGGTGGACGGAACGGCTGGTCAGGGAGCGAAGGCGATGGACAGCGACGGGACGCAGGACGCGCGGGGTACGCATGCGAATCCTGTGCCGCGCCCGGCAGGGTCTCCGGACGCGCCCGCGGCGCCGCCGCGGCCGACGTGGGATCCGGGAGTGCCACTGCGGCCGTCACACGGACCGGGCGAGGCTGTCGCCGCCTGGCTCAACGAAGCTCGGCCCGAGGCCAAGCCCGGCATCTGGCGCTACGGGTACCGGCTGCCGAAGGTCGCGGTGAATGCGGAGCGGCTCCATCCGGTGACCCTCTTCGGCATGTTGATTCCGCTCGCCGTGGCGATTGTGGTGTGGTCCTTCTGGCGGCGCGGCGAAATTCCCTATGAGTTCACGATTCTGAGGTTGTTCACCCCGGACGGTTGGTGGTGGGGTGGCACGCTGGTCTCGCCCAAGGAGCTGAAGGGAGCAGTCCCGTATCCAGGCGCGGAGGCCCTGGATGTTTACGGCGGTGTCTCCTTTGCCGTGCTTGTTTATGCCGTGATTCGGCTGGGGGGTTGGCCGGCTGTCGTCCGTCACCTCGTGGGTCGCAAACCCCAGCCCGCCCGAGCCCTGATCGCCGCCCTGGGTGCCCTGGTCACCCTCAGCTTCGTCTTCCCGGGGGCCTTTCCCGGTGTTGGCTGGGACCCCGCGCCCGTCGTGAGCCCGCTGTTCTCCCTGATCGTGCTGATCAGTGGCGGGTACGAGGTCTACGCCTCGCCGACCAAGGACGTGCTCCATGCCCTCATCACGGTCCTCGTCCTGTGGCCCTTCGCCCGGATCGGTGCCTGGTGGCCCCTGGCCCGCACCTGGCTCGCGGCCCGTGGCCGCCCCGCGCAGGGCCAGGCCCCGTTGCCCGTCGCCGAGCAGCCCCGGGCCCGCTGGCCCGAGCTGCGGGCGGCCGGGCAGCACGAGGCTGCCGACGTTCTCACCGCCGAGGTGCTCGCCGGGCGGATGAACGACGTGGACTGTGCCCGCATCGAGCACGGCTGGACCCGGGCCCGGAGCCAGGGGCGCCTCGCCATCTTCACGGACGCGGTGCTGCGCCACGGCGCGGCCGCACTCACCCACCCCTCAGGCGCCCGCGACCTGTCCGGCCGCGGCGCCCGGCATGACCTACTCACTGGACAGGTGCGCATCGGACAGTGGGCTCCAGCCGAGCGCACCCCGCCCGTCTATGGCGGCGTGGGCGCAGCCCTTGGGCCGGAGACACTGGGCACCTCGCTGTTGGTCGTCGGGCCGTCAGGCGCCGGCAAGACTCGTCACGTGATTGCCCCAGTGGCCGAGTCTCTCGCATTCCAGGCACTCGTCGGCAGCTGTGCCGTTGTCGCGGTGTGCGGCGCGGGGACGGCGGTCGGGGCGGATTCGGCGTACGACGTAGTAGTGCGCATCGGCGATCCCGCCTCCGCACATGATCTCGACCCGTACGCAGACGCCGACGACCCCGACGAGGCGGCTGGGTTCCTCGCCGAGTCGCTGGCCGGAGACCTCGACGCCGTGGGTGCCGAGCGCGCGGCGAGGTCCCTCGCCCAGCTCCTGGGCCCCTACCGGGCCGCGTACGGCTGCTTCCCGACGCTGCCCGTCCTGCGGGGACTGCTGGAAGGAGATCCGGCGGCCCTCGCGGCCCTGCGCGAGCGGCTGACTGGCGATCAACATACGGCGATGCGCCGCGAACTAGACGCCCGTGCCCGGCAGACCGGCACCCCCGGCGACCCCGGTCCGGCGCTCGCTGACCGGCTCGCCCTGCTGGACCGGCCCGCTTTTGCCGACTTCTTCGGCTCGGGCGGTGACGCGATCCGTCCGTTCTCTCTGCGCGCCATCGCCCACCACCCTCTGCGGGTCCGCATCGACCTGCCCCGACACGGTCATGAGGAAGCCTCCCGTCTGATCGCCCGGCTGGTGTTGGCCCAGTTCGCCGGGGTCGTACGGGAGGGGGCCCGTGACCACTTCATCAGCCTGGTCTTCGACGACGCCACCGGCACCGTCACCCCCGAGTCAGTACGACGGATTCAGCGTCTGCGCTCGCAGAACGCCGGCGTTGTGCTCGCGCTGCGCACGGTCTCCGACGTTCCGGAGGCCCTGCACGGGCCCTTGTTCGGGGCCGTCGGCTGCCGGATGGCCCTGTCCGGAGTGACGACTTGGGACGGCACTCGTTTCGCCGATGCCTGGGGCAAGGAGTGGGTGGAGACCAAGGACGTCGCCCAGCACACCGTGTTTGCCGACCAGCCGATGACCCGGGCCATGCACGCCCTGCGCAAGCTGGTGACGGGCAAGGCGGTGACGACAGAAGCCGTGACCGTCCGCCAGGTCGAACGTGAGCGGTGGTCGGCCTCCGAGCTTGCGCACGGGGTGCCGCCCGGGCACGCGGTGCTGTCGCTGACGACCGTGAAGGGTGAGCACGCGCCGCCGCTGCTGGTGGATCTGAGGCATTAGGTCTGGACTTCACAGCGCCGGGTGACCGTACGGTGAGGCAGAATCGCCACAGGCCGTTCATACGAGGCGGCCAAAAGATCCACAAGGTTCGCCCGATCCCCGCAGACCTGACCTGAAGGCCTCATGCCCCCGACGCTCGCCTCGCTCGTCCACCATTCCGCGCTCAAGCTGACCGTGCGCGCGGGCGAGGACCGCCTCGACGTGCCGGTGCGCTGGGCCCATGTCAGCGAGCTCGCCGACCCCGTGCCGTACATGGAGGGCGGGGAACTGCTGCTGATCACCGCGCTGAAGCTGGACGCGGAGGATCCGGAGGCGATGCGGCGGTATGTGAAGCGGCTGGTGGGGGCGGGGGTCGTCGGGCTCGGGTTTGCCGTCGGGGTCAATTACGAGGAGATCCCCAAGGCGCTCGTCGACGCGGCGGAGGGCGAGGGCCTGCCGCTGCTGGAGGTGCCGCGCCGCACGCCCTTCCTCGCGATCAGCAAGGCCGTGTCCGCCGCGATCGCCGCGGACCAGTACCGGGCGGTGACGGCGGGTTTCGCCGCACAGCGCGAACTGACGAAGCAGGCGCTGACGGGCGGGCCCGAGGGGGTGCTGTCCGCACTCGCCTCGCAGGTCGACGGGTGGGCGGCGCTGTACGACGCCTCGGGCGCCGTCGTCGCGACCGCGCCGGAGTGGGCGGGGCGGCGGGCCGGGCGGCTGACGGCGGACGTGGAGCGGCTGCGGGAGCGGCCCGCGCCGGCGTCCTCGGTGGTCGGCCCTCCGGACAACGAGGACCGCGTCGAACTGCACTCGCTGGGCACGGGGCGGCGGCCGCGGGCGGCGCTGGCGGTGGGGACGGCGGCGGCACTCGGCACGGCGGAGCGGTACGCGGTCCACTCGGCGATCGCCCTGCTGACACTGACGACGGAACGGTCGAGGTCGCTGCACGCTGCGGAACAGCGCATCGGTGCGGCGGTGCTGCGCATGCTGCTCGCGGGGGAGCCGGACCATGCGCGGGCCGTCGCGGGCCACCTGTACGGGGGCCTGCTGGATGCGCCTTTCCGGATGATCGTCGCCGAGTCGGCCGCACGGGCCGCCGCCGAAGCGGGCGGCGATCCGCTGGCCGGTCTCGCCGAGACCGTGGAGTCGGCGGCCGCGCGGGCGGGGGAGGCCGTGCTGGTCGTACCCGAGGGGGAGCGGCTGGTCGTGCTGGCCGCGGACGGGGGCGCGGCGGTCGCCGCGTGCGGGGAGTACGCGGCGGCGGTGGAGGCTGCGCGGGGCGCGGCGGAAGCGGGGCGGGATGCTGCCGGCGGTGACGAGGACGAGTTGGTGGTCGGGCTGTCGGCGCCCGTGGGGCCGATCGCGGCTGCGGCGGCGTACAAGCAGGCCGAGCAGGCGTTGTCGGTGGCCCGGCGGCGGGGGCGGGTGTTCGTGGGGCACGAGCAGTTGGCGGCCGGGTCGGTGCTGCCGTTGCTGGCCGACGATGCGGTGAAGGCGTTCGCGGACGGGTTGCTGCGGCCGCTGTACGAGCATGACGCGACCGGGCGGGGGGATCTGGTGGCCTCGCTGCGGGCGTGGCTTTCGCGGCATGGGCAGTGGGATGCGGCGGCTGCGGATCTGGGGGTTCACCGGCATACGTTGCGGTATCGGATGCGGCGGGTGGAGGAGATTCTGGGGCGGTCGCTGGATGATCCGGATGTGCGGATGGAATTGTGGCTGGCGTTGAAGGCGACGTCTGCCGAGTAGGCAACGTGGGGCCCGCGGCGGAGCCGCTGATGGATGCAGCTCGCCCCCGCCGCCCCTTCCCTTCCCGTCCCTGGGGGCTGCGCCCCCAGACCCCCGCTTTCGGCCTGAACGGCCTCGTCCTCAAACGCCGGACGGGCTGGGTGCGCCATACCGGCGTATCGGCTGTACCGACCACTACACCCCGGCCAAACACCCCCCAGCCCCCACCGCCCTACCGTGGACCTGAACCACCACCCTGCACACACCCCCTAACGCGGAAGGGCCGGGACCCACATGACTTCCACCCACGCCTTCTGGCTCGCCGGCCGCCAGGTCACCGGCGAGGACAGTTTCGACGTCACCTCCCCGTGGGACGGCCGGCTCGTCGGCAAGGTGAGCGTGCCGAGCGATGCCCAGGTCGAGGAGGCCGTGGCCGCCGCGTACGCCGTACGGGACGAGTTCGCCGCCACGCCCGCGCACGTCCGTGCCGCCGCCCTCGACCATGTGAGCCGCAGGCTCGTCGAGCGCACCGAGGAGATCGCCCAGCTGATCTCCGCCGAGAACGGCAAGCCGATCAAGTGGGCCCGGGGCGAGGTCGGACGTGCCGTGTCCGTGTTCCGGTTCGCCGCCGAGGAGGCCCGCCGGTTCAACGGCGGTGAGGCCCAGCGGCTCGACACCGACCTCGGCGGTCAGGGCCGTCTCGCCCTCACCCGGCGCTTCCCCAAGGGCGTCGTCCTCGGCATCGCGCCCTTCAACTTCCCGCTCAACCTGTGCGCCCACAAGATCGCGCCCGCGATCGCCGCCGGTGCGCCGATCATCCTCAAGCCGGCGCCGGCCACCCCGCTCTCCGGGCTGATCATCGGCGACCTCCTCGCCGAGACCGACCTCCCGGCCGGCTCCTGGAGCATCCTCCCGGTCGCCAACGACAAGATGCCCGCCCTCGTCCAGGACGAGCGTCTGCCGGTCATCTCCTTCACCGGTTCCGAGAAGGTCGGCTACGCGATCATGGACTCGGTGCCGCGCAAGCACTGCACCCTGGAGCTGGGCGGCAACGGCGCGGCCGTCGTCCTCGGCGACTTCGCCTCCGACGCCGACCTCGACTGGGCCGCCACCCGCATCGCCACCTTCTCCAACTACCAGGGCGGCCAGTCCTGCATCTCCGTGCAGCGGGTCATCGCCGACGCGTCGGTCTACGACCGGCTGCTGCCCCGTATCGTCGCCGCCGTCGAGGCCCAGGTCACCGGCGACCCGAGCGACGACAAGACCGACGTCGGCCCGCTGGTCAGCGAGGACGCCGCCAAGCGCGTCGAGTCCTGGGTGAAGGAGGCCGTCGAGGCCGGGGCGGCCCTGCTCACCGGCGGCGACCGCGACGGCGCCTCCTACGCGCCGACCGTCCTCACCGACGTGCCGGCTGACACCACCATCTCCTGCGAGGAGGTCTTCGGGCCGGTCCTCACCGTGCAGAAGGTGGACGGGGAGGCGGAGGCGTTCGCCGCCGTCAACTCCTCCAAGTACGGCCTCCAGGCAGGCGTGTTCACGCACGACCTGCAGGTCGCCTTCCGCGCCCACCGTGCGCTTGAGGTCGGCGGCGTCGTCATCGGCGACGTCCCCTCCTACCGCGCCGACCAGATGCCGTACGGCGGCGCCAAGCAGTCCGGTGTGGGCCGCGAGGGCGTGAAGTTCGCGATGGACGACTACACGTACGAGCGGGTGCTGGTCCTCACGGGCCTCGCCCTCTAGCTAATGGGAACCATTTTCATATAGGCTCTCCGAAGGGGCCCGGCACCGATGCCTTCCGGTGCCGGGCCCCTTCTCTGTGTCGGCCTCGCCCGGACCCTCAACCGGAGAAGCCGACATGCGCGAGCCGCAGCGGGCCGCGCAGTCTGATGTGTACGTCGTGCACGCCCTCGGCGACGATGTCGGCATTGAGCGTGGTGTAGGCGTACGGGTCGTCCGAGGTGTCCGTGTCGCCCGGCGTCAGTACGGCGAGCAGCGCGCCGCCGTCCAGGGACACTTCCACGACGCCCTCGCCCGCCACGGAGACCGTCACCTCCGCGACGCCGTCCCCGAAGTCGCAGTCGCGATAGATCAGTTCGGCGTTCCGGCCCGCCGCCGGTGTCACCGCATCGCCCGACACCTTCGTCCGGTCGACGATCGCGACGCCGCTCTGCTCGTCGAAGTCGGCGGCGTTCAGGCCGTGTCGGAGCACGGGGCGTGGGGCGTCGGGCTCGCCGTCCAGGATCACTGTCGTCCGCAGGCGGATGTCCTCGCTGGAGGTGCCCACCAGCACGTCGTACGGGCCTGGCTCGCGGCGCCAGCCGCCCGTGGCAACGTCCCAGAACTCGAAGGCGGACAGCGGGACTTCGAAGGACAGTTCCTCTCGGGCGCCGGGCGCGAGGGTGATCCGGCGGTGGCCGAGCAGCTCGCGGCGCGGGCGCGTCACCGTCGGCTCCACGGCGCGCGTGTACAGCTGCGCGACCTCGTCGGCGGTGATGTCGCCGGTGTTGGTGACCGTGAAGGAGACGTGCGCCGCTGCGTCGTCGACCCGCACCGACAGATCGGCGTAGGAGAAGCTCGCGTACGACAGACCGTGTCCGAACGGGAACAGTGGCGTCCCCTCGAAGTACAGATACGTCTGGCGGCCGCCGATCACGTCGTAGTCGAAGAGGTCGGGCAGGTCGGCGTCGTCCTCGTACCAGGTCTGCGGGAGGCGGCCCGCGGGGGAGACGTCGCCGGCCAGCACGCGGGCCAGGGCGGTGCCCGCGGCCTGGCCGCCGTGCGCCGTCCACAGCACCGCCCGGAGGGCGGCCGGCGCGACCGCGTACGGATACGCGGAGACCAGCGCCAGCACCGTGTTGGGGTTGGTGGCGCGGGCGGCGCGCAGAATGCGCTCCTGGTGGGCGGGCAGTCGCAGGGTCGTGCGGTCCTCGGTCTCCCGGCCGTTGATGTGCGGGTCGTTGCCCGCGACCACCAGCACCACATCGGCCTGCGCAGTGACCTGCGTCACTGCGTCCTCGCCGCGTTCGGTGACGATGATCTCGAAAGTTTCCGGATTTCCGTCGGCAACCTTTACTCCGTCGGCGGAGACAGAGACGTGGCGACCCGTACCGACGTGCCTGAGGAGGTGACCGTTCTCGTGAGGTTCCAGGCGGAACGTCTCCTGGACGACCCAGCCGCCGGGCTGGTCCGCGGAGGCGCGCACGTAGCCGTCGTCGGCCACCGAGAGGTAGCGGCCGTCGGGGGCGCGCAGGGTCAGGATGCCCTCGCCCCAGTCGATCAGCGCGAACTCGGTGCCCGTGGTGTCGGTGGTGAGCGGGGGCAGGTCCGTGCGGCCCGCGAGCAGGGCCGGGTCCAGGGTGCCCTCCGCGCCGCGCACCTCGTCGCGGGCATCGGCGGCCGCGGGGACGTGCAGGAACGCACCGGCGGAGGTCTTCAGGAGCACCCGGTCCACGCCCTCGCTGAACTGCACACGCTCGGCGCCGAACCGCTCGTACAGGCCCTCCAGCGGAGTGGAGCGGTGGATGAGGGTGCCGCTGTACCAGTCGAGTTTGCACTCGTCGGCCAGCAGGCCCACCACGGCGATGCGGGTGTCGGGGGCCAGCGGCAGCAGGCCATCGTTCCTGAGGAGCACGATCGCCTGCTCCGCCGCCTCCTGGGCGAGGGCGCGGTGGGCCGGGGTGTCGAAGTCCTTGGTGCCGGCGTGCGGGTCGTAGAGCGGGTCGAACTCGCCGAGCCGGAAGCGGACGGAGAGCTGGCGGCGGACCGCCGTGTCGATGTCGGCCTCGGTCAACAGGCCTTCTGTGTATGCCTTCTTGACCCGGGCGACGATCTGCGAACCGTCCGTCCCGTGATCGGTGAAACTGTCGACGCCGGCGATCAGCGCGGCCGCCGTCGCCTCCTCGTGGGTGTCGTAGTAGTGCTCGAGGTCCACCAGGTTGGAGGGTGCGCCCGCGTCCGAGCAGACCAGCAGGTCCTCGTCGGTCCAGGCGCGCAGGTGCTCCCGCAGGTACGGGGAGACGTGGTTGGGGCGGCCGTTGACCAGGTTGTACGCCGGCATCACACCCGCCACCGCGCCCGCCTCGACCGCCTCGCGGAAGGCGCGCAGGTCGTACTCGTGCAGCACGCGCGGGCGGACCGAACTGGACGAAGTGGCCCGGTCCGCCTCGTTGTTGTGGGCGAGCCAGTGCTTGAGGACCGGCGCCGTGCGCCAGTACGTCGGGTGGTCGCCGCGCAGGCCGCGGGTGTACGCGACGGCGATCGCCGAGGTGAGCTTGGGGTCCTCGGAGTAGCCCTCCTCGTTGCGGCCCCACAGGGGGTGGCGCAGCAGGTTCACCGTGGGGGACCAGACATTGAGGCCGACGCGGTCGTCCTGGGCGCGCATCGCGCGGGCCTCCTTGGACACCGCCTCGCCGACGCGGCGTACGAGGTCCGTGTTCCAGGTCGCGCCGAGGCCGACGGCCTGCGGGAAGACGGTGGCCGGGCCCATCCAGGCGACGCCGTGCAGCGCCTCCTGGCCGGTACGGAAGGCGTCGATGCCCAGGCGCTCCACTGCGGGCGCGAACTGGTGCAGGAAGGAGATCTTCTCGTCGAGCGTCAGCCGCTGAAGCAGGTCGTCGATGCGCTTCGCGAACGGCAGTTGCGGATCGCGGAACGGCGGCGTGGGCGGCGTCTGTGCGGTCACGTGGGGATCCCCTTGCGATGGAGCGGCATAGCGCTTTCGAAGCGCTTCGATGCTCATTCGACGGACCTCCGGGTGTCAAGGGGCGCTCACCGATACTTCAAGCAGCGCATAAGAAAAGGTCGTTGGTGACAGCTCGGAGGAATCTTGGAAGCGACCCTTGTGCACCCCCAGGTGTTCACTTAACCTCACAGCAACATCGAAGCGCTTCGACTGCGGATCGATCTGCATTGGTCGGATGCCTGGGTCGGAGGATCGCTTCAGCTCAGCCAGTTCCACTCGAGACACCGCAGCCGACGGCCACCGCCGGGTGTCCTGGTGCGCCATGAAGGGTTGACGCAATGACGCCGAACGCCGCTTCCGCCTCGTCCGGACCGAGCCGGAGAAGCTTCCTCGCCTCCACTGCGGTTGTCACCGCAGCAGTGGCGGGCGGGATGCCGCTGCTTGCCGCCTGCGGCGGTTCGGACAGCGGCTCCCGCGGGGGCACCACCTCGGGCAAGGACGCGAAGAAGCTGCTGCCGGCCTACGTCGCGAGCAACGTGGTGACGCCCGACATCCCCGCCAAGAACGGCTCGGCGATGGGCTTCACCCGTGAGCTGGCCATCGCCGACCTCAAGACGTCCGTGGCGAAGAAGCTGGGCAAGGGCGGCAAGGTCACCATCATGTCCCCGTTCTGGGGCTCGCCGCCGAAGGGCGACAACCCCTACTACACGGCGATGAACAGCCTGATCGGCGTCGACGTCGTCTGGCAGAACCAGGACGGCAACACCTACGACCAGAAGCTCGGCGCGGTCCTCGCCTCCAGCGACATCCCGGACGTGGTGGTCGTCCCCAGCTGGAACATGGGCGGCAAGATACCCAGCGCCATCACCGGCAAGTTCGCCGACCTCGGCCCCTATCTGTCCGGGGACAGGGCCAAGGAGTACCCGAACCTCGCGGCGATCCCGACGGACGCCTGGCAGCGCTCGATCTTCGGCGGCCGGCTGCGCGGACTGCCGCAGCCGGGCCCGTACGTCACGGGCATCGTGCCCCTCTACCGCAAGGACCTCTTCGACAAGGCGGGCTACGACGTCCCCAAGTCCGCCGACGAGTTCACGGCGCTGTGCAAGGAGATCACCAGCCCCAAGTCGAAGCGCTGGGCCTGCGGCGACATGAAGTGGACCGCGTTCAACATCTTCGGCGTGATGTCCGGCTCGGAGAAGCCGCTCGGCTGGAACCTCGTCGACGGCAAGATGACCTACCGCATCGAGACCCCCGAGTATCTCGAGGCGCTGGAGTGGACCCGCAAGCTGTTCGCCGCCGGATACGTCCACCCAGACTTCAAGCTGGGCAAGAGCCAGGCCACCGACCCCAGCCCCAAGTTCGCCGCCGGTGAGTTCCTGATCTGGAACAACAACATCGTCAACTGGTACGGGCAGCAGGCCGCCCAGGCCACCCAGAACCCGAGCTTCAAGATCTGGGGCATGGACCTCTTCGGCCACGACGGCGGCAATCCGACCCTGTGGGCCGAGCAGCCGGCCGGCATCTTCGCGTTCGTCAGCAAGAAGGCCTCCGAGTCCGTCATCCGTGACGTACTGGCCGTCGCCAACGTCACCGCGGCGCCGTACGGCACCAAGGAGTGGATGCTGACCAACTACGGCGTCGAGGGCACCCACTACACGATGAAGAACGGCGTGCCCGTCAAGAACGACAAGGGCAACAACGAGGTCGTCAACGCCTACGTCATGGTCGCGAGCCCGGCCGCCACCATCGCCCACCCCGACTTCCCGGACATCGCCAAGGCCAGCGTCGAGTGGCAGCAGCGGATGGGCGCCTTCACCAAGAAGTCGTCCTTCTGGGGCCTGACGATCTCCGAGCCCTCCCGCTTCACCAATCTCTCCAACGACATGGAGCAGATGGAAGACGACGTGGTCCGCGGCCACAAGTCGATCAGCGACATGCAGCAGTGGATCTCCGACTGGAAGAGCAAGGGCGGCGACAAGCTGCGCGACTGGTACAAGAAGCTCCTCGACGACAACGGCTCGGCGGCGAGCTGACCCGGCACTGAGGCAAGGAGAACCGCCGTGTCCCACAGCACGGTGCCTCGGAGCAGAGCCGAGGCCAGTACGCCGGTGAAGACCCCGGAGGCGTCCGGCGGCGCCACCGGTTCCCGGAAGAAGAAGGATCCGGGCAGGCTGAGCCTCGGGCTCAGGTTCAGACGCGACCGCGTCCTGCTCCTGATGACGCTGCCGGCCGTCGTGCTGCTCCTGGTCTTCAACTACCTGCCCATCCTGGGCAACGTCGTCGCCTTCCAGGACTACGACCCCTACGTCAGCGACAACGGCATCGTCTCGATGCTGCACAGCCCATGGGTGGGTCTGGAGAACTTCCAGGCGATCTTCGCGGACTCGGCCTTCTGGGGTGCCGTCCAGAACACGCTGGTGCTGTTCTTCCTCCAGCTGCTGCTGTACTTCCCGATCCCGATCCTGCTCGCGCTGCTCATCAACAGCGTGGTCAGGCCCCGGGTACGGGCGTTCTCCCAGGCGATCCTCTATCTGCCGCACTTCTTCTCGTGGGTGCTGGTCATCGCCGTCTTCCAGCAACTGTTCGGCGGCGCCGGGCTGTTGTCGCAACTCCTGCGGCAACACGGCTTCGACGGCCTGGACATCATGACCGACCCGTCGACCTTCAAGTTCCTCGTCACCGCGCAGAGCGTGTGGAAGGACGCCGGGTGGGGGATCATCGTCTTCCTCGCCGCGCTGGCCTCGGTCCCCCCGGACCTGTACGAGGCCGCAGCGATGGACGGTGCCGGGCGCTGGCGGCGGATGTGGCACGTCACCCTGCCGGCGCTGCGGCCGGTGGTCGCCCTGCTGCTGGTGCTGCGCGTGGGCGATGCGCTGACGGTCGGGTTCGAGCAGATCCTCCTCCAGCGCGATGCCGTCGGGCCGGGAGCGGCGGAGGTCCTCGACACCTTCGTGTGGTGGAACGGCGTGCGCAATCAGGACTTCGGCTATGCGGCCGCCGCGGGTCTGATCAAGGGCGTCGTCAGCCTTGGACTGGTCCTCGCCGCGAACAAGGTGGCCCATCTCATGGGCGAGCAGGGGGTGTACAAGAAATGACCGCCGTCATCGACAAGCCGTCCGTACGGGAGCCGTCCCGGTGGGGCGCCCCGCCGCGGCCGGTGTGGGAGGAGGAGCCCAGCAGGGCCGGACTGGCCGGCAAGGGGCTCGTCCTCACCCTCGCCTGCCTGGGGATCCTCTTCCCGCTGTGGATCGTCGTGGTCACCAGCCTGTCCTCCCGCAAGACCATCGACGAAGCCGGCGGCCTGGTGATGGTGCCCAAGGGCATCACCTTCATCGCGTACAAGGAGCTGCTCAGCGGGGGGCAGGTCACCCGGGCCTCGATCATCAGCGTGCTCATCACCCTGGTTGGCACGCTGTTCTCGATGGGGGTGTCGGTGCTGTGTGCGTACGGGCTGTCCCGGACCGGGTCGCTGGGGCACCGGTGGATCCTCATGGTGCTGCTGGCGACGATGTTCTTCAGCGCCGGTCTCATCCCGACGTATCTGCTCGTGCAGTCCCTGGGGCTGATGGACAGCTATCTCGCGCTGATCCTGCCGAGTGCGATCAGTGTGTTCAACATCCTGGTCCTGCGCGGCTTCTTCATGGGGATCTCGCAGGAACTCATCGACAGCGCGCGGATCGACGGGGCCGGGGATTTCCGGATTCTGTGGCAGATCGTGATGCCGCTGTCGCGTGCGGTGCTGGCCGTTATCACGCTGTTTTATGCCGTGGGGTATTGGAGTGCGTGGTTCAACGCGTCCCTTTATCTGAACGACCAGGACATGATGCCGTTGCAGAACGTCATGATCCAGCTTGTGCAGAAGCGCGAGGCGCCGGTTGGGCTGGGGCAGGCCATTCGGACTGGGCAGTTGTCGGGGCTGGCGGTGCAGATGGCTGTCATGGTGGTGGCGTTGTTGCCGGTGGCTGTTTTGTCGCCGTTTGTGCAGCGGCATTTCAAGAAGGGCATGCTGACTGGCGCGGTTAAGGGCTGACCGGTCGCCTATTGGGCAGGGGTGTTCGGTCGTATGGCGACTGCGGGTGCGTTGTGGCTGGTCGCGCCCACGCGGCGGAGCCGCAAATCGATGCAGCCCCGCGCCCCTTTGGGGCGCTACCCATCCCCACTCTTTTAGAACGAGGTGTGTGTCATGCTCACGTCCCGCCTGAGCCGCCGGGCCGTTCTTGCCGGGACCGCGGCCGCCGCCGCGCCCACCGCCCACGACGCACCGGGGCCCATCGCCACCAACGCCGACGGCAGCGCCACCAACGTGCGCGGGATCCAGTACGGGGAGCCTGTCTGATGCCGGACCTGAGTGACGCCACCCGCGGCCGCATCCTCTTCGGCGGCGACTACAACCCCGAGCAGTGGCCCGAGGAGACCTGGCACGAGGACGTACGGCTCATGCGCGACGCCGGCGTCAACTCCGTCACCCTCGGTGTCTTCTCCTGGGCCAGGCTCGAACCCCGGCCGGGGGAGCGGGAGTTCGGCTGGCTCGACAGGCTGATGGGCCTCATGCACGACAACGGCATCGGTGTCGTGCTCGCCACCCCCACCTCCTCGCCCCCGCCGTGGCTCGGCCGACTGCACCCCGAGACCCTGCCCCGCGACGAGGACGGCCGCACCGAATGGTGGGGCGGCCGCCAGCACTTCTCGCACTCCAGCGCCGCCTACCGGCGCTACGCCGCCGCCATCACCGAGGACCTGGCCGCCCGCTACGGCGGCCACCCCGCCCTCACCATGTGGCACATCAACAACGAGTACTGCACCTACGACTGGGGCGACGAGGCCGCCGCCCGTTTCCGCCGCTGGCTGCAGCAGAAGTACGCCACCCTCGACGCCCTCAACTCCGCCTGGGGAACTGCCTTCTGGAGTCAGGGCTACGGCGACTGGGCCGAGGTTCTGCCGCCCCGCCACGCCCACTACCTGAAGAACCCCGGCCAGGTGCTGGACTTCAAACGCTTCACGTCCGACATGCTCCTGGAGTGCTTCGTCGCCGAGCGCGACATCGTCCGCCGTCATACGCCGTCCAACATTCCGGTCACCACCAACTTCATGCCGTTGTGGGTCGGGCAGGACGCCTGGCGGTGGGTGGAGGAAGAGGACGTCGTCTCCGTCGACCTCTACCCGGATCCGCGCGATCCCCTCGGTGCACAGCACGGCGCCCTCGTCCAGGACATGACCCGCTCACAGGCCCGCGGTCCCTGGATGCTGATGGAGCAGGCGGCGGGACCGGTCAACTGGCGCGGGGTCAACCACCCCAAGCCGCGCGGCCTCAATCGCCTCTGGTCGCTGCAGGCCGTCGCCCGCGGTGCCGACGTCGTCTGCTACTTCCAGTGGCGCCAGTCCCGGCAGGGAGCGGAGAAGTTCCACTCCGGGATGGTCAGCCATGCGGGGGAGGAGGGGCGTACGTACCAGGAGGTCAAGCAGCTCGGCGCCGAACTCGCCCGGATCGGCAGGGAGGTGACGGTCAGTCACAGTCGCGGTGACATCGCGATTCTGCACGACTGGCACTCCTGGTGGGCCGGCGCCCACGAGGGCAGGCTCTCGACCGAGGTCGACTGCGCCCAGGTCCTGACCTCCTGGCACCGCGCCCTGTGGCAGGCCCACCTCACCACCGACTTCGCCCACCCCGAACACGACCTCAGCGCCTACAAGTTGGTGGTGGTCCCCCAGCTGTACGCCCTCACGGACGCGGCGATCGACAACCTCCTCGCCTACGTCCACGGCGGCGGCACCCTCGTCTGCGGGTTCCTGACCGGTGTCGCCGACGAGGACGACCGGGTGCGCCCCGGCGGCATGGACCCCCGCCTGCGCGAGCTGTTCGGTATCCGCACGCTGCACGAGTGGTGGCCGCTGGACGCGGACGAGACCGTCGAGACCGACGGTTTCCGCGGGACCCTGTGGTCGGAGGAGATCGAGGCGGCCGGGGACGCGTCGGTCGAAGCCGCTTACAAGGGCGGCGAACTCGACGGGATGCCCGCCGTTCTCCGTAACGGCCGCGCCTGGTACCTCTCCACGCTCCCCGAGCCGCACGCGCTGCGCGTGCTGCTCGCCGGGATCGCGGCCGACGCGGGTGCCCGTCCCGTCCTCGACGGCCTGCCCGACCGGGTCGAGGCGGTCCGCCGCGGCGACCTGCTCTTCGTGCTCAACCACGGGCGGGAGCCGGTGACCGTGCAGGTGCCGGGCACCCACCACGACCTGCTGACGGGCGCGACCGTCGAGGGCGGGTTCACGCTCGGCCGGTACGGCGTGGTGGTGTTGCGTCCATGAACACACCCATGAACACCCCCATGAACATCGTCCACGGAACCTGGGAACCCCTCCCCGCCACCCGCTGGGAGGACGGCTTCCTGAGCGGCAACGGCCACCACGGCGTTCTTGTGTTCGGCGATGCGAACGACGAACGGGTTGTCGTCACCCATCACACCCTCGTCCGTCCCAACGGCAGCGAGAACGCCGGACCTCCCCGCCTCGCCGCCCAACTACCGCTCCTGCAGGACCAGTTGCTGGCCGGCGAGCTGCATGCCGCCGAGACCTTCACCGACGGACGCGACCTCCAGTGGGTCCAGCCCTTCCACCCCGCCTTCCAGGTACGGCTGCGCAGACCGTCCGGCGCGGAGCCGCGCCGCTACCGCCGTTCCGTCGACTTCACCACCGGTGTCGTGAAGGCGGTGTGCGAGGGCTGGAGCAGCCGCGTCTTCGTGTCGCGGGCCGACGACGTGATCGTCCAGCACATCACGGCCGCCGACCTCGACATCGCCCTGGACCACCGCCTGCCGGGCGCACCTCCGGGCCTCGCCGTCGGCGACGGAGCGGTCCTCACCCCCGAGGGCGCCCTGCTCACCCTGCGCGTCCGCTACCCCGGCAACGACACGGCGTACACCGGAGTGACGCTCGTCGTGGTCACCGGCGGCCGTACGACGCTCACGCCCCCCGGCGTACGGGTCGTGGGCGCGGAGTCGGTCCTGCTGCTGACCCGGGTGCTGCGGCACACCGGCGAGCTGGACACGACGCCCCACGCCCGTGCCCTGCGCGAACTGCTGCCGGCCGGCGAGGACCCGTACGCCACTCTTCTGGACCGCCACACCGCCCTCCACCGCACCGCGTACGAGCGCGTCACCCTCGACCTGGACGCGGACCCGGCCGAACGCTCCCTGTCCGGCTCGGAGTTGCTCGTCCACCCCGACAGCCCCGCCCTCCTGGAGCGCCTCTTCGCGGCCGGCCGCTACCACCTGCTCTCCGCCGCCGGACTGCTCCCGCCCCGCCTGGTCGGCCTGTGGACCGGCGACTGGAACACGGCATGGTCGGGTGCGTTCACCAACGACGCCAACCTCAACCTCCAGACCGCCTCCGCAGCAACCGCTGCCCTTCCCGAAGTCACGGCAGCCCACGCATCCCTGATTCAGCGTCAGCTTCCCGACTGGGCCGAGAACGCCCGCGCGGTCTTCGGCGCCCGCGGCGTCGTCGCCCCCGCCCACACCGACGGCGAGTCCGGGCTGACGTACCACTTCAGTCGCGAATACCCCCTGCACCTGTGGACCGCGGGCGCCGACTGGCTGCTCAAGCCCCTCGTCGACCACGACGAGACCAACGGCTGCCGGGACCCCCGTACCGCCCACGCACTCGCCCAAGTCGCCCAGTTCTACGAGGACTTCCTCACCCGGACCGACAAGGACGGAAATCTCGTCGTCGTCCCGTCCTACTCGCCGGAGAACCGCCCGGCGAACGCGAGCTGGGGCGCGATCAACGCGGCCATGGACCTCTCGGCCGCCCGGCACGCCCTGCTGACGGCAGCCGAGTACCACCCGGGGCCGGACGGGGACCGTTGGCGAGCCCTCGCCGACCGGCTCCCGCCGCACCGGATCAACGCCGACGGCGCCCTCGCCGAATGGGCCTGGCCCGGCCTCGACGACACCTACGACCACCGTCATCTCAGCCACCTCTACGGCGTCTGGCCGCTGGACGAGATCAACCCGTACGACACCCCGGACCTCGCGGCCGCCGCCCACCGCGCCCTCGAACTGCGCGGCGCCGAGAACGACTCCGCCCACGGTCATCTGCACCACGCCCTCGTCGCCGCCCGGCTGCGCGACGGCGAACGGGTCGCGCACGCCCTCGGCCAGGTCCTCAAGGGCGACTTCTTCCACGCCTCGCTGATGAGCGCGCACTACCCGGACCGCGACGTCTACAACGCCGACGCCGCACACACCCTGCCCGCCGTGCTGATCGAGATGCTCGTGCAGTCGACCCCGGACCGCCTGGTCCTGCTCCCTGCCCTTCCGACGGCATACCCCAAGGGTCAACTCCTCGGCATCCGCACCCGGTTCGGGGCGGAACTCGACCTCACCTGGAACCCGCAGGAAACGACGGCGGTGCTGCGCCCCACCCGTACGCACCGCATCGAACTCAGGACTTCCGCCGGTGCCGGACCGCTCGACCTCGTCGCCGGAGAAGACCACGTCCTCGCCCTGGGGGCGTGGTAACCACCCCCGCAACTCCCCCCACCCATGGAAGGGACACCATGGCAAAGAGCACTCTGCGCAAGGTCACCATGGCCGTACTGGCTCCGGCGATGGCCATCGGCGCCACCGTCGGCCTCGCGTCCGCCCCCGCCTCCGCCGCCGTCTGGAGCTCCTGCGACCAGTGGGGCAACACCACGCTGAACGGCTACACCCTCTACAACAACATCTGGGGCTCCGGCGCCGGCGCCCAGTGCATATGGGCCAACTCCGGCACCAACTGGGGCGTCAACGCCAACCACCCCAACACCGGCGGCATCAAGTCCTACCCCAACGCCAAGAAGGTGATCAACAAGTCGATCACCTCGCTCGGTTCGCTCTCCAGCAGCTACAACGTCTCGGTCCCGTCGTCCGGCGCGTACAACACGTCGTACGACATCTGGGACACGAACCACAAGTACGAGATCATGCTCTGGGTCAACAAGACCGGAGCCGTCGGCCCGCTCGGCACCTCGCAGGGCAACCTCACCCTCGGCGGCCACACCTGGACCGTCTACAAGGGCAACAACGGCTCCAACGACGTGTTCTCGTTCGTCCGCACCTCCAACTCCGGCTCCGGCACCGTCAACGTCCTGCCGATCCTGAAGTGGATCAAGGACACCAAGGGCTGGTTCGGCAACGTGACCATCGGGGACTTCCAGTTCGGCTTCGAGATCACGTCCTCGTCCGGCGGTCTGGACTTCGTCGTCAACAGCGAGAGCGTCAGCAGCAGTTGAGGTTGTTGCGGACGGGGTGAGGTTTGATGGACCCCATGTCCATCATCACCCCCCTCCGCAGCACGCTGATGGCCGCTGCCGCGCTGCTCGCCATACCAGGCACCGCGGCAGCGGCCCCCACGTTCCCCTCCTTGCCCCCCATGTCATCCCCCCTGCACCCGGTGGCCTCCCTCGCCGCCGAACGCCTCGCCACCGCCGACCTGGTGGCCGCGGCCAAGTGGGGCACCGACAGCCCCATCGACGACCCCGCCCGCGAACAGGTGGTCCTCGACAACGTGGCCGCCCAGGCCCGGCAGATCGGCGCCGACCCCGACGAGATCCGCCGCATCTTCCGCGACCAGATCGAGGCCAACAAGGCCGTCCAGCGCGCCCTTTACGCCCGCTGGACCGCCCACCCCGACCAGGCCCCGACCACCAAGCCCGACCTGAACGTGGTCCGCCAGACCATCAACCGCATCAACACGGACCTCGTCCAGGCCGTCGCCGACTCCACCCCACAGCGCACCGCCCCGACCTGCCGCCCCGAACTCACCGTGGCCGTGATCGAGGTCCACCACGAGAAGCACCCGGACCTGCTGCACACCGGCGCCCTGGTCCGCTCCCTCGTCTCCGTCTGCCGCAACTGACGGTCCCTCTGGAGCAGGGGCCATCCCGCGCCCCGTTTTCAGGGGCGCGGGGAACTGCGCGACCAGCCACAACGAGGCCGCAGCCGATCGACGACCTACCGCGGCACTTCCTCCGAAGCAACAGGCAGCCGCGCAGCGTCCCGCAGGAACAGCGGAATCCGATCCAACGGCGCATCGACCGTCACGGCCGCACCGCCCGCGTACGTCCGACCGGTCCACGCATCCGTCCACGTGGCCCCCGCCGGAAGATAGGTGGTCCGGGCGCTCGCGCCAGCCGTAAGCACCGGCGCCACCAGCAGATCCCGCCCGAACAGATACGCATCGTCCACCGCCCAGGCCGCCTGGTCCTGAGGAAACTCCAGGAACAGCGGCCGCATCACCGGCAACCCCTCCTCATGCGCCTCCCGCATGACGTCCAGAACGTACGGCTTCAGCCGCTCCCGCAGCCGCAGATACTTCTCCAGGATCGCCCCGGCCTCCTCGCCGTAGGACCACACCTCGTTCGGCCCGCCGGTCATCTTCGGCCCCAGTGGCATACCCGGGTCACGGAACCCGTGCAGCCGCATCACGGGGGACAGGGCCCCGAACTGGAACCACCGCACCATGACCTCGCGGTACGCCGGGTCGTCCGGGTCGCCGCCGTGGAAGCCGCCGATGTCCGTGTTCCACCAGGGGATGCCGGAGAGGGCCGTGTTGAGGCCGGCCGCGATCTGGCGGCGCAGGGTCGGGAAGTCGGTGCCGATGTCGCCGGACCACAGGGCGGCGCCGTAGCGCTGACTGCCCGCCCAGGCCGAGCGGTTGAGGGTGATGACCTCCTCGCCCTGTGCGCGCAGGCCCTCGTAGAAGGTGCGGGAGTTCTCGGCGGGGTAGCTGTTGCCGACCTCCAGGCCGGGGCCCGACCAGTAGCGCAGGTTCTCCTGGAAGCCCGGCTTGAGCTCGGGCTCGCAGGCGTCCAGCCAGAAGGCCGTGATGCCGTACGGCTCCAGGTAGTTCTCCTTCACGCGCGACCACACGAAATCACGGGCGTCCGGGTTCGTGGCGTCGTAGAAGGCGACCTGAACGGTGGAGGCGACCCCCTTGTCGGGCCAGTCCGCGTGCGCCATCGGGCCGTACTGGGTGCCGATGAAGTAGCCGCGCTGCTCCATCACCGGGTGGTTCTCGCTCAGCGGCGACACGGACGGCCACACGCTCACCACCAGCTTGATGCCGAGTTCCGCCAGCTCGCGCACCATCGCCGCGGGGTCCGGCCACTCGTCGAGGTCGAACTTCCACTCGCCCAGGTGCGTCCAGTGGAAGAAGTCGCACACGATGGCGGAGATGGGCAGGCCCCGGCGCTTGTACTCCCTTGCCACCGCGAGGAGTTCGTCCTGCGTGCGGTAGCGCAGCTTGCACTGCCAGAAGCCGGCCGCCCACTCCGGCAGCATCGGCGTACGGCCCGTCACCGCGCTGTAGCGGCGCTGGCCGTCGGCCGGGGTGCCCGCGGTGATCCAGTAGTCGATCTGGCGGGCGGAGTCGGCCACCCAGCGGGTGCCGTTGTGCGCCAGCTCCACGCGGCCGATGGCCGGGTTGTTCCACAGCAGGGTGTAGCCGCGGCTGGAGGAGAGCACCGGGATGCCGACCTCGGCGTTGCGCTGGACCAGGTCGAGGACCAGGCCCTTCTGGTCGAGGCGGCCGTGCTGGTGCTGGCCGAGGCCGTACAGCTTCTCGTCGTCGTAGGCGGCGAAGCGCTGCTCCAGACGGTGGTGGCCGTTGCCGACGGCGGTGTAGAGGCGGGAGCCCGGCCACCAGAAATGCGCACGTTCCTCGGCCAGCA
The DNA here is from genome assembly GCF_042895385.1 of Streptomyces sp. NPDC001401. Taxonomy (NCBI): domain Bacteria; kingdom Bacillati; phylum Actinomycetota; class Actinomycetes; order Kitasatosporales; family Streptomycetaceae; genus Streptomyces; species Streptomyces sp. NPDC001401. The sequence continues at coordinate 389,379 of NZ_JBIAWI010000008.1, forward strand.
CCTCGCTGCCGTCGTCCGTGCGCAGGAAGCGGATCAGGCCCTCGGCGCTCACCTCCACGGTGAGGGCGCCGACGGTCAACTGCCCTTCCCCGTCACCGATCTTGACGCTGCTCTCGGTGGCCGGTGCCGCGTCGAGCAGGGCGCCCGGCAGGCCCTCGAGGATCGGGCCGCCGAGCCGGGCACGCACCCGGACCGCGTCCGGACCCCACGGTTCGATACGGAGGGTCTCCTGGCGGCCGCTCCACTCCAGCGCGCCGTCCCGCTCCCGGAAGGTGCCGACGGTGGGTGACGACTGAGCGAGGCTGACCTCGGGCCGGTTTTCGGCAGACTGGTTCACGAAGGGTGCTCCCGAAAGGACATAAGGGTGCCCGGAGGGCACGGAAGAGCGGGATCAGGAAGTACCGGAGGGCGCCGGGCCCGTGCTCGCGCGCACCGTCAACTCCGGTGCGATCAACACGACTTCGTCAGTGCCCCGGCCGTCGAGCTTGGCGACCAGACGCTCCACGGCATGCCGGCCCATCTCCTGCGCGGGGATGGCGACGGACGTCAGGCGCACCGAGGCCTGCACGGCGACCTGGTCCGGGCAGACCGCGACCACCGACACGTCCTCGGGCACGGCACGGCCCTGCTGGCGGAGCAGGGCGAGCAGTGGCTCGACCGCCGACTCGTTCTGCACGACGAAGCCGGTGGTGCCCGGCCGCTCGTCGAGAATGCGGGCGAGGGTGACGGCCATGGCGTCGTACCCGCCCTCGCACGGCCGGTGCAGCAGCCGTACGCCCAACTCCTGGGCGCGCGACCGCAGTCCGTCGAGGGTGCGCTCGGCGAAACCCGTATGCCGCTCGTAGACGGCGGGGGCCTCTCCTATGACAGCGATGTCGCGGTGGCCGAGCATCGCGAGGTGCTCCACGCACAGTGCGCCGGTCGCCCTGAAGTCGAGGTCGACGCAGGTGAGTCCGGAGGTGTCGGCGGGGAGGCCGATGAGTACCGACGGCTGGTCGGTCCCGCGCAGCAACGGCAGCCGCTCGTCGTCGAGTTCGACGTCCATCAGGATCATCGCGTCGGCGAGCCCGCTGCCGGTGACCCGGCGCACCGCGTCGGGGCCCTCCTCGCCGGTCAGCAGCAGGACGTCGTACCCGTGCGTCCGGGCCGTGGTGGCGACCGCGATGGCGATCTCCATCATCACCGGCACATACATGTCGGTGCGCAGCGGGACCATCAGCGCGATGATGTTCGACTTGCTGCTGGCCAGGGCCCGCGCGCCCGCGTTCGGGTGGTAGCCGAGCTCGCGGATGGACTGCTCGACCCGCAGCCGGGTGATCGTGGAGATGGACCGCTTGCCGCTGAGGACATAGCTCACCGTGCTCGCCGAGACTCCGGCGTGCTGGGCGACCTCGGCGAGGGTGACCATCCGGCTCTCCAAGCGGTGTGTGTGAAGCGCTTCGACAGTGCGCATTGCGAACAGGGGCGTGTGAGGGTGGTTCGACACTAGCTCTAGCGAGGGTGGGTGTCCATAGGTTGTCGAAGCGCTTCGACAGCTTTCTTTTCCGCGGTGTCGTTTCTGTGGGCGCGGCAACCTCCCCGGCCGTCGGCAGTCACAGAGAGGTCGTACCCGAACCGTCCCCCCGGAGGGACCCCCGATGCAACACCGCAGACCGCGCCTGTCCAAGAAGACGAAGACCCTTCTCGCCTCCGCGGTCGCCCTCGCTGCCGTCCGCCGCAGCAACACCACGAAGGCCACCCTCGACCTGGACGCCTTCCCCCAGGCACTCGTCCGGCGCAAGCTCCTCGGCAACGACAAATACGTCTCCGGCATCGAGGCAGGCGCCGAGGTCTTCAAGGGCGCGGGGCGTCTGGACACGAAGTCGTACTCCGTCAACATCGGCTGAACGGCTGCGCAAAGGGTGGTGGCCTCGCCCCGAATCGGGTACATACGATCGGGTAGCACCCGTCGGTAACCAAAACTGGACCAAGATCCCGATTCGCGGCGAGGTGGCCCCCATGTCCGCAGCACCCGCACCCTCTTCCCGACGCCCCACCGTCACCGAACGCGAGGCCCGCCAGGTGGCGGAGGCGGCCCGTGAACAGGACTGGCGCAAGCCGAGCTTCGCCAAGGAACTCTTCCTCGGCCGCTTCCGCCTCGACCTCATCCACCCGCACCCCACCCCGGCCACCGAGGACGTCCAGCGCGGCGAGCAGTTCCTCGCCAAGCTCCGCGACTTCTGCGAGACGAAGGTGGACGGCGCGCTGATCGAGCGCGAGGCCCGCATCCCCGACGAGGTCGTCAACGGCCTCAAGGAGATCGGCGCCCTCGGCATGAAGATCGACACCAAGTACGGCGGCCTCGGCCTCACCCAGGTGTACTACAACAAGGCGCTCGCGCTGGCGGGCTCGGCCTGCCCGGCGATCGGCGTACTGCTGTCTGCGCACCAGTCGATCGGCGTACCGCAGCCGCTGAAGCTGTTCGGCACGGCCGAGCAGAAGGAGCAGTTCCTGCCGCGCTGCGCCCGCACCGACATCAGCGCCTTCCTGCTCACCGAGCCGGACGTCGGCTCCGACCCGGCCCGGCTCGCGACCAGCGCAGTGCCCGACGGGGACGACTACGTCCTCGACGGCGTGAAGCTGTGGACCACCAACGGCGTCGTCGCCGACCTGCTGGTCGTGATGGCACGGGTGCCGAAGAGCGAGGGCCACAAGGGCGGCATCACCGCGTTCGTCGTGGAGACCAACTCGCCCGGCATCACGGTCGAGAACCGCAACGCCTTCATGGGCCTGCGCGGCATCGAGAACGGCGTCACCCGCTTCCACCAGGTCCGGGTCCCGGCGGCGAACCGCATCGGCCCGGAGGGCGCGGGCCTCAAGATCGCGCTCACCACGCTCAACACCGGCCGGCTCTCCCTCCCCGCCTCCTGCGTGGCCGCCGGCAAGTGGTGCCTGAAGATCGCCCGCGAGTGGTCCGCGGCCCGCGAGCAGTGGGGCAAGCCCATCGCCCACCACGAGGCCGTCGGCTCGAAGATCTCCTTCATCGCGGCGACGACCTTCGCCCTGGAGGCCGTACTCGACCTGTCCTCGCAGATGGCCGACGAGAACCGCAACGACATCCGCATCGAGGGCGCCCTGGCCAAGCTCTTCTCCTCGGAGATGGCCTGGCTCATCGCCGACGAACTCGTCCAGATCCGCGGCGGCCGCGGCTTCGAGACGGCAGCCTCCCTGGCCGCACGCGGCGAACGGGCCGTCCCAGCCGAACAGGTCCTGCGCGACCTGCGCATCAACCGCATCTTCGAGGGCTCGACCGAGATCATGCACCTGCTGATCGCGCGCGAGGCGGTCGACGCCCACCTGTCGGTGGCCGGCGACCTCATCGACCCCGAGAAGTCCCTGCAGGAGAAGGCGAAGGCGGGCGCGAACGCAGGCGTCTTCTACGCCAAGTGGCTCCCCAAGCTGGTCGCCGGACCGGGGCAACTCCCGGTCTCCTACGGCGAGTTCAAGCACGGCGTCGACCTCTCCCCGCACCTGCGCTACGTCGAACGGCACGCCCGCAAGCTGGCCCGCTCCACCTTCTACGCCATGTCCCGCTGGCAGGGAAAGATGGAGACCAAGCAGGGCTTCCTCGGCCGCATCGTCGACATCGGCGCGGAACTCTTCGCGATGAGCGCGGCCTGCGTACGGGCCGAACTCCTGCGCAGCCAGGGCGAGCACGGCCGCGAGGCCTACCAGCTCGCCGACGTCTTCTGCAGCCAGTCCCGCATCCGCGTCGAGGAACTCTTCGACCGCCTGTGGACCAACACCGACGACCTCGACCGCAAGCTGGTCAAGGGCATCATGTCGGGCACGTACGAGTGGCTGGAGGACGGCATCGTCGACCCCTCGGGCGAGGGGCCGTGGATCGCCGCGGCGGACCCCGGACCCTCGGCGAAGGAAAACCTGCACCGCCCCATCAACTGACCTCCCGGCACCTTCCGAAGGGACCTCCCCCCGGCGCGTGATCTTCACGGCGGTTTCGCCGGGGGCTGTCCGGCGGATCGGGCCGGCTGGAGGGAACGGCTCCTGCCGGCCGACCCGAGCGCGGTCATAGGGGTCCCGCCGCTCGAACGAAGCCGAGAGTGGGGGAGCGTGCAGCTGCAGGCGGCCGACGGTGACGCGGCTGGGGTCCCCCCACGCCTTTCAGGCAGTGGGGGAGCGCGTGCCGGACCCGCGACGCCGAGCCGATCCGCCGGGCAGCCCCCAAGGAGGGATCCCGCTTCAACCCCCGCAGAGCGCGACAAGCCACCCGCCCGAGCGACGCACTGTCCTCCCGGTGCCCCGCCTCGGCAACAATGGAGGAATGAGCGACAGTCCAGCCCCACTCGCCGACCCGCATCTCGTCTACGACCCCGTGGCGGGCAGCGGCCCGAAGGACGTGGTGATCCTCGGCTCCACCGGGTCGATCGGCACCCAGGCCATCGACCTCGTGCTACGCAACCCCGACCGCTTCCGGGTCACCGGACTCTCCGCCAACGGCGGCCGGATCGCCCTCCTCGCCGAGCAGGCGCGCCGGCTGCGGGTACGGACCGTCGCGGTCGCCCGCGAGGACGCCGTAGCGGCGCTGCGCGAGGCGCTCACCGCGCAGTACGGCGCGGGGGAGCCGCTCCCGGAGATCCTCGCCGGGCCCGAGGCGGCCACCCAGCTCGCCGCCTCCGACTGCCACACCGTGCTCAACGGCATCACCGGCTCCATCGGTCTCGCCCCGACCCTCGCCGCCCTGGAGGCGGGCCGCACCCTCGCGCTCGCCAACAAGGAGTCGCTCATCGTCGGCGGCCCACTGGTCAAGGCGCTCGCCAAGCCCGGGCAGATCATTCCGGTCGACTCCGAGCACGCGGCCCTGTTCCAGGCGCTGGCGGCCGGCACGCGTGCGGACGTACGCAAACTCGTCGTCACCGCGTCCGGCGGCCCCTTCCGCGGCCGTACCAAGGCCGAGCTGGCGAACGTCACCGTCCAGGACGCGCTCGCCCACCCCACCTGGGCCATGGGCCCGGTGATCACGATCAACTCCGCGACCCTGGTCAACAAGGGCCTCGAGGTCATCGAGGCACACTTGCTGTACGACATTCCCTTCGACCGCATTGAGGTCGTCGTGCATCCCCAGTCGTATGTCCACTCGATGATTGAGTTCACGGACGGATCGACGATCGCCCAGGCGACGCCCCCCGACATGCGCGGGCCCATCGCCATCGGCCTCGGCTGGCCCGACCGCGTCCCCGACGCGGCACCGGCCTTCGACTGGAGCACGGCGTCGACGTGGGAGTTCTTCCCGCTCGACAACGACGCGTTCCCGTCCGTGAACCTCGCCCGGCACGTGGGTGAGCTCGCGGGCACCGCCCCGGCGGTGTTCAATGCGGCCAACGAGGAGTGCGTGGAGGCGTTCCGCAGTGGCGCGCTGCCGTTCAACGCCATCATGGAGACCGTGACCAGGGTGGTCGAGGAGCACGGCACCCCGCGTACGGGAACTTCACTCACCGTGCCGGACGTCCTCGAAGCGGAGACCTGGGCACGGGCCCGGGCCCGGGAACTGACGGCGCAGACGACTTCTGCCGCGGAGGCGCGTGCATGACATCCCTGATGATGATCCTCGGCATAGTGATCTTCGTGGTCGGCCTGCTGGTCTCGATCGCGTGGCACGAGCTGGGGCATCTGTCCACCGCCAAGCTCTTCGGCATCCGCGTGCCGCAGTACATGGTGGGCTTCGGCCCGACCCTCTGGTCGCGGAAGAAGGGCGAGACGGAGTACGGCTTCAAGGCCGTCCCGTTCGGCGGCTACATCCGCATGATCGGCATGTTCCCGCCGGGCGACGACGGCAGAATCAGCGCGCGCTCCACCTCGCCCTGGCGCGGCATGATCGAGGACGCCCGCTCGGCGGCCTTCGAGGAGCTCCGCCCCGGCGACGAGACCCGTCTCTTCTACACCCGCGCCCCCTGGAAGCGGGTCATCGTGATGTTCGCGGGCCCCTTCATGAACCTGATCCTGGCCGTGGCGCTGTTCCTCACGGTCCTGATGGGCTTCGGCATCACCCAGCAGACCACCACCGTCAGCTCGGTCTCCCAGTGCGTCATCGCCCAGAGCGAGAACCGCGACAAGTGCAAGAAGTCCGACGCCGACTCCCCGGCCGCCGCGGCGGGCCTCAAGGCCGGCGACAAGATCGTGTCCTTCAACGGGGTGCGCACGAACGACTGGAACAAGCTCTCCGACCTCATCCGCGCCACTCCCGGCAAGGACGTGGCGATCGTCGTCGACCGCAAGGGCCAGGAGACGACCCTGCACGCGAAGATCGCCACCAACCAGGTCGCGAAGAAGGACTCCACCGGCCACGTCGTCCCGGGCAAGTACGTCACCGCGGGCTTCCTCGGCTTCAGCGCGGCCAACGGCGTCGTCCGCCAGGACTTCGGCGAGTCCGTGTCCTGGATGGGCGACCGCCTCGACGAGGCCGTCAGCTCCATCGCGGACCTGCCCGGCAAGATCCCGGCCCTGTGGAACGCGGCCTTCGACGGCGCCCCCCGTCAGGCCGACTCCCCGATGGGCGTGGTCGGCGCCGCCCGCGTCGGAGGCGAGATCTTCACCCTCGACATTCCGGCCACCCAGCAGCTGGCCACGGCCCTGATGCTGATCGCCGGCTTCAACCTCTCCCTGTTCCTCTTCAACATGCTCCCGCTGCTCCCGCTGGACGGCGGGCACATCGCGGGCGCCCTGTGGGAGTCCCTGCGCCGCAACCTGGCGCGGGTGCTGCGGCGGCCGGACCCGGGTCCGTTCGACGTGGCGAAGCTGATGCCGGTGGCGTACGTGGTGGCGGGCGTCTTCGTCTGCTTCACCCTCCTCGTGCTGATCGCGGACGTGGTTAACCCAGTCAAAATCACCTAGTCACGCGGAGTTTGTGACGGCCTGGCACGCTATGTGCCAGGCCGTCTTCCATTGAGTGGGTTTACGGGCGGGATGTGCCCGGGCCTGCGCACGTGCCGTAATCTCGAAGCCTGGAGCCCGCTGCTGACGGGACCGGACCTTGATCCACGACTTGGGGTTGCACAGCAGATGACTGCGATTTCTCTCGGCATGCCGTCCGTTCCGACCAGGGTTGCCGAGCGTCGGCACAGCCGGCAGATCCAGGTCGGGACCGTGGCCGTCGGCGGGGACGCGCCCGTGTCGGTGCAGTCCATGACCACGACGCGTACGTCGGACATCGGCGCGACGCTCCAGCAGATCGCCGAGCTGACGGCCTCCGGCTGCCAGATCGTGCGGGTGGCGTGCCCCACACAGGACGACGCGGACGCGCTCGCCACCATCGCCCGCAAGTCGCAGATCCCGGTGATCGCGGACATCCACTTCCAGCCGAAGTACGTGTTCGCGGCGATCGAGGCCGGCTGTGCCGCGGTGCGGGTGAACCCCGGCAACATCAAGCAGTTCGACGACAAGGTCAAGGAGATCGCGCGGGCCGCCAAGGAACACGGCACCCCGATCCGCATCGGCGTCAACGCGGGCTCCCTCGACCGGCGCCTGCTCCAGAAGTACGGCAAGGCGACCCCGGAGGCCCTCGTCGAGAGCGCGCTGTGGGAGGCGTCCCTCTTCGAGGAGCACGACTTCCGGGACATCAAGATCTCCGTCAAGCACAACGACCCGGTCGTGATGATCGAGGCCTACAAGCAGCTCGCCGCCCAGTGCGACTACCCGCTGCACCTCGGCGTGACCGAGGCCGGCCCCGCCTTCCAGGGCACGATCAAGTCGGCCGTCGCCTTCGGGGCGCTGCTCTCCCAGGGCATCGGCGACACGATCCGTGTCTCCCTCTCCGCGCCCCCCGTGGAGGAGGTCAAGGTCGGCAACCAGATCCTGGAGTCCCTGAACCTCAAGCAGCGCGGCCTGGAGATCGTCTCCTGCCCGTCCTGCGGCCGCGCCCAGGTCGACGTCTACAAGCTGGCCGAGGAGGTCACCGCGGGCCTGACCGGCATGGAGGTCCCGCTCCGCGTCGCCGTCATGGGCTGCGTCGTCAACGGCCCCGGTGAGGCCCGCGAGGCCGACCTCGGCGTCGCCTCCGGCAACGGCAAGGGCCAGATCTTCGTCAAGGGCGAGGTCATCAAGACGGTCCCCGAGTCCAAGATCGTGGAGACCCTCATCGAGGAGGCCATGAAGCTGGCCGAACAGATGGAGGCGGACGGCACCCCCTCGGGCGAGCCGTCGGTTTCGGTGGCGGGCTGAGGAAACTTCGAGCTCAGGGAACTTCGGGCTGAGGGAACTTTTCGAGCGCCGGTCGGCAATCTTCAGCCCGTCCGGCGTTTGAGGACGAGGCCGTTCAGGCCGACAGCGGGGGCCTGGGGGCGGCAGCCCCCAGTGACGGCACCGCAGCCACAGGGCACTTGGCAACGGACAGCAGGTCAACCAAGGGGGGGCGGCGCGGCTCAGCTTCCGCAGGTACAGTGCGGAGATCAGCAGAACCTCAGGGTGAGGCCCCGCACGTGTTGACGCAGACCACCTCACGGGTGCTCGAACCGAGCGACCTGGACGCCGCGCTCGCCGTCCTCGACCGCGAGCCGGTCGCGAACGCCTTCGTGACCTCCCGGGTGCAGGTCGCGGGCCTCGACCCGTGGCGGCTCGGCGGCGAGATGTGGGGCTTCTACGAGGAGGGCATGCTGACCTCCCTGTGCTACGCGGGCGCCAACCTGGTCCCGATCTGCGCCGGCCCGCGCGCCGTGCGCGCCTTCGCCGACCGCGCGCGCAGGGCCGGCCGCCGCTGCTCCTCGATAGTCGGCCCCGTCGAGGCCACCACCCTGCTCTGGCGCCTGCTCGAACCCAGCTGGGGCCCCGCCCGCGAGGTCCGCGCCCACCAGCCGCTCATGGTCACCGACCGCATGCCCGACGGCATCGGCCCGGATCCCTACGTCCGCCGCATCCGCAAGGACGAGATGGAGACGATCATGCCGGCGTGCGTGGCGATGTTCACCGAGGAGGTCGGCGTCTCGCCGCTCGCCGGGGACGGCGGCCTGCTCTACCAGGCCCGGGTCGCCGAACTCGTCGGATCCGGCCGCTCGTTCGCCCGCCTCGACGAGCACGGCAAGGTCGTCTTCAAGGCGGAGATCGGCGCGGCCACTGCCCAGGCCTGCCAGATCCAGGGGGTGTGGGTGGCCCCCGAGTACCGGGGGAGGGGGATCGCCGCCCCGGGCATGGCGGCGGTGCTGCGGTACGCGCTGGCGGACGTGGCCCCGATCGTCAGCCTCTACGTCAACGACTTCAACACCCCGGCGCGAAGGGCGTACCAGAAGGTGGGGTTCCAGGAGGTCGGCGCGTTCATGAGCGTTCTCTTCTAGCCGCACTTCACAGTGCTGTTCTGAGCCTCGTACGAGACCTGTAGTCTCCCCGGCATGCTGCGCTTTCCCGGCCACGGACACCGCCGACCCGACGACGTCGTCATCGGTCCCCTCGATCTGTCCGCCCGGGTCGACGAGGCGCTCGCCGTGCAGGCCGTGGCCTTCGGGCTCGGTGCCGACGAGGTCGCCGTACGGCGGCAGATCGTCCTGCGGCACATGACATACCCGGGAGCCCGCGCCCTCGGCGCCACCGTTGAAGGCCGCCTGGTCGGCTTCGTCTACGGCATGCCGAACGACCGCACGCACTGGTGGTCCACGGTCGTCGAGCCCTACCTCCGCGCCCAGGGCCACGACGGCTGGCTCGACAACTCCTTCGTGATCACCGAGCTGCACGTCCACCCCCGCCACCAGAACAGCGGCATCGGCCGCTCCCTCATCACCACCATCACCGACGGCGCCCTCGAGCCCCGCTCGATCCTCTCCGCGATCGATGTCGACAGCCCGGCCCGCGGCCTCTACCACTCCCTCGGCTACCAGGACCTGGCCCGCCAGGTCCTCTTCCCGAGCGCCCCGAAGCCGTACGCCGTGATGGGCGCACCGCTGCCCCTGCGGCGCCGTTAACGGATTTCCACCGGAACCGGCCCCCCGGCTAACCTCCTTGCCATCACCCTTACGCAGCAGGAGTACGAGAACCATGGCGAACGCACCGGTCCAACGCATGTCCCAGTTGATGGCGAAGACGCTGCGTGACGACCCGGCGGACGCCGAGGTCCTCAGCCACAAGCTGCTCGTCCGCGCCGGCTACGTCCGCCGCACGGCGGCCGGCATCTGGTCGTGGCTGCCCCTCGGCAAGAAGGTCCTCGCCAACGTCGAGCGCATCGTCCGTGAGGAGATGGACGCCATCGGCGCCCAGGAGGTGCTGCTCCCCGCCCTGCTGCCGCGGGAGCCGTACGACGCCACGGGCCGCTGGGACGAGTACGGCGCCGAGCTGTTCCGCCTCAAGGACCGCAAGGGCGGCGACTACCTCCTCGGCCCGACCCACGAGGAGATCTTCACCCTGCTGGTGAAGGACCAGGCGTCCTCGTACAAGGACCTGCCGGTCATCCTCTACCAGATCCAGCACAAGTACCGTGACGAGGCCCGTCCGCGGGCCGGCATCCTGCGCGGCCGCGAGTTCCTGATGAAGGACTCGTACTCCTTCGACACCGAGGACGAGGGCCTGGCCCAGTCCTACGCGCTGCACCGCCAGGCCTATCAGCGCGTCTTCGAGCGCCTCGGCCTCGACTACCGCATCTGCGCCGCCACCGCCGGCGCCATGGGCGGCTCCAAGTCGGAGGAGTTCCTCGCCCCGGCCGAGGCCGGCGAGGACACCTTCGCCGACTGCCCGAACTGCGACTTCGCGGCCAACACCGAGGCGATCACGTACGAGCTCAAGGCGGTGGACGCCGAAGGCGTGCCCGCGCTCGACGAGATCCCCACCCCGGACACCCCGACCATCGAGACCCTCGCCGCCTTCCTGGAGGTCCCGGCCTCCGCCACCCTGAAGAACCTCCTCGTGAAGGTCGACGGCGAGATCGTCGCCGTCGGTGTCCCCGGTGACCGCGAGGTCGACATGGGCAAGGTCGAGGCGCACTTCGCGCCGGGCATCGTCGAGATGGTCACCGAGGCGGACTTCGCCGGCCGCCCGGACCTGGTCCGCGGCTACGTCGGCCCGCAGGGCCTGGGCGAGAAGGTCAAGTACATCGCCGACCCGCGGGTGGCCCCCGGCACCGCCTGGATCACCGGCGCCAACAAGGACGGCATCCACGCCAGGAACGTCCTCGCCGGCCGCGACTTCGAGGTCGCGGAGTACGTCGACGTCGTGGTCGTCCAGGAGGGCGACCCCTGCCCGAACTGCGGCACCGGCCTCAAGCTGGACCGCGCCATCGAGATCGGCCACATCTTCCAGCTCGGCCGCAAGTACGCCGACGCCCTCAAGCTCGACGTCCTCGGCCAGAACGGCAAGCCGGTCCGGGTCACCATGGGCTCCTACGGCATCGGTGTCTCCCGCGCGGTCGCGGCGCTCGCCGAGCAGACCGCCGACGAGCAGGGCCTGTGCTGGCCCGCCGAGGTCGCCCCGGCCGACGTGCACGTCGTCGCCGCGGGCAAGGCCCTGCAGATCGAGCTGGCACTCGAGGTCTCCGAGAAGCTGCGGGCGGCCGGCCTGCGCGTCCTGGTCGACGACCGCGCCGGCGTCTCCCCGGGCGTCAAGTTCACGGACGCCGAACTCATCGGCGTACCGAAGATCCTGGTCGCGGGCCGCCGCTCCGCCGAGGGCGTCCTGGAGCTCAAGGACCGCAGGACCGGCGAGCGCGAGGAGCTGACGGTGGACGAGGCGATCGCCCGCCTCACCGCCTGATCGTCTGAAGAAACTCCTCAGGAACGTCTCTGGGTGCCTAAAGGCGCCTCACAGACTTCTCTCAGGCCGTTCCCCGACCGTAGGACGTGACAGAACGTCACTGCGGGAGGGGAACGGTCATGACGACCAGGGAAGAGGAACGCGGGGCCGCGGCAGCGGTCCGCAGAGGTGCACGACGTACGGCGGCCTTCGCCGCGGCCGTGACGCTGGCCGGGGTGGCGGGAGTGTTCGCCCTGATCGGCACGATGCAGGCGGATGCGAGCTCGGCGGCGAGCAGCAGCACGGGCACGAGCAGCAGCTCCAGCTCAAGCGCCGGCACGGATACGTCGTCGAGCAGCTCGGCGAGTTCATCCGGCTCGGACAGCTCGTCGAGCAGCTCGGACAACTCCTCGAGTTCGTCCGGCTCCAGCGGCCTCACCTCCTCCTCCGGCGGCTCCGCCGACTCCACCTCGGGGGCGTCGTGATGAGCACGCCCGTGCAGACCCGCACCACGGCCGCCACCGACTGGCGTGCCCTCGGTACCAGCGTCCGCCTGGTCGTCACCGACCCGGCACTGCTCGACTCCTGCAATCTGCTCCTGGCCCGGCACCTCGCCGAGGTCGACGCGGCCTGCAGCCGGTTCCGCGCCGACTCGGAGCTGGCCGCCCTCGACGGGACGGCGGGCCGCCCGGTCCGGGTCAGCCCCGTGCTCGCGGAGGCCCTCGCGGTCGCCCTGCACGCGGCCGAGACGACCGACGGCACCGTCGACCCCACGGTCGGCTCCGCGATGGACGCGATCGGCTACGACCGCGACTTCACCCTGGTCCAGGAGGACGACCGCCCCGTACGGCTCACCGTGCGGCGGGCCCCGGGCTGGCGCACCGTGCAGCTCGACCGCGCGACCGGCACGGTCGTCGTCCCGGCCGGCGTCCGCCTGGACCTGGGCGCCACGGCCAAGGCCTGGGCCGCAGACAAGGCCGCCGCGCTGCTCGCGGCGACGGCCGGCTGCGGAGTCCTGGTGAGCCTCGGCGGCGACACCGCCGTCGCGGGCGAGCCCCCGGCGGGCGGCTGGCAGATCCGCGTCCAGGACGTCACCGGCCCGGCCGACGAGACGCCCACGCAGGGCCCGTGCGCCACCGTCGGCCTGCACAGCGGCGGCCTCGCCACCTCCGGTACGGCCGCCCGCAACTGGCACCGCAACGGCCACGACCTCCACCACATCGTCGACCCGCACACGGGCCTGCCCGTCCGCTCCCCGTGGCGCACGGTCTCGGTAGCCGCCTCCACCTGCGCCGAAGCCAACGCGGCGACCACGGCGGCCTTGGTGAAGGGCGCGGGCGCGGAACGCTGGCTGACGCGGCGAGGCCTGCCGGCACGGCTGGTGAGCCAGGAGGGCCTGGTCATCACAACGCCGGGCTGGCCAACCACCCCCAGGGGCGCGGGGCTGTGTCAATCAGCGGCTCCGCCGCGGGGCGCGACCAGCCCGCACCGGGAGTCAACCGCATGACCTCCGAAACCCTCTGGTACGCCAACCGCGCCACCGGCGCCGTCTGCCTGGTCCTCTTCACGGTCGTGGTCCTGCTCGGCATAGCCGTAAAGCTCCGCGGCAGGCTCCCCGGCCTGCCCCGCTTCGGCACCGTCTCCCTCCACCGCACCCTCTCCCTCACCGCAACGGCCTTCCTGGCCCTGCACATCGCACTCGCGGTGACCGACAGCTACGTCAACATCGGCATCCTCGACGCCGTGGTCCCGTTCGTCTCCGACTACCAGCCGCTCTGGCTAGGCCTGGGCACGGTCGCCGTCGACCTCATGCTCGCGGTACTGATCACCAGCCTGCTCCGCGCCCGCATGGGCCACCGCACGTGGCGCGCAGTCCACTGGCTGGCGTACGCCTCCTGGCCGGTCGCCCTGATCCACGGCATCGGCATCGGCACGGACACCGGCACCGACTGGATGACCTGGCTGACCATCGCCTGCGTGGCCACCGTCCTCACCGCCGGAGGCATCCGCGTGGCGCACTCCGCCCGCACCGCCCGCCGCACCCCCGCCGCCCTTCTCCGCACGGCCGAAGGAGCCCGCTGATGACCGCCACCCTCCCCGACCTCTACATGCCCCCGCGCCTGCTCGCCCCCGGCGGCGCCCCGGCCGACCTCACCACGCACCAGCAGCGCTACGGCCCACTGTCGTACGGCGATCCGGCCGCCCTCCTGAGAACCGTCGCCGCATCCGGGCTCACCGGTCGCGGGGGAGCGGCGTTCCCCGTGCACCGCAAGCTCGCCGCGGTCGCCGAGGCCGGCCGCCGCACCGGCCGCGCTCCGGTCGTCGTCGCCAACGGCGCCGAGGGCGAGCCCGCGAGCCGCAAGGACAAGACGTTGCTGGCCCTGTCGCCGCACCTCGTCCTGGACGGAATCCAGGTGGCCGCACAGGCGGTCGGCGCGGGGGAGGCGTACCTCGCCGTCGAGGAGGGCGCGTCCTACGTGGAGTCGGCCCTCGCCCACCGCAAGGACCCCGTCGCCGTCCAGGTCGTACGACTCCCCAAACGGTTCCTGTCCGGGCAGGCCTCCGCGCTCGCCCGGTTCGTCGGCGGCGGCGCCGCGCTGCCCGCCCACCAGAACCCGCCGGTCCGCGAACGCGGGGTGGGCCGGGCCCCCACCCTCGTCCAGAACGTGGAGACCCTCGCCCACCTGGCACTTGTCGCCCGCTACGGCGCGGACTGGTTCCGCACCGCCGGGACCCCGGCCCAGCCGGGCAGCGCCCTGTGCACGGTGCACGTGCCCGGCTGCGAACCCCGCGTCGTCGAAGCCCCGTTCGGCATGCCCCTGCACCGCATCGTCCCCCTCGACGGCATGTCCGCCGTCCTCCTCGGCGGCTACCACGGCACCTGGCACCCGGCGGCCGAAGCGTCCCAACTCCCCCTGGACGCAAGCACGATGGGCGCCGGTGTCCTCGCGGCCCTTCCCGCCACGCACTGCGGTCCGGCCGAAACCGCCCGAGTCCTGCGCTACTTGGCTCTCCAGTCGGCGGGCCAGTGCGGCCCCTGCCTCAACGGCCTTCCGCGCATCGCCACGGCCTTCCGGACCCTGGCCACCCCCGGCCCCCAGGGCACCACCCGCACCGACGCCGCCCGCTGGTCCGGCCTCGTCGAGGGCCGCGGCGCCTGCCACCACCCCGACGGCACGGCCCGCCTGGTACGCAGTGCCCTCACCACCTTCGCGGCCGAACTGGACGCCCACGCAAGGGGGTTGTGCACGGCGACCGACCAGATGCCTCTGCTTCCCGTCCCTCAGGAGGTCTGAAAATGGATCAGCGAATCGACATCGACTGGACAGCCTGTGAGGGCCACGGCCTGTGCGCGGAAATCCTTCCGGACCACATCACGCTGGACGAGTGGGGCTACCCGCTCGTGGACAGAAGCCCCGTACCCACGAGAACAGTGAAACGAGCCCGCAGAGCAGCCTCAGACTGCCCCGTCCTGGCCTTGAAGCTGACGGTCGGCTGAACGCCCTCAAGGGGCGCGGGGAACTGCGCGATCAGCCCCAACGCACCCGCACTCCGAAAAGCAACCCGCACCCCCGAGCTGAACCGCTCTAAACATCCGCCCAGAAATCCATCGGCACCCGCCCACTGATCCGCCCCCGCTCATCCAGCAGACACCCACCAAGCTTCACCGCCCGCAAAGTAACCGCCCGATCCACGATCTCCAGCCGCGACACCTTGCCCACCATCTCGCTCTCCACCCCCACCGCATCGCCGGGCGACCGCAACCACACGCCAACCAGAAGATTGGCAGTGCCGCTCACAGCGGCGCACATCCGCACCTCAGGAAACCGCCCCAACATCCCCGCCGACCGCTCCAGTTGATCCGGCGGCACCCGCACCCACAACAGCATGGTCACCGGAGCCGTCGACAGCGACCGCGCAACCTCGCAGCGCAGCCGGATCACCCCGCCCGCCAGGGCCCCGTTCAGATGACGGCGAACCGTGCTGGCGCCGACGCCGAGCCGCTCGGCCAGTTCGGCGTGCGCGGCCCGCGGGTTCTCCCCGAGGGCCAGCAGCAGGGCCCGGTCCAGCTCGCCGAAGCGCGGCGGCCCGGCCGGGGACGGGGGCGCGGCAGCGGTGAGTGTGTCGCGCTGGCTGCTCGAGATCGCCCGCACCTGCCAGCGACTGCCCTCGGTGTACATGTGGGGCGCCACCAGGGTCCGCGTCGCCACCACACCCGGCAGTCCCGCCAGCCGGTCCACGACGTACCGCGACACCGCCTCCAGGTCGGCCGCCACCAGGTGCACCATCAGGTCGCAGGGGCCCGCGACGTGGTCGACGGCCACCACATGCGGGTCGGCAGCCGCCCTCCGCGCCACCCGCACGGCCTCGCCGGGCGCGCAGTCGACCTGGACGAAGGCGAAGACCAGCTGCCCCGCGACGGTGTGGCCCGGATAGGCGGTCAGCCAGGCCTCGCGCCGCTCGACCAGCTGCTCCCAGTGCCGGGCCACCGTCACCGGGCCGACGCCCAGCGCCCGCCCGATCAGCGACCAGGGGGCGCGTGGGCTGACCTGGAGGGCGTTGACCAGAGCGAGGTCGGTTTCGGACAGCATGGCGGATCCTTCGGATTCGGGGCCCCTGAGCGGCGTATTCCGCCAATTCCCGCGCGACGCTGCGCTGCCCTCTCATCATTTCCGACCACGTGGGCAATACACGCGACAGATGGTGCACGAGTGAGGGGAGAGGGATGAGTCTGCGAGACGATGCGCGTGCCCTTCAGGGTGAACTGGCAGTCCTGCGACGGGCGTTGCACCAAGAACCGGAGATAGGACTGCATCTGCCGCGCACGCAGGAGAAGGTGCTGGCCGCGCTGGACGGACTGCCGCTGGAGATCAGCACCGGCAGCTCGCTGTCCTCCGTCACGGCCGTTCTGCGCGGCGGCGGTGCGCCCGACGGCCCCGTCGTACTGCTGCGCGGAGACATGGACGCCCTGCCCGTCACCGAGCGCACCGGAGCGGAGTTCGCCTCCCGGATCGCGGGCGCCATGCACGCGTGCGGTCACGACCTGCACACCGCCGGTCTGGTCGGCGCCGCCCGGCTGCTCGCCGACCGGCGCGAAAGCCTCGCGGGGGACGTGGTGTTCATGTTCCAGCCGGGGGAGGAGGGCTGGGACGGCGCCGGTCACATGGTCGAGGAGGGGGTGCTGGAGGCGGCGGGCCGCCCGGTCGGCGCCGCGTACGGGCTGCATGTGAGCTCGTCGTCGTACCCCACCGGCGTCTTCGCCTCCCGCCCCGGCCCGCTGATGGCGGCCTCGGCGGGCCTGCATGTGCGGGTCATCGGCGCCGGCGGCCACGGCTCCCGGCCGCACGCCGCCCTCGACCCCGTGCCGGCGGCCTGCGAGATGGTCACCGCGCTGCAGACCATGGTGACCCGGCGCTTCGACGTCTTCGACCCGGTCGTGGTCACCGTCGGCGTCTTCCATGCCGGCACCCGGCGCAACGTCATCCCGGACGACGCGGTCTTCGAGGCGACCGTACGGACCTTCAGCGCCGCCGCCGCGGAGCGCGCCGCCGAGGTCGCCGTACGCCTCTGCCAGGACATCGCCACCGCCCACGGCCTCACCGCCGAGGTCGACTTCGTCCCCGAATACCCGGTCACCGTCAACCACACCGCCGAGCACGACTTCCTCGCCGACACCGTCCGCGAGGCCTTCGGGGAGGAGCGCTTCGAGCAGCTCGCCGACCCGATCACCGGCTCGGAGGACTTCTCGCGGGTCCTGGACCGGGTTCCCGGTGCCTTCGTCTTCCTCGGCGCCGACGCCACCGGCGACCCGGAGACCGCCCCCAGCAACCACTCCCCGCTCGCCGCCTTCGACGACAGCGTGCTCGCCGACGGCGCCGCGCTGCTCGCCGAACTCGCGGTCCGCCGCCTCGACCGTCCTTCCAAGGAGGCGTAGTGCGCCCCTACCACCTGATTCCCGCCATACCCGCGCTGGGACTGGTCCTCATGCCCTTCCTGCCGTTCGTCAACACCGACGGACTGTGGTTCGGCCTCCCCCGGATGCTCGTGTGGGGCGCGGTCTGGTGCGTGATGTGCACACCCGCCCTCCTTCTGACGGAGCGTCTGATGACCCGTGAGGAGGCGGAGAAGTGACCACGATCCTGGTCATGACCTTCACCGGCATCGCGCTGATCGGCGTCCTCGGCTTCGTCGGCCGTCGCAAGCCCGCCGCCGACCTGTCCGAATGGGCCGTGGGAGGAAGGAACTTCGGCGCGATCAGCATGTGGTTCCTGCAGGCCGGTGAGGTGTTCACCACCTTCACCTTCCTCGGCATGGCAGGCCTCGCCTTCAGCGGCGGAGTCGCCGCCCTCTACGCCCTCCCGTACGTCCCCATCGGCTACATGGTGCTGTTCTTCCTCGCCAAGCGCCTGTGGTCGCTCGGCAAGGAACGCGGCTACCTCACCCAGGGCGACTACCTGGAGGACCGCTACGACAGCAAGCTGCTCGGCACGGTCGCGGCCGTCCTCGGCGTCGTCTTCGTGCTGCCGTACCTCCAACTCCAGATCACCGGCCTGGGGTTGATCGTGCAGCTGGTCACCGGCGACTCGGCCTCCGGCACCCTCAGCATGATCATCGGCTGTGCGCTGGTCGTGGCCTTCGTGCTGTGGGCGGGCCTGCACGGCGTCGCGATGACGTCGTACTTCAAGGACGTCGTGATGCTGGTCGTCCTCGCTGTGCTCCTCATCGCGGTCCCCGCCCACTTCACCGGCGGAGTGACGGCGATGTTCCACCGCATCGACAAGCTGCACCCGGAGATGCTGACGATCCACGCCGGGCCGTCCGACCAGGTCTGGTTCACCACGAGCATGCTGGTCAGCATGATCGGCGTCGGCCTGATGTGCCTGCCGCACGCCTGGCCCGCCGTGATGTCCGCCCGCGACCCCAAGGTGCTGCGCCGCAACTACACCTGGATGCCGCTGTACGAACTCTGTCTCCTGATGCCCATCATCGTGGGCTTCGCCGCCGTCCTCGTGCTCAAGCCGGGCACCCCGGCCAACGGCATCCTGCTGACGCTGAGCAAGCAGGTGCTGCCGACGTGGGCCACGGGCCTGGTCGTGGTCGCGGCCATCGCGACGGCGATGGTGCCGGCGGCAGGCATCCTGATCGGCATCTCGTCCCTGGTGGCCCGCAACATCGCACGGGTGCAGGACGAGCGCAGGCAGTTCTGGATCAACCACGGCACGGTGGTGGCCGCCTGCGGCCTCTCCCTCCTCCTCGCCATCTACCGCCCCGACCTGCTGGCCAACCTCCTCCTGCTCACCTACAGCGGCACGGTCCAGCTCGCCCCCGCCATCGCCCTGGGCTTCCTGGCCCGCCGCCCGGTGGGCAAGGTCTCCGTCCTGGCCGGACTCTTCGTGGGCGAACTGGTCGTCATCTGGCTGACGTTCTGGCAGAAGGGCCTGACCGGGAACGTCAACGTCGGCCTGGTGGGCCTGGGCGCGAACCTCGTCGTGCTCGCCCTCGCGGCAGCCGCGGAGCGCATGACCCGCAGGACCTCCCCCGAATCGGAGACCGACGAGTCCGTGGCAGTGACCGCATGAGCGAACAAGGACTCCGTACGGTCTTCACGGGCGGCCTCGTCTTCGACGGCACCGGCGCTGCCCCGGCCCCCGCCGACGTGGTCGTCTCCGACGGCCGCATCGTCGACGTGGGCACGGGCCTGGACGGCGACACCCACGTCGACTGCACCGGCCGCACCCTCCTGCCCGGCCTGTTCGACTGCCACGTCCACCTCACCCTGAACGGCATCGGACTCCTGGGAGCCCTCCAGAAGCCGTTCTCGTACCAGTTCTTCGAGGCGGCCGTGAACCTGCGGCGCACCCTGGAGGCAGGAATCACGACGGTCCGCGACGCCGCGGGCGCAGACCTGGGAGTCAAGCAAGCGGTCGAGGACGGCCTGGTCCCTGGCCCCCGCGTCCAGATCTCGGTCGGTCTGATCAGCCAGACCGGCGGTCACGGCGACAACTGGATGCCCTCGGGCCACTGCGCCGGCCTCGCGATCCCGCACCCGGGCCGCCCACCGGCGATCGCCGATGGTCCGGACGAGATGCGCCGTACGGCGCGCACACTGCTGCGGGCCGGGGCGGAGGTGCTGAAGGTCTGCACGACGGGCGGCGTCCTCTCCCCGCGCGACGACCCAAGGCACAGCCAGTTCACGCCCGCCGAACTCGACATCCTGGTCGCCGAGGCCACCGCCCAGGGCCGCTACGTCATGGCCCACGCCCAGGGCGCCGAAGGCATCAAGAACGCCGTCCGCGCCGGAATTCGCTCCATCGAGCACGGCATCCACCTCGACGACGAGGCGATCGACCTGATGCTGCAGCGCGGCACCTGGCTCGTCCCCACCCTCATCGCCCCGGTCGCGGTGATCCGCGCGGCGGAGTCCGGCGTCCAGATCCCCGACACCATGGTCCGCAAGGCGCAGGAGGTGGCCGAGGCCCACTCCGACTCGGTCCGCCGGGCAGCCGAGGCGGGCGTCCGCATAGCCATGGGCACGGACAGCGGCATCGGTCCCCACGGCACCAATCTGGAGGAGCTTGCGCTGATGGAACGGTGCGGCATGACTCCGGGCCAGGTGCTGTCAGCGGCCACGTCGTCCTCCGCCCGTCTTCTCGGGTACGACGACCTGGGCGTCCTGGAACCAGGCCGCCGAGCCGACCTGGTCCTCGTCGAGGGCGACGCATACGACCTCACGACGCTGCCTTCGAACGTGATGGAGGTATGGAAGGACGGGGTGCAAGTAGCCATGGGGAAGTGAGACGCCCTTAAGGGGCGCGGGGAACTGCGCGACAAGCCCCCACTGACCCGCAGAGACTCACGACCTAAAGCCACCCGGCAAATTCGAGCAACAGCTCCGCATCTCGGGACCGCCCCACCCGCAGCGCCCGGACCCCGGACTCCACAGCCCGGAACAACGTCCACCCCCGCAACCGCTCCTGATCCACATCCAACGACTCGGCAAGCCGTTTGACCCGCCGCCGAGTAGTGGCCGCCCCGGCCGGCGAGGCAATCAAGTCCTCCACCCGATCCCGCACCAACCGAGCCAGATCAAACGCACACTCACCCACCACCGGATCCGGCCCGACCGCCAGCCACGGCATCCGCTCACCGGCCAGCACCTTGCTCTGCCGAAACGTCCCATGCAGCAACCGCTGCTCGGGCGGATCCGCCAGCAGTTCCTCGCGAGCGGCCAACGCAGCGTCGACCAACGGCGCCACCTCGGTTTCCGCCAACGCAGTGCCCCTCATCGCTCC
Source organism: Streptomyces sp. NPDC001401 (assembly GCF_042895385.1). Lineage (NCBI taxonomy): Bacteria > Bacillati > Actinomycetota > Actinomycetes > Kitasatosporales > Streptomycetaceae > Streptomyces > Streptomyces sp. NPDC001401. Next base: position 410,369 of record NZ_JBIAWI010000008.1, read on the forward strand.
GGCCTGCCGCCCCGTCCGCTCGGCGACGGTCTCGAAGGAGTACTCACGCGGTGGCTCCACCCACAGTCGCCGCAGTGTGCCCGCGGCCTCCAGCAACGCCTTCGCCTCCGGCAACGACCGCACGGAAACATCCGGATGCAGCCGCTCCAGCACCAACTCACCCGCGACAACGGGCCCGCCGAGCAACTGCACCGCACCGACCCCACCCCAGTGCGCCAGCGCGGCCCGCTCGGCCTCCGGCCGGCACCTCGGCGGGGCCAGCTTCAGCACGGCGGGGGTCCCGTCGGGCCGCCGCACCAGCACGACCAGGCTGCTGCGCCCGCCGGGCACCTGTACCCGCTCCACCGTCAACTCGCGTAGCGCGACGGCCTGCTGGGCCGCCTCGGGCAGCTTCTCCAGCCACTCGTCGCCGTCCGGTGCCGTCTCACCGAGCGCCCTGACCAGACGCTGCGGCGGTGCGAAAGCCATACGCGAGTCGTTCCCTTCCCGTGCCGATCAAGCCGAGGGTGTCGGCGTGGCAGACGTCGTGGCCGCCCGCTCGGCGAGCCCAGGGAAGGCTACGCTCTCGCCGCTCCAGCGCACCGCCCGCACCGCTGCCTCCCGCAGCGCCACGGCGGCCGCGCGCCGCCGCTCGCCCCCGGTCGCCCGCACCAGGTCGGAGTAGACCCCGGCCACCCGGTCCTCCAGCTCGGTGGCGAGCCGCACGGCCGCGGCCGAGTCCGGCACCGGGAACGGCAGCGCGTACGCCGCCGCCGCGGCCACCGGAGTGCCGCCCAGGTCCCGTACCTCGCGGGTGAGCGCGTCACGCCGGGCCCGGTGCGCGTCGTACGCCGACCGGGCCTCCGTACGCCGTCCCGCGCGGATCCGACCGCCGACGACCCCGTAGCCGTACACCGCCGCATGCTCGGCGGCCAGCGCCGCCTGCAGGGCCTTCAGCTCCTTCTCCCTGCTCACTGGGCACCCTCCGTCAGCAGATACGCGTGCGCCGCCCCGGCCGCCGCCACCGAGGCCAGCAGCCGCGCAAGCTCTCCCGGCACGTCGAGGAGCGCCGCGATACGCCGGTCGGCCAGAGCCCGCTCGGCCGCGGCCAGTTCGGCGAGGGCGTCCTTCTCGTTCGCCGGTACGGCGGCGTAGGGCGACGACTCGGACGCCGAAGCGGACGGGGACGCCGACCCGATGCTCCCGCCACCCTTCGCGACCGTCCCCCCGAACGCCTCCGCATGCCGCACGACCTCCGCCCGCAGCGGCCGCAGCTGCTCCGCCACGGCCGGATGCGCGGCGAGCACGGCGTCGTACCGCCCGAGCAGCCCCACACTGTCCCGGGCCGCAAGCGCGCGTGCCTTCTGCGTGACGGACAGGCTGCCGCCCGCGCTCTCCTCGGACCCTCCGGACCCGGTGGAGCAGCCCACCAGCAGGGCGGCCCCGGCGGCCGAGGCGAGCAGGGATCTTCTACGCGGCCCCGAGGGGGTGCGCGAGGGTGGGGGGTACGGCACGGCTTACGTCCTCGGGGGGCTCGTACGAACACACGGGCGGGAAGGGCGGCCCGCCGTGATCACGGTACCCGCGCCCCCGCCCGCCGGTCCTCATCGGCACCGCACGTCCGTACGTGTACGGCAACACACCCTGCGACCGGATACCCTTTGACCAGACACGCGACCCATCCCACAACAGCACACGCGGCCGAGGAGTCACCCGGATGAGCACCACCCAGAGCGAGAGGCTGCGAGAGCTCCTGGAACCGCTCGTCAGCTCCCAGGGCCTGGATCTCGAAGAGATCGCAGTGGACTCCGTCGGACGCAAGCGGGTGCTGCGCGTGGTCGTCGACTCCGACACCGGTGCCGATCTGGACCAGATCGCCGATGTGAGCCGCGCGCTGTCGGCGAAGCTCGACGAGACGGACGCGATGGGCGAGGGCGAGTACACCCTCGAGGTGGGAACCCCGGGCGCGGAGCGCCTCCTCAAGGAACACCGGCACTACGTGCGCGCCACGGGCCGGCTGGTGAAGTTCCAGCTGGCCGACGGTGACGAGCTGGTCGCCAGGATCCTGAAGGCCGACGACGAAGGCCTCGACCTCGAAGTGCCCGGAGTCAAGGGCCGCAGGCCCACCGCCCGCAGGCTCGGCTACCCGGACGTCGAAAAGGCGCGCGTGCAGGTCGAGTTCAGCCGCAAGGACAAGAACGAGAAGGAAGAGGAGGCGTAGCCGTGGACATCGACATGAGTGCCCTGCGGGGCTTGGTACGGGAGAAGGAGATCTCCTTCGACCTGCTGGTCGAGGCGATCGAGTCGGCCCTCCTCATCGCCTACCACCGCACCGAGGGAAGCCACCGCCACGCGCGCGTGAAGCTCGACCGGGAGACCGGGCACGTGGTCGTGTGGGCGAAGGAGGACCCCGAGGACCTCGAGGAGGGCCAGGAGCCCCGCGAGTTCGACGACACCCCGTCCGACTTCGGCCGTATCGCCGCCACCACCGCCAAGCAGGTCATCCTGCAGCGGCTGCGCGACGCCGAGGACGACGCGACGCTCGGCGAGTACGCGGGGCGTGAGGGCGACATCGTCACCGGAGTGGTCCAGCAGGGCCGCGACCCGAAGAACGTGCTCGTGGACATCGGCAAGCTCGAGGCCATCCTGCCGGTGCAGGAGCAGGTGCCGGGCGAGACGTACCCGCACGGCATGCGGATCCGGTCGTACGTCGTACGAGTGGCGAAGGGCGTCCGCGGCCCGTCCGTGACCCTCTCGCGCACGCACCCCAATCTGGTGAAGAAGCTCTTCGCCCTGGAGGTGCCGGAGATCGCCGACGGGTCCGTGGAGATCGCCGCGATCGCCCGCGAGGCCGGTCACCGCACCAAGATCGCCGTACGGTCCACCCGTTCGGGCCTGAACGCCAAGGGCGCCTGCATCGGCCCCATGGGCGGGCGTGTGCGCAACGTCATGGGCGAGCTGAACGGCGAGAAGATCGACATCGTCGACTGGTCGGACGACCCGGCCGAGATGGTGGCGAACGCACTGTCGCCGGCGCGGGTCTCCAAGGTGGAGGTCGTGGACCTCGCCGCCCGCTCCGCGCGCGTGACGGTGCCGGACTACCAGCTGTCGCTGGCGATCGGCAAGGAGGGGCAGAACGCCCGCCTCGCGGCCCGGCTGACCGGCTGGCGGATCGACATCCGTCCGGACACCGAGCAGGCCGAGGACCAGCGCACGGACCGGCGCGAGGAATAGATCCAAGCCGCGGAACGCTTGGATCACGACAGTTGTATGCGCGGAACTGTTCGATTCTTGCCCCAAAGGGGTGAGGTCGCCACGGGGAGGTAGACTTAAGGGTGTCTGGCCGGACGCGCGCCCGCGCATGCCCTGAGCGCACCTGTGTGGGGTGCAGGCAGCGAGCGGCCAAGAAGGGTCTGCTGCGCATCGTGGCGATCGAGGGTGAATGTGTCCCCGATCATCGCGGTACGCTGCCCGGCCGGGGTGCGTATGTGCACCCCGCCCTGGTCTGTCTCGACCTGGCGGTACGCCGCCGGGCGTTCACGCGGGCGTTGCGCGCCCCGGGAGCGCTCGACACAAAGGCGTTGCGCCTCTATGTCGAGCAGGCAACACCGTAAGACGCGTCGTACGGAACCTCCGTGCGGCCCTGGTACCCCGCGAGTTGGAAGTAGGTCGAGATTGCGATGAGCACTCGATGAGCACGCGATGAGTACGCCCATGAAGTAGCGACGGTCCGGCCGCAACCCGGACCTAAAAGGAGCGAAGTGGCTAAGGTCCGGGTATACGAACTCGCCAAGGAGTTCGGGGTTGAGAGCAAGGTCGTCATGGCCAAGCTCCAAGAACTCGGTGAATTCGTCCGTTCGGCGTCTTCGACCATCGAAGCGCCCGTCGTCCGTAAGCTGACGGACGCCCTCCAGCAGGGCAACGGAGGCGGCAAGTCCGCCCCCGCACGCAAGGCTGCCCCGGCACGTCCGGCAGCCCCCTCTCCCGCGCAGGCAGCCCGTCCGGCCGCCCCGCGCCCGCCGGCCCCCAAGCCGGCCGCCGCCGAGAAGCCCGCGGCTCCCGCCGCGCCGGCCGCTCCCGGCCCCCGTCCCACCCCGGGCCCGAAGCCCGCGCCGCGGCCCGCCCCGGCGTCCCCGGCTCCGACCACGCCCGAGTTCACGGCACCGCCGGCGGCTCCCGCCGCCCCGGCTGCCTCCCAGCAGGGCTCCGGCCCGCGTCCGGGCGCTCCGCGTCCGGCAGGCCAGGCTCCGCGTCCGGGCGCCCGTCCGGGCGGCCCCGGTCAGGGCGGCCAGGGCCGTGGTGACCGCGGCGACCGTCCCGGCGCTCCGCGTCAGGGTGGCGGCGCCCCGCGTCCCGGTGCCCGTCCGGCCGGTCCCCGTCCGGGCAACAACCCCTTCACCTCCGGTGGCTCCACCGGCATGGCGCGCCCGCAGGCGCCCCGTCCGGGTGGCGCCCCGCGTCCCGGCGGCCCGGGTGGCCCCGGTGAGCGTCCCGGCGGCGCCCCGCGTCCGCAGGGCCAGGGCGGTCCCCGTCCCCAGGGTGCGGCGGGCGGTCCCCGTCCGCAGGCTCCGGGCGGCGCGCGTCCGACCCCGGGCGGCATGCCCCGTCCGCAGGGCGGTCCCCGTCCCGGCGGCGGCCCCGGCGGCCCGCGTCCCAACCCCGGCATGATGCCGCAGCGTCCTGCTGCCGGCCCGCGTCCCGGCGGCGGTGGCCCCGGCGGCCGCGGTCCCGGCGGCGGCGGTCGTCCCGGTGGCGGTGGCGGCGGTCGTCCGGGCGGCGGCGGCTTCGCCGGTCGTCCCGGTGGCGGCGGCGGTGGCGGCGGCTTCGCCGGTCGTCCCGGCGGTCCCGGTGGCGGCGGCGGTGGCGGCTTCGCCGGTCGTCCGGGTGGTCCCGGCGCCGGTGGCGGCGGTCGTCCCGGCTTCGGTGGTCGTCCCGGCGGTCCCGGTGGCCGTGGTGGCACGCAGGGCGCCTTCGGTCGTCCCGGCGGTCCCGCGCGCCGCGGTCGCAAGTCGAAGCGGCAGAGGCGCCAGGAGTACGAGGCCATGCAGGCCCCGTCGGTCGGCGGCGTGATGCTGCCTCGCGGCAACGGCGAGTCCATTCGCCTGTCGCGCGGTGCCTCCCTCACCGACTTCGCGGAGAAGATCAACGCCAACCCGGCGTCGCTCGTCGCGGTCATGATGAACCTCGGCGAGATGGTCACGGCCACGCAGTCCGTCTCCGACGAGACGCTGCAGCTCCTCGCGGGCGAGATGAACTACACGGTTCAGATCGTCAGCCCCGAGGAGGAGGACCGCGAGCTGCTCGAGTCCTTCGACATCGAGTTCGGCGAGGACGAGGGCGGCGAGGAGGACCTCGTGGTCCGTCCGCCGGTCGTCACCGTCATGGGTCACGTCGACCACGGAAAGACCCGACTGCTCGACGCCATCCGCAAGACGAACGTCATCGCGGGCGAGGCCGGCGGCATCACCCAGCACATCGGTGCCTACCAGGTCGCGACCGAGGTCAACGAAGAAGAGCGCAAGATCACCTTCATCGACACCCCGGGTCACGAGGCGTTCACCGCCATGCGTGCCCGTGGTGCGAAGTCGACCGACATCGCGATCCTGGTCGTCGCGGCCAACGACGGCGTCATGCCGCAGACGGTCGAGGCGCTCAACCACGCCAAGGCGGCCGACGTCCCGATCGTCGTCGCGGTCAACAAGATCGACGTCGAGGGCGCCGACCCGACCAAGGTGCGCGGTCAGCTCACCGAGTACGGGCTGGTGGCCGAGGAGTACGGCGGCGACACCATGTTCGTCGACATCTCCGCCAAGCAGGGTCTGCACATCGACTCCCTGCTGGAGGCCGTGGTCCTCACCGCGGACGCCTCGCTCGACCTGCGGGCCAACCCGAACCAGGACGCGCAGGGCATCTCGATCGAGTCCCGTCTCGACCGCGGCCGTGGTGCCGTGTCGACGGTCCTCGTCCAGCGAGGCACCCTGCGGGTCGGCGACACGATGGTCGTGGGCGACGCCTACGGCCGCGTGCGCGCCATGCTCGACGACAACGGCAACAACGTCGCCGAGGCCGGCCCGTCGACGCCGGTCCAGGTCCTGGGCCTGACCAACGTCCCGGGTGCGGGCGACAACTTCCTGGTGGTCGACGAGGACCGTACGGCCCGTCAGATCGCCGAGAAGCGCGCCGCCCGTGAGCGCAACGCCGCGTTCGCCAAGCGCACGCGCCGTGTCTCCCTCGAGGACCTGGACAAGGTGCTCAAGGCCGGCGAGGTCCAGCAGCTCAACCTCATCATCAAGGGTGACGCTTCCGGTTCCGTCGAGGCGCTCGAGTCGTCCCTGCTCCAGCTGGACGTCGGCGAAGAGGTCGACATCCGCGTCCTGCACCGCGGCGTCGGTGCGGTCACGGAGTCGGACATCGACCTGGCGATGGGCTCGGACGCCATCGTGATCGGCTTCAACGTCCGTGCGGCAGGCCGCGCGGCGCAGATGGCCGAGCGCGAGGGCGTGGACGTCCGCTACTACTCGGTCATCTACCAGGCGATCGAGGAGATCGAGGCGGCCCTCAAGGGCATGCTCAAGCCGGAGTACGAAGAGGTCGAGCTCGGTACGGCGGAGATCCGCGAGGTCTTCAAGTCGTCCAAGCTGGGCAACATCGCGGGTGTTCTCATCCGCTCCGGCGAGGTCAAGCGCAACACCAAGGCGCGCCTCATCCGCGACGGCAAGGTGGTCGCGGAGAACCTCAACATCGAGGGTCTGCGTCGCTTCAAGGACGACGTCACCGAGATCCGCGAAGGGTTCGAGGGCGGTATCAACCTCGGCAACTTCAACGACATCAAGGTCGACGACGTCATCGCGACGTACGAGATGCGCGAGAAGCCGCGCGTCTGATCCCAGCACGCGATCGGGGCCGATCGGCGGGGCAGTTCCCTCAAGGGAATTCCGTCGATCGGCCCCGGCCGTTGCGTGTACGGTTCCCGTATCGGCGTCGAAGCGTGGCGCCCGTACCCCGAACCGGCGGGACATCCGGAACACACATGTATGTGGGGACTCTGTCCTTCGACCTGCTCCTCGGCGACGTCCACTCGCTCAAGGAGAAACGCTCTCTCGTCCGTCCGATCGTGGCCGAGCTCCAGCGCAAGTACGCGGTGAGCGTGGCGGAGACGGGCAACCAGAACCTCCATCGCAGGGCCGAGATCGGGCTCGCGATGGTTTCCGGGGACACGGGACACCTCACCGACGTACTGGACCGCTGCGAGCGGCTGGTCGCCGGGCGGCCCGAGGTGGAACTGCTCTCGGTTCGACGCAGGCTCCACAGCGACGAAGACTGAAGCAAGAAGTAAGCACTTAAGGAGACGGACCAGTGGCCGACAACGCGCGTGCCAAGAGGCTGGCGGACCTCATCCGAGAGGTGGTGGCCCAGAAGCTGCAGCGCGGGATCAAGGACCCGCGGCTCGGCTCGCACGTCACCATCACGGACACCCGGGTCACCGGGGACCTGAGGGAGGCGACCGTCTTCTACACGGTGTACGGGGACGACGAGGAGCGGGCGGCCGCGGCCGCCGGTCTGGAGAGCGCCAAGGGCGTCCTCCGGTCCGCGGTCGGTGCGGCGGCGGGCGTGAAGTTCACGCCGACGCTGACGTTCGTGGCCGACGCCCTGCCCGACACCGCCAAGACCATCGAGGACCTCCTCGACAAGGCGCGCCAGTCCGACCAAAAGGTGCGCGAGGTCTCGGCCGGCGCCACCTACGCCGGCGAAGCGGACCCGTACAAGAAGCCGGGTGAAGACGAGGACGACACCGCCGAATGACCCAGAAGAACCGGACGCCCGACGGGCTTGTCATCGTGGACAAGCCGTCGGGCTTCACCTCGCACGACGTGGTCGCCAAGATGCGCGGCATCGCCCGCACCCGCCGCGTCGGGCACGCCGGCACCCTCGACCCCATGGCGACGGGCGTGCTCGTCCTCGGCGTCGAGAAGGCCACCAAGCTGCTCGGTCACCTCGCGCTGACCGAGAAGGAGTACCTGGGGACGATCCGCCTCGGGCAGACGACCCTGACCGACGACGCCGAGGGCGAGATCACGGGGTCGGTCGACGCCTCGAAGGTCACCCGTGAGGCCGTCGACGCCGGGATCGCCAAGCTCACCGGCAACATCATGCAGGTGCCCTCCAAGGTCAGCGCGATCAAGATCGACGGCGTGCGCTCGTACAAGCGGGCGCGGGAGGGCGAGGAGTTCGAGATCCCCGCCCGGCCCGTCACCGTCTCGTCCTTCGCGGTGTACGACGTGCGGGACGCCGTCGCCGAGGACGGCACCCCGGTGCTGGACCTCGTGGTGTCCGTCGTCTGCTCCTCCGGCACCTACATCCGGGCCCTGGCCCGGGACCTGGGCGCCGACCTGGGCGTCGGTGGCCACCTCACGGCACTGCGCCGCACGCGCGTGGGCCCGTACAAGCTGGACTCCGCGAAGACGCTGGACCAGCTGCAGCAGGAGCTCGCCGTGATGCCGATCGCCGAAGCGGCCACGGCCGCGTTCCCCCGCTGGGACGTGGACGCCAAGCGGGCCCGGCTGCTCACCAACGGCGTACGGCTCGAGATGCCCGAGGTGTACGCGGGCGGCGGCCCGGTGGCCGTCTTCGACCCCGAGGGGCACTTCCTGGCGCTCGTCGAGGAACAGAAGGGCAAGGCGAAGAGCCTGGCCATCTTCGGCTAGGCGCTCCGCGGGAAGGGCCGCGATTGGCCGTGGATCGTCTGCGGGTCCGTCGTGGTTGGTCGCGCCCGCGCGGCGGAGCCGCATATCGATGCAGCCTTGCGCCCCTTTGGGGCGCTGCCTGCCCGTGGAGCGGCGATCACGGGGTTGTGCCCGCCGCTCCACGGTCCCCCCTCGGTTCCCCCACCCCTAGGGTGTATCCACCGACCCCCGCCTGTTCACCCGTCCGGGCAGGCGCTCGGAGTGAACCGAGGGAGCGGAAGGGGGCGCGTTCGCCAAGCGATCTGTCCCGCTGATCACCACGCGCCTAACGTCGAACCGAGGGCACAGGTGTACGGCGGGGAGGCTCGAACATGGCGGGACGGGGCCCGCGGACCGGGGGCGGACACCGGCCGGCGGAGGGTGCGCGAACCGGACGCGTCGGTGACGCGGAACCGGCCGCCCGCGACGACGCCCTGGTCCGCATCCACGACCTGGCCGGCCGCCCCCGCGGCACCGGCTTCGTCGCCGACCACCACGGCACCGTCATCACCAGCCACGAGGCCGTCGACGGCCTGCCCAGGCTCGTCCTGCACGCCGCCGGTGACCGCACCTGCCTCGTCACCGCGGACGCCGTAACCCCGCTGCCCGACCTGAACCTGGCCCTCGTACGCACCGAGGGCCTCGGTGTGGACCCGCTGCCCGTCACGGTGCGGGACCGGGTCGAGTCGGGCACGTACGTGCGGATCGCCGCCGGCTGCTGGCGCGAGGCGCGCGTGCTCGGCGCGACCCCCGTGACGTATGCGGCGACGGACCGCTTCCATCTCCTCGACGAAGCCCTGGAGTTGGCGATCGGCACGGCCGGCCGGGACGCCCTGCGGCTGGGCGGCGGGGCCGCCGGGGGACCGGTCCTGGACGCCGAGACCGGTGCCGTCGTCGCCGTCCTCGGCACCGCGCTGCAGTCCGGCCACCGCGACGTCGGCTTCGCCGTCCCGCTCCGCTCCGCACCGGCCGACCTGCTGGCCCGGAACGCGGCGACGGTGCCCGCGTACGGAGCCGACCTCAACCTGGCCGGTGTGCTGGAGCTGACGGCCACGTCGGTGGGGCAGGACGGCCCTCCGGGTTGCGTCGGCCGGGCGGGCGACTCCGTCGAGCCGGTCGAACGGGCCGCCACGGCAAGGGAGTTCACCGCGTTCCTGCAGGGCCCGGCCGCCGTCCTCGGCCTCGTCGGGCCACCGGGCAGCGGTCGTACGACGGAACTCGCGTCCCTCGCCGCCCGCCGCAACCGCGGCCCCGAACCGGCCCCCACACTGTGGCTGCGCGGCGCCGACCTGAGGGACGACGACACGTCGCTCGCGGACGCGGCCCGCCGGGCTCTGGCCCGCGCGGCCCGCATCGTCGCGGCGTCGGAGCACGCGCGTGTGAAGGACCTGGGCGACATCACGCCGGAGCGCCTGGCCGACGTGGCGCGCACAGCAGGCCGCCCCCTGCTGCTCCTCCTGGACGGCCCTGAGGAGATGCCACCGGTCCTGGCACACCGCCTGGGGGAGTGGACGGAGGGGACGGCGAGTTGGCTGCGGGAGGCGGGGGCGCGGCTGGTGGTGGCGTGCAGGGCGGAGTACTGGGACGGGGCGGGGGCGGAGTTTCCGGGAGAGATGCTCTATGGCGCGGGCGGGTCTTGTGATGGCGCGGGCGGGCCTTGTGACGCCGGTCCGCACCCTCCAGCCCGTCCGGCGTCTGAGGACGAGGCCGTTCAGGCCGATGGGGGTCCAGGGGGCGCAGCCCCTTGGCGGGGCCGAAGGGGCGGAGCCCCTGGTGACGGGACGGGTAGGGGCGGCGGGGGCGAGATCCCTTGCGTGGCCCTGGCCGACCTGACAGACGAAGAGGCCCGCAGAGCCCGCGCGCGGTACCGCATCCCAGACGGCACCCTGGAAAACCCCGACGCCCGCCACCCCCTCACCCTCCGCCTCCTCTCCGAGATCCGCACCGCCCTCCCCGACACCCCCCACGCGCGCGTGGACCGCAACGACGTCTTCTCGGCCCACCTCGACCTGATGTGCCTGCGCATCGCCGTCAGACTGGCCGCCGAGAACGGCCTGCGCGGCACCGCCGTACGCCGTCTCGCCGCAAAGGTCGCCGGCCAGGTCCACGAGGCCGCCCGCCGCAGCCTCGGCCCCGGGCAGGGCGAGCTGGCCCGGGAGACGTTCGAGGCGGTGTTCCCCTGGGGGCAGGCCCCCGCGAAGCTGGGCGGCGGCACCGGCTGGGCGTCCGCCGTCCTCACCGAAGGCCTGCTCGTCCCCGCCGGCAGCGGATACCGCTTCGCCCACGAGGAACTCGCCGACTGGCTCCAGGGCACGCACCTCGACCTCGACGAGGCCCTCCGCGCCCTGGTCCACCACCACGCCGCGGACGACATCCGCGCCCTTCCCGTGCCGCACCACCGCATCGGCCCCGTCGTAGAGGCACTGCTGCTGCTCGCCCGTCAGTACGGAACCGTCCAACTCGCCGTCCGCCTGGAGGAGTTGGCAAACGTCCTGGACGCGGACCCGCACTCCTGGTGGCCCGCCCGCCTCCTCACCGAGACCCTGCTGCGCGTACCGGACGCCACCCCGTACCTGGCCGTCCTGCGACGGCTCGCCGACCGGCTCGTGGCGGCCCGTCGGCAGGACTGTCCCGACTCCCGGGAAACAGACGGCGATTCCCGTCAGGCACCCACCGTCCCGGAAGCCTTCGCCCCCGACTTCTGGACCGCCCTGCCGCTCCCGCAGACCGAACGCCTCGACCTGCTGCGCCACCTGCTCCTCGCTGACAGCCCGCCGCAGGACACCGGCCCCCGCTTCCTGGACGCCGTCTCCCGTCTCCTCGCCGCCGACCCCACCGCCGTACAACCCCTCCTCACCCGCTGGTTCGACGACGAGCGCCCGCTCCCCGCGACCCCGCACGCGACCGTCGCCAAGGCGGCGCAGGCGCTGCTGCACACCCACCGGCACCTCGCCCTGGACGAACTGACCGAGGTGCTGGTCGAGAGTGCGCACCCGAGGGCGGACGAGTTGCTGGCCGTGCTGGCCGAGGACGAGCCGCCGACGGTCTGCCGGGCCGTCGACCGGTGGGCGCACGACGAGCGGCCCGCGCGGCGGGTGGCGGCGGTGGCGTACGGCCTGCGCGCCGCCCCACACGTCCGTACCGACGCCGACCGCGAACTGCTGCGCTACGCGGCCCTCGCCCTCCTCGCCCGCCCCGCAGACTGCACCCTGCACGGCGGCGCGCTCGCCCTCCTCGTACGCGATCCACGCACGCGTGCCCGCCATCTCCCGCAGGCGCTGCGGCAGTTCGCGGCCGGCGACCCGCACTTCCCGCCGAGCGCACTGGTCGCCGCCCTGACCACGCACCCGGAACCGGTCCTCGACGCCTTTCGCGAGCGCCTGCGCAGGCCGGACGCCGGTCAGGCGCTGCGCACGCTCGCCGACGTCACCACACCGCCGCTCGCCCGAAGGGTCGCCGTGCTCGTCCGGGAGGCCGTGGAGCGGCGCCCGGAGACCGCCGTCGACGTGGCCGCGTACGTCGACCGGCGGCTCGACCAGGGACCGGAGGCCCGGGCCGTGCTCTTCCCCCTGGTCACCGGGCTCCTCGACGGCGGCCCGGAGGAGGTGCGGGCCGCGCTCGCCGCCGTACTCGCCGCTCCCGGCACCTCCGCCTCCCGCCTCCTGCGCCGCGAACTCCTCGACTTCCTCCTGACCCACGAACAAGCCCCCGCCGTCCTGGACGCCCTGCTGCACGCCACGGCCCGGCACGCGGGCGACGACATGCGCGAGCTCGTGCACCGCACCGGCCTGCTCCTGGTCCGCACCCCGGACGGCGCGGCCCGTTTCGACCGCGGCCTGGTCGACCTGGGCCGGCAGGTCCCCGGCTTCGCCGCCCGCATGGCCGGCTGGCTCACCGAGGCCCCGCAGACCTGGGCCGCGGTGGTGGGCCCGAGCACCCGCCGGATGATCGAAAACCTGGCGGGCGTCCGCGTGCCCGTCTGAGCTGTGCCCCAAGCAGGTCGGGCGAAGTCCGCTGCGGTTTGAAGGGGCGCGGGGAACTGCGCGACCAGCCACGACGACGCCGCAGTCGGTGTCCGTCATATCGCGGCCCCGCGGCGGAGCCGCAAATCGGCACAGCCCGCGGAGCGCTCAGCGTGCGTCGGGTCACAGCCCCTATGCCGATGCGGGCGGTCCGCGCCCGGCATGGCACCCTTAGACCTGCGTAAGAGGTCGGTAGACACGGACACGGGTTCGAGGAGCGGTCACAGTGCAGCGCTGGCGTGGCTTGGAGGACATCCCCGAGGACTGGGGGCGCAGCGTCGTCACCATCGGTTCCTACGACGGAGTCCACCGCGGACACCAGCTGATCATCCGGCATGCCGTGGACCGCGCCCGCGAGCTGGGCGTTCCCTCCGTGGTCGTCACCTTCGACCCGCACCCCAGCGAGGTCGTCCGCCCCGGCAGCCATCCGCCGCTGCTGGCCCCGCACCACCGCCGCGCCGAACTCATGGCGGACCTGGGCGTGGACGCGGTCCTGATCCTCCCCTTCACGACGGAGTTCTCGAAGCTCTCTCCCGCCGACTTCGTCGTCAAGGTCCTGGTCGACAAGCTGCACGCCAGGGCGGTCGTCGAGGGCCCGAACTTCCGCTTCGGGCACAAGGCCGCGGGGAACGTCGAGTTCCTCGTCGAGCAGGGCAAGGTCTACGACTTCGAGGTCGAGGTCGTCGACCTGTATGTGCGCGGTGAGGCGGGAGGCGGCGAGCCGTTCTCGTCCACCCTCACCCGGCGCCTGGTCGCCCAGGGGGACGTCGAGGGCGCCGCGGAGATCCTGGGCCGCCCGCACCGCGTCGAGGGCGTGGTCGTACGAGGCGCTCAGCGGGGCCGTGAGCTGGGCTTCCCGACCGCCAACGTCGAGACCCTGCCGCACACCGCGATCCCGGCCGACGGCGTCTACGCCGGCTGGCTGCACGTCCAGGGCGAGGCGATGCCGGCCGCGATCTCCGTCGGCACGAACCCGCAGTTCGACGGGACGGAGCGCACGGTGGAGGCGTACGCCATCGACCGCGTGGGCCTCGACCTGTACGGCCTGCACGTGGCCGTCGACTTCCTGGCCTACGTCCGCGGCCAGGCGAAGTTCGACTCCCTGGAGGCCCTGCTGGAGCAGATGGCCGAGGACGTGAAGCGGTGCCGCGAACTGGTGGCCGCCGCCGAATAGCCGTTCCTCAAGTCGTTCCTGAATTCCTGAAGCAAGTCGTTCCTACGACGCCGAAGGGCGGCCGGTGCCTCGGAGCACCGGCCGCCCTTCGTTGTTGCCGTACTACTGCTGCTGCTGCGTCCAGCCGGGCGGTACGACACCCTGCTGCGGCGGCTGGCCCTGCTGCGGATCCTGGGGCTGCTGCTGCCAGCCCTGACCTGGTCCCGGCTGCTGCGGGGGCTGCACCCAGCCCTGCCCCGGCTGGGGGGCGCCACCGGGCTGGCCGTACGGCTGCTGGGGCTGCTGCTGCGGAGGCGCGTACCCCTGCTGGGGCTGCTGGTACTGCATGTTCGGGTTGCCGAAGCCCTGCTGCGTACGGGCGAAGTCCTCGGCGATGAGGGCCGCGAGATCGAAGTAGGCCTCGCGGGTCTTGGGCCGCATCATCTCGAGGTCCACTTCGGCGCCCGCCGCGAGGTGTTCGTCGAAGGGGATCACGACGACGGCGCGGCAGCGGGTCTCGAAGTGCGCGACGATGTCCTCCACCTTGATCATCTTGCCCGTCTCGCGGACACCGGAGATCACGGTGACCGACCGCTGGACGAGATCGGCGAAGCCGTTCGCCGACAGCCAGTCGAGCGTGGTCGAGGCGCTGCTCGCACCGTCCACCGAGGGGGTGGAGATGATGATCAACTGGTCGGCGAGGTCGAGGACTCCGCGCATCGCGCTGTAGAGCAGACCAGTGCCCGAGTCGGTGAGGATGATCGGGTACTGCCGGCCCAGCACGTCGAGGGCGCTGCGGTAGTCCTGGTCGTTGAAGGTGGTGGAGACCGCCGGGTCCACGTCGTTGGCGATGATCTCGAGGCCCGAGGGCGCCTGCGAGGTGAAGCGGCGGATGTCCATGTAGCTGTGCAGCTGCGGGATCGCCTGGACGAGGTCGCGGATGGTGGCGCCCGTCTCGCGCCGGACCCGTCGGCCGAGCGTGCCGGCGTCCGGGTTGGCGTCGATCGCCAGGATCTTGTCCTGGCGCTCGGTGGCGAGCGTGGCGCCGAGCGACATGGTCGTCGTGGTCTTGCCGACGCCGCCCTTGAGGCTGATCACCGCGATCCGGTAGCAGGACATCACCGGCGTACGGATCAGCCCCAGCTTCCGCTCCCGCTCCGCCGCCTCCTTCTTGGCGCCGAGCTTGAACCGGGACGGGGCCTGGTTGTTCTTGCGGGCCTTCGGCTGGTTGCGCAGCAGCCGGTCCGAGGAGAGCTCCACGGCGGCGTTGTAGCCGAGCGGGGTTCCCGGCGCGGCTTGCTGCTGCTGGGGCGCACCGGGTCCGGCCTGGGGGCCGGGCGGGGCGGTCCAGCCCTGGTTGCCGTACGCGCCGGGTTGCTGCTGCTGGGGCGGCTGCGGTGCCTGCGGTGCCTGCTGCGGGGGCTGGGCGGCCGGAGGCTGCTGCTGCGGTGCGGGCTGCTGCTGGGCGGGCTGCGGGTAGCCGTAGCCCGGCTGCTGGGGCGGGTAGCCGTAACCGGCCTGCTCGGGCTGGGGCGGGTAGCCGTAACCGGCGGGCTGCGGCTGGCCCGGCTGGGCCTGCGGCGGTGCGGGCTGCTGCGGGGGCTGGGCGGCCTGGGGCGCCTGCGGCGGGTAGCCGTATCCGGCGGCCTGCGGCTGACCGGGATGCGGCTGGGGCTGCCCCGGCTGGCCGGTCTGGCGCGGGTCGGCCGGTGCGGGCTGTCCGCCCTGCGCCGGGTATCCGGGCTGCGGCTGCGGCTGCGGCTGCGCCGGGCCGAACGTGCCCTGCGGCGGGGTCTGGTGGGTCGGCTGCCCCGGCTGCGGCTGGGCGGCGGGCTGGCCCGGTGCCTGGGGGTAGCCGTAACCGGCCGCGGCCTGCGGGTCCGGCTGAGGCACTCCCTGGCCGGGGTGTGCGGGTGCGAAGCCCTGCGGCAGCGGGGGAAGTCCCGGGGCGGCCTGGGGCGACGCGGGGGCCTGCCCGGTGGGCTGCGCCTGCGGCGGCTGCCCCTGAGCAACGGGCGGGGACATGGGAGCGGCGGGCGCCGCCTCGGCCTCCGGCTCGGCTTCCGCCGTCGGCGGCGCGGGGGAGTCCGCCTCGGGCCGGACGTGGGCCGACTCGTCGCCCTCGGCACCGGCCGCGGATCCGGCGGAGTCACCCGGCTCCGTTGCGTCGCCGTGCGCCTCCTGAGGCTCCACGTCGTCGTCACCGCCGAACAGCCGCGCCGCCTCGGCGTCGGCGGCCGCATGGTTGAGCTCGGTCTCCGGCTGCTCGGGGGCGGCCGCAGCCGGTACGCCCGCCGCCGGGGTGGCGGTCTGGGACGGCCCGCTCTGGGCGTCCTCGTCGACCGGGCGCAGCACGGGGAAACCGGGCGCGGCAGCCGACGGCTGGGCAGGCGTGGGCTGCTGGGGCGCGGCGGGCGGCGGAGGCGTCTGCTGCTGCGGCGCTCCGAAACCACCCGACGTGTCCTGGCTCGACGGAGGCGCACCGGCTCCCGCCTGCTGCGGGTAGCCGTATCCGCCGGGCGTCGCCGCGGGGGCGGTGCCCGGCGCGGACTGCTGCGGAGGGAATCCGTAGCCACCCGTGCCCTGAGCCGGAGCGGGCTGCGCAGGCTGCGAGGGCTGTGCGGGCTGCTGCGGTGCGGCCTGGGCGGGGGGCTGTACCGGTGCGGGGGCGGGCGGTGCGGGACGCTGCGGTGTGACGCCCGGCGGCCCCGTGGGCGCTCCGATGGGCGGCCCGCTGGGCGGTGGTGGCGAAGCCGGTGCGTTCTGCTGGCCGCCGGACGAGGAGCCACCCTGCGTGCTTTGGGCGTACCAGGCGGGGGGCTCGTAGACGATTTCGAACTCGCCGGTGAGATCCACCTCGTGATCGTCCCCGTCCGAGGAAGGGCTCCCGCCGTTGTACTCGGACCGATCCCTGTTCACTGCTTGCCTCCTGGTCAGCCACTGCTGCTGAGCTGGTCGTCGTCGCGGTCGGGCGGACCGAGTGGCGAGTCCCACGCGACTGCGATCGTCACCGCACCACCAGAAGCCTAATCACTCACATGGCGGGACGGAAAAGCCCCCATGGGTGCGAACTCAACAGCCCCAAGGGTGCGGCCGGTTCGCCCCGTTCGCACCCTTCCCCCGGTGACGACGACGCGTCAGTCCATCCGTCGGGCCACGCCGAGCAGGCCCGTCTCCGCATCGGTGGGTTCGGTCATGACGAACTTGTGGTGCTTGCGGGTGCACCACAGGGCGGCACCGTCGTGCAGCGTCGGCAGGTGCTGCAGATGCTCGTTCGGGACGCCCAGGGTGTCGCGTACGACCTCGGTCTCCTGCGGCGAGATGCGCTGGATCCCGACCAGCTGGGCCTGAGACAGCCAGCGCGGCGCGTGCTCGCTGACGTACGGCAGCACCGTCACCACGGCCTGCCACGGCACTGAGGTCACCCGACCGCGCGGCGGACGGACGCCGCAGTCCCGGATCAGCACCACCGGACTCGACACGGACGGCCCCTGCGCGGGCACCCGCCCCACCGGATAGACGGTCACGCATTGCTGGCCGCCGCCGGCCGCCTGGGCCAGCTGCTGCCAGACCTGCGGACGGCCGGTCTCGACGCCCACGCGCGCGCCCGTCGCGGCGGCGCGCAGCGCCAGCACCTGGGCGAGCCACAGACCACCCACGAGGACGACGTCGAAGGCGGTCGGCCGGGACAGGCCCAGCACGGCCGGCTGCGAGTCGGGGTCGGTGCCGATGAGTACGCCGTCGTCACCGATCGGCATGCTGATCGCCGCGAGCTCGTCGGCGCTGACGACATGGCGGTTGCGGCGCGGCCCGCGCAGCCCGAACCCCGGGCTGACGATGCGCCGTTGCTGCTGCGGGGTCTCCGGCTGCCGGATGATCGGGATCATGCCGGTGTCGGTCGGCGAGGCCACGTGGGCCGGCGTCGCACGACCGGGGGTGCTGCCCTGTTGTCCCGGCGGCATGGTCTGAGCGGGGTATGACATCAGTAGGTACCTCCGAGCGGCAGGGTGGCGAGAGCTCCGGGGACCTGCTCCCGGTCGAGACGGACCAGACCGGCCTTCGCGGCACTGGCGGCCCGTTCCAACTCCCGTCCCACCTGGCCGAGTTCACTGTCACCGCGCGCGGTGACACGGATGTGCCCGGTGAGCGAGACACCCCGGTTGCCGGCCTTGCTCAGGGTCATGCTGAACGTCGTGGCGAGCACCGGCAGCGAGGTGAACCGCGTGACCAGCTCGGGCAGCGCAACGCCGCCCTGCCCCAACTGCGGCCAACGGGACACCCAGTACGTCGTGTGCCAGCGGTCGTCGACCCGCCAGGTCTTCACCGCCTCGACCGTACGGCGCTGGGGCGCGCGGCCTTCCTGAGCGCGCTGCGCGTTGGCCCGCGGGTTCAGACAGCTGGACGTCGCGAGCGCCTGCACCAGCTCGTTCTCGTCCAGGATGGTCGCCTTGAAACCGGCGCCGGCCAGCCGGCTGGAGAGCTGGTCCGCCACCCGCACCAGCGCCTTCTGCGCCCCGGGAACACCGTCCCCGCGTGCCTGCACCGCCTCCGGGCACAGCTCCGGGTCGAGCTTGAGGGCGACCCAGGTGAGCCGCAGCGCGGGCGAGCCGACCGCAGCCTGCAGGGGGCCGTACGACCGCGCGGCGAGCGACTGCTGGGGCAGATGCGGCGCGGGCGCCGGCTGGGTGTGCTGCACGACCTGCGCGGAGGCGAGCCGGATGCCGTCGACCTCCAGGGCGTCCTGGACCAGCTTCAGCGGCAGTTGCCGATGGGCGGCCGCGGGGCGCAGCGGCTCGTCGGCCGGCTGCACGAAGAGGACGGCGGTCAGAAAGGTGCCGTCGCCGATCATGCCGATCTGGCGGTTGTCACGGGAGACGAAGGCGTACGTCCGCAGGGCCGGGTCGCACTCCACGACCGGGGCGAGCATCGCGTCCGTCCCGGGCGGTACCGGCAGCTTGGTGTCGCGGCGGCGCTGCCGCAGGGCGCGCGTCGTCTCGTACCACTCGGGCAGCGGGCGCCGGGCCCGCCGCAGGACCGCCAGGAGCAGCAGCAGCGCCGCCACCACACCGGCCGGAACCAGCAGCCACTTCACATCGGCGGCCCAGGCGGCGAGCATGACCGCTGCCGCGAGCTCCACCAGGATGAGCTGCTGCAGCCGCACCGGACCCAGCCCGCCGGGGCGGGGCAGCGTGCGCGGCGACGCGGCGGTGGGGGCGGGTGCAGCCGGCGTGGCTGACGTTCGTCTGCCGCCCGGGCCACCCTGTTGCTGCTGTGCGCGGCGTCCGCGCCGAGTGCTCGTAGCGCTGGTCATCCCCCGGGACATCCCTTTCGCGAAATATGTGGCCGCTCACTGGGCCGCTCACTGGGCCCACAACATCCATGTGGGCGGCTCACGGTACCCGCTGCGCAACACGAGGCGACACACGGGACACCGAAACCCCAGGTGGCCAGCCTGTCACGGACCGACCCCCCATGGTGGAGCGCTGTGGTGAAGCTCTGTGAAGATGCGGGGTCGGCCGCCCACCTGGTGAACCGTCGCCCCGTGGCGCAGGGCATAGTAGGTGCCTGCGCGACTGAAGTGCCTTTGAAGCGCCTTTGAAGTGCCTTGCGAGTACGGGCGATTCGGGCGACTTCGGGTCATTCGGGCACGGTGGGGCTGTGGCCTGCCGGGCAGGGTCGGGCGTCACCGCTCGATCGAGATCGGGCAGTGCAAATCGAGTAGTACAAAACGGGAGAAACGGGGACCATGGCCAAGCGTCAGGACGAGCTCGCCGCCTACAACTTCGCTCGCAAGCGCACCGTCGCGGCGTTCCTGGCGCCGTCGCCGGGCGGCTCGGAAGAAGGCGCACCGCGTCCCATGCGTACGGTGACGCCCAGCCTGGCGCTCGGCGTCGTCCTGGTGATCGGCTTCATCGCCTACGGTGTGATCAAGCCGACGGCGCCGGCGGGCTGGGACAAGCCCGGCGAGTACATCATCGTCGACAGCGACTCCACGACGCGCTACGTCGTCATCAACGACAAGACGTCGAGCGGCAAGAAGGTCGCGACGCTGCACCCAGTCCTCAACTACGCCTCCGCCAAGCTCCTCCTCGACAAGGGCAAGGGCAGCGTCCTCGAGGTCCCCGGCAGCGAGATCGACAAGAGCAGCATCCCGCACGGCGCGACGATCGGTATCCCGTACGCCCCGGACCGGCTGCCGTCCGCGAGCGACGCGGAGAAGGCGAAGACGTGGGCGGTGTGCGAGCGGCCGGCGCCGGGGGGAACGGCCGACGCCATTGACCGTGCGGTCTTCGTTCTTGACGCGGCAGACGCCAAGACGCTGGACAACTCGGGCAAGGTCAACTCCGGTCAGGTCCTGTATGTCAAGGACAGCAAGACCGGTGCGCGCTACCTGGTCGACAGCAAAGGGAACCGTTTCCTGCTGGGGGGAAAGGATCTCGGCCCGACGACCATGGCGCAGCTGCTCTCGGCCGTCATCGGCCAGTCGGCCGATCCGCAACCGGTGAGCCAGGAGTGGCTTGCCACCCTCAACGACGCCGGAGCCATCACCTTCCCGACCGTCACAGGCGCGGGTAGTACGACCTTGGCCAAGGGCCTGCCCGCCGGGGCGACCACGGTGGGCCAGGTGCTGGAGTCGGAGGACGCGGCGGGCAAGCAGTACTGGGTCGTCCTCAAGGACAAGGTCGCCTCCATCACGCCATTCGTCGCGGAGCTGCTCAAGCAGTCGCCCCAGGCTCAGGCGGCCGCCGCCAAGGTCCCCCAGAACGTCATCATCGCGGCCAACGGCGGCTCGGCGGAGAGGTTCTACGGAGGCAAGGACTGGCCGAAGGACGTCCCCCACCAGGCCAACCCTGCGACCACGGCGACCGGCCAGCCCCGTACCACTTCGTGCAGCGTCTACAACGGCGCCTTCGGCGCGGACAAGAAGCCGCAGCTGGCCGCCTGGGCCGGAACGACGTACCCCAAGAAGGTCGTCTCCGACTCGGTGAGCGCCTACGTCTCGTCCGGCTCGGGACTCCTCTTCAAGGAGCTCACCGGCGTGGCGGGCGGCGGCGGTGCGCAGTACCTGCTGACGGACACGGGCCTGCGGTACTCGCTGCCGTCGAACAACGACAGCCAGGCGAAGGGAAGCGGCAGCGGTTCGTCTGCGTCCTCCTCGGACGGCTCGTCGCAGAATGCGAGCGAGACGGACAAGGCGCGCACACGGCTGGGCTACGGGGACATCACCAACATCGCGCTCGTGCCGCAGACTTGGGCGACATTCATCCCCAAGGGCCCGACGCTGGACACGGGCAGCGCGTCGCAGGAACAGAGCCAGTGACCTGAGAACTCCTGTCGGTGGGCGGCGGCGGTTGGAGCCGCCGCCCCGCCAACGGGCAGACAGGCGGGCGGACTTGAGCGCGCACGCCCTGTTGATCACAAGATGATCGCTCAAGTGTGTGAGCCGTGTAACTGATTGGTCTTGCCTGTGGATGTGCGACAGGCTGACGATAGAGTGTTTGCAGCGCTCAACGGTGCGAAGCTTCTCCGGGCACCAACGCAGGTTTCCCGGATCAACGACGACATGGGGGAAGGTTCAACATGGCCGGCCAGTTCCGGGTAACAGAGGACGAACTCACCAAGCTCTCCGGTGACATCAGCACTGCCAACGGCCAGCTGCAGGGCGAGATCCGCCGTCTGAACGGCGTCATCGAGCAGATCGCCGGCGGCTGGAAGGGCCAGGCGGCCACGTCCTACCACCAGCTGCAGGAGCGCTGGAACCAGGACGCGAAGAAGATGAGCGACATCCTCAACGACATCAAGGAAGCCGTGGACTCCACGCGGAGCAACTACTCCGCGTCGGAAGAGCAGCAGAACTCCGAGATCAGCAAGATCATGTCGGACTTCGGCTGAGCCGATTCCCTGGCTCGGACCGATCCACCGAGCCCACTGATCCTGATCGATCCCGAACGACTTCCTAACGACTCTTCCTGAAAGGGAATGACGATGTCGATCCTCGTCAATTACGCAACCATCACCAACGCCTCCACGGACGTGCGTACGACCGCCGGCCGCATCAAGCAGCAGCTCGACGACCTCGAGGCCGCGGTCAAGCGCGTCGCCAGCACCTGGGAAGGCGAGGCGCAGGAGGGCTACCAGCGCAAGCAGACCGAGTGGGACAAGACCGCTCAGGACCTGCACAACACCCTCCTGAAGATCTCCACGGCGCTGCAGAGCGCGGCCGAGAGCTACCAGGCCACGGAGAAGAGCAACGCCTCGACCTGGGGCTGAGCCAGTCGGCGACCCGAGGCACCTGAGGGACCTGAGATGAAGAGAATCGGCCCAGCCGACGCCACGGTGTCGACTGGGCCGAGCTCTGCTTCGGGGTCGTACACAGCAAATCCCGCAAATCTTCACATCCGTTTATTGGTACGTCCGTCACCGGTACGTCGAGGAAGCCCTGGGGGCCTGGACATGAGGGGCCTGAACGTGGAGGGCCGCAGAGCCCGTTCGCGTAGCCGCAACGACCGCAACAGTGGAACCCGCGCACTGCAGCGGGTTTTTGGCGTGCTTGCGGCGAGTGGGCTGTGCGTGGTGTCGGCGCCGCCGGCATTCGCTTCCGACAGCCCTGCCTCCGGCGGCGCGAAGTTCGGCCTGGCAGCGAGCACGGAATGCGTCTTCGGCGGCGACGTCATCAAGTCCACGCCCTGGTCGCTCCAGCGGGTTCTCCTGGACCAGCTGTGGGGGCAGGCGACGGGCAAGGGCGTCACGGTTGCGGTGATCGATACGGGTGTGGACAGCTCGAACCCGCAGCTCAGCGGCGCCATGGCCTCCGGCAGTAAGTCCTTCGTCGGCGGCTCCGGCACCCAGGACCTCGAAGGCCACGGCACTCGGGTCGCGGGCATCATCGCGGCCCGCCCGCTGAAGGGCACCGGCTTCGAGGGCATCGCCCCCAACGCCAAAATCCTCTCCTTCCGCTACGCGGGCGGAGAGAACAAGAAGGGCGACGCCGGGACCATGTCTCAGGCGATCCGTGCTGCAATCGCCGCGCGCGCGGACATCATCAACATCTCTTCGGACACGGCCAACAAAAGAACCGACCCGACGCTGGAGAGCGCCGTGACGGCGGCCGTGAACTCGGGGGCCTTGGTCGTGGCGGCCGCCGGCAACGACGGAGCCGACGGCAAGTCCGCGGACACGTACCCCGCCGCGTACCCGGGCGTGCTGGCGGTGGCGGCCTCCGACCGCAACGACGAACGCGCCTACTTCTCCCAGTCGGGAGACTTCGTGGACGTCGCGGCTCCGGGCGTCGACATGGTTTCTACGGTCCCGAAGAGCGGCCAGTGCTCGGCGGACGGGACGAGTTTCGCGGCCCCGTACGTCGCGGGCGTCGCGGCCCTGCTGAAGGAGAAGCACTCGGGCTGGAACGCAGATCAGATCGCCACGCGCATCGAGGAAACGGCTCAGCGCCCGGGCCGCGGCCCCAACCGCTACACCGGGTGGGGCGTGATCGACCCGGTGGCCGCGTTGTCGGACGACTCGACACCGGGCACCTCGCCGACGCCGGATCCGGCAGTGAAGACCGGGTCTGGCGGGGTTGTTCCCATGGCTGTGACCATGGGGGAGAGCGAGGCGGAGCGGGAGCGCCGGACAGCCATTTATGTGCTGGGGACGGGGCTTGCGTTGGTGCTCGTGGTTGCGGGGAGTGGGGTGGCTGTGCGGGACTGGCGTAGTCGGCGGGTAGGAAGAGCTGAGCGGGTTGGGCGCGTTGGTCGGGCTGGGTAGTCGGGTTAGCCGACCGGATCGGCCGACGCGGGCGATGACTTGGGCACCGAGCGGTGCTGACAATTTGAGGTACAGGGGAGAGGACAACGGGGTATGAGCGACGGAATGCGGGTTGATCTGAGCGCGCTTGATGAGGTCATCAGGCGCCTTTGGACGCTGCTGGACGACATGGATGAGGCGGGGAAGACGTCGAGGTATCGTACGGATATTTCGATGAAGGCGTTTGGTGCGGCAGGCACCTTCCAAGAGGCGTCTGACCTTTTCCATGCTCACAAGGATGCGAAGGACGACCTCGAAGACGCCATCGCGGGGCTGCACGGATTGATTACCAGGTTCGGCAAGAGCACCTCCAAGGTCAGGGACAAGTACACCGAGCAGGAATACGCGAACAGGCAGCAGATGGGCGGCGACTCGGGAAATAGATCATTCGAGTAAGTAGCCCGATCGAGAATCACTGACTGAGGGAGGGTTCGCCAATGACTGATGGCAAAGAGATGCAGAAGCCGCCGGTGCTTGATCAGGGAATGTGCTATTCGGGGCGCCCTGAGACGAAGACGGATTTCATTGAGTTTCCGCTGGTGAAGCTCAAGGCGATGCTCGCTGACGCCGATCCGGAAGCGGTCAAGACCACGGGTGAGAACTGGGGAATGGTCCACGACATCCTCGTCGGCGGTAAGGGCGACAGCCTTGGGATCGCCGGTGCGCTCGACAAGGCGGTCAAGGAGGTTCTGGAGCACTGGGGAGGGGATGCGGCAACGGCCTTTTCGAAAGAGGCTGCCAAGGTATCGACCAGCATCCGGAACGCAGCTTGGCAGGCTGACCTCAACAGGTCCCAGATGGCTGACGCCAGTACGCAGTTGCGGATCGCCAAGACTGTAGTGGATCACCTTGAGGAACCGGGCGTCTTGGAAAAAGGCCTCGATGACTTGACCGAGATTACAACCGACGGATCCAACGCCAACGCGGCGCTTGCGAAAGGCGACAAGAGCGCCGCGCAAATCGCCGACGAATATGAGAGTGATATCGGTTCCAGCAGGTACGTGCAACTGAAGGCCGTCGGGGCTATGGAGACCCTCGGGGCCAACTACATGCGAGTCACGCGGAACCTGCAGAACAATAAGATCCGAACGGGCGACGATGGCCACATCAAAGACCCGAACCGTGAAGTGGAGTACCCGCCACCTGTCGTCTCGCCCGGTGCGGGTGCGTCCCGTCCAAGCGGTTCGACATCGGGTAATAAGCCGTGGAGTGCAGGCCAGACCGCTGGCATCAAGCCAGCCCCGACAGTGCCCCGTGCCCCGGGCATCACGGGAGGCACGCAGCTTCCGACGACCAAGACGAGTCTCCCTTCGACCGGGACGAATGTGGACAGCATCTCCACCGGTATGACAGGGACAGGTCCCGGCACCAGTGCGGGCGTACCCGGTGGCAGTGGCAACTTCGGTGTCAGCGGATCCCAGGGTTCCGGTGTCGTGGCTCCTGGCGGAACGTCTGGTTTGGGCGGCGGCGTCGGATTTGCTGGCGGTCGCGGTGGCGTGACCGGTACTGGCGCGGCTGGCCGCGCCGCCGGAGGGCGAGCAGGTATGGGTGGCATGGGTGGCGGGGGCCTCGGCGCAGCTGGCCGAGGTGGTGCCAGCGCTGGCGGTCGTGGAGCCCTCGCGAGGGCCCGTGGCGGTGTGGTCGGGGCGGCCAAGGGAGTCGGCAAGGGTGCCGGTGGCGGTGCAGGCTTGCACGGCAGCCGGGGCGGCACCCAGGCTGGCGCAGCTGGGGCGGGTGGCAAGGACCGCCGCAAGAAGGAGAACAGCCAGGGCGACCGCCCCGACTACTTGGTCGAGGACGAAGAGACCTGGATCTCGGAAGAGGACCGCAACCGGAACGTCCCGCGAACCATCGAGTAGGTACGTTGGCGAGCCGCACGGAGGAACCGTGCGGCTCGCTCGTATGAAGGCTGGCGGAACCAGCCGTTGTTGAGTGAGGAGCAAAGAACATGGGTGCCAAGCGAGTCTGGTCCACGACGGGGGTTGTGGCGTTGACAGGAGCCTTGCTCCTCACTTCAGCCCCGATTGCCTCGGCCGATTACGTTCGGGACCAGCAGTGGGTCCTGGATGCCTACAAGATGGACGCAACTTGGGCGTTGACTCAGGGTGAGGGAGTCACCGTTGCCGTCGTCGACTCAGGTGTCGATGGCAGTCACCCTGACCTGACTGGTCAAGTCCTCCAAGGGAAGGACTTCACCGGAGGGGGAAATGCTCAGAAGGATGTGGCCGGACATGGCACCGGCATGGCGAGCTTGATTGCTGGCCATGGCCATGGTGCGGGAAATAAAGCGGGCATGGTGGGGCTCGCGCCGAAAGCAAAAATTCTTCCGCTGCGCGTTCTTCAGAACAAGGATGATGATTTCGAGGACGACACTTGGGCCAAGGCTGTGCGATATGCCGTGGACAACGGCGCGAAGGTCATCAACCTTTCTCTCAGCGGAGGAAGAGGCGGTAGGACTCTCACTAGTGGCCGCGAGGCAATCGCGTATGCCCAAGCACACGACGTCGTAGTTGTTGCGGCTGCGGGTAATG
Source organism: Streptomyces sp. NPDC001401 (assembly GCF_042895385.1). Taxonomy (NCBI): domain Bacteria; kingdom Bacillati; phylum Actinomycetota; class Actinomycetes; order Kitasatosporales; family Streptomycetaceae; genus Streptomyces; species Streptomyces sp. NPDC001401. Next base: position 436,581 of record NZ_JBIAWI010000008.1, read on the forward strand.
AAGGAGGGTTCACCGTTGATGAGCCGGCAGCTCTGCCGGGTGTAGTCTCTGTCGGCGCCGTAGACAAGGACGGGAACCTCTGGGACGAATCCAATACTGGAAAGGGATTGGCCCTTGTTGCTCCAGGCGTTGAGATCGTCTCTGCGAACAAGAATCGGTCCGACGGATATAGCTTGGACAGCGGAACTTCGGACGCCACGGCTTATGTTTCCGCTGCGGCAGCCCTTGTCCGGGCCAAGTATCCTGACCTCACCGCAGGCCAGGTAATCAACCGCCTCATCAAGTCAGCTTCATTCCTTCAGCACAAGGGATTGAAGGCCCCTGATCGCGAATACGGTTACGGCATCCTCCGCCCCAACAAGGCCCTCACGATGGACATCCCCAAGGGTTCCAAGGAAGGCCCCTTGGGGCAGCTCCCGTCCAGCACAGAGTCAAAGGCCGGCAGCGCCACCGAAGGCAACGAAGACGGCTCAACTCAGGCCAAGGAGCAGGACTCTTCAAGCCGCCTGCCCATCCCCCTCATCATCGGTGGCATCGCGGCGGTAGTAGTGATCGGCGGCATCATCTTCGCGGTGATGCGCAGCCGAGGTAACCGCGGCAACGGCGGCCCCGGCTCCGGCGGTGGAGGCTCCCAGTACCCAACGTACCCGCCTGCCCAGCAGCCGTACCCCAACTCCGCTCCGAACCAGGGGTACCCCGCTCCTCCAGGTCAGCAGCACCCGAACCCCTACGCCCAACAGCCCCCGCACCAGGGGCAGTAGGCGTAGCTGACCGTCCAGCGGCGGCAGGAGTGTTTGGCCATAGCGATCCTCGTATTCTTGGTGGTGCTCCGCCCTGTTATCGGATTGACCCATGGCCTACACAGTCGAGGCGGAGGTCGCTCAGCGAGTGATGGTCTTCGCACCGTGCTCTGCGGCCTGTACACCCCCAAGATGAGGACTGAAATGGCTGATGACGGAACCTCGTATTACGAGCCTGGAGCGGGCAGGGAATTGGCCCGCAAGTTTGAGTTGCAGGCATACGACCTGAGGTCCTACCTCAAGAAATTCGAGGAGCAGACAGGAGAAGAAGCCATAACCGACGGATTCGGTGTCCTGACCGAATCGGAGGAAGTCACCTCCGCCTACATCTCTTACTCTGCGGATGTTGCCAGCGCCATGAAGGTCGTGCATGAGCACTTGGACAAGATTGCCGACGCTTTGCGGAAGGTGAACAGGGACACCGAGGTCACCGACGACGACCTCGCAGTCCTCTTCGGGAAGCACGAGGGCGGCGACCGGTGAGCGGAAACGAGTCCGCGGCCGAAGAGATCATCGAACTCGGCATTGAAATCATCAATCCCGGTGGTCGCCCGGATGTGTTGAAAGACGCGGCCAAGGCGTGGCGAACGCTTAAGTCGGATGTCGAGGGCCTGGTCAAGGATCTAGACAAAGATGTCAAAAGAACCGTCGGGCACACCTGGCGCGGTGAGGCAGCCAATGCATTCCAGGCTCATTGGAACGAATTTGCTGCTGCCGTCCTGGATGCAACGGATGACTTCGACAAAGCGGCCAAGGGCCTCGAGGATGCTGCTGAGAGCATTGAACAGGTCAATGATGAGATCCACGATATCTATACGGAGATCGGGATTTCCATCGGCGTCTCGGTGGGTATGTCGTTCCTCACGCTGGGTGTCTCGGCAGCGGCCGGTACAGCGCGAGTCACCATGTTGGTCACAAGGGCTCTCGATGCCGCGGGCCGCCTGGGCAGGCTCCTGCGGGCGATCAGCACAGCGTTCCGGGCTCTGTATAACTCAGGAAGGGCAGGGAAACTCCTCGCCGATGGGTTGTTGAACTGGGCGGGTGGCACTGCCGGCGGCATGGTTACCAGCAAGGTCAGCGGCAATGGTTGGGAAGTCGGCACCAACATGGTCGGAGGCCTGGCGGGCGCGACGGTCGGGACCGCCGCAGGCAAGGGCGTGACCGCGCTGGGTGGCGGGGACATCCTCAGCGGGGTGGCTGGCGGTGCGGCAGGAGGGATGTCGGGAGACTACCTGGACTCGTTGCGCACGGGTGACGATTTCGACATCAGGCAGAGCCTCGTCACTGGTGTCACCGGAGGCGCAGCCGGTGGAATCGGTGGCGGAGCAAGGGTCGTCGACAGGGGACTTGACGACATGGCCCGAGGTCTGAGGAACGATAATGACTTCGCCTACAGCGGGGATCGGCCGGAGCACCAACAGGCCGGAATTGACGCCGCCTTTGGTGCCGCCACTCCTATAGCAGGGGGCGTTTCCGCGAACACCGCGAAGGACGGGTTCGATGGAGTGGACAAGAGTTCTGGAGAGGCGCAGAAGGCCGCCGAGCGGGGCGTTGAGGGGAACCACGCGTCGGCAACGGACCGGATTCGCGAGGATTTCGGCTGATGATGCATGGGGAAGTGACTCGTACGCCATTCAAGGTGTCCCCTAGGATTGGCGCGTGGTGTGCGGGGCTGGGAGTGACTGCAGCGACGTCCGTGCTCGGGCTGTGGCTGTTCGGTTCCGACCCAGAGCTGCGGCGGCAGCTGGTACTGGTCTCCCTTGGCTTTGCGCTCGTCTGTGTAGTGGCGATCGCGCTCCAGCAACGGTCGTCAGGGGGTTGGCGGCCGCTCGACGAGGTCGCCGCGGCTGCGGTCTCTGAGGCGGTCGAGGATGCGCATGGCTCGGTCCTGGAGCCGCTCTCTATGCCGCGGACCATCCCTTCGAGACGAGGTCGGCAGCTTCGAAGCCTTGCCTGGGTGATCGGGATCTCCACTGTGTTGCTGGGGGTTATCGCCCTGACTGTAGGAACACCGCAGAGGCCGGTGAAGGTGGAGCGTCTCCATTCGGCCGGAGCCGAGTTCGGAGTCGCGAGGGCGGAAAAGATCAGCGATGTGCGTAGAAAGTCCTCCCGAGGCACTGACCCCTATGTGTCGACCGTCGTCGTCCAACTGCCCGTCGAAGCCGATGGCGAGACCGTGTCGGCAACGGTCGAAGCCACGACGAACGAGCCGTTGAGTCCCGGTGACCAGGTGGAGGTGCTGTATGCGCCTGCCCAGCCGCGCCTCGGGGCACTGGCAGGGAACGAGCGCAGTCTTGGTTGGAAACTGCGTGGGGAAACGATGCCCGCGTACATGCGCTGGTTGTTCGTCGCTGCTACGGTTCTCAGTTGGTTCCTGGCCGTGAATCATCTGTCAGTCAAACATGGTTTTCGTTCGTTCTCTCAACTAGGCAAGAAGGACAAGGCTATTCGGGGAAGCTACACCCGAATTGGCGGACATTTCGACACGGCAGGGCGGGGATCGCCGCTCAAGGGGAAGCATCTGGAGATCCAAACAGACGCCGGATGGGTGCGCTTCTACACTGATGCAGGCAAGGGCGGTCTACCCGAGGCGATGGAGGGTCAGCAGCTTTGGCTGTGCTGGGATGCGCATCGGGGAGCGCGGGGCTGGCGGATTTCTCCGCGCGCAACCCCTGCGGCGTTGGTATTCGACACCGGCTTGGTCGTGCACGGAATGATGAGTGTCGACCAGGCGCGGTCGTTCAACGACAGTGGTGTCTCCATTGAGAAGCTCAGCCCTGTTCCTGGACAGGGCCAGCCGCTCCGAGTATTTGATCCTCGCTCCCAGTGGCCTCTTTTCCTCGAGTCCCTAGAATTGCAGATCTGTGTGGTCGTCATAGCTTGTGCCGCGCTGTTGACGTTCGATGTGGCGACTGGTTGGCGATGGGCGGCGGGAATTGTCGGTTTCCTCGGAGTGACCGCGGCCTGTGGATCCTATTTGGGCCAGGATGCCCCTAAGAAGCGAGTCGCGGGATAGCTGTTGATCAAGTTCGTCCTTGCTCTCCCGTCGCGAGGGATTGAAGACGCTGAGTCTATCCCAATACCCGGATTGGGCCATGATGACCATGCCGTTTGGCAAAATTCCAAGAATTGCCAGTCCGGGGGGCCTCTATGTCTTTCGTCAAGCGAGGCGTGGGGTTCTCGGTTCGTAGAAGGTCCCGTCGCGGAGCATCGCGAACAGCACGTTGATCCGCTGGCGGGCCAGGCGGAGAAGTGCCTGGGTGTGGGTCTTTCCGCGGGCCCGGCATCGGTCGTAGTAGGTGAGGGAGGCGGGATCGTGCAGGGCGGCGAATGCGGACAGGAACATCGCGCGTTTGAGCTGTCGGTTGCCGCCTCGGGGCGCGTGTTCGCCGTGGAGCGAGGTTCCCGAAGACTTGGTCGTGGGGGCGAGGCCAGCGTAGGGGGCGAGGTGGGCGGCGGTGGGGAACCTGGTGCCGTCGCCGACGGTGACCAGCAAGGTGGCGGCGGTCCTGACCGCGACCCCCGGAATCGAGGTCAGGACCGCGGAAAGAGGGTGAGGCTCCAGCAGGGCCTGGATCTGGGCCTCCAGGGCTCGTCGTTGTTCGTGGACGGCGGCGAGCGAGCGGGCCAGGGACGGGATCACGATGTCGAGGGTGCCGGTTCCCGGGACCACGGCGGTTTGTTCGTCGAGCGCGTCGAAGACCTCGTTGACCCCACATCCTGGGCATGCTGGAGAAGCAGGGCGTCATCCATGTCTCCATCGGTGCCCATCCCGAGGAGGACGGCTCCGCATTCATGGTGTCCGTGCTGACGGTTGCCGAACAGCCGCTTGAGGGGATCAAGCCTGCGCTCGCGCTCGCCGGGGCACTCGACGCGCTGGGCGCAGGAGGTGCCACCGAAGCCACCATGGTCGACCTGCCCTGTGGGCCGGCCCTGCTCACCGATGGGATAGAGCGCGCTCCGGCGCCGCCCGCCCGTGAGGGTGCGGACCCCAACGATGCCGAGGACCGCGTCTGGCGCGGCACCGTTCTGATCCCCAACCGTACGGGATCATCGGTCTACCTCATGCAGCTCACCACGGCCGCGCTGGCCTACGAGGCCGAGTACCGGGAGATCTTGCTGGCCATGGCCCACACCGTTACGTTCGATGACCCAGAAGGGCCGAGTCCGGCCCTGGCGACCGCTCGACAACGAGCACTCGAGGATGACATGCGAGAGACATTCGGATGAGTCGGAATCACTTGTCGACCGACGGCCCGCAGACGCCCCCGCTTTCGGGAAACGCCCTGGATGATCCACGGATGCTGGAAATCTGCCGATCGCTTCGCGTGCGACTGTGGATACGCCTGGCGCTGATAGTCCTCATCGCTGCCGCCGCCGGGCTGCTCATCGCCCTGGGCTTCGGCCCGGTCAGGTTTGTACCCGTCCTCGTGTGGATTCTCTGCTTGGTGATGCTTCAAGTCATCATCGCCAATTTCCGCTGGTTGCGGCGTATCGAGCGAGTCCTTCGTGTCTATCCGTGGGAACAGCGGCCGGGCGTCCGTCGCCTCGACGTAATCGAACGACGACCCCGGAGTCCGCATGTCGTCAAGATGTCTCATGGCTCCGGGCGTTGGTCCCCAGAGCTGGTCATGAGCCCGGTGATACGTCACCGCACGTGGGAAGGGGACATGGCCTCGGCCATCTGGTTCGCGGGCGACGAACGCTTCGGCGGAATTGTCGCGATCCCCGGTGGTGAAGCCCCGATGTTCACCAAGCCCCGACAATGGGAGCAGCTGGAGTCTCGCAGGGCAAAGGCTGACGCTGACGCCTTGGACCGCGCCCAGCGCGCCGGGATCGACCGGAAGAAGTGGTGAGAGACAGTTGTGTGGCTGGCGAGGCTGTCGAGCGCATCGGCAAACTGTCTGATTACAAAGCCCTCACGATGAATATTCCCTAGGGGTCCAAGGGGAATCCCGTCGGTCATATCCAGTTGGCCGACGATGCATCCGCGGACAATGACCGCTCGGCAAAACAGGCTGAGAGCAGGAAGGGATCCACATCAATGGGCGCCATCGTCCTTCTCATCGGCGTTATCGGCCTCGGAGCCGTCATCGCCGCCGTCGTTGTCTTCGCCGTGACCCGTAGCCGCCGTAATTCGGCGAACGGCGGCCCCATCAACGGGCCTTACCCCCAGACCATGGGGTACCCGCCCCAGCAAGCAATGCCCCCGGCCGCTCAACCCCCGTACCCCGCCCCTGCTCCCAACCAGCCGTACGGGTACTCCGCTCCTCCTGCACAGCCTCCGCAGAACCCCAATCCCTACACCCAGCAGCCCCCGTACGGGCAGTGAGACGTTTCGGTGACTACCCGACACATTGGCGTGCAGCAAGTGGTTGTAAAGAGTAGGTATAACCCTATCCATGGGCTACTCACGTAGATAAGTGACCTCTTTCAGGTCGGTCACCGATCGAGGGAAGGCCGGGTCCGACAGATCCCAAATTCCTTTGCAGGCCAGAGACTCGTGAAACTGTGAAACCGGCGGCACCCTTCCGCCCGCTCTTCATCTCGCGGACGCGCACCGAGACATCCGTCGCGGGGTGGCCCGTACGCGGGCACCCCTGATTCGGCGAAGCTGGCGCCGACACCGTGCAGCGAGCCGCGAGCGTGCGCGGACGAGGCGGCCATGGGTCAACGACCTCGGATAAGGACAGAACCCCCTTCATGGACAACCCGCCCAAGGCGCCCGACATTGCGCAGGTACTCAAACACAACCGGACCCTCCTGTACCGGCACATTGCCACTCGCCTAGCGCTCGCCGTGATCCTTTTCGTCGTGCCGATCGTGGCGCGTCTGGGTGGCTGGGATGCTGCCCTGCCCGCTTTCTGTGCCCCTGCCGCCCTGCTCGTGTTGATCTTCCTCGTCCTCCGGCTGCGGCATGGGTCGCGGTTCAAGGTGTGCGAGAAGGTGCTGCACACCTACCCCTTGGAGTACCGCACGCGTGTGTCCAAGAAGGACACCGAGTGGAAGTACCTGGGCGATGTACACACCGTCCGGCTGTCGGTGCGCGGGCAGCACGGCGCTCCTTCTCTGCGTGCGATCAACGCCTCGACAGTGCGCCGCTGGCCGAAGGAGGTCGAGGAGGGAGGGGCCTGGTTCGCAGGTGACCTGGCCTTTGGCGGCGTCATGATCGTGCCGGGGAGCAACGACATGCTCTTCGTGCAGCCCGCGGACTGGGACAAGTACGAGCAGGAGCGCGCCCAAGCCGACCCGCGGCGCAGGGCCCTTGCCGAACAAGCCGGTATCTCCGGGCTGTTGGAGAAGGAGCCGAGGATCTTGGTGCACGGATGATGCGTGTATTCGGCTGGGTGTGTGGCGTCGTCCTCGCCCTCGTGACAGCCTTCTGGTGCGTCACCGCGACTGCCGACCTTGCCTTGTCCGCAGGCGTCTACGGCACCCCTGGCACATACAAGGTGGACACCTGCGTCAACACCAGCAACACCCGTAAGAACTCCAACTACGACTGCTACGGGGACTTCACGCGGGACGGCGGCACAGCCGCCGACGCCGTCTACGTACACCTCAAAGACACCGGGCACGACTACCCGGACGGCACCGAGTTCGATGCACGGCGGGGGCTGGAGCCCCACACGATTCAGCGGGTCGGGTTCTGGGGCATCGTGGGCGAACTCTGGCAGGTTTCGGTCTGCGTGGCCGTCCTCGGATGCCTCGCGTACCAAGCGATCAAGCCACGGGGAGCGTCCCAGCGCCGGGAATCCCATAGCCGGCAGCCCTCGAGGCGTCAGCGGGTCGCCGACCGGATGGGCTATGCCGTCATCGTCGCGATCCCCGTGGGCATCCTGAGCTGGATCGCCATGGCCGCGGAGCCGACCCCCTAATCGCGGATGCGCTCTGCGACAGTTCGGAGCAGGCCGTGATCACTGACGAGTGCCACGGCCAGGCCAGGCCAGCACTATCTTCGAACGTCAGCGGCCCGGGGGATTGCTTGCGAGTACCGGATGGCCGACTCCCGCTGACCTTGCCACACGACCTACGCGGCAATGATCTCGCACCACACGCACTTGCCCCGGTTGCCGTTCCTGGCCAGCGGCTGCCAGCCCCATACGTCGGCGCAGGCGCGGACCAGTGCGAGACCTCGGCCTTCCTCCGCTTCGACCAAGTCGTTTGTGGGGTTCCCTCCTTCCGCCTACACCACTGAGCAGTTGCAGACGTGGCTGGCCACGGGGCAGCGGCCCAAGAAGCCGTTCTGAGCCCATGAGCGATCCGGTATCGCAGGCTGAGGACGGGTTGCGGCGGACCTGCCGACCATGACCAGCGCCGGGCTTGTAGTCGTAGTAGTCGGCGGACACTTCAGATCGTCCTGGATTCAGGAGTCCAGGGGCAGCCAGGGCAGGGCGGTTCGCCAGGCGTCGTCGGGTGCCCAGCTCTTGGCCACGGTGGCGGCGAGGTCGTGGCCGCGCATGCCCCGTCAGGAGCAGGAGTAGTTCGGCCCGGTGTTCTGCCGGTAGGTCGCCATCATCTGCCCGCCGCCCCGCGAGTTCTCTCTACGCGTACGACGCCGAACTCCACCTCACCCAGGTCACCGCTCCAGACGGGCTCACCTGGAGCTACGAGTTCGACCACCGGCCGCAGTGCGCAGCCCGGAGGAGAGTGCCCCGCCGTGCGGCCCCCTGCCGCTTCTGATCACAGTTTCTGCACGGGAGCCCCATAGAAGCCAGTAAGGACTGCGTTAGCCAAGGTCATAAGGTGTTGCCTGAACATAAGGGGAGGGTAAGTCGGGCAATGTGAGTGCCGCTCAATGAGCCTGCACGCATCGCCCATTGAGGCCCGGGTGAGTCACCCGGGCCTATGTCACGTGTGGCTGGACCGCATCGTGCCCTTCATCCGAATGACCGCATGAGAGGTAGCCATGTCCTATTCGACGCCGCCACCGGGAGGCCCGGGGCACGCCGGTCCGTACGGGGCACCAGTCCAGCAGCAAGGGTGGTATCCGCCACCGCCGCCACCGCCTGACAACTCTGGCGATGGCAAGGGGCTGAAGCGCGTCGTGATCGGGCTGCTGGTCCTGGCTGTGGTGGCCGTCTTCGCAGTCGGTGGGCTGGCTCTCTACAAGGCTGTTGGCGGGGGCTCGCTGCCCGGCGCCCAGGACGGCGGCGACGAGGCACAGCAGATCTTGAGCTCGGACGAGATCGACACGTTGCTCAACGGCCGCACGAATGCCTTGAAGAGCGGAGACGAAGACGAGTTCCTGAAGCCGTTCGTCGGCGCGGCAAAGGACAAGCAGCGCAAGATCTTCGAGAATCTGCGGAAGGTTCCTTTCGCGGAGAGCAAGTACATGGTGCTCCAGCAGACCGGCGACGGTTCGGATGAGTACGGCTCCGATGTGAAGCTCGCGCTGGACGTGGCCTTCGTCCATCAGATCAAGGGCGTTGACGTTCGACCGGTCTCCGAGTGGTATCGGTGGACGGTCGAGAAGCAGTCCGACTCGGCCCCGCCGCGCATCAGTGAGGTGGGGGGATCTCCAGGCGCGAGCGCATTGGCCAACGCGGTCTACTATCCGGCCCCCTGGGACCTCTACGACGACATGTACGTCAAGCGTCAAGCGCACACCATCACGATCTCGGCCAAGAAGAACGCCGTTGACGCCGGCCGTTTCGCGCCCATCGTCGAGGAGAGCGCAGAGAAGGACATCGCGCTGTGGGGATCGAAGACGTCGTCGGTTCCCAACACCCCTGAGGGCTTCCTCGTCGTACTTGAGCCGAACCGTAAGACGTACTCGAGGCTGTACAACAACGACGGATCTGACGTGGGATGGGATGCTGGGCAAAGCGTGCCCATGCCCGCCTTCAACAACGGCAGCAGCGACAAAGATCGGCTCGAATACGGCGGCGCGCGCATCAAGATGGACACCTCGGCGGGCCAGTTCACTTCCTCCGCGTGGCGCAGGGGTGTCGGAGAGATCTCCCGCCATGAAATCACGCACGCTCTTGTTCAGCCGCAGGACCCTGGTGCCTACGGCCAGGACGAGAAGACGAGCATTCGGGCGTGGGTTGTCGAGGGATTTGCAGAGTACGTTTCCTATCGGTTCGACCCGACTCTGGGTGACCAGCGGGTGCGTGCTGACATGGCGGGGGAGGAGTTCGACGGCGAACTGCCCGGCCAGGACTTCTCATCGGCGGGCAACTCGGTCGGTGCGAACTACGCCCTCAGCTATCTGGCCAATCGTTTCATCGCGGAGAAGGGCGGCGAGGAAGCGCTCTTCGAGTTTGTCGTGGACCACTACAGGCATCCGACGAACCTCGACCAGCAGCTGCAGAAGGCAGTTGGCATGAACGAGAGCGAATTCCAGACCGCCTGGGCCCAGTACGTCAGGAGCAACATCCGATGAGCGCCAACGGACCTGTGCCGGGTTCCGGTCCCTACGGGCAGCAGCCCCCTCCACCCCAGCAGCCCCCCATGCCACCCCAGCAGGGCTACCAACCGCCGCAGGGATACGGCTATCCGCAACAGCCACCTTCGACACCGCCGGGACAGCCCGGCTACGGCTACCCGCAGCAGCCGTCCGCCGGCCCACCAGGGCAGCCCGGTTACGGCTATCCCCAACACTCGGTGCCCCCGCAGTATCCGATGGCTCCCCAGCCCGGTTACGGCCATCCACAGCAATACCCCGGAGCGCCCGTTCCGTCTGCGCGGCCGCGGAAGAAGAAGGCCGGGCTGATCGTGCTGCTCGTTGTCGCACTCGTCGTGCTCGGTGGGGCCGGAGGGGCCGCGTGGTACGTGTTGGCGAACTCGGCCACTGAGCTTCTTCGAGTTGGCCTCTGATCAGGTGACGGCTCAGGAGCGCAACGAGCGAGGCCCCCGAGCTGTTGATCGAGATGTCTGACGTCTCA